>NZ_JBIVUX010000011.1:0-270003 GCF_044757385.1 Streptomyces sp. NPDC091282
GCCATGAAGATGCGGGGCATCACCGGGAAGTGGAACGCCATGTGGCATTCGTCGCCGCCCTTGGCGTAGTCGCCGAAGTAGTCGACGACGTCCTCCGGCCACTGGTTCGCCTCCGCCAGCAGCACGGTGTCCGGGTACTGCGAGTCGATCTCCTTGCGCACCCGCTTCAGGAACTCGTGGGTGGCCGGCAGGTTCTCGCAGTTGGTGCCCTCGCGCTGGTAGAGGTAGGGCACCGCGTCCAGCCGGAAACCGTCGATGCCGAGGTCCAGCCAGAACTTCAGCGCCGAGAGGATCTCCTCCTGGACGGCCGGGTTCTCGTAGTTGAGGTCCGGCTGGTGGGAGAAGAAGCGGTGCCAGAAGTACTGCTTGCGGACCGGGTCGTAGGTCCAGTTGGACGCCTCGGTGTCGACGAAGATGATCCGCGCGTCCTGGTACTGCTTGTCGTCGTCCGCCCAGACGTAGTAGTCGCCGTAGGGTCCGTCGGGGTCCTTGCGCGACTCCTGGAACCACGGGTGCTGGTCGCTGGTGTGGTTCATGACGAAGTCGATGATCACGCGCATGCCGCGCTGGTGGGCGGCGTCGACGAAGTCCACGAAGTCGGCGAGGTCACCGAATTCGGGGAGGACGGCGGTGTAGTCGGAGACGTCGTAACCGCCGTCCCGCAGGGGTGACTTGAAGAAGGGCGGCAGCCAGAGGCAGTCGACGCCGAGCCACTGGAGGTAGTCGAGCTTGGCGGTCAGACCCTTGAGGTCGCCGATGCCGTCACCGTTGCTGTCCTGGAAGGAGCGCACCAGGACCTCGTAGAAGACGGCGCGTTTGAACCAGTCGGGGTCCCGGTCCTTCGCCGGCGTGTCCTCGAAGGTGTCCGGGACGGGTTCGTTGACGATCATATTGTGGGTGACCCTCCGATCTGCGGGGACGGTCGCAGCACCGTGAAGATATGCGCGGGTCGTCGACCCGGTTCCAGGCGCACATAGTTGGCCCTGCCCCAGTTGAAGGTTTCGCCGGTGAGCTCGTCGCGCACCGGTACCGACTCGTGCCAGTTCAGGCCGAGTTGCGGCATGTCCAACGAGACCGTGGCCTCCTGGGTGTGGTGGGGGTCGAGGTTGGCGACCACCAGAACCGTGTTCGAACCGCTCCGCTTGCTGTAGACGATCACCGATTCCTGGTCGGCGTGGTGGAAGTGGAGATCACGCAGCTGCTGCAGGGCAGGACTGGCGCGCCGGACGGTGTTGAGGCGGGTGATGAGGGGGGCGATGCCCTCGGTGTCGGCGCGGGTCCAGTCGCGGGGTGAGAGCTGGTACTTCTCGGAGTCGAGGTACTCCTCGCCGCCTTCTTTCAGCGGTGTGTTCTCGCAGAGTTCGTAGCCGCTGTAGATGCCCCAGGTGGGGGAGAGGGTGGCGGCCAGGACGGCACGGACCTCGAAGGCGGGACGGTGTCCGTGCTGGAGGTAGGCATGCAGGATGTCGGGGGTGTTGGCGAAGAAGTTGGGCCGCATCCAGGCGGCGGACTCGCCGGACAGCTCGGTGAGGTAGTCGGTGAGTTCCTGCTTGGTGGTGCGCCAGGTGAAGTACGTGTACGACTGCTGGAACCCGGTCTGGGCCAGGGTCCGCATCATCGCGGGGCGGGTGAAGGCCTCGGCGAGGAAGATGACGTCGGGATCGGTCCGGTTGATCTCCGCGATCACGCGCTCCCAGAACACCACGGGCTTGGTGTGCGGGTTGTCGACCCGGAAGATCCGCACGCCGCAGTCCATCCAGTGCCGCAGGATCCGCACCGTCTCGGCAATGATCCCGGCCATGTCGGTGTCGAAGGCGACGGGGTAGATGTCCTGGTACTTCTTGGGCGGGTTCTCGGCGTAGGCGATGGTCCCGTCGGGCCGGTGGTGGAACCACTCCGGATGCTTCTCCACCCAGGGATGGTCCGGGGAGCACTGCAGGGCGAAGTCCAGGGCGATCTCCAGGCCGTGCCGGGCGGCCTCGGCGACGAACCAGCGGAAGTCCTCCACCGTGCCCAGATCCGGGTGGACCGCGTCGTGGCCGCCCTCGGGCGAACCGATCGCCCAGGGCACCCCCACGTCCTCGGGCCCCGCACCCAGGGTGTTGTTGCGGCCCTTGCGGAACGTCGTGCCGATGGGATGGATCGGCGGAAGGTAGACGACGTCGAAACCCATCCGCGCGATCTGCGGCAGCCGGCGCGCCGCCGTACGGAACGTGCCGTGCGGCCGCTCGGGCGTGCCCTCCGACCGCGGGAAGAACTCGTACCACGACCCGTACAGCGCCCGCTCCCGCTCCACCAGCAACGGCAACGGCTCCGAACAGGACACCAACTCCCGCAACGGATACCGCGCCAGGACCTTGTCGACCTCGGGGCTGAGCGCGGCGGCGAGGCGCCAGGGAGCCGGGCTGTCCTCGTCGCGCAGGACCTCCGCGGCGGCCAGCAGGACGTCCCGCTTCTTGTTCTTCGGCACCCCGGCGGCGGCCCGTTCGTAGAGCCGGGCACCCTCCTCCAGGACCAGACCGGTGTCGATGCCCGCCGGGATCTTGATCTGGGCGTGATGCCGCCAGGTGGCGACCGGATCTCCCCAGGCCTCGACCTGATAGGTCCAACGGCCCGGTTTCCCGTCGACGGTGACGGTGGCGCCCCAGCGGTCGGTGCCGGGGGCCAGTTCGCGCATCGGGGTCCACGGACCGCGGCGGCCCTTGGGGTCCTTGAGGACCACGTTGGCGGCGACGGCGTCGTGACCCTCCCGGAAGACGGTGGCGGTGACCTCGAACGACTCCCCCGGCACCGCTTTGGCGGGCCGGCGGCCCTGCTGGACCAGGGGACGCACGTCGAGGACGGGGATGCGGCCGACGGCGGTGGCCTCGTCCGCGGGCTGTTCGGGCGGTGCGGCACGGGATGACGTGCGCTGGGTCGGAGGTGCTGACGACTGGTGCGTGGCGGGCATGACCGCTCCTGTCCGCGGCAA
The DNA here is from genome assembly GCF_044757385.1 of Streptomyces sp. NPDC091282. NCBI lineage: Bacteria > Bacillati > Actinomycetota > Actinomycetes > Kitasatosporales > Streptomycetaceae > Streptomyces > Streptomyces sp. NPDC091282. The sequence continues at coordinate 2,972 of NZ_JBIVUX010000011.1, forward strand.
CGAGGGTGTGGGCGGATGGCTGGTGACGGGACGGGTCCTGCGGCTGTATCCGAAGGTGTACTTGAGGGTCTACCTGTACGGGGTGTCAGCGCTGTGTCCTTGGGGTGTACCGGAGGAGCCTTCCCACAGTGTTCGGGTGGGCAATCCGGCACTTTGTTAACTACTCGGCCGTATGTCTACACACAAGACCGGCCCCGTTTGCGTACGAACGGGGCCGGTGGCGTGTTCGCACACGGAAAACGCTTTACGGTTCCGGCACCCGCAGGAGCCGGTTCGGGGACCCTGGCCCCACATCGGACACCTTCCCGCTCGCCGCCCCCGCAATCAGGGCGGCGGCGACCCGGGCCGGAGTCGCTCTCGGACGGTCGGCGAGATAGAGCGCGGCGGCGCCCGCCACGTGCGGTGCCGCCATCGACGTGCCGGAGCCGGTCGCGGTGGCGGTGTCGCTCCGGTTCGAGTCCGAGGTGATGGCCACGCCCGGGGCGAACAGGTCGACGGCCGGGCCGTAGTCGGAGAAGGCCGCGCGGGCGTCGGTGCGGTCGGTGGCGCCGACGGTGAGGGCCTGCGGCACGTCGGCCGGTGAGTAACCCGCCGCAGGGCGCGCGTTGTTGCCGGCGGCGACCGTGTAGGTCACCCCGGACCTGATCGAGTGGCGTACCGCGGCGTCGAGTCGGGCGTTGTGCGCACCGCCCAGGCTGAGGTTGGCGACCGCCGGTCTGCGGGCGTGCGCGGTGACCCAGTCGATACCGGCGATGACCTGCGCGGTGGTGCCGGCGCCCGTGTCGTCCATCACCCGTACCGAGACCACCCTGGCCTTCTTGGCGACCCCGTACCGGGTCCCGGCGACGATGCCGGCGACATGGGTGCCGTGGCCGTTGCCGTCACCGGCGGAGCCGTCTCCGTCGACGAAGTCCCAGCCGTAGCTCGCCCGGCCGCCGAAGTCGCGGCTGCCGATCCGGACGCCGGTGTCGATCACGTAGACGGTGACGCCCGCGCCGTCGGACGCAGGCCGGCGGTAGGACCGGTCGAGCGGCAGTCCCGCCTGGTCGACGCGGTCCAGCCCCCAGGACGGCGGGTCCGTCTGGGTGCGCGCCGGCCGCACCCGGCTGTCCTGGACGACGGACGTGACGCGCGGGTCCGCGGCGAGCCGCCGGGCCTGTTCAGCGCTTGCCCGGACGGCGTAGCCGTTCAGCACACTGCCGTAAGTATGGCTGATTGTCGCCCCGTAGCGGCCGGCCACGTCCCTGCCGGACGCCGACGCCCCCTTGATCCCCTCTCGCAGGGTCACCAGATAGCTCCCGGCGACCGAGCCGGGCCGCCCGGCACCCGCGACGGTCCCCTCCGGTACGGCGTGCGCGGGCAGGGCGGCCGACGACAGCACCACGGCCGTGACGACCGCGGTCAGGCCCCCCACCGGACGCGGACGCCGGTCGTTCCTCCTCGGCATGACGGCGCGTTCCCCCTCCTCGGCTCAGGAGGGCAGGGTCTCGTCCGGCGCCGGGTCCCACAAGGGCGCACGGCGCGTCCCGGTCCCTCCGCCGGGGGACGGAGCCGGGGGTCCGTTGGCCGAGCTCCGACGGCGGCCGCCCCGACACCGGTACCGTCTGAGGGACGCCGAGCCGCACACCGCCGTACGGCTCTCACCACGAACGCGTGGAGTGGAATGTGAAGGCGATCCGTCGGTTCACCGTCCGTCCCGTTCTCCCCGAACCCCTCCGTCCGCTCAGCGACCTGGCGCGAAACCTGCGCTGGTCCTGGCATACCGAGACCCGTGACCTCTTCCAGTCCGTCGATCCCGAGCGCTGGGCCGCCTCGGAGGGCGATCCGGTGCGGCTGCTCGGCAGCGTGCCGCCGGCGCGGCTCGCCGAGCTGGCCGGCGACCGCCGGTTCCTGCGCCGGCTGACGGCGGTCGCGGACGACCTCAACGACTACGTGACCGGCGACCGCTGGTACCAGTCCCGGCCGCAGGCCGCCGAGCTGCCGGCGGCCGTCGCCTACTTCTCGCCCGAGTTCGGCATCACCGCCGCCCTGCCGCAGTACTCCGGCGGCCTCGGCATCCTGGCCGGCGACCACCTCAAGTCGGCCAGCGACCTGGGCGTACCGCTGATCGGCGTCGGCCTGCTGTACCGGCACGGCTACTTCCGGCAGACCCTGTCCCGGGACGGCTGGCAGCAGGAGCACTATCCCGTCCTGGACCCGAACGAACTCCCCGTGGTGCCGCTGAAGGAGGCCGACGGCACCCCGGCGCACGTCTCGCTGGCGCTGCCCGGCGGCCGGGTGCTGCGGGCCCGGATCTGGCTGGCCCAGGTCGGCCGGGTCCCGCTGCTGATGCTGGACTCCGACGTGGAGGACAACGACTTCGGCGAACGCGGGGTCACCGACCGGCTCTACGGCGGCGGCAGCGAGCACCGGCTGCTCCAGGAGATGCTGCTCGGCATAGGAGGTGTGCGGGCCGTACGGACGTACTGCCGGCTGACCGGACACGCCGAGCCCGAGGTCTTCCACACCAACGAGGGGCACGCCGGGTTCCTCGGCCTGGAGCGGATCGCCGAGCTGTGCGCACAGGGGCTGGACTTCGACTCCGCGCTGGAGTCGGTGCGTGCCGGAACCGTCTTCACCACCCACACCCCGGTCCCGGCCGGCATCGACCGCTTCGACCGGGAGCTGGTCGCCCACCACTTCGGCCCGGACGCCGAACTCCCCGGCATCGGCGTGGAACACATCCTGCGCCTCGGGATGGAGACCTACCCCGGCGGCGAGCCCAACCTCTTCAACATGGCCGTGATGGGCCTGCGGCTCGCCCAGCGCGCCAACGGCGTGTCGCTGCTGCACGGCAACGTCAGCCGGGAGATGTTCGCCGGGCTGTGGCCGGGCTTCGACGCCGACGAGGTGCCGATCACCTCCGTGACCAACGGCGTGCACGCCCCGACCTGGGTGGCGCCCGAGGTGGTCCGGCTGGGGGCGCGGCAGCTCGGCGACCGCCGCACCGAGGAGGCGCTGACCGTCGGCGGAACCGAGCGCTGGGACGCGGTCGCCGACGTCGGCGACCAGGAGATCTGGGACCTGCGCCGGAACCTGCGGGAGCAACTGGTCCTGGAGGTACGGGAGCGGCTGCGCGCCTCCTGGCGGCAGCGCGGCGCGGGCACCGCCGAACTGGGCTGGATCGACCACGCCCTCGACCCCGACGTCCTGACCATCGGCTTCGCCCGGCGCGTGCCCTCGTACAAGCGGCTCACGCTCATGCTGCGCGACCGCGACCGGCTGATGGACCTCCTGCTGCACGCCGAGCGGCCGGTCCAGGTCGTGGTGGCCGGCAAGGCGCACCCGGCGGACGACGGCGGCAAGCGGCTGGTCCAGGAACTGGTCCGGTTCGCCGACGATCCGCGGGTGCGGCACCGGATCGTCTTCCTGCCCGACTACGGCATGGCGATGGCGCAGAAGCTGCTGCCCGGCTGCGACATCTGGCTGAACAACCCGCTGCGCCCGCTGGAGGCGTGCGGGACCAGCGGGATGAAGTCGGCGCTGAACGGCGGCCTCAACCTGTCGGTGCTGGACGGCTGGTGGGACGAATGGTTCCAGCCGGACTTCGGCTGGGCGATCCCGACGGCGGACGGCGCCGCCACCGATCCCGACCGCCGGGACGACATCGAGGCGGCGGCGCTGTACGACCTCCTCGAACAGCGGGTGACCCCCCGCTTCTACGAGCGGGGCCGCTCCGGGCTCCCGGACCGCTGGATCGAGATGGTCCGCCAGACGCTGACCCTGCTGGGTCCCAAGGTGCTGGCGGGCCGGATGGTCCGCGAGTACGTGGAGCGCCTGTACACCCCGGCGGCCCACGCGCACCGGTCCATGACCCCGGACGCGGCGGCGGGACTGGCGGCGTGGAAGGTCAGGGCGCGGGCGGCCTGGCACGGTGTGTCCGTGGACCACGTCGAGGCGGCCGTCACCACGGCCACCGCCGAACTGGGCACCACGCTCGCCCTGCGCGTCCGCGTCCGCCTCGGCGACCTCACGCCCGACGAGGTGGAGGTGCAGGCGGTCTCCGGCCGCGTCGACTCCGAGGACCGCATCACGGACGCGACGACGGTGCCGCTGAAGCCGACCGGAGGCCCGGACCTGGAGGGCCACTGGACCTACGAGGGCCCGCTGTCCCTGGACCGCACCGGCCCCTACGGCTACACGGTCCGCATCCTCCCCGCCCACCGCCTGCTGGCGTCGGGCGCGGAACTGGGGCTGGTGACCGCGCCGTCGCAGGGCGCGGGGGAGGGCGCGGGGGTGCTGATGCGGTGAGGCGGGCGGTCCGGCGGCCCGGGCGGAGCGGTCCGCCCTGGCCGCCGGACGGTGCGCGGGCGCCCGGTCAGAACGCGTCCGGCTCGTCCGCGCACAGACCGCGCAGCACCTTGCCGCACCTGCGCGCGTAGGCCTGCTGCAGGCCCCGGGTCGCCGGGCCGCCCGCGCGGGCGTACCACTTGGCGGGCCTGCTGAAGGCGGCGACGGTCAGCCAGACCGTGCCGTCGCCGGTGCGGGTGACCAGGAAGGCCTCCTCGCCGGACTCGGGGTGGCCGGGCAGGGTGCCGTAGGCCCAGCCGGCCCGGCGGGACTCCTCGAGAGTCCACACTATGCGGCAGGGCGCCTTGATCAGGCCGGCCAGGCTGACGGTGACGTCGACGCCGGTGGCCGCGCGGTCCGCGGAGGCTTCGATGCCGACGCCCAGGGCGCGGTGGAGTTCCCAGGTGAGGACCGCCTCGGCGGCCTTGCGGAAGACCTCCGCGCCCTCGCCTATGCGCGTGCGCACGTGGAGCGGGTGGAAGCCGGGCGGGCAGGCGGCGAGGTCGTCGAGCGTCGCGCCGACCGCCTCGTACGTGAAGGACATGGGGGAGAGCGTAGGGCGGACCCCGGGGACAACGTCGTCCCGGGGTCCGCCCGTAAGCGCTGTGATCAGGTCACGTGACGTTCACGGCCGACCAGGCGGCCGCCACCGTGTTGTACTCGGTGGAGCCGGAGCCGTACAGGGCCGCCGCCGCCGACAGGGTGCCGGTGCGGGCCGACTTGTAGTTGGTGGTCGACGTGAAGTACGTCGTCAGCGCCTTGTACCAGATCTGCAGGGCCTTGGCCCGGCCGATGCCGGTGACCGTGGAGCCGTTGTAGGTCGGGGAGTTGTAGGACACCCCGTTGATGGTCTTCGCGCCGCTGCCCTCGGACAGCAGGTAGAAGAAGTGGTTGGCGACACCGGACGAGTAGTGCACGTCCAGGTTCTTCACCGACGAGGACCAGTTGTCGGCCGAACCGCCGTCCTTGCTGGGCTTGTCCATGTAGCGCAGCGGGGTGCCGTTGCCGTTGATGTTGATCTTCTCGCCGATGAGGTAGTCACCGGGGTCGGAGGCGTTGGCGGCGTAGAACTCGACGCCGGTGCCGAAGATGTCCGAGGTGGCCTCGTTCAGGCCGCCGGACTCACCGCTGTAGTTGAGGCCCGCGGTGTTGGAGGTGACACCGTGGCTCATCTCGTGGCCGGCCACGTCCAGGGCGGTCAGCGGGTGGGTGTTGCCGGAGCCGTCGCCGTAGGTCATGCAGAAGCAGCTGTCGTCCCAGAAGGCGTTGACGTAGCCGCTGCTGTAGTGGACCCGCGAGTAGGCCGCGACGCCGTTGTTCTTGATGCCGTTGCGGCCGAAGGTCGCCTTGTAGAAGTCCCAGGTCTCCTGGGCGCCGTAGGCCGCGTCCACGGCGGCCGTCTGGTCGGTGGAGGAGCTGGAGGCCGTGCCCGTGCCCCAGGTGTTGTCGGCGTCGGTGAACAGCGTGCCGGTGCCGGAGGTGCCACGGGCCAGGTTGTACGTCTTGTGGCCGCCGCGCGTGGTGTCGTACAGCTGGTACGTCGAGCCCGACAGGTTGGTGCTGAGGCTCACGGTGCCGGAGTAGAGGCTCTTGCCGGTGCCGGTGGCGTTCTCGATGCCCTGGTACTCGAAGAGCTTCTTGCCGGTGGCGGCGTCGGTGATGACGTGCAGCTGGTTGGGCGTGCCGTCGTCCTGGAAGCCGCCCACGACCGTCTCGTAGGCGAGGACGGGGGTGCCGGAGCCGGCCCAGATGACCTTGCGGGCGCCGTCGGCGGCCGACTTGGTGGAGCCGAGGGTCTTGGCGACGCCCAGCGCCGACTTCTCCGCCTTGGCGGTGCTGATCTGCGGGGTGAGGGAGGCCACCTTGATGGCCGCCTTCGTCGCCTTGGTGACGCCCTCGGTCTTGCCGGCCTCGGAGGTGTGCACGACCAGGTCGCCGCCGAGGACCGGGAGGCCCGCGTAGGTGCGCTCGTAGCGCGTGTGGACGGTGCCGTCGACGTCCTTGACGACGTCCTTGACGACCAGCTTCTCCTTGGCGCCGAGGCCTATCTGCTGCGCGGTCTCGGTGACGTCCGCCTGCGCCTTCTGGATGAGGGCGGTGCGGGCGGAGTTGGAGAGCAGGGTGGGGGCGGCGGCCAGCGGCTGCTTGGCGGCGGCCGAGGCGTTGGTGGTCAGGCCCGTGGTCAGCAGGGCGCCGGCGGCGACAGCGGTGGCGATGGCCAGAGTGGTGCGCTTGTGACGCGCGTAGAGGGGGCTCACTCAAGCTCCTTCAGGTGTGGGGAGTCCGGGCGGTGTGGGGTGACCGGACCGGCTGTGGGGTGGTGAAGTTGCTTTGCTGTGCGACGGGTGAAGGAAGAGTGACATCAAGGTCGCGTACATGTCAGGACCCTGAAGTGATGTTGGCTGAAAAGCAGGTGTCCGGTGAACATTGCCGCCGTGTAAAACGAGCGCCGCCCGAGGGACTCGAACCCCCGGACGGCGCCCGTGGCCCGCACCCGTGTCCTGCGGTTTACGGGAAGGTCAGCTTCCAGCTGTTGATCTTGCCGACGTCCTGCGCGGCCTGGTCCTGGACCTTCAGCTTCCAGGTCCCATTGGCCGATTCCGACGAGGCGTTCACCGTGTAGGTGTCCGTCACGTTGTCCGCGGAGTCCGAGGAGCTGAAGTTCTTCAGGCGGTAGGACGTCCCGGACGGGCCGACCAGGTCGACCACCAGGTCGCCGCGCCAGGTGTGGCTGATGTTCGGCGTCACCTGGAGGTTGGTCGGCGCGTTCCCGGTGCGGCCGGAGACCGCGATGGACGAGGTGACCGCGGGCCCGTTGTCCGGGATCGACACCACCGTGGTGCTCTCGTACGACGTGCCGCCCCCGCCGCCACCGCCGGAGCGGGAGCCGACCGCGATGGCCGCCCAGGCGTCCTGGACCGCCTTGTACTCGGCGCTCGTGGTGCCGTACAGCTCACCGGCCGCCGCGAGGGTGCCGGTGCGGGCGGCGGCGTAGTTGGTGGTCGAGGTGAACTTGGTGGTGAGCGCCCGGTACCAGATCTGCAGCGCCTTGTCCCGGCCGATGCCGGTGACCGGAAGGCCGTCGGCGGTCGGCGAGTTGTAGCTGACGCCGTTGATCACCTTGGCGCCGCTGCCCTCGCTCAGCAGGTAGAAGAAGTGGTTCGCCGGGCCGGACGAGTAGTGCACGTCCAGGCCGCCGAGCCCCGAGTACCAGCTGTCCTTGGACGCGCCGTCCTTGCTCGGCTTGTCCATGTAGCGCAGCGGGGTGCCGTCGCCGTTGATGTCGATCTTCTCGCCGATGAGGTAGTCGCCGACGTCCGTGGAGTTGGCGGCGTAGAACTCCACACCGGTGCCGAAGATGTCCGAGGTGGCCTCGTTCAGGCCGCCGGACTCGCCGGAGTAGTTGAGGCCCGCGGTGTTGGAGGTGACACCGTGGCTCATCTCGTGGCCGGCCACGTCCAGGGCGGTCAGCGGGTCCGCGTTGCCGGAGCCGTCGCCGTAGGTCATGCAGAAGCAGCCGTCGTCCCAGAAGGCGTTCACGTACGAGTTGCCGTAGTGGACGCGCGAGTAGGCGCCGACGCCGTTGTTCTTGATGCCGCTGCGGCCGAAGGTGTTCTTGTAGAAGTCCCAGGTCTCGGCGGCCCCGTAGTGCGCGTCGGCGCCCGCGGTGGCGGCGTTCGACGTGGTGCCGTTGCCCCAGGTGTTGCTCGACTGGGAGAACAGCGTGCCGGTGCCCGAGGTGCCGTGGTTCAGGTTGTACGTCTTGTGGCCGCCGCGGTCGCCGTCGGTCAGGTTGTACGTCGAGCCCGACTGGGTCGTCGACAGCGAGACCGTGCCGCTGTACTGGGTGTTGCCGGTACCGGTGACGTTCTCGATGCCCTGGTACTCGAAGAGCTTCTTGCCGGTGGCGGCGTCGGTGATGACGTGCAGCTGGTTCGGCGTGCCGTCGTCCTGGAAGCCGCCCACGATCGTCTCGTAGGCGAGGACGGGGGTGCCGGAGCCGGCCCAGATCACCTTGCGGGCGCCGTCCGCGGCCGACTTCGTGGAGCCGAGGGACTCGGCGCGGGAGACGGCCGTCCTCTCGGCGCTCGCCGCGCTGACCGCCGGGGTCAGGTCCGCGACCTTGAGCGCGGCGTTGTTCGCCTTGATCACGCGCTCGGTGGCGCCCGACTTGGCGGTGTCGACGATCAGGTCGCCGCCGAGCACCGGCAGGCCCGCGTAGGTGCGCTCGTAGCGGGTGTGGACGGTGCCGTCGGCGTCCTTGACGACGTCCTTGACGACCAGCTTCTCCTGGCTGCCGAGGCCGATCGCCCTGGCGGTGGCGGTCCGGTCGGCGCTCGCGTCACGCAGCAGCTCGGCGCGCTGCGAGGGCGACAGCTTGACGGCGGCGTGCGCGGAGCTGATCCCGGCGGAGTGCGGCGCGGCCGGGGCGGCGCTGGCGGCGCCCGACTGGACGGCCGCGGCGATCAGGGCGGAGACGCCCGCGAGGGCAACTACTGCGGTGCGGTGGGGGGTGCGTCTGCGAGAGGAACTGCTTCTCAACACTGACTCCTTCTGCGTGGCCGCGGGTCGCACGGCCAGGGGAGATCCGGACGGCGGGTGGGCCGTCCGGGCAGAACTGCGGAACAGGCGGAACGCGGAACCACGTACGCGTGCAGTGCCGGACCCGGCAGCGACGGGGTGATCCTGTGGGGTTGCTGTGGGTCGGCCGTGGGAAGAGTGGCACCAGAAAACGCGATCTGTCAGGACCGCGTCAGGAATTTGGCCGGAAATGGTTCGTTGACCGGATGTTCATGTTCGGTATGCGGATCGTTCGGCAGGTGACCGGATCTCACACCGTCGTGTCGCCGTGCCAGGTCGCCCAGAGCGCCGCGTACGCCCCGCCCGCCGCCACCAGCTCCTCGTGGGTGCCGAGTTCGGTGAGCCGGCCGCCCTCCATCACGGCCACCCGGTCGGCGTCGTGCGCGGTGTGCAGCCGGTGGGCGATGGCGATGACCGTACGGCCCGCCAGCACGGCGGCCAGCGCGCGCTCGGCGTGCCGGGCCGTCGCCGGGTCCAGCAGCGCCGTCGCCTCGTCCAGGATCAGCGTGTGCGGATCCGCCAGGACCACCCGGGCGAGCGCGAGCTGCTGCGCCTGCGAGCCGTCCGTGGCCCGCCCGCCCGCGCCCAGCACCGCGTCGAGCCCGCCGGGCAGGCCACGGACCCACCCGTCGGCGCCGACCGCCGCCAGCGCCGACCACAGATCCGCGTCGCCCGCGGCCGGTTCGGCGATCAGCAGGTTGTCCCGGACCGTGCCGAGGAAGACATGGTGCTCCTGGGTGACCAGGACGACCTGGCGGCGCAGCACCTCCGGCTCCAGCCCGGCGATCGGCACCCCGCCCACCGTCACCGTGCCCGACCCGGGCGCGTCCACGCCCGCCAGCAGCCGGCTCAGCGTCGTCTTGCCGGCGCCGGACGGCCCGACCACCGCGAGCCGCTCCCCGGGCCGCACCGTCAGATCCACCCCGCGCAGCACCTCGCCGCCCCGCTCGTAGGCGAACCGCACCCCGCGCACGTCGATCCGGTCGCCCGCGGGCACCGCCGACCCGCCCTCCGGCGCCGTCCGCGGAGCCTGCGCCAGCCCCTCCACGCGGGCGAACGAGGCACCGCTGGACTGGAGTTGCTCCACCCGCATCAGGATCTGGTCCAGCGGCTCCGTGAACTGCCGCAGATACAGCGCCGCCGACACCACCACCCCGACCCCGGAGTGCAGCAGCCCCCCGAGCAGGAGCACCCCGGCCACCGGCACCGAGTACGACACCTCGACCGCGGGGAAGAAGACGGTCCGCAGGTACAGCGTGTGGAAGCGGGCCTTGCGGTTGGCCTCCAGCGCCTGCCGGCCCGCCGTGATCCGCTGCTCCTGGAGCCGGAACGCCTCCACGGTACGCGCGCCCGCCACCGTCGCCGTGACGATCTCCGCGACCCCGGACGTCGTTGCGCCCTCCGTGAGATAGCCGTCCCTGGCCCGCCGCAGGTACCAGCGCAGCGCCAGCCAGACCGGGGCCAGGCCGAGCACCCCGCACGCGCCCAGCACCGGGTCCAGCGCGAACACCGCGGCCATCACGAACAGCGCCTGCACCGAGCAGACCAGCAGCTCGGGCCCGGCGTCGCGCAGCGTGGTGCCGACGGTGCCCACGTCCGAGGTGCCGCGCGCGGTCAGGTCCCCGGTGCCGGCCCGCTCCACCACCGACGCGGGCAGCGCGAGCGCCCGGTCCACGAACTCCTCGCGCACCCGGGCCAGGGTCCGCTCCCCGAACCGGTGGCCGAGGTAGCGGGCGGAGCGGGCGAGCAGCAGCTGGACGAGCGCGCAGAGCAGGATCCACAGGGCGAGGCGGTCCACGGCGCCGACGCCGCGGCCGGCCCGCACCGCGTCCACGATCCGGCCCACCAGCCACGGGCCGGCCAGTCCGGCGCCGGCGGCGAGCGCGTTCAGCAGCAGGGCGGCGGCGAAGGCCCCGCGGTCGGCCAGCACCAGACGGACCAGGGCCCTGCGCACGGCGGTCCGTCCGGCGACGGGGAGCTGGTTCGGCGTCACCGCACGGCCTCCTCTTCCTCTTCCGCGTCCCGCGCCACCAGGGCGCGGTAGCCGGGCTCGTGCTCCAGCAGGCCCTCGTGCGTGCCGGTCGCCGCGACCTTGCCGTCGACCAGGTAGACCACCTCGTCGGCGCGGGCCAGCATCAGCGGTGACGTCGTGGTGAGGAGGGTGGTGCGGCCGGCCCGGGCGGTGCCCAGCCGCTCCGCGACGAGGGACTCGGTGTGGGCGTCGAGGGCCGAGGTCGGTTCGACGGCGAGCAGGACCTCGGGGTCGGCCAGCAGCGCCCGCGCCAGCCGGACCCGCTGGCGCTGGCCGCCGGAGAGGTTGCGGGCCTGGGCGGAGAGCTCCGAGTCGAGGCCGTCGGGGAGGGCTTGCGGGATGTCGGTGGCCGCGGCCGCGTGGAGGGCACGGGCGGTTCGCGCGTCCGGGGGCGCGTGCTCGGGTGCTCCGCCGGCCGCGGGTGCGTCCGGGCCGGTCGCGCGGTTCCCCGCGCCCGCGAGGGAGTTGCGGAGGGTGTCGGCGAAGAAGTGGGACTCGTGGTCGGCCACCAGGATGCGGGACCTGACGTCCCGCAGCGGGACGGCGTCCAGGCGGGTGCCTCCCCAGGTCACGTCCGACGGGGCGTAACGCCCGAGGCGGTCCACCACCGCCCCCGTCTCCGCCCCGGCGGCCCCCACCAGGGCCGTCAGCAGGCCGGGCCGGACCCGCACCCCCGACTCCGGGTCGTGCAGGACCGCGGGACCGCCCGGCGCCCGGTCGGTGCCCTCGTCCGGCTCCGGGGCCAGACGCAGCAGGCGGACCACCCGGCGCGCGGCCACCACGCCCCGGCTGAGCTGGTAGCCCATCTCCAGGAAGAACGCCACCGGGCCCACCAGGACCGCGACATAGCCGTACACCGACACCAGCTCGCCCACCGTGATCTCCCCGCGGGCGGCCATCCGGGCGCCGATCCAGGTCACCACCGCCAGGTACACCGTGGGCAGGCCGACGCCCAGGGCCTGCACCCAGCTGGCGACCGCGCCCACCCGATAGCCCTGCACGCGCAGGTGCTGCGAGTCCCGGCGGAAGGCGTCCGCGAACAGGCCCTTGCCGCCGAGGCCGTTGAGGACGCGGAGACCGCCCGCCAGATCGCCGATGCGGGCCGTGAGGACGCCCTGGCGCTCCCGGTACTCGGTCTCCCTGCCCTGGAGCCGCCGGGTCAGCGGGCCCGCGAGCAGCGCCACCACCGGCACCCCGAGCAGGACCACACCGGTCAGCAGCGGCGAGATCGGCATCAGCAGGCCGGCCACCACCCCGTACACCACGACCGCGCCCACCCCGGGTCCCACGACGGTCAGCGCCTGGGCGATGGTGTGCACGTCCCCGACGCCGATCGTGACGACCTCACCCGCTCCGGCCCGTCGGGGCAGCGCCGCCCCGAGCCGCACCGCGTGGCCGACGACCACCTTGATCGTGCGGAAGTAGGCGTCCATGCGGACCCGGGTCATCGTGCGGTGGCGCATGATGCTGATCCACGCGTTGACCGCCCCGAGGACGAAGACCGCCGCCGTCCACCCGGCCAGCACGCCCGTCCGCCCCGGCACCAGGCCGTCGTCCACGGCCCGTGCCATCAGGTACGGCGCGCCGGCCATCAGCGTCAGCCAGGCACTGGCCAGCAGCGCACCGGCCAGCGAGCGGCCCGGCTGCCGGCGCACCAGCCACCACAGGTAGGACCAGCCGCCGCGTGTGTCGGGCGTGCCCGGATCCTCGTACGCGTCGATCACCCTGCGCCCCCGTTCCCGTCCGTCAGGCCAGACTGTCCCGCCACGCCCGGTGCAGGTCCGCGAACCGGCCGGTGCCCGCGATGAGTTCGGCCGGGCGGCCGTCCTCCACGATCCGGCCGTGCTCCATCACGAGGACCCGGTCGGCGATCTCCACGGTGGACAGCCGGTGCGCGATCACCACCGCCGTACGGCCCTTCAGCACCGTCGACATGGCCCGCTGCACGGCCCGTTCGCCCGGGATGTCCAGCGAACTGGTCGCTTCGTCGAGGATCAGCACCGCCGGGTCGGCGAGCAAGGCGCGTGCGAAGGAAACCAGTTGGCGCTGCCCGGCCGAAATGCGCCCGCCGCGCTTGCGGACGTCGGTGTCGTAGCCGTCGGGCAGGGCCGCGATGAACTCGTGGGCGCCGATCGCCTTGGCCGCCTGTTCGATCTCCTCGCGGGTGGCGTCCGGGCGGCCGATGGCGATGTTGTCGGCGACCGTCCCGGAGAACAGGAACGCCTCCTGGGTGACCATCACGACCCCGCGCCGCAGTGCGGGCACGCTCAGTTCGCGCAGGTCCACGCCGTCCAGCAGGACCCGTCCCTCGGTCGGGTCGTAGAAGCGGGCGAGCAGCTTGGCGAGGGTCGACTTGCCGGCGCCGGTGGAGCCGACCACCGCGACCGTCTGCCCGGCCGGCAGGGCGAGGCCGAAGCGGGGCAGCACCTCGCCGCCGGTGCGGTAGGCGAAGCGGACCCCGTCGAAGACGACCTGGCGGCCGGGCAGTTCGCCCTCCAGCGGGGGCAGGTCCCGCGGGACCGAGGGCTCCGGCACGGACGGGGTCTGGGCCAGCAGGCCCGCGATCTTCTCCAGCGAGGCGGCCGCCGACTGGTAGGAGTTGAGGAACATGCCGAGGCGGTCGATCGGGTCGTACAGCCGCCGCAGGTACAGGACGGCGGCGGCCAGGACTCCCAGCTCCAGCGAGCCGGACGCCACCCGGTAGGCACCCCACAGCACGATCACCGCGACCGAGGTGTTGGCCACCAGCCGGGACCCGACGACGTACCGGGCCATTTCGAGGAGCGCGTCGCCGTTGGTGCGTTCGTGGCGGTGGTTGAGGACCGCGAACTCGGCGTCGTTGGCGGCCTCCCGGCGGAACGCGCGCACCGGGCGGATGCCGTTCATCGTCTCCACGAACTTCACGATCACCGCCGCGATCGCCGTGGACCGCGTCTTGTACACCCGCACCGCGCGCCGTTGGTAGAGCCGGATCAGCTGGTAGAGCGGCACGAAGGAGGCCACGGCCACCGCGCCCAGGCCCAGATCCAGCCAGAGCAGCATCGCGGAGATGTAGACGAAGGAGAGGATGACCGTGACGAGTTCCTGAAGGCCCTCGCTCAGCAGCTCGCGCAGCGACTCGACGTCCGTGGTGGAGCGGGAGATCAGCCGGCCGGACGTGTAGCGCTCGTGGAAGTCGACGCTCAGGGCCTGCGCGTGCCGGAAGATACGGCCGCGCAGGTCGAGGAGGACGTCCTGGTTGACGCGCGCGGAGGCCTCGATGAAGGCGTACTGGAGGCCGCCGGAAAGCAGGGCGCTCAGCGCGTACCCGGCTCCCACCGCGATCAGCGGACCGTGGTCGTGGGCGCGGAACGCCGGTACGGCGCGGTCGATGGCGTAGGCCACCAGCAGCGGGCCCGCCTGGGCGGCGGCCTGCTGGAACAGCAGCAGGACCGTGGTCACGGCGACCCGTGCCTTCAGCGGCGCGAGCAGCGAGCGCAGCAGGGCGGCCGTGGCGCCGGGCGGCACCGGCAGGACGTCCCGGTCGAAGGGGTCGCCGGTGGCGGACGCGGCGTCGGCGGCCGCCGCGCGGCGGGAGCGTTCGTCGTCCTCGTCGGGGGCGGGCAGGGAGGTGGCGGCGGTCATCGGCGGTGGTCCTCCCCGGACATCAGGCGGGCGTACTCGGCGTTGCCGCGGAGCAGTTCCTGGTGGGTGCCGACGGCGGTGACCCGGCCGTCGGAGAGCAGGGCGACGCGGTCGGCGAGCAGGACGGTGGAGGGGCGGTGGGCGACGATCAGGGCGGTGGTGCCGGACAGCACCTCGCGCAGGGCCGCCTCCACGGCCGCCTCCGTGTGCACGTCCAGGGCGGACAGCGGGTCGTCGAGGACGAGGAAGCGGGGCCGTCCCACGACCGCCCGGGCCAGGGCGAGGCGCTGGCGCTGGCCGCCGGAGAGGCTGAGGCCCTGCTCGCCGACCTGGGTCGCGGTGCCGGCGGGCAGGGCGTGCGCGAAGTCCGCCTGGGCGATGGCCAGGGCCCGCTCCAGCTCCGGTGCGCCGGCTCCGTCACCGGCGCCCATCAGCACGTTCTCGCCGACCGAGGCGGAGAAGAGGGTGGGTTCCTCGAAGGCCACGGCGACCAGGGAGCGGAGTTCCTCGCGGGGTATGGCGGTGATGTCCCGGCCGTCGAGGGTGATGTGTCCCGACGTGGTCTCGTGCAGGCGCGGGACGAGGGCGGTGAGGGTGGTCTTCCCGCTGCCGGTGGCGCCGACCAGGGCCATGGACTCGCCGGTGCGGACGTGCAGGTCGATCTCGGCGAGGGTGGGCGGTGAGCCGGGGGCGGCGTCGGGGTAGCGGAAGGAGACGGACCGGAAGCGGATGCCATCGTTGTCGGCCGCGGGAGCTGATCCGGGTGCCTGGGGAGCGGCGCCCCGAAGGGGCGCGGGGAACTGCGCGCCCGGTCCCCGCCGGCCCGCACCCGAAGCCGCGTCCTTTCGGCCCGCGTCCTCCCGCACCGCGTCCCGCACCTCGAAGTACCGTTCGGTCGCCGTCGCCGCCTCCTGGCTCATCGCCAGCAGGAACCCGATCGACTCCACCGGCCAGCGCAGCGCCAGCGCCGTCGACAGGAACGCCACCAGCGTCCCCGCGCTCAGCTCGCCCTCGGCGACCTGCACCGACCCCCACACCAGGGCCGCTCCGATGGCCAGCTCCGGGAGGGTCACGATGACCCCCCAGATCGCCGCCAGCATCCGCGCCTTGCGCAACTCCGTGCCCCGCAGCGTCCACACCAGGTCGCGGAACGCGCGGGCCTGACTGCGGTGCCTGCCGAACCCCTTGATGATGCGGATGCCGAGCACGCTCTCCTCGACCACCGTCGTCAGGTCGCCGACCTGGTCCTGGGCGAGCCGGGCCACCGCCGCGTACCGCTTCTCGAAGACCGCGCACGTCCACATCACGGGGACGGTGGGAACGAGGATGACCAGGCCGAGCGTCCAGTCCTGGAGCAGCATGATGAGCACGCCGATGACGATGGTCACCCCGTTGACCAGGAGGAAGGTCAGCGGAAAGGCGAGGAACATGCGCAGCAGCATCAGGTCGGTGGTGGCCCGGGAGAGCAACTGGCCGGAGGCCCAGCGGTCGTGGAAGGCGACCGGCAGCCGTTGCAGGTGGCCGTAGAGGTCCGCCCGCATGCCCGCCTCCACGCGGGACAGCGGCCGCGCCACCAGCCAGCGCCGCAGGCCGAAGAGCACCGCCTCGGCTATCCCGAGCAGCAGCAGGTACAGCGCGCCGAGCCAGACCCCGCCGGGATCGCGGTCGGCCACCGGACCGTCCACCATCCACTTGAGGACGAGCGGGATGACCAGTCCCACGCAGGAGGCGATCACCGCGACGAACGCGGCGACGGACAGCCGCACCCGGACCGGCCGTACGTACGGCCACAGGCGCAGCAGGGTACGGCCGGCGGACCGGTCCTCGGTGGTTGCACGTGTCGGAGGCATCAGGAGCGAGCCTACGGAACGCCACTGACAACGCCCACCGAGTTTTGGCCGGACCCGCCTCCGCCGGTGGTCCTACGACCTGGGGGAACGTTCGGGCGGTCGGACGACCGGAGCCCGCGCATCAACCGATCGGCCGATGCGCTTTCCAGCGGGCCGGGCGATGTGCCGTGCCCGGCCCGGACGGGACCCTCGACGCATGCCATCCGTCATCGAAGTGACAGACCTGCGCAAGTCGTACGGCGGCCGGACCGTCGTGGACGGGGTGAGTCTCGCCGTCGAGGAAGGGGAGATCTTCGGGATCCTCGGACCCAACGGCGCCGGCAAGACCACCACCGTGGAATGTGTGGAGGGACTGCGAGTGCCCGACGGCGGCCGCGTCCGGGTCACCGGCCTCGATCCGGCCGCCGACCACCAGGAGGTCGCCCGCGTCCTCGGCGCCCAGCTCCAGCAGAGCGAGCTGCAGCCCAAACTCACCGTCCGCGAGGCCCTGGAGCTGTACGCCTCCTTCTACCCGGCGCCGCTCGACTGGGCACCGCTCGCCGAACGGCTCGCGCTCACCGACAGGCTCGCCACCCGGTTCGGCAAGCTCTCCGGCGGCCAGCGGCAACGCCTGTTCATCGCGCTGGCCCTGATCGGGAACCCCCGGGTCGTGGTCCTGGACGAACTGACCACCGGGCTCGATCCGCGGGCCCGGCGCGACACCTGGGAGCTGATCGAGGACGTCCGGGACCGGGGCGTCACCGTGCTCCTCGTCACGCACTTCATGGAGGAGGCGCAGCGGCTGTGCGACCGGATCGCGGTGATCGACAAGGGGCGGGTGGCCGCCCTGGACACCCCGGCCGGACTGATCCGCCGCTCCGCCGGGGCCACCCACATCAGCTTCACGCCCTCGTCCCCGCTGGACGACGAGGACCTGGCCGCGCTCCCGGCCCTCGCCTCGATCGAGCACAAGGACGGCCGGGTCACGCTCTCCGGCACCGACGAGACCGTGAACGCGGTCATCACCCTGCTCGCCCGGCACCGCGTCACCGCCCACCAGCTCAGGGTCGTGGACGCGACCCTGGACGACGCGTTCCTGGACCTGACCAAGGAGGAAGCGGTATGAACACCGCCGTCCTGCGCACCGAGTTCCGTCTCTTCCGCCGCGAACCCGGCGCCGTCTTCTGGGTGTTCCTCTTCCCGACGCTGCTGCTGGTGATCCTCGGCTCGATCCCCTCGTTCCGGGGCGCCGACGCGTCGCTGGGCGGGCTGCGGCCGGTCGACGCGTACGTCCCCATCGCCGTGCTGATCGCCCTGATCATGTCCGGGGTGCAGACCCTGCCGCAGGCCCTGACCGGCCACCGGGAGCGCGGCATCCTGCGCCGGATGCGGCTCACCCCCGTGCGGCCCTCCGCGCTGCTGTCCGCGCAGATGGCGGTGCAGGGCACGGTCGCGCTGGGCTCGGCGCTGCTCGCGCTCCTCGTCGGCCGGCTCGCCTTCGGCGTACGGCTGCCGGAGCAGCCGGCCGGCTACCTGCTGGCGCTGCTGCTCGCGGCCGCGGCGGCCCTCGCCCTCGGCTCGCTCGTCTCGGCGCTGTCCCGCACCACGAAGATCGCGGGTGCGATCGGCTCGGCGGTCTTCTTCCCGATGATGTTCTGCGCGGGCGTGTGGATCCCGGTCCAGGAGATGCCGCACGCCATGGCCCGCGTCGTGGAGGCGACGCCGTTCGGCGCGGCGGCCCGTGCGCTGGCGCAGGCCGCCGCGGGACACTGGCCCGGCTGGGACCACCTGGGCGTGCTCGCGGCCTGGACGGTCCTGCTGACCGCCGGTGCCGCCCGCTGGTTCCGCTGGGAGTAGGGGGGAGGCCGGCCGTGCAGACTGGGGACATGACCGCCGAGGACCACCGGATCGACCGGCGCTGGGAGCAACTGCACACCTGGGGGCCGTTCGGGTTCCTCGGCATCAGCATCGTCCTCGGGGTCGCCACCGCCGGCCCCGACACCCCCCGCGCGCTGTGGTGGACCGCCTGGTCCCTGGTCGGCGCCGCGGTCCTGCTCCAACTGTGGTGGCACGCCACCCGGTTCCGCCGCGCCGAGCGCGGCCGTACGCCCTCCGCCGCCGGGAGCGCCTACTACGCGGTGCGCTGGGCGCTCGCCTTCGCGCTCGCCTGGCTCAACCCGTTCTTCGCGTTCTACGCCGCCACCGGCTACATGGACGCCGACGAACTGCTGCCGCGCCGGTGGCGGCGGCTCGGGCTGCTGGCGAGCGCGGTCACCGTGGCCGGCGCGCAGTCGGGCGGGATGCCGTTGCGCAGCACCCTGCAGTGGAGCCTGTTCGGCGTGCTGCTGGCCGTCAACTCCGTGCTCCAGATGGCCATCTCCCATCTCAACGAGCAGGAGAAGCAGCGCTCCCGCGAGCGCACCGAGACCATCGCCGCGCTGCGCCAGGCCCTTCAGGAGAACGCGGCGCTGCACGCGCAGCTCCTCGTCCAGGCCCGGGAGGCCGGGGTCGCCGACGAGCGCCGGCGGCTGGCCGCCGAGATCCACGACACCATCGCCCAGGGGCTGGCCGGGATCATCGCCCAGCTCCAGGTCGTCCTCAACACCCCCGACCCGCGGGCGGCCGAGGAGCACACCGGCCGCGCCCTGGACCTGGCCCGGCACAGCCTGGGCGAGGCCCGCCGCTCCGTGCACAACCTGGCCCCGGTCGCCCTGGAGCACGACGCACTGCCCGAGGCGCTGCGCAAGACGGTCACCGAATGGGCCGAACGCACCGACACCCGGGCCGAGTTCGTCCTCACCGGCACCGCCGAGCACCTGCACGAGGAGGTCGCGGCCACGCTCCTGCGCATCGTCCAGGAGGCGCTGTCCAACGCGGCACGGCACGCCCGCGCCTCCCGCGTCGGCGTCACCCTCTCCTACGCGGGCGACGAGGTCATCCTCGACATCCGTGACGACGGCGCCGGTTTCGACCCCCTCGCGCTGCCCGCCCGCAGCAGCGCCGGCGGCTTCGGCCTGGACGGGATGCGGGCCCGCGCCGAGCGCATCGCCGGCGCCCTGACCGTGGAGTCCGAACCGGGGCTCGGCACGGCCCTGTCGGCACGCGTACCGTTGGTCCGCCATGACAGCTGACCGCCCGATCTCCCTGCTGATCGTCGACGACCACCCCGTCGTCCGCGACGGCCTGCGCGGCATGTTCGCCGCCGCCCCCGGATTCACGGTCCTCGGCGAGGCCCCGGACGGCGTCGCGGCCGTGGTGCTCGCCGGCGAACTCGACCCCGACGTCGTCCTCATGGACCTGCGGATGCCGGGCGGCGGCGGAGTGGACGCCATCCGGGAACTGACCCGGCGGGGCGCCCGCGCCAAGGTGCTGGTCCTCACCACCTACGACACCGACTCCGACACCCTGCCCGCCATCGAGGCGGGCGCCACCGGCTACCTGCTCAAGGACGCCCCGCGCGAGGAGCTGTTCACGGCGGTCCGCGCCGCCGCCCAGGGCCGCACCGTCCTCTCCCCGGCCGTCGCCTCCCGCCTGGTCTCCGCCGTCCGCGCCCCCGCCGCCCCCGGCAACGAGCCGCTGTCCGCCCGCGAACGCGAGGTGCTGGCGCTGGTCGCGCGGGGCACGTCGAACCGCGAGATAGCCCGCGAACTGTTCATCAGCGAGGCCACGGTGAAGACCCACCTCACCCACCTCTACGGCAAGCTCGGCGTCAACGACCGGGCGGCGGCGGTCGCGACGGCCTACCAGCGGGGGATCCTCGGCTGAGGGCGCCGCCGGACGCCGGACCGGGCCGGACCGCGGGACCTCAGCCGGCCACCCTGAGCAGCAGCACCGTCCGGGGCGGCACCGTGATCGCCGTCCCGGCCTCGTGGACCGCCCCGGGAGCCTCCTGCTGGTCCTCCCGCGAGGTGTCCACCAGCACCTCGTAGCGTTCCGCCCACGGCGGGCCCGGCAGCAGGAACTGTGCCGGGCGGTCACCGGCGTGCAGGACGGTCAGGAAGCTGTCGTCCAGGACCGGCGCCCCGCGTTCGTCCCGGCCCGGGATGTCCCGCCCGGAGAGGTACATGCCGAGGGTGGCGGCGGGCGCGTACCAGTCGCCCTCGGTCATCTCCTCGCCCTGCGCGGTGAACCAGGCGAGGTCGCGCAGCCCGTCCGCCGAGTGGGCGCGGCCCGAGAAGAAGGCGCGGCGGCGCAGCACCGGATGGCGGTGGCGCAGCCGGATCAGCCGGGAGGTCAGGTCGAACAGCGGCCGCCAGTCCGGATCGTCCAGCAGGGTCCAGTCCAGCCAGCTGATCTCGTTGTCCTGGCAGTAGGCGTTGTTGTTGCCGCGCTGGGTGCGGCCCAGTTCGTCACCGGCGACCAGCATCGGGACACCCGTCGACAGCAGCAGGGTGGTCAGCAGGTTCCGCAACTGCCGCCTGCGCAGGGCCCGTACGTCCTCGTCGGCCGTCTCGCCCTCCGCCCCGCAGTTCCAGGACCGGTTGTCGCCGGCGCCGTCGCGGTTGTTCTCGCCGTTGGCCTCGTTGTGCTTGGCCTGGTACGACACCAGGTCGCGCAGCGTGTAACCGTCGTGCGCGGTGATGAAGTTGACGGACGCGTAGGGCCGCCGGCCGCCCCAGGCGTAGAGGTCGCTGGAGCCGGAGAGGCGGTAGCCGAGGTCGCGGACGTCCGGGAGGGCGCCGCGCCAGAAGTCCCGGACGGCGTCCCGGTAGTGGTCGTTCCACTCGGTCCACAGCGGCGGGAAGGCGCCGACCTGGTAGCCGCCGGAGCCCACGTCCCAGGGTTCGGCGATCAGCTTCACCCGGCGCAGCACCGGGTCCTGGGCGATCACCGCGAGGAAGGGGGAGAGCATGTCGACGTCGTGCATCGAGCGGGCCAGCGCGGCGGCCAGGTCGAAGCGGAAGCCGTCCACGCCCATCTCGGTCACCCAGTACCGCAGCGAGTCCGTGATCAGGCGCAGGACGTGCGGCCTGACCACGTGCAGCGTGTTGCCGCAGCCGGTGTAGTCGGCGAACCGGCGGGCGTCGTCCTGGAGCCGGTAGTAGCCGCGGTTGTCGATGCCCTTCAGGGACAGCGTCGGCCCCAGCTCCCCGGCCTCGGCCGTGTGGTTGTAGACCACGTCGAGGACGACCTCGATGCCGGCCGCGTGCAGCGCTCGCACCATCCGCTTGAACTCGCCGACCTGCTGTCCCGTCGTACCGGAGGCGGCGTAGGCCGCGTGCGGGGCGAAGTAGCCGATGGAGTTGTAGCCCCAGTAGTTCCGCAGGCCCCGTTTGAGCAGGTGGTCCTCGTGCGCGAACTGGTGCACGGGCAGCAGTTCCACCGCCGTCACGCCGAGGTTCACGAGGTGCTCGACGGCGGCCGGGTGGGCCAGGCCCGCGTAGGTGCCGCGGAGTTCGGCGGGTATGCCCGGGTGCAGTCTGGTGAAGCCGCGCACGTGCAGCTCGTAGATGACGGAGTCCGCCCACGGCGTCTTCGGGCGGTGGTCGTCCGACCAGTCGTCGTCGTCGTGCACGACCACGCCCTTGGGGACGTGCGGTGCCGAGTCCCGGTCGTCCCGGACGGTGTCGGCGACCTGCTGGTCGGGCCAGTCCCGGACGTGCCCGTACACCTCGGGCGGCAGCCCGAACTCGCCGTCCACCGCACGCGCGTACGGGTCGAGCAGCAGTTTCGCCGGGTTCCAGCGAGCGCCGGTCCACGGGTCCCAGCGGCCGTCGACCCGGTAGCCGTACCGCTGGCCCGGCAGCACGCCCGGCACGAACCCGTGCCAGATCTCGTGCGTCAGTTCGGTCAGCGGGATCCTCGTCTCCCGCCCCTGTTCGTCGAAGAGGCAGAGCCGGACCGCCTCGGCCCCGGCCGCCCACAGGGCGAAGTTGGTGCCGGCCACCCCGTCCGGACCGACCCGGAACCGGGCGCCCAGCGGGGTCGACGACCCCGGCCAGGCGGCCGGGACGGGCAGGGCCGTCCCGTTCACCACGGGGGCGTCCGCCCTCGGGGCCCGCGCCCGTGCCCCCTGCTGCTCGGCTGCGCTCGTCACCTGTCGGCCCCTTTGTCGTTCGGCGGCTCGCCGATCCGCGGGGCGCGCGCGACCCGTGTCCGGCCGGCCGGCCGTGCCCGGACTCCCGGTCCCGGGTACGGTCGGCGGCTCGCTACGGGCACGCCCGTGACGGCTCTCGCACGGGCGCGGCGGCTCCCCAGCTCGTCGTCCTTCCCTCTGTTCTGCCCAGTGCCGGCGTCGCACTCACGTTTCCCCGGGGCGGGCCCGGTCGTTGAGTCCCACGTGAGGCATCCACAACGGCGCGCACGGCGCGCGGGGGCCGCGCTGGCCGCGGTACTGACATGGGCGGGGCTGCTGGCGGGCGCCGCCGGCTGCTCCTCGGACGACGGAGCGGGGCTCGGCATCGACCACGTCCTCGGCGGCGCACCCCCCGCCCCCGAGGACGTCATCCGCATCTCCCCGGGCGACGGCACCAAGGCCGTACGTCCGGGCGCACGGCTGACGGTACGGGTGCCCGGCGGCCGCCTGGAGTCCGTGAGCGTCGTCAAGTCCCAGGACGCCCAGGACTCCCCGGTCCCCGGGCACATCGCCGCGGACGGCACGACCTGGCAGCCCGACGACCCGAAACTCGCGCTCGCCGCCAAGTACACGGTCGACGCCGTCGCCCGGGACGGCGACGGCCGCCGCTCGGCCCGGCACACCACCTTCACCACGCTGGTCCCCGACGAGCGCTTCATCGGGTACGTCACGCCCGAGAACCGCGCCACCGTCGGCACCGGCATGATCGTCTCCCTCTCCTTCAGCCGCGACATCGACAACCGCGCGGCGGTCGAGCGCGCGGTCCGGGTCAGCGCCCAGCCCGACGTCGAGATCCGCCCGCACTGGTTCGGCAAGAACCGTCTCGACTTCCGGCCCGAGCACTACTGGCAGCCCGGCACGGTGGTCACCGTCGGCCTCGAACTGCGCGACGTCGAAGGCGCCCGCGGGGTCTACGGGCTGCAGCACAAGACGTTCACCTTCACCGTCGGCCGCAGCCAGGTCTCCCTGGTCGACGCGGCCAAGCACACCATGGAGGTCCGCCGCGACGGCAACCTCCTCGCCACCGTGCCGATCACCGCGGGCGCGCCCGCCCACACCACCTACAACGGGAAGATGGTGGTGATGGAGATGCACGAGGTGACCCGCATGAACAGCCAGACGGTCGGCTTCGGCGGCGAGTACGACATCCCGGACGTCCCGCACGCCCTCAAGCTCACCGACTCCGGCACGTTCCTGCACGGCAACTACTGGGCGCCGGACGCACCGGGACGCGTCAACGTCAGCCACGGCTGCGTGGGCCTGCTGGACGTGAAGGGCGGCAGCTCGGACACGCCGGCCGGCTGGTTCTACGACCGCTCCCTGATCGGGGACGTGGTCGAGGTCGTGCACAGCAACGACAAGACGGTGGCCGCCGACAACGGCCTGGGCGGCTGGAACATGGCGTGGAAGGAGTGGAAGGCGGGCGGCGCGGTCACGTGACCGGACGCCGCCGGTCCGGTGCCGGGCGGAGACCTCCGCGCGAGGCGACGGAAGTTGCGACGCAACGGTGACATTCGCCCAACACCAAGCTCAAAACCCTCCGGTTACTATGCGCAAATGCGCGGGCGGAACGCGCCGGGGTGGGCCTGACCAGGCCCTCGGAGGGGAGAACGACGTTGAACGTACGGCCGATATCGGGGGCGGCGGTCCGGGCCCGGGGCAAGGGTCTGGCCGTCGTGGCCGGAGTTCTGCTCATGGCGGTCACCGCGTGCGGGGGCAACGCCTCCGACAAGGGGGACGGGGCCGGCAAGGAGAAGGACTCGACGACGCAGGCGAGCAAGCAGTCCCTCGCCACCGTCAGCATCAGCCCCAAGTCCGGCGCGACCGACGTGGACACCAGCGGGGCGCTCAAGGTCAGCGCTGCCAAGGGCCGGCTGACCGACGTGGAGGTCAAGGACTCCAAGGGCCGGAAGGTCGAGGGCACGATCGCGGCGGACGGGGCCGGCTGGACCCCGGCCGGGCACCTGGCCAGCTCCACCAAGTACACGGTGCACGCGGTCGCCAAGGACTCCGAGGGGCGTGAGTCGGCCGAGGACGCCACGTTCACGACGCTCACCCCGAAGAACACCTTCACCGGCTACTTCACGCCCGAGGACGGTTCCACGGTCGGCGTCGGGATGCCGTTCTCCATCCGGTTCACCCGGGGCATCACCGACCCGGCCGCCGTCGAGAAGGCCATCACCGTCAAGACCGAGCCGGCGGTGGACGTCGAGGGCCACTGGTTCGGCAACGACCGCCTCGACTTCCGTCCCGAGAACTACTGGAAGTCGGGCACCAAGGTCTCCGTCACGCTGAACCTGGACGGCGTCCAGGGCCGGGACGGCGTCTACGGCAAGCAGGCCAAGACCGTGAAGTTCACGATCGGCCGCAACCAGGTCTCGGTCGTCGACGCCAAGAAGCACACCATGAAGATCATGCAGGACGGCAAGGTCGTGAAGACCCTCGCCGTCACGACCGGCAAGCCCGGCTACGACACGTGGAACGGCCAGATGGTCATCAGCGAGAAGCTGCGGGTGACCCGGATGAACGGCGAGACGGTCGGCTACGGCGGCGAGTACGACATCAAGGACGTGCCGGACGCGATGCGGCTGACCACGTCGGGCACCTTCATCCACGGCAACTACTGGGGCGGGGACGCCTTCGGCAACTACAACGCCAGCCACGGGTGCGTGGGGCTCCGCGACGTCCGCGGCGGCGGCGACCGCGGGGTGCCGGCCGCCTGGTTCTTCGACCACTCCATCATCGGTGACGTGGTGACGGTCAAGAACTCGCACGACGAGACGGTCTCCCCGGACAACGGCCTCAACGGCTGGAACATGTCCTGGAAGCAGTGGACCGCGTGAGGGCAGTGAACGCCCGCTAACCTGCGGGCATGACTGTGACCCTCGAAGTGGCCGAAGGCGTCGGGACCCTCCGCCTCGACCGGCCCCCGATGAACGCCCTGGACGTCGCCACCCAGGACCGGCTCAAGGAACTGGCGGAGGAGGCCACCCGCCGCGCGGACGTCCGCGCCGTCGTCATCTACGGCGGTGAGAAGGTCTTCGCGGCGGGGGCCGACATCAAGGAAATGCAGAACATGGACCACGCGGCGATGATCGTGCGCTCCCGTGGCCTGCAGGACTCCTTCACCGCCGTCGCCCGCATCCCGAAGCCGGTCGTCGCCGCCGTCACCGGATACGCCCTCGGCGGCGGCTGCGAGCTCGCCCTCTGCGCCGACTTCCGGATCGCCGCCGACAACGCCAAGCTCGGCCAGCCGGAGATCCAGCTCGGGCTGATCCCGGGCGCCGGCGGCACCCAGCGGCTGCCCCGGCTGGTCGGGCCCTCCAAGGCCAAGGACCTGATCTTCACCGGCCGCATGGTCAAGGCGGACGAGGCCCTCACCATCGGCCTGGTCGACCGGGTCGTACCCGCCGCCGACGTCTACACCGAGGCGCACGCCTGGGCGGCCCGGCTGGCGCGGGGGCCCGCGATCGCGCTCCGCGCGGCCAAGGAGGCGGTCGACACCG
The DNA here is from genome assembly GCF_044757385.1 of Streptomyces sp. NPDC091282. NCBI lineage: Bacteria > Bacillati > Actinomycetota > Actinomycetes > Kitasatosporales > Streptomycetaceae > Streptomyces > Streptomyces sp. NPDC091282. Next base: position 28,949 of record NZ_JBIVUX010000011.1, read on the forward strand.
GTCTCGAGACCGACCTGGAGACCGGGCTCGCCGTCGAACGGAACTGGTTCGCAGGGCTGTTCGCGATGGAGGACCGCGAGCGCGGTATGCGCAGCTTCGTGGAGGACGGGCCGGGCAAGGCCAAGTTCCTCTGATCGGGCGCCTGTTGTGAAACCTCCGCCGAACCGCTTGCAATTGACATGATGTCTCGTTCCCGGTCCCTCGATGGGGCGGTTTATGGGAGCCTTAACGCACCCTTAAGTCTGCCTTGTCGAGGGAGTCTGTCGATTGCCCGGAGACGCGTCGTCACCGCAGGTGGGGCGGGCCGTGAGCGCCCCTGAAATGCCGTTGGCATATGCCGCCCGACCGGTGCCGGGCGGGAGCGCGGCGGGGGCGTATTCCTCCGGAACGGCCCCGGCGGGCACGCCGGACGGCCATGATGGGGGCATGGCGGGGCTGGAGGGCATCGAACAGCCGCGGGGACACAGCCGTGCGGCCGCGGCGCGGTGGTCGCCTGCGGTCGAGGACGAGCGGGCACTGAAAGCGATCGAGCTGTTCGGCAACCCGACGGAGGCCGAGGTTCCGCTGCCGTCCCGCCCCGAGTCCGCCGCGACCGCCCGCCGGCTCGTCCAGGTCGTCGTCCTGCGCCAGTGGCGGCTCAGCCCCAAGACGACGGAGGACGCCGTCTTACTCGTCTCCGAACTTGTGGGCAACGCCGTACGGCACACCGGCGCCCGCGTGTTCGGACTGCGGATGCGCCGCCGCCCGGGATGGATCCGCGTCGAGGTGCGGGACCCCTCGCGCGGCCTGCCGTGCCTGATGCCGGTCCAGGAGACCGACCTCAGCGGGCGCGGCCTGTTCCTGGTGGACAAGCTGTCGGACCGCTGGGGCGTCGACCTGCTGCCGCGCGGAAAGACGACCTGGTTCGAGATGCGCGTGGCGGACCGGTAAACGGCTCGCCTGACAAGCCCCCTATCAGGTCAATCACCCGTTTTCTCACCCCACCCCCCTTAAATGGGGCGGGTGACCACCTCCAACCGACGCGGCGTCCTCCGCGCAGGCGCCGGCCTCATCGCCGGAGGCACACTCGCCACGGGGTGCGGCACCACCGGTACGGGCACACCGCCCCCGCACCTGGCCGCCGACCTCGCATCGACCAGCCCCACCTCGGCCGCGCCCTCCGCGCCCGCCCCGCGCGCCTTCCCCGGCCTTCCGCTCCAGATCACCCACGGCCCGCGCGCGAGCACCGCCGTCGCCCTCACCTTCCACGGCCAGGGCGACCCCGACCTCGCCACCCGGCTCCTGACCACCGCCGAGAAACACGGCGCCCGCCTCACGGTCCTGGCCGTGGGCAGCTGGCTGGACGCGTGTCCCGCCATGGCCCGCCGCATCCTCGACGGCGGCCACGACCTCGGCAACCACACCCAGCGGCACATCTCCGTCAACGCCATGGCCGAGACCGGTGCCCGCGCGGAGATCACCGACTGCGCGGACCGGCTCAGACGGCTCACCGGCTCGATCGGCAGCTGGTTCCGCCCGTCCAGGTCGCCCACCGCCTCGCCGCTCGTCGCCCGGCTCGCCACCGAGGCCGGCTACCCGCACGTGCTGTCGTACGACGTCGACTCGCTCGACTACACCCGGCCCGGCGCGGCCGCCGTCACCCGCAAGGTGCTCGCGGAGGTCACCGGCGGCTCGGTGGTGAGCATGCACTTCGGCTATCAGGACACCGCCGACGCCCTCCCCGACGTCCTCCAAGAACTCGACCGTCGCGGACTGCGCGCGGTCACCACCACGGAGCTGCTGAGCTGATGCGAACCACGAAAGCCGCCCGGCTGCCCGTCGTCGGCGCCGCCCTCGCCGCCCTGGCGCTGCTGTCCGCGTGCGGCGGCGGATCCGGGGACCCCGAGACCCCGGCCGCCCGCACCACCGTCCCCGCGCAGGCGGAGGCGAAGAAGGCGGGACCGTCCGTCGACGTGCTGCCCGGCATGCCCCCGGTCCTGGACCCGCACGACGTGTACGCCGCCGACCGCCCCGGCAACCTCTCGCCCGTCGTCAAGGACTTCCCGTCCCGGATCTACGTCCCCAACACCAACTCCGACACGGTCACGGTCATCGACCCGAAGACCTACCGGGTCATGGAGACCATCCGGGTCGGCCGGCAGCCCCAGCACGTCGTGCCGTCCTGGGACCTGAGGACCCTGTGGGTCAACAACGACCTGGGCAACAGCCTCACCCCCATCGACCCGCGCACCGGCCGGGCCGGAGAGCCGGTGCCCGTGCACGACCCCTACAACCTGTACTTCACGCCCAACGGCAAGTACGCGATCGTGATGGCCTCCAACGACCGGCAGCTGGTCTTCAGGGACGCCCACACCATGAAGACCGTCAAGGCCGTCCCGGTCACCTGCTACGGCGTCAACCACGCCGACTTCTCCCTGGACGGCCGGTACTTCATCGTCTCCTGCGAGTTCAGCGGTGAGCTGCTCAAGGTGGACACGGAGAAGATGGAGGTGCTCCGGCACGAGAAGCTGCCCTACCAGGGAGCCATGCCGCAGGACGTCAAGGTCTCGCCCGACGGCAAGCTGTTCTACATCGCCGACATGATGGCCGACGGGCTGTGGATCCTGGACGGCGACCACTTCACCAAGCCCTCGTTCCTGGCCACCGGCAAGGGCGCGCACGGCCTGTACGTCAGCCGGGACTCGCGCGAGATGTACATCTCCAACCGGGGCGAGGGCACTGTCTCCGTCTTCGACTTCGCCCAGAAGCGGCTCACGAAGAAGTGGCGGCTGCCGGGCGGCGGCAGCCCGGACATGGGCGGGGTGTCGGCGGACGGCAAGGTGCTGTGGCTGTCCGGCCGGTACAACTCCGAGGTGTACGCCATCGACACCGGCACCGGCGCCGAACTGGCCCGCATCCACGTCGGCAGCGGCCCGCACGGCCTCGCCGTCTACCCGCAGCCCGGCCGCTACTCCCTCGGCCACACCGGCATCTTCCGCTGACCGCCGGGCTCACGCCCGCAGCAGCAGCGCCTCGGCGCCGACCGGCCGGTAGCCGGCCGCCTGGAACGCCCGCACGCTGCGGGCGTTCCCCGGCGCGACCTGCGCCCACAGCGGCTCCCCGGCCAGCTGCCGGGCGGCGGTCACCAGCGCCCGGCCCAGTCCCCGCCGCCGTACCCCCTCGTCCACCTCCACCGACACCTCAAGACGCCCCGCGACCCCCCGCCCCAGCACCACCACCCCGCCCTCCGCGGCCCAGGCGCGCACCTCGCCGCGGCGGGCGCGGGCGTAGGCGACCCGGGCGTGGCCGACACCGGCGAGTTCGGTCAGCGGGAGGGCGGGACGGCCCGGGAGCGGCTCCGCGACCAGCAGCGCGTCGACGGTCTCCTGCTCGCGGCCGGTACGGTCCATCAGGGCGGTGAGGAAACGCGCGTTCATGGTCGCGCACAGCGGATCGCACGGGATCGCGCGCAGGGTCTCGTGCACCCACCGCGGGTCCTCGTCGGTGAAGACGACCGAGTGTGCGGTGAAGGAGAGGACCCCCGCGTCCCGGGCGGACGGCTGCGGCACGACGGTCGTACGCCCGTCGGGCGGCGGGAACACCCCACGGGCCGCCGCGTCGAGAATGTCCGCCAAGGTCTCCATGACCGTGTCCGCTCCTTGGGTCTTCGGCCACGCCGAACCCGGCTGCCCGGCGCGTCCCGGCCCGGAACGTCACGCCCCGGAGTCGGCCTGGACGGCCGCGGCCCTGCGGGCTCGTACGGACCGTTAATCTGACCTGCGACAGTACGCCGACATGGCACAGGCAACACGAACAAAAAGGGGCGGATCCGGTGGCGGACATCGAGGAAGCACGCAAGCAGTTCGAGCGGATCGATGCGGACGGTGACGGCTACATCACCGCCGACGAGTTCAAGTCCGCTCTCGCGCAGGGGGGCGACTGGAACGTCACCGTGACGGTGGCCGAGGCCATCATCAAGACCCGCGACCTGGACGGCGACAAGGTCCTGTCCTTCGACGAGTTCTGGGCCCACCTGAACAAGTAGGCGCCGGCGGCACAGCGCGAGGGGGCCCGGGATCCGGGCCCCCTTCCGCGTGTCCGGGGCCGGGGCTCAGGCGCCGTGCTCGACGCGCACGGTCCAGCGGCCGCCGTGCCGCTCCAGGGTCAGCGGCAGGTCGAAGCACTTGCCGACCTGGTCGCCGGTGAGGACCTCGGCGGCCGGGCCCTGCGCCAGCGCCCGGCCGTCGCGCAGGAGCAGCGCGTGCGTGGTGCCCGCCGGCAGCTCCTCCAGATGATGGGTGACCAGGACGGTCGCCAGGTGCGGGTGCGTCCGGCGCAACGCGTCCAGCGCGCCGAGCAGCCGTTCCCGGCCCGGCAGGTCCAGGCCCGTGGCCGGTTCGTCGAGCAGCAGGAGCCGGGGCTCGGGCATCAGGGCGCGGGCGATCAGGGTCCGGCCGCGCTGTCCCTGCGAGAGCGTGGGCCAGCGGGCCTCCCGGTGCCCGGCCAGCCCCAGTGTCCCGGTCAGCCGGTCGGCGCGTGCCGTCTGTTCCGGCGTCGGACGCCACCGGGGCAGCAGCGCCGCGGAGTTGGTCAGCCCGGTCAGGACCACGTCCCGCACCCGCAGCGGGCCGGCCGGCGAGTGACGGGGGTCGACGTGGCCCACCTGGGTCCGCAGTTCGCGCAGGTCCACGCGGCCCAGCCGGGCGCCGAGCACCTCCACCGTGCCGTGCGTCGGATGGACCAGCGCCCCGAGCAGGCCGAGCAGGGTCGACTTCCCGGCGCCGTTGGCCCCGAGCAGCGCCCAGTGCTCGCCGGCCCGCACGGTCAGGGACACCTCCTGGAGGATGGGCCGCCCGTCGCGCACCACGTGCACGTCCTGCGCGTGCAGCACGACGCTCATCGCGTCACCGTCCGGCGGGCGAGGCCTGGCATGGGGAGAACACCGCGGAACGTCATGACGGGTACGCTAGCCACTCCTCAGGTTCTCAGACAAGTGAGAGTTCCTGGGTACCGTGTCGGTCCGCAGCAGAGTGGGTGACCCCGCATGGCCCTCGGTCCCGTCCGCCCGAGCCCCCTGGTCGAACAGGCCGCCGCCCGGCTGCGCGAGCAGATCACCGGCGGCACCTGGCCGGTCGGCACCCGGCTGCCCGGCGAGACGACGCTGGCGAAGGAACTCGGCGTCGGCCGCTCCACGGTCCGCGAGGCGCTGCGCGCGCTCACGGGCGCCGGTCTGGTGCGGCCCCGGCAGGGCTCGGGCGTCTTCGTCGTCGCCACCGAGCCCGCCGAGGACTGGCCGGCCCGGCTGCGCAGGGCCGCGGTGACGGACGTGTACGAGGTCAGGACGGCGCTCGAAGTGCACGCCGCCCGGCTCGCCGCCGCACGCCGTACCGCCGAGGACCTCACGGCGATCGAGGCGGCGCTGGCGGCCCGGCGGGCGGCGGGGGACGCGGACGACCCGGCCTTCGTCGACGCCGACATCGCCTTCCACGCGGCGGTGGTCGCGGCCGCCCACAACCCGGTGCTCGCCGACCTGTTCGCCGAGTTCCGGCCGGTGCTCCGGGCGGGCCTGATCGAGCTGCTGGCCCTGACCGGTCTGCGCGCCGCCGACCCGGTCACCGGGGACGAGGCCCACGAGGCGCTGGTGCGGGCGCTGGCGGCCGGTGACGCGGAGGCCGCGGTGCGGGTGCTCGGGGCGGAACTGGCCGATCCGTTCGCCGGCTGACCGATCACCCGGTCGGCGCAGCCGTGGAATAGGCCCCGCGCGCCCGGGGTTGTCGCCGCATGCCAGTGCATGCATGCGCGTGCATCGAATCGCGAAAGGCGTGTCATGAAGATCGGCATCATCGGCGCGGGCAACATCGGCGGCAACCTCACCCGGCGGCTGACCGCCCTCGGCCACGAGGTGTCCGTCGCGAACTCGCGCGGACCCGAGACACTGCACGACCTCGCCGAGGAGACGGGGGCGACCGCCGTACGGGCCGAGGAGGCCGCGCGCGGCGCCGAGGTCGTGGTCGTCACGGTCCCGGTGAAGGCGGTTCCCGGCCTGCCCGCAGGCCTGCTGGACGGCGCGGCGGCGGATGTGGCCGTGATCGACACCGGCAACTACTACCCGCGTGAGCGCGACGGCCGGATCGACGGCATCGAGGACGGGGACGTGACGGAGAGCCGCTGGACCGAGCGGCAGATCGGACACCCCGTGATCAAGGCGTTCAACGGCACCTACGCCCAGGACATCCTGGACCGCCACCGCCCGGCAGGCGACCCCGGCCGCCAGGCCGTCCCGGTCTCCGGCGACGACGAGGCGGCCAAGCGGGTCGTCCGCGCGCTGATCGACGAACTCGGCTTCGACACGGTCGACAACGGCGGCATCGACGACTCCTGGCGCCAGCAGCCCGGCACCCCGGTGTACGGCCTGCGGGCCGGCGCCGACGAGGTGCGCAAGGCGCTCGCGGAGGCGTCTGCCGAGCGGCCGGAGGCCTTCCGGGGATAACGCGCACCGCGCACCGCGTCCGCCGGGGCGGCCGGCGGCGGGCCGGATCCGGCAAGCCCGGTCCCGCCGCCGGCTCAGCCGCCCTTCACCGCCCAGGACTTGAGGGCCGCCTTGGAGGCGAAGTCCGCCACGTTCTTGTCGTGCGGGTCACTGGTGTACTGGTGGAACCGCCAGTCGGCCTGGATCCGCGGGTGCCCGGCGCTGACGTAGTCGGCTATCCACAGGCCGTCGCCGGCGAACGAGGTGGTGTCGACGTTCAGCCAGAAGTCGCGGTTGGTGTAGAGCACCACGCGGTGGCTGGGCCGCAGTCGCTGCACCGCGCGGAGGAAGCGGTCCTTCTCGGCGTTGCTCGCGTGCGTGCCGTCGCCGGTGGTCTCCCAGTCGACGGCGAGGATCTCGCCCGCCTTCTCGGGGGCGTGCTGGACGAAGTACTGGGCCTGGGCGTCGAGGTTGCCGGGCCACAGGAAGTGGTAGTAGCCGACGACCAGTCCGGCGTCGCGGCCGGTCTTGGTCTGGGCGGCGAGCTTGGGATTGACGTACGAACGCCCCTCCGTCGCCTTGATGAAGACGAAGGAGACGCCGTCGGTGTCGTAGGCGGAGGACTGGTACGCGCTCACGTCGATACCGTGCAGCATGTGGGGGACTCCCCGGGGAGCAGGAATTGAGAGTGCGTGTTCCGTATTCCCCGGATCGGCGCCGCCGACCCTCTCGCGCCGTCAGGGGGCGGCGTCGTTCCCGCGGTGGGCTTCGATGTGGAGCGTCGGGGTGGTGCCGAAGGCGGCCTTGAAGTGCCGGATGAAGTGACTCGCGTCCGAGAACTGCCATCGTGCCGCGACCTCGGAGATCCGCCGGGCGTGGGACGACCCGAGGAGGTCGTCGTGCGCCCTGTGCAGACGCCGGTGGCGGGCGAAGGACATGACGGAGTCACCGGACCCGGAGAAGCAACGGTGCAGCGTCCGGAGGGAGACCCCGAGGACCCGCGCGATCAGCGCGGGCGACAGGTCGGGTCTGTCGAGGTTCGCCTCGATGGCACTCCTGGCCGCTCGCAGGAGCGGCAGCGACGGGTCCTGCGTACCGGGGCCGGAGACGTCCCTCCGTGTCTCCTCCGGGCCCGTCCCGAGGCCGCACCCGCCGCCCGCCGGCTCCGCCGGGCCGGCCAACGGGGCGCCTGGGAAGGGGAGTTCCGTTCCGCCGTCGGGGCGCTCCACCCGACCGGAGACCGTGTCGACCATCCGTGCCCTCCTTCGCTCCCCGGGACCGCGGCCGCCGGAGCGACCGCCGAGGGGTCCAGGGAACCGGTCGGCCGTTCACGTCCGGTCGACATCGGGTTCACGTCCGGTCTACGACGGGTCCCGGCACCGGCCACGGAGCGCGGAGGGGGGGGCGAAATCAGCTGGTGGGAAAGGGTGTTCGGCGCGGTCGGCGACCTCTTCGGCGAGACCCGTCACGCGTCCTGCGCGGCCCTGCTTCCGAGGAGGAACTCGCCCACCGTCGACTCGGTCTCCCAGGGCAGCCCCGTCGCCGCCGCGAAGGCGTCGCCGTCGCCGCTGCCCAGAGCGCACCCCGCCAGCCCCATGGCCGTCGCGACGCCGTACATCACCTGGTACAGCACGCCCACGTGCTTGAGGGTCATGGCGTACCCCATCGCGGAGTACTTCCACATGACCCGCCCGAACCGCGCGGTGACCAGGAGGGCCACCTGAGGGGGAGAGGACATCCGCGCGGTCAGCCGTGACATCTCCGAGAGCCGTCGCACGGCGGGCCCCGGCCGCGTGACCAGTTCCAGCACGTGCCGCTCCGGGTCGTAGTGGTAGAGGCCCGGCGGCATCCCGTCGACCCGCTCGACCAGCGGATAGATCTCCAGCTCGTGGCTGCCGCCGCCGGACGGATAGGGGCGGTCGCCCACCTCCTGCTTCCCGTCGCCGCGCACGCCGCGGTTGCGGGCACAGCGGTACAGGAACTCGCCGAGCCGGGCGAGGGTGAGCGGCGCCGTGTCGTCGTGGCGCCGCAGCGACCGGCGGTCCTCCAGCACCTCGGTGAGGGTCATGTCGTTCGCCCGCAGGTCCTCCAGGTCCGCCCGGGGCAGCGGGACCACCGGTCCGCCGAACGGCGGACGGACGGCGGGCAGGGGGTCGGTGACGCCCTCGGCCCAGCGGGTGCCGCCGAAGGGCGCGTCGTGCCGGCCGTCCCGGCTTCGGCTGTGGAACAGCAGCTCGTGCGGGGCCCATTGGGCATAGCGGAACTCGCGCTCGTGGCCGCCGTCCCGCGGGACGAGGAAACCCTGCCGTGCCAGGGCGCCGAGAACGGCCGGAACCGCCTCGGGCCACTCCACCGGATGCGGCCCGGCTGCCGCCGCGTCCCGGGCGGCCGGTGCGGCCAGCGAGGCCAGCAGGCCCACGAGCCCGGCGTCGTGGATCTCCGCCGCGACCTGCGCGAGCGGCGACTCCAGCACCATCCCCGACGTGTCCGCGCGCAGCACGGCGAACCGGGACAGCCGCAGAGCGGCCGGGTCGGGCGCGGCGGCGGAGCCGGCCGGGGGCGGGGCGGCCGGTCCGAGCGGCCGGAAGGTCAGCAGCCGTGTCCGTCCGGCCGTCAGCGTCACCGAGAGCCAGCCGTGCGCCCGCAGCCTGCGTACGAGTTCGCGCACCCGGGGCAGGTCCGGCTCGGCCACCCGGCCGCGGACGCCGGCCAGCAGCGACTCTTCGTCCGCGGCCCCGGCACCCAGCAGCTCCAGGGCCGCGCTCCGGTCCGGTGTCAGCGCGCCGAGGAAGGTCCCCCGCTGCCCGGCGTAGACGCGGGTCGCACCGGTGGCGTCCGGTACGACCCGGGCGCCGGGACGAAGCCGCAGGAGTTCACGGACGGGCGCCGCGCCGTGCACGGCGGCACGCTCTTCGCCGTCACGGTGGGAAACGCCGGTGCCGGTCACGTCGGTTCCGCCTCTCCGCGTCCCCGGATTCCCGGGGCGGTCAATTTCCCATGTAATGGCGTCCGCGCGGGCCCGGAACGACCGCGATGCCGTCGGTCACGAGCATGAAGCGCTCCATTCCAGGAACGAAGACGTTGACCACGGCGAGGCCTTCCGGGGTTTCGGTCCTGCGGCGGAGGACCGGAAATCCGTGAGCGGAAAGACGGCCCAGCAGTTCCTCCAGATGCCGCCGGGGCGTGGCCGGATGACTCGTCGACTCGAACGGCACCGGCTCGGCGGTGGGCAGCAGCGCGGTGAAATCCGCCAGCCGGCAGGACCGCAACGACGGGAAGTCCCGCGTACCGTCGTGCCGCGGGAACATCGCGGACGGAAAGAGGCGGTCCGCGTCGGCGAATTGCGCGGCGCCCTGGATCTGGATCAGTTCGCTCAGCGCCCGGTGTGCCGCGTGGTCGGACGACAGGGACGCACCGCAGCCGCGGATGCGGGCGGGATCTCCGTCATGGGGCGGCAGGAAGGCGAGGTACGCCGGAACCCCCACGTCCGTGGTCATGTTGATCAGATGCACGGTCCGGCCGGTCACCTCGTCGGCCAGCTCCGCCAGCCTCGCCGGAGCGGCCGGCAGCGTGGCCCTGTCCACGACCCGCAGTCGCGGACGCCGGCGGCGGAGGAACTGGCCGATCAGCAGCAGCGAGAAGGCGTCGCGTTCCACGACCTCGTTGAGCGCGTGCACCGTCGCCTCGTCCGCGGTGACACCGGAGGCCCAGCCGTTGTTGCTGGAGTACCGCCACACCCCCGCGTAGTCGTAGGTGTCGCCGAGAGCGGCACGGAAGGACGGATCGGCGTCCACGTAACCGGGCGTGGACAGGAAGACGGGCACCGGGACGGTGGCCCCCGAGAAGAGGTCCTCGTACTCCAGGCACCCGATGCCGCCGTCCGGGAACTCGCCGAGCAGACGGACGGCCTGGTCGGGGAAGAGCGGGCTGTCGTGGTGAGCGAGCGCGTGGGCCCGTTCGCTGCGCACCGCGCCGGGATCGAAGTAGTCCTTCTCGCTCACGTAGTGTTCGAGAGCTTCGAAGAGAGCACCCACACGCGCCGCCTCCGGCGCGCCCTTTCCCAGCCCGAATCCGTCCTCGACCCTGGTCGCGCCCTTTCTCAGTTCGCACGCCCACGCCCCGGATTCCGCCTCCAGAACCGGGACGAAACGGGCTTCGAGGCCCAGTGAGCGAGCGGCGGACAGACCGTGCCGCAGGGCATCGGCGAGTTCGTTCTCCCGTTCGCCGGCCTGTATCGGCCTGGCGACGTCCACCGTGGCGCTTTCCGTCATCAAGGATCCCTCTCGAGTGAGAAAGTGCGCCGCAGCCGACTCGGAGGAGTACGGCTGCGGCCACGTCGGAGCGTTGACTTATCGGTCGGCGCCGGAAGGAAGCGAGGAATCGACGGCCTCGTCCTCGAAACCGGTGCTGAGCATGCAGGCGAGGGCCGCGCGCTCGCTTTCCGCGAGAACGACGTCCTCGCTGCCGATGGCGGCGGTGCAGCGCGCCCTGAGGTCTCCTGTACCCATGGAATTGCCTCCCTGGAGTTGTTCCGCTCTTGCCTCGCGGGAGACATTAGGACGGCTCACAGCGGCATGGATTGCACGTCAGTGCCAGGGCCGGGAGGCTAGCCCGCTAGCACTCGATGATGTTCACCGCGAGTCCGCCCCGCGCCGTCTCCTTGTACTTGACGCTCATGTCGGCGCCGGTGTCCTTCATGGTCTTGATGACCTTGTCCAGGGAGACCTTGTGGGAGCCGTCGCCGCGCATGGCCATGCGGGCCGCGGTGACCGCCTTGACCGCGGCCATGCCGTTGCGCTCGATGCACGGGATCTGGACCAGGCCGCCGACCGGGTCGCAGGTCAGGCCGAGGTTGTGCTCCATGCCGATCTCCGCCGCGTTCTCCACCTGCTCCGGCGAGCCGCCCAGCACCTCGGCGAGCGCGCCCGCCGCCATCGAGCAGGCGGAACCGACCTCGCCCTGGCAGCCGACCTCGGCGCCGGAGATGGAGGCGTTCTCCTTGAAGAGCATGCCGATCGCGCCGGCGGCGAGGAGGAAGCGGACCACTCCGTCCTCGTCGGCGCCGGGGACGAAGTTGATGTAGTAGTGCAGGACCGCAGGGATGATGCCGGCCGCGCCGTTCGTGGGGGCGGTGACCACGCGGCCGCCCGCCGCGTTCTCCTCGTTCACGGCCATCGCGTAGAGGGTGATCCACTCCATCGCGTGGGCCAGCGGGTCGCCCTCGGCGCGCAGCTGGCGCGCGGTGACGGCGGCCCGGCGGCGGACCCGCAGACCGCCCGGCAGGATGCCCTCGCGCGACATCCCGCGCGTGACGCAGGCCTGCATGACCCGCCAGATGTCCAGCAGGCCCGCGCGGATCTCGTCCTCGGTGCGCCAGGCCCGCTCGTTCTCCAGCATCAGCGCGGAGATCGACAGACCCGTCTCCTTCGTCAGGCGCAGCAGCTCGTCGCCCGTGCGGAAGGGGTACTTCAGGACGGTGTCGTCCAGCTTGATGCGGTCGGCGCCGACCGCCTCCTCGTCGACCACGAACCCGCCGCCGACCGAGTAGTACGTCTTGGAGAGCAGCTCCGCCCCGGAGGCGTCGTACGCCCACAGGGTCATGCCGTTGGCGTGGTACGGCAGGGCCTTGCGGCGGTGCAGCTTCAGGTCGGCGTCGAAGGAGAACGCGATCTCGTGCTCGCCGAGCAGGGACAGGCGCTTGGCGGCCTTGATCGTCTCGATCCGGTCGTCCGCACCCTCCACGTCGACCGTGCGCGGCGAGGCGCCCTCAAGGCCCAGCAGCACCGCCTTCGGGGTGCCGTGCCCGTGGCCGGTCGCGCCGAGCGACCCGTACAGCTCGCAGCGCACCGAGGCGACGGAGTCCAGCAGTCCTTCGTTGCGCAGGCGCAGGGCGAACATGCGGGCGGCGCGCATCGGGCCGACGGTGTGGGAGCTCGACGGGCCGATGCCTATCGAGAACAGGTCGAAGACCGAGATGGCCACGGGAACTCCTTGGAACAGGGCGGGGGCACACGCCATCGGGTGCCCCCACCAGGGAACTACTTGTTCAGACCGGGGTAAAGCGGGTGCTTGGCCGTCAGCGCCTCGACCCGGGCCGCCAGGGCCGCAGCGTCGTAGGACGGCTTCAGCGCCTCGGCGATCACGTCCGCGACCTCGGCGAAGTCCTCGGCCGTGAAGCCGCGGGTGGCCAGCGCCGGGGTGCCGATCCGCAGACCCGAGGTGACCATCGGCGGTCGCGGGTCGTTCGGGACGGCGTTGCGGTTGACCGTGATGCCGACCTCGTGGAGACGGTCCTCGGCCTGCTGCCCGTCCAGCTCGGACGCGCGCAGGTCGACGAGGATCAGGTGCACGTCCGTGCCGCCGGACAGGACGTTCACCCCGGCCTCGCGGGCGTCGGGCGCGGTCAGCCGCTCGGCGAGGATGCGCGCACCCTCCACCGTACGACGCTGGCGCTCCTTGAAGTCCGCGGAGGCGGCGACCTTGAAGGAGACCGCCTTCGCCGCGATCACGTGCTCCAGGGGACCGCCCTGGAAGCCCGGGAAGACGGAGGAGTTCAGCTTCTTCGCGAAGGCCTGCCGGGCCAGGATGATGCCGCCGCGGGGACCGCCGAGGGTCTTGTGGGTGGTGGAGGTGACCACGTCGGCGTACGGCACCGGGTTCGCGTGCAGACCGGCGGCCACCAGGCCGGCGAAGTGGGCCATGTCGACCCACAGGTAGGCCTCGACCTCGTCGGCGATCCGCCGGAACTCGGCGAAGTCCAGCTCGCGCGGGTACGCGGACCAGCCGGCGATGATCACCTTCGGCCGGTGCTCCTTGGCGAGGCGCTCCACCTCGGCCATGTCCACCAGACCGGAGTCGTCCACGTGGTACGCGACCACGTCGAACTGCTTGCCGGAGAAGTTCAGCCGCATGCCGTGGGTCAGGTGACCGCCGTGGGCGAGGTCCAGGCCCAGGATGGTGTCGCCGGGCTGGGCCAGCGCGAACAGGGCCGCCTGGTTGGCGGAGGCGCCGGAGTGCGGCTGCACGTTGGCGTACTCGGCGCCGAACAGCTCCTTCACCCGGTCGATGGCGATCTGCTCGGTGACGTCGACGTGCTCGCAGCCGCCGTAGTAGCGGCGGCCCGGGTAGCCCTCGGCGTACTTGTTGGTGAGGACCGAGCCCTGTGCCTCCATGACCGCGACCGGCGCGAAGTTCTCCGAGGCGATCATCTCCAGAGTGGACTGCTGGCGTACCAGCTCGGCGTCGACCGCGGCCGCGACCTCGGGGTCGAGCTCGTGCAGGGGCGTGTTCAGAACGGACATCTGTTTCTACGACTCCTGTAGGTACGGCGCCTCAGCCGGCGGTGAACGCGGTGTACTCGTCGGCGGAGAGCAGGTCGGCCGGCTCGTCCGCGAACCGCACCTTGAACAGCCAGCCGCCCTCGAAGGGGGCCGAGTTCACCAGGGACGGGTCGTCCACGACGTCCTCGTTGATCTCGGTGATCTCACCGGTGACCGGCGAGTAGAGGTCGGAGACCGACTTGGTCGACTCCAGCTCGCCGCAGGACTCGCCCGCGGTCACGGTGTCGCCGACGGCCGGGAGCTGGACGAAGACGACGTCACCGAGCGCGTTGGCCGCGTGCTCCGTGATGCCGACCGTCGCCACGCCGTCCGCGGCGGCCGACAGCCACTCGTGCTCCTTGCTGTAACGCAGCTGCTGGGGGTTGCTCATGGCCTGAATTCTCCTGTACGCGGTGGGGTGCTGGTGAAAGAGGAGTGCGGGAAACACACGTGAGCAGCGGAAATGTGCGCAGGGTCACGCACCGCCGGGCTCGGTGTCTTTCTCTGGGTCCGCCTCGGGATCTACTTCTGGCGCTTGTAGAACGGCAGGGCCACGACCTCGTACGGTTCGTGGCTGCCCCGGATGTCGACGCCGACACCCGCGGTGCCCGGCGCCGAGTGCGCCGCGTCGACGTACGCCATGGCGATCGGCCTGCCGAGCGTGGGGGAGGGGGCGCCGGAGGTGACCTCGCCGATCACCTTGCCGTCCGCGACCACCGGGTAGCCGGCGCGCGGCACCCGGCGGCCCTCGGCGACCAGGCCGACCAGCACCCGCGGCGGATTCGCGGCGGCCCGGTCGGCGGCCTCGGTCAGCGCCTCGCGGCCCACGAAGTCGCCGTCCTTCTCGAACTTCACGACCCGGCCGAGGCCGGCGTCGAAGGGGGTCAGCGAGGTGGTCAGCTCGTGCCCGTACAGCGGCATGCCCGCCTCCAGGCGGAGCGTGTCGCGGCAGGACAGGCCGCAGGCCACCAGGCCGACACCGGCGCCCGCCTCGGTCAGCGCCTCCCACAGCGCCACCGCGTGCTCCGGCTTCACGAACAGCTCGAAGCCGTCCTCGCCGGTGTAGCCGGTGCGGGCGATCAGCGCCGGGACGCCGGCGACGGTGCCGGGCAGCCCGGCGTAGTACTTGAGGCCGTCCAGGTCGGCGTCGGTGAGCGACTTCAGGATCCCGGGCGACTCCGGTCCCTGGACGGCGATCAGCGCGTACGCGTCCCGGTCGTCGCGCACCTCGGCGTCGAAGCCGGCGGCGCGCTCGGTCAGCGCGTCGAGGACCACCTGGGCGTTGGAGGCGTTGGCCACGACCAGGTACTCGGTCTCGGCCAGCCGGTAGACGATCAGGTCGTCGAGGATGCCGCCGTCGGCGCGGCAGATCATGGTGTAGCGGGCGCGGCCCACGCCGACGGAGGCGATGTTGCCGACCAGGGCGTGGTTCAGCAGGGCGGCCGCCTCGGGGCCGGTCACCGCGATCTCGCCCATGTGGGAGAGGTCGAAGAGCCCGGCCCTGGTCCGCACCGCGACGTGCTCGTCGCGCTCGGAGCCGTAGCGCAGGGGCATGTCCCAGCCGGCGAAGTCGGTCATGGTGGCGCCGAGCGAGCGATGCAGGGCATCGAGCGCGGTACGGCGGAGTCCAGCGGAATCGGAACTGCTCATCGGTCGGTCGTCTCCCAAAGATCCCAGGGCATGACAGGCGAGGTCGGTCCTCCCCATCTGTCATCGGAACCTGAGAGGTTCGCCTCGACCACGGACGTGGTCGAAGGCTTGCACCTTGGGTGGGACCGCCGGCGGGCGGTCCGCTTTTCAGATGTGCCTCGCCCGCGCGGTAACGGTGCCTGAGAGATTCAAGGGAGGGACTTGCTCCTTCGGCGCCCCGGTGAAGACTGCCGGGGACTCTCCCGCGCGGATTCAAACGGCCGGTATGCAGTTGGCGCGCACATCATTGCATGCCGGGCCGGGCTTTGTAACAGCCCTGTGGCCGGAACCGGACGGAACCGCGAGACACCGTGCATTACCTTCTCTTTACAATAAGCGGGGAGAACCTTTCCTGAGCCCCCAGGGAGGACGGTCACGGTGACAAGGACCACGGCATACGCGACGACGACGGGCATCGCCCTGCCGGGACAGCCGGCGGCCCCGGCCCGCGAGCGGCACGGGGAGCGCCCGGCACGCGTGGTGCGCGACCTGCGCGACCGGACCGGCCGCAGCCCGCAGGGCCTGCTCTTCGGCCCCCGTGACCTGGTCGTGGTCACCGGCCTGCCCGGCAGCGGCAAGTCCACCCTGATGCACCGCACCGTCCAGGGCATCCGGATCGACTCCCAGGACACCCGCGACCGCTGGGACGCCCGCCTGGCCCGCTTCCTGCCGTACGCCCTGTACCGCCCGCTGGTCCGCCTCGCCCACTACGCCGGACTGCGCCGCGCGCTGCGCAGCGGCGAGGGCGTGGTGGTGCACGACTGCGGCACCCAGGCCTGGGTGCGCGACTGGCTGGCCCGCGCGGCCCGCCGCCGCGGCGCCACCCTGCACCTGCTGCTCCTGGACGTCCCGCCGGGCACGGCGCTGGACGGCCAGCGCGAGCGGGGCCGCGGCGTCTCCCGCTACGCCTTCCTGCGCCACCGGCACGCCGCGTCCCGTCTGGTGCGCGCGGTGGAGAGGGGCGGGCTGCCCCGGGGCGTCGGCTCGGCGGTGCTGCTCGACCGGGACGCGGCCGACGTGCTGTGCCGGATCGCCTTCCGCGAGCCGGAGAAGTGCGCGGGGTGAGGCTCCCCGCGCGGGCGGGCGGCTCGCAGGGGTGGGGCATTGTCACAGCCACCCGATAGCCTTTTCGGACTCAGCAGCAGCGGTTTCCAGCAGGCGGTAGGCAGATGGACTTCCCGGCGGACATTCCCGCGGACTTCCCGGCACAGACGCACCCCCACCCGCACGGCGGGTGGCCCGGCAACGAACTGGAGGAGGTCCTGTCGGCCTCCCTCGGCGTCCCCGCGGCCGCCGGCCGGCTCATCGAGGTACTCGGCCGCGGTTTCCTGTGGATCCCGCTGCCCGAGGGCGGCGGCCCGCACAGCGGTTCCCTCGACCTGCCCACCACGGAGATCGAGGGCCGGGTGTACGTGCCGGTCTTCAGCTCCGAGGAGCAGTTCCGCCAGGTGGCCGGCTCCCACCTGTCGTACACCGTCGCCCCGGCCGTCGAGTTCGCCCGCGGGCTGCCCCCGCAGGTCGGCATCGCCGTGAACCCCGGCGGCACGGTGGGCGTCCCGCTGCCGCCGGAGGCGGTCGCCGAGCTGTGCCGGGCCGGCCGCAGCGAACTGGACGGTTCGGCCTCGGGCGGCCGGGTACGGCTCTTCGAACCGGACTGGCAGGACGACCCGATGGACTTCCTGGCCGCGGCCTCCGCGGAGTTCGCGGCCACCGGCGTGGTCGCCACGGCCCGCCGCTGCCTCGCCGCGGTCGAGACGGCGGACCCGGTGATGTTCGTGGGCGTCGAACTCTCCCAGTGGGAGGGCGACATCAGGGCGCTGCCCCTGGAGGCGCTGGGCCGGGCGCTGGGCCGGGTCCCGGTCGGGTGGCCGGTGAACCTGGTCCTGCTCGACGTCGCGGACGACCCGGTGGGCCACTGGATGCGGGAGCACGTCCGGCCCTTCTACCAGTACGGCCACTGAGAGCGCCCCGCCAGGGGCATCGGGGCCGCCTCCGGCCGGAAACCGGGGCGGAACCGGGGGAGAACCACGACGAAGCGCACCCGCCGCCGGACCGTCGGCGCCACCGGCCCCGGCGCTTAAGCTGTCTCCGAACGCGGGGCGACCTCCAACGCGGGGCAACTCAATGAAGGGGCGGTAACACGTGAGCGCCAGCGGCACCGCGGCGGCCGGGCAGGTCGAGCACATGCTGCGCCAGGTAACCCCCGGGCGCTACGACGCCTACGAGGCACTCCTCCGCGCCCTCGCCACGCCGTCCTCCGGTCAGGTCTGGATGCTCCTCTGGCACGGCCAGGGCGGCTCCCCGGACGCCCAGTACGGGAACATGGAGGTCGAGGGCCACGGGTACGCCCCGTGCGTGACCTCGGCCCAGGAACTGTCGGCGAGCGGCTGGAACCGTTCCTACGAGGTCGTCGACGGCCTCGACGTGGCCCGCACGCTCTACCCCGACCACTTCGGCCTGTGGCTCAATCCGCACGCCCCGGGCGGCGGGGTCGGCATCCCGTGGCTGGACCTGCGGCGGATCGCGACCGGCCTGGAGCGCCAGCCCGCGGGCCCGCTGCGGCTGGCCGAACCGTCCATCGAGGTCCCGCAGTTCTACGCCCTGCTGTCGCAGAACGCCCACCGCACGCCCGCGGTCCGCTCGCTGCGGCGGGCCTGGGTGCAGCCGGCGCTGGGTGATCCGTATCTCGCCATCGGGCTCGACGTGTACGACACGTCGCCGCCGGCCGTGGACTCGGTGCGGGCGATGATGCAGCAGTCGATCGGGGCGGTGCCGGACGGCCTGCCGGTGTCGACGGTCGCCATGACCGACGAGTACGACCCGGTGGCGATGTGGATGCGGGCGGCCGCCCGCCCGTTCTACGACCGCGAGGCCCACGCGGCACCGGCACCGGCGGCGGGGTACGGCTATCCGCCGGCGCCCGGCGGCTACTGAGCACGCGACCGCACCGCGCCCGTCCCCGAAAGGGACGGGCGCGGTGTTTTGCGCGGGCGGATTCGAGATCACCGGCACGGGAATTCCCGCCGCGTCGGGTGACCGCCGCCGGCCGTCCGGCGCGAGGAAACGGGCGAGGCGGCCCTGACGGAGCCCCTGGGCGCCCGAGGGGCGGCGCCGACCGGCTGACCTCGTACGCGCCCGTGGCGGGCGCGGAGGCGGACGCCGGGCGGGGACGACGGCAGGGCCGCCGTGAGCGCGCCGCAAAGGGAATCCCGAGGGCCCCGGTATTCCGGTCCTGGGAATCCCCAATTCCGTTGATGAATTCCCTTCACCACGCTGTGATCCAGATCACAGGAGACTCGGGTGTGGCCGGGATCCGGGCGGGCGCGCGGGCGGGTCTCCGCGTGTAGACCGGAGGGTTTGCGCGGCTGATGTGACGTCTTGTCAGGCTTGCCCCTGTCCGACAGGTGTTACCCGTCGTTCGGATAACGAAACCGTTTGCTCGTATCACGGTTGCGCATCCATTCACCGCCAACTCTGGCAACTGGTCGCCACAGCGTTGAAGACTCGCGCTCCAAGGGGTGTTCACCCCTGCCCAGGAGAGAGTGATCATGCCGCTACCAGCGGCAAGTGCAAGCCGGCTACAGCCGGTTGAGAGGGGTCCCTGCCAGATGACGGCACCATTGCACGAGCCGACCGCGGAAGCGGCCCCGAGCGCGGCCGAGGAAGCGGCGGCGGCGACCGCCGGCGAAAAGGCCGTTCAGGGGCGTTCCCTGGGCCGGATCGCCTGGGAGCGCCTGAAGCGGGACAAGCTCGCCCTCACGGGCGGCATAGTCGTGCTCGTCCTCATCGTGGTCGCCCTCCTCGCGCCAGTGATCACCCACCTGCTCGGCCAGGATCCGGACGCCTACAACGAGACCCTGATCGACCCGCTGTTCGGCACCCCCAAGGGGTCCCTCGGCGGCATCAGCGGCGACCACCTGCTGGGCGTCGAGCCGGTCAACGGCCGCGACATCCTCGCGCGCATCCTCTACGGCGCCCGCGTGTCCCTCCTGGTCGGTTTCCTCTCCGCCCTCGTCGCGGTGGTGCTGGGCACCATCCTCGGCATCCTGGCGGGCTTCTTCGGCGGCTGGGTGGACTCGCTCATCAGCCGCGTGATGGACGGCCTGCTGGCCTTCCCGCAGCTGCTCTTCACGATCGCCCTGGTCTCCGTCATGCCGAACAACATGCTCGGCCTGTCCGGCTCCAACGTGCGCGTCTTCGTGATGATCCTGGTCATCGGCTTCTTCGGCTGGCCCTACATCGGACGCGTGGTGCGCGGCCAGACGCTCTCGATGCGTGAGCGCGAGTACGTCGAGGCCGCCCGGTCCCTGGGCGCCGGCCGGTTCTACATCCTGTTCAAGGAACTGCTGCCGAACCTGGTCGCGCCGATCATCGTCTACACGACGATGATGATCCCCACCAACATCCTCACCGAGGCGGCCCTCAGCTTCCTGGGTGTCGGCGTCAAGCCGCCCACCTCGTCCTGGGGACAGATGCTGTCGAGCGCGATCGACTACTACGAGTCCGACCCCATGTACATGGTGGTCCCGGGTGTGGCGATCTTCATCACCGTGCTCGCCTTCAACCTCTTCGGCGACGGCGTGCGTGACGCGCTGGACCCGAAGGCCTCCCGCTGAACTGCCGTACTCCAAGCGTCCCGTGGCACCAACACGGGGTCTCTCATCTAATCCGGAGGATCCGAGATCGTGACTACCCAACGCACCTCAGGGCGGCGTAAGCAGGCGTTTGCCGCCGCTGCTGCGGTCGCCGCACTGCTGACCACGGCGGCGTGCGGCGGCAGCAGCGACGACAACGGCGGCGGTTCGAAGAACGGCGCCGCCGGCTTCGACGCGGCCAACAACAAGGTCGCCCAGGCCTCGCTCGCCAAGAAGGGTGGCACGCTGCGCTTCGGTGGAGCCCAGGACGCCGACTCGTGGGACACCACGCGTGGCTACTACGGCTTCATGTGGAACTTCGCGCGCTACTACAGCCGCCAGCTGGTCACGGGCAAGACGGAGCCGGGCAAGGCCGGCGCCGAGCTGACCCCGGACCTCGCCACCGGTCTCGCCAAGGTCTCCGACGGCGGCAAGACCTACACGTACACCCTGCGTGACGGCGTCACGTGGGAGGACGGCAAGCCGATCACGTCCAAGGACGTCAAGTACGGCATCGAGCGCGTCTGGGCGCAGGACGTGCTGTCCGGCGGCCCGACGTACCTGAAGGACTTCCTCGACCCCAAGGGCGAGTACAAGGGTCCCTACAAGGACACCTCCAAGGACCACCTGGGCCTGAAGTCCATCACCACGCCGGACGACAAGACGATCGTCTTCCACCTCCCCGAGGCCAACTCGGACTTCCAGGAGGTCCTCGGCCTGGTCTCCGCCTCGCCGGTCCGCCAGGACATGGACACCAAGTCCAAGTACGGCCTGAAGCCGTTCTCCTCCGGCCCGTACAAGTTCGAGTCGTACAGCCCCGGCAAGAGCCTGACGCTGGTCCGCAACACCGAGTGGAAGCAGTCCTCGGACCCGGTCCGCAAGGCCTACCCGGACAAGATCACCGTCCAGTTCTTCTCGGACGCCAACCAGCTGGACCAGCGCCTGCTCAACGGTGACCTGGACCTGGACATCAACCAGACGGGCATGTCCCCGCAGGGCCGCACCACCGCCCTGAAGGAGCACAAGGCCAACCTGGACAACCCGGTCTCCGGCTACATCCGTTACGCGGTCTTCCCGCAGAGCGTGAAGCCGTTCGACAACATCGAGTGCCGCAAGGCCGTCATCTACGGCGCGGACCACGTCTCGCTGCAGACCGCGCGCGGTGGCCCGATCGCCGGTGGTGACATCGGCACCAACATGCTCCCGCCGTCCGTCCCGGGCTCCGAGGGCCAGAAGTACGACCCGTACTCCATCGCTGGTGCCAACAAGGGCGGCAACGCCGACGAGGCCAAGAAGGCCCTGAAGGCGTGCGGCAAGCCGAACGGCTTCTCCACCACCATCGCGGTCCGCAACAACAAGCCGGTCGAGGTGGCCACGGCCCAGTCGCTCCAGGCGTCGCTGAAGAAGATCGGCATCAACGCCCAGATCGACCAGTACGACGGTTCGCAGACGGCCGGCATCATCGGCAGCCCGTCGAACGTCAAGAAGAAGAACTACGGCATCATCATCATGGGCTGGGGTCCGGACTTCCCGACCGTCCAGGGCTTCGGTCTGCCGCTGTGGGACAGCAAGTACATCCTGCAGAGCGGTAACAACAACTACGCCCTGATCAAGGACAAGACGATCGACGGTCTGTTCTCGCAGTACGTCACCACGCTGGACGACGCGGGCAAGACCAAGATCTCGACCGAGATCAACCACAAGGTCATGGAGGGCGCGTACTACCTGCCCTTCACCTTCGAGAAGTTCATCAACTGGCGTAGCGACAACCTCGCGAACGTGTACACGTCGGACAACTACAGCGGCATGTACGACTTCGTGAACCTCGGTCTGAAGTCCGCGAAGTAATCCCGGCACACCCGCCGTACGGCACGAAAGGCAGGTGAAGGCCGGCGTCGCGTGGTCGCGGGCCATCGGAAGACCTCCGGTGGCCCGCGGCCCGGCGGCGGGCCGTAAGCTGTGCTCGCTTACCTGATCAGGCGGCTGTTCGCCGCCGCTGTGATGCTCGTGGTCATCGTCATGGTGGTCTTCGGCATCTTCTTCCTCGTCCCCAAGTGGGCAGGCGTCGACATCGCCGCGAGCTTCGTGGGGAAGCAGGCCGACCCGGCTGCGGTCGAGGCCGTGCGGCAGAAGCTGGGTCTCAGTGACCCGATCTACTCCCAGGTCTGGGAGTTCTTCAAGGGCATCTTCGTCGGCCGCACCTATTCGGGCGGCGGCGACGTCACGCACTGCGCCGCGCCCTGCTTCGGTTACTCCTTCCGCAGCGAGCAGGCCGTCTGGCCGGTGCTCACCGACCGCTTCCCGGTGACCCTGGGTCTGGCGCTCGGTGCCGCCGTACTGTGGCTGATCTTCGGTGTCGCGGCCGGTGTGCTCTCCGCTCTCAAGCGGGGCACCATCTGGGACCGCGGCGCGATGGTCGTCGCCCTGGCGGGTGTCTCCCTCCCCATCTACTTCACCGGTCTGCTCAGCCTGGCGATCTTCGCCTTCGGGCTGAAATGGATCGACGCGCAGTACGTGCCCCTCGACCAGAGCATCGGCGGCTGGTTCGGCGGCATGATCCTGCCCTGGATCACCCTCGCGTTCCTCTACGCGGCGATGTACGCCCGGATCACCCGCGCCACCATGCTGGAGATCCTCGGCGAGGACTACATCCGCACGGCGCGCGCGAAGGGCCTCAAGGAGCAGACGGTCATCGGCAAGCACGCCATGCGCTCCACGATGACCCCCATCCTGACCATGCTCGGCATGGACCTCGGCGCCCTCATCGGCGGCGCCATCCTGACGGAGTCGACGTTCAACCTGCCCGGCCTCGGCCGCGCGGTGCTCGACGCCATCCGCAACCAGGACCTGCCCATCATCCTGGGCGTGACCCTGATCACTTCTCTCGCGGTGCTGATCGCCAACCTCGTGGTGGACATCCTGTACGCCGTGATCGACCCCCGAGTGAGGCTCACATGACCGACCTGAGCAAGAGCGGGGCCGCCCTGGGCGAGCCCACCTCCGCTTCGCCCGCCCCGACGTCCTTCCTGGAAGTGCGCGACCTGAAGGTGCACTTCCCGACCGACGACGGTCTGGTCAAGTCCGTGGACGGACTCAGCTTCTCGCTGGAGAAGGGCAAGACCCTCGGCATCGTGGGCGAGTCCGGCTCCGGCAAGTCGGTGACCTCGCTCGGCATCATGGGCCTGCACACCGCCGGCCAGTACGGCAAGCGCAAGGCGCAGATCTCCGGCGAGATCTGGCTGGACGGCACCGAGCTGCTCACCGCCGACCCCGACCACGTGCGCAAGCTGCGCGGCCGTGACATGGCGATGATCTTCCAGGACCCGCTGTCCGCGCTGCACCCGTACTACACGATCGGCCAGCAGATCGTGGAGGCGTACCGGATCCACCACGACGTCGACAAGAAGACCGCCAAGCGCCGTGCGGTCGAGATGCTCGACCGGGTGGGGATCCCGCAGCCCGACAAGCGCGTCGACAACTACCCGCACGAGTTCTCGGGCGGTATGCGTCAGCGCGCGATGATCGCGATGTCGCTGGTGAACAACCCCGAGCTGCTGATCGCGGACGAGCCGACGACCGCCCTGGACGTGACCGTCCAGGCGCAGATCCTGGACCTGATCCGGGACCTGCAGACGGAGTTCGGCTCCGCGGTCATCATCATCACCCACGACCTGGGCGTCGTCGCCGAACTCGCCGACGACATCCTGGTGATGTACGGCGGCCGCTGCATCGAGCGGGGTCCGGCCGACAAGGTGTTCTACGAGCCCCGGCACCCCTACACCTGGGGTCTGCTCGGCTCGATGCCGCGGCTCGACCGCGAGCAGCAGGACCGCCTGATCCCGGTCAAGGGCTCCCCGCCCTCCCTGATCAACGTCCCGTCCGGCTGCGCCTTCAACCCGCGCTGCCCGTACGCCGACGTCCCGAAGGACAACGTCACCCGCACGGTCCGCCCCGAGCTGACCGAGGTCGGCAGCCAGCACTGGGCCGCCTGCCACATGACGCAGGAGCAGCGGGAGCGTATCTGGACCGAAGAGATTGCGCCGAAGCTGTGAGCGAGGACAAAGCGGTGACCATCCCTGCGCAGAGCGAAGGTGCCACCCTCACCAAGGACGCCGCCCACGGCGAGACCCTGCTGAAGGTGACCGGGCTCCAGAAACACTTCCCGATCAAGAAGGGCCTGCTCCAGCGGCAGGTCGGAGCCGTGCACGCGGTCGACGGCCTCGACTTCGAGGTCAAGGCCGGCGAGACGCTGGGCGTCGTGGGCGAGTCGGGCTGCGGCAAGTCGACGATGGGCCGGCTGATCACCCGGCTGCTGGAGCCGACCGGCGGCAAGGTCGAGTTCGAGGGCAAGGACATCACCCACCTCGGGGTCGGCGGGATGCGTCCGCTGCGCCGCGACGTGCAGATGATCTTCCAGGACCCGTACTCGTCGCTGAACCCGCGCCACACCATCGGCACGATCGTCAGCGCGCCGTTCAAGCTGCAGGGCGTCACGCCTCCCGGCGGTGTCAAGGCGGAGGTCCAGCGGCTGCTGTCGGTCGTGGGCCTCAACCCCGAGCACTTCAACCGCTACCCGCACGAGTTCTCCGGCGGCCAGCGCCAGCGCATCGGCATCGCCCGCGCGCTCGCCCTGAAGCCGAAGCTGGTCGTGGCGGACGAGCCGGTGTCCGCGCTGGACGTGTCGATCCAGGCCCAGGTCGTCAACCTGCTGGACGACCTCCAGCAGGAGCTCGGCCTGACGTACGTGATCATCGCGCACGACCTCTCGGTGGTCCGGCACGTCTCGGACCGCATCGCGGTGATGTACCTCGGCAAGATCGTGGAGCTGGCCGACCGCGAGTCGCTGTACAAGGCGCCGATGCACCCGTACACCAAGGCGCTCATGTCGGCGGTGCCGATCCCGGACCCGCGGCGCAAGAACGCCAAGAGCGACCGCATCCTGCTCAAGGGTGACGTGCCCTCGCCGATCTCGCCGCCGAGCGGCTGCCGCTTCCACACCCGGTGCTGGAAGGCGACGGAGATCTGCCGGACGACCGAGCCGGTGCTCGTCGAGCTGAAGCCCGGCCAGCAGGTCGCCTGCCACCACCCGGAGTCCTTCGAGGACCAGGCCCCGCAGGACACGGTGCTGCTGACCGCCGCCAAGGAGGCGGCCGAGCTGGTCTCCGACGAGGTGCTGGCGGAGTCGGCGGAGACGTCGGCGGCGGTGGCGGCGGAGGTGGCCGAGACCGCGGAGCCGGCCGAGACCGCGGAGCCGGCCGAGACCGCGGCCCCGGCCGAGGCTGCGGCCCCGGCAGGGACTGCTTCCGAGTCCGCCGAGTCCTCCGAGTCCTCCGAGGATGCGGGCCAGGAGTCAACGGACAAGTAACACATGACAAGTTGGTAAAGTCATGTACATGTCTGAACGGGAGAGTTCAGAGTCGTCCGCGTCCGACGTATCGGCGCACGCGCGAAAGGGACGGCTCATGAAACTCTCCCGTTCGGCACGTCTGGCGGCTGTCGCGACCGCGGCAGCCGCCTCCTTCGTCATCGCGGCCGCACCCGCCCCCGTCCAGGGCGCTCCCGGCATCGGCGACCCCTACTTCCCGGAGCTGGGCAACGGCGGTTTCGACGCCCGCCACTACGACCTCGACGTGGCGTACAACCCGGACACCGACCGCCTCGACGGCGTCACGACCCTCACCGCCCGGGCCACCCAGAACCTCTCCTCCTTCGATCTCGACCTCCAGAAGCTGGAGGTCGCGCGGGTCGAAGTGAACGGCAGGAACGCCCGGTTCACGCGCAGCGGCGACGAGATCACCATCACCCCGAGGAGCACGCTGCCCAAGGGGCGCGAGTTCACCGTCTCGGTCACCTACGGCGGCATACCCGAGGCCCTGAGCGGCCCCATCGTCTTCGGCTCCGACTACGGCTGGATGAAGACCGCCGACGGCGTCTTCGTCGCCTGCGAGCCCAACGCCGCCTCCACCTGGTTCCCGTCCAGCGACCACCCCTCCGACAAGGCCACCTACGACATCCGGATCAAGGCCCCCAAGGGCCTGACCGGCGTCTCCAACGGACGGCTGGTCTCGACGTACGACAAGGGCGCCTCGACCTACACGCACTGGCGCGAGAGCAGGCCCATGGCGACCTACCTCGCCACCGCCACCATCGGGAAGTTCGACGTGCGGACCGGCAGGACGCCCTCGGGCATCCCGATCTACGTCGCCATCGACCCGGTCCTCGCGAACAGCAACAGCGTCGACGTGTACGCCGTGACCGCCGCGGCCACCGACTACTGGTCGAAGCTCTTCGGGCCGTACCCCTTCGAGGAGACCGGCGCCATCGTCGACGACATGCCGGAGGCCGGGTTCTCGCTGGAGGTGCAGAGCAAGCCGGCCTACTCGGCGGTGCGCAACGAGAGCACCATCGTGCACGAGCTGGCCCACCAGTGGTTCGGCGACTCGGTGAGCGTGGCGCAGTGGAAGGACATCTGGCTCAACGAGGGCTTCGCCACCTACGCCCAGTGGCTGTGGGCGGAGCACCAGGGCACCCGTTCGGCCCACGACTCCTTCCTGGCCGGCTACGACTCCCGCCCCGCGGACAACGCCTTCTGGCAGACCGTCGTCGCCGACCCGCAGCGCGACACGATGTTCGCCTCGGCCGTCTACCAGCGCGGCGCCATGACCCTCCAGATGCTGCGCGAACGCATCGGCGACACCGCGTTCTTCAAGCTGCTGCCCGCCTGGACGAAGCTGCACCGCTACGGCAACGCCGACACCGCCGACTTCATCCGGCTCGCGGAGAAGATCTCCGGGCAGCAACTGGACGACCTCTTCCAGACCTGGCTGTTCACTCCAGGGAAACCCGCCCTGTAAGCCTGGCTTTGTAAGGTTCACGCACCCTGACAGGTCACAATGTCAGGGTGCAGCTCCAGCAACTCTTCTCTCCCTCCGTCCAGCACACGCTCGATGTCATCGGCATCTTCGTCTTCGCGATCTCCGGCGCGCTGCTGGCGGTCCGCAAGAACTTCGACGTCTTCGGCATCGCCGTGCTCGCCGAGGTCACCGCGCTGGGCGGAGGGATCTTCCGGGACGTGATCATCGGTGCGGTGCCCCCGGCCGCCTTCACGGACCTCGGGTACTTCGTCACCCCGCTGCTCACGGCGCTCGTGGTGTTCTTCCTGCACCCGCACGTCGAACGCATCCAGTCCGCGGTGCTGGTCTTCGACGCGGCCGGCCTCGGCCTGTTCTGCGTCACCGGCACCACGAAGGCCTACTCCTACGGCCTCAACCTGACCTCCTCGGTGGCCCTCGGGCTCGCCACCGCGGTCGGCGGCGGTGTGCTCAGGGACGTGCTCGCCAACGAGGTCCCCTCGCTGCTGCGCTGGGACCGCGACCTGTACGCGGTCCCGGCGATCGTCGGGGCGACCCTGGTGGCCGTGTGCATCCGCTACGACGCGCTGACCCCGCTCACCAGCGGGCTCGCGGTCGTCACCGCTTTCGTGCTGCGCCTGCTCGCGATGCGGTTCCACTGGCGAGCGCCGCGCGCGTGGAACCGGCGGACGACGGTTCGCGAGGAGTAGCGCCGGACCTGAGGTGGCTCTGGCCCATGTTGACCGTCAGCCACTCGAAGACCGACGGCACCTGGGGCCGCCACAGCGCCATGTTGTGCCCGCCCGCGCTGCGCGGCAGGAACACCACGTGCACGGTGGTCGGCGCCTTGGCGACCTGTTCGAGCGCCACGCCGGCCTGGTAGCCGTCGCCGGACTCGCCGGAGAGGTAGAGGGCGATCCGGGGCGGGACGGGCGCCTTGCGCAGCAGCAGGTAGGGGTTGTTCCGCTCGCGCAGGGTCACGCTCTGCGCGGTGAGCGAATTGCGTTCGCCGATGGGGTCGTTGTAGCCGGACAGGCTGATCGCGGCCCGGTAGCGGTCCGGGTGGGCGACGGCCAGCTTGACCGCGCAGTGCGCGCCCGCCGAGTACCCGGCGACCGCCCAGTTCGCGGGCGCGGCGGCGGCGCGGAAGTTGTCGCTCACCATCCTCGGCACGTCGATGCTGAGCCAGCTGTCGGCGTTGACGGTGCCCGGGACGTTCGCGCAGCCGGTGTCCGTGCCGGCCAGCAGGTTGGTGCGCGGCGCCACCAGGATGAAGGGCGCGACCCGGCCGCTGCGCATCAGCGGCTCCAGCTGCTCGTGCACCTTCAGGGAGCCGAACCAGGCCTTGGCCGAGCCGGGGTAGCCGGGCAGCAGCTCCACCACCGGGAACCGGTGCTTGCGGTAGGCCGGTTCGCCGTACTGGGGCGGCAGCCAGACGTAGACCTCGGCGTCGACGCCCGAGACGCGGCCCTTGAGCTGGGTGACCCGCACGCCGCCGGCCGCGTGCATGGCGGGTCCGTCGGCGGCCGTGAACTCCTGCCTCACCTTGGGCAGCCGCCGCAGCGCTATGCCGCCGGTGCCGTCCCGGCCGAGGTTCGCGGCCTGCTGCACGTGGTTGCCGGTGCCGAGCAGGTCGGCCCAGTTGTCGTACAGGTTGTTCTGGTTGTTGACCATCACGAAGATCAGCGTCACCGCGGTGGCCTGGGCGAACAGGAGCATCAGGACCCGGGCCGCGGCGCGCACGGCCTGGGGCCCGCGCATCCTGGACCACAGGACGAGCGGGAGTATGAGGGCGACCACGGACAGGACGATGGTCGTGTAGAGGAACGGCGTCCCGGTGAGGCTCATGTCCCCATAGAGGGGAATGACGGGCTCCGGGTTACGGACGTGTCCGGACACTTACTCAGAAATTGCCGGAACCTCACCCGGCGGGTGGATCCCTTACCCGCGGAGCGGCTGGTGCGTGCATCACAAAAGCTACCGCTTAGTAATCACCTCTTGTTACTGTTCGGGCATGCCAGAAGCAGCTTCCACGCGGGCCGTGATCGGCGACAGCGAGTTCGACCGCGACACCGCGGTCACCCGGCGCGCGCCCGGGGTCTACGACATCGACCTCTCGGCCGGCTGGACCATCATCAGCGCCGTCAACGGCGGCTACCTGCTGGCCGTCCTCGGCCGGGCCCTCGCGGACACGCTGCCGCATCCGGACCCGTTCACCGTCTCCGCGCACTACCTGACCGCGTCCCAGCCGGGCCCGGCCGTGATCCGCACGGACACCGTCCGCACCGGCCGCACCCTCTCCACCGGCCAGGCCTCGCTCCTCCAGTACGACGCAGAGGGCAACGAGGTGGAACGCATCCGCGTCCTCGCCTCCTACGGCGACCTCGCCGCCCTCCCCGGCGACGTCCGCACCACGGCGACCCCGCCCGCCATCCCGCCCATGGACCAGTGCTTCGGCCCCGAGGACGGACCGGCCCCGGTCGACGGCAGCTCCGCCATCACCGAGCGCCTGATGCTCAAGCTGGACCCGTCGACCCTCGGCTGGGCCCTCGGCGCGCCCTCCGGCAAGGGTGAGATGCGCTCCTGGTTCGGACTCGCGGACGGCCGGGACGCCGACCCCCTCGCCCTGCTCCTGGCGGTCGACGCGCTGCCGCCCACCGCCTTCGAGATCGGCCTCAAGGGCTGGGTCCCCACGGTCGAACTCACCGTCCACGTCCGCCACCGCCCCGCCCCCGGCCCGCTGCGCGTCTCCGTCACCACCCGGAACCTGGCCGGCGGCTTCCTGGAGGAGGACGCCGAGGTCTGGGACAGCGCCGACCGGCTGGTCGCCCAGTCCCGGCAGCTGGCCCGGGTCCGCCTCGGCTGACGGCGGTACCGCAACCCCGTTCCGTCACGGACGCGCACCGGCGGCCGGATCGAGAACCCCGGGAGGGCGCGACCCCGCGGTGTTCCTCGGGCCGCCCTCCGCCCGAGTCACAGCGCCGGGACAGCGCGACCCCAACTGGGGCCCAGGTGCCGCTGGTCGAGTGTCATGCCTCATGACTTCCCGATCCGTCACGGAGCTGTCCGCCATGAAGCGTGCCCCTCTCGTCCCCGCCGTCGCCCTGCTCGCCCTCTCCCTGCTGCTGACCGCGTGCGGCTCGGGCGACTCGTCGTCCGACGGCAGCGGCTCCGGCGGTTCGCGGTCCTGCGCGGCCCCGTCGGGCATGCCGGGCGGCGGCCCCTCCGGCGCCCCCACGGGCGACTCCACCGCCCGGCCCGCCGGCGCCCCCACCGGCCTCCCGAGCGGCACTCCCACCGGCCTGCCGAGCGGGGGACCCGGCGGCGGTCGGGGCGGCGGCTGCGCCGGCGGCCAGGGCGCACCCGGCGCCGGCGGGGCGCCGGCCACGCAGGCGGCGAAGGGCTGACACCCGTACGAGGGCGGCCCGTCCGGCGACCGTCGCGGGCCGCCCGTTCCGCCTGTTCCGCTCGTGCCGGACGGGTGCTAGTCCAGCCAGTGCTGCCGGCCGAGGCTGATCAGGCGCATCCGGCGGGCGGCGGTCTGGGCGACGCGTTCCCGCTCCGCCTCCGAGGGCTCCGGTGACTCCAGGGTCTCCAGGAACAGGGACGCGGTGATGAGCATCTGGTCCACGTAGAGATGGGCCAGCATCAACAGGTCCTCGTCGTTCCACCCGGCGGCCTCCGGGTCCTTGGCCAGCTCGGACTTGACCTCCTCGGCGAACCGGGCCAGCTGGTCCCGGATGGCCTCGCGCACCGGCTGCACGCCGCCGTGCCGCTCCCTGGCGATGAACCGGACGTGCGCCGGGTGCGCGGCCACATGGCCGGCGATGAGCCGCACGGCACGCGTGATGCGCTCCGGGCCGGGCGCGGAGACGGTCGTGCGCACCATGGGGTGCAGGCTGCCGAGCGCCTCGTCGACCAGGGCCACGCCGAGGTCGGCGGTGGAGCGGAAGTGCCGGTAGAAGGCGGTCGGGGCGACGCCGACGGCCCGGGTGACCTCCCGCAATCCCAGGCTGCTCAGGCTCTGTTCCTCCAGCAGCCCCAGCGCCGCATCCAGGAAGGCCTGGCGGGTCTTCTGCTTCTGGGCCTGCCGGATGCCGAGGGTGTGACTCATGTCATCCAGTTAACAACTGTTCTCCGGAATTGAAAAGCCGTCGGAGTTGCTAGACTCAAAGTCAGTGAACAACTGTTACTACAACCGTTCACCCAAATGTAACGGAGGGGGGATCTCATCCCATGCTGTTCCTCGTCGCCGCACTCATGCTGCTCGGCGTGGTGCTGGGCACCGTGGCCCACGCGCCGCTCGACGTCACCGCGGGACTCGCCGCCGTGATCGCCGTCTGGCTGGCCGTCTTCGCGCTCCGCGAGCGCATCGCCCGCCGGCGCCGCACCTCGGCCAACTGACCGTCCACCACGACTTCCAGGAGCTGAGCATGCTGCACCTCACCGCCCCGGCCGCCACCACCGGGCCGCAACCCCGCACCCGCGACGCCGACGGCATGGCCGTGGCGTCCTTCATCCTCGGCCTCCTCGGCCTGCTGGTCCTGAACCTGTTCCTGGGCCCGATCGCGATCGTCCTGTCCCTGGTCTCCCTGTGGCGCGGCACGGCGCGCAAGGGCCGCGCCTACCTGGGCCTGGCCCTCGGAGTGGCGGACCTCGGGGTCCTGGCGATCGCGATGGCGGCGTCGAACACGATCTCCTGGAGCCTGTAGGGACACCGTTCGCGCAAGCGTCCCTCCAGGGGTGCGGGGGACCGCGCGACAGGCCGCGAACCACCGGCACCCGCACACCGGCACAGGCCACCTACGGCGGCTGGGCGACCCTTGTCCCGCCCCCCGTAGAATCGAGCCCACCATGGCCTACCTCGACCACGCCGCCACCACCCCGATGCTCCCGGAAGCGGTGGAAGCGTTCACCGCCGCCCTCCGCGTCACCGGCAACGCGTCCTCCCTGCACGCCTCGGGCCGCCAGGCACGCCGCACGGTCGAGGAATCCAGGGAGACCCTCGCGGCGGCGCTCGGCGCCCGCCCCAGCGAGGTCGTCCTCACCTCCGGCGGCACCGAGGCCGACAACCTCGCGGTCAAGGGCCTGTACTGGTCCCGCCGCGACGCCGACCCGGCCCGCACCCGCGTCCTGTCCAGCCCCGTCGAGCACCACGCCGTCCTCGACGCGGTCGACTGGCTGGGCGAGCACGAGGGCGCGACGGTGGAGTACCTCCCCGTCGACCGCCACGGCCGGGTCCACCCCGAGGCGCTGCACGAGGCGATCGCCCGCAACCCCGACGACGTGGCCCTCGCCACCGTCATGTGGGCCAACAACGAGATCGGCACCGTCCTGCCGGTCCGCGAACTCGCCGACGTGGCGGGTGAGTTCGGCATCCCGCTGCACGCCGACGCGGTCCAGGCCGTCGGCCAGACACCCGTCGACTTCGCCGCCTCCGGCCTCGCCGCGATGACCGTCTCCGGCCACAAGGTCGGCGGCCCCTACGGCATCGGCGCCCTGCTCCTGGGCCGCGAGTACACCCCCGTACCGGTCCTGCACGGCGGCGGCCAGGAGCGGCACGTCCGCTCCGGCACCCTGGACGTCCCCGCGGTCGCCTCCTTCGCGGTCGCCGCCCACCTCGCCGTCGAGCGCCGCGAGTGGTTCGCCCGCGAGATAGGCGCCCTGCGCGACCGGCTGATCGACGCCGTGCGCACCGCCGTGCCCGACGCCGTACTCGGCGGCGACCCGGTGCACCGGCTGCCGGCCAACGCCCACTTCACCTTCCCCGGCTGCGAGGGCGACTCGCTGCTCCTGCTGCTCGACGCCCAGGGCATCGAATGCTCGACGGGCTCCGCGTGCACGGCCGGGGTGGCGCAGCCCAGCCATGTGCTGCTGGCCACCGGGACCGACCCGGACCTGGCCCGCGGCACCCTGCGCTTCTCGCTCGGCCACACCTCCACCGAGGCCGACGTGGAGGCGGTCGCCAAGGCGATCGGCCCGGCGGTGGAACGCGCCCGGCTCGCCGGACTGAGCTGACGGAAGCGGGCTGCCCGGACGGAGCCGACCGCACCGAGCCGGGCCGCGGGCCGGGCAGGCCGGTCAGGACCGTCCGGCGCGCCGTACGAGGCCCATGTAGCGGTCCCAGTCCCAGTGCGTGCCCGGATCGGTGTGGTCCGTCCCCGGCACCTCTACGTGGCCGATCACGTGCTCCCGGTCCATCGCCATGCCGTACCGCCGGCATATCGCCGCCGTCAGCCGCGCCGACGCCGCGTACATCGCGGCGGTGAAGTCCTGCGGGCGGTCCACGAAACCCTCGTGCTCGATGCCGACACTGCGCTCGTTGTACGACCGGTTGCCCGCGTGGAAGGCCACGTCCAGCTCGCGCACCAGCTGGGTGATCCGCCCGTCCTTGCGCACGATGTAGTGCGCCGCCGCCTCGTGCGCCGGATCCTGGAAGACCTTCACCGCGCTCGCGTAGCCGCCCTGGGTGACGTGGATGACCACCCGGTCCACCGGATAGTCGTCCGGCCGGTTCGCCGTCCGGTAGTTCGCGGGTGACGCGGCCACCCAGCGCGCGCCCCTGAAGTCCACCGCGCCCGCCACCCGCGCCTTGCGCACTCCGGGCAGCCGCCAGTACAGCCGCGTCAGTTCGTCCCTGGTCAGCACCGCCGTGCCCGCGGCCGCCGCCGCCCCGCCGATCAGCAGCGCCCGCCGCCCGATCCGCCGGTCCCGATCACCCGTCGTCGCCCCCATGTGATCCCCAACGGATACCCGCGGGCCCCGGTTCCCGCGCCCCCGTACCCTGGAGGGGCTATGACTGAGACCCCGCAGCGCACCCGTCCCCTCCGCGTCCTCGCCGCCATGTCGGGCGGCGTGGACTCCGCCGTCGCCGCCGCCCGCGCCGCGGAAGCCGGCCACGACGTCACCGGCGTCCACCTCGCGCTCTCCGCGAACCCGCAATCCTTCCGCACCGGCGCGCGGGGCTGTTGCACCATCGAGGACTCCCGGGACGCCCGCCGCGCCGCCGACGTCATCGGCATCCCGTTCTACGTCTGGGACCTCGCCGACCGCTTCCGCGAGGACGTCGTGGAGGACTTCGTCGCCGAGTACGAGGCGGGCCGCACCCCCAACCCGTGCCTGCGCTGCAACGAGAAGATCAAGTTCGCGGCCCTGCTCGACAAGGCCCTCGCCCTCGGCTTCGACGCGGTCTGCACCGGGCACTACGCGAAGGTCGTGACGCTCGCCGACGGCTCCCGTGAGCTGCACCGCGCCTCCGACATGGCCAAGGACCAGTCCTACGTCCTCGGCGTCCTGGACGAGCGGCAGCTCGCGCACGCGCTCTTCCCGCTCGGTGACACCCTGACCACCAAGGACGAGATCCGTGCCGAGGCCGAGCGCCGCGGCCTCGCGGTCGCCAAGAAGCCCGACTCCCACGACATCTGCTTCATCGCCGACGGCGACACCCAGGGCTTCCTGGCCCGGCGCCTCGGCAAGGCCGAGGGCGACATCCTCGACGAGTCCGGCACCAAGGTCGGCACCCACGAGGGCGCGTTCGGCTTCACCGTCGGCCAGCGCAAGGGGCTGCGGATCGGCACCCCGGCGCCGGACGGCAAGCCGCGCTACGTCCTGGACATCTCGCCGGTGAACAACACGGTGACGGTCGGCCCCGCCGCCGCCCTGGACGTCAGCGCCCTGACGGCGATCAGGCCGCGCTGGTGCGGCACCGCACCCGCCGGACCGGCCCGCTACACCGCCCAGCTGCGCGCGCACGGCGGCGAGACCGAGGTCGCCGCCGAACTCGTGGACGGCGAGCTGCGCGTCACGTTCACCGAGCCGGTCCGCGGCGTGGCACCGGGCCAGGCGATCGTCCTGTACGACGACTCGCGTGTCGTCGGATCGGCGACGATCGCCTCGACGGTGCGTACCGCCGACGTGGCCCGCGCCTGAGGCTCAGCCGGCGACCTCGACCTCGTAGAAGCAGAGGTGGTCCTTGATCTCGGCGACGTCGGACTTGGGGTCGGGGTAGGCCCACACCAGGTCCGGCGCGTCCGGCAGGGACCAGTAGGACGCGGTGCCCTTGAAGGGGCACACGGTGTGCGTCTCGGACGGCGTGAGGAGGTCCAGGCGGACGTCCTCCGCGGGGATGTAGTACCGCACGGGGCTGCCGGTCTCGCGCAGCACCAGGGGCCGGTCGCTCTCGGCCAGCACGAGGTCGCCGTGCACCACGCGCACGGACCGGTCGCTCTTCTCGATGGTGATCGTGTGTCCAGATGCCATACAGGGATGACAGCGCAAGGAGCCGTGTTGTTCCCGCCTACCCTGGCCCCATGCGAATCTGTGTCTTCCTCTCCGCCGCCGACCTGGACGAGCGCTACACCCGGCCCGCCCGTGACTTCGGGGAACTGATCGGCAAGGGCGGCCACACCCTCGTCTGGGGCGGCTCCGACACCGGGCTGATGAAGGTCGTCGCGGACGGTGTCCACGAGGCCGGCGGCAGGCTGCTGGGCGTCTCCGTGGAGTTCCTGGCGAACAAGGCCCGGCCGGGAGCCGACGAGATGGTGATCGCCGCCGATCTCGCCGAGCGCAAGCGGCTCCTGCTGGAGAAGTCCGACGCCGTGGTGATCATGGTCGGCGGCACCGGCACCCTGGACGAGGCCACCGAGATCCTGGAGCTGAAGAAGCACGGCCGCACGGACAAGCCGGTCGTCCTGCTGAACACCGCCGGCTTCTACGACGGCCTGGAGCAGCAGTTCCGCCGCATGGAGGCCGAGGGATTCCTGCCCCGCCCGCTGGCGGAGCTGATGCACTTCGCCGCCGAACCCGCCGACGCGCTCGCCCACCTCGAGGCGAACCGGCCCGCCGGCTGATGCGAGCATGGCCCTCATGGCAACTCATGTGATCACCGGGGCCGGTTCCGGCATCGGCGCCGCCGTGGCCCGCCGCCTGCACGCGCGCGGGGACGACCTGGTCCTGCACGCGCGCGACGCGGGCCGGGCGAAGGAACTGGCCGCCGAGTTCCCCGGCGCCCGCACCCTGGTGGGCGACCTGGCGGACCCGGACAAGCTCTCCTGGGCCTTCTCCCACCAGACCCTTCCCGACCGCGTCGACACCCTCCTGCACGTCGCCGGCGTGGTCGACCTCGGCCAGATCGGCGAGCTGACCCCGAAGTCCTGGCGCCACCAGCTGAACGTCAACCTGGTGGCACCCGCCGAGCTGACCCGGCACTTCCTGCCCCAGCTGCGCGCCGCCCGCGGCCAGGTGCTGTTCGTCAACTCCGGCGCCGGCCTGAACGCCAACGCGGGCTGGTCGGCGTACGCGGCCTCCAAGCACGGCCTCAAGGCCCTCGCCGACGCCCTGCGCCACGAGGAGCACGGCAACGGCGTCCGGGTCACCTCCGTCTACCCGGGCCGCACGGCGAGCCCGATGCAGGCCAAGGTCCACCAGCAGGAGGGCAAGGAGTACGACCCGGCGCAGTGGATCGACCCGGAGTCGGTGGCGACCGCGATCCTGACGGCCCTGGACCTGCCGAGGGACGCGGAGATCAACGACCTGACCGTCCGCCCCGGCGCCTGACCGGAACACCGCGAGGCCGAGCGCGCCCCGCAAGGGGC
The DNA here is from genome assembly GCF_044757385.1 of Streptomyces sp. NPDC091282. Lineage (NCBI taxonomy): Bacteria > Bacillati > Actinomycetota > Actinomycetes > Kitasatosporales > Streptomycetaceae > Streptomyces > Streptomyces sp. NPDC091282. Next base: position 65,483 of record NZ_JBIVUX010000011.1, read on the forward strand.
GCGGGGCCGTGCTCCTGTGCGGCTGCCGCCGCGCGGGCGCGCCCCCACGGCCCGCACCTGACGACTGACCGCCGCCCCCCCGTCGGCCCACCGAACCTAGGCTTCCCACGTGAACGCAACCCCCTCCTTCGGCCCCGCGACCGGCATCGGCTCGCTCCCCGGCACCGACGCCCGGGAGGCCGCCAAGGCATCGACCGGCAGCTTCGAGGACTTTCCCTTCCTCCCCGAACTGCCCGCCCGCGGCCCCGGCGCCGACATGATCGGACGCACCGCCGGCCTCCTGGTCGAGCTGTACGCGCGCGTGGAGCCCAGCGGCTGGCGGCTCGGCGACCGGCCGGGCCGCGACACCCGGCGGGCCGTCTCCTGGCTCGGCGAGGACCTGGACGCCCTGGAGGAGTTCACCCAGGGCTACGAGGGCCCGCTCAAGGTCCAGGCGGTCGGCCCCTGGACCCTCGCCGCCGCGCTGGAACTGCGCAACGGCGAGGCGGCGCTCTCCGACCCCGGCGCCTGCCGCGACCTGGCCGCCTCCCTCGCCGAGGGACTGCGCCTGCACCTCGCCGAGGTCCGCCGCCGCGTCCCCGGCGCCCGGCTCGTCCTGCAGCTCGACGAACCGTCCCTCACCGCCGTGCTGAGCGGCCGGGTGCGGACCGCGAGCGGCTACCGCACCCACCGGGCCGTGGACCGCCAGGTCGTCGAGTCCACGCTGCGGGACGTCTTCGGCGTCCAGGCGGGCGGCCCGGTGGCCGTCCACTCCTGTGCCCCCGACGTGCCGTTCGCGCTGCTGCGCCGGGCCGGGGCCGCAGCCGTCTCCTTCGACTTCTCGCTCCTCACCGAACGTGACGAGGACGCCATCGGCGAGGCCGTTGAGGGCGGCACCCGGCTGTTCGTCGGTGTCGTACCGGGCACGGACACGGCATTGTCGGACCCTGCCGGTAGCGTCATGGGTGTCAGGACGCTGTGGCGCAGGCTGGGGCTGCAACCGGGACTTCTCGCGGAGGCGGTGACGGTCACCCCGTCGTGCGGGCTCGCGGGCGCTTCCCCCGCGTACGCCCGGCAGGCGCTCGCCCACTGCGTCCGGGCGGCGAGATCACTCGCGGACAACCCAGAGTAACGGGAGGAAAACGGTGGCCGGCGACAAGCAGCAGGCGGAGACGGCAGTGCCCGCCGAGGCACGGGAGAAGCACGCGCGGCTCGCCGAGCAGATCGAGGAGCACCGCTTCCGGTACTACGTGAAGGACGCCCCGGTCGTCAGCGACGCGGAGTTCGACAAGCTCCTCAAGACGCTGGAGGCGCTGGAGGACGAGCACCCCGGGCTGCGCACGCCCGACTCGCCGACCCAGAAGGTCGCGGGCGCGTACGCGACGGAGTTCACGGCGGTCGAGCACCGCGAGCGGATGCTGTCGCTGGACAACACGTTCAACGACGACGACCTCGCCGCCTGGGCCGAGCGGATCCACAAGGAGCTGGGCGACCAGGAGTTCCACTTCCTGTGCGAGCTGAAGGTCGACGGCCTCGCCGTCAACCTCACCTACGAACACGGCCGGCTCACCCGCGCGGCCACCCGCGGCGACGGCCGCACCGGCGAGGACATCACTCCCAACGTCCGTACGATCGCCGAGATCCCGGACCGCCTGCACGGCGACACGGTCCCGGACCTGGTGGAGATCCGCGGCGAGGTCTACTTCCCGATGGAGAAGTTCGCCGAGCTGAACGAACGCCTGGTGGCGGCCGGTGACAAGCCGTTCGCCAACCCGCGCAACGCGGCCGCGGGTTCGCTGCGGCAGAAGGACCCGCGCGTCACCGCCTCCCGCCCGCTGCACATGGTCGTCCACGGCATCGGCGCCCTCGCCGGCTTCGAGGGCATGACCCGGCTCTCCCAGGCCTACGAACTGCTGGGGAACTGGGGCCTGCCCACCTCCCCGCACAACCGGGTCGTCGACGGCCTCGACGGAGTCAGGGAGTTCATCGCCTACTACGGCGAGAACCGGCACTCCGTGGCGCACGAGATCGACGGTGTCGTGGTCAAGCTGGACGAGATCCGGCTCCAGGGACGCCTCGGCTCTACGGCCCGCGCTCCCCGGTGGGCGATCGCCTACAAGTACGCGCCGGAGGAGGTCAACACCAAACTGATCGACATCAAGGTGGGCGTCGGCCGTACCGGGCGGGTCACGCCGTACGCCCAGGTCGAGCCGGTGACCGTGGCCGGCAGCGAGGTGGAGTTCGCCACCCTGCACAACCAGGAGGTCGTCAAGGCCAAGGGCGTGCTCATCGGCGACACCGTGGTGCTGCGCAAGGCCGGTGACGTCATCCCGGAGATCCTCGGCCCGGTCGTGGACCTGCGGGACGGCAGCGAGCGGGAGTTCGTGATGCCGGCCGAGTGCCCCGAGTGCGGCACACCGCTGCGGGCCATGAAGGAGGGCGACATCGACCTCCGCTGCCCCAACGCCCGCGCCTGCCCGGCCCAGTTGAGAGAGCGGGTGTCCTACCTCGCGGGCCGCGAGTGCCTGGACATCGAGCACTTCGGCGGGGTCGCCGCGGCCGCCCTCACCCGGCCGCTGGAGCCCGTCGAACCGCCGCTGGTCGACGAGGGCGACCTCTTCGACCTCACCGTCGAGAAACTGCTGCCCATCAAGGCGTACGTCCTCGACCAGGACAGCGGGCTGCCCAAGCGCGACCCGAAGACGGGCGAGGAGAAGGTCGTCACGGTCTTCGCCAACCAGAAGGGCGAGCCCAAGAAGAACACCCTCGCGCTGCTCCAGAAGATCGAGGAGGCGAAGACCCGCCCGCTCGCCCGCTTCCTCAACGGCTTGTCCATCCGCCACGTCGGACCCGTCGCCGCGCAGGCTCTGGCGCGCGAGTTCCGCTCCATCGACCGTATCGAGCAGGCCACCGAGGAGGAGCTGTCGAACATCGACGGCGTCGGCGGCATCATCGCGACGGCGCTCAAGGAGTGGTTCGCCGAGGAGTGGCACCGCGAGATCATCCGAAAGTGGAAGGCCGCTGGAGTCCCGCTGGAGGACGAGTCCACCGGCGAGGACGAGGGGCCGCGGCCGCTGGAGGGTCTCACCGTCGTCGTGACCGGAACCCTGGAGCAGTTCACCCGGGACGGCGCCAAGGACGCCCTGCAGAGCCGCGGAGCCAAGGTGACCGGCTCGGTGTCGAAGAAGACCTCGTTCGTGGTCGTGGGCGACAACCCCGGCTCGAAGTACGACAAGGCGATGCAGCTGAAGGTTCCCGTCCTGGACGAGGACGGATTTGTCGTACTTTTGGAGCAGGGACCGGACGCCGCGGCCGAAGTCGCCCTTCCGGTCGAGGAGTAGCGGTTGAAGGTCACCCGTTCGGCGCATACCAGATGCATACGGGTGGCCAGGGCGCAATCGGGCAACCGTAGACGACCGCTGCCCGTGGAAGCCTTCTGCGGCCTACTGTTGAGGCGTGCACCTGCCGTGCCCAGCTGCGGTTGGGGCATTGCCGTGCTCCGGCAGGGCACGGACCGCATGGCGTGGGCACCGCCGGCTGTGAGAGGGACGGGAATGGAACCGACCGAGAGCGCCGCCCCGAAGGCGCGGCTGCCGCTGCGCCGCCGGGCGGGCGTGTGGCGGGGGACTCGGCGGACGGTACGGACCGACCGGCGCGTCGGCATGCCGGGGGTGAGCGCCGCTCAGGACGCGCGCGACCCGCTGCCGCTGGCCGCCGTCGAACCGCCGCCCCACCTGCCCGGCCACGAGCACGAACGCCACCTGTCCTGGCCGGCACTGCCCGCCGCGGTCGTCGCGGCCGCCGCGTTCGTCCTGGGCGCCGGCTTCTACCGCGCCTTCACCGACAACCACGCCCTCTTCCCGTCCGGCACGGTCGGCTGGTCGCTGGCCGTGCTCACCGGCATCATCGTCGGCCACCTGGTGCTGCTCGGCCGCGCCCGCTGGTGGGGCGGCACCGGCTCCGGCGCCGCCCTCACCCTCGCCGTCCTCCTGCTCTACGGCTGGGTGCCGGCCGGCATGGTCAGCCTGACCGTCGTCGTCCTGGTCGGCATCGCCCGCCGCCACCGCTGGCGGCAGGGCGTCCTGCACGGCGCCGTGGACATCCTCGGCATCGGCACCGGAGCGCTGGTGCTCGGCATGTGCGGGCGGGTGCCCACCGTCGAGTCGCCCTGGAACCCCGCCGGCTGGAGTGTCGCCACCGCCCCCGAGGTCGTCCTCGTCGCGGTCGCCTACCTCGCGGTCACCCGTGCCCTGCTCTGGTACCTGCACACACCGCGCGGCGGCGGCCTGCCCACCGTCGCCCGCACCGCCCTGATGCGCCAGGGCCTGGTCGCCGTCGCCCTGCTCGGCATCGCCCCGCTGGTCTGCGTGGTCGCCGTCGCCCAGCCGCTGCTGCTGCCGCTGTTCTCCATTCCGCTGGTCGCCCTCGACTCCACCCTGTGGATGGCCCGCGCCCGCGCGGAGGAGCAGCTGCGCGATCCGCTGACCGGACTGCCCAACCGGCAGTGGCTCCTGGAGCGCATCTGGACCGCCCTCGACGACGCCGAACGCATCGGCGCCCGCTCCGCCCTCATGCTGATCGACCTCGACCGGTTCCGTTCGGTCAATGACACGCTCGGTCATCTCGCCGGTGACCGGCTGCTGTTGCAGATAGCCGACCGGCTGCGGGCCGCGCTGCCGCGCGGTGCGGAGGCCGCCCGGCTCGGCGGTGACGAGTTCGCCGTGTTACTGCCGGTCGCCGACTCCACGACGTCCGCGACCCGGGTCGCCCGTGGCCTGGTCTCGGCCCTCTCCTCCCCGCTCGACCTCGACGGACTCACCCTCGTGCTGGAGGCCAGCGCGGGCGTCGCCGTCTTCCCCGACCACGCGCTGGACGCCGAGGGCCTGCTGCGCCGCGCGGACGTGGCGATGTACCAGGCGAAGCGGGACCGTACCGGCGTCGAGGTGTACGAGTCCAAGCGGGACTCCAACACCCCGGACCGGCTGGGGCTGCTGGGCGATCTGCGCCGCGCCCTGGACGCCCACGAGGTACAGCTGCACTACCAGCCGAAGGTGCGCTTCGACGGCCAGGTGGCGGGCCTGGAGGCGCTGGTGCGCTGGGTGCATCCCGAGCGCGGCAAGGTGCCGCCGGACGAGTTCATAGCGATCGCCGAGTCCTCGGGCCTGATGCCCCATCTCACGGAGTACGTCCTGGAGACTGCGCTCGCCCAGGTCGCCCGGTGGCGGGCGCAGGGCCTGCGGGTGCCGGTGGCGGTCAACGTCTCGCCGCGCGACGTCCACACGCCGGGCTTCGCGGGCTCGGTGGCGGCGCGGCTGGCCCGGCACGGGGTGCCGGCGGGCGCGCTGCAACTGGAGATAACCGAGCACGTGCTGCTGGAGGACCCGCAGCGGGCCGCGGACACCCTGGCGGGACTGACCGGGCACGGCGTGAAGATGTCGCTGGACGACTTCGGCACGGGGTACTCCTCGCTGGTGCACCTGCGGCGGCTGCCGGTGAGCGAGCTGAAGATCGACCGCTCCTTCGTGGCCCGGCTGGCCGTGGACAACGAGGACGCGGAGATCGTGCGCTGCACGGTCGACCTCGCGCATTCGCTGGGGCTGCTGGTGGTCGCGGAGGGCGTGGAGGACGACGAGACGTGGGAGCGGCTGCGGGACCTCGGGTGCGACGCGGTCCAGGGCTGGCTGGTCGCCGCGGCGATGCCGCCCGAGGAGACGACGGCGTGGCTGCGGGCCCGCGGGTCCCGGGGCTGGCAGCGGCCGCGGGCCGCGCTGCCGGCGGCCGAATGACGGCGGCGGCCGGCGTCCGGCCGCGGTCCGGCGCAGGCCGATCCGCCGTTCCTACCGCGCGGTGACGTGCCCGATCAGCAGGGCCAGTCTCTTCTCGTGGGCGCCCGCCGGGAGCCGCCCGTCGCGTGTCAGGGTCACCAGGCCGTGCAGGGCCGCCCAGAACGTCTCGGTCAGGAGCCCGGGGTCCTCGCCCGGCCCCGTGACCGGCTCGACGGCCAGCAGGATCTCCGTGAACGCGGCGCGCAGCGCCTCCGGTGCCTCCGGTGCGGCGAACGGCAGGTCCACCCGGTGGGTGAACATCGCGTCGTACAGCGCGGGGCGCCGCCGGGCGAACGACGTGTACGCGGACGCGACCGCAGCCAGTGACCCCGCGCCGTCCCTCGCCGCGGTGCGCGCGGCCCGCAGCTCCGCCGTCAGGTCCGCGCAGCCCTGGACCGCCACCGCCGCCGTGATCGCGTCCTTGCCCCGGAAGTGGCTGTAGAGGACCGGCTGGCTGTACCCGATCTCGGCGGCCAGGCGGCGCGTCGTCACCGCCTCCCACCCTTCCGTCTCGGCGAGTTCCCGGGCGGCCGTGACGATCCGCAGTTCCCGTTCCGCCCGCTCGCGCTTCCGGCGGTCCCGCATCGGCATCTCCATGATGCTAGCAATGCTAGCCAATCTGCCGACGCTCTGATAGCTTCGCTCTCGGACCTAGCAGTGCTAGACAATCTTCCGCAGGGGGCCCGCATGACCGTCACCGCCTACACGCTCGCCGTCGCGCTCGACCTGTTCTGCCTGTTCCTCGGCTACCGGTTCCTGCTCCGGCCGGGACCCGCCGCGGCCGGCTACGGCGTCCCCGCCGACCCGAAGGGCGACGCCTCCGCCTTCCTCGCGGTCAAGGGCCTCAGGGACGGCACCTTCGGCGTCCTCGGCCTCGCGCTGCTCGCCTTCGCCGGGGCCCGCGCGGAGGCCTGGTTCATGCTCTGCGTGGCCCTCGTCCCGCTCTTCGACACGCTGATAGTGCTGCGCCACGGCGGGGCGAAGGCCGTCGCGTACGGGATCCACCTCGCCACCGCGATCGTCGTCCTGATCACCGCGGCGCTGCTGTTCCTCGTGTGAACGACGCGTCCGTCGACAGAGGGTGGGGGCCGCGGTCCGGGGCGCGGGGGGAAACCGTTTCACGGGCACCGGGCCCGGCCCCATAGGATTGCCTCCAAACACACACACTCACCCCAGAGGATCGCTGCATGCCTGGCATCACGCGCGAGGAGGTCGCCCACCTCGCCCGGCTGGCGCGTCTGGAGCTGAAGCCCGAAGAACTCGACCACTTCGCGGGACAGCTCGACGACATCATCGGCGCGGTCGCCCGCGTCAGCGAGGTCGCCGACCAAGACGTACCGCCGACCTCGCACCCGCTGCCGCTGACGAACGTCATGCGCCCGGACGAGGTCCGTCCCTCGCTCACCCCCGCCCAGGCGCTCTCCGGCGCACCGGCCCAGGAGCAGCAGCGTTTCAAGGTGCCGCAGATCCTGGGGGAGGACTGATCCCGATGACCGACATCATCAAGCTCACCGCCGCCGAGACCGCCGCGAGGATCGCCTCCGGCGAGCTCACGGCCGTCGAGGTCACCGAGGCCCACCTCGCCCGGATCGACGCCGTCGACGAGAAGGTGCACGCCTTCCTGCACGTCGACCGTGAGGGCGCGCTCGCCCAGGCGCGTGCTGTCGACGAGAAGAAGGCGAGGGGCGAGAAGCTCGGCCCGCTGGCCGGCGTCCCGCTCGCGCTCAAGGACATCTTCACCACCGAGGGCGTGCCGACCACCGTCGGCTCGAAGATCCTCGAAGGCTGGATCCCGCCGTACGACGCCACCCTCACCAAGCGGCTGAAGGCCGCCGACGTGGTCATCCTCGGCAAGACCAACATGGACGAGTTCGCCATGGGGTCCTCCACCGAGAACAGCGCCTACGGCCCGACGGGCAACCCGTGGGACCTCACCAAGATCCCCGGCGGCTCCGGCGGCGGCTCCTCCGCCGCGCTGGCCGCGCACATGGCACCGCTGGCCATCGGCACCGACACCGGCGGCTCCATCCGCCAGCCGGCCGCCGTCACCGGCACGGTCGGCGTCAAGCCGACGTACGGCGCCGTCTCGCGGTACGGCATGGTCGCGTTCTCCAGCTCGCTGGACCAGGGCGGCCCGTGCGCCCGCACGGTCCTGGACGCCGCCCTCCTGCACGAGGTCATCGCCGGGCACGACCCGATGGACTCCACGTCCATCGACGCGCCCGTCCCGCCGGTCGTGGAGGCCGCCCGCAACGGCAGCGTCCAGGGCATGCGCGTCGGCGTCGTCAAGCAGTTCCGCGGCGAGGGCTACCAGCCCGGCGTCATCCAGCGCTTCGACGAGTCCGTCGAGATGCTCAAGGAGCTGGGCGCCGAGATCGTCGAGCTGGACTGCCCGTCCTTCGACCTGGCGCTCTCCGCGTACTACCTGATCGCGCCCTCCGAGTGCTCGTCCAACCTGGCCCGCTTCGACGGCCTGCGCTACGGCCTGCGGACCGGCGACGACGGCACCCACTCCGCCGAGGAGGTCACCTCCCTCACCCGTGAGGCGGGCTTCGGCGCCGAGGTCAAGCGCCGCATCATGCTCGGCACCTACGCGCTGAGCAGCGGCTACTACGACGCCTACTACGGCTCCGCGCAGAAGGTCCGCACGCTCATCACGCGGGACTTCGAGAAGGCCTTCGAGCAGGTCGACGTGATCGTGTCGCCCACGACGCCGACCACCGCCTTCGCGATCGGCGAGCGCGCCGACGACCCGATGGCGATGTACCTGGCCGACCTGTGCACCATCCCCACCAACCTGGCGGGCAACGCGGCCATGTCGCTGCCCTGCGGTCTCGCCCCGGAGGACAACCTCCCGGTGGGCCTGCAGATCATCGCGCCGGCGCTCCAGGACGACCGCCTTTACAAGGTCGGAGCCGCTGTCGAGGCCGCCTTCGTGGAAAGGTGGGGGCACCCGCTCCTTGAGGAGGCACCGTCGCTGTGAGCAACGCACTGTCCAAGGCCAAGGGCTTCAAGAAGTCGAAGTCCGGTACGTACCTGTCGATGGCCACCACCGTGTTCGGCGCGGTCGGTGTCGCCAAGCAGATCAAGAAGGCCCGCGCCGAGCACGACACGCTCCGGCTCGTCGACGCCACCGTGTCCGCCGTCGCGATCGTCACCGGATTCGCCCTGCTGTACCGCGAGCTGAAGCGGCTGGGCGACGACGACGTCCTGCTGGGCTGAGAGGGAAGTTTCACCGTGACCACCACGACCGACCTGGTGTCGTACGAGGACGCGCTGGCGTCGTACGACCCCGTCATGGGCCTTGAGGTCCATGTCGAACTCGGCACCAAGACCAAGATGTTCTGCGGCTGTTCGACCGAGCTGGGCGCCGAGCCCAACTCGCAGACCTGCCCGACCTGCCTCGGCATGCCCGGCGCGCTCCCGGTCGTCAACGCGATCGGCATCGAGTCGGCCATCAAGATCGGTCTCGCGCTCAACTGCGGGATCGCCGAGTGGTGCCGCTTCGCCCGGAAGAACTACTTCTATCCGGACATGCCGAAGAACTTCCAGACCTCCCAGTACGACGAGCCGATCGCCTTCGACGGCTACCTCGACGTGCAGCTGGAGGACGGCGAGACCTTCCGGGTGCAGATCGAGCGCGCCCACATGGAGGAGGACACCGGCAAGTCCACCCACGTGGGCGGCGCGACCGGCCGTATCCACGGCGCCTCGCACTCGCTCCTGGACTACAACCGGGCCGGCATCCCGCTCATCGAGATCGTCACCAAGCCGATCGAGGGCGCCGGCGAGCGTGCCCCCGAGGTCGCGCGGGCCTACGTCCGTGAGCTGCGCGAGGTCATCAAGGCGCTCGGCGTCTCGGAGGCCCGCATGGAGATGGGCCAGATGCGCTGCGACGTGAACCTGTCGCTGCGCCCGAACGGCACCGAGAAGTTCGGCACCCGCTCCGAGACGAAGAACGTGAACTCGCTGCGGTCCGTGGAGCGCGCGGCCCGCTTCGAGATCATGCGGCACGCGGCCGTGCTGTCCTCGGGCGGCACGATCATCCAGGAGACCCGGCACTTCCACGAGGACACCGGGTCCACGACCTCGGGCCGTGTGAAGGAGGAGGCCGAGGACTACCGGTACTTCCCGGAGCCGGACCTGGTCCCCGTCGCCCCGTCCCGCGCGTGGGTCGAGGAGATCCGCGCCGCGCTGCCGGAGATGCCGCTGGCCCGCCGCAACCGGCTGCTCGCCGAGTGGGGCGTCTCCGCGGTCGAGATGCAGGCCATCATCAACGCCGCCGCGCTGGACCCGATCGTCGCCACCATCGACGCCGGTTCCGACGCGGCCTCCGCCCGCAAGTGGTGGATGGGCGAACTGGCGCGCAGCGCCAACGAGTCGGGCAGGGCGCTGGACGAACTGGCGATCACCCCGGAGCAGGTCGCCCGGGTCACCGCGCTGGTCACCTCCGGCGACCTGAACGACAAGCTGGCCCGCCAGGTCATCGAGGGCGTCCTCGCGGGTGAGGGCACCCCGGACGAGGTCGTCGACAAGCGCGGCCTGAAGGTCGTCTCCGACGACTCGGCGCTCGGCACGGCGGTCGACGAGGCCATCGCCGGCAACCCGGGCATCGCCGACAAGATCCGCGGCGGCAAGGTGGCCGCGGCCGGCGCGCTGGTCGGCGCGGTCATGAAGGCGACCCGCGGCCAGGCCGACGCGGCCCGCGTCAAGGAACTGATCCTGGAGCGGCTCGGCGTCAGCGAGGGCTGAGCGACCGCACGACCGTACGGCCCCGGAGGCGACGCCTCCGGGGCCGTACGGCTATCGGCGGCGGGCGACCACGCGGACGAAGCCGAGGGCCCGGCCCGCGTCGGCGCGCACCATCTCCGCGACCCGGCGGGCCATCGTGCGATGGAACTCCTCCGGGCTCTCCTCGGCGACGATCTCGCACCACAGCAGCCAGTCCCGCCAGCCGTCCGGCTGCCAGTCGGCGGCCTCGACCTCGACGGCGCCGCTGCGCGTCCAGTGCCGGCGCCACCAGCCGGCCGAGTGGAAGCACCAGTAGTCGGGCTCCCACCAGGGCCTCAGGTGCTCCGGCGGCTCGGTCCCGGCGAGTTCCTCGCGGAGCGCCGGCACGACCACGCCGATCCGGCCGCCGGGCCGCAGCAGGCGGGCCAGGGACGGGAGGTAGAGGTCGTCGGTGCCGAAGTACTGGTAGGCGTCGATGCTCACGATCGCGTCGAAGCCGCCCTCGGCGAAGGGCAGGTCGTGGGCCTCGGCGTGCACGGGCTGCACCCGGTCGGCGAATCCGGCCGCGGCGATCCGCCGGGCGTTGTCGTCGGCCTTGATCCACAGGTCGGCGGCGGTGACCTGGGCGTGGAACTCACGGGCCAGGAAGACCGACGTCATGGCCCGGCCGCAGCCGAGGTCGAGCACGCGCGCGCAGGGGCGCAGCGCGTCCAGACCGAGGGCGGGGGCCAGCCATTCCAGCAGCCACAGGGCGTGCGGGCCCATCTGGTTGTCGACCACCCAGCGGGGGTCGTAGGCGTTGCTGAGCGGGTAACGGGGGTGGGTCAGGCGGTCAGCGAGGCGGTCGCCCCCGGTCCTGGTGTCGGACATGGGTGAACGGGCTCCTTGTGATCTTCGTAGTGGAAGGCGATGCGTAGGAGCTCATTCGGACCGTCACACAATGCGCCCGCTTCGGTCGTCGGCGAGGAGCCGGTCGATGCTGACCAGCGGAAGCTAGCAGGTGCCGACGCCGTCCGCAGCGGGTTTGCCGGGGCGCCGGCCGCGGACGGCGAGGACCACCGCGACGACGAGGATGTCCACGAGGACGCCCGCCGGGCCCGCTGGACCGCCCTCGTGACCGGGTTCCTGCTGGCCCTGTCGGGGCTGGCCGCCGCCGCGGCCCGGCTGGGCGGCGGGCTGCCCGCACGGGTGCCGGCCGCCTACGCGCTGGGCTCCGCCGTCTGCGCGGCCGCCGGGGTGCTGGGCGCCCGGGGCCGTACCCGCCGGGCCCTGTGGCTGATGATCCTCGGGGTCATGGTCATGGCCCTCGGTGACCAGTTCGACTGATGGACCGGCGGTCGCTCAGTTGCCGCCGCCGTCCGGACGCCGGGCAGCCCGTGAGAGGCTGGCGTGCCGGCCGAGGACGCGGTGGAAGTGGAGAAGCACGATGTACGCGATACCCCTGGGTGACGACGGCGCCGAACTGCGCCCGCTCGAACCCTGGCACGCCGAGGAGTTCCTGGCCCACCTGGACCGCGGGCGGGAGTTCATCGGACGGTTCATCTCCTTCGGCGGCAAGGAGAAGGACGTGCCCGCCGCACGGGCGATGCTCCAGCGGTACGCCGACATGCGCGCCGCCGACACCGGCTCCCTGCACGGCCTGTGGCTGGACGGCACACTCGTCGGCGGGGTGCTCTTCCTGAACTTCGACGCCGAGCACGGGAACGCCGAGGTCGGCTGCTGGCTGGAGCCCGCCGCCACCGGACGCGGACTCGTCACGCGCGCGATGCGGGTCCTGCTCGACTTCGCGGTCGAGCAGCGCGGCATCCACCGGATCGAGTGGGTCGCCGCCTCGGGCAACGGGCCGAGCCTGAACGTGGCCCGGCGGCTGGGGATGACCCGCGACGGCGTACGCCGGCAGGCACACCCCTATGGTGGCCTGAGGCACGACCTGGAGGTGTGGTCGATCCTCGCCCCGGAATGGCGCGAAGCACGCGCGCGTGCCGCAGAGAACGATCATTAAGACGCCTCTCAGACAGGATCCGTACGGTGCCGGACATGGGAACCAAGACAGCTGACGAGACCGGTGCCACGACGGGTGCCGAAGCCACGACCGACGAGGAGAAGGTGAGCGTCACCAAGAGCGCCGACGACGCGACGGAGGCCGGCACCGAGAGCGCCGGGGACGCGCGGGCCGAGGGCCAGGACGCCGCCCTCGACGCGGAGGACGCGGAGGACGGCGCCGACCTCGCCGAGGACCCGGCCGGGGCCGAGGGACCGTCCGGGGTCGGCCTGGGCGCCGCCGCCGTCGTCTCCGCGGTGCTCGGCCTGGTCTCCCTGACCGGTGGCTGGATCGGTACCGTGGCCGCCGCCCGCGAGACCCTCATCGGCCAGCTCCAGACCTCCTCGAACGCGAGCGTCGCCACCCAGGTCAAGGAGGTCTACGGCGATGCCTGGCAGACCACCGCGCTGTGGGCCGGCGGATTCGCGCTGGTGGCGCTGATCACCGGCGTCGTGGTGATCGCCCGGCCCGCCTTCGGTGCCCCCGGCAGGGTCCAGGCGCCGTGGATCAAGTCCGTCGCGTGGGCGGGTGTCGCGCTCGGCGTGATCGGCCTGCTGCTGGCCGTCCTCAAGTACTCCGACGCGCTCCTCGGCCTGCCCTCCACCGGCTGAGACGCCTCAGGCCCGCAGGGGCCTCAGACCGACCGTGAGCACCTTACGGACGATCTGAGGCCCCTTACGCGTGTCCGGGGTCCTGCGGCCCCCGGAAGATGAGGCACTCTCCCGATGTGCCGCACCCCCCTGGGAGAAGAAGGTGGATCCATCGCCGAAGCGATACCCGATCACCGACTCTCACCAGGGGACACCATCATGTTCGCGTTCGAACTCCACGAGATCCACGCCGCCGAACTGCACCGCAGGGCCGCCGACGCCCGCCTGGCCCGCGAGGCCCTGAGCGCCCGCCGGGCCACCCGCCGCGCGCGGGCTCAGCGCCGGGACGCCGTGCCGGAGGAGATCCATAGCACCGGCCGTGGCCGGCGCGGGATCCCGGGCACGGTGTGACCGGGAGGCCGGGCGGCGCCCGCCGCCCGGCGGCCCAGGACGCGCGGACCGGCGGCCGTACGGGGGTCGGCCGCCGGTCCGCGGGAGTGCCGTCGGGAAGAGAGCTGCCCGACAGCCTGCCGTCGGTTCGTAGGACGAACACACCGGCGCTGTGGAAAACCGCTGCCGTCCCCTCCGAGCCGCGTGCGATGCTCTGGCCCGTGGAAACCAGGTCCGTGAGTCCCGTGTTCGTCGGCCGCAACGACGAACTGAGGACGCTGAACGAAGCGCTGGCCCGTGCCGAGGCCGCCGAGCCGCAGGCGCTGCTGCTCGGCGGCGAGGCCGGCGTCGGCAAGACCCGGCTGGTCGAGGAGTTCGCCGCGGCCGCCTGCCGCCGGGGCGCGGTCGTCGCGCTCGGCGGCTGCGTGGAGATCGGCGGCGACGGACTGCCCTTCGCCCCCTTCTCCACCGCGCTGCGCGCCCTGCGGGCCGCGCTCCCCGACGAACTGGCCGCGGCCGCCGCCGGCCAGGAGGACGAACTGGCCCGGCTGCTCCCGGAGTTCGGCGAGGCCCCGGCCGGCCGCCACGACGAACAGGGCATGGCCCGCCTCTTCGAGCTCACCGCACGGCTGCTGGAACGGGTGGCCGCCGACCGCACGGTGGTCGTCGCCCTGGAGGACCTGCACTGGGCCGACGCCTCCACCCGCCACCTCCTCTCCTATCTGCTGCGCACCCTGCGCACCGGCCGGCTCGTCGTCCTCGCCACCTACCGCGCCGACGACATCCACCGCCGCCACCCGCTGCGCCCGCTGCTCGCCGAACTGGACCGGCTGCGCACCGTCCGCCGCATCGAACTGGCCCGCTTCACCCGCGAGGAGGTCGGCCGGCAGATGGCCGGCATCCTCGCCGCCGAACCCGACCCCGCCCAGGTCGACGAGATCTTCGAGCGCTCCGACGGCAACGCCTTCTTCGTCGAGGAACTCGCCGTCGCCTGGGCCGAGGGCTGCTGCACCGGGCTCACCGACTCCCTGCGCGACCTGCTGCTGGTGCGGGTGGAGGCACTGTCCGAGAGCGCCCAGCGGGTCGCCCGGACCGTCGCCGAGGGCGGCTCGACCGTCGAGTACCCGCTCCTCGCCGCCGTCGCCCGGCTCGCCGAGGACGACCTGATCGAAGCACTGCGGGCCGCCGTCGGCGCCAACATCCTCACCGCCGCGCCCGGCGGCGACGGCTACCGTTTCCGGCACTCCCTGGTCCGCGAGGCCGTCGCCGACGACCTCCTCCCCGGCGAACGCTCCCGGCTCAACCGGCGCTACGCCGAGGCCCTGGAGTCCGATCCGGCCCTGGTGGCGGCCGACGCGCGCGTGACCCGGCTGGCCAACTACTGGTACCAGGCCCACGACCCCGCCAAGGCCCTGCCCGCCGTCCTCGCCGCCTCCGTCGTGGCTCGCCGCCGGCACGCCTACAGCGAGCAACTGGGGCTCCTGGAGCGCGCGATGGAACTGTGGGACTCCGCACCCGAGGAGACCCGTGCCGCACTGCGCCCCGTCGACTGCACCGACGTCTACCCTCTGTGCGGCTGCGATCCGGCCACCGCACCGCTGCGGTATCTCGACCTGATGGCCGAGGCGGCGGTCGCGGGCCGCTTCTGCGGGGAACGCGAACGCGCCCTGAAGATCACCAAGAGGGCGCTGCGGATCATCGAGGAGGAAGGCGATCCGCTGCGCGCCGCCTGGTTCTGGGTGCAGCGGTCCCGGCTGGTCCAGGACCTGGCCAGAGGAGACGGCCGGCAGGAACTCGGCACCGCCCAGGACCTGGTGCGCGGCCTGCCGCCCTCCGAGGTGCACGCCGACGTGCTGGCCAACGTCGCCAACTGGTGCATGCTCCACGAACCCGGCCCCGAGGCCTTCGCCGCCGCCGAACGGGCCGTGGAGTACGCGCGGATGGTCGGCGCCCGGGAGATCGAGCTGAACGCCCGCGTGACCCTGGGCTCCCTCATGGTCGACGCGGGCGACGTCGAGAACGGGCTGGCGGAACTGCGCCGGGTCAAGGAGAACGCCATCGGGGAGGGCGCGGCCGGCGTCGCGGGCCGCGCCTACGTGAACCTGCCCTCCGAACTGGACTCGGTCGGCCGCAGCGCGGAGGCGGTGCCGCTCCTGCGCGAGGGCCTCGCCTTCGCCCGCAGGCACGGCCTGCTGGACTCCGAGGTGTGGATCTGGGGCAACCTCTCCGACTCGCTGTACGCGCTCGGCCGGTGGGACGAGGCCGCCGAGGCGGCGGCCGGCGCCCTCGGCTCCGCGGCCAGCGCCAAGCCCCGCGGCGCCGGCGCCCTGCGCCTCGCCCACATCGCCCTCGCCCGCGGGGAGGCCGCCGAGGCCGCCCGCCAGCTGGCCATCGCCCACGAGCACTACGGCACCCACGACCCGATGCCGCAGGCGCTGCTGCCCGTCGCCCGGATCGCCGTCGGCGTCGCCGCCGCCGAAGGCCGCTACCTCGACGCCCGCGCCGAGCTGGACCGCGCCCTGGAAGCCGGCTTCCCGCCGGGCACCCAGCGCTACGGCTGGCCCCTGCTGCTGGCCGCCGCCGCTGCCGAGGCCGACGCTCGGACGCTGCCCGCGGTGGCCGACGGCCGCACCGCGTTCCTCGACCGGCTCGCCGAGGCCGTCCGCAAGCTCACCACCGGGGCACCCCTGTGGCTGGCGTACGAACGCTGGACCCGGGCCGAACTGCACCGCGCCCGGGGCACCGACACCGCCGCGCTCTGGTCCGACGTCGTCACCGACTTCGAACGCCTGGAGCGCCCCTACGACCTCGCGCGGGTCCGCCGCCGCCTCGCCCAGGTCCTGCTGGCGGAGGCGGCGGGCGACGACCAGCGCGACCGCGCCACGGAACTGCTCCGGCTGGCCGGTGCGGTCGCCGGTCACCTGGGCGCCCGCCCGCTCGCCGAGGACGTCGCCCTGCTCGCCCAGCGGGCCCGCCTCACCCTCACCGCCGGCGCCCCGCGCCCGGCCCTGGACCCCGCCGAGAGCCTCGGCCTGACCAACCGGGAGCGGGACGTGCTGCGGCTGGTCTCCGCGGGCCGCACCAACCGCCAGATAGCCGAGGAGCTGTTCATCTCCCCGAAGACGGCCAGCGTCCACGTCTCCAACATCCTGGGCAAGCTCGGCGTCTCGGGCCGCGGCGAGGCCGCCGCGGTGGCCCACCGCCTGGAGCTGTTCCCGCCCGAGCGCGCCGACCGCACCGCCGCCGGTCAGCGCACCTGAACCTCCAGGATCCGGTCGTCACCCGGCTTCGGCGTGCCCCGCCCGTCGGTGTTGCTGGTCACCAGCCACACCTTGTCGCCGCCCGCCGCCACGACCGTGCGCAGCCGGCCGTAGGTGCCCTGGAGGAAGGCCTGCGGCTCGGCGCCCGCGACGGTCCCCTTCAGCGGGATCCGCCACAGCCGCTGCCCCTTGAGGCCGGCCATCCAGATCACGCCGTCGACATAGGCGATGCCGCTGGGGGAGGCGTCGTCGGTGTGCCACTGGGCGATCGGGTTCACGTACGCGGCGTCGGAGGAGCGGCCCTCCGCCTTCGGCCAGCCGTAGTCGCCGCCGGGCTTGACGGCGTTCAGTTCGTCCCAGGTGTCCTGGCCGAACTCCGAGGCGAACAGCCGCTCGTGGTCGTCCCAGGCCAGGCCCTGCACGTTGCGGTGGCCGTAGGTGTAGACGGGGGAGCCGGGGAAGGGGTTGCCGGGGGCCGGGTCGCCCTCCGGGGTGAGCCGCAGGATCTTGCCGCCCAGGGAGTCCTTGTCCTGGGCGAGGCCGCGCTGCCCGCTCTCGCCGGTGCCTGCGTAGAGCATGCCGTCCGGGCCGAAGGCGATCCGCCCGCCGTTGTGGATGAACCCCTTGGGGATGCCCTTGAAGATCGTGTCCGGGGCGCCGAGCTGCTCCCCGGCCGGCCTGCCGCGGTCCCAGAGCAGGCGCACGATCCGGTTGTCGGAGGCCGAGGTGAAGTAGGCGTAGATCATGTGGTCCGAGGCGAAACCGGGGGAGAGGGCGATGCCCAGCAGACCGCCCTCGCCGGCCGCGGACACCCCGGAGACGGCGCCCAGTTCGGTCTTCTTCCCGGTCTTCTCGTCGACCTTGCTGATCGTCCCGTCGTCACGGTCGGAGACCAGCAGCCCCGCCCCGTCCGGCAGCGGCGCCAGTCCCCAGGGCGACGTGAGGCCGCCGGCGACGGTCCGCAGCACCCTGGCCGACCCCTTGGCCGGCGCGGCCGGCCCGCTCGCCCCGGCGGACCCGGACCCGGACGCGGAGGCGCTCGCGGACGGGGACGGGGTCTTCACCCAGGGCGGCGGAGCGTCACCGCCGCCACCGGAGGAACACCCGGCCACCAGCAGGAACCCTGCCAACACGGCGGGCACAGCACGACGTTGCACGATCACAGTCCCTTCACCATGCCCGACCCCCGCACGACCGACGGTAGTGCAGCGCCCCCTCAGCGGCGCGGGAACCGCGCGATCAGCCACGACGCCGCGGCACGGACCACCGGCCGGCCACAGCACGGGTGCTAGTCCCAGGACCCTTGTGCCGCGGGCAGCGCGCCCAGCTCGGCGACGTCCTCGGCGGTCAGCCGCAGGCCGGCCGACCCGGCGTTCTCCGTCACCCACCGGCACTGCTTGGTCCCGGGAACCGGTATGACGTGCCGCCCCCGGTCCCGGACCCACGCCAGCGCCACCTGAGCCGCGGTGACCTCGGGACCGTGCCGCCGGGCGACCCGCCGCAGCCCGGCCACGATGGGCTGGTTGGCGGCCATCATCTCCGCCGTGAAGCGCGGGTGCCGGGCCCGTACGTCGTCGGGTTCGAAGCCCCCGCCGGGGGTGAGCGTGCCGGTGAGGAAGCCGTTGCCCAGCGGCATCGCCGCCAGGAACCCCACCCCCCGCGCCTCGCACCACGGCAGCAGGGCCTCCAGCGCCTCCGGCGACCACACCGACAGCTCCGCCTGCACCGCGCTCACCGGGAACACCTGCTGCACCCGCTGCAACTGGCGCAGGGTCGCGTCATGCAGCCGCGCGCCGGACCTGCGCCCTCCGCGCGCCCCCAGGGCGCACAGCCCCAGCGCGCGCACCTTTCCCGCCCGCACCAGTTCCGCCATCGCGCCCCAGGTCTCCTCGACGGGGATCTCGGGATCGGCGCGGTGCAGCTGATAGAGGTCGATGACGTCGGTCTGGAGCCGCCGCAGCGACGCGTCACAGGCGCGTCTGACGTACCCGGGCCTGCCGTTCGCCACGATGTGCTGGTCGCCGACCAGCAGACCCACCTTGGTCGACACGAAGGCCTCGGCGCGCCGCTGCCTGAGTATCCGCCCGAGCAGCAGCTCATTGGTGAACGGCCCGTACATGTCGGCGGTGTCAAGGAGCGTGACGCCCAGGTCAAGGGCCCGGTGCACCGCCCGCGCCGATTCGTCACCGCGCTGCCGTGACCCGTTGTAGGCCCAGCTCATCGGCATGCACCCGAGTCCGACGGTCCCCACAGCCAGCGCCCCCGCACCGATCGTCCTGCGCTCCACCAGCCCGTGAACCTCCTTCTAGTGCCCCCAACCTAACCTCTGGGTCCTGGCGGTCCTGACATAGCCTCCTGGCATGACCCAAGACGCATGGCTCCCCATCCCGCTGAAGGAGTTCCAGCACCTCCCCGACGGGCTCAATTACCTGTTCTGGGACGGGGAGCAGGACTTTCCCGGTGATCCCGCCGACTGCGCCGTCTACGTCGTCCCCTATATGAAGCCGCAGGCGGTGCGCGCCCGCCCGCTGGACGAGATGCGCGGCCTGCGTCTCGTCCAGACCCTCACCGCCGGCGTCGACGACATGATCGCGGCCCTCGACCTGATCGTCCCCGGCGTGGCGCTGTGCAACGCGCGCGGCGTGCACGACGCGAGCACCGCCGAACTCGCGCTGACGCTCACCCTCGCGTCCCTGCGCGGGGTGCCGGGGTTCGTCCGCGCCCAGCAGCAGGAGCGCTGGGAGGGCGGCTTCCACCCCGCGCTCGCCGACAAGAGCGTCCTGATCGTCGGCTACGGCGCCATCGGCGCGGCCGTCGAAGACCGGCTCGTGCCCTTCGAAGTCGCGCGGGTGGCGCGCGTCGCGCGCTCCGGGCGCGCTTCGGCGCGCGGTCCCGTGCATCCGCTCACCGAACTGCCACGTCTGCTTCCGGAAGCCGACGTCGTCATCCTCTCCACACCCCTCACGGACACCACCCGTGGCCTGGTCGACGCCGGGTTCCTGGCCCGGATGAAGGACGGCGCGCTGCTCGTGAACGTCGCGCGCGGGGCCGTCGTCGACACCGAGGCGCTCCTGCCCGAGCTGCGCAGCGGCCGCCTCACCGCCGCCCTGGACGTCACCGATCCCGAGCCGCTGCCGGCCGGACACCCCCTGTGGCAGGCGCCCGGCGTGCTGATCAGCCCACACGTCGGCGGCCCCACCTCGGCCTTCCTGCCGCGCGCGAAGCGGGTCGTCGTCGACCAGTTGACCCGCTTCGTGAACCGGGAGCCGCTGCGGAACGTGATCCTTACGACGGGATCCGCCGACAACTGACAATCGCAGCAAGACGCGTGTAATCCGCTTCCCGTACGGTACGCGACCTTCCGGGCGCGGTGCGTGCGCGCATAGCCGCTGGTCGTCACGGAGCGTAGAGAAGCTATGTCCCTGAGTGACGAGACTGGTGTATCGTCCCGACAGGGGCTGCGCCGCGCACCGTTCGGCGCCGGGGACGGACATTTCAGATTCGTGAGGGGGGCGACGGGCGATGCACGGCCTATGGACGAACGATCCGACGCGGCGGAGCCGCCGGCGGCGACCCTGGCGCACAGCTGCGCGCAGACGCGGCCACCACACCTGCCATCACCACCACCGAAGGCACAGCGCACGCCGGAGGAATGCCCACCCGGCGCACCGGGACCCGAGGGACCCGGGCTCGGCACGGACCGGGAGGGTCCGGTGACGGCGCCGACGCCCGTGCCGACCACTCTCCCCGGAGCGCTGCGGGCACAGCCTCCGACGGAGAAGCCGCGTTCCCGGCCGCCGGTCACCGGCAGCGGGACCGGCGTGGTCCGCCAACTCGTCCTGGCCCTGATCTGCGCGGGATACGCCGTCGGTTCCGCGTTCGACTGGGGCTCGAACCAGATCGCCCTGTTCATGGGCGACTTCGGTCTGACCGCGGCCGCCGGCACCGCCGCGGTGTCCTGCTTCTTCTACGCCCGCTCGTCACGGGTCCGCTTTCGACCCGCCTGGCTGCTGTTCGCCCTCTCCTCGGCGATGGCGGCCCTCGGCAACGCGGTCTGGGGATGGTACGAGGTCGTGCTCCAGCGGCCGGTGCCCAGCCCCAGTTACGCCGACCTGTTCTTCCTGTGCTTCGCGCCGCCCGCCATCGTCGGTCTGCTGGTGCTGGCCAAGCGGCCGATGACCAGGGCCGGCTGGATCTGCCTGGCGCTGGACGCCTGGCTGATCGGCGGCTCCCTGCTCACCCTGTCGTGGAGCCTCGCGCTCGCCCAGGCCGCCCGGCTCGACGGGCCCAGCGTCGCGCACACCGCGCTCTCGCTGGCTTACCCGCTGCTGGACATCGCCCTGGTCAGCATGGTGCTCGCACTGCACTTCCGGCGCTCGCCGGGCAACCGCACCGCGGTGAACACCGCGATCGGCGCGCTCGCCCTGACCGTGATGTGCGACGCCCTGTTCACCTCACCGCTGCTGCACAGCAGTTACCGCTCCGGCCAGCTGCTGGACGCGGGCTGGTTCGCCGGCTCGCTGCTGCTGGCGTACGCCCCCTGGGCCCCGCCCCGGCCGGCGCCGGAACCCGAGGCGCACGCGCGCGTGGTCCACGAACACGTGCCCGGCGGCCGGACCGCACCACCCCGGCCGGCCACCGCGCCGGGCGGCGAGCACGGCCGGTACTCCTCGGGCCGCCCGCTGACCGGTTCGCTGGCCGCGCTCACGCCCTACCTGGCCGCGGCCGTGTGCACACTGGGCATCCTCTACAACGTGCTCAACGGCCGCAGCCCGGACCATGTCGTCCTGATCACCGCCGGCTGCGTGGTCCTCGCGCTCGTCGTGCGCCAGGGCATCATGCTGCTCGACAACATCACCCTCACCCAGGAACTGGCCCATCAGGAGAACCACTTCCGCTCCCTGGTGCAGGGCTCCAGCGACGTCATCATGATCGCCGCGCCCAACGGCATCCTGCGGTACGTCTCCCCGGCCGCCGCCGGGGTCTACGGACGCCCGGCCGACGAACTGGTCGGCTCCGAACTGGGCAACCTCATCCACCCCGAGGACCTGGGCTGTGTGGTGCACGAGGTCCGCCGGTTCCTCGCCACCGGGCCCCACGAGGAGTCCACCACCCGTATCGAGTGCCGTTTCCGGTCCGGCGACGGCGGCTGGCTCAACGTCGAGTCCACCGTCAACCGGCACCACGGCGGCCTCATCTTCAACAGCCGTGACGTCACCGAACGGGTCCGCCTGCAGGCGCAGCTCCAGCACAACGCCGAGCACGACCCGCTCACCGACCTGCCCAACCGGGCCCTGTTCACCCGGCGGGTGCAGCAGGCCCTGTCCGGCCGCCGTTCCTCCGACCGGGGCCCCGCCCTGCGGAACACGGCGGTGCTCTTCATCGACCTGGACGGCTTCAAGGCCGTCAACGACACGATCGGTCACCAGGCCGGCGACGAACTGCTCGTCCAGGCCGCGCGACGGCTCCAGGACGCGGTCCGCCACGGCGACACCGCCTCCCGGCTGGGCGGCGACGAGTTCGCGGCGCTGATCGTCGGGGACGGCACCCGTGACCGCAGTGCCCGGGAGCGGCACATCCTGGAGCTCGCCGACCGCCTCAGGATGACCCTCTCGCAGCCGTACGTCATTGACGGCAACGATGTCCGTGTCAACGCGTCCATCGGCGTCGCCTTCGCCGAACCCGGCCTCGGCGCCGGCGAGCTGCTGCGCAACGCCGACCTGGCGATGTACCGCGCCAAGTCGGCGGGCAAGGGCCGCGTCGAGCTGTACAGGCCGCAGATGCAGCAGGACGTCGTACGCAAGGCGGAGCTGGCCACCCGGCTGCGGGCCGCTCTGCACGACGGCGAGTTCGCGCTGCTGCACCAGCCCGTGGTCTGCCTGGAGACCGGCCGGATCGACTCGGTCTCGGCCCAGGCGCGCTGGCGCTCCTCCCAGGGCGTGCTGTTCACGCCCGCCGAGTTCCTGCGGGTCGCCGAGGACAGCGACAAGACCTCGGAGCTGGACCGCTGGATCCTCCAGGAGGCGGTCGAGCAGGCCGCCGAGCGGGCGGCCAACGGCCTCGTGGTGCCGGTCGCCGTCCGGACCTCCGCCCGGCGGCTGCTCGACCGGTCCTCGCCGCTGGGTTCCGTGGAGGCCCTGCTGACCCGGTACGGGCTGCCGTCCGGAGCGCTGATCCTGGAGCTGTCCGACACCGACCCGAGGGTTCCGCTGGACGACCTGGAGCGGCGGCTGACGGTGCTCAGCCGGCACGGTGTCCGGATCGCCCTGGACGGCTTCGGCAGCGGGTACGCGGCGATCACCGCGCTCCGCAAGCTCCCCGTCGACCTGCTCAAACTCGACCGCAGTCTGGTCGAGGGGGTCGTCGAGTCGCCGCGGCTGCACAAGATCACCAGCGGGCTGCTGCGGATCGCCGGTGATCTCGGGCTCCAGTCGGTGGCCGAGGGCGTGGACCTGCCCGAGCAGGTCAGCGCGTTGCGGGCGATGGGATGCACGCACGGGACGGGCATGGCCTTCGCCGGGCCGGTGGACGAGTACCGGCTGCGCCGGGCGCTGGGTTCCGGCCACTATCCGGTGCCGCACGCGGCGGCCGAGCCGGCGTTCGCGGGCGCGGGCGGCGGCGAACGGACCATGGAGAGGGGCGCGGGGGTGTACACCGGTGGTGTGCCCGCGGTCGCCGGTGGGGTGGCCGCCGTGTTCGGAGGCGGCAGTGCCCTTCGCTCACATAATGAGACTCCCGTCCCACCCACTTGACACGTGGTGCGCGTCAGAGGGAGGGTCAGTTCCATGCGCACCCGAATTCTCGTACTTGGACAGCGCGTCGGCTGAGCTGGGACCCACCGGAGAAGGATCCGGAATCCCCAGCGACCACACCGGCGCGCTCCCCTCGCTTGCCTTACGGCACGAGGGGTTTTTTGTTGCACCAGCACCACACGTACGGCGGCAGAAATCCGTACGAAACTCGCAAAAACCCTCAGCATCGAGAAGAGAATGCCGATGACCGAGCAGAGCGCCGCGGCCCACCATCCGCAGCCGCGGCCCCGTTCCGGAGGACAGCAGGCCCCGACCGTCGAGCACGTCTCGGGTGCCAAGTCCCTCATCCGCTCGCTTGAGGAGGTCGGCGCTGACACGGTATTCGGCATCCCCGGCGGTGCGATCCTGCCGGCCTACGACCCGCTGATGGACTCCACCCGGGTGCGCCACGTCCTGTGCCGGCACGAGCAGGGCGCCGGTCACGCGGCCACCGGCTACGCGCAGGCCACCGGGAAGGTCGGCGTCTGCATGGCGACGAGCGGCCCGGGAGCGACGAACCTGGTCACCCCGATCGCGGACGCCCACATGGACTCGGTGCCGCTCGTGGCGATCACCGGGCAGGTCGCGTCGTCCTCGATCGGTACGGACGCCTTCCAGGAGGCGGACATCGTCGGCATCACCATGCCGATCACCAAGCACAACTTCCTGGTCACCAAGGCCGAGGACATCCCGCGGACCATCGCCCAGGCGTTCCACATCGCCTCCACCGGCCGGCCCGGCCCGGTGCTGGTGGACATCGCCAAGGACGCCCTCCAGGCGAAGACCACCTTCTCCTGGCCGCCGGTCATGGACCTGCCGGGCTACCGTCCGGTGACCAAGCCGCACGCCAAGCAGATCCGCGAGGCCGCCAAGCTGATCACCTCCGCGAAGCGGCCCGTCCTGTACGTCGGCGGCGGCGTCATCAAGGCCGGCGCCACCGCCGAGCTGAAGGTCCTCGCCGAACTCACCGGAGCGCCCGTCACCACCACCCTGATGGCGCTCGGCGCGTTCCCCGACAGCCACCCGCTGCACGTGGGAATGCCGGGCATGCACGGTGCGGTCACCGCCGTCACCGCGCTGCAGAAGGCCGACCTGATCGTCGCCCTCGGAGCCCGCTTCGACGACCGTGTCACCGGCAAGCTGGACAGCTTCGCCCCGCACGCGAAGATCGTCCACGCCGACATCGACCCCGCGGAGATCGGCAAGAACCGCGCCGCCGACGTGCCGATCGTCGGTGACGCCCGCGAGGTCATCGCCGACCTGATCCAGGCGGTGCAGAAGGAGCACGGCGAGGGCCAGCCGGGCGAGGCCGCCACGTCGCGGTACGCGGCCTGGTGGAAGGACCTCAACCGCTGGCGCGAGACCTACCCGCTGGGCTACGACCTGCCAGACAACGGCTCGCTCTCCCCGCAGCAGGTCATCGAGCGGGTCGGGCAGCTCGCCCCGGAAGGCACGATCTTCGCGGCGGGCGTCGGCCAGCACCAGATGTGGGCCGCGCACTACGTGCAGTACGAGCGGCCCGCCACCTGGCTGAACTCCGGCGGCGCGGGAACCATGGGCTACGCCGTCCCGGCCGCCATGGGCGCCAAGGCCGGACAGCCCGGGCAGACCGTCTGGGCGATCGACGGCGACGGCTGCTTCCAGATGACCAACCAGGAACTGACCACCTGCGCCCTGAACAACATCCCGATCAAGGTCGCCATCATCAACAACGGCGCGCTCGGGATGGTCCGCCAGTGGCAGACCCTCTTCTACAACCAGCGGTACTCCAACACCGTGCTGCACTCGGGGCCCGACGACGTCAACCCGGACGCCCGCGGCACCCGCGTCCCCGACTTCGTGAAGCTGTCGGAGGCCATGGGCTGCTACGCCATCCGCTGCGAGTCCCCGGACGACCTCGACAAGGTCATCGAAGAGGCCAACTCGGTCAACGACCGGCCGGTCGTCGTCGACTTCATCGTCCACGAGGACGCGATGGTGTGGCCGATGGTCGCCGCCGGCACCTCCAACGACGAGATCCTGGCCGCCCGGGACGTCCGCCCCGACTTCGGCGACAACGAAGACGACTGAACGAGAGAGACGTAAAAGACCATGTCCAAGCACACGCTCTCCGTTCTGGTGGAGAACAAGCCGGGCATCCTCGCCCGCATCGCCGCGCTGTTCTCCCGGCGGGGCTTCAACATCGACTCGCTGGCCGTGGGTGTCACCGAGCACCCCGACATCTCCCGCATCACGATCGTGGTGAGTGTCGAGGCCCTGCCGCTGGAGCAGGTGACCAAGCAGCTCAACAAGCTCGTCGAAGTCCTCAAGATCGTCGAGCTGGAACCGGGTTCCGCCGTTCAGCGGGAACTCGTTCTGGTGAAGGTGCGCGCCGACAACGAGACGCGCTCCCAGATCGTCGAGATCGTCCAGCTGTTCCGCGCCAAGACCGTCGACGTCTCCCCGGAGGCCGTCACCGTCGAGGCCACCGGCAGCAGCGAGAAGCTGACCGCCATGCTCAAGATGCTGGAGCCGTTCGGCATCAAGGAGCTGGTGCAGTCCGGCACCATCGCGATCGGCCGCGGGGCCCGCTCGATCACCGACCGGTCGCTGCGCGCGCTGGACCGATCTGCGTAAGTCTGGACACGGGCAGCCGGCCGCCGGCCGCCCGTATGCCGAGACCCCGCAACTTCCCTTCCACCCGCCGTCATACGGTGGGACGCACCATCCGCACACCAAGGAGAGAACCCAAAGTGGCCGAGCTGTTCTACGACGCCGACGCCGACCTGTCCATCATCCAGGGCCGCAAGGTCGCGGTCATCGGCTACGGCAGCCAGGGCCACGCCCACGCCCTGTCGCTGCGCGACTCCGGTGTCGACGTGCGTGTCGGTCTGCACGAGGGCTCCAAGTCCAAGGCGAAGGCCGAGGAGCAGGGCCTGCGCGTGGTGACCCCGTCCGAGGCCGCCGCCGAGGCCGACGTCATCATGATCCTGGTCCCGGACCCGATCCAGGCCCAGGTCTACGAGGAGTCCATCGCCCCGAACCTGAAGGACGGCGACGCGCTGTTCTTCGGCCACGGCCTGAACATCCGCTACGGCTTCATCAAGCCCCCGGCCGGCGTCGACGTCTGCATGGTCGCCCCGAAGGGCCCGGGCCACCTGGTGCGCCGTCAGTACGAGGAGGGCCGCGGCGTGCCCTGCATCGTGGCCGTCGAGCAGGACGCCACGGGCAACGGCTTCGCGCTGGCCCTGTCGTACGCGAAGGGCATCGGCGGCACCCGCGCCGGCGTCATCAAGACGACCTTCACCGAGGAGACCGAGACCGACCTGTTCGGTGAGCAGGCCGTCCTGTGCGGTGGTACCTCCGCCCTGGTGAAGGCCGGTTTCGAGACCCTGGTCGAGGCCGGCTACCAGCCGGAGATCGCCTACTTCGAGTGCCTGCACGAGCTGAAGCTCATCGTCGACCTGATGTACGAGGGCGGCCTGGAGAAGATGCGCTGGTCGGTCTC
This sequence comes from Streptomyces sp. NPDC091282, assembly GCF_044757385.1. Taxonomy (NCBI): domain Bacteria; kingdom Bacillati; phylum Actinomycetota; class Actinomycetes; order Kitasatosporales; family Streptomycetaceae; genus Streptomyces; species Streptomyces sp. NPDC091282. The sequence goes on from NZ_JBIVUX010000011.1 coordinate 92,577, forward strand.
CGAGACCGCCGAGTGGGGCGACTACGTCACCGGCCCGCGGATCATCACCGACGCCACCAAGGCCGAGATGAAGAAGGTCCTCGCGGAGATCCAGGACGGCACCTTCGCCCGCAACTGGATGGACGAGTACCACGGCGGTCTGAAGAAGTACAACGAGTACAAGAAGCAGGACTCCGAGCACCTGCTGGAGACCACCGGCAAGCAGCTGCGCAAGCTGATGTCCTGGGTCGACGAAGAGGCGTGAGCCGCAGGTGACGGGGCCGGAGCGGCAAGCTCCGGCCCCGTTGTCCAGCTCGTCGAATCTCGGACGGGTGATCCTTCCGCCAAGGCGCAGGACGACCGGCACCACGCCACTACACTGCCGTACTACATACGCGTCAGGCCCACAGCGTCGTGCGTCTCCGCGGTAGCCCCCTCCACCGCCAGCGGCCGTCGGGACGGCCGTCCGCATTGGACATGTGAGGACTCACGTGAGCTCGAAACCTGTCGTACTCATCGCTGAAGAGCTGTCGCCCGCCACCGTCGACGCGCTGGGCCCGGACTTCGAGATCCGGCACACGAACGGAGCAGACCGAGCCGAGCTGCTCCCGGCCATCGCCGACGTGGACGCGATCCTGATCCGCTCCGCCACCAAGGTCGACGCCGAGGCGATCGCCGCCGCCAAGAAGCTGAAGGTCGTCGCACGAGCCGGCGTCGGCCTGGACAACGTCGACGTCTCCGCCGCCACCAAGGCCGGCGTGATGGTCGTCAACGCGCCGACCTCCAACATCGTGACCGCCGCCGAGCTGGCCTGCGGTCTGCTGATCTCCACCGCCCGCAACATCTCGCAGGCCAACTCGGCGCTGAAGAACGGCGAGTGGAAGCGCAGCAAGTACACCGGCGTGGAGCTCGCCGAGAAGACCCTCGGTGTCGTCGGCCTCGGCCGCATCGGCGCCCTGGTCGCCCAGCGGATGTCCGCCTTCGGCATGAAGGTCGTGGCGTACGACCCCTACGTCCAGCCTGCGCGGGCCGCGCAGATGGGTGTCAAGGTGCTGTCGCTGGACGAGCTGCTCGAGGTCTCCGACTTCATCACCGTGCACCTGCCGAAGACCCCGGAGACGGTCGGTCTGATCGGCGACGAGGCGCTGCGCAAGGTCAAGCCGTCGGTGCGGATCGTCAACGCCGCGCGCGGCGGCATCGTCGACGAGGAGGCGCTGTACGCGGCGCTCAAGGAGGGCCGGGTCGCCGGCGCCGGCCTCGACGTGTACACGAAGGAACCGTGCACCGACTCCCCGCTCTTCGAGCTGGACCAGGTCGTCTGCACCCCGCACCTCGGCGCCTCCACCGACGAGGCCCAGGAGAAGGCCGGCATCGCGGTCGCCAGGTCGGTCCGGCTGGCCCTCGCGGGCGAGCTGGTCCCGGACGCGGTGAACGTGCAGGGCGGGGTCATCGCCGAGGACGTCAAGCCCGGTCTGCCGCTGGCCGAGCGGCTCGGCCGGATCTTCACCGCGCTCGCCGGCGAGGTCGCCGTCCGCCTGGACGTCGAGGTCTACGGCGAGATCACCCAGCACGACGTGAAGGTGCTGGAGCTGTCCGCGCTCAAGGGTGTCTTCGAGGACGTCGTCGCCGAGACCGTCTCCTACGTCAACGCCCCGCTGTTCGCGCAGGAGCGCGGTGTCGAGGTGCGCCTGACCACCAGCTCGGAGTCGGCCGACCACCGCAACGTCGTCACCGTGCGCGGCACCCTCGGCAGCGGCGAGGAGGTCTCGGTCTCCGGCACGCTGGCCGGCCCGAAGAACCTCCAGAAGATCGTCGCGGTCGGCGACTTCGACGTCGACCTCGCCATCGCGGACCACCTGCTGGTGCTGCGGTACGAGGACCGTCCGGGCGTCGTCGGCACCGTCGGCCGCATCCTCGGCGAGGCGGGCATCAACATCGCCGGCATGCAGGTCGCGCGGTCGATCGCGGGCGGCGAGGCGCTGGCCGTGCTGACCGTCGACGACACGGTGACCTCCGGTGTGCTGGCCGAGGTGGAGGCCGAGATCGGGGCGACCTCCGCGCGTTCGGTCAACCTGGTCTGACGCCTTTCCGGCCCGCCCGTCCGACCCGGTCGGCCGGGCGGGCCGGGTCCGTACGTCCTCGAACGCCGGACGGGCCGGGAAACCGGCCCGTCCGGCGTTTCGCGTGTCCGCCTACCGGCCGATCCTGCGCAGCGTCATGCCCGCCCCGGCCGCCGCCAGCACCAGCAGCACCGCCCCGGCGATCGCCGCCCCCTGCATCCCGCCGGTGAACGCCTCCCGCGCGGTGCGCAGCAGGGTCTCTCCCGCAGGCCCCGGCAGGCGGCCGGCCGCGGCCAGCGCGCCGCCCAGCGTCTCGCGGGCCTCGGCCGGGGCCGTGGCCGGCATCTCGTGGCGGTAGACCGCCGTGCCGATCGACCCCAGGAGCGCCATCCCGAGCGCCCCGCCGAACTCGGCGCTGGTCTCCAGCAGCGAGGAGGCCGTGCCCGCCCGTTCCACCGGCGCGCTGGTCATGGCGAGGTCGGTCAGCTGGGACATGATCGCGACCAGCCCGCAGGCGAGGACGCCGGCCCCGGTCAGCACCAGCCACAGCGAGTCGGTGCCGACGAGGGCGAGCAGGACGAACCCGGCCGCCATGGCCGCGAAGCCGCCGGCGACGACGGAACCGCGGTCGGCGCCCCGCTGGACCAGGTGTGCCGTGAGCGGACCGGCGACCCCGATGAAGACCGAGGGCAGCAGGCTCCACAGCGCCGCCTCCAGCGGGCTCTTGCCGAGCACCGCCTGCAGGTACTGCGTGGTGAAGACGGCCGAGCCCATCATGGCGAGCGAGGCGACCAGGTTCAGGACCAGCGCCGGGGTGAAGCCGCGGCCGCGCAGCAGGGCCGGCGGGATCAGCGGGGAGGTGCCGGTGCGCTGGCGGCGGGCGAAGAGCACGGCGAAGAGCAGGCCGGCGGCGACCGAGACGACGTACGCCGGGTGCCAGCCCTCGGAGGGGATCTCCTTCACGCCGTAGACCACCGGGAGCACGGCGGCCAGCGAGAGCGGGACGCTCAGCCAGTCGAAGCGGCCGGGGGAGGGGTTCTTGGACTCGGGGAGCAGGACCGGGCCGAGCACCAGCAGCAGCACCATCGCGGGCAGGTTGACCAGGAACACCGAGCCCCACCAGAAGTGCTCGACGAGGATCCCGCTCATCACCGAGCCGAGGGCGATGCCGCCGGTCATCACGCCGGACCACAGGCCGATCGCCTTCGCGCGCTGGCCGGGGTCGGTGAACATCGTGCGCAGCAGGGCCATCGTGGACGGCATCAGGGTGGCGCCGCCGATGCCGAGGACCGCGCGGGCGGCGATCAGGGTCGCGGCGCTGTCGGCGTAGGCGGCGAGGAGCGAGGCGCCGCCGAAGGCCGTCGCGCCGATCAGCAGCAGCCGGCGGCGGCCGATGCGGTCGCCCAGCGCGCCCATGGTCATCAGCAGACCGGCCAGCACGAAGCCGTAGACGTCCAGGATCCACAGCTGCTGGGTGCCGCTCGGGCGGAGGTCGGCGCTGATCGCCGGGAGAGCGAAGTACAGGACCGAGACGTCCATGGAGACAAGGAGCAGCGGCAGCATCAGGACGCCCAGTGCGGTCCATTCACGGCGCCCCGCAAGGGGGTTGGTCCCGGATGTGCTCGTGGTCGTGCTCGTCGGGTTCGTCATGCCAAGGAATGTACGGGCGTCTTAAACGCTTGTCTAGAACGAATGTATAAGTCACTCGTCTAGGACGGCTGTATGGATCCGGGGGTAGGGTGGCCGCATGGGACACCGTGAGGATCTGCTGGAAGGCGCCAAGCGCTGCCTGCTGGAGAAGGGGTTCGCGCGGACGACGGCGCGCGACATCGTCAAGGAGTCGGGGACCAACCTCGCCTCGATCGGCTACCACTACGGCTCCAAGGACGCGCTGCTCGCACAGGCCTACATCGCGCTGGTGGAGGAGATGTCCTTCGAGGGCGGCGACGGCGGACTCACCGGCGCGCCCGGCTCGCTGGAGCGGTTCCGCGAGGTGTGGTCGAACATCGCGGACAGCATGCGCGAACCCGGTTCGATGTGGCGGCTCGGCATGGAGATCATGCTGATGGGCGACCAGATGCCCGAGGTCCGCGACCAGTTGGCGCGGTCCCAGCGGGAGGGCGGCCGCGGGCTGACCGCGCTGCTGATGGGCGTCCCCGAGGAACAGGTCTCCGACGAGACCGCCGACACCCTCGGCCAGTTCTACATGACCCTGATGACCGGCCTCATCGCGCGCTGGACCTTCGACCCGAAGACCGCACCCGACGGCGACACCCTCAGCGCGGGCCTGCACCAGATCATCGAGGCCGCGCACCGGAACTGAGCCCGCGCCCCGGCGGAGGGCGCCTCAGCCGAGCCGTGCCCGCTTCAGTGCCATGTGCAGCAGCAGCCGGTCCTCGCCGTCGTCCAGGTCGAGGCCGGTGAGCTGCTCGACGCGGGACAGGCGGTAGTACAGGGTCTGGCGGTGGATGCCGAGGGCTCCTGCCGTGCGGCCCGCCTGGCCCGCGCAGTCCAGGTAGGCCTCGGCGGTGCGGGCGAGTTCGCGGTGGGCCGGGGAGAGCAGGACGGCCACCGCCGGGTCGTGCGAGGCCTCCGGCGGCAGCGCCGTCAGCAGCCGGTACGGGCCGACGTGCGCCCACTCGGCGACCGGCCCCAGCCGGGGTTCGGCCAGCGCCGCGCGGGTCGCGGCGGCGGCCTCCTGCCAGACCGTGCCCAGCTCGGCGAGGCCGGTTCGGGCCTCGCCCACCCCCGCGGCCAGGCCCGCGGCGGCGGCCGCCGTACGCGCACCGGCCCGGCGGGCCGCGGCCGGCCTGGCCTCCTCCGCCTCCTTGAGCAGGCGCGCGGCGGCCGTCAGGGCCGGGGTGGCCGCGTCCGTGCTGCGCAGCCGGACCAGGACGGCGAGGCTGTGGCCCGTCGCTCCCCACGGCAGCGTGCACAGCGCGGTGGCGTGCGGAACCGCGCGCGGGGACGGGGCGTTGTCCGGGTCGGCGGAGGGCCACGGGGCGACGCAGACCATCGTGTGCGGGCCGTCCGCGCGGACGCCGAGCGCGGTGCGGAACTCGGCCACCGCCATGTCCCGCTGCCAGCCGTGCTCCGCGACCAGCACCGCCCGCAGCTCCCGGCCCAGGCCCGCCCCCGCCTGTGCCTCGTCGGCGAGCAGCGCGCCGATCCGTCCCGCCACCTCCATGGCGGCCGCCAGCTGGGCGTCCGTCGGACCCGGGTCGTCGTCCAGCAGCCAGACGTAACCGAGCACCACACCCCGATGGCGTACCGGCAGGCAGATCCTTCCCCGGTACACGCCGGCCTCCGGCGTCGGCGGGATGCGGACCGGGCCGGTCGCCCGGGTGATGCCGAAGCCCTCGAACCAGGCACGGACCGCCGCCGTGGAGCGCCTGGTCAGGATCGAACGGGTCCTGACCGGGTCCAGCGCCGACGGATCGAGGTCGCCCTCGCTGTCGTACGCCCCGAAGGCGAGCAGCTCGAAGTCGCGGTTCTCCAGGGTCGCCGGGACGCCCAGCAGCTCGGAGATCTCGTCGACCGGCTCCTGGTAGTCACCCTTGAATTCCGACGTCACCCGGGCATTCTCCCGCAATTCCCGAGCGCCTTCATACATCTGTCTGAGATCCGCGGCACGGATGCGTGACAGCTGTCGATGGCTCACGATCGGAGAGATCCCTAACTTTCACGGTGGTTCTCCGTGCCGTATCCACCCCGTCGGATCGCGGCCGTTCTGGCATGTGTTGTGGAGGTGCCCCGTGCTGGGTCCCGTGATTCTCGCCGCGTCGCGCAGCGACCGGATGCGACGTCTGATCTCGGCCGCGCCGGTGACGAAGCAGGTCGTCGACCGCTTCATCCCCGGTGAGTCGGTCGACGACATCGTCCCGATCATCGAGCAGCTGACCGGCCGCGGTCTGGAGCTGACGATGGACGTCGTCGGCGAGGACATCACCACCCCGGAGCAGGCCACCGCCGCCCGGGACGCCTACCTGGCGCTGATCGACCGGCTGCGCGAGCTGGGTCTCGGCGAGCGCGTCGAGATGTCCGTGAAGCTCTCCATGTTCGGCCAGGCGCTGGACGGAGGCCACGAACTGGCCCTCGCCAACGTCCGCCCGGTCGTCGAGGCCGCCGCCGCCATCGGGACGACCGTCACCCTGGACGCCGAGGACCACACCACCCTCGACTCGATGTTCGCCATCCACGAGGAGCTGCGGAAGGACTTCCCGCAGACCGGCTGCGTCATCCAGGCCTACCTGTTCCGCACCGAGGCCGACGCCCGCCGCCTCGCCGCGGCCGGCAGCCGGGTCCGGCTCGTCAAGGGCGCCTACAAGGAGCCCGCCGAGGTCGCCTACCAGCAGAAGCACGAGATCGACAAGGCGTACGTGCGGATCCTCGGGACTCTCATGGAGGGCGAGGGGTACCCGATGGTCGGCTCCCACGACCCGCGCCTGATCTCCATAGCCCAGGAACTCGCCAGGCGCGCCGGGCGCAAGCCGGACGAGTACGAGTTCCAGATGCTCTACGGCATCCGCGGCGACGAGCACCTGCGGCTGGCCGCGGAGGGCCACCGGATGCGGGTCTACACCGCCTACGGCACCGACTGGTACGGCTACTTCATGCGCCGGCTCGCGGAGAAGCCGGCCAACCTCCGCTTCTTCCTCCGCTCCATGCTCAGCAAGGGCTGAGCCGGCCCCTCCCGCCCGCCACCTCGCAACACCCGCTCACGTACAAGGAGTTACGGATCTCATGGACGCTGTGACCCAGGTCCCCACCCCCGTCAACGAGCCGGTGCACGGCTACGCCCCCGGCTCTCCCGAGCGCGCCCGCCTGGAGGCGAAGCTCAAGGAGCTGGCCGAGAACCCGATCGAGCTGCCGATGACCATCGGCGGCGAGAAGCGGCTCGGCGGCGGCGAGCAGTTCCAGGTCGTCCAGCCGCACAACCACAAGGCCGTCATCGGCACCGGCCGGCACGCCACCCGGCAGGACGCGCAGGACGCCGTCGACGCGGCCCTCGCCGCCGCCCCGGCCTGGCGCGCGATGTCCTTCGACGACCGCGCCGCGATCATCCTGCGCGCCGCCGAACTGCTCTCCGGCCCGTGGCGCGAGACCATCGCCGCCTCCACGATGCTCGGCCAGTCCAAGACGGCCCAGCAGGCCGAGATCGACAGCCCCTGCGAGCTGGTCGACTTCTGGCGGTTCAACGTCCACTACGCCCGCCAGATCCTCGCCGAGCAGCCGCCGGCCAACTCCCCGGGCGTCTGGAACCGCATGGACCACCGCCCGCTGGAGGGCTTCGTCTACGCGATCACGCCGTTCAACTTCTCGGCGATCGCGGCCAACCTGCCGACCGCCCCCGCCCTCATGGGCAACGTGGTCGTCTGGAAGCCCTCGCCCACCCAGACCCACGCGGCCGTCCTGCTGATGCAGCTGCTGGAGGAGGCCGGACTGCCCAAGGGCGTCATCAACCTCGTCACCGGCGACGGCATCGAGGTCTCCGAGGTCGCCCTGGTCCACCGCGACCTGGCCGGCATCCACTTCACCGGCTCCACCAAGACCTTCCAGCACCTGTGGAAGACGGTCGGCAACAACATCGAGAACTACCGCACCTACCCGCGTCTGGTCGGCGAGACCGGCGGCAAGGACTTCGTGGTCGCCCACCCGTCGGCCGACCGCGCGGTCCTCAAGACCGCGCTGACCCGCGGCGCCTTCGAGTACCAGGGCCAGAAGTGCTCGGCGACCTCCCGCGCCTACATCCCGGCGTCCATCTGGAACTCCGGCTTCAAGGAGGAGTTCGCCGCCGAGGTCGAGTACCTCACCATGGGTGACGTCACCGACCTGTCGAACTTCATCGGCGCCGTGATCGACGACCGCGCGTTCGCCAAGAACAAGGCCGCGATCGACCGTGCCAAGGAGGACCCGACCTGCACGATCGTCGCGGGCGGCTCCTACGACGACTCGGTCGGCTACTTCGTCCGCCCGACCGTCGTCGAGTGCTCCGACCCGGAGAACGAGGTCTTCCGCACCGAGTACTTCGGCCCGTTCCTCGCCGTGCACGTCTACGAGGACGACAGCTACGACGAGATGCTGACCCAGATGGAGTCGGTGTCCGAGTACGCGCTGACCGGCTCGGTCGTCGCGGGCGACCGCGCGGCCGCCGCGTACACGATGGAGAAGCTGCGCTACGCGGCGGGCAACTTCTACATCAACGACAAGTCGACCGGCGCCGTCGTCGGCCAGCAGCCCTTCGGCGGCGGCCGCGCCTCCGGCACCAACGACAAGGCCGGCGCCCCGCAGAACCTGCTGCGCTGGACGCTGACCCGCGCGATCAAGGAGACGCTGGTCGCCCCGACCGACTACTCCTACCCGCACATGGGCTGACCCTCCGCCCGCCCCAGCGACGGGCCGGGAAGCCTGACCCACGAGCAGGCTTCCCGGCCCGTTCCCATGAGACCGCCTCCCGCCCGCCGGCCGGTGCCGATACTGGGCTCATGTCTCTCCGTCTCGCGCACACCGCAGACCTGGACCCCGCCGACCTCGACGCCGTGCACACCCTGCTGCACGGCGCGTTCGGCGACGACCTCACCGACGCCGACTGGGAGCACGGCCTCGGCGGCGTGCACGCCCTCGTGCACGACGAGACCGGACTCGCCGCGCACGGCTCGGTGGTCATGCGCCGGGCCCGGCACCGCGGCGCCTGGCTGCGGGTCGGCTACGTCGAGGCCGTCGCGGTACGGGCCGACGTCCGCCGCCGCGGCCTCGGCGGCCAGGTGATGGCGGCTCTGGAGCGGTACGTCGAGCGCGCCTACGACCTCGGTGCGCTCGGCGCGAGCGACGACGGCGCCCAGCTCTACAGCGCCCGCGGCTGGCAGTGCTGGCCCGGCAGGATCGCCGCCCTCTCGCCGGACCGGGGGATCGTGCGCCTGGCGGAGGAGGAGGGCTGCCTCTTCGTGCGGCCCGGTCTCGCCGGCGTCCTCGACCCCGCCCACGAGCTGGTCTTCGACTGGCGCGACGGGGACGTCCTCTAGCCCGTCTGCCACACCTGTCACGCCTGTCACACCCCTTGTTTCGGCTGGCGAAAGCCCAGTTCACAGCCGTGTGACGCGGTCCGCCGTCTCAGATAGTAGGAAGTCCGAGTAATTGTGCAGACAGAAGCGGGCCGCTCCCTTACTTTTGTAGGAGCCGAACGTCTCGCTCGATCAAGCGAATGGCGGTCGTGAGCCGGGCCCCGTGCAGGCAACCCCTGCGGCACCGCGCTCCCCGCCCCTTCCGGCGTCTCGCAACCCCCCATTGCCGTACTCCGTGTGATTGCCGAAGGAGTCGATTCCCATGGCCGAGACGACCGTCCGCCGCCGCGTCCGCCACGTGTCCCGCACCAGCGAGTCCGAGCGCAAGAACGCCGCCGCCGCCCTCCAGCGCGCCCTCGACCGCCGCGACAACGGCGGCGAGACCGGCCACTGAGCCCACCCGCACCGCCTCTTGAGCGGGAGCCGCGCCCGCACGGGGTGCGGCGCGGCCGGGACCGCCGCGCCGTACCCCTGGGTCAGCCGCCCCGCCGTATCTCGAAGTGGTCGATCCGCGCACCGCTGTGCGCCAGCGCCGACACCCTGAGCCTCGCAGCGGTGCCCGCCTCCGCCTCGACCTTGAGGAAGGAGAAGCCGGTGTACCGCACCCGCGACCACTCCACCGTCTCCGCCACGTTGTGCTGCCCCTTGGCCCAGTGGAAGCTGCTCACCGCGCCGTGCCGGGTGACGTGCCCCTCGTAGCTGTCCTCGACGCCGGAGGGGAACGCGTACAGGTCCCGCCCGCCGCCGCCCGCCGTGACGTACACGATCCCGTCCCGCGCCGGGTCGGTCGTACCGCCGACCGGGACCTCGCGGCCGACCGCGCCGTCCCGCACCGCGTCGGTGCGCTCGTAGACGTGGTTGTGCCCGTTGATCACCAGATCGACCTGGTACCTGGCGAACAGCGGCAGCCAGGCGTCCCGGATCCCGCCGTCGGAGGCGTGCGAGGACGTCGAGTACGCGCAGTGGTGGAAGAAGACGACCACGAAGTCCACGCCCGGCTCGGCCCGCAGCTCCTTCAGCCTCCGTTCCAGCCACGCCGTCTGCCGGCCGCCGCTGTAGCCGAGGTTGGCCGGGATCTCGTACGAGACGTCGTTGGCGTCCAGCGCGACGAAGCCGACGTTGCCGTAGGTGAAGGAGTACACGCCCGGCGCCCCGTGCGGGTCGAAGCCGTTGTCGGGCAGGGCGAAGCGGGCGTACTGGCCGCCGTAGCCGTCGGGGGAGTACCAGGCCTCCATGTCGTGGTTGCCGGTCGTCACCATCCACGGGACGGAGCGGGCCACCGGGTCGTTCTGCAGCAGGAACCGGTCCCACTCGCGGGCGTCGTAGCCGTCCGAGGTGCGGCCGGTCCCGTTGCCGTCCGCGTAGCAGATGTCCCCCGCGTGCAGATGGAAGGCCGGGTCCTGCTTCAGCAGCGCGTCGTCGGCGGACTTCCCGGCCCGGCTGACGCCCTGGTCGCCGAAGGCCGTGAACACGAACCGCTCCGGGCGCGCGGGCGCGGTGCGGAAGGAGGCGATCGTGGCGCGGTGCTCCGGGGCGGCCGGGTCCCAGCCGTCGTGGCCGACGCCGTAGTAGTAGGTCGTGCCCGGGGCGAGGCCGTCCAGGGCCGCGTGGACGTAGTACTGCTCGACCACCGGGCGCACGCCCTGCACCCCGGGCGTGCGCAGGTGCCGGACCTCGGCGGTGACGCGCCGGCCCAGGTCGTCCGGGCGCGTCCCGATCCGCACGAACGGCCCGCGCACCGCGGACGGCACCTGCCAGGAGATCCGCATCCGCGTCCGCGGGTCGGCGCCGAAGGCGAGATGACGGCCGAACGGCGCGACCGCCGAGCCGCGGACCGCCGAGGTGGCCGGCGCCGGGCTCGCCGACCTGCTCCGGCAGCCGGCGACCAGGCCGCCGCCGGCCAGCGCGCCCGCCGTCACCAGCGTGCGGCGGCTCACCAGCCGCCCGCGCAGGTACTCGTACTGCTCGGCCATGCTCATCCGGGCGGCGAGCCGTGGCGGAATGCCGAAGTCGGGGACGTCCATGGGAGGAAACATGCCCAGCAAAGGCCAACACCGGGTGCACGTACGGGTGAACGCCGGGCGACGGAACGACGCGGATGTCCGCATGGCGGACAACGTGTGTCATCCCATGGGACGCGGAGTAGGGTGCCGACATGTCTCGCAGCATCGATCTCGCAGTGATCCCCGGTGACGGCATCGGGCAGGAAGTCGTGGCCGAAGGCCTCAAGGTCCTCTCCGCCGTCCTCCCGGAGGACGTGAAGCTGGAGACCAAGGAGTACGACTTCGGTGCCAAGCGGTACCACGCCACCGGTGAGACCCTCACCGAAGCCGACCTCGACGCGCTGAAGAAGCACGACGTCATCCTGCTGGGTGCGATCGGCGACCCGAGCGTCCCCTCCGGCGTCCTGGAGCGCGGTTTCCTGCTGAAGCTCCGCTTCGCCTTCGACCACCACGTCAACCTGCGTCCGTCGAAGCTCCTGCCGGGTGTCGCCACCCCGCTGGCCGGCGAGCCGCAGATCGACTTCGTCGTGGTCCGCGAGGGCACCGAGGGGCCGTACACCGGCAACGGCGGCACCATCCGCAAGGGCACCGAGCACGAGGTCGCCACCGAGGTGTCGGTCAACACGGCCTACGGCGTGGAGCGTGTCGTGCGGGACGCCTTCGCCCGCGCCCAGGCCCGCCCGCGCAAGAAGCTCACGCTGGTCCACAAGAACAACGTCCTGACCTTCGCCGGGCACCTGTGGACGAACGTCTTCAACCAGGTGGCCGCGGAGTACCCCGAGGTCACCACGGACTACATCCACGTGGACGCGGCGACCATCTACCTGGTCACCGACCCGGCCCGCTTCGACGTGATCGTCACCGACAACCTCTTCGGCGACATCATCACCGACCTCGCCGCGGCCGTCTCCGGCGGCATCGGCGTCGCGGCGAGCGGCAACATCAACCCCTCCCGCGACTTCCCCTCGATGTTCGAGCCGGTGCACGGTTCCGCGCCGGACATCGCGGGCCAGGGCAAGGCAGACCCCACGGCCACCGTGCTCTCCGTCGCCCTGCTGCTGCGCCACCTCGGCTACGACGCGGAGGCCGCCCGCGTCGAGGAGGCGGTCACCGCCGACCTCACCGAGCGCCAGGGCAAGCCCGCCCGCTCCACCTCGGAGATCGGCGACGCCCTCGCCGTACGCGTAGCCGGCTGACCCGCCGCGCTGCCGAACCACTTCGAAGCCGCCGGGTCGCATCAGCGCCCGGCGGCTTCCCCATGCCTGCCGCCGGGTGCCACCATCGACCCCGGGTCCGCATTCACCCCGATTCCTTCCGCCCCGGCCCCCGCGCGATAATCGAACGCGGAGCCGCGGTGTGAGGGAATGCTCGGACGTCCTACCAGTGGACACCGGCGTACGGGCGTGAGCGCGGCCCATCACTACAACCGGTGAAGGATTACCACTCATGACGACGCCCACGATCGAGCTCAAGCCGTCCGCGCACCCGCTCGCCGCCGCCGAGCGCGAGGCGATCCTCGCCAGCCCCGGTTTCGGCCGCCACTTCACCGACCACATGGTGACGATCAAGTGGACCGAGGGCCGCGGCTGGCACGACGGGCAGCTCGTTCCGTACGCGCCGATCCCCCTCGACCCGGCGACCAACGTCCTGCACTACGCCCAGGAGATCTTCGAGGGCCTGAAGGCCTACCGCCGCCCCGACGGCTCGGTCGCCACCTTCCGCCCCGACCAGAACGCCAAGCGCTTCCAGCGCTCCGCCCGCCGGCTCGCCATGCCCGAGCTGCCGGTGGAGACCTTCGTCGAGGCCTGCGACCTGCTCGTCCAGCAGGACAAGGACTGGGTCCCGGCACACGGCGGCGAGGAGTCCCTCTACCTGCGCCCCTTCATGATCGCCACCGAGGTCGGCCTGGGCGTCAAGCCGGCCAACGAGTACCTCTTCCTGGTCATCGCCTCCCCGGCGGGCGCCTACTTCCCCGGCGGCGTCCGGCCGGTCTCCATCTGGGCCTCCGAGGACCGCGTCCGCGCCGTCCCCGGCGGCATGGGCGACGCCAAGACCGGCGGCAACTACGCGGCCTCCCTGCTCGCCCAGGCCGAGGCCGCCGCACAGGGCTGCGACCAGGTCTGCTACCTCGACGCGGTCGAGCACAAGTGGGTCGAGGAACTCGGCGGCATGAACCTGTACTTCGTGTACGGCGACAAGATCGTCACGCCGACCCTGAGCGGCTCCATCCTCGAAGGCGTCACCCGTGACTCCCTGCTCACCGTCGCGCGTGACCTCGGCTACGAGTCCGAGGAGGCCCGGGTCTCCATCGACCAGTGGCAGCGCGACGCGGAGAACGGCACCCTCACCGAGGTCTTCGCCTGCGGCACGGCGGCCGTCATCACCCCGGTCGGCACGGTCAAGCGCGACGGCGCCGAGTGGCTCCAGTCCGGCGGCGAGCCGGGCGAGGTGACCATGAGGCTCCGTGAGGCGCTGCTGGACATCCAGCGCGGCAAGGTCGCGGACAAGCACGGCTGGATGCACGAACTGGGCTGACCGCCGCCCCCTGGAACGCCTGTCGCCTCCCCCTGCGGACCGTAGGGGGAGGCGACAGGCGTTCCAGGGCGGGGGAGCGTCCTCACACGCCGGAGGGGCTGGGCTCCGGTGCGGTGCGGCCCTCGTCCTCGGGCGCCGGGAGGGACGGCTCTCCCGGGCGGGACGGCAGCAGCAGGTACAGCGCACCGCCCACCAGGCCCGACAGCAGGAAGCTGCAGTCCACGCCGCCGGTCAGCGACAGCAGCGGCCCCTCGTACGACGGCAGCGAGACCGCCAGCAGGCCCACTCCCGCGCCGACGGCCCAGGAGACCGTGGCCCGGACGTTCCAGCCGGCCCGGTACCAGTAGATCCCGCCGTGCGAGCGGCGGTTGAAGACCTGGAGCGCGTCCGCGTCGTAGATCCCGCGGCACCGGCGGAAGCCGATGAGGGTGATGACCGCCCAGGGGGTGCCGATCGCCGTCAGCAGGAGCACGAACGACGTCATCGCGGACTGCGCGTTCCAGGCGTAGTGGCCGACGAAGACGCAGGCCGTGGCCACGATCGCGACCGTGTAGGTGGCGCGGGCGCGGGACGCGCGGGGCAGGATCGCGTCCAGGTCCAGGCCCATCGAGTACAGCATCAGGCCCGCGTTGCCGACCGACCCCGCGGAGGCGGAGAGCAGCAGCGGGACCAGGTACCAGGTGGGCGAGGCGGAGACCAGCGGGCCCGCGTAGTCGGTCGCCGAGCGGGCCGCGTACGCGGTGAACGTGCCGAACAGCTGCGGCACCAGCAGGCCCAGGACCAGGCCCAGCCAGGTGCCGTGCAGGACCCGGCGGGCGGAGTGGCGGACCGGGGAGATGTAGCGCGTGTAGTCGCCGAGGAGGGTGATGAAGGCGACCGGCCCGGACAGTCCCGCCGCGACCGCCGCCAGACACCAGGTCGGCCAGAACCCGCCCAGCAGGTAGCCGCCCGCGTCCGGCAGCGGCGAGGTGGCGAAGTGCGGGGCGTACGCGAAGATCCCGAGGATCAGCAGGGCGGTCATGCCGACGGCGAGCACCCGTGACATGGCGAGCAGGACCCGGTAGCCGTAGACCGCGCCGGCCACCGTGGCCGCCGCGAGCACCCCGTAGACCACCGCGTAGGACACCCCGTCCGCGGGCAGCCCGAACAGCCGGTTCAGCACGCCCACCATCACGTCGCCGCCGATCCACACGGTCAGCGCGGTGTAGCCGAGGGCCAGCAGCAGGCCCACCACCGAGCCGACCAGCCGCCCGCGCACCCCGAACTGGGCGCCGGAGGAGGTGGAGAGGTTGGTGCCGGTGCGCAGGGAGACCAGCGCCAGCGGGGCCGTGAACAGCGTGCCGACCACCGTGCCCGCCACGATCGCGCTCACCGACGCCCACCAGCCGAGCCCGAAGGACGGCGGCAGCCAGCCGAAGATGATCACGCCGAGGCAGAGGTTGGAGCCGAGCAGGATCGAGACCAGGTCCTTGGGACCGCTGGTGCGTTCCGCGTCCGGGATGGTGTCGACTCCGCGCTGTTCTATCGGCATGGCTGGGTCTCCTTCGACGGCCGCCTGAAAGTTAGAGCGACGTTCAATGTGGGTGACCGGGCGGTTGATGTCAATGGTTCCCTTCTCGTAATACGGCATTTAGAGTGTTGTTCTAAGTCGAGCAAGCCAAGAGGAAGCGAAGGAGGTGCCGGGACGTGCGACTGACCCCCACGGAACGTGACCGGCTGCTGCTCTTCGGAGCCGCCGAGCTGGCCCGTGCCCGCCGTGCCCGGGGCCTCAGGCTCAACGTGCCGGAGGCCACCGCGCTGATCGCGGACACCGTCTGCGAGGCCGCCCGGGACGGCAGGAGGCTCGCCGAGGCCATCGAGGCGGCCCGATCCGTCCTCGGCCCGGCCGACGTGCTGCCCGGTGTCGCCGACGTCGTCACCGAGGTGCACGTCGAGGCCGTCTTCGACGACGGCTCGCGGCTCGCGGTGGTCACCGACCCGATCGGCGGCGGCCTGCTGGGCGAGGACGGGCCCGGCGCCCTGCTGCCGGGGCCAGAGCACGCCGACCCGGAGGCGGTTCTCCGGCTGAGCGTGACCAACACCGCGACCGTCCCGGTCTCCGTCACCTCCCACTTCCACTTCTTCGAGGCCAACCCGCGCCTCGACTTCGACCGCGCAGCCGCCTACGGCCTGCGGCTCGCCGTGCCCGCCGGGTCCTCCGTCCGCTTCGGACCGGGGGAGTCGCTGGAGGTCGGCCTGGTGCCGATCGGCGGCGCCCGCGTCGCCATCGGCTTCGCCGGCCTGGTCGACGGCCCGCTGGACGCGCCCGGCGCCCGCGAGGAGGCGCTGCGCCGCGCCGCCGCCTGCGGCTACCTGGGCATCCACGACGAGGAGGCAGGACGATGAGCCGTCCCGGAGGACACCCGGCCGAGGCCCGCCGCCTCACGCCCCACGAGTACGCGGCCACCCACGGCCCCCGGGCCGGCGACCGGATCCGCCTCGGCGACTCCGGTCTTGTGATCCGCGTCGAGGACGACTCCCAGCGCTACGGCGACGAGTTCCTGGCCGGCTTCGGCAAGACCGCCCGCGACGGACTGCACCTGAAGGCGGCCGCGGTCCGCGAGACCTGCGACGTCGTGATCAGCAACGTCGTCGTCATCGACGCCGTGCAGGGCGTCCGGAAGGTGTCGATCGGCATCCGCGAGGGGCGGATCTGCGCGATCGGCCGGGCCGGCAACCCCGACACCCTCGACGGCGTCGACGTCGTGGTCGGCACCGGCACCTCGATCGTCTCCGGCGAGGGGCTGATCGCCACCGCGGGCGCCGTCGACACCCACGTCCACCTGCTGTCGCCGCGGATCATGGAGGCCTCGCTGGCCTCCGGCGTCACCACGATCATCGGGCAGGAGTTCGGCCCGGTGTGGGGCGTCGGCGTCAACTCGCCCTGGGCGCTGAAGCACGCGTTCAACGCCTTCGACGCCTGGCCGGTCAACATCGGCTTCCTCGGCCGGGGTTCGTCCTCGCACGCGGCCCCGCTGATCGAGGCGCTCGCCGAGGGCGGTGCCTCCGGTTTCAAGGTCCACGAGGACATGGGCGCCCACACCCGCGCCCTGGACACGGCCCTGCGGGTCGCCGAGGAGCACGACGTCCAGGTCGCGCTGCACAGCGACGGACTGAACGAGTGCCTGTCGGTCGAGGACACCCTGAGGGTCCTCGAAGGCCGCACCATCCACGCCTTCCACATCGAGGGCTGCGGCGGCGGACACGTGCCGAACGTCCTGAAGATGGCCGGTGTCCCCAACGTCATCGGCTCCTCCACCAACCCCACCCTGCCCTTCGGCCGGGACGCGGTCGCCGAGCACTACGGGATGATCGTCTCCGTCCACGACCTGAAGACCGACCTGCCCGGCGACGCCGCCATGGCCCGCGACCGCATCCGCGCCGGGACCATGGGCGCCGAGGACGTGCTGCACGACCTGGGCGCGATCGGCATCACCTCGTCCGACGCGCAGGGCATGGGCCGGGCCGGGGAGACCGTCCGCCGCACCTTCGCGATGGCCGGCAAGATGAAGGCCGAACTCGGCGCCCCGGACGACGGCCACGACAACGAGCGCGTGCTGCGGTACATGGCCAAGCTGACCATCAACCCGGCGATCGCCCACGGCCTCGCCCACGAGGTCGGCTCCATCGAGGTCGGCAAGCTGGCCGACATCGTGCTGTGGTCGCCCGAGTACTTCGGGGCCAAGCCGCAGCTGGTCCTGAAGTCCGGCTTCCCGGCCTACGGCGTGACCGGCGACCCGAACGCGGCCACCGACACCTGCGAACCCCTCGTCCTGGGACCGCAGTTCGGAGCGCACGGGGCGACCCCCGCCGACATCTCGGTGGCCTTCGTGGCGCAGGCCGCCCTCGACCAGGGCAACGACACCATGCCCACCCGGCGCCGCCGGGTCGCGGTCCGCGGCACCCGCGGCATCGGACCGGCCGACCTGCGGCTCAACTCCCGTACCGGAGCGGTCGACGTGGACCAGCGCACGGGCCTGGTCACCCTCGACGGCGAGCCGCTGCGCTCGGAGCCCGCCGACTCCGTCGCCCTCAACCGCCTCTACTTCCTCTAGACGTCATCCCGGACGTCACGGCCTGTGAAGGACCCCCGCATGGACCCGCGCATGAACACGCCCGCCGCCGACGGCTTCCGGATGCCCGCCGAGTGGACCCCGCACGAGCGCACCTGGATGGCGTGGCCCGGCCCCAACCCCACCTTCGAGGACCCGGACGACCTCCGGGCCTCCCGGGCGGCGTGGGCCGCGGTGGCCCGCGCGATCCTGCGCTTCGAGCCGGTGACGGTGGTCTGCGGCCCCGGCCAGTCGGCGGACGCCCAGGCGGTGCTCGGTCCGGGCGTCGACACCGTCGAGCGCGAGCTGGACGACGCCTGGATGCGGGACATCGGACCCACGTTCCTCAGCAACGGCCGTGAACTGGCCGCCGTGGACTGGACGTTCAACGGCTGGGGCGCGCAGCACTGGGCCCGCTGGGAGCACGACGCGAAGATCGCCGCCTACGTCTCGGACCTCGCGGGCGCGAAGACCTACGCCTCGAAGCTGGTGAACGAGGGCGGTGCGATCCACGTCGACGGCGAGGGCACCGTCCTGCTGACCGAGACCGTGCAGCTCGGCCCGGAGCGGAACCCGGACTGGACCCGCGAGCAGGTCGAGGCCGAGATCCACGCGATGCTCGGCACCCGCAAGGCGATCTGGCTGCCCCGCGGTCTCACCGGCGACTACCCGCCCTACGGTTTCGGCACCCTCGGACACGTCGACATCGTCGCCGCCTTCGCCCGCCCCGGCGTGGTCGTCGCCCACCACCAGCCGGACCCGGCGCACCCCGACCACGAGGTGACCCGCGAGGTGATCGGCCTGCTCAGGTCCCAGACCGACGCGCGCGGCCGGGCGCTGGAGGTCGTCGAGGTCCCGGCGCCGACCGTGCTGGAGGCCGACGGCCACTGGGCCGACTACTCCTACATCAACCACTACCTCTGCAACCGCGGGGTCGTGCTCTGCGGCTTCGACGACCCGCGCGACGAGGTGGCGGCCGGGATCTTCCGCCGTCTCTTCCCCGAGCGGACGGTGACCCTGGTGGACGCCCGTACGATCTTCTCCGGCGGTGGCGGTATCCACTGCATCACCCAGCAGCAGCCGAAGATCTAGGACGACGAGGAGCAGCACATGGCCGGTGGGCGCAGACAGGCCCCGCCCCGCGAGGACGTGCTCGCCGCCGCCATGGACATGATCGCCGACCGCGGTCTGGAGAAACTCACCATGGCCGCGCTCGGCCACGAGGTCGGCATGAGCAGCGGCCACCTCCTCTACTACTTCCGCTCCAAGGACGAACTGCTGCTGCAGACCCTGGAGTGGAGCGAGGGCCGGCTGGGCGCCGAGCGGGGCCGGCTGCTCACCCGCCGGGGCACCGCCCGGGAGCGCCTGGACGCCTACGTCGACCTGTACGTCCCCACGGGCCACCGCGACCCGCACTGGACGCTCTGGCTGGAGGTCTGGAACCGCTCGCAGAACGCCGACGAGGCGGCCCGCGACCGGCAGGCCGCCATCGAGGGCGCCTGGCACCGCGACCTGGTGGCGCTGCTGGCCGAGGGCATCTCGCGGGGCGAGTTCCGGGCCGTCGACCCCGACCGCTTCGCCGCGCGCCTGCGCTCGCTGCTCGACGGCTTCTCCATCCACGTGGCGATCGGGCTGCGCGGCACGGACCGGGACCAGGTCCTCGCTCACGTGGGCGAGTTCCTCGCGGCGGATCTCCTCGCGAGCGCGTGAGCCCGTCCGGTGGCGCGGGTCACAGGGCGCGGGACGCGGAGCCCCGCGCGGGACGGGCGCGGTCTCATGAGGCGTCCGCCGTGACGACCGCATCCTGAGACGGTCGGTGAGCGGGCGGCGGGTTGTGCCAGACTTCCCCCGTGCTCTCGTTCGCCATGATTATGGGCAGCAGGCGCGCCGGTCCGCAGTGACCACCACGTACGACCAGGTACGGGTGGCCATCGTCGTCCTCGACCCGCGCGCAGACCTCTCGCACCCGCGAGGGGTTTTTTCGTTTTCCGGCCCACCTTCAGCCGGAGAGCGAGCGCGAGGGACCATGGAGGGACGGTGGAGCCGGTCATTCCGGTACGACCGAGATTCGACATCAGGAGCCTAGGGACCATGACCGAGACGGCAACCAACGAGCTGGACGACTCGTTCCACGTCTTCGACACCACGCTGCGCGACGGTGCGCAGCGCGAGGGCATCAACCTCACCGTCGCGGACAAACTGGCCATCGCACGGCACCTGGACGACTTCGGCGTGGGCTTCATCGAGGGCGGCTGGCCCGGCGCCAACCCCCGGGACACCGAGTTCTTCGCCCGTGCCCGGCAGGAGATCGACTTCAAGCACGCCCAGCTGGTCGCCTTCGGCGCCACCCGCAGGGCCGGTGCCAAGGCGGCCGACGACCCGCAGGTCAGGGCGCTGCTGGAGGCCGGGGCGCCGGTCATCACGCTGGTCGCCAAGTCGCACGACCGCCATGTCGAGCTGGCGCTGCGCACCACGCTCGACGAGAACCTGGAGATGGTCCGCGACACCGTGTCCTTCCTCAAGGACCAGGGCCGCCGCGTCTTCGTCGACTGCGAGCACTTCTTCGACGGCTACCGCGCCAACCCCGAGTACGCGAAGGCGGTCGTCCGCGCCGCCTCGGAGGCCGGCGCCGACGTCGTCATCCTCTGCGACACCAACGGCGGCATGCTCCCCGCCCAGGTCCACGCCGTGGTCGCCACCGTCCTGGCCGACACCGGTGCCCGGCTCGGCATCCACGCCCAGGACGACACCGGCTGCGCGGTCGCCAACACCCTGGCCGCCGTCGACGCCGGCGCCACGCACGTGCAGTGCACGGCCAACGGCTACGGCGAGCGCGTCGGCAACGCCAACCTCTTCCCGGTGGTCGCCGCCCTGGAGCTGAAGTACGGCCAGAAGGTCCTCCCGGACGGCAAGCTGCGCGAGATGACCCGGATCTCGCACGCCATCGCCGAGGTCGTCAACCTCACGCCCTCCACGCACCAGCCCTACGTCGGCGTCTCGGCCTTCGCCCACAAGGCCGGCCTGCACGCCTCCGCCATCAAGGTCGACCCGGACCTGTACCAGCACATCGACCCCGAGCTGGTCGGCAACACCATGCGGATGCTGGTCTCCGACATGGCCGGACGCGCCTCCGTCGAGCTCAAGGGCAAGGAACTCGGCATCGACCTCGGCGGCGACCGCGAACTGGTCGGCCGGGTGGTGGAGCGGGTCAAGGAGTACGAGCTCAAGGGCTACACCTTCGAGGCCGCCGACGCCTCCTTCGAGCTGCTGCTGCGCGCCGAGGTCGAGGGCAGGCGGCGCAGCTACTTCCGCGTCGAGTCCTGGCGGGCCATCGTCGAGGACCGCCCCGACGGCACCCACGCCAACGAGGCCACCGTCAAGCTCTGGGCCAAGAGCGAGCGGATCGTCGCCACGGCGGAGGGCAACGGCCCGGTCAACGCCCTCGACCGCGCCCTGCGCGTCGCCCTCGAGAAGATCTACCCCCAGCTGGCCAAGCTCGACCTGGTCGACTACAAGGTCCGCATCCTGGAGGGCAAGCACGGCACCCAGTCCACGACCAGGGTCCTGATCTCCACCTCCGACGGCACCGGCGAGTGGTCGACGGTCGGCGTGGCGGAGAACGTCATCGCCGCCTCCTGGCAGGCCCTGGAGGACGCGTACACGTACGGCCTGCTGCGGGCGGGCGTGGAGCCGGCCGAGTAGCCACGGAAAAGCCGGGGGCTGGGCTCACAGCCCCCGGCTCGCTCCGCCGCACCGCCTCGCTACTGCAGGTGCCACTTCTGGTTGGCGGCTCCGGTGCACGTCCAGATCTGGGCGCGCGCCCCGTTCGCCGACGAGTTGTCCGTGACGTCCAGACACTTGTTCGCCGCCGCGTTCACCACGTCACCCGTCGAGGCGTTGTACGACCACTGCTGCGCGCCGGTCCCGTTGCAGTCGTACAACTGGACCTTCGCGCCGTTCGCCGTCGACGCCGAGGTCACGTCCAGGCACTTGCCGAGGGCGCGGACCGAGCCGTCGGACTGCACGGTCCACTGCTGGGCGGTGGAGCCGTTGCAGTCGTAGAGCTGCACGGCGGTGCCGTTGGCGGCCGAACCGCCCGCCACGTCCAGGCACTTGTTCGCCAGGCCCGTGAAGGCGCCGCTCTGGGCGCCGCCGCCCGACTGGGTGCCGGACCAGGTGAAGGTCGCCGAGGTCTTGCCGGGCAGCGAGTAGGTGGCGTGCTGGCCGCCCCAGTTGATGGTGACGGTCTTGGCGGCGGAGGCGTCGTTGTAGGCGATGAGCGCCTTGGAGCCGTCCGGGTTGCGCCAGGCCACGTTCGGCACCGCGGAGGACGCGGTGGAGGCGATCCGCTGCGCGCCGGGCCGGACGAACTTCGTCAGGTGCCCCATCGTGTAGTACTCGACCGTGTAGTCGACGGTCCCGCTCGCGCCGTCGCCGTTGTGCACGGTGATCAGCCCGGTGCAGGTGCCGCAACCGCCGTTGTGCGGGCCCATGTTCTGGTCCACGGCCAGCGACCACTTGGTCACCGACTTCGCCCAGTTGCGGGTGTAGTCGATGATGTTGTTCATGTCCTCGCGCTGCTGGTTGGCGATCCAGGTGCCGCCGGAGTGCTCGGTGCCGAAGGCGTCGAGGTTCGGGTACTGGTTGTGCACGGTGGTCTGCTTGTTGATGTCGCCGCCGTAGCCGTGCCAGGCGATGCCGCCGAAGTTGGGATGGTTGCGGATCGCCGCGTCGTCCACGCTCGCGGCCGCGTAGGAGTCGTAGACGTCCCAGTTCCAGTCGTGCGCGAGGACCTTGGTGGAGAGCCCGGCGGCCTGGAGCTTCGGCAGCAGTTCGCTCTTGAGGAAGTACTGCAGGCCCGAGGCGTTCCAGCTCATCGAGGGGTAGCCGGAGCAGCAGGTCGGCTCGTTCTGCGGGGTGACGTAGGAGACCTTCACGCCCTGCGCCTGGTAGGCCTGGAGGTACTTCACGAAGTACGAGGCGTAGGCGCCGTAGTCCTCCGACTTGAGCCAGCCGCCGTTGAGCGAGCCGCTGTCCTTCATCCAGGCCGGCGCCGTCCATGGCGAGGCCATGACAGTCGCGGACGGGTTCAGCTGGAGTGCCTGCTTGGTGAGCGGGACGACGTCCGCCAGGTCGTGGGAGATGGAGAAGCTGTTGAGGTTCGGGTCGCTCTGCCCGGCCGGCACGTCGTCGTACGTGTACCCGTAGCGGGCCAGGTCCGAGGCGCCCATCGGATTGCGCAGGAACGACAGCCCGATCCCGTCCGTGGGCGAGAACAGCTTCTTCATGGTGGCGTCGCGGGTGGCCTGGGACAGCGCCCCGCTGCTGTTCATCAGCCAGGCCGCGGTGTCGGTGAAGGAGGCGCCGCCGCCGGTGAAGGTCTGGTAGCGGGTGTTCTCGTCGACGGTGATGTTCTCGCCGCCGCCGCTGCCGGACTGGAAGGCGAACGGCGTCTGGGCCTGGAGGCCGCGCGTGACATGGCGGCCGCCGGAGTCGTCGGTGGTGGTGAGGTACGCCGTGACCTGCTCACCGGCCGCGTGCGCGGACGGTACGACCGCGGAGATGCCGGCCACGGTGAGCAGTCCGGCCAGGATCAGCCGGATGGTGTGGGGGGTGGTTCTCATGGACACATCGCCCTTCCTGACGGGACGTCTTGACGGGGGTGCGAGCCGTTAGTTAACTCACGTCGTGATCTAAGCCATGAGTGAACTGTGAGAGCCCCGAGTGAACCAGAGAGTCGAGGGAAGGTCTATGCCAAGAACCGCCCTGCTCGTGTCCACCGCTCTGCTCGCAGCCCTGATGCCCCTGTCCGCGGCCCGCGCCGCCGACGACCCCGCACCCACCCCCGTCGACCGCTTCGAGGGCGAGGTCCCCTTCGCCTCCCAGCCCGCCGAGGGCATCTTCACCTGGGGAGGCGACAGCGACGACCCGCCCGCTCTGCAGCTCGCCGACCGGGCGGACGCCCCCGAGGGCGCCAAGGTCCTCGCCGGGACGTACGACATCAGCGGCTACGGCGGCTTCACCCACGACTTCGCCGCCACCGAACCCGCCCACGACTGGTCCGCCCACAAGGGCATCCGCTTCTGGTGGGACGGCCAGGACAACGGCAAGAAGATCGCCTTCGAGATCAAGGACGGCGGCGCCGACGGCGAGGCCTCCGAGCTGTGGACGACGTCCTTCACCGACGACTTCACCGGCTGGAAGCAGATCGAGATCCCGTTCACGGACTTCGTGTACCGGACCGACTACCAGCCCGTCGGCGGCATCGACCACGTCCTCGGCCTGGACCGGATGTGGGGCTACGCGCTCACCCTCCCCGTCGGCGTCCAGGGGCACTTCGCCATGGACGACGTGGAGCTGTACGGCAAGGCCGACCAGTCGCTGCGCGCCTCGGTCACCACGGACGCCGCCGTCTACCCGGTGCGGGAGGGCCGCACCGCCTCGGTGAAGGTCTCCGTCGCCACCACCGGCTCCGCCCCGCTGGACGAGCCCGTGACGGTCGCCTACCAGAGCGCCGGCGGCACCGCCACGTCCGGCAAGGACTACGCCCCGGTCTCCGGCACCCTCACCTTCCCGGCCGGCACGGTCTCCGGCGCCACGCAGACCGTCAGGGTGCGCACGCTGGACGACCGGTCCGCCGAATCCGCCGAGACCGTCCCGCTCAAGCTCACCGTCACCGGCGCCAAGGCCCCCGCCGAGACCCCGCAGGTGGTCATCGACGCGCACGGACTCCCGTACCTGGACAGCAAGCTGCCCGTGAAGAAGCGGGTCGCCGACCTGCTGTCCCGGATGTCCCTGGCCGAGAAGGTCGGCCAGATGACCCAGGCCGAGCGCGGAGCCGTCGGCAACGGCGGTGACGTCGCCGCCTACGACCTCGGCTCGCTGCTCTCCGGCGGCGGCTCCACACCGACGCCCAACACCGCGGACGCCTGGGCGAAGATGATCGACGGCTTCCAGCTCCGGGCGCAGGCGACCAGGTTCCAGATCCCGCTGATCTACGGCGTCGACGCGGTGCACGGCCACAACAACCTGGCCGGCGCCACGATCATGCCGCACAACATCGGCATCGGCGCCACCCGCGACCCCGCCATCGCCGAGGACACCGGCGCGGTGACGGCCGCCGAGGTCCGCGCCACCGGCGTCCCCTGGGACTTCGCGCCCTGCCTCTGCGTCACCCGTGACGAACGCTGGGGCCGCTCCTACGAGTCCTTCGGCGAGGACCCGGCGCTGGTCAAGTCCATGGAGACCATGATCCAGGGCCTCCAGGGCCGCGCTGACGGACGCGACCTCAAGGACGACGACAAGGTCCTGGCCACCGCCAAGCACTTCGTCGGCGACGGCGGCACCGCGTACGGCTCCTCGACCACCGGGTCGTACACGATCGACCAGGGCGTCACCAAGGTCACCCGGCAGCAGCTGGAGGACATCCACCTGGCGCCGTACCAGACCGCGGTCGACCGGGGCATCGGCACGGTCATGCCGTCGTACTCCTCGCTCGACATCGCGGGCGACGGCCTGGGCCCCGTGAAGATGCACGCCCGCGGCGACATGATCAACGGGGTGCTCAAGGGCCGGATGGGCTTCGACGGCTTCGTGATCAGCGACTGGAACGCCATCGACCAGCTCCCCGGCGACTACCCGGCCCATGTCAGCACGGCCGTCAACGCCGGCGTCGACATGATGATGGTCCCCTACAGCTACCAGGACTTCACCAAGACCCTCACCGACCAGGTGAGCGCGGGCCGGGTCACCGTGGGGCGGATCGACGACGCGGTCTCCCGGATCCTCACGCAGAAGTTCGAACTGGGCCTGTTCGAGCACCCGTACGCCGACACCAGCGGGGCCTCGAAGATCGGCTCCGCGGGGCACCGCGCGGTGGCCCGCCAGGCGGCCGCCGAGTCCCAGGTGCTGCTGAAGAACGACAGCGCGGTCCTGCCGCTGAAGAAGTCGCAGAAGGTGTACGTCGCCGGCTCCAACGCCGACGACCTCGGCAACCAGACCGGCGGCTGGACCATCACCTGGCAGGGCCAGTCCGGTACCCACACCACCGGCACCACCATCCTCCAGGGCATGAAGAACGCCGGCGGGAACGTCACCTACTCCAAGGACGCCTCGGCGCCGACCGGCGGCTACGACGTGGGGGTGGTCGTCGTCGGCGAGACCCCGTACGCCGAGGGCGTCGGAGACGTCGGCAACGGCAACGACCTGGCGCTGACCCCGGCCGACCAGGCCGCCGTGGACAAGGTCTGCGCGGCCATGAAGTGCGCGGTGCTGATCGTCTCCGGGCGGCCGCAGCTGATCGGCGACCGGCTCGGCGAGATCGACTCCCTGGTGGCGTCCTGGCTGCCGGGCACCGAGGGCGACGGCGTGGCCGACGTGCTCTACGGGAAGAAGGCCTTCACCGGGCAGCTTCCGGTGACCTGGCCGAAGTCCGAGGCCCAGCTGCCGATCAACGTCGGCGACACGGCCTACGACCCGCAGTACCCGTACGGCTGGGGCCTGACGACCCTGACCAAGGCACCCAAGGGCGGCGACGCCACCCTGCGGGCGCTCGGCATCGCGGCGAAGGCCGCGGAGCGGACGGGCTCCGCCGCGGCCGGCCGGAAGCTGGTCGACAAGGCGCGGCTGCTGGTGCAGGACAGGATCGGGCAGTCGGTCACCGCGGCCGTCTCGAAGCCCTTCGCCGACGCCGACCACCTGCTGCTGACCGGCAAGTACGCGGCGGCGGTGGAGAAGCTGCGGGAGGCCTACGCGGCAGCATAAGAAATGACTGGTTATGGGAGGCTTCGGGTACATTGCGACACATGAAGGCCGTGCTGCGGATCCGGACCCGAAGCCTCCCAGGCCTGCTGCTGGCCCTGCTGGTGATCGCCCTCACGGCGTTCGCACCCGAGGCCACGGCGGCCACCGGTGTCTCGACGATCGCCGCCGCCCTCCGCAAGAGCCCGGTGTACGTCGACCCGGCGGCCGCCGCGCAGCTGTCCGCCGCCGAGGCCGACACCCTGGCCCGGCAGATCAAGGACGCGGACAAACCCCTGTTCGTCGCGGTCCTGCCGGCCGGCTACCCGACCGAGAACCTCTTCACCGACCTGCGCACCGCCACCGGCGTCACCGGCCTGTACGCGGTCCGGCTCGGCGACCGCTTCGACGCCCGCGCCGACTCCTCGGTGCTGTCCCGGACGGGCGTGCGGAACCTGGTCACCAGCGTCCAGGGCGAGCCCGCGCCCACCCAGCTCACCGACTTCACCGACCGCGCCCTGGCCAACCTGGGCGGCAGGGCACCCTCGTCCTGGGGCGGCGGCACCTCCGGCTCCGGCGTCTCCGGCACGGCGCTGATCACCGTCGGCGCGGTGGTCGTGGCCGGCGGCGCCGGCGCCTACGCCCTGGCCCGCCGCGGCCGCAGGCGTCACGCGGAGGAACAGCGGGCCGCCCTGGACCGGCTGAGGGTGGTCGTGGACGAGGACATCACCGCCTTCGGCGAGGAACTGGACCGGCTCGACTTCCACCCGTCCGAACCGGGCGCCGACGACGCCATGCGCGGCGACTACGAGCACGCGCTGAACGCCTACGACCAGGCGAAGCAGTACATGAGCGAGGCCCGCAGACCCGAGGACGTACGGGCCGTCACCCAGGCCCTTCAGGACGGCCGCTTCTCGCTGGCCGCCCTCGCCGCCCGCCGCGAGGGCAGGCCGCTGCCCGAACGCCGGTCGCCGTGCTTCTTCGACCCCCGGCACGGCCCCTCGGTCACCGACGCCACCTGGACCCCGGCCGGCGGCTCGGCCCGCGAGGTCCCGGTCTGCGCGGCCGACGCCACCCGGCTTGCCGACGGCCGCGACCCGGCGGTCCGCGAGGTCGACACCGACCAGGGCCGCCGCCCCTACTGGGACGCCGGACCGGCCTACGGCCCGTGGGCGGGCGGCTACTTCGGCGGCGGCCTGCTGCCCGGCCTCCTCGTCGGCACGGCCCTCGGCGGCTGGATGTCCGCTCCCGCCTACGGCGCGGACTACGGCACCGGATACGGCGACTTCTCCTCCGGCGGCTACCAGGGCGGCGACCTGTCGGGCGCGGACTTCGACCCCGGCGACTTCGGCGACTTCGGCGGCGGCGGGGACTTCGGCGGCGGAGGCGGCGACAGCGGGGACTTCGGCGGCGGATTCTGAGCGGGCCTTTCCGGGGCTCCCCGCGGGGCCCCGACCTACCCCAGGAGGACGCGATGGTGCGGCGGACGAGGCCGGCAGGGGAGTCCGAGGAGTACCTCCGGGCCCGGGAGGAGCTGCGCCGGGCCGAGATCGGGCTGATGCGGCGGCGGGAGGAGGTGGCGGCGCTGCGGCGGGCGCTGCCGCCGGGACCGGCCGTCGAGGACTACGTCTTCCTGGAGGGACCCCGCGATCTCGGCGCGGGCGACGCCCCGGTGCGCGAGGTCGCGCTCGGCGAGCTGTTCTCCGCTCCCGAACGGCCGCTCATCGTCTACCACTTCATGTACGGCAAGCGGCAGACCGAGCCGTGCCCGATGTGCACGATGTGGATCGACGGCTACAACGGCATCGCCCACCACGTGGCCAGGAAGGCGGACTTCGTCGTCGCCGCGGCCGCCGACCCGGCCGCCCTGCGCGGATACGCCCGTGACCGCGGCTGGCACCGGCTGCGGCTGCTCAGCTGCGGCGACAGCACGTTCAAGTACGACCTGGGCAGCGAGGACGAGAACGGCGAACAGGACTCGACGGTCTCCGTCCTCACCCGCGACGGCGACGGCACGGTCCGGCACGCCTACTCGGCCCACCCGCGCCTGGCCGACGACATCCAGGAGCGCGGCATCGACCTGCTGACCCCCGTCTGGCACCTTCTCGACCTCACCCCGCAAGGACGCGGGGACTGGTACCCGGCCACCGACTACTAGGACGGAAGCCGGCCTATTTCCCTCCTACGGTGGCGCCATGACCGCACACGACGCCGCCGACACCTCCCGCGCCAGGGCCTTCGCCGCCGTCCCCGACCTGGACGCCTGGCTCACCGCCCACCCGGCTCCGCATCCCGGCCTCTGGGTGAAGGTCGCCAAGAAGGGCGCGGGCCTGGCCTCGGTCACCTGGGCCGAGGTCAACGACGTCGCCCTGTGCCACGGCTGGATCACCGGACAGCGCAGAGCGCTGGACACGGCGTACTTCCTGCAGAAGATCACTCCGCGCCGGCCGGGCAGCATCTGGTCCACGGTCAACGTGCGCCGGGTGGCGGAGCTGACCGCGGCCGGCCGGATGCGTCCCGCGGGCCTCGCGGAGGTGGCCGCGGCGCGGGCGGACGGGCGGTGGGCGGCGGCGTACGAGCCGCAGAGCGAGGCCCGGGTCCCCGAGGACCTGGCGGCGGCGCTGGAACGCGATCCCGAAGCCGCGGCGGCCTTCGGCGTCCTCGGACGGACGGACCGGTACCAGGTGATCTTCCCGCTGCTCACGGCCCGTACGCCGAAGGGCCGGGCCGCCAGGCTGGCGGTCGCCCTGGACCGGCTGGCCGCCCGGCCCCGGACATGACCGAGCGCCCGGCCTCCGTGCGGTAACGGGGAGGGCGGGCGCTGCGGACGGTCGGGAGGAGGGCCGGGCCCGGGGGCCGCGGCGGTCCGTGCCGAGGGCTCAGGCGTTCTTGATCGCCGAGATGTCGAAGTTCAGCTTGATCTTGTCGGAGACCAGGACGCCACCGGTCTCCAGCGCCGCGTTCCAGGTCACGCCCCAGTCGGAGCGCTTGATCTCGGCCTTGCCCTCGAAGCCGACGCGCTCGTTGCCGAACGGGTCCTTGGCCGCGCCGTTGAACTCCAGGTCGATGGTGACGGGCTTGGTGACACCGAGGATCGTCAGGTCGCCGGTGATGCGGTAGTCGTCCCCGCCCAGCGCCTCGGCCTTGGTGGAGCGGAAGGTCATCGTCGGGAACTCGTCCGTCTTGAAGAAGTCCGCCGACTTCAGGTGCGCGTCACGGTCCGGGGTGCCGGTGGTGATGCTGTCCATGACGATGTCGAGGGAGGCGGTGGACTTCGCCGGGTCCGAGCCGTCCAGGTGCAGGGTGCCCTCGAACTGCTCGAAGTGGCCCTTGACGTTGGTGACCATCGCGTGGCGCGCCACGAAACCGAGCGTGGTGTGCGCCGGGTCGAGCGTGTAGTCGCCGGTCAGCGTCGCGGTGTCGGCGCCGGCGGCGGTCGCGGTGTCGTCGTTCTTGCGGCCGAAGATGCCCATGACGTGCTCCTTGAGGGGGACGGGTCGTTGATGTTTAACGTTCAACGAACTCAACGGCGACCACCGTAGTCCTATTCCGTACAACGTTCAACATCATTGGTTCGCGTGTCGCGACCCTTACGGAACGTAGTGGCAAGCCGGGCCGCCCGCCACGCGGCGTGACGGTGTGGCGCGACTGCGGCTAGGCTCGGAGGGAAGCCGTTCCGGCACGCGGGGCCCGCCGTTCGAGGGGCCCTTCACTCCGGGGGTGGTACGCGCCGGCCATGAATGTGAGGCGCGTCTCAGGCTTCCTCTTTGTGGCACCCCTACAACACCACAGCCCCCTGAGCAGTCGGAACGGCTGCATGCGGTTCTGGTTCTGTTCAGTGCTTCCAGGAAAACGCTTCGGAGACTGTACGGAGTCGACGTCTCGCAATCCTTGGTGTCCTTCGTAAGGTCACTACATGACCGTTTTGGAAGAGACGACGGGTGAGCCCACCGGCGAGCCGACGGACGCGCGCGGGCGGGTCGCCGAGCTGCACGAGATCCGTGCGGCGGCCGTGGCGGGACCCAGCGAGAAGGCGACCGAGGCGCAGCATGCCAAGGGCAAGCTGACGGCCCGGGAGCGCATCGAGCTGCTCCTGGACCCGGACTCCTTCCAGGAGGTCGAGCAGCTGCGCAGGCACCGCGCGGTCGGCTTCGGCCTGGAGGCCAAGAAGCCCTACACCGACGGCGTCGTCACGGGCTGGGGCACGGTCGAGGGCCGCACGGTCTTCGTCTACGCCCACGACTTCCGGATCTTCGGCGGCGCGCTGGGCGAGGCCCACGCCACCAAGATCCACAAGATCATGGACATGGCCATCGCGGCCGGCGCGCCGCTGGTCTCCCTGAACGACGGCGCCGGCGCCCGGATCCAGGAGGGCGTCTCGGCGCTCGCCGGCTACGGCGGCATCTTCCAGCGCAACACCAAGGCGTCCGGCGTCATCCCGCAGATCTCCGTGATGCTCGGCCCGTGCGCGGGCGGCGCGGCCTACAGCCCCGCCCTCACCGACTTCGTCTTCATGGTCCGCGAGACCTCGCAGATGTTCATCACCGGCCCGGACGTCGTCAAGGCGGTCACCGGCGAGGAGATCACCCAGAACGGCCTCGGCGGCGCCGACGTGCACGCCGAGACCTCCGGCGTCTGCCACTTCGCGTACGACGACGAGGAGACCTGCATCGCGGAGGTCCGCTACCTCCTGTCGCTGCTCCCGCAGAACAACCGCGAGAACCCGCCGAGCGTCGAGTCCACGGACCCCCTGGACCGCCGCAGCGACGTCCTGCTCGACCTCGTCCCGGCCGACGGCAACCGGCCCTACGACATGACCAAGGTCATCGAGGAGATCGTCGACGACGGCGAGTACCTGGAGGTCCACGAGCGCTGGGCGCGGAACATCATCTGCGCGCTGGCCCGGATCGACGGCCAGGTGGTCGGCATCGTCGCCAACCAGCCCCAGGTCCTCGCCGGCGTCCTGGACATCGAGGCGAGCGAAAAAGCTGCGCGCTTTGTTCAGATGTGTGACGCTTTCAATGTTCCGATCGTCACCTTCCTGGACGTACCGGGCTTCCTCCCCGGTGTCGACCAGGAGCACGGCGGGATCATCCGCCACGGCGCGAAGCTCCTCTACGCCTACTGCAACGCGACCGTGCCCCGGATCTCCCTGATCCTGCGCAAGGCGTACGGAGGTGCCTACATCGTCATGGACTCCCAGTCGATCGGTGCCGACCTGACGTACGCCTGGCCGACGAACGAGATCGCGGTCATGGGTGCCGAGGGCGCCGCCAACGTGATCTTCCGCCGGCAGATCGCCTCCGCCGAGGACCCCGAGGCCATGCGGCAGAAGATGGTCAAGGAGTACAAGGCCGAGCTCATGCACCCCTACTACGCGGCCGAGCGCGGCCTGGTCGACGACGTCATCGACCCGGCGGCGACCCGCGAGGTGCTCGCCAGGTCGCTGGCGATGCTGCACACCAAGCACGCCGACCTGCCGTCCCGTAAGCACGGCAACCCCCCGCAGTAATCCTGCGGAAACCTCTCTCACGGAGACTGACACCCATGAACGTGCCTGACATCCGCGTCGAGAAGGGCCATGCCGACCCGGAGGAAGTCGCCGCCATCACGGCGGTGCTCCTGGCCCGTGCGGCAGCCCGGCCGACCGCCGACACCGAGCAGTCCCACCGCGGCCGCGCGAAGGCCGCCTGGCGCCGTCTGGAGCGCGAGAACGGCTTCCGCGCCCCGCACAGCTGGCACGGCTAGGCCGGCCGCTCAGCCACGGCAAGCACGGCGGAAGGGCCCCTCTGGCTTCAGAGGGGCCCTTCCGCCGTGCGCGCCCGGAGGGAAAAGATTCGGGCCCCTTCACGGGAAGGGGCCCGGAGAAGCACCCCTTCAGGGGCGCTGGGGGAGGAACTGCGCGACCAGCCACGAACCACCCGCGGTCGGCGTGCGACCGGCCGTGGCGACCGGGCCGCCGAAAGCTACCGCAGGCGCGCCATCAGGGCGTGCTCGACCAGGGTGATCAGCGCCGACTTCGCGTCGGCACGGTGCCGCGCGTCGGTCGTGATGATCGGGGTGTCGGGACCGATCTGGAGCGCCTCGCGCACCTCTTCCGGGTTGTACGGCTGATTGCCGTCGAAGCCGTTGAGGGCGATGACGAAGGGGAGACCCGAGTTCTCGAAGTAGTCGACCGCGGGGAAGCAGTCGGCGAGCCGGCGGGTGTCCACGAGGACGATGGCGCCGATCGCGCCGCGTACCAGGTCGTCCCACATGAACCAGAAACGGTCCTGGCCGGGCGTGCCGAACAGGTACAGGATCAGGTCCTGGTCCAGGGTGATGCGGCCGAAGTCCATGGCGACCGTGGTGGTCGTCTTGTCCCCGGTGTGGGTGAGGTCGTCGATGCCGGCAGACGCGGACGTCATCACGGCCTCTGTGCGCAGCGGGTTGATCTCCGAGACGGCACCGACGAACGTGGTCTTGCCCACGCCGAAGCCGCCCGCCACCACGATCTTCGCGGAGGTGGTGGAGCGGGAAGGACCGCCGCTAGAGCTTGCGAAGTCCACTGAGCACCCTTTCGAGCAGTGTCACGTCTGGCTGGCCACCGGCGTTCTCGTCGCCGCCGGGCTGATGGATGGCGACCAGGCCCGCCTCCGCCAAGTCGGCGACGAGGATCCTGGCCACGCCGAGAGGGATCGACAGGAGGGCCGAGACTTCGGCCACCGACTTGATCTCACGGCAGAGGGTGCAGATCCGCTGATGCTCGGGCAACTGGCCCTGCATCTGGTGCGGCTGCGCGGTGGTGTGCACCAGCGCCTCGATGGCGAGCTGGTACCGCGGGCGGGTCCGGCCGCCGGTCATGGCGTACGGACGCACCAAGGGGTTGTTCGACGCCGAGGCCGGCGCCGGTTCGGGACGGCGCTGCGGCTGCACCGGCTGGATGCGGGGCGCCGGCGGCTGGTCGTACGGCGACGGGCCGGGGCCCTGCGGGGCGTACGGCTGCCGGTGGCTGGGCGTGGAGGGGAAGTTGTACCGGTTCGCGGAACCGTCGCCGTGACCCTGCGCGGGACCGTACGACCAGTTGCCGTTATTCGAACCGCCTGGGGGTGTTGCCACTTTCTCTCCTCCTCCGACCGTGCCGGGCACCCATCCCTGTGGAGCCGCGTCCCGAAACCTTACGGCCCCGGGACGCGAAAACGCACCGTCTGACTGTTAGTTGAGAAGGCTTCCCTGGAGTTCCGCCCGCAGATCCGGGGTAAGAACCGTGCCCGCGCGGTCCACCAAAAGGGCCATCTCGTACCCAATCAGGCCGATGTCGGCCTCCGGGTGGGCCAGAACGGCCAACGAGGAACCATCGGATACGGACATGATGAACAGGAATCCCCGTTCCATCTCCACAACCGTCTGATTCACGCTGCCGCCCTCGAAGATCCGGGAGGCGCCTGCCGTCAGCGACGTCAGGCCGGAGGCGACGGCCGCGAGCTGGTCGGCGCGGTCGCGGGGGAAGCCTTCGGACATCGCCAGAAGGAGTCCGTCGGCGGAGACCACCACCGTGTGGGACACCCCCGGGGTGTTGTCCACGAAGTTGGTGATCAACCAGTTCAGGTTCTGTGCCGCCTGGCTCATCGGGCTCACACTAACGCTCCTGGTTGTAGGTGCTGTCAGGACCACTGTGCTGATTCCCAGTGGCCTGGCCGTTCGTTTCACTGCCTGCGTCGCGTCCGCGCTGGACGCCTCTGCGCAGGTTGCTCAGTCTGCCCCGGATGTCCTCCGGGGCGCGGGAGACCTGGGGGCCTCCCTGGGGGGTGTTCTCGGCGGCTCCCTCGACCAGGTTGGCCTTGGGGACCCGCCTCGGCAGCCCGGAGGAGGTGACTCCGCCGGCCTTGGGCTTGCGCAGCTGCGAGGCCTGCTGCCAGCGCTCGTCGTTCGCCGAACGCCAGTCGCCGTCGCCGTTGGACTCCGGAGCCGAGGCCGTCGGACCCGAGGCCGGAGCCTGCTGCGCGGGAGCCGCGCCGTTCGGGCCGCCGGATCCCCTGCGGGGGAGCCCGGCGTCGGTCAGCCGGTGGCCGGCGGCGGGGGCCGCTCCCGGACGGTCGAAGCCTACGCGGTTCCGCTCCGCCACGTCACCGGCCTGCGAAGATTCCGCTTCCGGAGCGTACTGGGCCGGATAGCCGTTCTGGTAGCCGTCCTGCCGCTGCCCCTGCTGGGGCCAGTCGTCCTGGTAGGGCTGCTCGCCGAACCCCTGGAAGGAGTCGGCCGAGGCCGCGGGCTCCTCCTGGGCCTGTTCCGGATAGTCCGGTTCCGGATAGCCGCCGTTGCCGGTGAAGGCGTCCGGCGCGAACGTGTCGTTCTGCGGCAGGCCGCCGTTCGGCGCGTAGTACTGCTCCTCGTACGCGCCCTGCGGCTGCTCCTGGTACTGCTGACCGGCGTCGAAACCCGCCGGCTGCTCCTGGAAGCCCGTACCGCCGTTGTCGTAGCCCTGCTGTCCTCTGTCGAACTCGTCGACGTACGCCGGTATCTCGGCGGTCTCCTGGGGCGTCCCCGGGAGCTGTCCGGGCTGCGGGGGCTGCGCCTGGGCCTCCAGGGCCGCACGGCGCTCCTCGCGCATCAGGGAACGGCCGACGGGGTCCAGGTCGCGGATGTCGTCCGGGACCTCCACGTAGCGGCTGTCGTCGAAGCCCAGCTCGGCCGCCGTGCGCATCGGCTGGAGCTGCGGCTGCTGGACGAAGTTCTCGGCCTGGAACTGCTGCTCCGGGATGATCTGCGAGACGGTGAACTCGTCGCGGTCCAGCGCCTGCTCGCCACCGCCACCGTGGGTGATGGCGTCCGGCAGCATGACCAGCGAGGTGGTGCCGGCCTGCTCGCCGGAGGGGCGCAGCTGGACCCGGATGCCGTGCCGGTCGGAGAGCCGGCCGACCACGAAGAGACCCATCCGCTGGGAGATCGCGGCGTCCACGGTCGGCGGGTTGGCCAGCTTGTGGTTGATGTCCGCGAAGTCCTCGGCGGTGAGGCCGATGCCCTTGTCGTGGATCTCGATCATGATGCGGCCGTCCGGCAGACGGGTCGCGGTGACGCGGACCTTCGTCTGCGGCGAGGAGAACGTGGTGGCGTTCTCCAGCAGCTCGGCCAGCAGGTGCACGAGGTCGGTGACCGCACGGCCGTGGATCTCGGCCTCCGGCACGCCGGAGAGCTCGATGCGCTCGTACTGCTCCACCTCGGAGGAGGCGGCGCGCAGCACGTCCACCAGCGGGACCGGCTGGTCCCAGCGGCGGCCGGGCTCCTCGCCGGCGAGGACCAGGAGGTTCTCGCCGTTGCGGCGCATACGGGTCGCGAGGTGGTCCAGGCGGAAGAGGTTCTCCAGCTGGTCCGGGTCGGCCTCGTTGTTCTCCAGGTCGGTGATCAGGGTCAGCTGGCCCTCGATCAGCGACTGGTTGCGGCGCGAGAGGTTGGTGAAGATCGCGTTGATGTTGCCCCGCAGCAGGGCCTGCTCCGCGGCGAGCCGGACCGCCTCGCGGTGGACCTGGTCGAAGGCGCGGGCGACTTCGCCGATCTCGTCGGTCGAGGTGATCGGGATCGGCGCCACCCGGGTGTCGACCCGGCCCGGGTCGGTGCGGGAGAGCTGGTCGACCAGCATCGGCAGGCGCTGCTCGGCGATGCCGAAGGCGGCGTTGCGCAGCTGGCGCATCGAGCGCGACATCTGGCGGGCCACCATGCCGGCCAGGATGAAGGCGGCGAGCAGCGCGACCACGACCGCGGCACCCGTGATGAACGCGTCCGTCTTCGCGTTGTCGGCGATGTCGGAGGCCTCGCTCACCGCCTTGTCGGCCATGTCCGACTCGATCGTGCGGTAGGCGTTGTACTTGAGGGTGTTGACCGCCCACCAGTTCTCGGCGGTGACGCCCTGGGAGGCCAGCGCCTGGCGGGTGCTGGGATCGGTGTCCTGCAGCGTCGCCAGCGCCGAGACCATCGCGTTGTCCTTGGACGGCGGGGCCACGTAGTTCGGGTCCTTGGCCTTGGCCTGCTGCACCAGGGCCGCGCCGTCGCTCTTGATCTTCGACTGGAGGTCGGTCAGCTTCTGCGCGTCCGCCTCGGTGCCACCGCCGATGTACTCCTCGACGGCGATGCCCTCCAGGTAGGCGTACGACGACAGCGCCACCCGCTGGCTGGCCAGGTTGCCGGCGTCGGGACCCGGCTTGACCAGCAGGTGCATGCCGATCGAGCGCTCCAGCGACAGGGCCGACTTGGTGAGCGCGATGGCGTAGACGGTACGGCCGTAGGAGGTGATGTTTCCGGTGCCCAGACCGAGCTCGTTGGCGAACTCCGTCAGGGGGTGGGCGACCTCGACGTACCCCTCTTCGGTCTTCACGCCGGTGAGCTTGGTCGTGTACGCCGCGGCGCGGAGGCTGACGAGCTTGGGCTCGGCCTCGCGGAAGAGTTTGAGGCGGCGCTCCAGACCGGGCTTCTGCGGCATGTTCTGCGCGGCCGCGTCGAAGGCGTCGGCGGCCTTGTCGGTGTTGGCGCGGGCGTCGGAGACCGTCTTCTTGTCCGCGGCGTTCTGCAGCGAGCCCTTGAGCAGGGGAGCGGCGGTGACGTCACGCTCCTGGTAGAGCGCGTCCGCGTAGGTGAGGGAGGCACGGACCAGGCGCGCGGTGTTCTCCGCGTCGCGGGCCTCGTTCCAGGTGTCGATGGAGCTCTTGACCTGGAAGCCGCCCATGACGAGACCGACGGTCACGGGTATGAGCAGGATCGCGTTCAGCCTGGTCGGCACGCGCCAGTTGCGCGGCGAGAAACGGCCGCCGCTCTTCGCGGGCCCGGCCGGTGGTTCCGCGGCAGGCACAGGGGAGGGCGCCGCGGCGCGCGGCGGCGGGGTGAAGTTGCCCCGCGCCGACGGCTCGGGACCGTTCTTGCTTCGCCTCACTCGACCAACAACCTCTCGGCGGCGGGCACCTGTCGTCGTGCCGCAGTCTCTCAGAGCCCGGTGTGTCACAGACCACTACTCAGTACGTTCTTGACTACTGGGCAGTTCAGGCATTCCAGCATGGGGGCCTGCGCACTTCCAAACAGCGGAAAGCGGGGGAACGTGCTCTTGTAAGGCCCAGATAAAACGGTCATAAAGAGCGAGCCCCGCCAAAAGGCGGGGCTGTTGTGCGCGCAGCGGCACCACGTGACCGCGACGCGTGGCGATACCACCCGATTCCTCTGCCGAAACGTTATGAACACCGGAGCCGACCGTGTCAAAGGCCACAGCCGGCTCCGGTTTCCGTACGACAACTGCCGTACACGACGAATGACTTGGGTGCTACCGCAGCCGTGCCATGAGCGCGTGCTCCACCAGCGTGATCAGCGCACTCTTGGCGTCGGCGCGGTGCCGGGCGTCCGTGGTGATGATCGGAGCGTCCGGACCGATCTGCAGCGCCTCGCGGACTTCTTCGGGCGTGTACGGCTGGTGCCCGTCGAAGCCGTTGAGGGCTATGACGAACGGCAGACCGCTGTTCTCGAAATAGTCCACCGCGGGAAAACAGTCGGCCAGACGCCGGGTGTCCACGAGCACCACCGCGCCGATCGCGCCGCGTACCAGGTCGTCCCACATGAACCAGAAACGGTCCTGGCCGGGCGTGCCGAACAGGTAGAGGATCAGGTCCTGGTCGAGCGTGATACGGCCGAAGTCCATGGCCACCGTCGTGGTGGTCTTGTCCCCG
This sequence comes from Streptomyces sp. NPDC091282, assembly GCF_044757385.1. Classification (NCBI taxonomy): domain Bacteria; kingdom Bacillati; phylum Actinomycetota; class Actinomycetes; order Kitasatosporales; family Streptomycetaceae; genus Streptomyces; species Streptomyces sp. NPDC091282. The sequence goes on from NZ_JBIVUX010000011.1 coordinate 130,726, forward strand.
GTGTGGGTGAGGTCGTCGATGCCCGCCGAGGCGGACGTCATGACGGCCTCCGTGCGCAGCGGGTTGATCTCGGAGACCGCTCCCACGAACGTGGTCTTGCCGACGCCGAAGCCGCCCGCCACCACGATCTTCGCGGAGGTGGTGGCCCGGCCTCCGTCAGAGCTTGCGAAGTCCACTGAGCACCCTTTCGAGCAGCGTCACGTCAGGTGCGCCACCGTTGTTCTCGTCGCCGCCCGGCTGGTGGATGGCGACCAGGCCGGCCTCGGCGAGGTCGGCCACCAGGATCCGGGCCACACCCAGCGGCATGGCGAGCAGCGCCGAGACCTCGGCGACCGACTTCACCTCACGGCACAGGTGGCAGATGCGCTGGTGCTCCGGGAGCAGCCCCATGAGCGCTGCCGGGTCGGCCGTCGTGCTGATCAGCGCCTCGATGGCGAGCTGATAGCGGGGCCGGGTCCGGCCGCCGGTCATCGCGTAAGGACGTACCAGCGGCTGGTCGCCCTCGTCCCCGTACGGCTCCGCGTACGGATCATGAGAGGCGGTGGGCGGGGTCATCGTTCCTCCGGGCGGGACAGCAAGTCGGTCAGTCGTGCCGTCGGACGTGGCCGGTGGGGGGATTGTGGCGGCCGGACGGTGATTTGGTGAGGTGGGTTGGTTCCGGGGCGGTCAGTGGAGCAGACTGCCTTGCAGTTCGGCACGCAGGTCGGGCGTGAGCACCGCGCCCGCGCGGTCGACCAGGAGCGCCATCTCGTAGCCGACGAGGCCGATGTCGCACTCGGGGTGGGCCAGGACCGCGAGGGACGACCCGTCCGAGATGGACATCAGGAACAGAAAGCCGCGTTCCATCTCGACGACCGTCTGCGCCACGTCGCCGCCCTCGAAGATCCGGGACGCCCCGGCCGTCAACGAGGTGAGCCCGGACGCGACGGCCGCCAGCTGATCGGCGCGGTCGCGGGGGAAGCCTTCGGACATCGCCAGAAGGAGACCGTCGGCGGACACGACGACGGTGTGGGACACACCTGGGGTGTTGTCCACGAAGTTGGTGATCAACCAGTTGAGGTTCTGTGCCGCCTGGCTCATCGGACTCAACTAACGCTCCTGCTGGTGAGTGGGGCTCGGGAAGCTGCCGGTCTGCGGGCCGCCGGCCTGCCGACCCTGCGCGATACCCCGACGGAGATTGGTCAGCCGGCCGCGGACGTCATCAGGCGCACGCGAGACCTGCGGACCGGTGTGGTGCTGCTGCTGCTGAGCCGTGCCCGGGACGAGGTTCGCCCTGGGCACCCGGCGCGGCAGACCGGAGGTGGTGACACCGCCCGCCGCCGGCTGCCGTACGCGCTCCGCCTGCCGAACGAGATCGTCGTTCGGGGAGGTGCGCCAGGCCGCCTGGGCGGGACGCTGGGGGGCCGCGGCGGCCGGAGCCGGCGGCTGGGCAGGAACGGGCGGGAGCGGCGCCGAGCCGATCCCGTGGCCGTTGCTCTGCTGCGGCTGCGGCTGCGGCTGCGGCTGCGGCTGCTGCTGGTGCGGCTGCTGCTGTTCCTGCTGACCGCCGTGGAACCAGTTGGTCTCCAGCGTGTCGTACAGCGGGGTACGGCCGTCGCCGGGACCGCTGGCCGGCGGCAGCGCCTCGGGCTCCTGGCGGACCGGCGGGGCGGGCTGGCGCTGGGCGGCGCCGAAGTCCATGCCGCGGCCGTTGGTGCCGGGCCGCTCGAACTGGCCCGTGGTGTGGCGGCCGTTGTCCGGGTAGCCGTTCTGGCGGCCGGGCAGCGAGTGCTGACCGGCCGAGCCGTTGTCGTAGGCCTGCGGGGCGGCGTACTGACCGGTGGAACCGTTGTCGTAGGCCTGCGGAGCGGCGTACTGGCCGGTGGTGTGGGCAGTGCCCTGCGGCCCGCCCTGCCCGCCGAAGACGTCGGAGCGGACGAACTGCCCGCCGTCCTGCTGGCCGTTGACGTCGGGCCGCGGGAAGGAACCCGTGTCCTGGCGGCCGTTGACGTCGGGGCGCGGGAAGGAGCCGGTGTCCTGCGGTCCGTTCATGCCCGGACGCGGGTACGAGCCCGTGTGCTGCGCGTTGTTCGGCTGGTTGAAGTCCGGGCGGGGGAACTCGCCGGTGGACGACGGCCCCTGCGGGATCGCCGGCATCTGCGAGGTGGCGCCCAGGTCCTGCCGGTCGTCGATGCGGGGCATCGGCGCGGTCTGGGACGGGTCCTGCTCGTCGTGGCCGCGCGGGGTGTCCAGCGAGGCACGGGAGAGCGGGGGCTGGGCGTTGTCGTCGCTCCAGCTGGGCCGGCCCTGCTGCGGGTTGCCGCCGGGCAGCTCGGCCCGCGGACCACCGCGCGGCGGCAGCTGGGGCTGACGGCCCTGGTCGGAGGGGGAGCCGGAACGCTGCGGCGGGACCGGACCCCGGTTGCCGAAGGCGTCCTGAGCGCCGAAGGAGTCCTGCCGGTTGCCGAACGCGTCCTGGTCGCCGAAGGCGCCGCCGCCGTTGGACCGGCCCTGCTGCGGAGCCGCCGGCCCCTGCTGGCCGCGGGCACCGCCCGGCGCGCCGGGACGGCCGCCGTTCTGGCCCGCACCGGGCAGCGCGGCCCTGGGACCCTGGCCCGCGCCGACCTGTCCGCGCGCCGCACCGGCGCCGAGCAGGCCGCCGGAGGGAGAGCCCGCACCGAGGGCACCGCCGCGGGCGCCTGCCGCGCCGCCGCCGAGGGCCGGGGCGGGAGCACCCGCGCCGAGCGGACCGCCGGCGCCGCCCTGGCCGCCGCCCCGACGGGCCGCGGCCGCACCCGCGGCGGCCTGCGCGGCGGCCGGACCGCCGGAGGCCGGGGCGCCGGGCTTGCCGGGAGCGGGCTTCTTGCCGCCCTGGGCGACGTCGACCGGGAGCATGACCAGCGCGGTCGTGCCGCCGGAGTCGGAGGGACGGAGCTGGATGCGGATGCCGTGCCGCTGGGACAGCCGGCCGACCACGAACAGACCCATGCGGCGGGAGACCGAGACGTCCACGGTGGGCGGCGAGGCGAGCCGCTCGTTGATCGCCGCCAGGTCCTCGGGGGAGAGGCCGATGCCGGTGTCGTGGATCTCGATCAGGACCCGCCCGTCGGGCAGCGCGTGACCGGTGACCTTGACCTTGGTCTGCGGCGAGGAGAACGAGGTGGCGTTCTCCAGCAGCTCGGCGAGCAGGTGCACGAGGTCGTTGACCACGCGGCCGGCCACTTCGGTGGTCGGCACGGCGGCCAGTTCGATGCGCTCGTACTGCTCCACCTCGGAGGCGGCGGCGCGGAGCACGTCGACCAGCGGGACCGGGCGGGTCCAGCGGCGGCCGGGCTCCTCGCCCGCGAGGACCAGAAGGTTCTCACCGTTCCGGCGCATACGGGTCGCGAGGTGGTCGAGCTTGAAGAGCGAGGACAGCTGGTCCGGGTCGGCCTCGCGGGACTCCAGTTCGGAGATGAGCGAGAGCTGACGCTGGATGAGGCCCTGGGAGCGGCGCGAGAGGTTGGTGAACATCGCGTTGACGTTGCCCCGCAGCAGGGCCTGCTCGGCGGCGAGGCGGACCGCCTCGCGGTGCACGTCGTCGAAGGCCGCGGCCACCTGGCCGATCTCGTCCCGGGAGTGCACACCGACCGACTCCACGGACGTGTCGACGTCCTGCGGGTCGGACTCGGAGAGCTGCTTGACCAGCTCGGGCAGGCGGTCCTGGGCGACCTTGGTGGCGGTCTCCTGCAGGCGGCGCAGCGAGCGGATCATGGACCGGGCCACGATGAAGGCGCCGACCAGCGACACGCCGAGGACGAGCAGGATCAGCGCGCCGGAGATGATCGCTTCCTGCTCGGAGGAGGACCGCAGCTCGCGGGCCTTCTGCTCCATGTCCTCGAGCAGCGTGTGCTCGATCTTCTTCATCTGCTCGATCTTGGTCGAGCTGTCGTCCACCCAGTCGAGGTAGGACCGCTTGGCCAGTTCGTTCAGGCCGTTCTGGGCACCCAGCGCGCGCTTGGCGTAGGTGTTGGCGGCCTCGATCGTCGGGTTGTTCTCGTCGACCGGCTTGAGCAGCTCGGCGGCGTTGCCCGCGTAGATCTTCCGGAAGATCGTCAGCTCGGAGGTCTCGCTCTCCTGGGCCGACTCACCGTAGAGGCGGTCGTTCTCGGAGAGGTTTCCGATGTTCTTGTTGTTGGCCGGCAGGGCCGCGGCGATGACCGCTCGCTGCACCGACGCGTACTCCTTGGCGGTGGAGAACGCCGCCAGGGCGCGGGTGCGCTGGATCATCTCCGGGTTGCTGGAGGCCTGCGCCATGTCCTGCGACAGGTCGATCAGCTGGGTGATCAGCCGGTGGTAGGCCTCGACCGTCTGGGTCGAGTTCTCCTTCTGCTGATAGGCGTCCTTGCGGATCTTCGCCAGGTCGTCCAGCTGGCCGGCCAGACCGACGAGGCTGTCGCGGACGCCCTGGAGCTGACCGTTCTTGCTCGCGGTGTCGATTTCCTCGGAGGCGTTGAGGAAGTTCTCGCGGGCCCGGTCGGTCTGGGCCTCTTTGCTCTTGACCGCGATGCTGGTGACCGACTGGCCGTGCGCCAGCGGACCGGCCGTGAAGTCGCGCTCGTCCTGGAGGGCGGCGGCCAGCTCGGTGGCCTGCTTGGTCATGTCGGTCAGCAGCTTGATGTTGTCGAGCTGCTGGATGTCGTCGAGCGACTGGTTGATACGGACCGCGCCCAGCGAGGTCGCCGCCACCACGGGGAGCGCGAGCAGCGACACCAGGCGCGTGGAGATGCGCCAGTTGCGCAGGGCTATGCGCGAGCCGGGGTTGGACGGGCCCGAGGCGGGCTTGATCGTGGGCGCCGGTGTGGCGGCCGGCTGGGGACCCGAAGATCCCGGAGCCGTCGAAGACGCCGACACGGCGGGGCGCCCGGAGCGCTCGCCGCCGTCACCACCGCCGGCCGGGGCCGGGCCCTGGTTCTGGGCGTGCTGGGGCGAGGAACCGCGGTCGGTCCCGCCGTGCGCCTCCGGCTCCGCCGAAGCGCTGCCATCCCTCTTGAAACGTCCCTGCACTAGCGTCGCAACCTCTGGACCAGGCGCCCCTCCGCTGAACGGAGTGACACGGTGTCGGCGTTGATAGGGGGGAGCGCCCTGAATGCGCGCCCCCTGTTGGTCGTGAGTGTGACCGGCGCTGGCTCCCCCTGTCTCGCCGCCACCCGGCGCTGCGTTGCGCCCCTGCGCGCCGGCTGGATCCCGCGGCGGTCCGTGGAATTCCAGCACAGTGCCGGATCTCCAACAAGGGCCGTGGACCGAGCTGTGACCTCCGTGACAGCCTGTGAGTGACACGTTACGAGATGTCGAAGTCGATCGCGTACATAACGGACGTATCCCTGCCAGTCGCAGGCGCGTCACTCGTGTCCCAGTCGCCATGATCAGGAGCGGAATGACAGGTTCAGTTCGCCAATGTCCGTTTCGGAACGGGGAGTTGCGGGCCCGGAATGACCGCTTTGAGCTTGCCGCCGTGAGCAAACTCACATGAGGATCGCGGCCGGTTGGCGGCTTCCGCCGGGAATTCGATGTTTAGCCTGGCGCTTTACAAGAGGGAAGTCTCTGCCAACCGACACATGACGGGGTCCACGACAACCGTGAAGACGACGATGATGTTCCGCAACATAGCCAACCCCCGGCGCACCACCCTCGCCCACCTCAAGGACGCCGAGGAACTGCAGACCCCGGACCTCCCCGAGCACTCCCTCGACCTCCCGGCCCAGACCGCCAACCCGCGGCGCACCATCCTCATGGAGATCCCGGTCGCGACCGCGGCCGCCGAGTAGCCGCCGGTACGGGACACGGCCGCCGGCCGTCCGCGCACCCGGTCACCGGGTCGCTCTCACGGCGGCCGCCCCCTGCCGCGCTAGCCTGGAGTGTCAGACTCCAGCCGGTTCAGTGAGGGGCGCCAGGATCCCGTGCGCATCGCCAGGTTCTCCATCGACGGGAACGTCGCCTTCGGCGCCGTCGAGGGCGACAAGCAGGACGAACTCGTCCTCGACATCATCAAGGGCATTCCGTTCGCGGACTTCGAGCTCTCCGGCACGAAGGTCCCGCTGAACAAGGTACGGCTGCTCCCGCCGGTGCTCCCCAACAAGGTCGTCGCCTTCGGGCGCAACTACGCGGAGCACGCCAGGGAGCTGGGCAACGAGGTCCCCGACGCCCCCTTCGCCTTCTTCAAGCCCTCCACCTCGGTGATCGGCCCAGGCGACGAGATCCAGTACCCGGCGTTCTCCGAGGAACTCCACCACGAGGCCGAACTGGCCGTGGTCATCGGCCGCCTGTGCCGCGAGGTCCCGCGCGAGCGCGTCCAGGACGTCATCCTCGGCTACACCTGCGCCAACGACGTCACCGCCCGCGACGTCCAGAAGCGGGAGAAGCAGTGGGCCCGGGCCAAGGGCTTCGACACGGCCTGCCCGCTCGGCCCCTGGGTGGAGACGGACCTGGACCTCGCCGCCGCGTCCGACCTGACGATCCAGCTCACGGTCAACGGCGAACAGCGCCAGCTCGGCCGTTCGAGCGAGATGATCCACTCCATCGCGGACCTCGTCGTCAACATCACCGAGGCCATGACGCTGCTCCCCGGCGACGTGATCCTCACCGGCACCCCGGCAGGGGTCGGCCCCCTCAACGTCGGCGACGAGGTCGCCGTCACCATCGAAGGCATCGGCACTCTCACCAACAAGGTTGTCAAGCGTGGCTAGCGCACCCGGCTCCCCCGTACGCGTCCGTTTCTGCCCCTCGCCCACCGGTAACCCCCACGTGGGCCTGGTCCGCACCGCCCTGTTCAACTGGGCGTTCGCCCGGCACCACCAGGGCACGCTGGTCTTCCGCATCGAGGACACCGACGCGGCCCGCGACTCCGAGGAGTCCTACGGCCAGCTGCTCGACGCGATGCGCTGGCTGGGCTTCGACTGGGACGAGGGCCCCGAGATCGGCGGCCCGCACGCGCCGTACCGCCAGTCGCAGCGCATGGACGTCTACGCCGACGTCGCCCGCAAGCTGCTCGACGCCGGCCACGCCTACCACTGCTACTGCTCCCAGGAGGAGCTGGACACCCGCCGCGACGCCGCCCGCGCCGCCGGCCGGCCGTCCGGCTACGACGGCCACTGCCGCGACCTGACCGCCGACCAGGTGGCGGAGTACAAGGCGCAGGGCCGCACCCCGATCGTCCGCTTCCGGATGCCCGACGAGACGATCACCTTCACGGACCTGGTCCGCGGTGAGCTGACCTTCACCCCGGAGAACGTCCCGGACTACGGCATCGTCCGCGCGAACGGCGCCCCGCTGTACACGCTGGTCAACCCGGTCGACGACGCCCTGATGGAGATCACCCACGTCCTGCGCGGCGAGGACCTGCTCTCCTCCACCCCGCGCCAGATCGCCCTCTACAAGGCGCTCATCGAGCTGGGCATCGCCCAGCAGGTCCCGGCCTTCGGCCACCTCCCGTACGTCATGGGCGAGGGCAACAAGAAGCTCTCCAAGCGCGACCCGGAGTCCTCGCTCAACCTCTACCGCGAGCGCGGCTTCCTCCCCGAGGGCCTGCTGAACTACCTCTCGCTGCTCGGCTGGTCGTTCTCCGCCGACCAGGACATCTTCTCCGTCGAGGAGATGGTGGCCGCGTTCGAGATCTCGGACGTGAACCCCAACCCGGCCCGCTTCGACCTGAAGAAGTGCGAGGCGATCAACGCCGACCACATCCGCATGCTGGACGTGAAGGACTTCACGGAGCGCTGCGCCCCCTGGCTGAAGGCTCCGGTCGCGCCCTGGGCGCCGGAGGACTTCGACGAGGCGAAGTGGCAGGCGATCGCCCCGCACGCCCAGACCCGTCTGAAGGTCCTGTCGGAGATCACCGACAACGTCGACTTCCTGTTCCTGCCCGAGCCGGTCTCCGACGAGGCGTCGTGGGCGAAGGCGATGAAGGAGGGCAGCGACGCGCTGCTGACCACGGCCCGCGAGAAGCTGGAGTCGGCCGACTGGACCTCCCCGGAGTCCCTGAAGGAGGCCGTCCTGGCCGCCGGTGAGGCCCACGGCCTCAAGCTCGGCAAGGCGCAGGCCCCGGTCCGGGTCGCCGTCACCGGCCGCACGGTCGGCCTGCCGCTCTTCGAGTCCCTGGAGATCCTGGGCAAGGAGAAGACCCTGGCGCGGATCGACACGGCACTGGCGAGGCTGAGCGCCTGACCCGCGCACGCGCCCGAGGGGCGGCACCCGGTGACCACCGGGCGCCGCCCCTCGCGCGTCCCGGCCGGAGTACGGTCGGTGCCATGACGATCAGGGCCGTGGTCTGGGACGTGGACGACACTCTCTTCGACTACACGAGCGCCGACCGCGAGGGCATGCGGGCGCACCTGGCGGCGGAGGGACTGCTCGCGGGCGAAGGGGGCGAGGAGGGCGTGGCGGCCGCGCTGGTGCGGTGGCGGGCGATCACCGACGCGCAGTGGGCGCGGTTCGCCGCGGGCGAGGTCACCTTCGAGGGGCAGCGCCTGGACCGGGTGCGGGTGTTCCTGGGCGAGGAGCTGACCGACGAGGAGGCCGGCGCCTGGTTCCGCCGGTACCGGACCCACTACGAGGCGGCCTGGACGCTCTTCCCGGACGTCCTGCCCGCCCTGGACGCGCTCGCGGCCGGCTACCGGCACGCCGTGCTCTCCAACTCCAGCCTGCACGTCCAGGACCACAAGCTGCGCACGCTCGGTGTGCACGACCGCTTCGAGGCCGTCCTGTGCGCCGCCGAGCTGGGCGTCTCCAAGCCCGCGGCCGGTGCCTTCCTCGCCGCCTGCGAGGCGCTGGAACTCGCTCCGCACCAGGTCGCCTACGTCGGTGACCACCCGGAGATCGACGGACGCGGTGCCGCGGACGCCGGGCTGCTGTCCGTCTGGCTCGACCGGCACGGGACCGGGAGCGCGCCGGCCGGCGGTCACCGGATCGGCTCCCTCGCCGAACTGCCCGCGATCCTCCACGCCGATACCCGTTTTGGAGCCCCGTCCACCTTCAGGTAATGTTCTTCCTGCGCCGCCGGGGAGCGGGCCGAAAGGCCGGAACCGGAGGCGCGAAGCTAGAGCAAGATCCCTTCAGGGGATTGCGTTCCAGTGGCCTATGGTGTAATTGGCAGCACGACTGATTCTGGTTCAGTTAGTCTTGGTTCGAGTCCAGGTAGGCCAGCTCGCAGAGCTTATCTGCATGCGCGGATCACATCCGCAAGCCCCCGTTGTGTAGCGGCCTAGCACGCTGCCCTCTCACGGCAGTAGCGCCGGTTCGAATCCGGTCGGGGGTACGGTGATCGAAGGATCGCTAGGGCCCCCGTTGTGTAGCGGCCTAGCACGCCGCCCTCTCAAGGCGGTAGCGCCGGTTCGAATCCGGTCGGGGGTACGAACTGGTCTAAACCATCATTGGTCTATGGTGTAATTGGCAGCACGACTGATTCTGGTTCAGTTAGTCTTGGTTCGAGTCCAGGTAGACCAGCTCGGATCTGCGGCGGTGAAGTTTGAACGCTCGTAAGATCCACGCCCCCGTTGTGTAGCGGCCTAGCACGCCGCCCTCTCAAGGCGGTAGCGCCGGTTCGAATCCGGTCGGGGGTACAGGTAGGGAAGAAGGCCCCTCACTTCGGTGAGGGGCCTTCTTCGTGTGCCCTACGTCCCGCCGCTCACTCGAAGCCGTAGCGGCGGGCCGTCTCCTCCTCCTGGGCCAGCCGGTGCAGCGCCTGGAGCATCGGCTCCACCAGGACCGCGCTCGCCACGGCGACCTCGACCTTCTCCTCCTCCGAGGGATGCGTCTCCAGGAAGTCCAGGTCGGCGACGGCCGCCCGGTGCATCAACCGCGCGTGCGAGAGCAGGAGTTCGGAGCCCCAGTCGTAACCGAGCCGGCGGAACGCGGCCACCGCGACCACCAACTGGCGGTACGCGGGGGAGATGGTCGTGAGCTGCTTGGCGTTCTCCCAGCCGAGGGCGTCCAGCAGCCCGCCGACCTCCCGGTGCGCGCTCCGCACGAACTCGTCCTCCTCGTCCGGTTCCGGCACCTGCGGCAGCGCCCACAGCGCGGCACCCACCCTGATCGTGCGGCCGAGCGAGCTGTCGTCGACATGGCCGAGCACCTCGCGGACGGTGGCGACCGGGATCCGGCCGACCTGGATCATCGCCCGCACCAGCCGCAGCCGCCGCAGGTGCTCCTCGTCGTACTCGGCGGTGGTGGCGTTGACCTGGCGGCCCTGCGGCAACAGGCCCTCGCGCAGGTAGTACTTGATCGTCGCGGCGGACACGCCGCTGCGCTCGCTCAGCTGGGCAAGCCGCATGTCTTGCGCCCTTCCTTGGTAAGTGCCACTATCCAAGCATCACCGAGAAGGATAGTGCCGCTATCCGATGATGATCCGGGGGCTGTCATCATGTTCACGAAACCGATTCGGGGCCGTACGACCGCGGCGCGCGAGGGTGACGCGGTGGTGCTGCTGATCGGCATGCGCGTCAACCGCTTCTGGGCCGTCCACCAGTGGCTGCCGGTCGGGCTGTCGATGATCCGCATGCTGCGCGAGCTCGAACGGGACCCGGGCCGGGGCCTGCTGGGACGCGTCCTGCTGACGGCGTCGCCGCGGACGTACTACGTCGTGCAGTACTGGGAGTCCAAGGAGAAGCTGTACGCGTACGCGAGTTCCCCGGACATGCTGCACCACGGGATGTGGAGCATCGTGAACCGCAAGGAGCGCGCGGGGAAGCTGCGGGGGCATGTGGGCCTGTGGCACGAGACGTACGTGGCGCCCGAGGGCGGCTACGAGTCGATCTACTTCGACATGCCCGAGTTCGGCCTGGGCGCGGCGAGCGGGGTGGTGCCGGTGGAGAAGCGCGGCCGCTACGGGAAGGACCGGTTCGCATACCGCTCCGGGAGCTGACCTGGTCAGGGGCGCGGGGGACTGCGCGACCGGCCACGACAGCGCCGCGGACGGCTGACGGCCCGTGGTGGCGGACGCTATGCCGTGGGGCTGGGGGCACGGGTCGGCTGCGGGCACGATGCGGCCGGTCGCGCAGTTCCCCGCGCCCCCAGGGCGCTTCACTTCCGTCGGGATCGGCCGGCCGCGGCGTTGAGGCCGGCCTCTCCCGGTGGAGGTGTCAGCCGGTGCGGCGCAGGGCCTCGGAGAGGCGGCCCGCCGCGTCGATGACCGCCTGCGCGTGCATACGGCCGGGATGACGGGTCAGCCGCTCGATCGGGCCGGAGACGGAGACCGCGGCCACGACCCGGTTGGACGGTCCGCGCACCGGCGCCGACACCGAGGCGACGCCCGGCTCGCGCTCGCCGATGGACTGCGCCCAGCCGCGGCGGCGCACGCCCGACAGCGCCGTCGCCGTGAAGCGGGCACCCTGGAGGCCGCGGTGCAGCCGCTCCGGCTCCTCCCAGGCCATCAGGATCTGCGCCGAGGATCCCGCCTTCATCGTGAGCGTCGAGCCGACCGGGACCGTGTCCCGCAGACCGGACAGACGTTCCGCCGCGGCCACGCAGATCCGCATGTCCCCCTGGCGGCGATAGAGCTGGGCGCTCTCGCCCGTGATGTCCCTGAGGTGCGTGAGCACCGGGCCCGCCGTCGCGAGCAGGCGGTCCTCGCCGGCCGCCGCGGCCAGCTCCGCGAGTCGCGGACCGAGAATGAAACGGCCCTGCATGTCGCGTGCCACCATGCGGTGGTGTTCCAGGGCCACGGCCAGCCGGTGAGCCGTGGGCCGTGCCAGTCCGGTGGCTCCGACCAGACCCGCGAGGGTGGCCGGACCGGACTCCAGGGCGCTCAGGACAAGGGCCGCCTTGTCCAGAACGCCGACGCCGCTACTGTTGTCCATGCAACGATACTCACGTCTCACTCTGTGAAACGCAAGTTCAATTTTCGTGGGAACGCGCCACCCTGGATGGACACAGTGGCCCGCGAACCAACGGGCCCGGCGGCGGAAGCCCGGAACCACGACTTCAGGGGCCCGGAGAACGGGCAGCCGCTACCTCAAGATCTCTAGTTGGGCCGGTGCACGCTGCCGGCCGGAGGGAAAGCGATGGGTAGGACACTCGCGGAGAAGGTCTGGGACGACCACGTCGTCCGGCGCGCCGAGGGCGAGCCCGACCTCCTCTTCATCGATCTGCACCTGCTGCACGAGGTGACCAGCCCGCAGGCCTTCGACGGTCTGCGCCAGAACGGCCGCCCGGTGCGCCGCCTCGACCTCACCATCGCGACCGAGGACCACAACACCCCGACCCTCGACATCGACAAGCCCATCGCGGACCCGGTCTCCCGGGCCCAGCTGGAGACGCTGCGCAAGAACTGCGCCGAGTTCGGCGTCCGGCTGCACCCGCTGGGCGACGTCGAGCAGGGTGTCGTGCACGTCGTGGGCCCGCAGCTGGGCCTGACCCAGCCCGGCACGACCGTCGTCTGCGGCGACTCCCACACCTCCACGCACGGCGCCTTCGGCGCGCTCGCGTTCGGCATCGGCACCTCCCAGGTGGAGCACGTGCTGGCCACCCAGACGCTGCCGCTGGCCCGCCCGAAGACCATGGCCATCACGGTCGACGGCGAGCTGCCCGAGGGCGTCACCGCCAAGGACCTGATCCTGGCGATCATCGCCAGGATCGGCACCGGAGGCGGCCAGGGCTACATCCTGGAGTACCGCGGCTCCGCCATCGAGAAGCTCTCGATGGAGGCCCGCATGACCATCTGCAACATGTCGATCGAGGCCGGCGCCCGCGCGGGCATGATCGCCCCCGACGAGACCACCTTCGCCTACATCAAGGGCCGTGCCCACGCGCCCGAGGGCGAGGACTGGGACGCGGCCGTCGCGTACTGGAAGACCCTGCGGACGGACGAGGACGCGGTCTTCGACGCCGAGGTGCGCATCGACGCGGCCGCCCTCTCGCCGTTCGTCACCTGGGGCACCAACCCCGGCCAGGGCGCACCGCTTTCGGCGGACGTCCCCGACCCGGCTTCGTACGAAGACGCTTCGGAGCGGCTCGCCGCCGAAAAGGCCCTGGAGTACATGGGGTTGGAGGCCGGGCAGGCGCTGCGGTCCATCAAGGTGGACACCGTCTTCGTAGGCTCCTGCACCAACGGACGCATCGAGGACCTGCGTGCCGTGGCCGCCGTCGTGGAGGGCCGCAAAGTCGCCGACGGCGTACGGATGCTGGTCGTCCCCGGCTCCGCGCGGGTCGGTCTGCAGGCCGTCTCCGAGGGCCTGGACGTCGTCTTCAAGGAGGCCGGCGCCGAATGGCGGCACGCTGGCTGCTCGATGTGCCTGGGCATGAACCCCGACCAGCTGGCCCCGGGTGAGCGCTCCGCGTCCACCTCCAACCGCAACTTCGAGGGCCGGCAGGGCAAGGGCGGCCGTACCCACCTGGTGTCGCCGCAGGTCGCGGCCGCCACGGCCGTCCTCGGCCACCTGGCCTCGCCCGCCGACCTGTCCGACGCCGACGTTCGTACGCCCGCTGGAGTCTGATCAGCCATGGAAGCATTCACCACGCACACCGGCCGGGCCGTCCCGCTGCGCCGCTCCAACGTCGACACCGACCAGATCATCCCTGCTCACTGGCTCAAGAAGGTCACCAGGGACGGTTTCGAGGACGGGCTGTTCGAGGCCTGGCGCAAGGACCCCGAGTTCGTGCTCAACCGCCCCGAGCGGCAGGGGGCGACCGTCCTGGTCGCCGGGCCCGACTTCGGCACCGGCTCCTCGCGCGAGCACGCCGTCTGGGCGCTGCAGAACTACGGGTTCAAGACCGTCATCTCCTCCCGCTTCGCGGACATCTTCCGGGGCAACTCGCTGAAGAACGGGCTGCTCACGGTGGTGCTGGAGCAGAAGACGGTGGACGCCCTCCAGGAGCTCACCGAGAGCGACCCCGAGGCCGAGATCACCGTGGACCTCCAGACCCGCGAGGTGCGCGCCGAGGGCATCACCGCCTCCTTCGAGCTGGACGAGAACTCCCGCTGGCGGCTGCTGAACGGGCTGGACGACATCTCCATCACCCTCCGGAACGAGGCCGACATCGCCGCCTACGAGGCCAAGCGGCCGTCCTACAAGCCGCGGACGCTCCAGAGCTGATCCGGAGCCCGCTTCGGGCCTGATCGCCCCCATCTGAATACGGCTGGTTTCAGCCACCGCAATCCCTCGCCTGTACCCCCGATCGCCACGATTGGGGGTACAGGCATGTCTGCACCCGAACGGACGCTCGCGTTGTCGCAGGTCTTGCCAACTTCCCACGTTAAGACGGATGTTGTGTGGGTACGTGAGTGCTGTGCCCGCGCCTTCCGCAAGTACCCGGAAGGCCATTTGAGGCGGCAGTTGCCCCCTGCGCAGGCGACAACTCGCCCCAGATGGCACAATCTGTGCATGGAACACGACGGCCAACTCCAGCTCTATGCGGCGGTCGCGGACCAACTGAAGGAAGCGCACACAAGAGTGCGCGCACTGCAAGTCCCGGAGGGCGTACGGATGGCGCTGACCCGGAAGCTGCTGGTCATTACGGCCGCGGCCAAGCACGACCTCGCCGACGCGGCAAGGCGGCTGGAACGGTTCAACACGGACCTCGAAGCGGGTCGATTCCCCGAAGAGGAACGCTGACCGAACCGTCCTGGACGATCGAATCCGTTGCGGCACAAGGGTGATAAGCCCGTTTCGTGTTTGATTTGCGGTATATATCTGCCTAACGTGCGAAAAAGCTTGAACACATTCGTTCTGGCGATGTCTCCGAAGGGGAAGACGTGAACAAGGCGCAGCTCGTAGAAGCGATTGCCGACAAGATGGGCGGCCGTCAGCAGGCCGCCGAAGCGGTCGACGCGGTTCTGGACGCCATCGTCCGTGCGGTCGTCGCGGGTGACCGGGTCTCGGTCACGGGCTTCGGGTCCTTCGAGAAGGTGGACCGCCCCGCGCGTTACGCCCGCAACCCCCAGACGGGCGAGCGGGTCCGGGTCAAGAAGACCTCCGTGCCGCGCTTCCGCGCCGGTCAGGGCTTCAAGGACCTGGTGAGCGGCTCGAAGAAGCTTCCCCGCGGTGGCGAGGTCGCGGTCAAGAAGGCGCCCAAGGGCAGCCTGACCGGCGGCGCTTCCGCGACGGTCAAGAAGGCGGCCGCGAAGAAGAGCACCGCCAAGAAGGCCACGGCCGCCGCCAAGAAGGTCACCGCGAAGAAGACGACCGCGAAGAAGACCACGGCCGCCGCGAAGAAGACCACGGCGAAGGCGACCGCGAAGAAGGTCACGGCCACCGCCAAGAAGACCGCCGCGAAGAAGGCGCCGGCCAAGAAGGTCACCGCCAAGAAGGCGCCGGCCAAGAAGTCGACGGCGCGCAAGGCCACCGCCAAGAAGACGGCCGCGCGCTAGGCCGCGGCGACCCGGGGACACTCACGCGACGGGCCGGACTCCTGGGGGAGTCCGGCCCGCGGTGCGGTCGGGGCGGACCGCGTCAGAGCGTCTGCAGCGTCACCAGCGTGATCCGCAGGCCCGCTCCTGATCCCTCGGTCTCGATGCGCACGCGCTGACCGGGGCGAAGCAGCCGCAGGCCGCCCGCGTCGAACGCCGCTCCGTCGAAGGGCACCGGGGTCCCGTCGTCCAGCAGCACCTGTCCGCCGCGGGTCTCGGGGTCGTACGTGTACGCGGTCGCCTGCATGACGGCAGCCTACTGGTCCGGGATCAGCAGGCGCGCCGCCACCGCCGCCGTGCGCGGGCCCACGCCCAGGGCCAGTGCCGTGCGCAGGTCGGCGCCGGTGTCCACGTCCTGGCGTACCGACTCCACGCCGGACGGCCGCAGTTCCACGGCGCCCGAGGCGGCGTGCCGGGCACGGGAATCCAGCCCGAATGCGGGCGCCAATTCACTGCCGGGCGCCGCGGCCAGCAGAGTGGTGCCGACAGCCGCCGCGTCCGCGAGAAAAGCGCGCGGGAATTCCGCGGCCGCGTCGAGTACCCGGGACAATTCCAGCGGACGCAGCGCCGGCAGATCGGCGTTCAGTGCGGCCACCGCGCTTTCCGGACGCGACACGCGCACCACCGCGGCGCCGTGCCGCAGAGCCGCGTTGAGGCCGCTGTGCGGCGTGTCCGGGACGATCCGCGCGCCCAGCGCCGCCAGCTCCCGCCCGGCCAGCGGGTCGTCCGTGACTACCGCCACATCCTTCACCGCCTGGCAGGCCAGCGCCGCGGCCACCGTGTCCTGGGCGAAGGCCAGGGCCAGTCCCGGACGCAAACCGTCCGTCGCGGTGTCCGCGAGCCTGCTCTTGGCTCGCGCCAGGGGCTTGAGGGGTATCACCAGGGTCCACTGCACCGACGTACCGTCCCTCCCTTGTTGCCTCATTGTCACCCGGGCCCCGGGGCGGGCGCGGAAGTGAGGCGTACGGTGTTCCTCGACAGACCGGCGGTCCGGGGCGACACTTCTCCCGGCCCCCCGGTCCGGGAGAAGAAGTCCCGCAGACCGGGAATGAAGTCCTAGAGGAAGGTGTGCGCGTGCCCCGCCGGAGAATCGGCTTCTGGTACCGCTTCGCTGCAGTGCTCTGCAAACCGCCGCTGGTGGTCCTGATCAAGCGGGACTGGCGCGGAATGGAGAACATTCCGGCTGACGGCGGATTTATCACCGCGGTGAACCACAATTCCCACATCGACCCCTTCGCCTACGCGCACTATCAGTACAACACCGGGCGTGTTCCGCGATTCCTGGCGAAGAGCGGGCTTTTCAAGAAGGGATTCGTCGGCGCCGCCATGCGCGGCACCGGCCAGATCCCGGTCTACCGCGAGTCCACCGACGCCCTGAGCGCCTTCCGGGCCGCGATCGACGCCGTGGAACGCGGCGAGTGCGTGGCCTTCTACCCCGAGGGCACGATCACCCGCGACCCGGACCAGTGGCCCATGACGGCCAAGACCGGCGCCGCCCGGGTCGCCCTGCAGACCAGGTGCCCGGTGATCCCGGTCGCCCAGTGGGGCGCCAACGAACTGCTGCCGCCGTACGCGAAGAAGCCCAACCTGCTGCCCCGCAAGACGCACCACGTCCTCGCGGGCCCGCCGGTCGATCTCAGCCGCTTCTACGGCAAGGACATGACCCAGGACGTCCTCAGGGAGGCATCCGAGGTCATCATGGCGTCGATCACCCGCCTGCTGGAGGAGATCCGCGGCGAGAAGGCTCCCGAGACCCCCTACGATCCACGCCAGGTGCGGATCGAGCAGCGGCGCCGGACGCGTGCGCAGAGCGGTCTGGAAGAGGAGAGCGGCAAGTGAGCATGCCTGCCAAGGCAGCGGTCTTCAGCGCGGGTTCGTGGGGTACGGCCTTCGGGATGGTGCTCGCCGACGCCGGGTGCGAGGTCACCCTGTGGGCGCGGCGGGCGGAGGTGGCCGAGGCGATCAACTCCGGCCGTACCAACCCCGACTACCTGCCCGGCGTGGAACTCCCCGAGAACCTGCGGGCCACCACCGACCCCGCCGAGGCGGCGGCCGGCGCCGACTTCACCGTCCTGTCGGTGCCGTCCCAGACCATGCGCGCCAACCTCGCGGACTGGGCGCCGCTGCTCGCGCCCCGCACCACCCTGGTGTCCCTCATGAAGGGCATCGAGCTGGGCACCACCATGCGGATGAGCGAGGTCATCTCCGACGTCGCCAAGGTCGGCCAGGACCGCATCGCCGTGGTCACCGGCCCCAACCTGGCCCGGGAGATCGCCGCCCGGATGCCGGCCGCCGCCGTGGTCGCCTGCACCGACGGCGCGGTCGCGGAGCGCCTCCAGGCCGCCTGCCACACACCGTACTTCCGGCCGTACACGAACACCGACGTGATCGGCTGCGAACTCGGCGGCGCGGTCAAGAACGTCATCGGGCTCGCGGTCGGCATCGCCGACGGCATGGGGCTCGGTGACAACGCCAAGGGCTCGCTCATCACCCGCGGCCTGGCCGAGACCACCCGGCTCGGCGTCGCGCTCGGCGCGGACCCGCTGACCTTCTCCGGCCTGGCCGGACTCGGCGACCTGGTGGCGACCTGCTCCTCGCCGCTGTCCCGCAACCACACCTTCGGCACCAACCTCGGCAAGGGCATGACCCTGGAGGAGACCATCGCGGTCACCCGGCAGACCGCCGAGGGCGTCAAGTCCTGCGAGTCGGTGGCCGATCTCGCCCGCCGGCACGGCGTGGAGATGCCGATCACCGAGACGGTCGTCGACATCGTGCACGAGGGCAAGCCGCCGGTGGTCGCGCTCAAGGAGCTGATGTCGCGCAGCGCGAAGCCCGAGCGACGCTGAGCGAACGCACCCCGCCGACGCTGTATCGGCGCACTACCAACGGGTACTCTCATCGCGATATGAGCACCGAGAACCTCCCCCAGAGCCCTGAGCAGCCCGCTCGCAAGCCCCGTGTGGCCCTCGTGTTCGGCGGCCGCAGCTCCGAGCACGGCATCTCCATGGTCACCGCCGGAGCGGTCCTGAGCGCCATCGACCGGACGAAGTACGACGTCCTGCCGATCGGCATCACCCGGGAGGGCCGCTGGGTGCTCACGGCCGACGCGCCCGAACGCATGGCCATCACCGACCGCCGTACGCCCGAGGTCGGCGATCTCGCCGAGGCCACCGACGGCGGCGTGCTGCTCCCCGTCGACCCGGCCAACCGCGAGGTCGTCTACAGCGAACCCGGTTCCGTGCCCAAGGCGCTCGGCGAGGTCGACGTCGTCTTCCCGATGCTGCACGGCCCCTACGGCGAGGACGGCACCCTCCAGGGCCTGCTGGAACTCTCCGGCGTGCCCTACGTCGGCTCCGGCGTGCTCGCCTCGGCCGTCGGCCAGGACAAGGAGTACATGAAGCGGGTGTTCACCTCGTTCGGGCTCAAGGTCGGCCCGTACCTGGTGATCCGCCCCCGGGAGTGGAAGCAGGACGAGTCCGCCGCCCGCAAGCGGATCGTGGAGTTCGCCGGCGAGCACGGCTGGCCGCTGTTCGTGAAGCCCGCGCGGGCCGGCTCGTCGATCGGCATCACCAAGGTCGACGACCTCTCCGGGCTGGACGAGGCGATCGCCACCGCGCAGGTCCACGACCCGAAGATCCTGGTCGAGGCGGCGCTGCGCGGCCGTGAGCTGGAGGTCGGCGTCCTGGAGTTCGAGGACGGCCCGCGCGCCTCGGTGCCGGCCGAGATCCCGCCGGCCGGCACGCACGCGTACTACGACTTCGAGGCCAAGTACATCGACTCCACCCCCGGCATCGTCCCGGCCCCGCTGACCGGGCAGGAGACCGCCGAGATCCAGGCGCTCGCGGTGGACGCGTTCGAGGCGGCGTCCTGCGAGGGACTGGTCCGCGCGGACTTCTTCCTCACCGAGGACGGCGACTTCGTGATCAACGAGATCAACACGATGCCGGGCTTCACGCCGATCTCGATGTATCCGCAGATGTGGCAGGCGACCGGCGTCAGCTACCCGGACCTCGTCGACCGCCTGATCCAGGCCGCCCTGAACCGCTCGACCGGTCTGAGGTGACCCACCCGGGGCGCGGGCGACCAGGTGCGGCCCGCCCCCGGCGTACTGCTTCGGCCGCTGCGGCGGCTAGCCGGCGATCCCCTTCGGGATCGCCTTTCCGACGGCCGGCGCCAGGTGCACCAGCGGCGCCATGCCGTCGCCGGTCCGCGCCGCCGGGATCGTCACCTCGACGTACGCCTTGCGCAGCGTCGTGGTGAAGCGGAACGATTTGTCGGGCTGCTCCTCCAGCAGCCAGCCGACCCCGTCGACCTCGACCCCGTCGGCTTCGGGGTCGGACATCTTCGCAGGCCGATCGACACCGCAGCGCAGTATGATCGCGGGGTTCCCCCAGCCCGCCGTCAGCGCGGAGGCGGGCTCGGGGTCCCGCCGGGCGAGTCCGTCCACCTTCTTCGGCAACCCCTCGTCGAGGTTCCGGCAGAGCTCGGCCACGGCCGCGCCCGGACGGGGAACCTCCGCCGTCGGGGCGTCGTCTGCCGAGGAGCAGCCCGCCGCCGCGACCAGAAGCGCGGCGAGCGCGGGCAGACGGAATGGCCGGTGACGGTAGATGTTCACCGGCCAAGCGTAGACGGGGGCTACAGATGCACGACCGGGCAGGTCAGTGTGCGCGTGATGCCGTCCACCTGCTGGACTCTGGCGACCACCAGCCGGCCGAGTTCGTCGACCGTCTCCGCTTGTGCGCGCACGATGACGTCGTACGGTCCCGTCACGTCCTCGGCCTGGATGACACCAGGGATCTTGCTGATGATCTCGGCGACGGTCGACGCTTTGCCGACCTCCGTCTGGATCAGGATGTACGCCTGTACCACGGAACCTCCAGGGCGGCCACGAGGATCATGTGGGGAAAAGGAACGCCACGGTATCGCGTCGCCGCTCACCGCGGGGAGACCTGGGCGGACAGGGGCTTGCGCGCCAGGGTGCAGGCAGGACAGAAGTTGACGGTCACCTCGACCGTATCCAGGACGACGGTGACGCGCGAGCGGGCCCGGCAGAGCAGAGAAGGGGCGTAAGGGCGATGAAGGGCACTGTCGGTGAGCTGGGGGAGTTCGGGCTCATCAGGGAGCTCACCTCCCGTCTCACCACCACTCCGGCGGTCCGGGTCGGTCCCGGCGACGACGCCGCGGTGGTCGCCGCGCCCGACCGCAGGGTCGTGGCGAGCACCGACATCCTGCTGGAGGGCCGGCACTTCCGGCGCGACTGGTCCACGGCCTACGACGTGGGCCGCAAGGCGGCCGCCCAGAACCTCGCGGACATCGCGGCGATGGGCGCCGTCCCGACCGCGCTGCTGCTCGGCCTGGTCGTCCCCGCCGAACTGCCGGTGACCTGGCCCAGCGAGCTGATGGACGGCATCCGGGACGAGTGCCAGGTGGCGGGCGCCTCGGTGGTCGGCGGGGACGTGGTCCGCGGCGACACGATCATGGTCTCCATCACCGCGCTCGGCGATCTGCGCAACCAGGAGCCGGTGACCCGGGCCGGCGCCCAGCCCGGCGACCTGGTGGCCGTCACGGGCTGGCTGGGCTGGTCGGCGGCCGGCTACGCGGTGCTCTCCCGGGGCTTCAGGTCGCCGCGCGCCTTCGTGGAGGCGCACCGCCGTCCCGAGCCGCCGTACCACGCGGGTCCGGCCGCGGCGGGCCTCGGCGCGACCGCGATGTGCGACGTCAGCGACGGGCTGATCGCCGACCTCGGGCACATCGCGGAGGCCAGCAAGGTACGGATCGACATCCGCTCCGGCGCGATCGACGTCCCCACCCAGATGAACGACATCGGCCAGGCCGTCGGCGTCGACCCCATCCAGTGGGTGCTGACCGGCGGCGAGGACCACGCGATCGTGGCGACCTTCCCGTCGGACGTGAAGCTGCCCGCCCGCTGGAAGGTGATCGGCGAGGTCCTCAACCCGTCCGCGCTGCCCCAGGTGACCGTCGACGGCGCGCCCTGGACCAGCAAGGGCGGCTGGGACCACTTCGGGGACATCGAGTCATGAGCCGGCCTCGGGTGCTGACGGTCGCGGGCTCCGACTCCGGCGGCGGCGCCGGGATCCAGGCCGACCTGAAGACGATGCTGGCGCTGGGCGTGCACGGCATGAGCGTGATCACCGCCGTCACCGCGCAGAACTCCACGGGCGTGCAGGGCGCCTGGGAGCTGCCGGTGGCGGCGGTGCGCGCCCAGTACCGCAGCGTGGTCGACGACATCGGCGTGGACGCGGTGAAGACCGGGATGCTCGCCTCGGCCGAACTCGTCGGGGCGGTCGCGGAGTTGATCGCCGGGACCGGGGTGCCGGTGGTCGTCGACCCGGTGGGCGTCTCCAAGCACGGCGACTCCCTGCTCGCCGCCTCCGCCCTGGACACGATGCGCACCGAACTCCTCCCGCTGGCCACCGTGGCCACCCCCAACCTGGACGAGGTGGCCCAGCTCACCGGCGTCCACGTCGAGTCGGAGGCGGACCTGCGGCGGGCCGCGGCCGCCGTGCTGTCGTACGGGCCGCGGTGGGTGCTGATCAAGGGCGGGCATCTGCCCGGTGAGGCCGTGGACCTGCTCACCGACGGCACGGACGAGTTCGTGCTGCGCGCTCCCCGCCACGACAACCGGCACACGCACGGCACCGGCTGCACGCTCGCGTCCGCGATCGCCTCGGAGCTGGCGAAGGGGCGGTCCGTGCCGGAGGCGGTGGCGGCGGCCAAGGAGTACGTCACCGGTGCGATCGCCGCCGGGTTCGCGCTCGGCGCCGGCATCGGCCCGGTGGACCACGGCTGGGCCCTGAGCCGGGACCCCGGCCAGGACTAGGCAGCCCGGCCGTTGCGGCCGGGTATGGCAAAAAGCCGGCCCACCCGGAGGTGGACCGGCTCAGTGCGGCGAAACCGGTTGTGGCCGCGCGCTAGCAGCAGTGCGTCAGCGCGAGACCTTGCCGGCCTTGATGCACGAGGTGCAGGCGTTCACGCGCTTCGGCGTCCCGCCGACCACGGTACGCACACGCTGGATGTTCGGGTTCCAGCGACGGGACGTACGGCGGTGCGAGTGCGAGATGTTGTTGCCGAAGCCCGGCCCCTTGCCGCAGACGTCGCAGTTGGCAGCCACGGGTCACTCCAAAGACTTCAGATGCACTTACGGTTGAATCCCGGCGTGCCGGGATTCAGATCCGGAGATCTGAGATCTTGAGTGGCCTGCCAGGGGTTATGGCCCGATCGGATCGGGCAACCGGAGCAGCATACAACGGCCGCGACGGTTAGACGAAACTAGCATGGCAGCTCAGGGGCCCGCTCCCGGCCCTCTGCCGGTGGACACCCGTGCGGGGTCTACGCTGCGACCACGTCGGGCCAGCTCAAGGAGGCGCAGGTGGCGCAGGTGCCGCAGACATTCCTCGATGCTCTCGCGGTACGCACCTGGTGCGCTCTCGCGCTCGGGGCGGTCGGCCGGGCGCGCGAGGAGATCGACGCCATCAACGTCTACCCGGTGGCCGACGGCGACACGGGCACGAACCTCTATCTGACGCTGGAATCGGCCGCCGGGGCCGTGGAGGCCGTCTTCGCGGGCTACGAGCTGGGCGAAGAGGTCCCCACCCTCGCCGACGCCGTCCGCGCGATGGCGCACGGCGCCCTGATAGGCGCGCGCGGCAACTCCGGCACGATCCTCGCGCAGCTGCTGCGCGGCATGTCCCAGGTCCTCGCCGAGGGTGAGGCGGCTCACATCGACAGCGCGGGGCTGCGGCGGGCCCTGCGGCAGGCGGCCGACGCCGCCCGCGGGGCCGTGGCCCATCCCGTCGAGGGCACCGTGCTGTCGGTCGCGTCCGCGGCGGCCGACGCCGCCGGCGCGGCCGAGGGCGACTGCGCGGCGGTCGCGCGGGCCGCGTACCGGGGAGCCTGCACGGCGCTCGCGCGGACCCCGGGGCAGCTGGCCGCGCTGGAGCGGGCGGGCGTGGTCGACGCGGGCGGCCGGGGCCTGGTCGCGGTGCTCGGCGCCCTCCTGGAGGCGATCACCGGCGAGACGCCGGCGGTCTTCGACCCGTACGCCCACGGAGCGCCTCCATCCGCCCACGCGCGCGTGGACGCCGTCTCCGACGCGCGGGCCGAGGCGTGCGCCGAGCGGACCACGGGCCCCGCCTTCGAGGTCATCTACCTCCTGGAGGCCGAGGACCGCGCCGTACAGCGGCTGCGGGCCCGCCTCGACGCGCTCGGCGACTCCCTCGTGGTGGTCGGCGGGGACGGCCTGTGGAACGTCCACGTGCACGTCGACGATGCCGGGGCCGCGGTGGAGGCGGCAGTCGAGGCCGGGCGGCCGTACCGGATCCGCATCACGCACTTCGGCGCCGGGGACGTGCACACCGGCGCGGAACCGCCGCGCGAGCGGGTGCAGCGGGCCGTGGTGGCCGTCGTGCCGGGCGAGGGACTGGTCGGCCTGTACGGCGAGTCCGGCGCGACCACCGTGCTCGCGCGTCCCGGCGAACCGCCCGCCAGCGGCGAGCTGGTGGACGCCGTACGACGGGCACACGCGCGCGAGGTGGTACTGCTGCCCAACGACGCCGACCTGCGGCACACCGCGGCCGCGGCCGCCGAACAGGTCCGCGCCGAGGGCATCCGGGTCGCCCTCATCCCGACCCGCTCCGCGGTGCAGGGCATCGCCGCGCTCGCCGTGCACCAGCCGGACCGCCGCTTCGACGAGGACGTCGTGCAGATGACCTCGGCGGCCGGCGCCACCCGCTACGCCGAGATCGTGGTCGCCGAACGGCAGTCCTGGACCATGGCCGGCATCTGCCAGGCCGGGGACGTGCTGGGCCTGATCGACGGTGACGTGGCGGTCATCGGCTCGGACGTGACCGCCACCGCCGAGAGCGTCCTGGACCGCATGCTCCAGGCGGGCGGCGAACTGGTCACCCTCGTGCGCGGCGACGAGGCGCCCGAGGGCGTCACCGAACGCCTACGGGCACGGGTGCGCGAGGCCTACCTCGCCGTCGACACGGTCGTCTACGACGGCGGCCTGCAGGGGGCCCCGCTCCTCATCGGCGTCGAATGAGCCCCCCGCGCGCCCGTGCTCAGGCCTCCGCGGGCTCCAGCAACTGCCGAGCCTCCGCCCGCCGGGCCCGGACCGTGTCGTCCTCGGGGTCCGCGTCCCGGTAGGCGTCCAGCACCGCACGCGCGCGTGCCGCCGCGTCGGCCGGCCGGCTCAGGTCGGCCTCCAGCCAGCCCGCCGCGAGTTCCGCGCCGGTACGGCTGTGCAGTCCGTCCGCGCCCAGCCCGGCGAAGACGGCGATCGCCGCCGTCGTCTCGGCCAGCGCCGCCTCGAACGCGTCCTGGATCGCCGCGTCCTGCGCGTCCTCCGGCACGGACCGGGCCAGCAGGTCGCCGAACTGCCGGTGGGTGTGGCCCAGCTCACCGGTGAGCCGCTCCCGGGCCGCCGCATCCCGCAGCCCCGTCAGCGCCGACTCGCACTCCGTCACCGCCGCCGCCATCAGCCGCCGCGCGCCCGCCGTCCCGGCCTCCGTGCGCAGCGCCAGCCACGCGCGGGCCCGCAACGACCGCACCAGGAAGTGCACGTTGCCCATCGCCCGCCACAGCTCGCCCGCGCGCGCGTACGCCCGGTCCGCCTCGGCGGCCAGCCCCGCGTTGCCCAGCGACTCGGCGGCCAGGTGCGCGAGGGTGGCGTGGTCGTGCTGCTCGGGCCAGTGCCGGGCGATCTCGGCCGCCTGCAGCCGCCGTTCGGCCGCCGCGTGATGCTCGCCGAGTTCGCTGAGACAGTCCCCGAGCCACCACTGGGTCTGGACCACCGCGCCGTCGCCGTGCCTCTCGGCGCTCAGGTCCGCGAGCGCCGACTCCAGCACCTCGGCGGCCTCCGCGAACCGCCCCTGCCGCAGCAGCAGGCCGCCCAGCTGGTGCCGCGCCCACGCACCCAGGGTGGCGCTCTCCCCGGCCTCGTCGGCCCAGTGCGCCGCCTGGAGGGCGTGCTCCGCGGCCTCCTCCGCCGCGCCCCGGCCGCCGAGCACCTCGGCCAGCTGGAGGTGCAGCTGGGCCCGTCCGACCGCCTCCACGTGCGGCCCGCCGTGCTCCAGGGCCGCGCGCAGCGCCCGCTCCGCCTCGGCCATGTCGCCCTGCTCGTGGGCGAGCGCGGCCACCCGCACCTCGTACTCCACCGCGAACCACGGCAGCTCCGCGCCCACGAACTGCGCCGACGCCTGCCGGAACAGCTCGGCCGCCCGCTCCCCGTCACCGGCGTGCTCGGCCAGCTCGGCCAGCATCGCCCGCCCCTCGGCCGCCCGGGACACCAGCCGCACGTCGGACCCGCCGCGCCCGCCGACGAGCGCCAGCAGCTCCCGTACGGCCTGCTCGGCCTCCAAGGCGCCCTCCGACCGCTCGTGCACCCGCCGCATCAGGATCCGCGCCCGGCTCATCAGCACGGACGCCGTCTGCCGTACCCCGGTGGCCTCGTCGGCGTACAGCGCGAGGATCCGGTCGTACGGCTCGCCGATCGCCGCCGTCGCCACGTCCACTTCGCCGGCCAGCGCACGGACGTAGGCCGCACGCGCGCGTGCCGCGATCGCCTCGCCCTCGTCACCGGCCCGCGCGTACAGCTCCGCCGCGTGCTCGAACAGCTCGGCGCCCTCGGGGCCGCGGCCCATCGCCGTGTGGTCGGCCACCTCCGCGCGGACATAGGCGTCCACCTCGGTGCCCTCGACGGCCTCGGCGACCGCCGCCCAGGCCTCCAGGGCGTGCGGCTGGAGCGTGTCCGACAGC
Organism: Streptomyces sp. NPDC091282; assembly: GCF_044757385.1. Classification (NCBI taxonomy): domain Bacteria; kingdom Bacillati; phylum Actinomycetota; class Actinomycetes; order Kitasatosporales; family Streptomycetaceae; genus Streptomyces; species Streptomyces sp. NPDC091282. The sequence goes on from NZ_JBIVUX010000011.1 coordinate 156,863, forward strand.
CGGCGCGCCTCGGCGAGCAGCTCGGACAGCGACGGCGGCTCCTGCGCGGGCGCCCGCACCACCGGCGCGAGAGGTCCGGCGGGCGCGGTCCGCGCCGCCCGCACCCCCAGGGGCAGCCGGTCCGCCAGCGGCCGCTGGTCCATGCGCTCGCGCACCCGGTCGCCGACGTAGGAGGTGCCGTTGCGGGCGTCGAACCGGGCCGCCAGCTCCAGGGCCTCCGCGCGCGCGTGCCCGGCCAGTTCCGCGGCGCTCCACGCCCGCCCGGCCGGACCCGGCACCCGCTGCTCACCGAGGCCCAGCCCGGTCAGCCGATCCATCAGCAGCGTCACCACCGCCAGGAAGTCCATCCGGCTGCGCGGCTGCCCGGCGTCCGTGAAGTAGGCGGGACGTTCCGCCAGCAGTTCGAGACCGCGCGCCTCGTTGCCGGTCAGCGCGCAGAACTCCACGTGGTCCGCGTACGCGCCCCGCATGCTCTCCATGGGGCGGACCAGCCGGAAACCGCGCAGATGGTGGGCGCGGGCCTCGTCGGTCCTGCCCAGCCGCAGCAGCGGGACCAGGGACGAGGCGAGGACCGTGTGCGGCTCGTGGGCGCAGCTGTACTCGCCCTCCAGGACCGGCCGCCACAGCTCGAGCGCCTCGGCGTCCCGGCCGTTGCGCAGCTGCCAGCCGCCCTGTCCGTGCAGCTCGCACGCGTGGCAGTCGGCCATCCGGTCCCGGTCCGCCGCCAGCCAGGCCGCGTACGCCCGCTCCGCGCGCGGGAAGTCACCGACGTGCGCGGCCACGCTGAACTCGGCGCTGCGCACCGCACGCTCGGAGTGCCCGGCGAGCCGGTAGCGGTGCTCCATCTCGCCCAGCCACTTCTCGATCGAGGCGAGCGGTATGTGCGGCTGGTCGAGCATGCCGGCCGACATCCACTTGAAGACCCAGTACAGGGAGTGCGTCTCGTACTCGTCGAAGTCCCCGGGCCGTTCGTCCCACAGGCGCAGCAGCCGCGCGAAGGGGACGAACATCCTGTCCTTCTCGGAGCTGTAGTTGTAGACCTTCAGCTGGTGCCCCAGCGCCTCGACCACGGCGAGCGGGATGTTCAGCTTCTCGGCCTCCGCCAGCAGCTGCTCCGCGCGCGCGTTGCGTGCGGGGCCCTCCGGCTCCTCCGAGTTCTCGGCCATCGCGCGGCGCAGCGCGTCGAAGTCGGCGATGCCGCCGGTCGCGCCCATCAGCGGTCACCCTCCCCATGCGTGGCCCACTCCAGGAGGCCGATGAACGAGCGGTTGATCAGGACCGAGTCGGCGGGCCGCAGCGGACGCTGGGCCATCAGCAGCGCCTGCCCGTAGAGCGATTCGCTCGCGGTGCCGATCAGCTCCGGGTCGGTCAGGGAACTGATCCGCCGGATCAGCGGGTTGAGATGGTTGAGCACCAGACGGGCCCGGGGCGCGCTGCCGCGCAGCGAGCCCAGGATGCCCGCCCACAGGTCGTCGGCCTGCTCCTCGGCCTCCGCGCGGGCCTGCTCGTGCCGTGCGGCCCGGTCGTCCAGGTGCAGCGCGGGCACGGACAGCGGGTGGAAGGCGCGCAGGACGACGTCGCAGCCCAGCGGGTCCAGCTTCGCCCGCGCGGCCGCGAGGAACCCGGCGAGCGCCAGCTCCTCCGCCGGATCCACCGCGTCCAGGTGCGCGGTCACGGTGTCCGCGTCCAGCTCGGCGACCACCGTCCCGGGCCGCACCGACGGCAGCGCCTCGACCAGCTCGCTGTCGTAGGTGTAACCGCCGTTGACCACCCCGACGCCCTGCGCCGAGGCGATCGGCGCGACCTGCCGGTACTCCTCGACCGTCCTGGTGAAGTGCACCACCGGGTGGCGCTGCGCGAACTCCTCCAGGGACAGCTGGCCGTCGGTGGTCTCGAAGGGCAGCCACGGCAGCATCGTGCGCAGCATCTCCCGGTCGTGCCGGGCCAGCGACTTCACCCCGAGGTGGTGCACGGAGAGGAACGCCGAGAGCCGTTCCGGATCGCCCGCGGCCAGCCCGGTCAGCCAGGACCGAATCCTTTCGCCGAGCGCCTCCCGTACCGCCGACAGGGTCTCGTCCTCGTACAGCGACTCGCGCGAGGCGGTCGGCCGGAGGCTGTCCGTGTCCAGGACGCAGCGCACGAAGAACGCCCAGTCAGGCAGGAGCTGTTCGGCCCGCTCGGTGAGCAGCATCCCCTTGAGGTGCACGCGATGGCCGGCCCGCTGCGCCGGGCTCACCGCGGACGGCAGCACGTAGGCCACCCCGCGGATCCCGGCCAGCGGCACGTCCAGGGCGATCGAGTCCAGCGGCGCGAACCCGAACAGGTCCTGGCAGTGCCGGGCGAGGGCCACCCGGCGGGTGCCGGGGGAGGGGTAGGGCCGGTCCCAGGGCGCGGGCAGGTCGGTGACCGCCTCGTCGCCCACCCGGACGTCGTAGGGCAGCAGCGAGCCGAAGTCGCGGGCCAGCGCCAGCACGCGCCGCTCGTCCAGCCACTCCGCCGCGCCGGCCCGCGCCACCAGGTGCACGGTGGTGCCGGGCTCGGGCCGTGCCTCGGACGGCAGCGTCCGCACGGTGTAGGAGCCGTCGTCCCGGGCCGTCCACTCCACCGGGAGCGCGTCCGGGGTGCGCGCGCTGCGGCTGACCACGCGGATCCGCTCGGCGACCACGAAACAGGCCAGCAGCCCGATGCCGAACTGGCCGAGGAAGTCGGAACGGGCCTCCTGCAGCCCGTCCGCCCGCTTGGAGCTGCGCCCGATGGTCGCGAGCAGGCTGTGCACGTCCGCCTCGGTGAGCCCGACGCCGCTGTCCTCCACCCGAAGGGCACTGCCGTCGGCGTACAGCCGTACGCGCGCCGGGGCGTCGGGCTGCTCGGCCCGTCTGGCGGTGATGGCGTCCACCGCGTTCTGCAGCAGTTCGCGCAGGTAGACCTTGGGACTGGAGTACAGGTGGTGGGAGAGCAGGTCCACCAGACCGCGCAGGTCGACCTGGAACGTATGGGGAGGCTGTGGTGCCTGGGATGACTGTGAGGTCTGGGAGTCCATCGTCGCAGCGCCGGAGGGGGGAGACGTGGTCGGCGCGGGGTCGGGCGGTCCCTGGTGGGGCGGTGACCGCGGAAGGATGGCCGGAGCGCGCCATCCTATGGCCCAAAACGGCCGTCTGACCAGGGGTTTCCCGAGACATATACGGCATTGTCAGTGGCGTGGTGTGGAATGGATCTCGTGCCCGCACTGGAAGAACCACTGAAGAAGGTGCTCGGCCCAGCCACCGCGAAGGTGATGGCCGAGCACCTCGGCCTGCACACGGTCGGCGATCTCCTGCACCACTACCCGCGCAGATACGAGGAGCGCGGCCAGCTCACCCACCTCGCCGACCTGCCGATGGACGAACACGTCACGGTGGTCGCCATGGTCGCCGACGCCCGGCTGCACACGTTCGCCTCCGCCAAGGCGCCGCGCGGCAAGGGCCAGCGGCTTGAGGTCACGATCACCGACGGCAGCGGCCGGCTCCAACTGGTCTTCTTCGGCAACGGCGTGCACAAGCCCCACAAGGAACTCCTGCCGGGCACCCGCGCGATGTTCGCCGGCAAGGTCTCCGTCTTCAACCGCCGCCTCCAACTGGCCCACCCGGCCTACGAACTGCTCAGCGGCGACGACCCGGAGGAGTCGGTGGAGACCTGGGCCGGAACCCTGATCCCGCTCTACCCGGCCACCGCGAAGCTGGAGTCCTGGAAGATCGGCAAGGCCGTCCAGACGGTGCTGCCGAGCGTCCAGGAGGCCCTGGACCCGCTGCCGCCCGCCCTGTGCGAGGGCCGCGGCCTGGTCTCCCTGCCGGAGGCCCTGCTCAAGATCCACCGCCCGCACACCAAGGCGGACATCGCGCAGGCCCGCGACCGCCTCAAGTGGGACGAGGCCTTCGTCCTCCAGACGGCCCTGGCCCGCCGCCGCCACGCGGACGCCCTCCTTCCCGCGGTGGCCCGGCGGCCCCGTCCCGACGGCCTCCTGACGGCCTTCGACGACCGTCTTCCGTTCACCCTCACGGACGGCCAGCAGAAGGTCTCCAGGGAGATCTTCGACGACCTGGCGACCGAACACCCCATGCACCGGCTGCTGCAGGGCGAGGTCGGCAGCGGCAAGACGCTGGTCGCCCTCCGCGCCATGCTCGCCGTGGTCGACGCGGGCGGCCAGGCGGCCATGCTCGCGCCCACCGAGGTGCTGGCCCAGCAGCACCACCGCTCGATCACCGAGATGATGGGGGAGCTGGCCGAGGGCGGCATGCTGGGCGGCGCCGAACACGCCACCAAGGTCGTCCTGCTGACCGGCTCCATGGGCACCGCCGCCCGCCGCCAGGCCATGCTGGACCTCGTCAGCGGGGACGCCGGACTGGTGATCGGCACCCACGCCCTGATCGAGGACAAGGTCAAGTTCCACGACCTGGGCCTGGTGGTCGTGGACGAACAGCACCGCTTCGGCGTGGAACAGCGCGACGCCCTGCGCGGCAAGGGCAGGACGCCGCCCCACCTGCTCGTCATGACCGCGACCCCGATCCCGCGCACGGTCGCCATGACGGTCTTCGGCGACCTGGAGACCTCGGTCCTGGACCAGCTGCCGGCCGGCCGCTCCCCGATCGCCACACACGTCGTCCCGGCCGCCGACAAGCCCCACTTCCTGGCCCGCGCCTGGGAACGGGTCCGCGAGGAGGTCGGCAACGGCCATCAGGCCTACGTCGTCTGCCCCCGCATCGGCGACGAGGAGGAGGACCCGAAGAAGGGGAAGAAGTCCGCCGAGGACGAGGCGGAGAAGCGTCCCCCGCTGGCCGTCCTGGACGTGGCCGACCAGCTCGCCAAGGGCCCCCTGTCCGGCCTGCGCGTCGAGGTCCTGCACGGCCGCATGCACCCGGACGACAAGGACGCGGTGATGCGCCGCTTCACGGCCGGCGACACGGACGTCCTGGTCGCCACCACGGTCATCGAGGTCGGCGTGAACGTGCCCAACGCCACCGCCATGGTGATCATGGACGCGGACCGCTTCGGCGTCTCCCAGCTGCACCAGCTGCGCGGCCGGGTCGGCCGCGGCTCCGCGCGGGGCCTGTGCCTCCTGGTCACCGAGATGCCCGAGGCGAGCCCGGCCCGCCAGCGCCTGACGGCCGTCGCCTCGACCCTGGACGGCTTCGAGCTGTCCCGCATCGACCTCGAACAGCGCAGGGAGGGCGACGTCCTCGGCCAGGCCCAGTCCGGAGTCCGCTCCAGCCTCCGCGTGCTGGCGGTCATCGAGGACGAGGAGATCATCGCCGAGGCCCGCGAGGAGGCGACGGCCCTGGTGGCCGAGGACCCGGAGCTGACCGCCTTCCCCGGCCTCCGCACCGCCCTGGACGCCCTCCTGGACGAGGAGCGGGAGCAGTACCTGGAAAAGGGCTGACGGGCAGCGCCCCGGAAGGGGCGCGGGGAACCGCGCGACCGGCCACCGCGCACCCGCGGCCGCCGCGGCGCACCGGGCACCCACCCCGGCGGGCCTGCCAGACTGAACCCGCAAGCCGCCCTCGAAGAAGGACCCCCCATGACCCGCGTGATCGCCGGCGCAGCCGGTGGACGCCGGCTGACAGTGCCACCCGGCACCGGAACCCGGCCCACTTCGGACCGCGCACGCGAAGGCCTCTTCTCCACCTGGCAGTCCCTCCTGGGCGGCCCCCTGGACGGCGACCGCGTCCTCGACCTCTACGCCGGTTCGGGAGCCGTGGGCCTGGAGGCCCTGTCCCGCGGTGCCGGCCACACCCTCCTCGTGGAGGCCGACCCGCGCGCCGCCCGCGTCGTCCGGGAGAACGTGCAGAACCTGGGCCTGCCCGGTGCCGAGGTCAGGGCGGGCAGAGCGGAACAGATCGTCCGGTCGCCGGCGCCCGCGCAGCCCTACGACCTCGTCTTCCTCGACCCTCCCTACGCGGTCTCCGACGACGATCTTCGGGAGATTCTCCTCACACTCGCCTCGGGGGGCTGGCTAGCGCCCGAGGCGCTCGTCACCGTGGAGCGCAGCACCAGAGGCGGCGACTTCCGCTGGCCGACCGGCTTCGAGGCCCTCCGGTCCCGTCGCTACGGCGAGGGAACGTTTTGGTACGGTCGCGCCGCCGCTACGTGCGAAGACGCACGATGACCGGACCGGAGAGCGAGGGATCACAAGTGCGCCGCGCCGTCTGTCCCGGGTCGTTCGACCCGATCACCAACGGACACCTCGACATCATTGCCCGAGCGTCCCGTCTCTACGACGAGGTCTACGTCGCGGTGATGATCAACAAGTCCAAGAAGGGCCTGTTCGAGATCGACGAGCGGATCGACCTGATCCGCCAGGTCACCGCCGACTACGGGAACGTCCGCGTGGAGTCGTTCCACGGCCTCCTCGTCGACTTCTGCAAGCAGCGCGAGATCCCCGCCATCGTCAAGGGCCTGCGGGCCGTCAGCGACTTCGACTACGAGCTGCAGATGGCGCAGATGAACATCGGCCTGTCGGGCGTGGAGACGCTCTTCGTGCCCACCAACCCCACCTACAGCTTCCTGTCGTCCTCCCTGGTCAAGGAGGTCGCGCAGTGGGGCGGCGACGTCTCGCACCTGGTGCCGCCGACCGTGATCGAGGCCCTCAACAAGCGTATCCGCCGGGACTGATGGGGCTACAGTCGTCCCGTCCGTCTCCAACACGGCTGTAGAGAGTGGCGAGCGCAGGGTGGACGTACAGAACAAGCTCGACGAGATCGTGGCCACCGTCACCGGTGCCCGGGCCATGCCCATGTCGGCGTCGTGCGTGGTCAACCGGGCCGACCTGCTCGCGATGCTCGAAGAACTGCGCCAGGCGCTGCCCGGCTCCCTCGCCCAGGCCCAGGAGCTGATCGGCGGCCGCGAGCAGATGGTCGAGCAGGCGCGCATGGAGGCCGAGCGGATCATCGAGACCGCGCACGCCGAGCGCGGCTCGCTGATCTCCGACACCGAGGTGGCCCGCCGCTCCCAGGCGGAGGCCGACCGGATCCTCGGCGAGGCGCGCCGCGAGGCCGAGGAGGTCCGCGCCGACGCCGACGACTACGTCGACTCCAAGCTCGCCAACTTCGAGGTCGTCCTCACCAAGACCCTCGGCTCCGTCGGCCGCGGCCGCGAGAAGCTCCTCGGCACCGGACCCGGCCTCGACGAGCAGGGCTACGAGGACGAGGACGCCCCCGAGCGCAGCCACGACCCCGAGACCCTGCGCCGCGACGCCGACGCCTACGTCGACGTGAAGCTCGGCGCCTTCGAGGCGGTCCTCGCCAAGACCCTGGAGGCCGTCGGCAAGGGCCGGGCCAAGCTGCACGGCCGGATCGCCTCCGACGCCCTCGGCGCCCTGTCCGACGACAACACGACCTTCCAGCACTCCAGCGACGCCGACTACCTCGCCGACCTCGCGGCCCTCGCCGACCAGGACGCGCAGGCGGCGCAGCCCGAGCCGCAGCCGGTCGCCGCCGTCCCGCAGCAGCCGCAGTACGACCCGCAGCCGGTGCAGCAGCCCGTGGCGCAGGACCCGTACGGCTACCCGCAGCAGCAGGACCCCTACGGCGGCTACCCGCAGCAGCAGCCGGCCTACGCCCAGCAGGACCCCTACGGCTACCAGCAGGCCGACCCCTATTCCCCCACCTCCGGCTACGCTCCGGCGGGAGGGGCCCCCTTCCAGGGCTACGACACCGGCCAGCAGCCCGCCTACGACCCCCAGCAGCAGGCGGCCCAGCACCAGCAGGCCTACGCCCTGGACGAGACCAGCCTCTTCGACACCGGCATGATCACGCCGGAGCAGCTGAGGGCCTACGAGCAGGGCCGGGGCCTGTAGCCGAGGCGGCCGGGGCCTCCGGATTGGGCCGAGAGCGAAAGGTCCAGTATCCTGGCTCTTCGGTCGCGACTACGTCGGCGATCACCGCTGCCCGGAGAGGTCTTCCGGACGGCTTCCCTCTGGACTCGGAGATCGAAAGCAGGAATGGCTCCTCACGCACGCCTCGACCACCGCAACCCGTTCGTGTTCGACACACACGAGCTGGGGCGGCGTCCTGGCGCGCTGCAGCGCCTGACCCGCACGATCGACGCCCCGGAGGACTTCGGGATCAAGGGAGTCATCGGAGTGCCGCAGGGCGCGCCGGTGGAACTCGACCTCCGTCTCGAGTCGGTCATGGAAGGGGTGCTCGTCACGGGCACCGCCCGTGCACGGGCCGAGGGGGAGTGCGTAAGGTGTCTGGAGCCGGTCGGGCAGGAGCTCGAAGCGGACTTCCAGGAACTGTTCTCGTACCCTGACGCCGACGACCGGGGCCGCGTGATCGCGGAACCGGGCGACGACGCCGAGGACGACGAGGACAGGTTCTTCATCGAGGACGGCCTGTTCGACCTCGAACCCGTGCTGCGCGATGCGGTGGTGCTCGCACTGCCGATGCAGCCGGTGTGCCAGGACGACTGTGCAGGGCTGTGCTCCGAGTGCGGAGCCCGGCTCGCGGACGACCCGGACCACCACCATGACGCCGTCGACATCCGTTGGGCGGCTTTGCAGGGACTCGCCAGTTCCACGAGGGACGGCGAGAAGGACGAGATGAGCGGCGCTGACGCGGAAGCGGGCGTCGACGAGAAGCAGGAGAAGTAGCCGTGGCTGTTCCGAAGCGGAAGATGTCGCGCAGCAACACGCGCCACCGCCGGTCGCAGTGGAAGGCTGCGGTCCCCACCCTGGTTGCGTGCGAGCGCTGCCACGAGCCCAAGCTGCAGCACATCGCGTGCCCGTCTTGCGGCACCTACAACAAGCGCCAGGTCCTCGAAGTCTGAGCGGCCAGGTGAGAGGCACTGTGTCCAGTCCCAAGAAGGCGGATGACGCCAAGGCGGATCCATCCGCCAAGAAGAAAGCGGACAGCACGGCCTCGTCCCACACGCTTCTGGAAGGGCGGCTCGGCTATCGGCTCGAGTCCGCCCTTCTGGTGCGTGCGCTGACCCACCGTTCCTACGCGTACGAGAACGGCGGCCTGCCGACGAACGAGCGGCTGGAGTTCCTCGGTGACTCCGTCCTCGGCCTCGTCGTCACGGACACGCTGTACAACACCCACCCGGATCTGCCCGAGGGCCAGCTGGCCAAGCTCCGGGCAGCGGTGGTGAACTCGCGTGCGCTCGCGGAGGTGGGTCGCGGGCTCGACCTGGGTTCCTTCATCCGGCTCGGCCGCGGTGAAGAGGGCACGGGCGGGCGGGACAAGGCGTCCATCCTCGCCGACACCCTGGAAGCGGTGATCGGCGCGGTCTATCTCGACCAGGGCCTCGACTCGGCGTCCGAGCTGGTGCACCGGCTCTTCGACCCGCTGATCGAGAAGTCCTCGAACCTCGGAGCCGGCCTGGACTGGAAGACCAGTCTCCAGGAGCTCACCGCGACGGAGGGCCTCGGCGTGCCCGAGTACCTGGTCACGGAGACCGGCCCCGATCACGAGAAGACCTTCACTGCTGCCGCCCGCGTCGGAGGCGTCTCGTACGGCACCGGCACCGGCCGCAGCAAGAAGGAGGCGGAGCAGCAGGCCGCCGAGTCCGCCTGGCGCGCCATCCGCGCCGCCGCGGACGAGCGGGCCAAGGCCGCTACGGCGGCGGCAGCCGAACAGGCCGCCGCGGCCCAGGAGGACGACGGCTCGTCGTCCGCCGCCTCCGCCTGACGAAACAGCGCGACGATCCGAGCGCCCGGCCCCGCACAGGGCCGGGCGCTCGGATTCGTCCAGGGTCCTGCACGGGAGACGCGATGCCCGAATTGCCCGAGGTCGAGGTCGTACGGCGGGGCCTGGAGCGATGGGTCGCCCATCGGGTCGTCGCCGAGACCGAGGTGCTGCATCCGCGTGCCGTGCGCCGGCACCTCGCCGGTGCCGACGACTTCACGCACCGGCTCAAGGGCCACCGGGTCGGCACGCCCAGCCGGCGCGGCAAGTACCTGTGGCTGCCGCTGGAGGACACCGGCCAGTCGGTCCTCGCCCACCTCGGCATGAGCGGCCAGCTGCTGGTGCAGCCGCACGAGGCGGCCGACGAGAAGCACCTCAGGATCCGGATCCGGTTCGCCGACGGGCTGGGGACCGAACTCCGGTTCGTCGACCAACGCACCTTCGGCGGGCTGTCGTTGCACGACAACACCCCCGACGGGCTGCCGGACGTCATCGCGCACATCGCCCGCGACCCCCTCGACCCGCTCTTCGACGACGAGGCCTTCCACCAGGCGCTGCGCCGCAAGCGCTCCACCATCAAGAGGGCGCTGCTGGACCAGTCGTTGATCAGCGGAGTCGGCAACATCTACGCGGACGAGGCCCTTTGGCGGGCCCGGATCCACTACGAGCGGCCGACGGCCGGCTTCACCCGGCCGCGCACCGCCGAACTCCTCGGCCACGTGCGGGACGTGATGAACGCGGCCCTGTCCGTCGGCGGCACCAGCTTCGACAGCCTCTACGTCAACGTCAACGGCGAGTCCGGATACTTCGACCGCTCACTGGACGCCTACGGCCGGGAGGGCCTGCCCTGCCGGCGGTGCGGTACGCCGATGCGCAGACGGCCCTGGATGAACCGGTCCAGCTACTTCTGCCCGGCCTGTCAGCGGGCGCCGCGGGTCTCGTCGTAGGCCTCGCGGGCGGCCAGCACCTCGTCCATCCGGCTCTCCACGAAGTGGACGACGGACAGCAGGCGTTCGGCGACGCCGCGGCCCAGCGGGGTGAGTTCGTAGTCGACCCGCGGCGGGTTGGTCGGCTGCGCCTCGCGGTGCACCAGACCGTCGCGCTCCAGGGCCTGGAGGGTCTGGGAGAGCATCTTCTCGCTGACGCCGTCCACGCGCCGCCGCAGCTCGTTGAACCGGAACGACCCCTCGTGCAGCGCGCTCAGGGTCAGCCCGCCCCAGCGGCCCATGACGTGTTCGAGCGTGCCGCGCGAGGGACAGGCCCGCGCGAAGGCGTCGTACGGAGGATGCGTCTCCTCGGGACGGCCCTCGATGCTGATGCTCATGTGCCCAGGGTAAGCGACCACAGCGCTAACCGACAGGGTGCGCTAACCAACGGTTAGCGCACCGAGGAACGACAGGCCCGGCTCAGTAGCCGAAGAAGTTAAGGGCCGGATCTCCGACCTGCGGCCGTGTTGTCGATCAGTGCCGCGAGCTGCGACTTAGCTGTCCGTGGTTGTCAGCTTTTGTCGTCGTGGAGCGCCTTTTGCGGCTCCAGTACGGCCCCAGGAACTGGGCGTCGCCTCGGCCCGGCGTGTCACACTGCGGCCGTGGCGGAGATCTATCGACTGTGTCTGGCGGCCGTGTCGGGCCCGATACCCGAGAACGAGGCTCGGATCTACTGGAACTGCAAGGAAGATCCAACCCCGGTTCTGGACGAGGCCTTGCGCCGGGCCGCCTGCCTCTACGCCGGTTCCTGGGGTGATGAGCACGAGCCGGAGAATCTGCACGCGGGCAAAGGACACTGCCCTGCCAACCGGCTGCACAGCTGGCTCTTCTACCTCGGCACGATCGATCGCTATCAGGCGCCTTTGCTCGACCATGAGCTGATGGCCCGGCTGGTCGAGCTCTACCGTCCCCGTCCCAGTGATCTCCCGGCCGACGTAATCGACCTTCCACGGTTGGAGAGCTTTCTCCGCACGCACCTGGGGATGTACCTGCTCACCGAGGAGTACGACCCGGAGACACACGGGTAGGTGGTGCGCTTGGGCCGGCGGAGCGACGTTGGCCGGGAGCGCGCCCGGCGCGGTAGAGCGCAGGCGGGGCGTGACGCGGGGGAGAACACCAAGGCACTCGGTGAGTACCTGGGTCATCACGACCCAGGGTTCACGCTGCGGACGTACCCCCACCTGATGCCGTCGAGCGGAAACCGCACCGGGGCCGCCGTGGACCGTGTCTGCCCAGAAGTACCCCCGGGCGACGGCCCGGAGACGGCCCCGGACGGTTCCTGAATCTCTGACCTGCGGTTATCTCAGTAGCCGAAGTCCTGCGTCCACCAAGGGCCGCCCGAACCGAAGTGCACGCCGACGCCGAGGGTCTTGAAGTCGCAGTTCAGTATGTTGGCGCGGTGGCCCTCGCTGTTCATCCAGGCGTCCATCACGGCCTCGGCCGTGGCCTGGCCCCGGGCTATGTTCTCGCCGCCCAGGTCGGATATGCCGGCGGCCGCGGCCCGGTCCCACGGCGTCTTGCCGTCGGGGTCGGTGTGGTCGAAGAAGCCGCGCGCGGCCATGTCCTCGCTGAACGACTCGGCCAGCCCGGCCAGCGAGGAACTGGCGGACAGCGCGCTGCAGCCGACCTTGGCCCGCTCCTCGTTCACCAGTTTGAGCACCTCGGCCTCGGCGGCCGCCGCCTCGGACACGGCGACCGGCGCGGTCGTCCTGACCGGCGCCTTGGTGGCCGTCCTCGCGGCGGAGGGCGTCGCCTTGGCGGACGGTGTGCCGGCGGCGGGCGACGGCTTCTCGGACGCGGTCTTCGACGGGGCGGGAGAGGAGGAGGCGGGGGCCGGAGCCGCGGCGGACGCCGTCCCGGTGGGCGCTCCGGAGCGCTGGGCGTCCCCGGCCGCCGGGGAGCCGGTGCCCTGGCCGGTGCCCTGGCTGTCGGCGCTGCCCGCGGTGCCGCCCTGCTCGGCGGCCGTGTTGCCGGGCACCCCGTCGGCCTGCACCCGTTCGCCGCCGGTGGTGCCGGAGTTCCCGCCGAGCTTGTAGTTCTCCAGGCCCGGCACCACGCCCGTGGCCACCGCGACGGTGCCGATGGCGACGGCGGCCGAGACCCCGAGCAGCCCGGTGCGCATGGGCCGCGCGGCCTTCTTCCTGCGCCGGTGGCCGCCGCCCGCGGGGGAGCCGCCGGTCACCGGGGCGAATTCCTCGGTGGAGAAGACGGCGGTGTCGTCGGACCGGGCGTAGTCCTCCTGGGGCGCGTACAGATAAGCGGAGCTGCGCGCGTTGGCGTCGGCGTACTCCTCCTGGTGCAGGTAGGCCGCGGTCCCCGTGCCGAAGCGGAGCCCCGCGTAGGAGTCCTGCGGGTCGTGGCCGCCCGGGTACGGGCCGTCGTCGTCCGTGCCCCCCATGGCGCGGCTCGTGGCGGCGCGGCCGGCGGCGGAGCGTCGGTGGCGTCCCATGTCCTTGCCTTCTTCCCTCGTCCTCGCGGTCGGGCCGACCAGGGGCCGTTACGGCCGGTGACTCCTTCTGGTCGACCACCCTCACTCGATCGAGTGAGTTTCAGATGAGATTCATTGGGTGGGGACGGTACCGCATGGCGGTGGGGGCGGAAGGGGTTCGAGTGACATCGGCCGGTTAGGTTGCACCCATGAGTGAGGATGTACGACTGGTCGCCTGGGTCCGCGGCCGGGTGCAAGGTGTCGGTTTCCGCTGGTTCACGCGCGCCAAGGCCCTGGAGATCGGGGGCCTGAGTGGTTTTGCTCTCAATCTGGGCGACGGCCGGGTGCAGGTGGTCGCGGAGGGCTCCCGGGAGGGCTGCGCAGGCCTGCTCGACTGGCTCCAGGGCGATGACACGCCCGGGCGGGTGGAGGGTGTCACCGAGATCTGGGACACACCGCGCGGCGGTTACGACGGGTTCGCGATCCGCTGACTGCGCTCCGTGAGCCCCCGCAGGTGGCACCGTCCGGACGGCCGCCGACGGCCGTCCGGACCGGAAACGGCCTGGTGGTTGCCAAGAATCGCGCACCGTGGCAGGCTCCGCGGATACGACTGATCGCCACGTCCTGAGGGCCCCGCAGGAGTCGCAGCGCCGCCGGTGCCCGGCCGCGCGCGCCCCGGTCCGCCCGCCAATACAGGGCGTGATCGTGTTGACCGTCAAACTTTTTGGTGAGACGCTGAAAGCCCCGCGCACCTTAGCTGTTTGGCATGGAGCAACAGGCGAGTAACACTCGGATGTGTCAAGCACCGCGGGTGCGAATCCCTCACGACCCACACCGCTACGGTCGGTCACTCAGTGTGGAGGACCATCCATCATGGCAAAGGCGCTTCTCGGTTACGTCGGCGGCTCCGACCCGCGACTCCTCGCCGAGATGCGACGGCTCCAGCAGCGTGTCCAGGACCTCGAATCCGAGCTGGTACGGATTCAGGCCGAGAACGACGCGCTGACGGCTGCCGCTTCTCCCGACAGGATCATGGAGAGCATCGACGCAAACCAGGCGGAGCCTGCGCTCACCTGATCGCTGCATAGCTCCACAACAGCACATGCGGCGGTCGGGCAGCCCTTTCAACCGCTAAGTAGTCAAGATCTGCAAGGGACGCCCCGGCGTCCCTTCTTTTCTTCCTGCTCCTCTGTCCCCGCCCCGGCGACCCCCCGTGCAGGCCACCCTTCCAGGCCCGCGCATCCTTTCACCTTCTTTAACGTCTGGTGTGCCCTGCATGTTCATCCGCGAAACCGCGAGGTTGCGAGGGGTCGTGGAGTGCGGTAGCACCGCCGGGTAAAGTCCGACGGCGTGCATCTCAAGGCCCTGACCCTCCGCGGGTTCAAGTCGTTCGCCTCGGCGACCACGCTCCGGTTCGAGCCGGGGATCACGTGCGTCGTCGGTCCGAACGGCTCGGGCAAGTCCAACGTCGTGGACGCGCTCACCTGGGTCATGGGCGAGCACAGCGCCAAGTCGCTGCGCGGCGGCAAGATGGAGGACGTCATCTTCGCCGGCACCACCGGCCGCCCGCCGCTGGGCCGCGCCGAGGTGTCCCTGACCATCGACAACTCCGACGGCGCACTGCCCATCGAGTACGCCGAGGTCACCATCACGCGGATCATGTTCCGCAACGGCGGCAGCGAGTACCAGATCAACGGCGACACCTGCCGCCTCCTGGACATCCAGGAACTGCTCTCCGACTCCGGTATCGGCCGCGAGATGCACGTCATCGTGGGCCAGGGCCAGCTCGACTCCGTCCTGCACGCCGACCCGATGGGCCGCAGGGCCTTCATCGAGGAGGCGGCCGGCGTCCTCAAGCACCGCAAGCGCAAGGAGAAGGCGCTCCGCAAGCTGGACGCGATGCAGGCCAACCTCGCGCGCGTGCAGGACCTGACCGACGAGTTGCGGCGCCAGCTCAAGCCCCTCGGCCGGCAGGCCGCGGTGGCCCGCAGGGCGGCCGTCATCCAGGCGGACCTGCGCGACGCGCGCCTTCGCCTGCTCGCCGACGACCTCGTACGGCTCCGCCAGGCGCTGCAGAGCGAGATCGCCGACGAGGCCGCCCTCAAGGAACGCAAGGAAGCCGCCGAGCAGGAGCTGAAGAAGGCCCTCCAGCGGGAGGCGCTCCTGGAGGACGAGGTACGGCAGCTCACCCCGCGCCTCCAGCGCGCCCAGCAGACCTGGTACGAGCTGTCGCAGCTGGCCGAGCGGGTGCGCGGCACCATCTCGCTGGCCGACGCCCGGGTGAAGAGCGCCACCTCCGCACCGCCCGAGGAGCGCCGCGGCCGCGACCCGGAGGACATGGAGCGCGAGGCGCACCGCATCCGTGAGCAGGAGGCCGAGCTGGAGGCCGCTCTGGAGGCGGCCCAGCACGCCCTCGACGACACCGTCGCGCACCGCGCCGAACTGGAGCGCGAACTGGCCCTGGAGGAACGGCGCCTGAAGGACGTGGCCCGGTCCATCGCCGACCGGCGGGAGAGCCTGGCCCGGCTGAACGGCCAGGTGGGCGCGGCCCGTTCACGAGCCGGTTCGGCCCAGGCGGAGATCGACCGGCTGGCCGCCGCCCGTGACGAGGCCCAGGAGCGGGCGGTGTCGGCGCAGGAGGAGTACGAGGCGCTCAAGGCGGAGGTCGACGGCCTCGACGCCGGTGACGAGGAACTGGCCGGCCGGCACGAGCGGGCCAGGCAGCGGCTCGCCGAGGCGGAGGCGGCGCTGACCGCGGCCCGCGAGGCGACCACCGCGGCGGAACGCGGCCGCGCCGCGACCCAGGCCCGCCACGAGGCACTGGCGCTGGGCCTGCGCCGCAAGGACGGCACCGGCATACTGCTCGGCGCCCGCGACCGCCTGACCGGAGTCCTCGGTCCCGCGGCGGAACTGCTCACGGTGACCCCGGGCCACGAGACCGCCCTGGCGGCCGCGTTCGGCGCGGCGGCCGACGCCGTCGCGGTGACGACCCCCGCGTCGGCGGCCGACGCCATCCGCCTCCTGCGCAAACAGGACGGCGGCCGGGCGGCACTCCTGCTGGCGGGAACCCCCGAGGCGTCCGGGCCCGAGGTGCCGTACCGGGACGCGGGCGACGGCGTCTCCGGCCACGCCGCCGTACCCGGGATGCGGCCCGCCACGGCCCTGCCGCCGGGGACCGCCGCGGCCGACCTGGTCCGGGGCCCGTCCGACCTGATGCCCGCCGTGCGACGGCTGCTCAAGGACATCGTCGTCGTCGAGGACCTCGAAGCCGCCGAGGACCTCGTCTACCGCCACCCGCACCTCACCGCCGTCACCGGCGAAGGCGACCTGCTCGGCGCGCACTTCGCGCACGGCGGCTCCGCGGGCGCCCCCAGCCTCCTCGAAGTGCAGGCGTCCGTGGACGAGGCCGCCGCCGAACTGGAGGAGCTGGAGGTCCGCTGCGAGGCGCTGGCCGAGGCCCAGCTGACCGCCCAGGAACACCGCGGGACGTGCGCCGCCCAGGTCGAGGAGCTGGCCGAACGCCGCCGCGCCGCCGACCGGGAGAAGTCCTCCGTCGCCCAGCAGCTCGGCCGGCTCGCCGGACAGGCGCGCGGCGCGGCCGGCGAGGCGGAACGCTCCACGGCGGCGGCCGCCCGCGCCCAGGAGTCCCTCGACCGGGCACTGGAAGAGGTCGAGATCCTGGCCGAGCGGCTCGCCGTGGCCGAGGAGATGCCGGTCGAGGAGGAGCCGGACACCTCGGGACGGGACCGTCTCGCCGCCGACGGCGCCAACGCCCGCCAGACCGAGATGGAGGCCCGCCTCCAGGTCCGTACCCACGAGGAGCGGGTCAAGGGCCTGGCCGGCCGCGCCGACTCGCTGGACCGCGCCGCCCGCGCGGAACGCGAGGCACGCGCGCGTGCCGAACAGCGCCGCGCCCGGCTGCGCCACGAGGCCGCGGTCGCGGAGGCCGTCGCCGCGGGCGCCCGGCAGCTGCTCGCGCACGTCGAGGTCTCGGTCGGCCGGGCCGACCGGGAGCGGGCCGCCGCCGAGGCCGCGAAGGCCCGCCGCGAGCAGGAGCTGGCCGCCGCCCGCGGCACCGGCCGTGACCTCAAGGCGGAACTCGACAAACTCACGGATTCAGTTCACCGCGGTGAGGTACTCGGCGCCGAGAAGCGGCTGCGGATCGAGCAGCTGGAGACCAGGGCGCTGGAGGAACTCGGTGTCGAACCGGCGGGACTCGTCGAGGAGTACGGACCGCACCAGCCGGTGCCGCCCTCGCCCCCCGCCGAGGGAGAGGTGCTGCCGGACGACCCCGAGCACCCCCGCAACCTGCCCAAGTCCTTCCACCGGGCCGAGCAGGAACGCCGGCTCAAGGCGGCCGAGCGTGCCTACCAGCAGCTCGGCAAGGTGAACCCGCTGGCCCTTGAGGAGTTCGCGGCTCTCGAAGAACGGCACAAGTTCCTCAGCGAACAGCTGGAGGACCTGAAGAAGACCCGCGCCGACCTGCTTCAAGTGGTGAAGGAGGTCGACGAGCGCGTCGAGCAGGTCTTCACCGAGGCGTTCCGGGACACGGCCCGCGAGTTCGAGGGCGTCTTCAGCCGCCTGTTCCCTGGCGGTGAGGGACGGCTGATCCTGACCGACCCCGACAACATGCTCACCACGGGCGTGGACGTCGAGGCCAGGCCGCCGGGCAAGAAGGTCAAGCGGCTCTCCCTGCTGTCGGGCGGCGAGCGTTCGCTGACCGCCGTGGCGATGCTGGTGTCGATCTTCAAGGCGCGCCCCAGCCCGTTCTACGTGATGGACGAGGTCGAGGCGGCCCTGGACGACACCAACCTCCAGCGGCTGATCCGGATCATGCAGGAGCTTCAGGAGTCGTCGCAGCTGATCGTGATCACCCATCAGAAGCGGACGATGGAGGTCGCGGACGCGCTGTACGGCGTCTCCATGCAGGGCGACGGTGTGTCGAAGGTCATCAGCCAGCGGCTTCGCTGAGCGCGGGGCCTGCCGGGCTCCGGCTCGGGCCGCGTTCCGGCTGGTCGCGCGGCTTCCCCTGTCCCGAGGTAGATCATCTCCTCTCACTCTTCAAGAAGTGAACGCATCTCCGATGCGTGGTCACTGCAACTTCACACCTCACCGGCTATTGACTTCGAAACTTGAAGGCATAGTCTCTGCAACGTTGCTTTTACCTTCAGGGGTGAGCGGTGTGAAGTTGTGCGCCACTTGAACCTGAGAGGGCTCACCCCCACCCCCGGCAGCGCTGCCGGGTGGCCCGAGGAGTTTTTTGTGACCAGCACTGCGCAGGCACCCAATTCAGGAGCCGGGACGGCTCACCCCGATCATCTCGGGCATGTCATCTTCATCGCGGCGGCCGCCGCGATGGGCGGTTTCCTCTTCGGCTACGACAGCTCCGTCATCAACGGCGCCGTCGAGGCCATCCGGAGCCGTTACGACATCGGGTCCGCCGCTCTGGCCCAGGTCATCGCCATCGCCCTGATCGGCTGTGCCATCGGCGCCGCGACCGCGGGCCGGATAGCCGACCGGATCGGCCGCATCCGCTGCATGCAGATCGCCGCCGTGCTGTTCACCATCAGCGCCGTCGGTTCGGCGCTGCCGTTCGCCCTCTGGGACCTCGCCCTCTGGCGGATCGTCGGCGGCTTCGCCATCGGCATGGCCTCCGTGATCGGCCCCGCCTACATCGCCGAGGTCGCGCCGCCCGCCTACCGGGGCCGCCTCGGCTCCTTCCAGCAGGCCGCGATCGTCGTCGGCATCGCCATCTCGCAGCTGGTCAACTGGGGTCTGCTCAACGCCGCCGGCGGCGACCAGCGCGGCAAGCTGATGGGCCTGGAGGCCTGGCAGGTCATGCTGGGCGTCATGGTGATCCCGGCCGTCCTGTACGGCCTGCTCTCCTTCGCCATCCCCGAGTCCCCGCGCTTCCTGCTCTCGGTCGGCAAGCGTGACCGCGCCCGCGCGATCCTCGAAGAGGTCGAGGGCGACAAGATCGACCTGGACGCCCGCGTCGCCGAGATCGAGCACGCGATGAAGAGCGAGCACAAGTCGTCCTTCAAGGACCTGCTCGGCGGCTCCTTCTTCTTCAAGCCGATCGTCTGGGTCGGCATCGGTCTCTCGGTCTTCCAGCAGTTCGTCGGCATCAACGTCGCGTTCTACTACTCCTCGACGCTGTGGCAGTCGGTCGGCGTGGACCCGACGGACTCGTTCTTCTACTCCTTCACGACGTCGATCATCAACATCATCGGCACCGTGATCGCGATGATCTTCGTGGACCGGATCGGCCGCAAGCCGCTCGCCCTCATCGGCTCGGTCGGCATGGTCGTCGGCCTCGGGCTGGAGGCCTGGGCCTTCTCCTACCACCTGGTCGACGGCAAGCTCCCGGCCGCGCAGGGCTGGACCGCGCTGGTCGCCGCCCACATCTTCGTCCTCTTCTTCGCCCTGTCGTGGGGTGTCGTCGTCTGGGTCTTCCTGGGCGAGATGTTCCCGAACCGGATCCGCGCCGCCGCGCTGGGCGTCGCCGCCTCCGCGCAGTGGATCGCCAACTGGGCGATCACCGCGAGCTTCCCGTCGCTCGCCGACTGGAACCTCTCCGCGACCTACGTGATCTACACGGTCTTCGCGGCCCTCTCCATCCCGTTCGTCCTCAAGTTCGTCAAGGAGACGAAGGGCAAGTCCCTGGAGGAGATGGGCTGACCCTCGGTCCCCGAGGCCCCCGGCCCGGGGAGAGGGGCCAAGTCCCCGCTGCCCTTCTCCTCGTACCTCCGCCGCCCCGCCCGGTCACTGCCCGGGCGGGGCGGCGGTGTCCTGTGCGCAGGGTCCTCGGCGGTCAGCCGCCCAGCGCCGGAACCACCCGCTCCCCGAACAGCCGCAGGCTGCGCCACCCCTCCTCCACCGGCATGCCGCCCGCCAGCGGATGCAGGACCAGGTTGTCCAGGCCCGCTTCCAGGCACTGCTCCGGCGTGAGGATGCGGTAGACGCCCTCCGCGCGCAGCTCGTCCACCGTCGTGGCCGACGAGCGCACCGCCGAGCGGACGTCACCGGACTGCCAGGACGCGTACGTCCGGGCCTCGTGCAGGAAGTGCAGTCCGTACCGGGCCCACGCCCGGTCCGGGTCCTCGGCGATGTGCAGCAGCGGCGTCTGTTCCGTGGGCATCATCGTCCAGCCCTCGGTGCCGTACTCGGTGAGCTTCTCCTTGTAGTACGCCTCCAGCTCGGGCAGGTGGGCGCTCGGGAAGAACGGCAGGCCGAGCCGGGCGGCGCGCCGGGCGGCGGCCCGGGAGGAGCCGCCGACCAGCAGCAGCGGGTGCGGTTCGGTGAAGGGCCGCGGAGTGACCCGTACCGTACGGCCGCGGTACCCGAACTCCTCGCCGGTCCACGCCTTGAGCAGCGTCTCCAGCACCTCGTCCTGGAGCCGTCCGCGCCGCTTCCACTCGACGTCGAACAGGGCGTACTCCTCGGGCCGGTAGCCGATGCCGGCCACCGTCACCAGCCGCCCGCCGCTGAGCAGGTCGAGCACCGCGATGTCCTCCGCCAGCCGCAGCGGGTCGTGCAGCGGGCCGATCACCGCCGACACGGTCACCGCGATGTTCCGGGTCGCCCCAAACACCGCGCCCGCGAAGACGAACGGCGACGGCAGCCAGTTGTTGCCCGCCCCGTGGTGCTCCTCGGTCTGGACCGTGGTGATCCCGTGCTCGTCCGCGTACCCGGCCATCTCCACGGCGGCCCGGTAGCGGGCGCCCAGGGAGGCGGGGGACGCCCCGGGCTCGACGAGGTTGAAGCGAACGACCGAGACGGCCATGAGGGTTCCCCTTCACCTGGGCGGGGCGGGTGTGCGGGGACAGTAGCTGACGGGGCGTCAGACGGCCAGAGGCGCGCGCTCCCCGGACGCGGCCGGTACCACCGCCGGCTTCGGCAGCACCGCGTACAGCAGGGCGGAGACGGCGATCGTCGCGATCCAGCCCAGTCCGCAGCGGCCGACGGGGTTGTTCGCGGCGAACGGCCCGCTGAACCAGTCGGACCGGGTGAACAGGGCGCCGGCCGCCAGGCCGAGCGCCCAGGCGGTGACGGCGGCGGGGGAGAAGCCCGCCCGGTACCAGTAGGCGCCGGTGCGGCTCCTGTCGAGGAGCGCCGCGGCGTCGTACTCCCGGCGCCGGAGCATGTCGACCCCGAAGACGCCGACCCACGCCGAGAACGCGACGGCCAGCAGGGACAGGAAGGCGATGAACGACCCCAGGAACGAGGTCGCCGCGAGCATCAGCACCCCGCCGAGGACCAGCGAGATCATCGCGTTGACGGCGACCGCCCGGTGGCGCGGGATCCGGAAGCCGAGCGTCTGCGCGGTGAAGCCCGCCGAGTACATCGACATCGCGTTGATCAGGACCATGCCGACCAGGGCGACGAGGAGATAGGGGACGGCGAGCCACAGCGGGAGGATCTCGCCGAGGAAGGAGACCGGGTCGGCGGCCCGCGCCAGGGCCGGCATGCCGGCCGCCATCACCGCGCCCATCAGGACCATCGGCAGGACGACGAGCAGAGCGCCGCCGACCGTGTTGCGCACGATCGCCGCCGAGGACGCCGTGCGCGGCAGGTACCGCGTGAAGTCCGGCGCGGCCGGTGCCCAGCTCATCCCGCCCGCCGCGATCAGCCCCGCCCCGGTGATCATCGACGCGGTGGGGCCGGCCGGCTGCCCGAGCACCCCGCCCCAGTCCGTCGTCACGACCAGCCGGCCGAGGACCAGCAGGGTGAAGGCGCCGAACAGCCAGGCCGCCCACCGGCCGCAGCGGCGCACCGCTCCGATGCCCATCCCCGAGATCACGAACGTGCTGATCACGAAGAGCAGGAGGGCGACGACGACCAGGACGGTGTTCCGCCGGATCCCGAAGAGGATGTCCAGGACCGTCAGCAGCGCGTAGGCGCCGGTCACCGCGTTGATCGTCTCCCAGCCCCAGCGCGCCACCCAGATCAGCGCGCCGGGCAGCAGGTTGCCGCGCTGCCCGAAGACCGCGCGGGACAGGGCCATGCCCGGCGCCCCGCCCCGCCTGCCCGCCACGCCGACCAGCCCCACCAGGCCGTACGACACGACCGGCGCGGCGACGCCGGCCCCCAGCGCCTGCCAGAAGTTCAGCCCGAACACGACCGCCAGGCTCGCGCCCACGGTCAGCAGCAGGACGGTGATGTTCGCGGCGATCCAGGTGGGGAGCAGCCCGCGCGTGGTGGCGGTGCGCTCCGGGTCCGGGACCGGTTCGATGCCCCGGGTCTCCAGGCCGTGCTGCTCCAGCGACTCTTCCAGATGTCCGAGGGCGCCGTCGTGGTCGGCGGTGGAGCTCATGGGCAGTCATCGTACTTTAGTCGGACGAATATGCAGGAAAGGGACATCCCGGTTCGGGGGAACGTACGGAAACTCCCTCGCGAGGGAGCAAAGTCCCTCCCGGGGGAGGGATGGATACTGGACGCGTTATGGAAACCGTCATCCTTGCTGTAGTCATCGCCGTGGTCGTGCTCGGCGCGCTCGGCGGGCTCGTCATCGGCAGCCGGCGCAAGAAGCCGCTGCCCCCGCCGCCCCCCGCCGCGCCCGACATCACCGCGCCCCCGGCCGAGCCGCACGTCGGCGACGAGGCCGAGACGCCGCGCGACGAACCGCGCCGGACGATAGAGGAGGTCGACCTTCCCGACGGCTCGGCTCCCGTCGCCGTCGAAGAGCCACCGGCTCCCGAGATCGAGATCCCCGAGCCCACGGCCGGACGCCTGGTCCGGCTGCGCGCCCGGCTCTCCCGCTCCCAGAACGCGCTCGGCAAGGGGCTGCTCACGCTCCTCTCGCGCGAGCACCTCGACGAGGACACCTGGGAGGAGGTCGAGGACATCCTGCTCACCGCCGACGTCGGCGTGCAGCCCACCACCGAGCTGGTCGAGCGGCTGCGCGAGCGCGTCAAGGTGCTCGGTACCCGCACCCCCGAGGAGCTGCGCGGGCTGCTGCGCGAGGAACTGCTCACGCTGGTCGGCACCGACGCCGACCGTGTGGTGAAGACCGAGCCCGCGGACCGCAAGCCCGGCATCGTGATGGTCGTCGGGGTGAACGGCACCGGCAAGACCACCACCACCGGCAAGCTCGCCCGGGTGCTCGTCGCCGACGGCCGTACCGTCGTCCTCGGTGCCGCCGACACCTTCCGGGCCGCCGCCGCCGACCAGCTCCAGACCTGGGGCGAGCGGGTGGGCGCCTACACCGTGCGCGGGCCGGAGGGCGGCGACCCCGCCTCCGTCGCGTTCGACGCGGTGAAGGAGGGCAAGGAGATGGGCGTCGACGTGGTGCTCATCGACACCGCCGGGCGCCTGCACACCAAGACCGGCCTCATGGACGAGCTGGGCAAGGTCAAGCGGGTCGTGGAGAAGCACGCGCCGCTCGACGAGGTGCTGCTGGTCCTGGACGCCACCACCGGCCAGAACGGCCTGGTCCAGGCCCGGGTGTTCGCCGAGGTCGTCGACATCAGCGGCATCGTGCTCACCAAGCTGGACGGCACCGCCAAGGGCGGCATCGTGATCGCGGTCCAGCGTGAACTCGGTGTCCCCGTCAAGCTCATCGGACTCGGCGAGGGCGCGGACGACCTGGCGCCGTTCGAGCCGGAGGCGTTCGTGGATGCCCTTATCGGCGACTGACACCTGGCCTACCGCCCCAGCGCGCGAGAAGCGCCCGCCCCGAGGTGCAGTCGGGTCGGGCGCTTCGGCTTTCGCGGGCGCGGCCGTGGCGCGACGGACGGGCCTCGGCGAGCCGGCCTAGGCCCGTGACCGGTGCGCCAGGTAGGCGAGCGTGCCCAGCAGCAGCCGGGCCGCCGGCGGCCTCGTCGCCGAGTCCAGGGCCGGCGGGCGCAGCCAGCGCACCGGGCCCAGGCCGCCGCGGTCCGACGGCGGCGCGGTGATGTGCGCGCCCGGCCCGAGGCCGCGCAGGTCCAGGGAGGTCGGGTCGTCCCAGCCCATGCGGTAGAGCAGCACGGGGAGTTCGGCGGCGGCGCCGGGGGCGACGAGGAAGTGGGCGCGGCCCTCCGGGGTGGCGGCGACCGGGCCGAGCGGCAGGCCCATCCGCTCCAGGCGGACCAGGGCCCGGCGGCCGGCGGGCTCGGCGACCTCGATGACGTCGAACGCGCGGCCGACCGGCAGCATCACCGCGGCGCCGGGGAACTCGCCCCAGGTCTTGGTGACTTCGCCGAGCGTGGCCCCGGCGGGCAGCCGCGGCGCGAAGTCCAGCGGGTGCGCTCCGGGCGCGGGACAGTCGCCGTGCCCGCACGAGCAGGCGCCGGCCGCGGCCCGGGCCCCCGGGACCACGTCCCAGCCCCACAGGCCGGTGAACTCGGCGACGGCGGTGCAGTCCGACGAGCGACCGCGCCGCCGCGTACCGGAGCGGATCTCGCGAATGCCGCCGATCGTGAAGCCCATGCCCCCTCCAACGGGTCCGGCGCGCCGGTGGTTACGACAAGGAATCGGATGGAAACGGAATGTGACGCTACGGCTCCGCTTTCCCTCGCACGCGCAAGATCAAGGCGGCGCCTGGAAGCGCTTTCGGTGGTGCGTCTCGGAGTGCACGCCCCCGGATGCGTCGCTCCGCCTACTCCCGGCCGTCCTATGTC
The DNA here is from genome assembly GCF_044757385.1 of Streptomyces sp. NPDC091282. Classification (NCBI taxonomy): domain Bacteria; kingdom Bacillati; phylum Actinomycetota; class Actinomycetes; order Kitasatosporales; family Streptomycetaceae; genus Streptomyces; species Streptomyces sp. NPDC091282. Next base: position 181,539 of record NZ_JBIVUX010000011.1, read on the forward strand.
AAGTGAATCGCGCCAAGGCCATCGTGAGTTCATTCGAAGGGGTGGCGAATGGTGGCGTTTCCGGGATCGCCATGGCTGGAGCAGTGATCGTAGGATTACTTTGAGTGCACGAGGCCTGGGGGCACATGCACTCGTGGGTATGCCGGAGGCAACTCGGCATCCCGTTCGAAGGGTGAGAAGTGGCGGACGGGCGGCCGTATTTACCGGCATTCTGATAGGGCTTGGCGCATCCGGCATCAAGTGGTCTCAGGGATAGGGGGCGTTCCAGTGGGCGGCAACGGCGGAAGCGGGACGACCGCGACCAGTACGGACAAGCGCCCCAATGAGCTGCTCAACTCGTGGTTCGTGCGCAGCGGCTGGTCCAAGGGCGAGCTGGCACGGCAAGTGAACCGCAGGGCGCGCCAGTTGGGGGCCAACCACATCTCGACGGACACGTCGAGGGTGCGCCGCTGGCTCGACGGGGAGAACCCGCGCGAGCCGATCCCCAGGATCCTGTCCGAGCTGTTCTCCGAGCGCTTCGGCTGTGTGGTCTCGGTCGAGGATCTCGGTCTGCGGGCCGCCCGCCAGTCACCCTCGGCGACCGGCGTCGACCTGCCCTGGACGGGCCCGCAGACGGTGGCCCTGCTCAGCGAGTTCTCGCGCAGCGACCTCATGCTGGCGCGGCGCGGCTTCCTCGGAACGTCGCTGATCCTGTCGGCGGGCCCGTCCCTCATCGAGCCGATGCAGCGCTGGCTCGTCCCCTCGCCCGCCGCCCCGCACCCGGGCGCCGAGCCGGCGGCCGACTCCCGCCGTCCGGGCCGCCTCTCCAGGCCCGAGCTGGAGCTGCTGGAGTCCACCACGATGATGTTCCGCCAGTGGGACGCCCAGTGCGGCGGCGGCCTGCGCCGCAAGGCGGTCGTCGGGCAGCTGCACGAGGTGACCGACCTGCTCCAGGAACCCCAGCCCGAGTCCACCACCCGCAAGCTCTTCCAGGTCGCCGCCGAGCTGGCCGAGCTGGCCGGCTGGATGTCGTACGACGTCGGGCTCCAGCCCACCGCCCAGAAGTACTTCGTGCTGGCCCTGCACGCGGCGAAGGAGGCCGGAGACAAGCCGCTGGGCTCGTACGTCCTCTCCAGCATGAGCCGCCAGATGATCCACCTGGGCCGGCCCGACGACGCCCTGGAACTGATCCACCTCGCCCAGTACGGCAGCCGGGACTGCGCCAGCCCGCGCACCCAGTCGATGCTGTATGCGATGGAGGCCCGCGCCTACGCCAACATGGGCCAGCCCGGCAAGTGCAAGCGCGCCGTCCGGATGGCCGAGGACACCTTCACCGAGGCCGACGAGTGGGACGACCCGGACCCCGACTGGATCCGGTTCTTCTCCGAGGCCGAGCTCCACGGCGAGAACAGCCACTCCTTCCGCGACCTGGCCTACGTCGCCGGACGCAGCCCCACCTACGCCTCCCTGGCCGAACCGCTGATGCAGCGGGCCGTGGACCTGTTCGCCAAGGACACCGAGCACCAGCGGTCGTACGCGCTGAACCTCATCGGCATGGCCACCGTGCACCTGCTGCGGGGCGAGCCCGAGCAGAGCACGGTTCTGGCCTCCGAGGCCATGGGCATCGCCAAGAAGGTCCGCTCGGAACGCGTGAACACTCGTATTCGAAAGACGGTGGACTCGGCCGTCCGTGACCATGGCGACCTCGCCGTGGTCGTCGACCTCACCGAGCAGCTCGCCGTCGATCTGCCGGAGACCGCCGAGGCGGTCTGAATCCCGGTCCGTCCCAGACCCCGGCCGCGGCCGGCCCTCCCGAACTGCCCGACTCGGCTCCCCCATGCCAGGTCATCGGAAGGCCGCCGCGGCCGGTTCTCTCCCGTCGGGAGAAGGTTGCGCCACGATAACGATCCCGCCGTCCCGTATCTGGCAATTCATCGACGCGTAACACGCAGGGCGTCTTCGTCACTCCGGTGAAACAACGAGGGGCAACGACCGAAACCGCGCTGCGCCAGTCTCATGGCGCATAACCGGCCCACCCCCCGCTTGACCGGAACGCTCTCAGGCATCGCCCGCACCCGGGCCGTACCAATCGACGAGGAGACGCCGATGGCACCAGCCATCATGCTTGCCGCGGAGGCACCCAAGCTGTCCTCCGCGAACACAGGCTTCATGCTCATCTGTTCCGCCCTGGTGCTGCTCATGACGCCGGGCCTGGCCTTCTTCTACGGAGGCATGGTCCGCGTCAAGAGCACCCTGAACATGCTGATGATGAGCTTCGTCAGCATCGGGATCGTCACCATCCTGTGGGTCCTCTACGGCTTCTCCCTCGCCTTCGGCTCCAGCAACGGCTTCATCGGGTTCGACTCCGACTGGCTGGGGATGAGCAACGTCGGGCTGACGGAGCTGTGGGACGGCTACACCATCCCGATCTTCGTCTTCATGGTTTTCCAGATGATGTTCGCGGTCATCACACCGGCCCTGATAAGCGGTGCCATCGCGGACCGCGTGAAGTTCTCGGCCTGGGCTCTCTTCGTCGCCCTGTGGCTCACGATCGTCTACGTCCCGGTCGCCCACTGGGTCTGGGGCGCCGACGGCTGGGCCTACAAGCTCGGTGTGATCGACTTCGCCGGCGGTACCGCGGTCCACATCAACGCCGGTGCCGGAGCGCTCGGCGTGATCCTCGTCATCGGCAAGCGCGTCGGCTTCAAGAAGGACCCGATGCGCCCGCACAGCCTCCCGCTGGTCATGCTCGGCGCCGGTCTGCTGTGGTTCGGCTGGTTCGGCTTCAACGCCGGCTCCTGGCTCGGCAACGACGACGGCGTGGGCGCGCTGATGTTCGTCAACACGCAGGTCGCCACCGCCGCCGCGATGCTGGCCTGGCTCGCCTACGAGAAGATCCGGCACGGCGCGTTCACCACGCTGGGCGCCGCCTCCGGCGCGGTCGCCGGCCTGGTCGCCATCACCCCGTCCGGCGGCGCGGTCTCGCCGCTCGGCGCCATCGCCGTCGGTGCCATCGCGGGTGTCGCCTGCGCCGCGGCCGTCGGCCTGAAGTTCAGGTTCGGCTACGACGACTCCCTCGACGTGGTCGGCGTCCACATGGTCGGCGGCATCATCGGCTCCCTGCTCATCGGCTTCTTCGCCACCGGCAAGGGCCAGTCCACCGCGACCGGCGTCTTCTACGGCGACCACTCCTTCACCCAGCTGTGGAAGCAGTTCGCCGGCGTCGGCGCGGTCCTCGCGTACTCCCTGGTGGCCTCCGCGGTCCTCGCCTTCCTCCTCGACAAGACCATCGGCATGCGGGTCTCCGAGGACGACGAGGTCTCCGGCATCGACCAGGCCGAGCACGCCGAGACTGCATACGACTTCAGCGGCGCGGGCGGCGGTGTCCTCGGCACCGTCTCCGCCGCGGCCCTCGCCGGTTCGAGCAAGAAGGTGGACGCATGAAGCTCATCACCGCGGTCGTGAAGCCGCACCGGCTGGACGAGATCAAGGAGGCCCTGCAGGCCTTCGGCGTCCACGGCCTCACGGTCACCGAGGCCAGCGGCTACGGCAGGCAGCGCGGCCACACCGAGGTCTACCGTGGTGCCGAGTACACGGTCGACCTGGTGCCCAAGATCCGCATCGAGGTGCTGGCCGAGGACGAGGACGCGGAGCAGCTGATCGACGTGGTCGTCAAGGCCGCCCGCACCGGCAAGATCGGTGACGGCAAGGTCTGGTCCCTTCCGGTCGAGACCGCCGTCCGGGTCCGCACGGGTGAGCGCGGACCGGACGCACTGTAGAACAGAACCATCTGAATACAGGCAGGAGTCGCTGGGTGACGGGTACGGATGTTCGGAACGACGCAGAGGACACGGGACCCAGCGGCTACGCGGCGGCCCGGCTGCGCCTCCTCACCGAGGGGGCGCGGTCCGGGCCGTCGCGCCGTACCGCCCTCGCCGAACTCACCGACGACTGGCTGACCGGCCTGTTCGCCGCGGCCACCGAGGGCATCGCCGGCGGCGTCTCCCTGGTCGCCGTCGGCGGCTACGGCCGCGGCGAGCTCTCCCCGCGCAGCGACCTGGACCTCCTGCTGCTGCACGACGGCGGCGACTCCGGCGCGGTGGCCGCCGTCGCCGACCGCCTCTGGTACCCCGTCTGGGACCTGGGCCTGGCCCTGGACCACTCCGTGCGCACGTCCGCCGAGGCCCGCAAGACCGCCGGTGACGACCTCAAGGTCCAGCTCGGCCTCCTGGACGCCCGCCACATCGCCGGCGACCTGGGCCTGACCTCCGGACTGCGCACCGCGATCCTCGCCGACTGGCGCAACCAGGCCCCCAAACGCCTGCCCGAACTCCAGGAACTCTGCGCCGAGCGCGCCGAACGCCAGGGCGAGCTGCAGTACCTGCTGGAACCGGACCTCAAGGAGGCCCGCGGCGGACTCCGGGACGCCACCGCCCTGCGCGCCGTGGCCGCCTCCTGGCTGGCCGACGCGCCCCGCGAAGGCCTCGCCGACGCCCGCCGGCACCTGCTCGACGTCCGGGACGCCCTGCACCTGACGACCGGACGCGCCACCGACCGCCTCGCGCTCCAGGAACAGGACCAGGTCGCGGCCGAACTGGACCTCCTGGACGCCGACACCCTGCTGCGCCAGGTCTACGAGTCCGCGCGGGTCATCTCGTACGCCAGCGACGTCACCTGGCGTGAGGTGGGCCGGGTGCTGCGGTCGCGTGCCGTGCGGCCGAGGCTGCGCGCCATGCTGGGCGGCGGCAAACCGGTCGCCGAGCGCTCCCCGCTCGCCGAAGGCGTGGTGGAGCAGGACGGCGAGGTCGTGCTCGCCCGCGCCGCGCGCCCCGAACGCGACCCCGTGCTGCCGCTGCGGGCCGCGGCCGCCGCCGCGCAGGCCGGCCTGCCGCTCTCCCTGCACGCCGTACGGCACCTGGCGGCCACCACCCGCCCGCTGCCCACGCCCTGGCCCGCCGAGGCCCGCGAGCAGCTGGTCACGCTGCTCGGCTCCGGCCGCCCCACCGTCGACGTCTGGGAGGCGCTGGAGGCGGAAGGCCTGATCAGCCGCCTGCTGCCCGACTGGGAGCGGGTGCGGTGCCGGCCGCAGCGCAACGCCGTGCACATCTGGACCGTCGACCGCCACCTCATCGAGACGGCCGTCCGCGCCTCCGAATTCACCCGCCGCGTCCACCGCCCCGACCTGCTCCTGGTCGCCGCGCTGCTGCACGACATCGGCAAGGGCTGGCCCGGCGACCACTCGGTGGCCGGCGAGATCATCGCCAAGGACGTGGCCGCCAGGATCGGCTTCGACCGCGCGGACACGGCGGTCCTGTCGGCGCTCGTCCGCCACCACCTGCTGCTCATCGAGACCGCCACCCGGCGCGACCTGGACGACCCGGCCACCGTCCGGCTGGTCGCCGACGCGGTCGGCACCCAGGGCACCCTGGAGCTGCTGCACGCCCTCACCGAGGCCGACGCGCAGGCCACCGGGCCGGCCGCCTGGTCGTCCTGGCGCGGCTCGCTCGTCGCCGACCTGGTCAAGCGGGTCTCCGCGGTCCTCGCCGGGGACACCGCCGACGAGCCCGAGCCCGGCGCGCCCACGGCCGAGCAGGAGCGGCTGGCCATCGAGGCCTTCCGCACCGGCGGTCCGGTGCTGGCCCTGCGCGCCCAGACCGAACCGGCGGCCCCGGACGAGGAGCCGAGCGGCGCGCCCGAACCGCTCGGCGTGGAACTGGTCATCGCCGTACCGGACCAGCCCGGCGTCCTGCCGGCCGTCTCCGGCGTCCTGGCCATGCACCGCCTCACCGTCCGCACCGCCGAGCTGCGCTCCCTGCGGCTCCCCGACGACGTCGACGACGGCGCCGTCCTGCTCCTGGACTGGCGGGTGGCCGCCGAGTACGGCTCCCTGCCCCAGGCGGCCCGGCTCCGCGCCGATCTGGTCCGCGCCCTGGACGGCTCCCTGGACATCGCGGGACGCCTCGCCGAGCGGGACGCGGCCTACCCGAGGCGCCGGGGCTGGGTGGCACCGCCGCCGCGGGTCACGGTGGCCCCGGCCGCCTCCCGGCACGCCACGGTGATCGAGGTAAGGACCCAGGACGCACCCGGACTGCTGTTCCGGATCGGCCGGGCGCTGGAGGACGCCGGGGTACGGGTGCGCAGCGCGCACGTCAGCACCCTCGGCTCCAACGCCGTCGACGCCTTCTACGTGACCGGCGCCGATCACGCGCCGCTGCCCGCCGAGGAGGCCACCGCCGTGGCGCGCAAGCTGGAGGAGACGCTCAGGGCCTGACAGCACGGTTGTGCAAGGCGGGGACTACTTCCTTGCGCGGCCGGATACCCTGGAAGACGCTCACCGCCCCCGACTCCGAGGACCGACGCCGCCGTGTTCGACACTCTCTCCGATCGCCTTTCAGCGACCTTCAAGAATCTGCGCGGCAAAGGGCGTCTGAGTGAAGCGGACATCGACGCCACGGCGCGGGAGATCCGCATCGCGCTCCTCGAAGCCGACGTGGCCCTTCCGGTCGTCCGCACGTTCATCAAGAACGTCAAGGAACGGGCCCTCGGCTCCGAGGTCTCCCGGGCCCTGAACCCCGCCCAGCAGGTCCTGAAGATCGTCAACGACGAGCTCGTCACCATCCTGGGCGGCGAGACCCGGCGGCTGCGGTTCGCCAAGCAGCCGCCCACCGTGATCATGCTCGCCGGTCTCCAGGGTGCCGGTAAGACCACCCTCGCCGGAAAGCTCGGCCACTGGCTCAAGGAGCAGGGCCACTCGCCGCTCCTGGTCGCCGCCGACCTCCAGCGCCCCAACGCCGTCAACCAGCTCAGCGTCGTCGCCGAGCGCGCCGGGGTCGCCGTCTACGCGCCCGAGCCGGGCAACGGCGTCGGCGACCCGGTGAAGGTCGCCGAGGACTCCATCGAGTTCGCCAAGCAGAAGGTCCACGACATCGTGATCGTGGACACCGCCGGCCGCCTCGGCATCGACCAGGAACTGATGCGGCAGGCCGCCGACATCCGCGACGCGGTCAGCCCCGACGAGATCCTCTTCGTCGTCGACGCGATGATCGGCCAGGACGCCGTCACCACCGCCGAGGCCTTCCGCGACGGCGTCGGCTTCGACGGTGTCGTGCTCTCCAAGCTCGACGGTGACGCCCGCGGTGGTGCCGCGCTCTCCATCCGCCAGGTCACCGGCAAGCCGATCATGTTCGCCTCGAACGGCGAGAAGCTCGACGACTTCGACGCCTTCCACCCGGACCGGATGGCCTCCCGCATCCTCGACATGGGTGACCTGCTCACCCTGATCGAGCAGGCGGAGAAGACGTTCAGCCAGGAAGAGGCCGAGAAGATGGCCTCCAAGCTGGCGTCCAAGAAGGGCCAGGACTTCACCCTGGACGACTTCCTGGCCCAGATGGAGCAGGTCAGGAAGATGGGCAGCATCAGCAAGCTGCTCGGTCTGCTGCCCGGCATGGGCCAGATCAAGGACCAGATCAACAACCTGGACGAGCGGGACGTCGACCGCACCGCCGCGATCATCAAGTCGATGACCCCGGGGGAGCGCCAGGACCCCACGATCATCAACGGCTCCCGCCGCGCCCGTATCGCCAAGGGCTCCGGCGTCGAGGTCAGCGCGGTCAAGGGGCTCGTCGAGCGGTTCTTCGAGGCCCGCAAGATGATGTCCCGCATGGCCCAGGGCGGGATGCCGGGCATGCCGGGGATCCCGGGCATGGGCGGCGGTCCGGGCCGGGCCAAGAAGCAGCCGAAGAAGGCCAAGGGCAAGCAGCGCTCCGGCAACCCGATGAAGCGCAAGCAGCAGGAGCTGGAGGAGGCCCAGCGCCGCGAGGCGGCCGCCCAGGGCGGGAACGCCCTCGGGGTGCCGCAGCAGGGTGCTCAGGACTTCGAGCTGCCGGACGAGTTCAAGAAGTTCATGGGCTGATCCCCTCCGTGCGCGTGCCGGGGGTTGGCCGGTGTCGTACCGTCCGCATATGACCAACCCCGCGCCGCCGCGCAAGTCGCCCGACCAGCCCTGGCGTACCGAGGGTGCTCCCGAGGAGCCCCAGCGGTCGCCGGGCGGCCGGAAGATGCGCGGCGGCTGGTGGCGGTTGATCATGACCGCCCTGGTCGTCTACCTGCTCGCCAACCTGGTGCTGTCCTACTTCGACGAGGCCAACGAGCCGACGATCTCGTACACCGAGTTCAGCAAACAGGTGAACGACGGCAACGTCGACAAGATCTACGCCAAGGGCGACTCGATCCAGGGGCAGCTCAAGAAGGAGCGGAAGAACCCCGAGGGCGAGGGGAACTACACCAAGTTCAACACCGAGCGGCCGTCCTTCGCCGGGGACGACCTGTGGGCGAACCTGACCAAGCACAACGTCACGGTCACCGCCGAACCGGTCGTCCAGCACCGCAGCTTCCTGGCCAACCTGCTCATCTCGCTCGCGCCGATCATCGTCCTGGTCGCCGTGTGGGTGTTCATCGCGCGCCGGATGAGCGCGGGGCTCGGCGGACCGGGCGGCATGCTGGGCCGCAAGGCGCCGCCCAAGCCGGTCGAACTCGAACCCGGCCAGCAGCGGACCACCTTCGAGGACGTGGCCGGCATCGACGAGGTCGAGGGCGAGCTGAACGACGTCGTCGACTTCCTGAAGAACCCCGACGCCTATCGCAGGATGGGCGCCAAGATGCCCCGCGGCGTCCTGCTCGCGGGGCCGCCCGGCACCGGCAAGACGCTGCTCGCGCGGGCCGTCGCCGGTGAGGCCCAGGTGCCGTTCTTCTCGGCGTCCGCCTCCGGGTTCATCGAGATGATCGTCGGCGTCGGCGCCTCCCGCGTCCGCGAGCTGTTCGCCGAGGCCCGCAAGGTCGCCCCGTCGATCATCTTCATCGACGAGATCGACACCATCGGCCGGGCCCGCGGCGGCGGCGCCTCCATGGGCGGACACGACGAGCGCGAGCAGACCCTGAACCAGATCCTCACCGAGATGGACGGTTTCTCCGGCTCCGAGGGCGTCATCGTCATCGCGGCCACCAACCGCGCCGACATCCTCGACCCGGCGCTCACCCGGCCCGGCCGCTTCGACCGGGTGGTCCAGGTGTCACCTCCGGACCGCACCGGCCGGGAGGCCATCCTGCGGATCCACACCCGCCAGATCCCGCTCGCCCCGGGCGTCGACCTCGCCCAGGTCGCCCGCACCACCCCGGGCATGACCGGCGCCGAACTGGCCAACCTCGCCAACGAGGCCGCCCTGCTCGCCGTCAAGCGCCAGCAGGACCACGTGACCCAGTCCGACCTCTCGGAGGCCCTGGAGAAGGTCCAGCTCGGTGCCGAGCGGCCGCTGGTGATGCCCGAGGAGGAGCGCAGGCGGACCGCCTACCACGAGAGCGGGCACGCGCTGCTCGGCATGCTCCAGCCCGGCGCCGACCCGGTCCGCAAGATCACCATCGTGCCGCGCGGCCGCGCCCTCGGCGTCACCCTGTCCACGCCGGACGCCGACAAGTACGCGTACACCGAGGAGTACCTGCGCGGCCGGATCATCGGCGCGCTCGGCGGAATGGCCGCCGAGCACGTGGTCTACGACGTGATCACCACCGGTTCGGAGAGCGACCTGGAGCAGGTCACCAACATCGCGCGCGGGATGGTCTCCCGCTGGGGCATGAGCGAGGAGGTCGGCCGCCTCTCCGCGCTCCCGAACGACGCCCAGCAGGCCTACGGACTGGCCGCCGCGCCCCAGACCCTCGACGCGATCGACACCGAGATGCGCCGGATCGTCGACGAGTGCTACGAGGAGGCCTGCCGCAAACTCCGCGACCACCGCGGTCAGCTGGACGCGCTCGCCGAAGCCCTGCTGGAGCGCGAGACGCTGGAGGAGGCGGACGCTTACCGCATCGCGGGCATCACGCGCCTGACCAAGGACTCCGAGGAGACCTGACCGCCCTGTTCCGGGCCCCGCGGGGGCGCGGGGCTGTATCGACCTGCGGCTCCGCCGCGTGGCCGCGACCAGCCCGCGCGGCGCGGCAGACGAAGAGCGGCCGACCCGGCGGAGCGTCAGCGCACGCGGGCGATCAGGTACCGGAAGACGTTCGGCATCCACACCGTGCCGTCCGGGCGCTGGTGCGGGTGGAGCGCCTCGGCCATCTCCTTGCCGACCTGCTCCAGGTCGGTCGCCGCGACCGCCGCGTCGAACAGTCCGGTCGACAGCAGCCCGCGCACGGCGCTGTCCGCGTCGGCGTACCCGAACGGGCAGGAGACCCGCCCGGACCCGTCGATCCGCAGCCCGGCCCGCTCGGCGACCTCCTCCAGGTCGTCGCGGCAGGCCGGCCGCCAGCTTCCGGCGCTGCGCAAAGGATCGGCCAACTTCGCGGCCACCCGCAGGACGGACGAGGTCGCACAGCGCTCCGGCGGACCCCAGCCCGCCAGCACCACGGCCGCCCCGTGCGCCGCGAGCGGCGTCGCCTCGGCGAGCAGTCCGCCGAGCCCTTCGGCGTCGCCGGCCAGGCAGCCGATCGGGTCGAAGGCGGTGATCAGGTTGTATGCGGGTGTCTGCGGGTCCGCCGCGTCCGCCGGGCGGCCCTCGACGAGCCGGGGGCCGCCGCCCCGCGCGCGTGGCCCGCGGGACGGTTCGGGCAGCAGGCGCTCGCGGGCCAGGGCGAGACGTTCCGGGCAGGAGTCGACACCGGTCACCGCGGCCCCTCTGGCCGCCGCCATCAGCAGCGCCAGGCCGGAGCCGCAGCGCAGGCCGAGCAGCCGGGTGGCCGGGCCCACTTCGAGTCGCTCGTGGACGGTCTCGTAGAGCGGCACCAGCATCCGCTCCTGGATCTCGGACCAGTCACGCGCGCGTGCGCCCAGGTCCACGCGGGGTGCCACGCCCGCGTGAGACGGGTGATGCCGCACGAGCGTAGGTGTCATAGGTAAGCGCCCCAATCCGCCGAGAGTTACGCACTGACCGATTCCGTGGTCCCCGTGTCGTGCGCTCGCACTTCCCACGTATGCCAGGTAACTCCGGGCTCGCGGTGGCGTCCAGAGGTCGCGGGTCACCGCTTGTGCATGGACTATGACTGTGGCGAGATTTCACGTCCCGGCAACGTGGGGCTCTACCATCGGACCGTCGCGCGGTGGTTCCGGCCATGGTCGGCAGCGACGGCGGACGCCCGCGGGGACGGGCCGGCGCGGGACGGCGGCGGCACCCGGGTAACGTCGGAGCCGCTTCGGGCGCTGACCCAGATAGCGTCCTGCGCCACGAGAGCGACCGAAAGGTCTCTTGCGCACCCGCCGGTCACCGCCATCGGGCCCCCTACGCCGGAGTGAGCGTCGGGCCGTACGTCGGACTACGCACCGGCTTGGTACGAGCTGTGAGGCTTCTCCGCAGATCAGCGCACCCGTGCTCGTCTCCACGCATCAGTGCCAACTGACGGGTACGTGCAAATTATTTGGGATGCCCCGGAATAGGAACACAGTGGCACTCCCGCTCGTTCTCATTACGTGAGCACGACACAGACACCACCTGTTCTCGCCGCGGAGCTGGCAGAGGCGTGGGCCGACATTCAGCGGTACCACCCCGAGCTGCCGGATCTCGCCGCGCCGGAATCCCTGATCGGAGAGTCGTCGTCCGCGTGCGGACACGAGCTCTCCTTCGAACGGCTGCTCCATGAGGCAGTCCACGGCATCGCCGCAGCCCGAGGCGTGCGCGACACCTCGCGGGCCGGCCGCTACCACAACCGCAGATTCCTCGCGATCGCCGAGGAGCTGGGCCTGGACCACCCCGACGAACCGCACCCCAGCAGCGGCTTCTCGCTGGTCACGCTCAACCCCGAGGCCAAGCGCCGCTACCGGCCGACCATCGAGCGGCTGCAGCGCGCGCTCAAGGCCCACACGGTGGCGACCTCCGCCGACACCTCCCGCACCTTCCGCGGCCCGGCCGCCCGCCACGGCTCGTCGGGCGGCGGCGTCCGGGTCAAGGCGGTGTGCGACTGCGGTCGCAACGTCCGGGTGGTGCCGTCGGTCCTGGCCCAGGCACCCATCGTGTGCGGCGGCTGCGGCAAGCCGTTCCGCATCCCGGAGGTCGTGGGAGCGGCGGCGAGCTGAGCACACGGCTGCTCGTGGCAGTCGTAGCCCTGGCCCGTCGCCCCACCCCGCCCGCCGTCAGCGCACCCGACGCACCTCACCTCCGCGCCGGGTGCGCCCGCGGCGTGCCCTCGGCCCCGCACCCGCCGCCGGGCGGAGCGACCCGCCGGGTATGGCACAATGACTAGCTGTACTCGACAGCCGCACAGGACCCCTCTCTCCTCCGGCTGACGCGTCCATCGGGCACTCGGGTACCGCAACCCCACGCGGCAATCTCGCCGTGCCCAAACACGTCAAAACCAGGAGAACCCACTCCCGTGGCAGTCAAGATCAAGCTGAAGCGTCTGGGCAAGATCCGTTCGCCTCACTACCGCATCGTCGTCGCCGACTCCCGCACCCGCCGTGACGGCCGTGCGATCGAGGAGATCGGCAAGTACCACCCGACCTACAACCCGTCGGTCATGGAGGTCGACGCCGACCGCGTCGCCTACTGGCTCGGCGTCGGCGCCCAGCCGACCGAGCCCGTGCTCGCCATCCTGAAGAAGACCGGCGACTGGCAGAAGTTCAAGGGCGAGCCCGCCCCGGCGCCGCTGCTCGTCGCCGCTCCGAAGGCCACGCGCCCCACGTTCGAGGCGCTCGGCGGTGACGACGAGGGCAAGGGTGAGGCCATCACCCAGAAGAAGAAGGCTGAGAAGAAGGACGAGGCCGCGGCTGAGTCCGAGTCGACCGAGGCCTGAGCAGCATGCTCGAAGAGGCGCTTGAGCACCTCGTGAAGGGCATCGTCGACAACCCCGACGATGTGCAGGTCGCCTCGCGCAACCTGCGCCGTGGGCGCGTGCTGGAGGTCCGGGTGCACCCCGACGACCTCGGCAAGGTGATCGGCCGCAACGGCCGCACCGCCCGCGCCCTGCGCACCGTCGTGGGCGCCATCGGCGGCCGTGGAGTCCGGGTCGACCTCGTCGACGTGGATCACGTCCGCTGACGCTTCATCGCAACCGGCTCGGGCCGGGGAGGGCCACTGGGCCGTCCCCGGCCCGTAGTCGTATGGCAGGCCGTACGCGTCCCAGAACAGGAGAACAGGCACAGTGCAGCTGGTAGTCGCACGGATCGGCCGCGCCCACGGCATCAAGGGCGAGGTCACCGTCGAGGTACGTACCGACGAGCCGGAACTCAGGCTCGCGCCCGGCGCCGTACTCGCCACCGATCCCGCCTCCACGGGACCGCTGACCATCGAGACGGGGCGGGTGCACAGCGGCCGGCTGATCCTGCGCTTCGAGGGCGTCCGGGACCGCACCGGCGCCGAGGCCCTGCGTAACACCCTCCTGATCGCCGAGATCGATCCGGAGGAGCTGCCCGAGGACGAGGACGAGTACTACGACCACCAGCTCATCGACCTGGACGTGGTCACCGCGGACGGCACCGAGGTCGGCCGGATCACCGAGATCTCGCACCTGCCCTCGCAGGACCTGTTCATCGTGGAGCGGCCCGACGGCAGCGAGGTGATGATCCCGTTCGTCGAGGAGATCGTCACCGAGATCGACCTCGCGGAGCAGAAGGCGGTCATCACGCCGCCGCCCGGCCTGATCGACGACCGGGCCGAGATCGCGTCCTCGCGGGAAGAGTCGTAAGCGATGCGCCTCGACGTCGTCACCATCTTTCCCGAGTACCTGGAACCGCTGAACGTCTCGCTCGTCGGCAAGGCACGCGCGCGCGGGCAGCTCGACGTGCGCGTGCACGACCTGCGGAACTGGACGTACGACCGCCACAACACCGTCGACGACACCCCGTACGGCGGCGGCCCCGGCATGGTCATGAAGACCGACCCCTGGGGCGACGCCCTCGACACCGTCCTCGCCGACGGCTACGAGACCGGCGCGCACCGCCCCGCCCTGATCGTGCCCACCCCCAGCGGCCGCCCCTTCACCCAGGACCTCGCGGTCGAACTCTCCGAACAGCCCTGGCTGATCTTCACACCGGCCCGCTACGAGGGCATCGACCGGCGGGTGATCGACGAGTACGCCACCCGGATGCCGGTCCATGAGGTGTCCATCGGCGACTACGTGCTGGCCGGCGGCGAGGCGGCCGTACTCGTCGTCACCGAGGCCGTGGCCAGGCTGCTGCCCGGCGTCCTCGGCAACGCCGAGTCGCACCGCGACGACTCCTTCGCGCCCGGCGCCATGGCCAACCTCCTGGAAGGCCCCGTCTACACCAAGCCGCCCGAGTGGCGGGGGCGGGACATCCCGGACGTGCTGCTCAGCGGCCACCACGGCAAGATCGCCCGCTGGCGCCGCGACGAGGCCCTGAAGCGCACGACCGCCCACCGGCCCGACCTGATCGAGCGCTGCGAGCCCAAGGCGTTCGACAAGAAGGACCGCGAGATGCTCTCCATCCTGGGCTGGGAACCGGACCCGGACGGGGAGTCCCACGGCCGATTTTGGCGCCGGGCCCACGCCGTGGAAGAATAGGCGGCTGTTGTGCTGTGAACCGTCCGGTGTGCGCCCCTGCCACAGGGGGAGACGACGCCCACCCCGACGGCACGGCCCACCTCCTCAGAACCTCTAGTTCCGTTGATGACCTGTGGCATCAGCGAAGAAAGCAGAAAAAATGTCTCACCTGCTCGACACCGTCGACTCCGCGTCGCTGCGCAGCGACGTCCCGGCCTTCCGCCCGGGTGACACCGTCAACGTCCACGTCCGCGTCATCGAGGGCAACCGCTCCCGTGTGCAGCAGTTCAAGGGCGTTGTGATCCGCCGCCAGGGCAGCGGTGTCCGCGAGACCTTCACGGTCCGCAAGGTCTCCTTCTCCGTCGGCGTCGAGCGCACCTTCCCGGTGCACACCCCGATCGTCGAGAAGATCGAGCTCGTCACCCGCGGTGACGTGCGTCGCGCCAAGCTCTACTACCTCCGTGACCTGCGCGGCAAGGCCGCGAAGATCAAGGAGAAGCGCGACAACTGATCTGGCGCGGTGCTCGCGAACCCCCGGTGAGCGAGCCGCCGGAAAAGTGCCTCACCGGAGCCGGATACCATCTGGCTCCGATGGACACCGAAGCACAACCGACGGAGCGCGACCGCTCCTCCGGCCCCGGACCAGGGGTCACGGAGGGCCGGTCGCGTTTCGCGTTCCTGACGCGGGTCACCGACTGGCTGCCGGGCGGCTGGATCACCCTGACCCTCTTCACCTGCCTGGCGTTCCTGCTCGTGCTCAACGCTCTCGTGGTGCAGCCGTTCCAGATTCCCAGCGGATCCATGGAACAGGGATTGAGGATCGGGGACCGGGTTCTCGTAAATAAGTTGGCGTACCGTTTCGGTGCCCAGCCGCGCCGGGGCGACGTCGTCGTGTTCGACGGCAGCGGGTACTTCGGGGACGCCGACTACATCAAACGCGTCGTCGGTGTGGGAGGAGACCGCGTGGTCTGCTGCGACAAGAAGGGGAGGATCGAAGTGAACGGCCGCCCGGTCGACGAGACCTCGTTCCTCTATCCCGGGGACGCCCCGTCCACCGTGCCCTTCTACGTCGAGGTGCCCGAGGGCACGCTCTTCGTCCTCGGCGACCACCGCAGCGACTCCAGCGACTCCCGCGACCACCTGGGCTCGCCCGGCGGCGGCATGATCCCCGTGGGGGACGTGATCGGCCGGGCCGACTGGATCATCTGGCCGCACGCGCACTGGACCCACCTCACCCGTCCCGCCGCCTACGCGCGCGTGCCGGCGAGCGCGGCGGCCCCGCAGCGGCCGCGGGTGGCGGGAGCGGCCCATGGGTAACCGCGGCAAACCACGCGGCGTGCCCGGCGACGCCACCGCCAACCTGCTGCCCACCGGGCTGCGGCGGTCCACCGGTCCGACCGGCGGCCGCTCCCGCGCCGAGCGGCGCAAGCTGCAGCGCAAGGTCAAGCGCAAGCGCCGGCGCAGCGCGGTGCGGGAGATACCGCTGCTGGTCGGCGTGGCCGTCCTGATAGCCCTCGTGCTGAAGACGTTCCTCGTCCAGGCCTTCGTGATCCCCTCCGGTTCGATGGAGGAGACGATCCGCATCGGCGACCGCGTCCTGGTCGACAAGTTCACCCCGTGGTTCGGTTCCGAGCCGCACCGCGGTGACGTCGTCGTCTTCCACGACCCGGGCGGCTGGCTGGCCGGCGAGCAGACCACGAAGGCGAACGACCCGATCGTCGTCAAGCAGGTCAAGGAAGGGCTCACCTTCATCGGGCTGCTGCCCTCCGCCGACGAGAAGGACCTCATCAAGCGGGTCATCGGCGTCGGCGGCGACCGCGTCAAGTGCTGCGACGCGCAGGGCCGGGTCACCGTCAACGGCGTGCCGTTGACCGAGGGTGACTACCTCTATCCGGGGAACGCGCCCTCCGCGACCGAGTTCGACATCACCGTCCCGCAGGGACGGCTGTGGGTGATGGGCGACCACCGCGGCAACTCGGCCGACTCACGGGCCCACCAGGACACCGACTACGGCGGCACGGTCCCGGTGAGCCTGGTGGTGGGCCGCGCCAAGTGGATCGGATGGCCGTTCGGGCACTGGGCCTCGCTGGACGAACCTAAAACCTTCGCAAGCGTTTCCAACTCCGTGTCGGGGTCGACCGCGGCTCCCCGGCTGTCGCATAGGGTTGCCTCCGACGATCCGAACGGATACATCCAACTCCCGAGCCCTGCGGAACTCCCGCTCGTTATGGGAGTGGTGGGTCTGCGCCGGGGATGGCGCGGACGGCGGCACGGAGTAAGGAGTTGGCGTGGGGGATGTGGCGGTTGGCGCACGGTCGGGACACGACGGCGAGGAGCACAGCGGGCGCCCCGTGGAGAATGTCCCCCCCGCCGACGGTGGTTCCGCCTCCGGCTATGACGGTGGTCCGGCCGGGAGCGACGGTCCCGCGGACGGCCCGTACCCCGGCGGTGGCGGCGGAGACACGGACGGGGGTGCGGGCGACTCGGCCTCGTCCGCACCGAAGAAGCCCCGCTCCTTCTGGAAGGAGCTGCCGATCCTGATCGGTATCGCGCTGGTACTGGCGCTGCTGATCAAGACGTTCCTGGTGCAGGCGTTCTCGATCCCGTCGGACTCGATGCAGAACACCCTCCAGCAGGGTGACCGCGTCCTGGTCGACAAGCTCACCCCGTGGTTCGGCTCCGAGCCGGACCGTGGCGAGGTCGTGGTCTTCCACGACCCGGACGACTGGCTGGCCGGCGAGCCCACGGCCCAGCCGAACGCGGTCCAGACGTTCCTGAGCTGGATCGGCCTGATGCCGTCCGCCCAGGAGAAGGACCTGATCAAGCGAGTCATCGGCGTCGGCGGCGACACCGTCTCCTGCAAGAACAGCGGCCCGCTCATGGTCAACGGCCACGCGCTGAACGAGCCGTACGTGTACCCGGGCAACACCCCCTGCAGCGTCGACGACCAGGGCGGCCAGTTCACGGTGAAGGTGCCCAAGGGCTACATCTGGGTGATGGGCGACCACCGCCAGAACTCCCGTGACTCCCGGTACAACCAGTCCGACAGCCACCACGGCATGGTCCCGGTCAAGGACGTCGTGGGCCGCGCCATCGTCAAGGCCTGGCCGATCAACCGCTGGGGCACCCTGCCCGTCCCGGACACCTTCGACCAGAGCGGTATCAACACGCAGTCGTCGGCCGCGGCCTCCCTGTCGGTGGCCCCGGAGGGCGTGGCCGTCGCGGCCGTCGTGCCGGTCGCCGTGTGGCGCCGCCGGCAGGGCGAGCGGATCCAGTCGAAGTTCGAGAAGCGCCCGGCCGCCGCGGGCAAGCGCTGACCCGCCCGTGTGAAAGCCTTGGGGAGCTTGTGACCAGGGCCGGAGAAGAAGGGCTGCCCCTGCCCGGTACCGCCGGGTAGGGTGCGGCCTCATGGGTGGCGAGAGCACGATACGAACGGCCCCGCGCAGCGGAGGCACCGGCACCGGCACGGCGCGGGCCGGCCGCGGGCTCGGAGACCGCCTGTCGGGAATCGCCGTCGCGCTGGGCATCGTGCTGTTCCTCGGCGGGTTCGCCTGGGGAGCGGTCGTCTACCGGCCGTACACCGTGCCCACCACCTCCATGACCCCGACGATCGACGCCGGTGACCGGGTCCTCGGGCAGCGCATCGACGGCGGCGAGGTGCGCCGGGGCGACGTCGTGGTCTTCCACGACACGAGCTGGGTCACCAACGCGGACGTGGTCAAGCGCGTGGTCGCCGTCGGCGGTGACACCGTCGCCTGCTGCACGGACGGCAAGCTGACCGTCAACGGCAAGCAGATCGACGAGCCGTACCTGCCGGCGGGCAGCCAGGCCGAACTCCAGGGCTTCCCGACCGTGACCGTCCCCAAGGGGCGGCTCTTCCTCCTCGGCGACGAGCGCCAGGGCTCCCTGGACTCCACCGCCCACCTGACGGACGCGACGAAGGGCACCGTGGCCCGCAGCGCCGTCCGGGCCCGGGTGGACTCCGTCGTCTGGCCCATGAAGGGCCTGCTCAAGCGCCCGACCGGCTTCGAGGTGCTCGGCGCCCTCTCCCAGCCGGGCCCGCTGCGCGTCATCGAGTCCATGATCGTCGCCGGCGCCGTGCTGGTTCTCGCGGGCGGCGCCTACGGCCCGGTCGTCGGCCTGGTGGGACGTTCCCGCACCCGCGGCCGCACAGAGGCCGCCGGTGCCCGCTGAGGCGCCGCCGGAGGCCGTCCCGGGCGCTCCGCGCAAGGTGGCCCGGGTGGTCCTGCTCGATCCGGACGACCGCATCCTGCTCCTGCACGGCCACGAGCCGGACGACCCGGCCGACGACTGGTGGTTCACGCCGGGCGGCGGACTGGAGGGCGACGAGACCCGTGAGCAGGCCGCTCTGCGGGAACTCGCCGAGGAGACCGGCATCACGGACGTGGAACTCGGCCCGCTGCTGTGGCGGCGGATGTGCTCCTTCCCGTTCGCGGGCCGCCGCTGGTACCAGGACGAGTGGTACTACCTGGCCCGGACGGCGCGTACGTTCGAGGTGACGCCCGGTGCCGGTGACCTGACCGAGCTGGAGCGGCGCAGCGTGGTGGGAGCACGTTGGTGGACGTGCCGGGAACTGACCCGGGCCCATGAGACGGTGTATCCGACCAGACTCGCCGAGCTGTTCCGTAGGCTGCTCGACGAAGGTCCCCCCGTCAGGCCCGTCACCCTTGACACGGAAATCGTCTAGGGGCGCGCGGTACTGGCGCACAATGGTGGGATCGCACGGCTGAAGGGGAACATGCCATGAGCGCCGAGGACCTCGAAAAGTACGAGACCGAGATGGAGCTGAAGCTCTACCGGGAGTACCGCGATGTCGTCGGTCTGTTCAAATACGTGATCGAGACCGAGCGGCGCTTCTACCTCACCAACGACTACGAGATGCAGGTGCACTCGGTCCAGGGCGAGGTGTTCTTCGAGGTGTCCATGGCGGACGCCTGGGTCTGGGACATGTACCGGCCGGCCCGCTTCGTGAAACAGGTCCGCGTGCTGACGTTCAAGGACGTGAACATCGAGGAGCTGAACAAGACCGATCTGGAGCTCCCGGGCGGCTGAGCCGGACTCCGCGGGTGACCACGGGTGTCACTCGTGTGAGTGACGAAGTTGTCCACAACCCCTGAGTGGTCCACCAAGATCCACTCGGGGGCGGGGGGTGCGTGACGGTTGGCGCCGGAGGTGGTGCCGACATGAACACCCAACGGGCACGCAAGGCACTCGGCGCGTACGGCGAGACGCTCGCCGCACGGCGGCTGGCGGAAGCCGGTCTGACGATCCTGGAGCGCAACTGGCGCTGCGGCAGGACCGGCGAGATCGACATCGTGGCACGGGACGGGGACGTCCTGGTGATCTGCGAGGTCAAGACCCGGCGGGCGGGTCCCTTCGAACACCCCATGGCCGCGGTGACCCCCCAGAAGGCCGAGCGCCTGCGGGGCTTGGCCGAGCACTGGATCCACACCCACGGAGGAGCCCCGCCCGGCGGCGTCCGCATCGACGTCGTGGGCGTGGTCCTGCCGCGGCGCGGCGCGGCCGTGGTCGAGCACGCGCGGGGGGTGGCCTGAGATGGGGTTCGCGCGGACGTGCTCGGTGGCGCTGGTGGGCGTCGAGGGCGTGGTGGTCGAGGTCCAGGCCGACCTGGAGCCCGGCGTGGCGGCGTTCACGCTCGTGGGGCTGCCGGACAAGAGCCTGACGGAGAGCCGGGACCGGGTCCGGGCGGCGGTGGTGAACTCCGGGACCGCCTGGCCCTCGAAGAAACTGACGGTGGGGCTCAGCCCGGCGTCGGTGCCCAAGGCGGGATCCGGCTTCGACCTGGCCGTCGCGTGCGCCGTGCTCGGCGCCGCCGAACGGATCGACCCGAGGGTGCTGGCCGACATCGTGATGATCGGCGAGCTGGGCCTGGACGGCCGGGTCCGCCCGGTCCGCGGCACCCTGCCGGCGGTGCTGGCGGCCGCCGACGCCGGTTACGAGCAGGTCGTCGTGCCGGAGTGCGCCGCCGGCGAGGCCGCGCTGGTGCCCGACGTCTCCGTGCTCGGCGTGCGCACCCTGCGCCAGCTCATCGCCATCCTCGCCGACGAGCCGGTGCCCGACGAGGAGCCCGACGAGCCGGGCCGCCCCGATCCGCTGCTCGCCGGCCTGCGGGTACCGGGCTCCGGCGCCGCCACCGCCCTGCACGGCGCGGGCGCCGCGCACCAGGACCACGGCCACGACCTGGCCGACGTCGTCGGCCAGCTCTCCGCCCGGACCGCCGTCGAGGTGGCCGCGGCCGGCGGCCACCACCTCTTCCTGGAGGGGCCGCCGGGCGCGGGCAAGACCATGCTCGCGGAGCGGCTGCCGGCCGTACTGCCCCGGCTGACCCGCGAGGAGTCGCTCGAAGTCACCGCGGTGCACTCGGTGGCCGGCCTGCTGCCACCGGGCAAACCCCTGGTCGACGCCGCTCCCTACTGCGCCCCGCACCACTCGGCCACCATGCAGGCCCTGGTCGGCGGCGGCCCCGGGATCGCCCGCCCCGGAGCCGTCTCGCTCGCACACCGCGGTGTCCTCTTCCTCGACGAGACCCCGGAGTTCAGCAGCCGGGCGCTCGACGCGCTGCGCCAGCCGCTGGAGGCCGGCCATGTCGTGATCGCGCGCAGCGCGGGCGTGGTGCGGTTCCCGGCGAGGTTCCTGATGGTGCTCGCGGCGAACCCGTGCCCCTGCGGGCGCTTCTCGCTCGCCGACGCCTTCTGCGAGTGCCCGCCCTCGGCCGTCCGCCGCTACCAGGCCCGGCTCTCCGGCCCACTGCTCGACCGCGTCGACCTGCGCGTCCAGGTGGACCGGGTGACCCGCGCCCAGCTCACCGAGCGGGGCATCCGCGGCGAGTCCACGGCGGTGGTCGCCGACCGGGTGCGGGCGGCCCGGGAGCGCGCGGCCCTGCGCCTCGCCGGCACCCCCTGGCGGACCAACGGCGAGGTGCCCGGCAGCGAGCTGCGCGGCCGCTGGCAGGCGGTTCCCGGAGCCATGGACGAGGCCGAGCGCAACCTGGAGCGCGGGGTGCTGACCGCCCGCGGTCTCGACCGGGTCCTGCGGGTCGCCTGGACCGTCGCCGACCTGGTCGGACACGACCGCCCGGACGCGACGGACGTGGCCCTGGCCCTGCAACTGCGCACCGGCGTCCCGCGGGGCGTGCCGATGGCCCTCGGGGCGCTGACATGACCGACGAGCACACGCTGCTGGCCCGGGTCTTCCTCGCCCGGGTCGTGGAACCCGGTGACGAGGTCGCCGGACGGTGGATCCGGGAGCGGGGCGCGCACGAGGTGGCGCGGCGGCTCAAGAGCGCCGGCGAGCCGCTGCCGGGCGTCGGCGACAAGCGCTGGTCGGGGCTGCTCGCCCGGGCGGAGCGGGCCGATCCGCGCGCGGACCTCGTCCTCGCGCGGCAGGCCGGAGCGCGCTTCGTCGCCCCCGGTGACACCGAGTGGCCGACCCAGCTCGACGACCTCGGCGACGCCCGTCCCGTCGGCCTGTGGGTGCGGGGCAGGCCCAGCCTGCGGATGTGGGCGCTGCGGGCCGTCGCCGTGGTCGGGGCGCGGGCCTGCACGGAGTACGGCGCGCACATGGCGGCCGCCCTCGCCGCGGGGCTCGCCGAGCGCGGCTGGGTGGTGGTCTCCGGCGGCGCCTACGGCGTGGACGGCGCCGCCCACCGCGGGGCCCTCGGCGCGGGCGGCGCCACCGTCGCGGTGCTGGCCTGCGGGGTCGACCGGCCCTATCCGCGCGGCCACACCGAGTTGATCACCAGGATCGCCGAACAGGGCCTCGTGGTGGGGGAGTTGCCGCCCGGCGAGCATCCGACGCAGAGCAGGTTCGTGCTCCGCAACCGAGTGATCGCGGCGCTGACCAGGGGGACCGTCGTCGTGGAGGCCGCCCACCGCAGCGGCTCTCTGGTCACCGCGCGGGCGGCCCAGCGGCTCGGCCGGTTCACCATGGGCGTGCCGGGGCCCGCCACCAGTGGCCTCTCGGCCGGGGTGCACGAGCTGCTGAGAGGCGAGGCCGCGCTCGTCACGGACGCCGCGGAGGTCGTCGAACTCGTGGGCGACATGGGCGAGCTGGCACCGGCCAGACGCGGTCCCGTCCTCCCGCGTGACCTGCTGGAACCGGGTGCGGGACAGGTCCTGGCCGCCCTGCCGGGGAACCGGCCGGCGTCACCCGAAGAGGTGGCGCGGGGGGCTCGGACGACCGAGGACGAAGCCGTCGCCCGGCTGTACGAACTCCGAGCACTTGGTTACGTCGAACGACACGGCGACGGCTGGAAGTTGACACGCCAGGCGATGATCTCGGTCCGAGAGGGTCGGAGTCCGTGCTGACCGAGTGTGTTCGGCCGTCCGGGGGAACCCCCGACGCCCTTGGTAATTCCCGGAGTTGACACCTTCGGCCGATCACGCAGAGCGATCCGCCGGGCGCGGCCGGACGTGCCGTCCAGGGGGTTCGCGCGGGGGTGGAGCCTCGGTGTTCGCACACCGCGACTCCTCAGTCACGCTACGCTCACGAAAGCCCTGGCGCAGAACGCGCCGACCGACACCGACCGACCCCGCACCCGATCCGCACACCTTCCCCGCTCACCCTCCTCGTGGCACATCACGGCACTTCCTGGCACTTCACGGCAGAACGGCACAAGGCGACGAATGCCCCAGCACACCTCCGGGTCCGACCGGGCGGCGATCCCCCCAGCCGCCCGTGACGGTGGCAGCGTGCGGCCGCCCGCTCCCTCGACGCTCGACGAGCTGTGGCGGTCGTACAAGGCGACGGGGGACGACCGGCTGCGGGAACAGCTGATCCTGCACTACTCGCCGCTGGTGAAGTACGTGGCGGGACGGGTCAGTGTCGGCCTGCCGCCCAACGTGGAGCAGGCCGACTTCGTCTCCTCCGGGGTGTTCGGGCTCATCGACGCGATCGACAAGTTCGACGTCGACCGGGAGATCAAGTTCGAGACGTACGCGATCACCCGGATCCGGGGCGCGATGATCGACGAGCTGCGGGCGCTGGACTGGATTCCCCGTTCCGTACGGCAGAAGGCGCGCAACGTCGAGCGGGCGTACGCCACGCTGGAGGCCCGGCTGCGCAGGACGCCGTCGGAGACCGAGGTGGCCGCCGAGCTGGGCATCGAGGTCGAGGAACTGCACGCCGTCTTCAGCCAGTTGTCGCTGGCCAACGTGGTGGCGCTGGAGGAGCTGCTGCACGTCGGGGGCGAGGGCGGCGACGGCCTGAGCGTCATGGACACCCTGGAGGACACCGCCGCGGACAACCCCGTGGAGGTGGCCGAGGACCGGGAGCTGCGGCGGTTCCTGGCGCGGGCCATCAACACGCTGCCCGACCGGGAGAAGACCGTGGTCACCCTCTACTACTACGAGGGACTCACGCTCGCCGAGATCGGCAACGTCCTCGGGGTCACCGAGAGCCGGGTGAGCCAGATCCACACGAAGTCGGTGCTGCAGCTGCGGGCGAAGCTGGCGAGTTTCGGCCGCTGAGCGCCGCTTCGTAGCCGCTGAGCTGCGGATTCCGGGGGTGCGGCCGCCGGGAGCGACCCGTGTCCCGGTCGTGCTGTCTCCCGTCCGGCCCGGCGCGTCCGTAGAGTGGTCGACGTGCCAAGGATTCGAGCGGCCTCCGTGGCCGAGCACCGGTCGATGCAGCGAGCCGCCCTGCTGGACGCGGCGCGGTCCCTCCTGTCGGAGGGCGGGACGGAGGCGCTGACGTTCCCCGCGCTCGCCGAGCGGACGGGACTGGCCCGCTCCTCCGTCTACGAGTACTTCCGCTCCCGCGCCGCGGTCGTCGAGGAACTCTGCGAGGTCGACTTCCCGGTCTGGGCCGCGGAGGTCGAGACGGCGATGGAGCGGGCGGCTTCCGGTGAGGGCAAGGTCGAGGCCTACGTCCGGCAGCAGCTGGCGCTGGTCGGCGACCGCCGGCACCGCGCGGTCGTCGCGATCTCGGCGAGCGAGCTGGACGCGGGCGCGCGGGAGAAGATCCGCGCCGCGCACGGCGGGCTGGTCGCGATGATCGTGGAGGCGCTGGCGGCGCTGGGGCACGAGCAGCCGCGGCTGGCGGCGATGCTGGTGCAGGGGGTCGTGGACGCGGCGGTACGGCGCATCGAGCTGGGCGCGGCGGAGGATCCCACGGTCATCACCGAGGCGGCCGTGGCCATGGCGCTGCGGGGCGTGCGGGGCTGACGAGGGCGCTCCGGCCACGCCCGGCCGCACCGCGGATACGGCTTCGCCGTCCGCCCACGACGGCCCCTTTCATCCCTGCCCCGGCCCCTGCCCCGGCCCCTGCCCCTGTTCCTGTCCCTGCCCCTGTTCCTGCCCCTCGGGAAGTCCCCGTCCCTCCGGCAATGGCACCCCCAGCACCGGCAGCAGCCGGGCCGGACCTCCGTTCAGCAGCCACGGCGGCAACAGCAGCAGCGGGTTCACGTACACGTCCCCGCTGAGCAGACCCCAGTGCACGCACGCACTAGCCCCGCAGTGCCGGCCCGCGGGCCCGACCGTGCCCACCACCTGCCCCGCCGTCACCTCCTGCCCCTTCTCCACCCGCGGCGTCACCGGCTCGTACGTGGTGCGCAGGTCCGTCCCGGCGAGGAGCACCGACACCACGCCCCGGCCCCCGACCGGCCCCGCGAAGAAGACCCGGCCCGCCGCCACCGCCCGGACCTCCGCGCCCGGCGCGGCGCCCAGATCCACCCCGCGGTGCCCGGGGCCGTACACCGTCACCGGCGGCTCCCAGCCGCGCAGGACCGGCGGCCGTGCCCCCACCGGCCAGGCCCGGCCGACCGCCGGGACCGCGGCCGTAGCAGGCGGGGCGTCGTCCGCCCGCGCCGCCGGCCAGGTCCAGGACCACACCCAGGCCCAGGTCACCGTGAGAAGCAGCGGCAGCCACCGCATCGTTCGTCGCATCACGCACATGACCGAACCGTCCCGTAAACCGCCGATCATGGCCGGTACCTGTGGATTACTCACCGGTTGTGGACAGCGGCGTCACCCGGTGCCCTGCGGGTCCCGTACACTTCCCTTGGCGATCCGGGTCACCGGGTCGACTTCGCACGCCCCGACACCAGGTCAGCAGTACGGCCCGGGTCAGCGCTTCTCGGTCCTTCGTGGCACAGCGCAGACGGGCGTCAGGCGCGGGAGCCGTCCGGTCCCCGCGGCACAACCGAGAAATTCAAGGAGATACGGCCATGGCCGTCGTCACGATGCGGGAGCTGCTGGAGAGCGGCGTCCACTTCGGTCACCAGACCCGTCGCTGGAACCCGAAGATGAAGCGCTTCATCTTCACCGAGCGCAACGGCATCTACATCATCGACCTGCTCCAGTCGCTGTCGTACATCGACCGCGCCTACGAGTTCGTCAAGGAGACCGTCGCCCACGGCGGCACGGTCATGTTCGTCGGCACGAAGAAGCAGGCGCAGGAGGCCATCGCGGAGCAGGCCACCCGCGTCGGCATGCCCTACGTCAACCAGCGCTGGCTGGGCGGCATGCTCACCAACTTCTCGACCGTCTACAAGCGTCTGCAGCGCCTCAAGGAGCTTGAGCAGATCGACTTCGAGGACGTCGCCGCGTCCGGTCTGACCAAGAAGGAGCTTCTCGTGCTCTCGCGCGAGAAGGCCAAGCTGGAGAAGACCCTCGGCGGTATCCGCGAGATGCAGAAGGTGCCCAGCGCCGTCTGGATCGTGGACACCAAGAAGGAGCACATCGCGGTCGGCGAGGCCCGGAAGCTCAACATCCCGGTCGTCGCCATCCTCGACACCAACTGCGACCCCGACGAGGTCGACTACAAGATCCCGGGCAACGACGACGCGATCCGCTCCGTCACCCTGCTCACCCGCGTGATCGCCGACGCCGTGGCCGAGGGCCTCATCTCCCGCTCCGGTGTCGCCACCGAGGGCAAGGGCGACAAGGCCGCCGGCGAGCCGCTCGCGGCCTGGGAGCGCGACCTGCTCGAGGGCGAGAAGAAGGCCGACGAGCCCGAGGTCCAGACCTCCGCCGAGACCGAGAAGGTCGCCGACGCCGAGCAGGCCGAGGCTCCGGTCGCCGCCGAGGCCGCTGTCGAGGCCCCGGCCGCCGAGGAGGCCCCCGCGGCCGAGGCGCCGGCCGCGGACGCCGAGCAGGCCTGACCCGTCAGCGTTGACGGCGGGGGCGGCGACATCCCGTACGCCCCCGCCGTTCACCCACAGATTCGCGTTCCACATCTCCGTGTGGTTCGTGGATCGGGCAGATCTCCCGACTTCGAGAAAGACTTAACGACTCATGGCGAACTACACCGCCGCTGACGTCAAGAAGCTCCGCGAGCTCACCGGCGCCGGCATGATGGACTGCAAGAAGGCCCTGGACGAGGCCGAGGGCGACGTCGACAAGGCTGTCGAGGCGCTCCGTATCAAGGGCCAGAAGGGCGTCGCCAAGCGCGAGGGCCGCTCCGCCGAGAACGGCGCCGTGGTCTCGATCATCGCCGACGACAACTCCTCCGGCGTCCTCGTCGAGCTGAAGTGCGAGACGGACTTCGTCGCCAAGGGCGAGAAGTTCCAGGCCGCCGCCAACGCCATCGCCGAGCACGTCACCAAGTCCACCTACGCGGACCTGGACGCCCTGCTCGCCTCCGAGATCGAGCCCGGCAAGACCGTCCAGGCGTTCGTGGACGAGGCCAACGCCAACCTGGGCGAGAAGATCGTCCTGGAGCGCTTCGCGCAGTACGCCGACGGTTTCGTGCTCGCGTACATGCACCGCACGATGCCCGACCTGCCGCCGCAGATCGGTGTCCTCGTCGAGCTGGACAAGCCGAACGCCGAGGTTGCCAAGGGCATCGCCCAGCACATCGCCGCCTTCGCGCCGAAGTACCTGGCCAAGGAGGACGTGCCGGCCGACGTCGTCGAGTCCGAGCGTCGCATCGCCGAGGAGACCACCCGCGCCGAGGGCAAGCCCGAGGCCGCGCTCCCGAAGATCGTCGAGGGTCGTCTCAACGGCTTCTTCAAGGACGCCACGCTGCTCGGCCAGCCGTACGCGCTGGACAACAAGAAGTCGGTCCAGAAGGTCCTGGACGAGGCCGGTGTCACCCTGAAGCGCTTCACGCGCATCAAGGTCGGCATCTGAGTCCGTACCGCGATCGACGCGCGACCCGTGGGGAAATCCCGATAGGGTCGGTCGACAGCAGCCGTCCGGTACCCGGCCAGACCCAGGGTCGTGACGGACGGCAGCAGATCTGACGAGGAGGCCATTGCCGCGCATGGGCAGCGAAAAGCGACCCCACCGGCAATGGCCTTCTTCGTATGTGCACCACGTGAAAGAGGCGGGATCTCCATGACCACCAAGGCTCAGAAGAGCGACGACGGCAAAGTACGCGGCCGGTTTCTGCTGAAGCTGTCCGGAGAGGCGTTCGCCGGTGGCGGCGGCCTGGGCGTGGACCCCGACGTCGTGCACAAGATCGCCCGTGAGATCGCGGCCGTCGTCCGCGACGGCGCGGAGATCGCCGTCGTCATCGGCGGCGGCAACTTCTTCCGCGGCGCCGAGCTCCAGCAGCGCGGCATGGACCGGGCCCGCTCGGACTACATGGGCATGCTCGGCACCGTGATGAACTGCCTGGCCCTCCAGGACTTCCTGGAGAAGGAGGGCATC
Organism: Streptomyces sp. NPDC091282; assembly: GCF_044757385.1. Taxonomy (NCBI): domain Bacteria; kingdom Bacillati; phylum Actinomycetota; class Actinomycetes; order Kitasatosporales; family Streptomycetaceae; genus Streptomyces; species Streptomyces sp. NPDC091282. Next base: position 209,630 of record NZ_JBIVUX010000011.1, read on the forward strand.
GACAGCCGGGTGCAGACCGCGATCACCATGGGCCAGGTCGCCGAGCCGTACATCCCGCTGCGCGCCGTGCGCCACCTGGAGAAGGGCCGCGTGGTCATCTTCGGCGCCGGTATGGGCATGCCGTACTTCTCCACCGACACCACCGCCGCCCAGCGCGCCCTGGAGATCGACGCCGAGGCGCTGCTCATGGGCAAGAACGGGGTGGACGGGGTCTACGACTCCGACCCCAAGAAGAACCCGGACGCCGTCAAGTTCGACTCCCTCGGCTACGGCGAGGTCATCACCCGTGAGCTCAAGGTCGCCGACGCCACGGCGATCACGCTCTGCCGCGACAACAGGCTGCCGATCCTGGTCTTCGAGCTGCTCGTGGAAGGCAATATCGCGCGGGCCGTCAAGGGTGAGAAGATCGGCACGCTGGTGGGTGACCAGGGCGGCCGGGCCTGACCGGCACCGCCTGACCACCCTGGCCGGGGGATGGACAATGTCCTGCCGGTCGGGAACCGTGCAGGAAAGAAGACGCGACGCAGCCGGCCGCCGCCCGCACGGGAACCGCAGCCGGGCCTTACTCAAGACACGCAGGAGCAAGTGGTGATCGAAGAGACCCTCCTCGAGGCCGAGGAGAAGATGGAGAAGGCCGTCGTGGTCGCCAAGGAGGACTTCGCCGCGATCCGCACCGGCCGTGCGCACCCGGCGATGTTCAACAAGATCGTGGCCGACTACTACGGCGCGCCGACGCCGATCAACCAGCTGGCCTCGTTCTCCGTCCCGGAACCGCGCATGGCGGTCGTGACGCCGTTTGACAAGACCGCGCTGCGCAACATCGAGCAGGCGATCCGCGACTCGGACCTGGGCGTCAACCCGAGCAACGACGGCAACATCATCCGGGTGGTGTTCCCGGAGCTCACCGAGGAGCGCCGCCGCGACTACATCAAGGTCGCCAAGGGCAAGGCGGAGGACTCCCGGGTCTCCATCCGCTCCGTCCGCCGCAAGGCGAAGGACGCCATCGACAAGCTGATCAAGGACGGCGAGGTCGGCGAGGACGAGGGCCGTCGCGCCGAGAAGGAGCTCGACGACACCACCGCGAAGTACGTCGCGCAGGTGGACGAGCTCCTCAAGCACAAGGAAGCGGAGCTTCTCGAAGTCTGATGAACGACTCATCCTGGGGAGCGCCGCCGCACGCCGGTCCGCAGGCCGGATCACCGGCCGGGTACTGGGGACCGAACGATCAGGGGTACGGCCAGGGACCCGTCCAGGGCCCGGGCCACGACGACGGTTCCGGGCACGGCCAGGGGTACGACCAGGCCCCCGGCCAGGGGTACCACCAGGTTCCCGGCCAGGGGTACGACCACGGCTACGCCCAGGGCTGGGGCCAGGGTCATGTCCAGGGAGCCGCCCCGGCGGGTCCCGCGTACGATGCGCATGACGCGCAGCAGACTCGCCCCATGCCCATCGTGCCCGACGACGTACCCGCGTACGGCGGAGACCAGGACGACGACCGGGGGGCCGCTCGGCTGAGCGGCCCCCTGTTCCAGGACGAGACGTTCCCGCACGGTACGTCCCGCGACGGGACGTACCGCAACGACACCCCGTCGGCGCAGCCCCTGCCCTCTGCGGCGGCGCCGCAGAATCCGGAGCCCATGCCCGACGCCCCGCAGCCGGCGCCCGCGCCGCAGAAGAAGAGCGCGGGCCGGGACCTGGGCGCGGCCATAGGCGTCGGCGTCGGACTGGGCGTCGTGATCGTGGCGTCCCTGTTCGTCGTCAAGGCCGTCTTCGTCGGCGTGGTCGCGGTCGCCGTCGTGGTCGGCCTGTGGGAACTGACCAGCAGGCTCCAGGAGCGCAAGGGCATTAAGGCGCCGCTGGTCCCGCTGGCGCTCGGCGGAGCCGCGATGGTGGTCGCCGGTTACGCCCGCGGGGCCGAGGGAGCCTGGGTCGCCCTGGCGCTCACCGGTCTTGCGGTCCTGGTCTGGCGGATGACGGAACCGCCGGAGGGCTACCTCAAGGACGTCACGGCGGGCCTCTTCGCGGCGTTCTACGTCCCGTTCCTGGCGACGTTCGTCTCGATGATGCTCACCGCGGACGACGGCCCGCGCCGGGTGATCACCTTCCTGCTCCTCACGGTGGTCAGCGACACCGGCGCCTACGCGGTCGGCTGGCGTTTCGGCACCCACAAGCTCGCCCCGCGCATCAGCCCGGGCAAGACCCGTGAGGGCCTGGTCGGCGCGGTGCTGTTCGCCATGGCCGCGGGCGCGCTGTGCATGGAGTTCCTGATCGACGACGGCACCTGGTGGCAGGGACTGCTGCTGGGTCTCGCGGTCGCGGCCAGCGCCACCCTCGGCGACCTCGGCGAGTCCATGATCAAGCGCGACCTGGGCATCAAGGACATGGGCACCCTGCTCCCGGGCCACGGCGGCATCATGGACCGGCTGGACTCGCTGCTGCCGACGGCTCCGGTGGTCTGGCTGCTGCTGGTGCTCTTCGTCGGCAGCGGCTGACGCACACCCGTCGTGACCGGGCCCCCGTCCCTCGCAGGGCGGGGGCCCGACGGCTTCCCGGCCCGGATGGCGCAGCAGAAATCGCCTCGCCGCTCCGGCCGGGGGCAGACTCCCCGTGAGGACGCCGTGAGTCCTCCGACGCGCAGGGAGTGTGCCCATGCCCCTCGACCCGGCCCCGGCCTCCACCCCGCCCCCGCCGCCTCCGGTGCGGCCCTGGCCCGTCGGCGACCTGCCCGCGCTCGACCCCGACCCGTTCCTCGACGAACTCCTGCGGGACGAGCCGGTCACCCGGATCAGGCTCGCGCACGGCGAGGGCCACGCCTGGCTCGTCACACGGTACGAGGACTGCCGCTTCGTCACCTCCGACCCCCGCTTCTCCCGGGAACAGGTCGTCGGCCGTGACGTCACCAGCATGCGCCCGGAGCCGGTGGCCTCGCAGACGGCCGGCCTGCAGTACATCGACCCGCCCCGGCACAACCGGCTGCGCCGGGTCGTCGCCCGCGCCTTCACCGGGCGGGCCATGCAGCGGCTGCGGCCGATGGCCGAGCGCAGGGCCGCCGTCCTGCTCGACGCCATGGCGGACGCCGGACCGCCGGCCGACCTCGTGGAGCATCTGCACGGCCCCTTCCCGATCGCCGTGATCCGTGACTTCCTCGGCGTCGACGAGAAGGACTGGCATCGCTGGGCGTCGGCCGGCGAGGCGCTGCTGTCCGCGGGCCCCGACTCCGGGGAGCGCGCCAAGGACGCGGCCCGCGCCACCCGGGCCCGGATCACCGAGCTGCTCCGGCACCGCCGCGAGGAACCCCGAGAGGACCTCGCCGGAGTCCTGGCCCAGGCCACCGAGGCCGGCGAGATCACCGAGGACGAGGCGATCTCGCTGGCCACCGCCATCCAGGTCAGCGGCGGGCACGCGGTCCGCAACAACAGCGGCTCGATGATGTACGCGCTGCTCACCCACCCCGGCCACCTCGAACGCCTGCGCCGCGAGCCGGAACTGCTCCCCAGGGCCGTGGACGAACTCTTCCGCTACGTCCCGCACCGCAACGGCGTCGGCATCCCGCGGGTCGCCGTCGAGGACGTCGAGGTCGGCGGCCGGCTGATCCGCGCCGGCGAGGTCGTCTACAACGCGTACGTCGCCGCCAACCGCGACCCCGAGGTCTTCCCCGACCCCGACGACCTCGACTTCGACCGCACCGACGGCCCCCACCTGGCCTTCGGACACGGCCCGCACCACTGCATGGCCGCCATCATGGCCCGCATGGAGGCCGAGATCATGATCGACGCGGTCCTCACCCGCTTCCCGACCATCCGCCTGGCCGTCCCCGCCGACCAGGTCGAATTCCAACGCCAGGGCCTGATCCGCGGGCCCCGGACCCTGCCGGTGACCTGGTGATCAGGGCGCGGATCCACGACTGATCCGGCCGTGACGGGAGCGGGAGCCCGGTCGACCCGGACGAGCTGGCGTTAGGAAGGCCGCCGGCCGAGGTGGGAGAACCACAGGCCACACTTGGGCCGTGACGACCGACGATGGCAACGTGCCGATCGACCCCTGGATGCTGCTCCGGGAAACGGACTGGAGCAGCATCGACCACTGTTGCCCCGACACAGCCCCGGCGACGCCCGTCGTTCTGGCCGGGCTGCTCGACGTCGACGAGGACGTCCAGCGGACCGCGATACGCAACCTCGCCCAACTCGTCACCCACGGGAACAGCATCTACGGAGCCACCGCCCCGGCCGCTCGCTTCGTCATCGCCGTCCTCGGCCACTCCCGAACCACGACCTCGGGGGTGTACTTCCACGAGGAGCGCCGTCGGCCCATGCGCGCGGCGCTCCTGCAATGGCTGGGTGACCTCGCCTTCGACGCGACCTACGACGAAGACGGCCCGGGAGAACCGGATGACGTCGCCGCGGTGCGTGCCGTCCTCCCGCTGATCTACGAGGCGGCGCGACCGTACCTTTTCGATGCGGACCTCCTGATCCGGGAAGCCGCGGTGCACGCGGCCGCGACGACTCTCGTCGTGCCCGAGCTGGCCGTACACATCCCAGAGTTCGTGCCGCTGGTACGCAGCACGCTGAGCACCAGCGAGTACCGGGGACACCGATACCTTGCCAAGCGGTGCCTCGTGACCTGGGGTGTGGAGCCCGGCCCCCTGCCCGACTCGCTGATCTCAGGTCCCGAAGACGGCTACTCCGACGACCCGCCGTTCTGAAACCGGTGATCGGCGGGACAGCCCCACCTGAGGAGTACGGCCGGTTGTCCGACGTCGAGGTTCTCGGTGATCGCCCGGCGCACAATCGCAGTATGACCGACCTCGTCGAAGCGGCCTGGCGCAAGATCCTTGCAACCGCAGCGCAGCACACCGGGCCAGGGGATTCCCCGCTCCTGGGGCCGTTCACAGAGATGGTCCGAGTCGCCCACGCCGAGCCGCAGCTCCGCTGACGACAGTCGTAGCCGGCCACAGCCGCAGGTCACCCAAGTGGATCTGCGACACTGGTACCACCATGCCCAAGCCCGGAGAACTCACCTTTGTCGCGCCGCGCGGAGCCAAGAAGCCGCCGCGGCATCTCGCCGATCTCACGCCCGCCGAGCGCAAGGACGCGGTGGCGGAGATCGGGGAGAAGCCGTTTCGAGCCAAGCAGCTCGCGCAGCACTACTTCGCGCGGTACGCGCACGACCCCGAGCAGTGGACGGACATCCCGGCCGGCTCCCGGGACCGGCTGCGGGAGGCGCTGCTCCCCGAGCTGATGACCGTCGTCCGGCATCTGTCGACCGACGAGGGGACCACGCGCAAGACGCTGTGGCGGCTGTTCGACGGCACGCTCGTGGAGTCCGTGCTGATGCGCTACCCGGACCGGGTGACGATGTGCATCAGCTCGCAGGCCGGGTGCGGGATGAACTGCCCGTTCTGCGCGACCGGGCAGGCGGGTCTGGACCGGAACCTGTCCACCGCGGAGATCGTCCACCAGATCGTGGACGGGATGCGGGCGCTGCGGGACGGGGACGTGCCTGGTGGTCCGGCGCGGCTCTCCAACATCGTGTTCATGGGCATGGGCGAGCCCCTGGCCAACTACAAGCGGGTCGTCACCGCCATCCGGGCGCTGACCGACCCGGCTCCGGACGGTCTGGGCCTCTCGCAGCGCGGGATCACCGTGTCCACGGTCGGGCTCGTGCCGGCGATCCACCGGTTCGCCGACGAGGGCCTCAAGTGCCGGCTGGCGATCTCCCTGCACGCGCCCGACGACGAGCTGCGCGACACCCTCGTCCCCGTGAACACCCGGTGGAAGGTGCGCGAGGTCCTGGACGCCGGGTTCGAGTACGTCGAGAAGAGCGGGCGGCGGCTGTCGATCGAGTACGCCCTCATCCGTGACATCAACGACCAGGCGTGGCGCGGGGACCGGCTGGGCCGCCTGCTCAGGGGCAAGCCCGTGCACGTCAACCTCATCCCGCTGAACCCGACGCCGGGTTCGAAGTGGACGGCCTCGCGGCCCGAGGACGAGAAGGCCTTCGTCGAGGCGATCGCCGCGCACGGTGTGCCCGTCACCGTCCGGGACACCCGTGGCCAGGAGATCGACGGAGCGTGCGGTCAGCTGGCGGCGACCGAGCGGTAGGATCTGGGCACATCTTCATATTCCGACAGGGGAGCGCCACAGCGCTGAGAGTGCGGCAATCGGGCCGCAGACCCTCTGAACCTCGCCCAGGTCATTCTGGGTAGGAAGTTCGGTCATCACTCAAGCTGTTGTGCCCTGCCCGGGTGGTTCCACCGGGTGGGGCCGCGTCTCTTCCTGGTCCACCCCAGGAGGAAAACACCAGTGCACACCAAGACCTTCGTGTCCGCGGCCGTCGGGCTCGGTCTGCTCACGCTGTCCGCGTGCGGGTCGTCCGCGGGCGACCCGGCCGACTCCAAGACCGTCACCTTGGTCAGCCACGACTCGTGGGCCGTCTCCAAGAACGTGCTCAAGGACTTCGAGAAGCAGTCCGGCTACAAGGTGCGCGTCCTCAAGGACGGCGACGCCGGCCAGGCCGTCAACAAGGCGATCCTCACCAAGGACCACCCGCAGGGCGACGTCTTCTTCGGCGTCGACAACACCCTGCTGTCCAGGGCCCTCGACAACGGCCTCTTCCAGCCGTACGCCGCCAAGGGCCTCGACCGGGTCGGCACCGCCTACCAGCTCGACGCCGCCAAGCACCGGGTGACGCCCGTCGACTACGGCGACATCTGCGTCAACTACGACAAGGCCTACTTCAGCGAGCACAAGCTGGCCCCGCCCACCTCCTTCGCCGACCTGGTCAAGCCGCAGTACAAGAACCTCCTCGTCACCGAGAACGCGGCCACCTCCTCGCCGGGACTCGGCTTCCTGCTCGGCAGCGCCGCCCGGTACGGCGACGACGGCTGGCAGACCTACTGGAAGCAGCTCAAGGCCAACGGCGTGAAGGTCGTCGACGGCTGGGAGCAGGCCTACAACGAGGAGTTCTCCGGTTCGGCCGGCGGCCGCAAGGCCAAGGGCGACCGGCCGCTCGTCGTGTCCTACGCCTCCTCGCCGCCCGCCGAGGTCATCTACGCCGACCCGAAGCCGAGCACCGCGCCCACCGGCGTCGCGGCCGGCACCTGCTTCCGCCAGATCGAGTTCGCCGGGCTGCTGAGCAACGCCTCGAACACCAAGGGCGGCAAGGCGTTCCTCGACTTCCTGGTCTCCAAGGAGTTCCAGGAGGACATGCCGCTGAACATGTTCGTGTACCCGGTGGCCGAGGGCGCGGGCGTGCCCGCCGAGTTCACGAAGTACGGTCCGGCCGCGAAGGCCCCCGAGACCATGGCGCCCAACAGGATCGCCGCCGACCGTGACCAGTGGGTCAAGTCGTGGACCTCGCTCGTACTCAAGTGACCGGCACGCGCGGCGGCGCGGCGCGGCTCGGCCTGATGGCCGTGCCCGTCGCGTTCTTCGCCGTCTTCTTCGCCTGGCCGGTCGCGGCGATCGTCACCCGCGGCCTGAAGGCCGACGGCGGCTGGCGGTTCGGGCGGATCGCCGACGTCGTCGGCCAGCCCGACATCCGGCACGTCCTGTGGTTCACCACCTGGCAGGCGCTCGCCTCCACCGGCCTCACCCTGCTGGCCGCGCTGCCCGCCGCCTACGTCTTCGCCCGCCTGGACTTCCCGGGCAAGCAGGTGCTGCGGGCCGTGGTGACGGTGCCCTTCGTCCTGCCGACGGTGGTGGTCGGCACGGCGTTCCTGGCCCTGGTCGGCCGCGGCGGACTCCTGGACGAGCTGTGGGGCGTACGGCTGGACACCACCGTGTGGGCCATCCTGATCGCGCACGTCTTCTTCAACTACGCGGTCGTCGTACGGACCGTGGGCGGGCTGTGGGCGCAACTGGACCCGCGTCAGGAGGAGGCCGCGCGGATGCTCGGCGTCTCGCCGTTCGGCGCCTGGCGCAAGGTGACCCTGCCCGCGCTGGCGCCCGCCGTGGCCGCCGCCGCGCTGATGGTCTTCCTGTTCACCTTCACCTCCTTCGGCGTGGTGCAGATCCTCGGCGGACCGGCCTTCTCCACCCTCGAAGTGGAGATCTACCGGCAGACCTCGGAGATCTTCGACCTCGCCACGGCCGCCGTCCTGACGATCGTGCAGTTCGTGGCGGTCGGCGCGATCCTCGCCGTGCACGCGTGGACGGTACGGCGGCGGGAGAGCGCGCTGCGTCTGGTGGACCCGGCGGTGACGGCCCGCAGGCCGCGCGGCGCCGGGCAGTGGGCACTGCTCGGCGGGGTCCTCGCCACCGTCGCCGTGCTCCTCGTGCTGCCGCTGGCGGTGCTGGTACGGCGGTCGCTGGACGGCGGGTTCGGCTACTACCGGGCGCTGGGCGACGCCGACGGCGGCACCTTCCTGGTCGCGCCCGTCCAGTCGGTGCTCACCTCGCTGGAGTACGCCGCCGTCGCGACCGCCGTCGCCGTGCTGATCGGTGCCCTCGCCGCCGCCGCGCTGGCCCGGCGGGACGCGGGACGGCTGGTACGGGGCTTCGACGCGCTGCTGATGCTGCCGCTCGGGGTGTCCGCGGTGACCGTCGGCTTCGGGTTCCTGATCGCGCTCGACAAGCCGCCGCTGGACCTGCGGCAGTCCTGGATCCTGGTGCCGCTCGCGCAGGCGCTGGTCGGGGTGCCGTTCGTGGTGCGGACCATGCTGCCCGTGCTGCGCGCCGTGGACGAACGGCTGCGGGAGGCGGCGGCCGTGCTCGGGGCGTCACCCTGGCGGGTGTGGCGGGAGGTCGACCTGCCGCTGGTGCGGCGGGCGCTGCTGATCGCGGCGGGCTTCGCCTTCGCGGTGTCGCTCGGGGAGTTCGGGGCGACGGTGTTCATCGCCCGGCCGGACAACCCGACCCTGCCGGTCGCCGTGGCCCGGCTGCTGTCCCGCCCCGGCGATCTCAACTACGGCCAGGCGATGGCCCTTTCCACGATTCTGATGGTGGTGTGCGCGGTGGCCCTGCTGGTACTGGAGCGGCTGCGGACCGACCGGACGGGGGAGTTCTGATGCCGCTTCTCGAACTGGACCGGGCCACCGTGCGGTTCGGCGGGCGTGCGGTGCTCGACGCCGTGGACCTGAAGGTCGCCGAGCACGAGGTGGTCTGCGTGCTCGGACCGAGCGGGAGCGGCAAGTCGACGCTGCTGCGGGTGGTGGCGGGACTGCGGCCGCCGGACTCGGGCCGGGTGCTGCTGGACGGCCGGGACCAGACGCGGGTGCCGGCCCACCGGCGCGGGGTCGGGCTGATGTTCCAGGACCATCAGCTCTTCCCGCAGCGGGACGTGGGCCGCAACGTGGCCTTCGGGCTCCGGATGCGCGGCGACGGCAAGGACCGGCAGGCCGAGCGGGTGGCGGAGCTGCTGGAGCTGGTCGGGCTGCCGGGGGCGGCCGGACGGGCCGTGGCCGGGCTCTCCGGCGGCGAGCAGCAGCGGGTGGCGCTCGCCCGGGCGCTGGCGCCCAGGCCCCGGCTGCTGATGCTCGACGAACCCCTGGGCCAGCTCGACCGTTCGCTGCGCGAGCGGCTGGTGGTCGAACTGCGCGAGCTGTTCGGCCGGTTGGGCACGACCGTGCTCGCGGTCACGCACGACCAGGGTGAGGCCTTCGCACTGGCCGACCGGGTGGTGGTGATGCGGGACGGGCGGATCGCCCAGTCCGGCACGCCCCTGGACGTCTGGCAGCTGCCGGCCGACGCGTTCGTGGCGCGCTTCCTCGGCTTCGACAACGTGGTTCCGGCGACCGTCCAGGGCGCGGTCGCGGTGACGCCTTGGGGGAAGCTCCCGGTGCCCGGGGACGGGCCGCAGGGAGCGTGTTCCGTCCTGGTGCGGCCCGCGGGCGTACGGCTGACTGCCGCCGGCACGGGGCTGTCCTGCACGGTGTCCGCGCGCACCTTCCAGGGCACCCACGTCACCGTGCACCTCCAGCCCGGGGACGGGCCGCGGCTGGCGGCGGCCTGCGCGCTCAGGGAGGCACCGGCGGTCGGTGACACGGTGGGCGTCGAGTTCGACGCCGCGGAGACCGTCGTACTGGGCTGACGGACCCGGCCACGGCATGGCCGAGGCCCGTCCCCCGGGGAAGGGGGGACGGGCCTCGGCGGTGTGCGGGGTACGGGTGCGTCAGCTTCCGCTGTTCGCCCCGCGACGGCGCATGCCGAACCAGACGGCGCCGCCGCCGACCACGACGAGCGCACCGGCGACGCCGGCGATCAGACCGGTGTTGGAGTTGGCACCGGTCTCGGCGAGGTTGGAGTCACCGACCGCCGGGGACGGGGCGTTGTCCGTCGTGCCGGCCGGAGCGGTGCTCTCCGACTCCGACGGGGCCGGGGAGTCCGACTCGGCCGGGGTGGACTCGGACGCCGACGGGGACGGCGTGGCCGACTCCGACGGGGACGGGCTGGTGCTCTCCTCCGCCTTGCAGGCGGTGGAGGGGGTGGTGAGGTTGGGCTTGATGTCCTGGTCGATCTGGATCTTGCCGCTGTCGACCTTGACGTGAACGCGGTACTCCGCGTTCGGCTTCCAGTTCTCCGAGAAGCTGACCGTGGTGCCCTCGCGGGAGCCCTTGACGGTCTGGGCGGTACCGACCTGGTTGGCGTCGGCGCCGTTGTTCTCCAGGAAGACCGTGATGGTGGCCGACGTACCGGAGGCGTCGATGTCCTTGACGTTGATGACACCGTTGGTGCCGTCGCAGGTGGCCTCGGCGGAGAAGTCGGCGATGTTGCACGCGAGCGCGGAACCGGAGACGCCGAGCGTCAGCGCGGCCGACGCAGCGGCAACTCCCAGGATGCGCACGGAACGACGTGCACTGCGGCGGGATATGGACACGTTTGTCCTTACTGGGTGCATAACTGCGGGGGGCTTGTGGAGGAGTTGACGCAACGTGAGGTGAGGCATCAGCAACCCCAAGAGGCTCACAGGTCTATAAGTGCGCCGTAAGGAGTGTCAATGCATATGCGGTCACCGGGCGTTGACTTTACCTTCTTATTAGATGCTGAGACGTTTCAGCGTCTCGGCGGCCTGCTCGATCCGGTCAACCAGGGCGATACGGGACGCCATCGGCCGGTCCTGGGCAAGCGAGGTCAGGAGCTGCCAAGCCGGCAGCCGCTCGCTCCAGTGCGCCTCGTCGACGAGCACCATCGGGGTCGGCTCGCCCCGTGACTCGTAGTAGTTCGGCGTCGCGTTGTCGAAGATCTCCTGTACGGTCCCGGCCGCGCCCGGCAGGAACACCACACCGGCGGTGGAGCGGGCCAGCAGGCCGTCCTCGCGGGTGGCGTTGGCGAAGTACTTGGCTATGTGCGCGGCGAAGGCGTTGGGCGGCTCGTGGCCGTAGAACCAGGTCGGGATGCCGACCGAGGGGCCGCCGTCCGGCCAGCGTTCGCGGACCTCGAAGGCGGCGCGGGCCCAGTCGGCGACCGACGGCCGGAACGACGGCGTCTTGGCGAGGAGCCGCAGCGCCTCCTCCAGCATGCCGTCGTCGAACGGCGCCGCGTACGCGCCCAGATTGGCCGCCTCCATCGCCCCCGGGCCGCCCCCGGTGGCGACAGTGAGGCCGGCCCGCGCCAGGTCCCGGCCGAGCCGGGCGGCACCGGCGTACTCCGCCGTGCCGCGGGCCATCGCGTGCCCGCCCATCACGCCCACCACCCGCGCGCCGGCGAGGAGTTCGTCGAGCGCGTCGGAGACCGCGTCGTCGTGCACGGAGCGCAGCATCGAGGCGAATATGTCGCCGTCCGCCCTGGACCGCTGGAACCAGGCGTAGGAACGGGCGTCCGGGGTCGCCTCGTAGCCTTCGCCGAGCCCGTCGAACAGTTCGCCGGGCGTGTAGACGAAGGCGCGGTAGGGATCGAAGGGAAGGTCGGGAACGGGCGGGAACACCAGGGCGCCCGAGACGCGGACCGCGGCGGCGGCCTCGTCCGACATCGGGCAGCCGAGGAAGACCGCCTCGGCGGTGTCGGTGGTGAGCAGGACGTCCGTACGGTCCGTCAGATCGACGGCCTGGACGCGGTACCGGGCGAGCGTGCCGTGCGCGGCGAGGACCGCGTCGAACTCGGCGAGGGACTCGATCTCACGGTCGTGGACGGCGACTTCGGGCTGCGGCTGGGCGGGTGTCTGATGCACCCGCCCACCCTAGGCGTCAGCCCTGCACCGCCGCCGGGTCCATCCACACGACCTCCCAGCTGTGGCCGTCGAGGTCGTCGAAGGAGCGGCCGTACATGAAGCCCTGGTCCTGGACGTCGTCGTTGGCCGTGCCGCCTGCCGCGACCGCCTTCTCGATCAGCTCGTCGACCTTCTCGCGGCTCTCCGCGCTCAGGCAGATCAGCACCTCGCTGGTCTTCGTGGAGTCGGCGATCTCCTTCTTGGTGAAGTCGGCGTAGCGCTGCTTGCTCAGGAACATCGCGATGATCGTGTCGCTGATCACGACGCAGGAGCAGTTGTCGTCGCTGAACTGCGGGTTGATCGTGTAGCCCAGCTCCGTGAAGAACTTCCGCGACGCGGCGACATCGGCGGTGGCCAGGTTCACGAAGATCATCTGCTGGTACATGGGGGCCTCTCCCTCGGGTGTCGTGCCGTTCGGGGGGTTGGACCGAAAGCGGGTGCGAAACTCATCGGTCGGTCCGGAATCCGCCGCCGGGAGGTTTGTGCCGCGCGGCTCAGCGGGCGAGGGGCAGCGCGGCGAGGTCGGCGACCAGCAGGGTCAGGGGTGCGAAGAAGGCCAGCAGGGCGCCGGTGCGCAGGGCCGCGGCGCTGCGCAGCACGGTGGCCGGGGCGCCGACGCGCAGCAGGGCCGCGGTGGTGTCGGCGCGGAGCTGGCGGGCCTCCACGGCCGCGGTCAGCAAGGTGGCCAGCGCGCAGCCGGCGACCACGACACCGCCGAGGGCGGTGAGCGGGCCGAAAGCGAGGGCGCTGCCGCCGGCGTAGAGCGTGCGGGCCGCGAACGCCGCCGACGCCACCGCGCAGACGATGCCGAGCGGGCGGCCGATGCGGGTGGCCTCCGCCATCAGGACGCGGCCGGCCAGCAGGCGCAGGGCGCCGGGGCGCACGGCCTGCAGGAGCCGGCCGCACAGGTGGGTGAGGCCGGGGGCCGCCAGCGTCAGTCCGAGGGCGGTGAGGGCCCACCCGGCCAGGACGCCGACGGGGCCGACGGTCAGGCCGCCGGGGAGGGTGGTGCGCGGGGAGGCGGTGGCGCCGGCGTAGGACTCCACGGCGAGGCCCGCGGCGATCACCGCGACGCCCCAGGGAAGACCGCTGGGCGTCTTCGCGAGGCCGGCCGGTCCGGCCGCCGCCGCGGGACGGGGAGCCCGGTCCGCCGGTGCCTGCCCGGTGCCGTCCTCGGCGTCGGCGCGCGCGGCGGGGTCGTCCGGGGCGGAGGTGCCGGCGGGCACCGCCGGTGCCGTGCCGCCGGTGGCGGGCGGCGCGGGCCGCGGCGGGGCGCCGAAGAGGCGGGCGCCGAAGCGGCCGTACGCCCCGAAGGTCTCGGCCCGCGTCCGGTCGCCGTAGGCCCCGAACCGGCCGAAGCCCCGCGCGCGGGCCGCCGGGTCGGGAAGGTCCCGCGGCCGGAGGGTGACCGCGACCGCCGTGGACGCGAGCACCGGCAGGACGGCCAGCAGGGTCAGCGCGGCCGGCACGGGCAGGGACCTGTTCGCCGCCAGGAAGTCCTTCGCCGCGCCGTCGAACGCCAGGCCCGGGAGGTCCCCGCGCAGGTGCAGGAAGACCAGCAGGGCGACGAGCGAGCCCAGGGTGCAGGCCAGGGCCGTGTTGAGGGCGGCGATGGCCATCAGGCGGCCGGGGCCCAGGCCCAGGGCGGACAGGCCGGGGCGCGGCCTGGTGCCGGGGTCGGTGCGGGCCACCGCGATCGCGAGGTACACCGTGGCGGCGAGCGGGCCCAGGCACCACGACAGGCGCAGCAGCGCGGCCGTCGAGTGGGTGGGGTGGACCACCGCGTAGCCGAGGGCGGACAGCAGCAGGAAGCCCGTGCCGGCGGCCGCCGCGGCCACCAGGAGGCGGCGCAGGTGGACGGCCGGGCGGGCGGCGCGGGTCAGACGGAGAGCGAGCACTCGGCCCGGCCTTCCGTCTCGGGGACCGGCGGCAGGTGGACGGTGTTGACCCGGCGGCCGTCCAAGAGCTGGACGGTGCGGTCGGCCAGGGCCGCCGTCTCGGCGTCGTGCGTGGCGAGGACGACCGTGATGCCGTGCGAACGGGCGGCCGTGGTGAGGGTGCGCAGCACGTGCGCGCGGTCGGCGCGGTGCAGCGGTGCCGTCGGCTCGTCGGCGAACAGGATCGTGGGCGCGGGCGCGAGGGCGCGTGCGATGCAGACGCGCTGGCGTTCGGACTGCTGGAGCTGGGAGGGGTGGCGCCGGGACTTGTCGCCGACGTCGAGGCGCTCCAGCCACTCCAGCGCGGCCACCTTGGCCCGGCGGCGGCCGGTGCCGCGCAGCATCAGGGGCAGGGCGGTGTTCTCCCAGACGTTCAGCTCGGGGACCAGGGCCGGGGCCGGGTCGATCCAGCCGAACCGGTCGCGGCGGAGCCGCTCGCGGGTGATCGGGCCCATCCGGTGCACGGCCGTGCTGTTGAACCAGACCTCGCCGTGCTGCGCCGGGACCAGACCGGACAGGCACCTGAGCAGCGTGGTCTTGCCGCTGCCGCGCGGGCCGCTGACGGCGAGGATCTCGCCCTCCCGGACACCGAGCGAGACGCCGGTGACACCGGGCGAGCCGTCCTGGTGGCTGAAGTGCAGGGAGCGTGCCCACAGCACGTCGTTGTCCGGCGGGGCCTCCATGGGCGTACACCTCGGTTCTGATCCGTTTTCCCGTGTCCGATCCCCCGTCCGGGGGAACGAAGGCTGGGCCGATCGGTCACGTGCACGCTAGGCAGGTCGTCGGGCCGAGCCCGGACGGCACACGGCCCCGGGCCGCCGTTCTCACTCGAACGGACGGCACCGGGGCCGCGTCATTCCGCTGATCTGATGATCAGAGCTTCGTCCATGCCTCCGTCAGCGTGGCGCGCAGGATCTGCTCGATCTCGTCGAAGGTCTCCTGGTTGGAGATCAGCGGCGGGGCGAGCTGGACGACCGGGTCGCCGCGGTCGTCGGCACGGCAGTACAGGCCGTTGTCGAACAGGGCCTTGGAGAGGAAGCCGTACAGGACGCGCTCGGTCTCCTCGTCGTTGAAGGACTCCTTGGTGTGCTTGTCCTTCACCAGCTCGATGCCGTAGAAGAAGCCGTTGCCGCGGACGTCGCCGACGATCGGCAGGTCGTGCAGCTTCTGCAGCGTCGAAAGGAACGCGCCCTCGTTGTCGAGCACGTGCTGGTTGAGGTTCTCGCGCTCGAACAGGTCGAGGTTGGCGAGACCCACCGCCGCGGAGACCGGGTGGCCGCCGAAGGTGTAGCCGTGCAGGAAGGTGTTGTCGCCCTTGTAGAACGGCTCGGCGACCTTGTCGGAGACGATGCAGGCGCCGATCGGGGAGTAGCCCGAGGTCATGCCCTTGGCGCAGGTGATCATGTCCGGGACGTAGCCGAACTTGTCGCAGGCGAACATCGTGCCGAGGCGGCCGAAGGCGCAGATGACCTCGTCGGAGACGAGCAGCACGTCGTACTTGTCGCAGATCTCGCGGACCCGCTGGAAGTAGCCGGGCGGGGGCGGGAAGCAGCCGCCCGCGTTCTGCACGGGCTCCAGGAAGACCGCGGCGACGGTGTCGGGGCCCTCGAAGAGGATCTCCTGCTCGATCTGGTCGGCGGCCCAGCGGCCGAAGGCCTCCGGGTCGTCGCCGAAGAGCGGGGCGCGGTAGATGTTGGTGTTGGGCACCTTGTGCGCGCCCGGCACCAGCGGCTCGAACGGCGCCTTCAGGCCCGGCAGACCGGTGATGGACAGGGCGCCCTGCGGGGTGCCGTGGTAGGCGACCGCGCGGGAGATGACCTTGTACTTGGTCGGCTTGCCCTGGAGCTTGAAGTACTGCTTGGCCAGCTTCCAGGCGGTCTCCACCGCCTCGCCGCCGCCGGTGGTGAAGAAGACCTTGTTCAGGTCGCCGGGGGCGTAGTCGGCCAGGCGCTCGGCCAGCTCGACGGCCTTCGGGTGGGCGTACGACCACACCGGGAAGAACGCCAGTTCCTGGGCCTGCTTGAAGGCGGTCTCGGCGAGTTCCGTGCGGCCGTGACCGGCCTGGACCACGAACAGGCCCGCGAGACCGTCCAGGTAGCGCTTGCCCTTGTCGTCGTAGATGTAGGTGCCCTCACCCCGGACGATGGTCGGGACGGGCGAGTTCTCGTACGAGGACATGCGGGTGAAGTGCATCCACAGGTGGTCGTACGCGGTGCGGCTGAGGTCCTTCTGGGTCACGGTTATCGGGTTCCCCACATGTAGGTCTGCTTCTTCAGCTTCAGGTAGACGAAGCTTTCGGTGGAGCGCACGCCGGGCAGCGCCCGGATGCGTTTGTTGATGACGTCCAGCAGGTGGTCGTCGTCCTCGCAGACGATCTCCGCGAGGATGTCGAACGAGCCCGCGGTCATCACCACGTACTCGACTTCCGACATGGCCGTCAGCGCCTCGGCTATCGACTCGACGTCGCCCTCGACGTTGACGCCGACCATCGCCTGCCGGCGGAAGCCCACGGTGAGCGGGTCCGTGACGGCGACGATCTGCATCACGCCCTGGTCCAGCAGCTTCTGGACGCGCTGGCGCACGGCCGCCTCCGACAGGCCGACGGCCTTGCCGATCGCGGCGTACGGCCGGCGGCCGTCCTCCTGGAGCTGCTGGATGATGGCGAGGGAAACGGCATCCAACTGCGGGGTGCCGTTCCTGGACTCGCGGGAGGAGTCCCTCTGGTCTGCGCTTCGACTGGCCACGACCTCACTGTGCACGACGTCTCGACGGTTCCGCAAGGCCGCTTCGATGAAATTCGTTGTTTGAGGTGCCCGGTATTGCGGATTTCGCAGAAGGGATGGCGGTGGGGGTGTTGAAAACGTGGGATCTCGGATTACTGTGGGTGTCTCAGTGAATGGACACCCAACTTTGGAGGGCCGGCAGTGAGCACCGAGCTGCGTCGTCTGCGCAACTACATCGACGGTGAGTTCCGGGACGCCGCCGACGGGCGGACCACCGAGGTGGTCAACCCCGCGACCGGCGAGGCGTACGCGACGGCGCCGCTGTCCGGCGCGGCGGACGTCGACGCGGCCATGGCGGCCGCCGCCGCGGCCTTCCCGGCCTGGCGGGACAGCACGCCCGCCGAACGCCAGAAGTACCTCCTGAAGATCGCCGACGCGTTCGAGGAGCGCGCCGAGGAACTCATCGCGGCCGAGGTGGAGAACACGGGCAAGCCCGTCGGGCTCACCCGCTCCGAGGAGATCCCGCCGATGGTCGACCAGATCCGCTTCTTCGCGGGCGCGGCCCGGATGCTGGAGGGCCGCTCGGCCGGCGAGTACATGGAGGGCCTGACCTCCATCGTCCGCCGCGAGCCGATCGGCGTCTGCGCGCAGGTCGCGCCGTGGAACTACCCGATGATGATGGCCGTGTGGAAGTTCGCCCCGGCGCTCGCCGCGGGCAACACCGTCGTGCTGAAGCCGTCCGACACCACCCCGGCCTCGACCGTCCTGATGGCCGAGATCCTCGGCGGCATCCTCCCCAAGGGCGTCTTCAACGTGGTCACCGGCGACCGTGACACCGGCCGCCTCATGGTCGAGCACCCGACCCCGGCGATGGCCTCCATCACCGGCTCCGTGCGCGCCGGCATGCAGGTCGCCGAGTCCGCCTCCAAGGACCTCAAGCGGGTCCACCTGGAGCTGGGCGGCAAGGCGCCGGTCGTCGTCTTCGAGGACACCGACATCGCCAAGGCCGTCGAGGACATCTCCGTCGCGGGCTTCTTCAACGCCGGCCAGGACTGCACCGCCGCCACCCGCGTCCTGGTCCAGGAGTCCATCCACGACGAGTTCGTCGCCGCGCTCGCGAAGGCCGCGTCCGAGACGAAGACCGGGCAGCCGGACGACGAGGACGTGCTCTTCGGCCCCCTCAACAACCCCAACCAGCTCAAGCAGGTCTCCGGCTTCATCGAGCGGCTGCCCGCCCACGCCAAGGTCGAGGCCGGCGGCCAGCGGGTCGGCGACAAGGGCTACTTCTACGCCCCGACCGTCGTCTCCGGCCTCAAGCAGGACGACGAGATCATCCAGAACGAGGTCTTCGGACCGGTCATCACCGTCCAGTCCTTCACGGACGAGGACCAGGCCACCGAGTGGGCCAACGGCGTCGAGTACGCGCTGGCCTCCTCCGTGTGGACCAAGGACCACGGGCGTGCGATGCGGATGTCCAAGAAGCTGGACTTCGGCTGCGTGTGGATCAACACGCACATCCCGCTGGTCGCGGAGATGCCGCACGGCGGGTTCAAGAAGTCCGGGTACGGCAAGGATCTGTCGGCCTACGGCTTCGACGACTACACGCGGATCAAGCACGTCATGACGTCGCTGGACGTGTAGTTCGGCAGGGGGCGTGAGGGGAGCCGGCCGCACGGCTCCCCGCGCCCCAGGTGCACGGCGCTGCCCGGGGGCCGGTGGTCCCCGGGCAGCGTTTTGCTGTCCGCCCCTGGTCGACGGGCGGGAAACCATGGGTCGACCCAGGTCATCGACAAGGTGTCCGGTCCGCGTCAGGGCGCTCGACGGACCGTCGATTGCCCGGCGACGGGTGGGCGGGACATGCTTCAGATGTGCCCCAGAATCCTTCCCGAACGCCCCAGCCGTCCCGCCGTTCTCTGCTGCGCGCGCTCGGCGGCACCGCCGCGCTGGGCGCCCTGGCCGGCTGCGGGGTGCCCGCCGCCTACGTCAAGGCGGACGACCGCGCCGTGACCGACCGGTCCGCACGGGACCGCAGGCTGGTCTTCTCGAACTGGCCGCTGTACATCGACGTCGACGACGACAACCCGAACAAGCGGCCCACCCTCGACGCCTTCGAGAAGCAGACCGGGATCTCCGTCGACTACTCCGAGGAGATCAACGACAACGACGAGTTCTTCGGCAAGATCAGCCCGGCGCTGATGAACCACCAGTCCACGGGCCGGGACCTGATCGTCATCAGCGACTGGATGTGCGCGCGCTTCGTCCGGCTCGGCTGGGTCCAGAAGATGGACCGCGCCCACCAGCCGAACGTCGCGAAGTACCTCGACCCGCTGCTGCGCTCGCCCGCCTTCGACCCCGGCCGCCTGCACACGGTGCCCTGGCAGTCCGGCATCACCGGCATCGCCTACAACCACCGGAAGCTGGGCCGCGAGATCCGGCACGTCAAGGACCTGTGGGCGAGCGACCTCAGGGGCCGGGTGACCCTGCTCTCCGGCCTCGACGAGTCCTTCGCGCTGCTGATGCAGGGCAACGGCGTGGACATCACCAAGTGGACGGCCGACGACTTCTACGACGTGTGCGACGAGGTGGAACGGCAGCTGTCCCGCGGCCAGATCCGCCGCTTCACCGGCAACGACTACACCAAGGACCTGGTCAGCGGCGACGTCCTGGCCTGTCAGGCGTACTCCGGCGACGTCATCCAGCTGCAGGCCGACAACCCCGACATCCGCTTCGTCGTCCCGGAGGAGGGCGCGGAGCTGTGGTCGGACTCCCTGATGATCCCGGACCGGGCCGCCCACAAGGCCAACGCGGAACGTCTCGTCGACCACTACTACGAGCCGGAGGTCGCGGCCCGGCTGGCGGCCTGGGTCAACTACGTCTGCCCCGTCCCGGCCGCGCAGCAGGTCCTCGCCGCGTCCAAGGACAAGGACACCGCGGCCCTCGCCGAGAACCCGCTGATCTTCCCGAACACGGCGATGCGCAGGCGCCTCGCCATCGCCCGCGACATCACGTCGACGGAGCGCGTGGACTTCGCGAAGCGCTGGAACAAGATCGCGGGTCTGTAGCGGACAGCCGCGCGGCCGCCGGGGCGTTCCGTGTCCACGCTCCGTGACCTGCGGATTCGTCGGACATGCGGGGCCCGTGCGCCGGTTCTAGAGTGGTGGGTTCCGGGGAGGGCGAGCAGAAGCCGGGTCCGGCCGCGTCCTCCGCAACCGCCGGCGCGGCCGAGGCCGTGGCCCACATCTTTGGTGGCACGCCATGAGCGACGCGAAGAAAGTCCTGTCCGACCTGGTCCTCTCCGCCTCCACGGAACACGCACCGCTCGACGCGCCCTGGGACGCGATCGACATCGGCGACTGGCTGCTGAACCTGCCGGATGCGGAGTACCAGCGCTGCGCCCCGCCCGACCACAAGGCGGCCGGGTACACCACGACCGACGACGGCCGGCCGATGTCGATCAACGTGGAGATGATCGGCACCGGGCTGGTGGTCCAGCACTACGTCGCCGAGACCGTCGAGAAGCACCACTGCCACATGGTGTCCCTCTCCGACGTGCTCACCCCGCACGGCTGGACGACGGTCCAGGTGGTCTGGGACCTCTCGGTCAGGGACGGCGGCGACGGCACCCTGACCTACACCAACCAGGTCACCAGCCACCCCACCCAGGAGTTCATGGACTTCAACGAGCGCAACGGCGGCACCTTCGAGGAGGCGGCGGCCGCACGGCAGGCCGCCTCGGGTGATCACAACCGGCGGGAGACACCGCTGTTCGCCGCCAGCATCGCGCGCCACGCCCTGGCACGGGCCGGCGGCGCCTGACACCGCCGGCACCGGGGCGCGGGCGGAGCGTTCACCGGTCCTGGTGGTGCGCCGCCGCCGGGAGTCCGGCCGGGTAGGCCTGGCCGAAGTCGGCCGAGCGGCCCACCTCCTCCCAGGCCGCCGCCTCCTCCAGCTGGGCGCGCGAGTAGTCCTTTGCCATCTCGACGGCGTTGACGCCGAGGAGCAGGTGCGAGGGCGGGTTCGGCGCCTTGGCGACCCGGACCAGGATCTCGCCGGCGCGGCGCGGGTCGCCCGCCGCGGCGACGCTTCCGCCCAGCAGGCGGACCATCTCGCCGACCGTGGCGTCGTACTCCGGCGCCACCTCGGGGATCCGCATGGAGGAGCCCGCCCAGTCGGTGGCGAAGCCGCTGGGTTCCACGACCAGGCAGCGGATGCCGAAGGGTGCCGTCTCGGCGGCGAGGACCCGGGTGAAGCCGTCCACGGCGAACTTGGCGGCCTGGTAGGAGCCGAGGCCGGGGGTGGAGCCGACGCGGCCGCCGATCGAGGAGAACTGCACGAGGGTGCCGCCGCCCTGGGCCCTGAGGATCGGGAGCGCGGCGGTGGAGACGTGGTAGACGCCCCAGAAGTTCGTGTCGAACTGGCGGCGGAAGTCGTCCTCGGGGGTCGTCTCCACGGCGCCGAGGTTGGCGTATCCCGCGTTGTTGACCACGACGTCGACCCGGCCGAACCGGTCGACGGCGGCCCGCAGGGCGGCCTCGGCGGCGGCCCGGTCGGTGACGTCGAGCGCGACGGGCAGGACGCGGTCGCCGTACTTCTCGACGAGGCCGTCCAGCTGCGCGGGCCTGCGGGCGGTGGCCACGACGTTGTCGCCGGCCTCCAGGGCGGCGATCGCGAGGTCGCGGCCGAAGCCGCGGGAGGAGCCGGTGATGAACCAGGTGTCCGTAGTCATGACGACAGCACAACACGGTTTCGTTATTAGTGCAACCGTGTTGTGTTAACCGCCACGTGCTCAGGCGGGCCGCGGGGCTCCGCCGGTCCCGGCCGTCGCGTGCAGGGCGTGGTCGACGAAGCGCCGCGCCGCCGGAGGCAGCGTGCGGGCGGTCAGCCGGGCCACGCCGATGTCCCGCGCCGCCTGTACGTCGGTGAGCCCGAGGTAGCGGACGGGCAGGTCAGGGCCGGTGTCGTGGGCCGCGGTGAGCTCCGGCGCGGCCGGCATCAGGGAGACGCCGAGACCGGCCGCCACCAGCCCGCGCAGCGTCTCCACCTCCTCGCCCTCGAAGCCCACCAGCGGGCTGAACCCGGCCTGGTGGCACAGGGTCTCGGTGACGCTGCGCAGCCCGTAGCCCGGCTTGAGCACGATGAACTGCTCGCCGGCCACCTCGGCCAGTCGCACCCGCCGCCGCTGCGCGAGCCGGTGACGGGCGGGGACCGCCAGCCAGAGCGGCTCGACCAGCAGCCGCCGCCAGGTGATCAGCGGATGGCCCGGGTCCTTGCCGGTGATGATCAGGTCGGCGGTCGAGTCCAGGAGGTGCTGGGCGAGGCCGTTCTCGTCGGCCTGGTGCAGTTCGAACCGGACGGCGGCGAAGCGCTGCCGGAAGCCGGTGACCAGCCGGGGCACCAGCCAGGTGCCCAGGGTGTGCAGGAAGGCCAGCGACACCAGACCCGTGTCGGGGTCGACCACCTCGGCCACCGCCCGGCGCCCGCGGTCGTAACCGTCCAGCACGGTGTCGACGTACTCCTTGAACACCCGCCCGGCCGGGGTGGGCCGCAGCACCCGGCCGACCCGCTGGAGGAGTTCCGCGCCGACCTCGCTCTCCAGCCGGTTCAGGGCCCGGGAGAGCGCGGGCTGGGTGAGGTGCGCGGCGGCCGCGGCCTCGGTGACGGTCGCGCCCTCGGCCACGGCCCGGAAGGAGCGCAGTACCTGGAGATCCATGGTCCCATTCTCCCGCCGCATGGAACGGGCCGGACCCAGGCCGTGGCGGCATGGGAAGGGTGTCCGCGGGCGGGAGCGCGGGCCGGCCGGCCGTTCAGACGGCCTTGATCGGCGGGTACACCGGCTGCCATATCGCGGCCCGCACCCGCTCCTCGACGGAGTCGTCCACCGGCACCCGCGCCACCCCGTCGGCGGCGGCCGCGCGGGCCACCGCGACCGCCACGGCCACCGACGTCTCGCGCAGCTGGTCGGTCAGGGGCAGGATCGGCGCCCCGGGTCCGGTGGCGTCGGTCTGGGCGGCGACGGCGTGCGCGGCGGCGGCCAGCATGCCGTCGGTGACCCGGGTGGCCCGCACGACGATCGCGCCGAGCCCGAGGCCCGGGAAGATCAGCGCGTTGTTGGCCTGCCCGATCAGGTACCGGACCCCGTCCTGGTCGACCGGCCGGAACGGGCTGCCGGTGGCGATCAGCGCGCGGCCGTCCGTCCAGGCCAGCAGGTCGGCCGGGACCGCCTCGGCGAGGTCCGTCGGATTGGACATCGGCAGGACGATCGGACGGTCGGTGTGGGCGGCCATGGTGCGGACGATGTCCTCGGTGAAGGAGCCGCCCTGGCCGGAGGTGCCGATCAGGACCGTCGGCCGCACCCGCTCGACGACCTCGGCGAGTGCGATGCCCCCGACCTTCTCGTCCCGGCGCCAGTCGGCGACCTCGGCGGCGGGCCGTGCGTAGGGGACCTGGAAGTCGCGCAGTCCGTCCTGGTCGTCGGTGAGCAGGCCGTAGCGGTCCACGGCGTAGACCCGCGCGGTGGCCTCCTCGGCGGTCAGCCCGTCGGCGACCATGGCGTCCCGCAGCTGGTCGGCGATGCCGATGCCGGCGGTGCCCGCGCCGAAGATCACCGCACGGTGGTCGCGCAGCGCGATCCCGCTGGCCTTCACCCCGGAGAGCACGGCCGCGAGGTTGACGGCGCCGGTGCCCTGGACGTCGTCGTTGAAGGTGAACTCGTGCGGGCGGTAACGCTCCAGGATCCGGCGGGCGTTGGCGGCGCCGAAGTCCTCCCAGTGCAGCAGGGCGTCGGGGAAGAGGCGGCGGGCGGTGGTGACGTAGGCGTCGATGAAGGCGTCGTACGTCTCCCGGTCCACCCGCGGGTGCCGGTTGCCGAGGTAGAGCGGGCTCTCCAGGAGTTCCTGGCGGTTGGTGCCGACGTCGAGCATGACGGCCAGGGTGCGGTTCGGGTCGATGCCCGCGGCGGCGGTGTAGACGGCGAGCTTGCCCACCGAGATGTCGATGCCGCCCACGCCCCAGTCGCCGATGCCGAGGATCGCCTCGCCGTCCGTGGCGACGATCAGGTCGACGTCCTCCGGGCCCAGGCCGGTGGCCGTGAGGGCCCCTTCGATGTCCTCCGGCGCGTCCACCGACAGGTACACGCCGGCCGGGCGCCGGTACTCGTTGCTGTAGCGCTGGATCGCCCGGCCCACCGTCGGGGTGTAGACGATCGGCAGCATCTCGTCGAGGTGATCACCGAGCAGGCGGTAGAAGAGCACCTCGTTGCGGTCGTGCAGCGCGGTGAGGTTGACGTTCTTCGCCAGGTCGGTCGGCTGGGCCTCGTACTGCTGGTACGCCCGCTCCGCCTGCTGCTCCAGGGTCAGTACCGCCGACGGCACCAGCCCCACCAGGCCCAGTGACCGCCGTTCCTCCCGCGTGAAGGCGGTGCCTCGGTTGAGACGGGGCTGGGAGAGCACGGCACGGCCGCGCGCGGTGGTCTCGATGTGGCCCTCTGCGGCGTTCCACTGGGTCCTCATGATCGGCTCCTTGTCGGCTTTCCGCGTCGCTTCCAGAGTGCTGCCGGAGTGCGTTCGGGGCGCCTCGGGAGGCCCCGCACCTCCGGGGAACGCTCTTCGGAAGCCTCGCAGCCGGACATGCATGCGTCCAATGCCTGACAAAGGGGTTGTCCATGCCCGTGGTGCATGGATCGGCGCAGGGCGGGCCGCGGCCCGGTGCTACGCGGCCGGGCGGATCAGGCCCGTCTCGTAGGCGAAGGTCACCGCCTGGACGCGGGCGCGGGCGCCGATCTTCGCCAGGACGTTGCTGACGTGGGTCTTCACGGTGGTCGGCGCGATGGACAGCCACTGGGCGATCTCGGCGTTGGACCAGCCGGAGGCCACGGCGACCAGGACGTCCCGCTCGCGCCCGGTGAGGGCGCCGAGCCCCGCGACGCGGGGGAGGGGACGGTCGGTGTGCTGCTCGCGGACGGCGTCGATGAGCGCGCGGGTCAGGCCGGGCGTGATGACGGCCTCGCCGGCGGCCACCATCCGGATCGCCGCGGTCAGTTCGGCCGGGTCGGCGTCGTCGAGCAGGAAGCCGCCGGCGCCCGCGCGCAGGGCGGCCCAGGCCTCCGCCTCCTGCCCGGCCGGGGTCAGCACCAGGACCCGGGGGGCGTGGGTCTCCTCGGCGGCGGGGAATCCGGGGGCGCGGGGCGTCCGGGGTGCCGGGCGGGTCAGGCGCCGGATGGTCTCGGTACCGGCCGCCCCGGCCGGCCGGCCGTCCATCAGGACGACGTCGGGGCGGAGTTCGGCGCTCGCACGGATCGCCCCGTCGCCTCCCCGGCGACCGTCAGGCCGGGCTCGGCGGTGAGGAGCATGCGCAGGGCGAGGCGTTGGAGGGATTGGCCGTTGACGACGAGTACGGAGACCGTGCCTGTCTTCTCCATGCGAGGTCCGTTCCGTGAACGAAACTGTTTCGTTCAGATGCTACGCCTGGATCGGCCGGCCCGGCAGAGGGGGGCTCCCGTCCGGCCCGCCCTCTGCGCCGTACGGCCGGTCAGCCCTCGGCGGACCGGCGGCGGAGCGCGTCGAGGACGTCCACCCGGTTCGTCGTGACGGAGTCGACGCCCAGGTCCAGCAGGCGGCGCATCGCGCGGCGGGTGTCCGGGGTCCAGCACGAGACCAGGAGGCCCGCGTGGTGGACATGCTCGACGAGGGCGTGGTCGAGCAGGGTGAAACGGAAGTTGAGGTAGCGGGGGCGGATCACGTCCAGCAGCGCCGGCCGCACGGGCGCCGACGTCGTGCGGGTCAGGGCGATCTCGGCCGCGTGGTCCGCCGCCCGCACCGCCAGCATCGCGGCCGCGTCCCCCGTGTAGTAGACGCGGTCCGCCGCGCCGCACTCCCGGGCCACGGCGACGATCCGCGCCACCGCCCGCTCGCCGGGACCGCCGGGCAGGTCGATCATCACGCGGCTGTCCGCCGTCGCGGCCAGCGCCTCGGCGAGCGTCGGCACGCCGCCGTCCGTCAGACCGCGCACCTCCTCCGCGGAGAGCGCGGACAGCGGCCGGTCCACCGCCCAGAGGCGTTTCAGGGTCTCGTCGTGCAGGAGGACCGGGACGCCGTCCCGGGTCAGCCGTACGTCGATCTCCACCGCGTCCGCGCCGTGCCGGAGCGCGGAACGCAGGGAGGCCGAGGTGTTCTCACGGATGCGATAGGGGTCGCCGCGGTGGGCCACGGCGGTCACGGTCTGCATGGGCCCATGCTCTCAGGGGCCCACGGCGGTTCCTCAGGGGGCGAGCCATGCCTTCGTGTACGCGTCGATCTCGGCCGAGATCCTCGCCTTGCCGCCCAGATCCAGGAAGGACGCCTCCACCGCGTTCTTGGCGAGGTCGGCGACACCGCGTTCGTCGAGGCCGAGGAGACGGGCGGCGACCGCGTACTCGTTGTTCAGGTCGGTGCCGAACATGGGCGGGTCGTCGGAGTTGACCGTGACCAGCACGCCCGCGTCCACGAACGCCTTGATCGGGTGCTCGTCGAGGGTGCGGACGGCACGCGTGGCGATGTTGGAGGTCGGGCACACCTCCAGCGCGATGCGCCGTTCGGCGAGGTGGGCGAGGAGCCGCGGGTCCTGCGCGGAGCTGGTGCCGTGCCCGATGCGCTCGGCGTGCAGGTCCACGAGGGCGTCCCAGACCGTCTGCGGGCCGGTGGTCTCACCGGCGTGCGGGACGGAGTGCAGGCCGGCCGCCACCGCCCGGTCGAAGTACGGCTTGAACTGCGGCCGGGGCACGCCGATCTCGGGGCCGCCGAGACCGAAGGAGACCAGGCCCTCCGGACGGAGCCGGTCGTCGGTCGCGAGCCGGACCGTCTCCTCGGCGGCCTCCAGACCCGCCTCGCCGGGGATGTCGAAGCACCACCGCAGCACCGTCCCGAACTCGGCCTCCGCCGCCTTCCGCGCGTCCTCGATGGCGTCCATGAAGGCCCGCGCGTCGATTCCGCGGCGGGTGGAGGAGAACGGGGTGATGGTCAGCTCGGCGTAGCGCACCTGCTGGCGGGCCAGTTCGCGGGCGACCTCGTAGGTGAGCAGCCGGACGTCCTCCGGCGTGCGGATCAGGTCGACGACCGAGAGGTAGACGTCGATGAAGTGCGCGAAGTCCGTGAAGGTGAAGTAGTCGGCCAGCGCCTCGGGGTCGCTGGGCACCTTGGAGTCGGGGTGCCGGGCGGCCAGTTCCGACACGATCCGGGGGGAGGCGGAGCCGACGTGGTGGACGTGCAGTTCGGCCTTGGGCAGCCCGGCGATGAAGGCGTGCACATCGCGGAGTGCGGGTTCGGTGCGGTGGTCGGTCAAGGTTCCTCCCCGGAACGGCGCGAGGGTGCCCCCGGCGGTGTGCACGGCCGTGAGCTGCGCCTCTGCGCGGTGATCGGCTGATCGGTGATTCCGGGCCATCGTAGGCCGGACCGGCACCGGCGGGGGACGGGCCTTAACATGACGGCGGCACGCGGGCAGGAGAGGGGACATCGCGAGATGGCTGACGAGGCGCCGGACGCTCCGAAGATACGGCTGGACAAGACGGCGGACGCGACGGAGGGCGCGGCGCGGCCGCCGGTGCCTCCCTCGGTCCACGACCAGCGGACCGTCGCCGCGATGCCGGCAGCGCAGGACCGGGTGCCGTCCCAGGGCTGGGCGAACCCGTACGGGGCTCCGCGGGACGCGGCGCCGGCCGACCCGTACGCGGCGCCGGACGCCCGGTCCGCGCCGGGCCCCGCCGTCCCGTCGGTGCCGCCGTATCCGCAGGGCGCGGCCGTGCCTCCGCCGCCGATGGCTCCGGGCGGGCCGGGACCGGTCCCCTACGGCTACCCGGGCGCACCGGCTCCGGGTCCGGCGTACGGCTATCCGGGACAGCCGTATCCGGGACAGCCGTATCCGGCGTACCCCGGCGGGTACGGCGGCTGGCCCGGCATGCAGCCGATGCCCAACAACGGGCTGGGCACGGGGAGCCTCGTCACCGGGATCATCAGTGTCGTCGGGTTCTGTGCGTGGCCGGTCGCGCTGGTGACGGGGGTGCTGGCCATCGTGTTCGGCTCGATCGGCCGCGCCCGGGTCCGGCGCGGTGAGGCCACCAACGGGGGCCAGGCGCTGGCGGGGATCATCTGCGGCTCGGCCGGGCTCGTCCTCGCCGTGGCCTTCATCGTGGTGCTCGTGGTGGCGAGCACGCGGTAGGAGGGGGTGGCGGGGGCGGTCGATGCGGGTGGCCGGGGCCGGCCGGTCGCGCAGTTCCCCGCGCCCCTCGGCCGGGGCGGTCCCCATTGGCCGAGGGGGCGTGGCCGCTACCGGGTCTCGGCCGTCCGCAGCCTCTCGCGTGCCTCCATCAGCGCGAACCCCAGCAGGTTCAGCCCTCTCCAGCGGGACGGGTCCTTCGCCGCCTCGTCGGTCGCCGCCAGGCCGATGCCCCAGACCCGGTCCACCGGGCTCGCCTCCACCAGGACGCGGTCACCGGTGCCGAGCAGGTAGTCCCGCAGGCCGGTGTCGGCGGCGAACTTGTGCACGCTGCCCTCGGCGACGATCCCGAAGCGCTCCCGCTGCCAGGTCTCCTCGTCGAAGTTCCTGACCAGCCGGCCCTCCTTCTTCGCCGCCGCGGGATGCCCGGCCGCCACGATCCGGCGCTCCGCCTCCGCGTCCCCGAACAGCCGGGCCTTGCCCGCCATCATCCAGTGCTCGGCGGTCGCGTACTCCACACCGTCGACCACGAAGGGTGACGGCCACCACTGGCTCAGGCAGCTCGCCGAGAGCCGGCCGTCGGGCCTCGGCCGGTGTCCCCAGAAGTGCAGGTACTTGATCCCGGCCCCGGTCCGGACCGCCCTGATCAGGGCTTCCGCGGAATCGATCTTCACCATGCACGCCAGTCTGGCAGGCACCACTGACACTCCGTCCTGCCTTTTCCTCCCTGACTCGACATGTGGTCGACAGATTCCGTCGCGTAACCAAAAGGCAACAACGGAATCACTTGTTGGACTCCCACTGCTCTGTCAGGATCGGCAGTCAAATCGAGCTGGAGCTACGCCCCCCGCCTCTCGGGACGGGGTGACGGCGGAGGAGAAGCGACATGGACAAGCCGGGCACCGCCACCCCGGAGACCTTCCCCGCGCAGGAGCGGCTCGCGGGCGGCGCGCAGTACATCGCGGGCCGGTTCCGCACGGGCACCTCGGGCCGTACGCACGCCGTCGTCGACCCGGCCACCGGCGCGGAGGTCTACACCTACGAGCTGGCCGGGACGGACGACGTCGACCGGGCCGTGGCCGCCGCGCGGGACGCGTTTCCCGGCTGGTCCGGGGCGACTCCCGGCGAGCGGTCGGACGCGCTGCACCGGTTCGCCGCCGTGCTCGCCGACCGTGCGGAGGAGTTCGCCCGCGCCGAGTCGCTCCAGTGCGGCAAGCCGCTGAAGCTGACGCGCGAGTTCGACGTGCCGGGGACCATCGACAACACCGCGTTCTTCGCGGGTGCCGCCCGGCACCTGCAGGGGCAGGCGGCAGGTGAGTACTCCGGCGACCACACCTCGTACGTCCGCCGCGAGGCGATCGGTGTCGTCGGGTCGATCGCGCCCTGGAACTACCCCCTCCAGATGGCCGCGTGGAAGATCCTCCCGGCGATCGCGGCCGGCAACACGATCGTGCTGAAGCCGGCCGAGCTGACCCCGCTGACCTCGCTGCTCTTCGCCGAGGCGGCCACCCTCGCCGGCATCCCCGACGGTGTCGTCAACATCGTCACCGGGACCGGGCGGGAGGCCGGTGAACACCTCGTCGGGCATCCCGACGTCGCCATGACCTCCTTCACCGGCTCCACCGGTGTCGGAAAGCGGGTCGCCGAGGTCGCCACCGCGACCGTCAAGCGGCTCCACCTGGAACTCGGCGGCAAGGCGCCGTTCGTCGTCTTCGACGACGCCGACCTGGAGGCCGCCGCCAACGGCGCCGTCGCCGGGGCGCTCATCAACACCGGGCAGGACTGCACCGCCGCCACCCGCGCGTATGTGCAGCGGCCGCTGTACGAGGCCTTCGTCGAGCGGACGGCCGCCCTGATGGAGACCGTGCGGCTGGGCGACCCGTTCGCTCCGGGCACCGACCTCGGACCGCTGATCTCGCACGCCCAGCGGGACCGGGTCGCCGGCTTCGTGGAGCGGGCGCGCGGCTACGCGCGCGTGGTCACCGGCGGCGAGGCGCCGCAGGACGAGCTGAAGAGCGGCGCCTACTACCGGCCCACGCTGATCGCCGACGCGCCGCAGGACAGCGAGGTCGTCCAGTCCGAGATCTTCGGGCCGGTGCTGGTCGTTCTGCCGTTCGACAGTGATGATGAGGGAATCCGGCTGGCCAACGACACCCCGTACGGCCTGGCCTCCTCCGCGTGGACCGGCAGCGTCTACCGCGCGAACCGCGCCACCCGCGAGATCAAGGCGGGCTGCGTGTGGGTCAACGACCACATTCCGATCATCAGCGAGATGCCGCACGGCGGCTACAAGGCGTCCGGCTACGGCAAGGACATGTCGGTGTACTCGTTCGAGGAGTACACCCAGGTCAAGCACGTAATGTTCGACAACACTGCGGTCGCCAGGAAGGACTGGCACCGCACGATCTTCGGGGACCGATAGTCACACCTGCGGCCGCTCATCACGGCCCTCTTCCCGAAAGGGCATCCAGCGCATGAGGCAGTACGAGCCCGACCGCCCTTCGCCGGTCGAAGTGGCCGCCATCCGGCGCAGCCTCCGCACCGGCAGGGCCGCCCTGGCCCGCCGGTCGTTCCTGGGCGGTGCGCTCGCGGTGGGCGGCGCCGGGGCACTGAGCGCCTGCGGCATCCCCGCGGCGGGCAAGTCCCAGGGCGGCGTCTCCGCCGACGACCACTCGGCCGAGGAGAAGGTGGTCAACTTCTCCAACTGGCCCGAGTACATCGACGTCGACGACAGCGGGAAGACCCACCCGACCCTCGACGCCTTCCGCAAGCGGACCGGCATCACGGTGAAGTACACCGAGGACATCAACGACAACGACGAGTTCTTCGGCAAGATCCAGCCGCAGCTCGCCGCGGGCCAGGACACCGGACGGGACCTGATCGTCCTCACCGACTGGCTGGCCGCCCGCATGATCCGGCTCGGCTACGTGCAGAAGCTGGACGCGTCGAACCTCCCGCACGCCTTCGCCAACCTGACCGACCAGTTCCGCAGCCCCGACTGGGACCCCGGTCGCGCCTACTCCTACCCCTGGCAGGGCATCTCGACCGTCGTCGCCTTCAACAAGAAGGCCCTGGACGGCGTCGAGGTGAAGTCGGTCTCCGACCTGCTCGACAACCCCGCGCTCAAGGGCCGGGTCGGGCTGCTCACCGAGATGCGGGACACCGTCGGCATGACCATGCTCGACATGGGCATCGACCCGGCGAAGTTCACCGACGACAACTACGACGCGGTGATCGCCCGCCTCCAGAAGGCCGTCGACAAGGGGCAGATCCGCCGGTTCACCGGCAACGACTACACCTCGGACCTCAGCAAGGGCGACCTGGCCGCCTGCGTCGCCTGGGGCGGTGACGTCGTACAGCTCCAGGCCGACAACCCGGACGTCGCCTACGTCATCCCGGACAGCGGCTACATGACGTCGACCGACAACCTGATGATCCCCAACAAGGCGCGCCACAAGACGAACGCCGAGCGGCTCATCGACTACTACTACGAACCCGAGCCGGCCGCCGAACTCTCCGCCTACGTCAACTACGTCAGCCCGGTCGCGGACGTGCAGCCGTACCTCGCCAAGATCGACAAATCGGCGGCCGCCAACCCGCTGATCGTTCCCGACAAGGCCATGCAGGCCAGGTCCCATGCCTTCCGTGCCCTCAGCTCGAAGGAAGAGACGGCCTACCAGCAGAAGTTCGCGAAGCTCACAGGGGCGTGACGACACCATGACGACGACAGACAGCAGCGGCGACGTCCGCCTCACCGGCATCGGCAAGACCTACGACAACGGCTTCACCGCCGTGAAGCCGATGGACCTGACCGTGCCCCAGGGTTCCTTCTTCGCCCTGCTCGGAGCCTCCGGCTGCGGCAAGACGACCACCCTGCGCATGATCGCGGGCCTGGAGGAGCCGACCAGCGGCACCGTGCACCTCGGCGACCAGGACGTGACCCATCTGCCGCCGTACAAGCGGCCGGTGAACACGGTCTTCCAGTCCTACGCCCTCTTCCCGCACCTCGACATCTTCGAGAACGTCGCCTTCGGCCTGCGCCGGCGCGGCATCAAGAGCGTGAAGAAGCAGGTCGAGGAGATGCTGGAGCTGGTCCAGCTCGGCGAGCAGGCGCGCAAGAAACCGCACCAGCTCTCCGGCGGCCAGCAGCAGCGGGTCGCGGTGGCGCGGGCGCTCATCAACCACCCCAAGGTGCTGCTCCTCGACGAGCCGCTCGGCGCCCTCGACCTCAAGCTGCGGCGCCAGATGCAGCTGGAGCTCAAGCGGATCCAGACCGAGGTCGGCATCACCTTCGTCCACGTCACGCACGACCAGGAGGAGGCCATGACCATGGCCGACACGGTCGCCGTGATGAACGCGGGACGCGTGGAGCAGCTCGGCTCGCCCGCCGACCTGTACGAGAACCCGAACACCACCTTCGTCGCCAACTTCCTCGGCACCTCGAACCTGATCGAGGCCGAGATCGACGCCAGGAGCGGCGACGACATCGTGCTCAAGGCGGGCGGCGGCAAGCTCGTGCTGCCCGAGACGCGATGTTCGGCGCCGACCACGACGGGCGGCAAGGTGCTCGTCGGCATCCGGCCGGAGAAGATCTCCCTCACCCACGCCGACGACGCCGGATCGATCCCCGAGGGACGCAACCGGATCACCGGCAAGATCGCCGACGCCAGCTTCATCGGCGTCTCCACGCAGTACGTCATCGACAGCGCGGTCTGCCCCGAGTTCGCGGTGTACGTGCAGAACGTCGACCGCGACGGACGGCTCGTCCCGGGCGCCGACGTGGTCCTGCACTGGAGCCCGGCGCACACGTTCGGTCTCGACGCCGCGCAGTCCCTGCTCGCCGGGACGACGGGCTCCGCAGGCACCGAGGAGGAAGCCGCCTGATGGCCACACTCTCCGAGGCGCCGCCGCCGCTGGCGCCCGCCGAACCCGAGACGTCGAAGCCGCCGCGCAGGCGCGGCCGCTTCACGCCGTACTGGCTGCTGCTGCCCGGCCTGCTCTGGCTGGTGATCTTCTTCGCGCTGCCGATGATCTACCAGGCGTCCACGTCCGTCCAGACGGGTTCCCTGGAAGAGGGCTACAAGGTCACCTGGCACTTCGTGACCTACTGGAACGCGCTGAGCGAGTACTGGCCGCAGTTCCTGCGGTCCGTCTTCTACGCGGCCGCGGCCACCGTGCTCTGCCTGCTGCTCGGCTACCCGCTGGCGTACCTGATCGCCTTCCGGGCGGGCCGCTGGCGGAACCTGATCATGATCCTGGTGATCGCGCCGTTCTTCACCAGCTTCCTGATCCGCACCCTGGCCTGGAAGACGATCCTCGCCGACAACGGCCCGGTCGTGCACGTGCTGAACTCGCTGCACGTCCTGAGCGTCACCGATTTCCTCGGCTGGACGGCCGGCGACCGGGTCCTCGCCACACCGCTCGCCGTCGTCTGCGGTCTGACGTACAACTTCCTGCCGTTCATGATCCTGCCGCTCTACACCTCGCTGGAGCGGATCGACGGGCGTCTGCACGAGGCGGCCGGCGACCTGTACGCGAAGCCCTGGACGACCTTCCGCAAGGTCACCTTCCCGCTGTCGATGCCGGGCGTGGTCTCCGGCACGCTGCTGACCTTCATCCCGGCGGCCGGTGACTACGTCAACGCCGAACTCCTCGGCTCGACCGACACCCGCATGATCGGAAACGTCATCCAGACGCAGTTCCTGCGGATCCTCGACTATCCGACGGCGGCCGCGCTCTCCTTCATCCTCATGGCCGCGATCCTGTTCATGGTCACGATCTACATTCGCCGGTCCGGGACGGAGGATCTGGTCTAAATGCCCTTCGTCAACTGGCTCAAGAAGCGTCTCGTCGTCATCGCGGGACTGCTCACCCTCGGATATCTGCTGCTTCCGAACGTCATCGTCACGGTGTTCTCCTTCAACAAACCGAAGGGGCGCTTCAACTACGAATGGCAGCAGTTCTCGCTGGACGCCTGGAAACAGCCGTGCGGCGTGGCCGACATGTGCGGCTCGCTCTCCATCAGCCTCCAGATCGCCGCCCTTGCGACCATCGGCGCCACCCTCCTCGGCACGATGATCGCCTTCGCGCTGGTCCGCTACCGGTTCCGCGCCCGCGGCGCCGTGAACTCGCTGATCTTCCTGCCGATGGCGATGCCCGAGGTCGTCATGGCGGCCTCGCTGCTCACCCTCTTCCTGAACATGGGCGCCCAGCTGGGCTTCTACACCATCCTGATCGCCCACATCATGTTCTGCCTCAGCTTCGTCGTCACCGCGGTCAAGGCGCGCGTGATGTCGATGGACCCGCGCCTGGAGGAGGCGGCCCGGGACCTGTACGCGGGTCCCGTCCAGACCTTCGTCAGGGTCACCCTCCCCATCGCGGCCCCCGGAATCGCGGCGGGCGCGCTGCTCTCCTTCGCGCTCTCCTTCGACGATTTCATCATCACCAATTTCAACGCGGGCTCGACCGTCACCTTCCCCATGTTCGTCTGGGGTTCGGCGCAGCGCGGCACGCCCGTCCAGATCAACGTCATCGGTACGGCCATGTTCCTGGTCGCGGTACTGCTCGTGCTGGTATCGATGCTCATCACCAACCGCCGCGCCAGGCAAAAGGCATAAGGCACCGACAAAAACTCTGTAGGGAGTTGAAAATCATGGCCCCAAGCGCCATGAGCCGTCAGGCAGATTGGACCACGTCTCTCTCCGAAGCACAGCCGGTCCCGTACTGGCTCGAAGACCCCGGCAAGCCGCACGCCGAGCCCGCGCTGACCGGCGCCGAGACCTGCGACCTGCTCGTCGTCGGCGGCGGATACAGCGGACTGTGGACCGCGCTCAACGCCAAGGAGCGCGACCCCGGGCGCGACGTGGTCCTGCTGGAGGGCCGTGAGGTGGGCTGGGCCGCCTCCGGCCGCAACGGAGGCTTCTGTGCCGCCTCCCTGACCCACGGACTGGCCAACGGGCTGGCCCGCTGGCCGGACGAGATCCACCGGCTGGAGGAGCTGGGCCGGCGCAACCTCGACGAGATCGAGGCCGCGGTCGCCCGGCACGGCATCGACTGCGAGTTCGAGCGCACCGGCGAGATCGACGTGGCCACCGAGCCCTACCAGGCCCGGGAGCTGCGCGACTGGCACCGGGAGCTGGAGGGCAAGGGCCTCGCGGACGGCATCGAGTTCCTGGACGCCGACGCGCTGCGCGCGCAGGTCGACTCGCCCACCTTCGAGGCCGGCCTGTGGGACCGGCGGGGCGTGGCCATGGTCAACCCGGCCAAGCTCGCCTGGGGCCTCAAGCGGGCCTGCCTCGACCTGGGTGTGCGGGTGTACGAGCACACGCCCGCCCTCGAACTGAAGGCGTACGGCGCCGGCATGGCCGTCCGCACCCCGTACGGCTCGGTCCGGGCCCGGCGGGTCGCGCTCGGCACCAACATCTTCCCGAACCTGGTCAAGCGGGTCCGCGCCTACACGGTCCCGGTCTACGACTACGCGCTGATGACCGAGCCGCTCACCGCCGAGCAGCTCGGCGCGATCGGCTGGAAGAACCGGCAGGGCCTCGGCGACTCGGCCAACCAGTTCCACTACTTCCGGCTGTCCTCGGACAACCGGATCCTGTGGGGCGGCTACGACGCCATCCACCACTACGGCGGCCGGGTGCGCGCCGAGTACGACGACCGCCCGGAGACCTACGCCAAGCTCGCGGGGCACTTCTTCACCTGCTTCCCGCAGCTCGAAGGGGTCCGCTTCACGCACGCCTGGGGCGGCGCGATCGACACCTGCTCCCGGTTCTCGGCGTTCTTCGGCACCGCGCACCAGGGAAAGGTGGCGTACGCGGCCGGGTACACCGGCCTCGGTGTCGGCGCGACCCGGTTCGGCGCCGACGTGATGCTGGACCTGCTGGCGGGCGAGGAGACCGAGCGCACCCGGCTGGAGATGGTCCGCAAGAAGCCGCTGCCGTTCCCGCCGGAGCCCTTCGCCTGGACCGGCATCGCGCTCACCAAGTGGTCGCTGGCCCGCGCCGACGCCCACGGCGGCCGGCGCAACCTGTGGCTCAGGGCGATGGACCGGGTGGGCCTCGGCTTCGACAGCTGACCCGCCCGCGCCCCATGTGATCCACGTCACTCCAACAAGGTGACGAAACCCGCGTAATGCCCCCGGAGGACCTCCCTCTCTCCTCGTGACGCGAAGCCCGCGTCGACGAGTGGGACTGGGAGGTCTTCTGATGACTGGGGCGAAGACGGCGGTCGAGTGGCTGGTATCGGTCGCACCCGATCCCGAGGCGTGCCGGTGGGAATGGGAGCGCAGCCCCCTGGGGATCGCGCTGCTGCCCGCGGGCCGGGCCTGGGACGTGCTGATCCTGCCGGGCGAACTCGGCTACCCGACCCTGGACGTGCTCACCCGCGTCCTCGACCAGCCAGGACCCGTCCTGGTCGACTTCGGGGACAACCGGGTGGGCTTCTTCGTGCCGCCCGGCACGGCCGCCCGGTGGCTCGGCACCGGGATCCGCACGGCGGGTGCCGGCACCTGGATCGTCGTGCCGTATCCCGGCCGGTCGACCCAGGGGGTGCGGTGGCTGGTGGTGCCGGACGGGTCGGGGACGCTGACGGATCCGGCGCTGCTGGAGCTGGCGATGCACGAGGCCGCCGCCGGACTGGCCGGTGACTAGGCGCCGTTGCGGTGCGGCCGTCGGTCGGGCGCGGGTGGGTCGTGGCTGGTCGCGCCCACGCGGCGGAGCCGCGCATGTCGCAGCCCCGCGCCCCTGAAGGGGCGCTGTCGTGCGGGCGGCACCCAGGGGCCGCACCTCTTGACAACTGAATTGGTCTGGACCAAATTGAGCGCGGCTTCGACTCCTCCAATTCCCCCATCCACGGAGGCTCTTGTGGTTCGCGCGAGACCTGTCCTCGGCATGCTCACGGCCCTGTTGCTGGCCGTACCCGGTATCACCGCGCTCTCGTCGGCCGCCCGTGCGGCCGACGCGGACCTCGCCCGCAACGGTGGCTTCGAGTCCGGCCTGGACAACTGGAGTTGTACGGCCGGAACCACCGTCACCTCACCCGTGCACGGCGGCACCCACGCGCTGCAGGCGACCCCGGCCGGCAGCGACAACGCCCAGTGCACGCAGACGGTGACCGTCCAGCCCGGCGCGCAGTACACCCTGTCCGGCTACGTCCGCGGCTCCTACGTCTACCTCGGCGCCGGCGGCACCGGCACCACCGACGTCTCCACCTGGACCCAGTCCGCCCCCGACTGGCAGAAGCTCACCACGACCTTCACCACCGGCGCCTCGACCACCAAGGTCACCCTCTACACCCACGGCTGGTACGGCACCGGCGCCTACTACGCCGACGACATCTCCCTCGTCGGCCCCGGCGGCAGCACGGGCCAGCCGCCCGCCGCGCCGACCGGGCTGAAGACCGGCACGATCACCTCCTCCAGCGTCGCCCTGTCCTGGACGGCCGTCACGGGCGCCACGAGCTACGCGGTCTACCGCAACGGGACCAAGGTCCAGACGGCCACCGGGACCTCGGCCACCGTGGCCGGGCTGACCCCGTCGACGGCGTACGGCTTCCAGGTCACCGCCGTGAACGACGCCGGGGAGTCCGCGAAGTCCGCCACCGTCACGGCCACCACCACCGCCGGCTCCTCCGGCGGCTCCGGCGACCTGCCCACCCACGCGCTGGTCGGCTACCTGCACGCCTCCTTCGCCAACGGCTCCGGCTACACCCGGGTCGCCGACGTCCCCGACAGCTGGGACGTCATCGACCTGGCCTTCGGCGAGCCGACCTCGGCGACCTCCGGGGACATCCGCTTCAACCGCTGCCCGGTCACCGAGTGCCCGAACGTCGAGTCCGACGCCGACTTCAAGGCCGCGATCAAGGCCAAGCAGGCGGCCGGTAAAAAGGTGCTGATCTCCATCGGCGGCGCCAACGGCCAGGTCCAGCTGACCACCACCGCGGCCCGGGACACCTTCGTCTCCTCGGTCTCGAACATCATCGACACCTACGGTCTTGACGGCCTCGACGTCGACTTCGAGGGCCACTCGCTGTCCCTGAACGCGAACGACACGGACTTCAAGAACCCGACCACCCCGGTCGTCGTGAACCTGATCTCTGCGCTGAAGACCCTGAAGGCCAAGTACGGCTCCAAGTTCGTGCTCTCCATGGCGCCCGAGACCTTCTTCGTCCAGATGGGCTACCAGTTCTACGGAACCGGCAAGTTCGGCGGCCAGGACCCGCGCTGCGGGGCCTACCTCCCGGTCATCTACGCCCTGCGCGACGACCTCACGCTGCTGCACGTCCAGGACTACAACTCGGGCCCGATCATGGGCCTCGACAACCAGTACCACTCCATGGGCGGCGCCGACTTCCACATCGCCATGACCGACATGCTGCTCACCGGCTTCCCGGTGGCGGGCGACGCGAACAACGTCTTCCCGCCGCTGCGCCCGGACCAGATCGCGATCGGCATGCCCGCCTCGGTCAACGCCGGCAACGGCTACGTGGCCCCGGCCGAGGTCACCAAGACCCTGGACTGCCTCACCAGGAAGACGAACTGCGGCACGTACACGACCCACGGCACCTGGCCGTCGCTGCGCGGCCTGATGACCTGGTCGGTCAACTGGGACCGGTTCTCGAACTGGGAGTTCCAGAAGACCTTCGACGCGTACTTCGGCTGAGCACCAGGCGCAGCGACGTCAGCAGGGCGGTGGCCAGGCACCAGCTGGCCACCACGTCCAGCGGCCAGTGGTAGCCGCGCCTGACCAGCCCGAAGGAGACGGCGAGGACCACGACCGCGCAGCCGGCGACCACGCCGCGGCGGGCGGCGCGCGAGCGGAGCCAGGGAAGGAGGAGCAGGGTCGCGGAGCCGTACGCGATCGCCGCCGTCGCCGTGTGACCCGAGGGGAAGTAGCCGACCGCCGGGGGCACCGCCGGGGTCCCCGGACGGGCGGTCCAGTCCTTGAGCGGCACGACGATCGCCGGGACCAGGGCCATCAGGACGGCCGCCGCCGCGGGCGGCAGCCACCACCGGTCTGTACCGGTGGCACGGCCGCGGTGGACGGCGTAGCCGATGACGATCACCAGGACCGGCACCGCCACCTGGACGTTCCCGAGGTCGGAGAGCAGTTCGGAGAACCGGTCCGGGTGGACGACGGCGCGGCTCAGACGGGCGTCCAGACGGAGCAGCGGGCCATGGGCCACGACCTGCCAGGTGATCAGCGCGAAGAGGAGGGCCGGGAACGCCACGAGCCCGAGGAGTTGCGCGAGCGGGAAGCCGAAGAAGGAGGTCGGCCGCCCCGGAACAGGGGGGGTGGTTCCGGAGCGGCCGTCCGGATCGGAACGCCGCGCGCCCCGGGGGGTTTGGGGCGGGCGACCGTCCGATCGGTGAGGAGATCCGGAGCCAGCGGCACCGGTTGTGTGCGCGAGGGCACGACCAGGTCGAAGCTGGGGAGGCCCC
This sequence comes from Streptomyces sp. NPDC091282, assembly GCF_044757385.1. Classification (NCBI taxonomy): domain Bacteria; kingdom Bacillati; phylum Actinomycetota; class Actinomycetes; order Kitasatosporales; family Streptomycetaceae; genus Streptomyces; species Streptomyces sp. NPDC091282. Next base: position 249,061 of record NZ_JBIVUX010000011.1, read on the forward strand.
GGCCTGAAATCGCCCACAGTCCCCTGTGGGCGGGGTGTATCTCTCATCTGGTGAAAACCTACGGCAGACTCCGGTGCGGCGACAGGCGGAATCGCATCCCGACATCCACCTCGCACACGTTCTTCACACGGCCTGACGAGCGCCGCCCCCCGCCTCACGCGACTCGCCGGGCGGGAGGGGAGGGGCAGCCGTGACGCACGGGTCCGGCAGCCCGCGGACGGGCCGCGCGGAACCGGCGGTCAGATCCGGGCGAAGGCCTGCTCGATGATGTCGAGGCCCTCGTTGAGCAGGTCCTCGCCGATGACCAGCGGCGGCAGGAAGCGCAGCACGTTGCCGTAGGTGCCACAGGTCAGGACCAGCAGGCCCTCCTGGTGGCAGGCCTTGGCGAGGGCGGCGGTCGCCTCCGGGTTCGGCTCCTTGGTCGTACGGTCCTTGACCAGCTCGATGGCGATCATCGCGCCGCGGCCCCGGACGTCGCCGATGACGTCGAACTTCTCGGCCATGGCGGACAGCCGCGACTTCATGACCGCCTCGATGGCCTTCGCCTTGGCGTTGAGGTCCAGCTCCTTCATGGTCTCGATGGCGCCGAGCGCACCGGCGCAGGCCACCGGGTTGCCGCCGTAGGTGCCGCCGAGGCCGCCGGAGTGCGCGGCGTCCATGATCTCGGCGCGGCCCGTCACGGCGGCCAGCGGCAGACCGCCGGCGATGCCCTTGGCGGTCGTGATCAGGTCCGGGACGATCCCCTCGTCCTCGCACGCGAACCACTGGCCCGTACGGCAGAACCCGGACTGGATCTCGTCGGCGACGAACACGATCCCGTTGTCCTTGGCGAACTGGCTGATCGCCGGCAGGAAGCCCTTGGCGGGCTCGATGAAGCCGCCCTCGCCGAGCACCGGCTCGATGATGATCGCGGCCACGTTCTCCGCGCCGATCTGCTTGCTGATCATGTCGATGGCCTGGGCGGAGGCCTCGGCACCGGCGTTCTCGGGACCGGTGAGCCAGCGGTAGCCGTAGGCCACCGGCACCCGGTACACCTCGGGCGCGAACGGCCCGAAGCCGTGCTTGTACGGCATGTTCTTCGCGGTCAGCGCCATGGTCAGGTTGGTCCGGCCGTGGTAGCCGTGGTCGAAGACGACGACGGCCTGCCGCTTGGTGTAGGCGCGGGCGATCTTCACCGCGTTCTCGACGGCCTCGGCGCCGCTGTTGAACAGCGCGGACTTCTTCGCGTGGTCGCCCGGGGTCAGCTCGGCCAGCGCCTCGGCGACGGCGACGTACCCCTCGTACGGCGTGACCATGAAACAGGTGTGGGTGAAGTCGGCCAGCTGCGCGGCGGCCCGGCGTACGACGGCCTCGGCGGAGGCGCCCACGCTGGTCACGGCGATACCGGAACCGAAGTCGATCAGACGGTTGCCGTCGACGTCCTCGATGATGCCGCCGCCCGCGCGGGCGGTGAACACCGGCAGCACGGAACCGACGCCCTGCGCGACCGCAGCGGTGCGGCGGGCCTGCAGCTCCTGCGACTTGGGGCCGGGGATGGCGGTGACGACGCGGCGCTCCTGCGGAAGTGCGGTCATGGGGGCTCCCTGATCAATCGTGCGTTCCGGGGCGCCGTGCGAGTCCGGCGGCCCCGGGGCGGTTCCGGCGGTGCGTATCCGGACGCTTTCCTTCTTTCTTCGCAGGCTAGGGCCGGTCATGAGAGGTGGGCATGCTCCATGTGGGTGTTGTCGGGGGGCTGCCTTGTCCGTGGTGGACATAGTCCGCCGGGCGGCACCCCGAACCGGCCGGCCGATCCCCGGCCGCGTAAGCGGTGAACTCCCGTGGGGAGGGCGTTAGATTGACTCGCTGACGGTGGACGGAACGGCTGGTCAGGGGGAAAGGGCGATGGACAGCGACGGGACGCGGGACACGCGGGGCACGCACGCGAATCCTGTGCCGCGTCCGGCGGGGCCACAGGACGTGCGCGCGGTGCCGCCGCGGCCGAGCCTGCCCCCGGGGACGCCTGACCTGCCGCCGGGGGCGCCGCCGAGGCCCGACGGCTCGGCCTTCGTGAGCTGGCTGCGGGCGCCGAGGCCGGAGGCCGCGCCCGGCGTGTGGCGGTTCCGGTACACCCCGAGGCCCGCGGAGGAGCCCGAGCGGATCCCGGCCCGGCAGCTGCTGAGCGGCGCGCTGATCGCGTTCCTGGTCGGCTGGCTGCTCTGGTCGCTGCTGTGGAACGGCTATCTCGGCGGCTGGTGGGTGGTGCCCCTGGAGCTGTTCACCCCGGACTCCTGGCGGCACTCCGACAACCGCGTCGGCAACGCCTTCCTCTGGTACGGCTACTACACCCTCATCGCCGTGGCGATCATGCTCGTGGTCGGCCGGCTCGGCCGCTGGGGCGAGGTCTGGCGCCGCTGGGGCCCGCGCGCCTGGACGCAGGCCGTCGGCGCCCCCGCCCAGGAACGCGCCCCGGCCCCCGAGCAGGACCCCGCCCAGTGGCCGCAGCTGCGGGCCGCCGGGGCTCCGGAGGCCGCCGACCGGCTGGCCGCCGAGGCGCAGGCCGGGCTGATGCGGGACGTGGACCAGGCCCGGATCGCCCGCGCCTGGCAGGGCGTGCGCAGCGGCCGGCACAGCATGGCCTCGTTCGCCGCCGCCGTGGTCAAGGACGGCGCCGCCGCCTGCCCGCACCCCTCCGGCGAACGCGACCTGCCCGCCCGGCACGCCCGGCACGACCTGGTCACCGGCCAGGTACGGCTCGGCACGACCGCCGACGACCCGCGCAACCCCTACCTCTACCGCGGCACCGGCCTCGCCCTGGGCCCCGAGCTGCTCGGCACCTCGCTGCTCGCCGTCGGCCCGGCCGGCTCCGGCAAGACCGGTTCGCTGGTGCGCCCGCTCGCCGAGTCGCTGTGCCTGCACGCGCTCGCCGGCCGTGCCTCCGTCGTCGTGGTCGGCGCGGCCGGCGCCGGACTCGGACCCGCCGACTCCTACGACGTCGTCGTCCGCATCGCCCACCCCGAGTCCGTCTACGACCTCGACCTGTACGGCGGCACCACCGACCCGGACGAGGCCGCCGCCATACTCGCCGAGGCGCTCGTCGGCGACCTCGCCGACCCGCACCCCGGCAGCGACAGCCGCCGCTCCACCACCGTCCTCGCCCAGCTGCTCGGCCCCTTCCGGGCCGTCCACGGCCGCTTCCCCTCCGTCCCCGAACTCCGCCGCCTCCTGGACGGCGCGCCCGGCCCGGTGGCCGCGCTCCGCAAGGGCCTCACGGCCACCGGGCACGAGTCGATGCTGCGGGAACTGGACGCCCGGGAACGCCAGATGGGCCATCCGGGAGACGTGGGCTCGGTCCTGGCCGACCGCATCGCCCTGCTCGACCGGCCCGCCTTCGCCGGGTTCTTCGACACCTCGGGCCAGTCCCGTCCCTTCTCCCTCAAGGCCCTCGACCACCCGGTCCGGGTCCGCATCGACCTGCCCGAGCGCGGCCACGCGGACGCCTCCCGGATCCTGGCCCGGCTGGTGCTCGCCCAGTTCACGGCGAGCGTGACCGTACGGGAGGACCGCTCGCTCTTCGCCTGCCTGCTCCTGGACGACGCCACGGGCGTGGTGACACCGGAGGCGGTGCGCGCCGTCCAGCGGCTGCGGTCGGCCAACGCCGGCGTGGCGCTGACCCTGCGCACCCTGGACGACGTGCCCCGCCCGCTGCGCGGACCGCTGCTGGGCGCCGCCGGCTGCCGGATGGCCTTCGCCGGGCTGACCCCCTGGGACGGCCAGGACTTCGCCGAGGTCTGGGGCAAGGAGTGGACCGAGGCCCGGGACGTCACCGACCGCCAGATCATCGCGGAGACCCCGGCGGGCAAGGCGCTGCACGTCGTGCGGCAGGTCATCACGGGCAAGGCGCCCACCGCCCGCGCGGTCACCGTCCGCCAGGTGGAGCGCGAGCGCTGGTCGGCCTCCGAACTCGCCCACGGCGTACCGGCGGGCCACGCGGTCCTCTCGCTGACGACCGTCAAGGGCGAGCACGCGCCGCCGCTGCTGGTGGACCTCAGGGGCGGTGCCGGCCGGGTTTGAACGAGGCGTCCCACGTGACCGTACAGTGAGGCAGAATCGAGAGAGGCCGTTCATACGAGACGGCCAAAGGCCACTGCCCCTGTGCACGTCTCCACCGCACGTCTCCACGTGTTCGCCGACCGAAGAGAAGACCTGACGGCCCGATGCCACCCACGCTCGCCTCGCTCGTCCACCATTCCGCGCTCAAGCTGACCGTGCGCGCGGGCGAGGACCGCCTCGACGTGCCCGTGCGCTGGGCCCATGTCAGCGAACTCGCCGACCCGGTGCCGTACATGGAGGGCGGCGAACTCCTCCTGATCACCGCGCTGAAGCTGGACGCGGAGGACCCGCAGGCGATGCGCCGGTATGTGAAACGCCTGGTGGGAGCGGGCGTGGTGGGCCTCGGCTTCGCCATCGGGGTCAACTACGACGAGATCCCCGAGGCGCTGGTCGGCGCGGCCGAGCGGGAAGGCCTGCCCCTGCTGGAGGTGCCTCGCCGCACCCCGTTCCTCGCCATCAGCAAGGCCGTCTCGGCGGCGATCGCGGCCGACCAGTACCGGGCGGTGACGGCGGGTTTCGCCGCCCAGCGCGAACTGACCCGGCAGGCCCTGAACGCCGGGCCCGAGGGCCTGCTGGCCGCGCTCGCCGCCCAGGTCGACGGCTGGGCGGCGCTGTACGACGCCTCGGGCGCGGTCGTGGCCACCGCGCCGGAGTGGGCGGGCCGCCGGGCGGCCCGGCTGACGGCCGAGGTGGAACGGCTGCGGGAGCGCCCGGCGCCGGCCTCCTCGGTGGTGGGCGGCCCGGACAACGAGGACCGGGTGGAACTGCACTCGCTGGGCACCGGCCGCAGGCCCCGGGCGGCCCTCGCGGTCGGCACCGCCGCCGCCCTCGGCACCGCCGAGCGGTACGCCGTGCACTCGGCCATCGCCCTGCTCACGCTGACGACGGAACGCTCCCGGTCGCTGCACGCGGCCGAGCAGCGGGTGGGCGCGGCCGTGCTGCGCATGCTGCTCGCCGGACAGCCCGACCACGCCCGGGGCGTCGCCGGGGACCTGTACGGCGGACTGCTCGACGCGCCGTTCCGGATGATCGTCGCCGACGCGGGCGGCGAACTGCTCACCGGTCTCGCGGAGGCCGTCGAGTCGGCCGCGGCGCGGGCGGGCGAGCCGGTCCTGGTGGTGCCGGAGGGGGAGCGGCTGGTGGTGCTGGCCGCGGACGGCGGGGCGGCGGCCGCCGCGTGCGTGGACCACGCGGCCGCGCGCGAGGCCGCACGGGCCGTACCGGACCAGGACGGCGCAGGGGACGACGACCTGATCGTGGGCATGTCCGCGCCGTCCGGCCCGATCGGCGCGCCGGCCGCCTACAAACAGGCCGAACAGGCGCTGTCGGTCGCCAGGCGGCGGGGCCGGGTGCTGGTCGAGCACGACCAGCTGGCGGCCGGTTCGGTGCTCCCGCTGCTCGCCGACGACGCGGTCAAGGCGTTCGCGGACGGCCTGCTGCGGGCGCTGTACGAGCACGACGCGACGGGCCGCGGCGACCTGGTGGCCTCCCTGCGGGCCTGGCTCTCCCGGCACGGCCAGTGGGACGCGGCCGCCGCCGATCTGGGCGTGCACCGGCATACGCTGAGGTACCGGATGCGCAGGGTCGAGGAGATCCTGGGCCGTTCCCTGGACGACCCGGACGCCCGGATGGAGCTGTGGCTGGCGCTCAAGGCGACGTCGGCGGACTGACCGGCGCCGCGGGCCCTCGCCGGCCGCGCGGAACACCGTCCGCGCGCCCCTGACAAAGAGGCGCGCCGCCCCTCTCCACCACTACACCCCGGACAAGCGCCGCTTCTGCCTCCCGCGCCTACGGTGGACCACGCAAGCCAAGAACATCCCCACACGCGGAAGGGCCGGGACTCTCATGACCGCCACCCACGCCTTCTGGCTCGCCGGCCGTCAGGCCACCGGCGAGGACACCTTCGACGTCACCAGCCCGTGGGACGGGCACCTCGTCGGCAAGGTCAGTGTCCCCACCGACGCCCAGGTCGAGGAAGCCGTCGCCGCCGCGTACGCCGTGCGGGACGAGTTCGCCGCCACCCCGGCCCACATACGCGCCGCCGCCCTCGACCACGTCAGCCGGCGTCTGGCCGAGCGCACCGAGGAGATAGCCCGGCTGATCTCCGCCGAGAACGGCAAGCCGATGAAGTGGGCGCGCGGCGAGGTCGGCCGTGCCGTCTCCGTGTTCCGCTTCGCCGCCGAGGAGGCCCGCCGCTTCAACGGCGGCGAGGCCCAGCGGCTCGACACCGACCTCGGCGGCCAGGGCCGGCTCGCGCTGACCCGCCGGTTCCCGAAGGGCGTCGTCCTCGGCATCGCACCCTTCAACTTCCCGCTCAACCTGTGCGCCCACAAGATCGCCCCGGCCATCGCCGCCGGCGCGCCGATCATCCTCAAGCCGGCGCCCGCCACCCCGCTGTCCGGCCTGATCATCGGCGACCTCCTCGCCGAGACCGAGGGCCTGCCCGCCGGCTCCTGGTCGATCCTCACGGTCGCGAACGACAAGATGGCCGGCCTCGTCCAGGACGAGCGCCTCCCGGTCATCTCGTTCACCGGTTCCGAGAAGGTCGGCTACTCGATCATGGACTCGGTGCCGCGCAAGCACTGCACGCTGGAGCTGGGCGGCAACGGCGCGGCCGTCGTCCTCGGCGACTGGGCGAGCGACGCGGACCTCGACTGGGCCGCCACCCGCATCGCCACCTTCTCCAACTACCAGGGCGGCCAGTCCTGCATCTCCGTGCAGCGGGTCATCGCCGACGCGTCCGTCTACGACCGGCTGCTGCCGCGTATCGTCGCCGCCGTGGAGGCCCAGGTCACCGGTGACCCCGCCGACGACAGGACCGACGTCGGCCCGCTGGTCAGCGAGGCCGCCGCGGAGCGCGTCGAGGCGTGGGTGAAGGAGGCCGTCGAGGCCGGCGCCACCCTGGTCACCGGCGGCGACCGCGACGGCGCGAGCTTCGCGCCGACCGTCCTCACCGAGGTCCCCGCGGACACCACGGTCTCCTGCGAGGAGGTCTTCGGACCCGTCCTCACCGTGCAGAAGGTGTACGGCGAGGCCGAGGCGTTCGCCGCCGCCGACGACTCCAAGTACGGCCTCCAGGCGGGTGTCTTCACCCACGACCTGCAGACCGCCTTCCGGGCCCACCGCGCCCTGGAGGTCGGCGGAGTCGTCATCGGCGACGTCCCCTCCTACCGCGCCGACCAGATGCCGTACGGCGGCGCCAAGCAGTCCGGTGTCGGCCGCGAGGGCGTCCGGTTCGCGATGGACGACTACACCTACGAGCGAGTCCTGGTCCTCACCGGCCTCGCCCTCTGACCTGCCACGGACAGGACACCACGGCCGGAGCCCGCTGTGCGGGGGCTCCGGCCGTCGTGTGTCCGTCAGGCCGTTCCGGTCCGGCCGCCGGGCGTCACCTCAGGTGCCGTACGAAGAAGCGGGCCGCCGCGTCCCCGGCGAACTGCGGGACACCGGTGTGGCCGCCCATGTTGGCGTGCAGCGTCTTCTCCTTCGAGCCGAAGGCGTCGAAGAGGTCCAGTGCGGCCTGCCGGTCGTTGCCCTCGTCGTCCCACTGCAGCAGGACGTGCAGCGGGACGGTGACCCGGCGGGCCTCCTCGAACATGGCGCGGGGCACGAAACTCCCCGCGAACAGGACGGCGGCCGCGATGCGCGGCTCGGCCACCGCGAGCCGGGTCCCGATGGAGATCACCCCGCCCGAGTAGCCGACCGGGCCGCCGATCCCGGGCAGGGCGAGGAGGGCGTCCAGGGCGGCCTGCCACTCCGGGACCGCCCGGTCGACCAGCGGGAGGACCAGCCGGTCCACGATCTCGCCGCCGACCGGTTCGCCGGCCGCGAGCGCCCGGCGCATGTCGGCGCGGGCCTCCTCCACGGCGGGGATGCGGGGCCGGTCACCGCTTCCGGGGAGTTCGACGGTGGCCGAGGCGAAGCCGTCCGCCGCGGCGGACCGGGCCCGGCCCTCCAGCCGGGGGCGCATGCGCTGCAGTCCGCCGGGGTGGCCGAGCAGGATCAGCGGCACCGGTCCGGACACGGATCCCGGTGTCCACAGGACGCCCGGGGCGTCGCCGAGGGTGAAGGTGTGTTCGATGACGCCGTCGTCGAGGCGTCGCTCCGAGGTGAGTTGCATGGTCGTGCCTTTCGGGAATGCGCTGGAACGGCGCTCCCGGACGACCTATCGCCCGACCGTGACCCCGGAGGGGAGCACCCATGTCGTCAGTGTGTTCACGGGTACCACCTCCTGGTTCTCTCGCACGGCCGTCAGGAAAGTAGCAGGGGCCGCCGTGGTCCGCCAACGGGTTTTCGCCGGCCCCGTGCGCTCATGCCCGGTCCACCCGCGCGCGCAGCGCGTTGTACCCGGCGAAGGCGGTGTCGACGTCCGCGCGGGTGAGGCCGTAGCGGGCCAGGTCGTAGCTGTGGACGCGGGTGCCGCGGGGACGGGCGGCGACGGCGGGGAGGCGGGCCGCGTCGGCGTCGGTCCAGCGGGCGCCGACCGCCGCGTAGAGCTTCGGGGCGCCCGCGGCCGGGTCGGAGCCCAGCCAGGAGTACGGCACGTCCACCAGCGCCTCGCCGGGGATGCGCGCACGGGCGGCCAGGCCGCGGGCGGCCGAGCGGCTGAGCAGGTCGAGCCAGGTGGCGCCGATCCAGTGCGGGTCGAGGGGGCGGGTGCCGACCGCCATGCCGTGTTCGACCAGGCTGCAGAACGAGGCCACGGCGGTGGCCGGATCGCGGTGCGTCCACACGATCGTGGCGTCCGGGAACACGGTTCGCAGCGCGTCCAGGTGCTCCAGGTGCAGCGGGGACTTCAGCACCCAGCGGCGGCGCGGGCGGCCGTACTGGAGCACCTGGTAGATCTGCTTGAGGTAGCGGTAGTCGGCCGTGAAGTCATGGCGCTCGTGCCAGGGCAGGTACTCCGGGATCATCGCCTGGGACAGCGGCATCACGGTGTGCGGCAGCGCGAACGTGCACTCCTCGGGACCCTCCGGGCGCAGGTTGTGGATGTGCCGGAAGCCAGGGGCGAAGAGGTTGATCCCGCCGACCAGGCGGCGGGCGGACGCGACGGCCTTCTCCCGTTCCGCGGCGCCGCGTTCGAGGTCCGGGGTGAGCAACTCCCACAGCAGCGGGCAGCGGTGGTCCGCGGAGAGCGACAGCACGCCGTGCGTGAGCGTGGTGGCGGTGCGCGGCAGGCCCACCACGAACACCGGCCGCTCGACGGGCTCCCGCTCGATCTCGGGATGTTCCGCGCACAGCCGGCGCACCCGGGCCCGGTTGGCGAGGTGGCGGCCGACGTGGCCGCGCGCCGAGAGCCAGCCGACCGGGGTGAGGTGCCGGGCACCGGACCAACATCGCAGCAGATGACGGAACCCGTCGGTGAACGCCTCGTCGTCCGCGGCCGGCCCCGCAGCGTCGAGCAGCCGCGCAAAGGCCCGGTCCGGAGCGCGGCGGGCGCGCAAGGCGGGGGCGAGCAGCAGATTGGCGAGGGTGAGGGGGAGCGGCGCGGAGGACACGGCGGCGGGGCCCTTCGTCGGGGGGACGGGGAAGGAGCTACGTACTTCCCCGGCCGACCGCCCTGCCACACGGTCGAGTTGAGACAATCACCGAGGGGTGCCCGCGGCTGGCAACGGCTGCTCGGCGACCGGCAGTTCCGCTCCGTCGCGCAGGAACAGCGGGATGCGCTCCAGCGGCGCGTCCACCGTCACCGCCGCGCCGCCCTCGTACGGCTCGCCGGTCCACGCGTCCGTCCACCGGGCGCCCGCCGGCAGGTACGCCGTCCGGTCCGTCGCGCCCGCCGCCAGCACCGGCGCCGGACAGGGCCGTGTTGAGGCCGGCCGCGATCTGCCGGCCCAGGCCGAGCGGTTGAGGGTGAGGACCTCCTCGCGGGGGTAGCTGTTGCCGACCTCCGGTCCCGGGCCCGTCCAGTAGCGCAGGTTCTCCTGGAAGCCGGGCTTCAGCTCGGGCTCGCATGCGTCCAGCCGGAACGCCGTGATGCCGTAGGGGTCGAGGTAGTTCTCCTTCACCGCCGACGCCACCTCCTTGTCCGGCCAGCCGGCGTGCGCGGCCGGTCCGTACCGGGTGCCGATGCCGGCCCGGGGCCCGTGCTCGCCCGTACCGTCAGCTCGGGGGCGATCAGGACGACGTCGTCACCGCCGTGGCCGTCCAGCTTCGCGACCAGGCACTCGACGGCGTGGCGGCCCATCTCCTGGGCGGGGACGGCGACCGACGTCAGCCGCACCGAGGCCTGGACGGCGACCTGGTCCGGGCAGATCGCGACCACCGACACGTTCTGCACGACGAAGCCCGTGGTGCCCGGGCGTTCGTCGAAGATCCGGGCCAGGGGGACGGCCATCGCGTCGTACCCGCCCTCGCACGGCCGGTGCAGCACCCGAAGGCCCAGCTCCCGGGCCCGGGAGCAAAGTCCGTCGAGGGTGCGCTCGGCGAAGCCGGTGTGCCGTGCTCGCCGAGACTCCGGCGTGCTGGGCGACCTCGGTGAGGCCGTCGAAGCGCTTCGACGCGCGGCGGGCCGCGGATCCCCGTCCGGACGGTCTCCCCGGAGCGCGCCGCGACGCGACACGGCGGTGTGCCCCGGCGGACCCGGGTGACCCGATCGGACCGCGAGGACTGGTGGGGGCGGCCCGTTTCAGGTACCAACGATCCAGTAGCACTGGTCGGTAACGAACGGTCCTCAAACAACCCCTTTCGTGGCGAGGTGAGCCTCAATGTCCGCCCCCACCACCAAGAAACCCACCGTCACCGAGCGGGAGGCCCGTCAGGTGGCGGAGGCCGCCCGGGAACAGGACTGGCGCAAGCCCAGCTTCGCCAAGGAACTGTTCCTCGGACGCTTCCGGCTCGACCTCATCCACCCGCACCCGCTCCCCGCCGACGAGGACGTGCGCCGCGGCGAGGAATTCCTGGCCCGCCTCCACGAGTTCTGCGAGACGAGCATCGACTCGGCCCGCATCGAGCGCGAGGCCCGCATCCCCGACGAGGTCGTCGCCGGCCTCAAGGAGATCGGCGCCCTCGGCATGAAGATCGACACCAAGTACGGCGGCCTCGGCCTCACCCAGGTCTACTACAACCGGGCCCTGTCCCTGGCCGGCTCCGCCAACCCGGCGGTCGGCGCGCTGCTCTCCGCCCACCAGTCGATCGGCGTGCCCCAGCCGCTGAAGATCTTCGGCACCCAGGAGCAGAAGGACGCCTTCCTGCCCCGCTGCGCCCGCACCGACATCTCCGCGTTCCTGCTCACCGAGCCGGACGTCGGTTCGGACCCGGCCCGCCTGGCCACCACCGCCGTACGCGACGGGGACGACTACGTCCTCGACGGGGTCAAGCTGTGGACCACCAACGGCGTGGTCGCCGACCTGCTCGTGGTCATGGCCCGCGTCCCCAAGTCGCCGGAGGGCAAGGGCGGCATCACGGCCTTCGTCGTCGAGGCCGACTCGCCCGGCATCACCGTCGAGCACCGCAACGCCTTCATGGGCCTGCGCGGCATCGAGAACGGCGTCACCCGCTTCCACCAGGTCCGGGTCCCGGCCGCCAACCGCATCGGCCCCGAGGGCGCGGGCCTCAAGATCGCCCTCACCACGCTCAACACCGGCCGCCTCTCGCTGCCCGCGATGTGCGTGGGCGCCGGCAAGTGGTGTCTGAAGATCGCCCGCGAGTGGTCGGCCGTGCGGGAGCAGTGGGGCAAGCCGGTCGCGCTGCACGAGGCGGTCGGCTCCAAGATCAGCTTCATCGCGGCGACCACGTTCGCCATGGAGGCGGTCGTCGACCTGTCCTCCCAGATGGCCGACGAGAACCGCAACGACATCCGGATCGAGGCCGCCCTCGCCAAGCTCTACGGCTCCGAGATGGGCTGCCTGATGGCGGACGAGCTGGTCCAGATCCGCGGCGGCCGCGGCTTCGAGACGGCGGAATCCCTCGCGGCCCGCGGCGAACGCGCCGTCCCCGCCGAGCAGCTCCTGCGCGACCTGCGCATCAACCGCATCTTCGAGGGCTCCACGGAGATCATGCACCTGCTGATCGCGCGCGAGGCCGTCGACGCCCACCTCTCGGTCGCGGGCGACCTCATCGACCCCGACAAGTCCCTCCAGGACAAGGCCAGGGCGGGCGCGAACGCGGGCGTCTTCTACGCCAAGTGGCTGCCGAAGCTGGTCGCGGGGCCGGGCCAGGTCCCCACGTCGTACGGCGACTTCAAGCATGGCGTGGACCTCTCCCCGCACCTGCGCTACGTCGAGCGGCACTCCCGCAAGCTCGCCCGGTCCACCTTCTACGCCATGTCCCGCTGGCAGGGCCGGATGGAGACCAAGCAGGGCTTCCTGGGCCGGATCGTGGACATCGGCGCCGAACTGTTCGCGATGAGCGCGGCCTGCGTGCGCGCCGAACTGCTGCGCCGCCAGGGCGACCACGGCCGCGAGGCCTACCAGCTCGCCGACGCGTTCTGCCGGCAGTCCCGGATCCGCGTCGACGAGCTGTTCGGCCGCCTGTGGTCGAACACCGACGACCTGGACCGCAAGGTCGTCAAGGGCGTGCTCGGCGGCTCCTACGAGTGGCTGGAGCGGGGCATCGTGGACCCGTCGGACGACGGCCCGTGGATCGCCGACGCGACCCCCGGACCGTCCCGGCAGGAGAACGCCCGCCGCCCCTTCGAGTAGGTCAGCAGTACTTGTCGCTCGGATCCCGCGTCGTCCAGGAGCAGGAGTCGACCTTGCTGCCGCTCGCCCTGGTCAGGGTCGCCGTGTCGCTCGTGTTGTTCCACACGTAGGCGCCACGGTTCTGGAACTTGTCCGACGCGGTGTCCGAGCCCCGGCCGGTGTGCACCTTCATCGTCTTGTGGGCGCCGATCTTGACGTTCTTGAAGACGTAGCGGTGGTTGGAGGTGTCCTTCAGGACCCAGCCCTTGAGCGAGACGGCCGTGCCGCCGGTGTTCTTGATCTGCACCCACTCGGCGTTCAGGCTCGCGTTGGAGCGGGTGTCCTTGCCCGGACTGTCGAACCACACGTGGTAGACGGTCACGCCGCCGGCGGCCTGCGCCGGGGTGCTGAGCAGGGTGCCGGTGAGCAGCGCGGCGCCCGCGAGCGCGGGCGCGGCGGCGCGTATGCGCGTAATACGCATGGAGAGATCCCCCCAGGATGTCTTCCGGTCGGGCCGACCCCCTGTCGGCCCGGAAGAAGTGTTATCACACGACCTTCACGTGAACCTCACAAAGGGAATTCCGCTCCATAGGGCGGCAAGAACTGCTAAGGCACCCGCATGAGGGACGCGCTGTCCTCCGGGCCCCCGGATGCGGCCACAATGGGGGGATGACCGACAGTCCTGCCAGTCCGGCCCCCCTCGCCGACCCGCACCTCGTCTACGACCCGCTCGCGGGCGACGGCCCCAAGGACGTGGTGATCCTCGGCTCCACCGGATCCATCGGCACCCAGGCCATCGACCTCGTGCTGCGCAACCCCGGCCGCTTCCGGGTCACCGCCCTCTCGGCCAACGGCGGCCGGGTCGCCCTCCTCGCCGAGCAGGCGCACCGCCTGCGGGTGCGGACCGTCGCGGTCGCCCGCGAGGACGTCGTACCGGCACTGCGCGAGGCCCTGGCCGCGCAGTACGGCCCCGGCGAGCCGCTTCCCGAGATCCTCGCCGGACCGCAGGCCGCCACCGCCGTGGCCGCCTCGGACTGCCACACGGTCCTCAACGGCATCACCGGCTCCATCGGCCTCGCGCCCACCCTCGCCGCCCTGGAGGCGGGCCGCACCCTCGCGCTCGCCAACAAGGAGTCGCTGATCGTCGGCGGCCCGCTGGTCAAGGCGCTGGCCAAGCCCGGCCAGATCATCCCGGTCGACTCCGAGCACGCGGCGCTCTTCCAGGCGCTGGCCTCGGGAACCCGCGCGGACGTCCGCAAGCTGGTCGTCACGGCGTCCGGAGGCCCCTTCCGGGGCCGCACCAGGGCCGACCTCGCCACGGTGACCGTCGAGGAGGCGCTCGCCCACCCCACCTGGGCGATGGGGCCGGTGATCACGATCAACTCCGCCACGCTGGTCAACAAGGGACTGGAGGTCATCGAGGCGCACCTCCTCTACGACATTCCCTTCGACCGGATTGAGGTGGTCGTGCATCCGCAGTCGTATGTCCACTCGATGGTCGAGTTCACGGACGGATCCACGATCGCGCAGGCGACTCCCCCCGACATGCGGGGGCCGATCGCCATCGGTCTCGGCTGGCCCGAACGGGTGCCGGACGCCGCCCCCGCCTTCGACTGGAGCAAGGCCTCCACCTGGGAGTTCTTCCCGCTGGACAACGAGGCCTTCCCCTCCGTGAACCTCGCCCGGCGCGTCGGTGAGCTCGCGGGCACCGCCCCGGCGGTGTTCAATGCCGCCAACGAGGAATGCGTCGAGGCGTTCCGGAGCGGTCTGCTGCCCTTCGACGGGATCATGGAAACCGTCACCCGGATCGTCGAGGAACACGGCACGCCTCGTACGGGAACTTCGCTCACCGTGCCGGACGTACTCGAAGCGGAGACCTGGGCACGGGCCCGGGCCCGGGAACTGACCGCACAGACGGCGACCGCGGAGGCGCGTGCATGACAGCCCTGATGATGATCCTCGGCATAGTCGTCTTCGTGGTCGGCCTGTTGGTCTCGATCGCCTGGCACGAGCTGGGGCATCTGTCCACCGCCAAGCTCTTCGGCATCCGCGTCCCGCAGTACATGGTCGGCTTCGGCCCGACCATCTGGTCGCGGCGCAAGGGCGAGACCGAGTACGGCTTCAAGGCCATCCCGGCCGGCGGCTACATCCGCATGATCGGCATGTTCCCGCCCGGCGCCGACGGCCGTATCACCGCGCGCTCCACCTCGCCCTGGCGCAGCATGATCGAGGACGCGCGCTCGGCCGCCTTCGAGGAGCTGCAGCCCGGCGACGAGTCCCGCCTCTTCTACACGCGCGCCCCCTGGAAGCGCGTGATCGTGATGTTCGCGGGCCCCTTCATGAACCTGATCCTGGCGGTCGCCCTCTTCCTCACGGTCCTCATGGGCTTCGGCATCAGCCAGCAGACCACCACCGTCAGCTCCGTCTCCCAGTGCGTGATCGCCCAGAGCGAGAACCGCGACAGCTGCAAGAAGACCGACGCGGCCTCCCCGGCCGCCGCCGCGGGCCTGAAGGCCGGCGACAAGATCGTCTCCTTCGGCGGGACGCCGACCACCAGCTGGAACCAGCTCTCCGACCTGATCCGCGCCACCCCCGGCAAGGACGTCGCGATCGTCGTCGACCGCAAGGGCCAGGACGTCACCCTGCACGCGAGGATCGCCAGCAACCAGGTCGCCAAGAAGGACTCCAGCGGCCAGATCGTCCAGGGCCAGTACGTCACCGCCGGCTTCCTCGGCTTCAGCGCCGCCACCGGCGTCGTCCGCCAGGACCTCGGCCAGTCGGTGACCTGGATGGGCGACCGGCTCGGCGAGGCCGTCGACTCCATCGCCGGCCTGCCCGGCAAGATCCCGGCCCTGTGGGACGCGGCCTTCGACGGCGCACCCCGCCAGCCGGACTCCCCGATGGGCGTGGTCGGCGCGGCCCGGGTCGGCGGCGAGATCTTCACGCTCGACATCCCGCCCACCCAGCAGCTGGCCATGGCCCTGATGCTGGTGGCCGGCTTCAACCTCTCCCTGTTCCTCTTCAACATGCTCCCGCTGCTCCCCCTGGACGGCGGCCACATCGCGGGCGCCCTGTGGGAGTCGCTGCGCCGCAACCTGGCCAGGGTCCTGCGCCGTCCGGACCCCGGCCCCTTCGACGTGGCGAAGCTGATGCCGGTGGCCTACGTGGTCGCGGGCGTCTTCATCTGCTTCACGCTGCTCGTCCTGGTGGCCGACGTGGTTAACCCGGTCAAAATCTCCTAGCCACACGGCGTTCGAAGCGGCCCGGAACGACGTGTTCCGGGTCGCTTCCATCGAGTGGGTTTAGCGGTAGGGGATGTGCTCGCGCCGGTACCGGTGCCGTAATCTCGGAGTCTGGAACCCGCTTTCGACGGGACCTGGACCTAGATCCACGACTTGGGGTTGCACAGCAGATGACTGCGATTTCTCTCGGCATGCCGTCCGTTCCGACCAAGCTCGCCGAGCGCCGGAAGAGCCGGCAGATCCAGGTCGGCTCCGTGGCTGTCGGCGGAGACGCCCCGGTCTCGGTCCAGTCGATGACCACGACCCGCACGTCGGACATCGGCGCGACCCTCCAGCAGATCGCCGAGCTGACCGCCTCCGGCTGCCAGATCGTCCGCGTCGCCTGCCCCACCCAGGACGACGCCGACGCCCTCGCCACCATCGCGCGCAAGTCCCAGCTCCCGGTGATCGCGGACATCCACTTCCAGCCGAAGTACGTCTTCGCGGCCATCGAGGCCGGCTGCGCCGCGGTCCGCGTCAACCCCGGCAACATCAAGCAGTTCGACGACAAGGTCAAGGAGATCGCGGCGGCCGCCAAGGACCACGGCACCCCGATCCGGATCGGCGTCAACGCGGGCTCGCTGGACCGCCGGCTGCTCCAGAAGTACGGCAAGGCGACCCCCGAGGCCCTGGTCGAGTCGGCCCTGTGGGAGGCGTCCCTCTTCGAGGAGCACGACTTCCGGGACATCAAGATCTCCGTCAAGCACAACGACCCGGTCGTGATGATCGAGGCGTACCGGCAGCTCGCCGCCCAGTGCGACTACCCGCTGCACCTCGGCGTCACCGAGGCCGGCCCCGCCTTCCAGGGCACCATCAAGTCGGCCGTCGCCTTCGGCGCGCTGCTCTCCCAGGGCATCGGCGACACCATCCGGGTCTCCCTGTCGGCCCCTCCGGTCGAGGAGGTCAAGGTCGGCAACCAGATCCTGGAGTCCCTCAACCTCAAGCAGCGCGGCCTGGAGATCGTCTCCTGCCCGTCCTGCGGCCGTGCCCAGGTCGACGTCTACAAGCTGGCCGAGGAGGTCACGGCGGGCCTGACCGGCATGGAGGTCCCGCTGCGCGTCGCCGTCATGGGCTGCGTCGTGAACGGTCCGGGCGAGGCCCGCGAGGCCGACCTCGGCGTCGCCTCCGGCAACGGCAAGGGCCAGATCTTCGTCAAGGGCGAGGTCATCAAGACCGTCCCCGAGTCCAAGATCGTGGAGACCCTCATCGAGGAGGCCATGAAGCTGGCCGAGCAGATGGAGGCGGACGGCGTGGCGTCGGGCGAGCCGTCGATCTCGGTGGCGGGCTGAAGCAGCCCCCGGCCGGCGGGGGAGGGTTCTCCGCCCCGCCGACCCGAAGGGGGGCGCGGGCAACCGCGCGTGCGGCCACGGACCGGCCGCACGCGCCGACGTACAGGCCCTCCCCGGTCCATGGGCGTCCCAAAGCGGAGGCGCGAAAGACGGCGGGGCCCTTGTGACGGGAACTCGGCCGACGACGGCGGCCGAGCGGGCTGTCACCCACACGGGGCGGCACCGCCAAGCTTCCGCAGGTACAGTGCGGAGATCAGCAGAACCCCTCAGCGTGAGGCCCCGCACGTGTTGACGCAGACCACCTCCCGAGTGCTCGAACCGAGCGACCTGGACGCCGCGCTCGCCGTACTCGGCCGCGAGCCGGTCACGAACGCCTTCGTGACCTCACGCGTCCAGGTGGCCGGCCTCGATCCCTGGCGCCTCGGCGGCGAGATGTGGGGCTGGTACGAGGACGGAATGCTCACGTCCCTCTGCTACGCGGGCGCCAACCTGGTCCCGATCTGCGCCACTCCGCGCGCGATCCGCGCCTTCGCCGACCGCGCGCGCCGGGCCGGCCGCCGCTGCTCCTCGATCGTCGGCCCCAGCGAGGCCACCGCCCAGCTGTGGCGCCTGCTCGAACCGCACTGGGGCCCGGCCCGCGAGGTCCGCGCCCACCAGCCCCTGATGGTCACCGAGGGGATGCCCGCCGACATCGCCCCGGATCCGTACGTCCGCCGCATCCGCAAGGACGAGATGGAGGCGATCATGCCGGCGTGCGTGGCGATGTTCACCGAAGAGGTGGGCGTCTCCCCGCTGGCCGGCGACGGCGGTCTCCTCTACCAGGCGCGGGTCGCCGAACTGGTCGGCTCCGGCCGCTCGTTCGCCCGGCTCGACGAGCACGGCAGGGTCGTCTTCAAGGCGGAGATCGGCGCGGCGACGGCCGAGGCCTGCCAGATCCAGGGCGTGTGGGTGGCCCCGGAGTACCGGGGCATGGGGCTGGCGGCCCCCGGCATGGCGGCGGTGCTGCGCTACGCGCTGGCCGACGTGGCGCCGGTGGTCAGCCTGTACGTCAACGACTTCAACACCGCGGCGCGCAGGACGTATCTGAGGGTGGGCTTCAGGGAAGTCGGCGCGTTCATGAGCGTGCTGTTCTGACGGTTCACCCGCCACGGGCGACGGGGCGCGGACCGTGCCCTGCCTGTACCCTCCCCCCATGGACCTCGTGATCGGCCCCCTGGACCTCTCCGCCCACGTGGACGAGGCCCTGGCGGTCCAGGCGATCGCCTTCGGCCTTGGCCCCGACGAGGTAGCCGTACGCCGCCAGATCGTCGTCCGCCACATGCAGTACCCCGGCGCCAGGGCACTCGGCGCGACCGCCGACGGCCTGCTCGTCGGCTTCGTCTACGGCATGCCGAACAGCCGCACCCACTGGTGGTCCACCGTCGTCGAGCCCTATCTGCGCGCCGAGGGCCACGCCGGCTGGCTCGACGACTCCTTCGTGATCACCGAGCTGCACGTGCACCCGCACCACCAGAACCGCGGCGTCGGCCGCCGGCTGATCACCACGATCACGGACGCCGCCGCCGAGCCCCGCTCCATCCTCTCCGCCATCGACACCGACAGCCCGGCCCGCGGCCTCTACCACTCGCTCGGCTACGCCGACCTGGCCCGCCAGGTCCACTTCCCGAGCGCGCCCAAGCCGTACGCCGTGATGGGCGCCCCGCTGCCGCTGCGGCGCGCCGGGAGCGGACGCCGTTAACGGATTTCCACCGGCCCGGCAGGCCCGGCTAACCTCCTAGCCATCACCCTTTCCCGGCAGGAGTACGAGAACCATGGCGAACGCACCGGTCCAACGCATGTCCCAGTTGATGGCGAAGACGCTGCGTGACGACCCGGCGGACGCCGAGGTCCTCAGCCACAAGCTCCTCGTCCGCGCCGGCTACGTCCGCCGCACCGCGGCCGGCATCTGGTCCTGGCTGCCCCTCGGTCTGAAGGTGCTGTCCAACGTCGAGCGGGTCGTCCGCGAGGAGATGGACGCGATCGGCGCCCAGGAGGTGCTGCTGCCGGCCCTCCTGCCCCGGGAGCCGTACGAGGCGACCGGCCGCTGGGAGGAGTACGGCGCCGAGCTGTTCCGCCTCCAGGACCGCAGGGGCGGCGACTACCTGCTCGGCCCCACCCACGAGGAGATCTTCACCCTGCTGGTGAAGGACCAGGCGTCCTCGTACAAGGACCTGCCGGTCATCCTCTACCAGATCCAGAGCAAGTACCGGGACGAGGCCCGTCCGCGGGCCGGGATCCTGCGCGGCCGCGAGTTCCTGATGAAGGACTCCTACTCCTTCGACCTCGACGACGAGGGCCTGGCCCACTCCTACGCCCTGCACCGGGCGGCCTACCAGCGGATCTTCGAGCGCCTCGGTCTGGACTACCGCATCTGCGCGGCCACCGCCGGCGCCATGGGCGGCTCGAAGTCGGAGGAGTTCCTGGCCCCGGCCGAGGCCGGCGAGGACACCTTCGCCGACTGCCCGAACTGCGACTTCGCGGCCAACACCGAGGCGATCACCTACGAGCTGAAGCCGGTGGACGGGTCCGGCGTGCCCGCGCTGGAGGAGATCCCGACCCCGGACACCCCGACCATCGAGACCCTGGCCGCCCACCTCGGCGTGCCGGCCTCCGCCACCCTGAAGAACCTGCTGGTCAAGGTCGACGGCGAGATCGTGGCCGTCGGCGTTCCCGGTGACCGCGAGGTCGACATGGACAAGGTCGAGGCGCACTTCGCACCGGCCGCCGTCGAACTGGTCACCGAGACCGACTTCGCCGGCCGTCCCGACCTGGTGCGCGGGTACGTCGGCCCGCAGGGCCTCGGCGAGAAGGTGAAGTACATCGCCGACCCGCGCGTGGCTCCCGGCACCGCCTGGATCACCGGCGCCAACAAGGCGGACACGCACGCCAGGAACGTGGTGTCCGGGCGTGACTTCGAGGTGGACGAGTTCGTCGACGTCGTGGTCGTGCAGGACGGCGACCCCTGCCCGAAGTGCGGCACCGGCCTGAAGCTGGACCGCGCCATCGAGATCGGCCACATCTTCCAGCTGGGCCGCAAGTACGCCGACGCGCTCAAGCTGGACGTCCTCGGCCAGCACGGCAAGCCGGTCCGCGTCACCATGGGCTCCTACGGCATCGGCGTCTCCCGCGCGGTCGCCGCCCTCGCCGAGCAGACCGCCGACGAGCGCGGCCTGGTCTGGTCCCGCGAGGTCGCCCCGGCCGACGTGCACGTGGTGGCCGCGGGCAAGGCGCTGCAGACCGAACTCGCCCTGGACGTCTCGGAGAAGCTGCGCGCCGCCGGGCTGCGCGTCCTGGTCGACGACCGGGCCGGCGTCTCCCCGGGCGTGAAGTTCGCGGACGCCGACCTGATCGGCGTGCCGCAGATCCTGATCGCGGGCCGCCGCTCCGGCGAAGGCGTCATGGAGCTCAAGGACCGCAAGTCCGGCGAGCGCGAGGAGCTGACGGTGGATGAGGCGATCGCCCGCCTGACCGCCCACTGAGCTTGGACTCCCGCCGCGGGGGGCCCCCGGGGCCCCCCCCCGGCCCCCCCGGCGGGGGGGGGGGCGGGGGGGGCGGGCCCGGGGCCCCCCCGCCCCCCCGGGGCCCCCCCCCGCGGCCCTCGGGGGGCCCCCCCCCCTGGCCCCC
>NZ_JBIVUX010000012.1:0-209474 GCF_044757385.1 Streptomyces sp. NPDC091282
CAGTACTCGCCCCTCCTTCACCCAGCCTCCTACATGGGCGCCGTAAGCATCGTCGGTGGCGTTGAACAACAGCAGGTCCAAGGGCTGCGCAACCGATACGCGAGCTGTGATCCGCGTGTCGGCCCGCAGTTCACTGGAACGCATATCAGGTGGAGCCAGGTTGAAGTGCCGGAGCGTCGCAGGCGAACAGTTGGCAGTTCGCCCCCGCCGTCAGGCCGGGAAGGCCAGCGCCCTCCGGCGACCCTGGAAACCGGGAGCCCACAAACGGAACGGTGCAGAAAGCGGCCGATAGTTGGTGCGGCAGTGCATCCACGGCCCTGTCGTCCCCGAGGCCGAACCGGGCAGGGTGCCCCACTCACGCGCACCTCTCGGGCGGTTGGGGGCAGCCTCTACGACTCATCTCAATCGGTGGTCAGAGTCTGCGGAATGTGTTGGCCGGGCGGGCACGGCAACGGCGGAAGCGGCGGCGGCCATGTCGACCGAATCGCTGGCGCGGTGGGCGCAGTCGAGAGAGATGACTTGTCAGCCTTCACGCGCGTCTCCGAGCGACACCACGTCGGCCATATCGGGGGCCTCAATGGTGAGCGGCTTGTTGAAGTCCAGGAAGGTGACGTTCAGGTCCAGCGGACCGTTGCCGGTCCCGGGGAAGAACTTCTCGTCGTGCGTGCCCCTGAGGCGGAACTGCTTGGTGTGGCGGTCGCCGTCGACCCACAGGTCCATGGTGAGCGGTTCGGTGATCTCCAGCCCGTAGAGCTGGTCCAGCCGGTCACCGGTCACGTCGTCCATCGCGACGGTTCCCGCGTAGTGGACCGTGCTCGCGCCGGCGACCGTCTCGGTCCCGACCATCTTGAGGTCCTTGGACCCGGTAAGCAGCACGGCCTGCTCGATCGGATTTTCCTCCAGTACGTCCGGCAGTAGGCCGAACGCCTGGTTCTCCGAACTCCCACGTCCCCAGACGGCCGGAGCGGCGCTGAGCCAGCCCTTGTGGTCGGGCCGGCGGGCGCGCAGCGCGCTTCCGCCCGCGTACATCGTGTCCTTGACGAACCGGAACTCCATCGGCCCGTGCCAAGCCGTGCCGGACTCGGCCGTCACCTTCATGTTCATGGCCCAGGGCTTCGTGGTCATGGAGACCTCGCCTTTGACATGCCCCATGGACGGTACGGTCCCGGCGATCCGGTAACGGAGCGAGGTGAAGTTCTCGGTGCTCTGGGCTGCCTTCGCCACGACTGCTTCGGGCTTCTCTCCGGCTATGGCATCGGTTCCTGCAGCCGCGGTCGAGTCGACCGCGGCCCTGCGCGCGGAACTGTCCGCGGAAGGAGCCGTGGAGTCCTTCCCATCGGCTGCGGCGCAGGCCACGCTTCCTCCGGCGAGCAGCACACCCGCGCAAGCGGCGCGGATCATTCTCCGTGGCAGCGTGCCATGCAACCAGAACTGCACAATTCCCCCATAGGGCGAAGATCCATGTCAGGGCCGCGAGGGGGTTTCCGTGACGTTCGGTAAGTCCTGCGGCCTGTTGGACGTATGTTCACCTCACATGAATCCGCTGGTCAAGTGCGTTCATGGGCGTCGCCAAGCTCGACACCCGGACCGGTCGCGTCCGGTCCTTCGCCCAGACGCTCACCGAGCGCCAGGGCGAACGGCTCCCGCAGCGACTCGAAGCCGTCCGTCAAGACGATTTACCCAGCCTCCACACTCTCGCGCCAGGAGTCGACCGAGACCGCGAAGCTGTCATCGCTGGCCCGGCCCTGCCCTGGAACTCCGGTGTTGTTGAAGGCCACGTCAAGGGGATCAAGATGTTCAAGCGGCAGATGTTCGTCGGCCGAGCCAGTTTCAGCCTGCTACGCAAGCGCGTATTGCTGGCCGCCTGATCAACCACCCGACTCCCGGTGATAGGACTTGCCTCCACGGAAAAGTGCGACAGCATGGACGCAGAAGTGGCAATCAGCCTGATCCGTACGGCCGCTGCAGACTTGGCCATGGAACCCTGGCAGCGTCTCTCGGACGCCTACCTGGCCCAGTTGGGCCTGGACGCCCTGATGGCCGGCATCGAGGCTCCGTCGCTTCTCCTACTGGCCGGCCTCGCGCGTGGTGAGCATCCCCAGGCCCGCGAACTGTTCGACCTCGTGCTGGAAGAGTTGGGTCTGTTTCCGCTTACCTCGGACGATCTCGCCAAGGCGCGATGGACCGCGGTCCAGTGGTGGGCCGGCCAGATCGTGGCGTGTCAACTCGATCCCGTACATGGAGCGAAGCTGGTCCATGAAGAAGCTGCAGCCGAACTCGACTACCCAGATGTTCTGCAACCCATCGTTGATCTGGCGAGAACGCTCGACCTGCCGAACCATCAACCTCCAGACCAGCAGCACATTCACGATCGGGTAACCTCCACGGCGCGAGACTTTCTCGCCACAGAAGCGAACCGGAACCGTAGCCTTTGAGCTACGTTGCAGAACGCACCGTGACCGTTTCGCGGAAAGCGTGCCAGAACCGAGATTCGTGAACAAAGTCCCTTGGATTTGTTCACGAGATTGGGTTCTGGCTCGATATTTGTGGAGCGGTGACGCTCGGTGTTGTTGAAGGCCACTGTGCATGGTGATGTGCCACCACGACCGACGGAAGTGTCGGTGGGACGGACGATAATGCCGTTCATGGCAGATCGCAGTCCGGTCCTCCGGATCATCACCTCGGCAGCGCGGGAGTCCCTGAAGCCGCTCGGTCTGGCCCAGCGCGGGCGGTCGCGGCTGTGGATCGATGATCACGAGTGGTGGCTCGGGGTTGTGGAATTCACTCCGCCACGGACCGCCGGCAGCGGTCTGCACGTCGGTGCGATGTGGCTGTGGCACGACGTGGACCACCTGGCCTTCCATGCAGCCGCAGTCCGGACCGGCACCGAGCCGTTTCGCGCCGAGGACCAGTTCACGTCGCTGGCACTCGAACTCAGCCGGCAGGCGGCTGCGAACGTGGCCGCGCTGAGGGAGAAGTTCCTGGCCCTGCCGGACGTAGCCCGGTACCTGACCTCCAGGCCGGTGCGACGGGGATTCCTCTGGGACAGCTTCGACGCCGGGATAGCAGCCGCTCTGACCGGAGCCCCGGCCACGGCCCGCGAACACCTCGAACGAGTCCTTCGAGAGGACCCACTGGCCCCGTGGATGGTCCAAGCCCACGAGAAGGCACGCGAGCTCCACGCCATCGCACCAGATCGCGACGACGTGACTGCCTGGGTCACCCGGGCCGTCGACTCATGCCGGAACAAGCTGGGCCTGGATCCCGTGACCCTCGCGATCAACTGAACGGACCCACTCGTTGAGCAACAAAGCTGCAGTCAGGCCAGCAGGACTCGCTTCCGCAACAGCCCGAAGCCGGCCCGGCCGTACATCTGGCGCTCGAGCATCTTGATCCGGTTGACATGGCCTTCGACCGCGCCAGAATTCCAGGGCAGGGTCAGCCCTGCGGTGACAGCGTCGATGTCGCGGTCGATGCCAGCCTCGAGGGTATGGAGGCTGGGCAGGTCATCCTGTTGGACGGCGTCGAGCCAGACCGAGAGCTGCTGGCCCCGGCGGTCGGTGAGCATGGTCGCGAAGGACCGGACGTGTCGGGTGAGGGCGTCGAGTTCGGGGCACTGGGTGCGGACGGTCTTGAGCTGGAGTTGTTCGGGCTCGGTGAGGGCTTCCGGGCGGCTGAGGATCCGTCCGGAGACGGTTCGGGGCGACGGCGGCCGGGCGGTCATCGGTCGCGGTGAGGTGCGCTTCTTGTGTAGGTAGACCCTGATGAGGCACGGAGTCACAGAGCGAGAGGGTGACACGAGGCGGTCAGCCCTCACGCCACCGGTTCAGTACGTCCAGCCGTAGGCGTCGGACGGCGATCCGCCGGTGGCTATGCCCGCACCCTTGGCGACGTTCAGGTTGGCACCGATGATGTAGCCGCCGCCGTTGACGTAGGTGGCGACCCATTCGTACGAGGTGTCCGTGGTCATCGGCTGGAACATCTGGGTGTAGCACTTGCCGGGCGGCACCCCCATGTAACCTCCATTGCCCCAGTACACGTTGGTCTGGTATGAGCCCCACGAGCACACTTCGAACTGCCAGGCCGGAACTGCCGAGGCCGACGACGTGAGCCCCAGGCTGACAAGGCCCGCCGCTGCGGCGACCACCGCGACGGCGCGGGCGCGCTTCTTGAATACCGACGTCATAGAGCTGTCTGATTCCTCACGTGAATGACGCCGCGGCAGTCAGCCGAAACCCGGCCAACGCCTGCGACACAAAATGGAGTTGCAGCCGCCAGCCTCTCCGAACGGCGGAGGTGACACCTCGTTCCTCAGAGGTGAGCGAGTAAAACGCGCAGATCTTGTGCCCGGTTCAGGGCGGGATTGCTCCGCACGGCCTCGCTCGGCGGCCCTGATGTGGGGGCCGCCCATGTACACACCGCCGTAGCGCGGGCCGGCGTCTAAGCCCCGCTGCGGCGTGGGGTCCCCAGCCGCGAATCGGCCCTCGCCGAGATGCGGCTGACGGCGCGCAGGATCTCGTCCCGGTTCCTCGCCCGTTTGATCCATACCGGGAGACGGGCCACCAACGTCATCCTCTGCCCGGTGTCGTACCAGGGGGCTCGTTCCCGCAGCGGTGCCTGGACGAAACGACGGATCAGATCGAGATGTTCGAGGTTGTACGCCCACAACCACCCGTGCCGGGTCTCGACCTGGAGCCACAGAGGCAAACCGAAGTACGGATCCGTCGCGGGCTGAGCTGTGCCGGCAGAGAGCTCGACACGACTGCCGCTCCACACTCGGGACAGTCCACAGCCTCGGCAGACCAGACGGCGCGGCCTGAACAGGATCCGACCCGCGGGATCGGAGTCTTCGGGGGCGGGAACGACACGAGCGGCCTTCTCGCAACCAGGGCATCGCACGATGATCAAGCTGATGAAGTCGTACTCGGTGTTGCGCGGATCCCGGAACCGGACGGAGAACAAGGCCATGCGGTGAGTATGCAACTGCCTGCGTCGTCCGGCCTCGAGGACGATGGAACCCATGGATTCACTGCTGCACCAATTGCCAGCGGCTTTCTGGACCGTTCCGTACGTGGGCTCCCGGTTTCCGGGGGCGCCAGGGGGTACCGGCCTTCCCGGCCTGGAAGAGGGGGCGAACTGTCAGCTGTTCGCTTACGCGGTGCTTCGGCACTTCAGCCTGGCTCCGCCTGATCTGCGGTCGAGCGAGCTGTGGGCCGATACGCGGGCCACAGCTCGTGTGTCGGTTGCGCAGCCGCTTGACCTGGTGCTGTTCAACGCAACCGATGATGCTTATGGCGCTCATGTAGGGGTCTGGGTGACGGAGGGGCGAGTGCTGCATCTGTGTGCGGAGGTGGGGCGCCCGGCAGTCTGGGAAGTGACAGATTTCGCGAAACGACAGCGTTACCGGGTCCTGATCGGCTTCAAGCGTGTGGTCGCGACCGCCCCTGGCGGCCCCGATCCGATGCCGTGATCACGCGCTTGCATCCACGTGGTCGTCTCAGCTGCTGGTGAGGCAGTTCCCCAGCCAGTTCGCTTGCTCTGCGCGATCGACTCCGCCGTCGCCGCTCACGACGTAGGTCAGTGCGTCAACTACAGCTCTCTGGACATGTGGCCGGTCCGGTTCAGGTCGTATGTCGCAGCCAGTGGCCGCGTCGTCGCTGTAGGGGCCAAACGTCCTGTGGCACGTTGGCGTGACTTTTCCGGCGAGCCGGATGGCTGTTGACCCTCAAGTCGCCGCCGCACTCATTCCAGATCCTGAGCGCGGCATCGTTGAGCTGGAAGCCTGCAGCTGTCAGTTACTGCGTCCAGTCCCGCGTGGTGATTGTGCGACCTGTTGTCCACCCGGCGGCGCGTAGTGGTGCCTTTGACGGTCTCGCCTGGTGGTGAGGGCCGTGTCGGGTTTCTAGGCTGTTGCCCGTCGGACTCGATAGTTCCAGCGTGTAAGTGATCGGACGACGGTTTCGGCGCCGATGGGGTTGGCGCTGTGGACGAAGACTGTTCCGATGCGGAATGGCTGTCCGTTGAAGGCGGCTTCTTCCATGAGGGTGACGACAGGCAGGATGCTGTCGTCACCGCCGAGGTCGTGGTCGAGCCAGAGTTCGTCGATAAAGCTGTCGCGGTGTTCTTGTAGGAGCTGGATGCCTTCGTCGCTGGTGCGGGCGATCCGTGTGGCTCTGGGCAGGGGCCGGAGGTCGTCGATGCCTAGGATGACGGGTGTCGGTGCAAGCGGGTTCTCTGTCACCTGGTCCATCTTCGCAGTGGGGCGGCTGGTCGATCTGACAAGGCGGTGAGGTCGTGTGAGGTGCGGTGCGGTGTAGTGGCCGCGTGGGGAGCGGTCGCTTGCGTGGCGAAGGGGCTCCATGAGGTTTCAGCCGGACGGTCGGGCTCAGTGACGGGGTCCGTTCCTGGTCCGGATCGCCGCTGACGGCCGCCATCCCCACCGCGCCCATGCGCTCGCCGCGGTGGCTTCGCCGGCCCGCGCGCGTCATTTCGGTGTTGCCTCCCGTGAGGAGATGCTGCTCCACCGCGCTGACGCCTGTTCTGGCGGCTTGTACGACGGCTACGGGGTCGAGGTGACGGGTTACCCGGCAGGGTTGGTCGGTCGCTGCCGCCCGTGCTGCGATCACCGCCGATGCCATCTTCCTGCGGCCTCTTCTCGACGATGCCGACCCGGCCGTCCGTATCGACGCGGCCTATGCCCTGGCCACGGCCTGTGATCACGATGGGGCGGTCCGTGCGGCCTTCCGGGTTAGGTTCGATGTCGAGCAGGATCCGACGGTCCGCGCCGCGTTGCTCCTGGCCGTCGCCGAAGCCACCCGTGCCCACCCTCACCCTCCGACAACGGCATGGCTGGAAGAGCAGTGGCAGGAGGCGACACAGGTGTCTGAGGCCCGACTGGCAGCCGCCATCGGCTGGCTCTGTCTGACCGACGGCCCCGCTCCAGACGGCCTGCGCGCTGCCCTCGACGACCTTGCCACTGACGCACGCGTCCGCAGCATGGATACCTTGCCCTGGATGGCTGCGGTCGGCGGCTCCGGGGAGAGGGGGCTGCGGCGCTGCATCCGGGAGATGCTCCATCCCGGGCAGGCCGAACCGGTCGGCCAGGACGACCCGTGGGCCCCGTGGACTCCGGCCTCTCGGTGAGGGCAGGGTGGCTGTGCGGCATGTCATGCGGGCGGCCTGCCGGCTCACCGGTGTGCTGACGGTGCCCACGGCGGCGGGAGGTGACGGCGGACGGAAGTGGTGGCGTCGCACTGCTTCTCGACGGTGCCGTGGAATACGGCCTTCGGTGGCAGGGGTATCGCACCGGTTGGCGTCCGCTCACGCCTTCGTCGTCATGCGGGCACAGGGCCTCGCCTCGGGCCTTGTGCATCGTCCGCGGCTGGACGGTTGCCGCGGTTCGAGCCGGTCAGGAGGATCCCGGAGCACAGACTGCGGAACGGGCGTCCAGCTTGCGGTGGGGGCCGAGCAGGTTGACGTCCCAGTACGTACGGTCGTAGCCCAGGCCCCAGGCGGCGAAGTCCCGGCTCATGACGGCCTTGTAGAAGCTGTTGTTCGGACTGGGGTCGGTGGCCATGTCGGCGAAGTAGTCGTCGTTGTCGTAGCCGGAGAACATGAACTCGTAGATGCGCTCGGAGAAGACGCCCGCGTCGCTCAGCCGGGTGCGCAGGTTGCGGCCGTCGCTGCCGACCGAGGTCAGTCTCTCCATGCTCGCCATGTCCCGGGCGTGGCCGCGGCCCACGTCGTCGGCGCGGTCGGAGACGAGGAGGGGCGGCAGGTCCAGGCGTGCCCGTTCCTTGTTGATCTCGCAGGTGAGGTGGTCGACGTCCGGGTAGTACTGGCGTGCCGCGGCCGGCGTGGACACCGGCGCTGTCGCGGCGGCCGCGGGATGGGGGCCGAGCAGGGCGACGGCGGCCACCGCCGCGGCGACGGCTGCCGCACCGCTTGTGCGCTTCACGAGGGTTCCTCCCGGGACACGACAGGCCGGCCCACCGCCGGTGCGGTCACCGTGTCAGCCACCCTGCCCTGCCCGTCGGCAGCCACGCGGGGGAATCACCCGCGCGGACTCCGTGCGGCACCCGGACGCTCCACGGTCAGGCGGCGGTCCCGTCGAACCACGCGGCGACAGCCGGAAACCACGCCTCCCGAACCCGACGCCGTCCCTTCGAACCGGTCCGCGGCCTCGGCCAGGTAGGACAGGAACCCGGTCGCCGGTTCGGGCGGTCGTCTCCGGCCGTGGCACGCAGCGCGGCGAGCATTCCGTGCAGCGCCTTGGATCCCCGGGCAGCCAGGGGGGTTCGAACGCGGTCGCTCAGGTGTTGTGTCTCGCAGTCGCTCAGGCGCTCGGGCGCCCCGAGAGACGGGCGTCTTGAGTGCCGACCAGGGTGCTGCCGTTGAAGAGGCCGATCTCCACCGTGGCGTAGTGGATTCCGTTGGAGTCATTGGCGTAGGTGTTGTAGGTGAACTCCCTGCCGCAGCGGGTCGTGTAGCCGTGCCAGGGCCAGTAGTGGGTGCTGCCGTGGTAGGGGACGGTCACCAGTCGGATGCCGATCTTCGGGCCGTCGCAGCGGGAGTTGCTGGGCTTCAGCTGCATCGTGACAGCGGTGAGGCTGTTGGGGCCGCCCCACTGGAAGAGTCCGTGGGAGTCGGCGTAGCCACTCAGGGATCCGGCGGTGCTCGTGCGGTTTCCGGCGGCCGCGGCGGTGGCGGTGTGGGGGGTGAGTGCTGGAGTGCGGTCGGTGTGCCAGTTGGCGGGCGTGGCCGCCGTTGCCGGACCGGCGGTGGCGAAGACGGCAGCACCCGCGACCACTGCCGCGGCTGTTCGAGAGAGTTTCATCTCAGCTCCGGTGTAGAGGAGGAACCTGCGTCGAACTGAGCTCCAGTGCCCGGTGTCCCGGACCGGCGGCTTGTACGGGCCGTTGCTCTGCTTGCGGCCGCCAGGACCCGGGCCTGGTAACTGGACGAGAAATCGGGCGAGTTTGTGACACGCCTCCACCAGATGTGGCCTGCTTCACATGCAGGGCAGGGTGTTGTCCGTTGAGGTCGGGACACCGGTGGTCTGGCGCATCGCGCGGACAGGCGGCATCGGCGCTGCCCGCTCGCACGTCTGCCGGGTGCTGTCTCACGGCACCTCGGCGTGCTCAAGACCGCAGGGCTGGTCACCGAACGGCGCGACGGCAACCGGATCCTCTACACGCTGGCCGAGGACCGCCTGGCCGCCGGCGTCGGCCGGTTCCTCAGCGCCGTATGCCCCGAGCAGATCTTGCTCCGCCACACCACATGGTGTCGGCCCGCCCCCGGAGCGAGGAAGCATGAGACAGCCGCGCCTGGCCAGCGTCATCGAACGACGGCTGCTGGTGAACTACCGGATCGACCCGGCCGCCGCGGCACGCCTGCTCCCCCAGCCGCTGCGCCCGCACCTCGTGCACGGCCACGCCGTCGGCGCGATCTGCCTGCTGCGCCTTGGGCACCTGCGGCCCGCGTGGGCACCCTCGGCGTTCGGGCTGCGCAGCGAGAACGCGGCCCATCGCATCGCCGTCGAGTGGGACGGGCCAGGCGGCGTCCGGACCGGCGTCTACATCCCGCGCCGCGACAGCGCCTCACGCCTCAACGCCTGGGCCGGAGGCCGGGTCTTCCCCGGCGCACACGGCCGCGCCGACTTCGATGTCCACGAGACACCGGGACGGATACACGTCGTACTGGCCACGCACGACGGCGGCACCCGCGCAGCCGTCACCGCCGAGCCGGCCGACGAACTGTACGGCAGCCGCTTGTTCGCCGACCTCGCGGAAGCCTCCCGGTTCTTCCGGAGCGGGGCGACAGGCCTCTCGCCCGGCGCCGACGGCCGCCTCGAAGGCATCGAACTGCGCACCGGTACCGGGCACATGGAACCCTGCCGGATCCGCGCCGCCCCGACGTCACCGCCGCCGCCCGGACGCCGGCCAATGGCCCGGTCCGCGGGACCGGGTTCTGGCTCACTTTCCGTGGAGGGCACCCCGCCGGCCCTGCGGCAGGCCGGGGCGCAAGCAGAGCCTCTGGCGGTGGACCAGCGACCGTCAGGAAACCCCGGGCTGCGGACCGGTATTTCAGGGAGAGATGGTCCAGCGCGGGGCGGTCCGGGCCCAGGCCTTGTCCCACTGGGCGAGGTTGTGGCGCTCCAGTCGGTGGTTGGCGTAGCCGTACGCCGTGGCGCCGATCAGGGGGACCGTGAGGGCGGCGACGAGGGCCCAGCCCATGGCGTGGTTGCGGACCTGCTCCGCGGTGAGGGGCGGGTCGGTGACTTCTCCTGCGGTGTCCACCCAGACGCGGATCTCGCTGCCCGCGGGCAGCGAGGGGCGGACGTAGGCCCGCGCGGTGCGGGAACGTCCGTGGGGGTCGGTGAAACGGACGGTGACCGGATACCTGGCCTTCTTCGCCTCGTGCGATCCCGGTTCCGGGTGGCGTGGTGCGTCCCTGACGAGCACGGCGGGGAGGGTGTAGCGGGTGGCGGCCTGGTGGCGGGCTGTCCTGTCGTAGTGGTGGTAGGCGGTGTCACCGGCCAGGAACATGGCGGTGGGGATGCCGCCCAGGACCGTCAGGAACAGGCCGGCCGCGATCCATCCCTGCACGAGGTCGGCGCGGCGGCGCAGGGGGTTGCGCCGCCATCGCCACAGCAGGACGCGAGGGGGTTCCTCGGGGGGCGGTTCCGCCGGCGGTACCGCGCGGGCCACGGTGCCTCTCCTTCCGTACGAACGTGACACTTCGCTGGGCTTCCAGGACAGGGAGGGTTGGGGTAGTCCGGGGCGCGCCCGCCGCATTCCCCCGCCCGTGCCGGCGCACACGGGGACGACGGCACCTCTCAGACCGGCCCCGGCCGCATGTGCGTGACGTCGCTGACGGCGGCGGTGGAGGGGTGTGCGTGGACGGCCCGGAGGAGTTTGGCGGCGCCGCGGACCGCCGCGGTGTGCGGAGCGGGTACCGGCCGCACCGGAGTGTCCAGTCGGCGGGCGAGACGGTACGTGATGTCGGGGCGCAGTGCGCCCCCGCCCACGAGCAGTGCGCCCCGCCGCAGCGCGTCGGACACCAGTGAGCCGGGGTCCTCCTCCAGCATCGTGGTCACCATCGTGACGACCGCGTCGGCGATCTGCGCGGCGGGGGTGAGGCGGTCCAGATCGACGATGCCCAGCGCGGTGTGGCGGGCGTCGACGACCGCGCCGTCCGCGAGGAGCGTGACCTCGGTGAGATGGGCGCCGAGATCCACGACGAGCAGCGGGCGGATCAGGTCGGCGTCCACGGACACCGCGGCGGCGCGCGCGGTGGGGACGGTGAGCACCGTACGCGGACGCAGGATCTCCACCGCGGTACGGGCCTCGGTGCGGTAGGCGACTCCGCCCAGGACCGGCGTGGTCAGGATGATCACGGGACGGCCGAAGCGGGGCAGGCGGTGGCCGAGCATCCGGTGGAGCATCCGGGCGGTGCCGGGGGTGTCGACGATGCAGCCGCGCTGGATGGGACAGACGGAGGCGGCGCCCTGGAACGTCATCGTGGGCACGTCGATGATCGTGCGCCGCCCGGACAGCCAGGCACGGGTACGGGTGCTGCCCAGATCGAGGGCGATGCCGCAGTTGTTCCGGGCCCAGGACCACGGGCGACGGCGGGCGGACGGGGGTCGGGAACCGAGCGGAGTGGTCACCGGTCCGCCTCCCGGACCTGCTGGCAGCGGGCGCAGTAACGGGCCTGCGGCACGATCATCAGGCGTTCGAGGGCGACGGATCCCCGGCACAGTTGGCAGGTTCCGTAGGTGTCCTGGTCCATTCGCGTCAGGGCGGCCTCGACGTCGGAGAGGACCATCACGGCGGAGGCGGCGAGGGAGACGCACACCTCGGTCCGGGACGTGTCCCCGCGGTCGGGTGACGCGTCGGCGCGGGTCGTGGCGGTGGCTGAGAGCTGCTGCAACTGCTCCTGACGGAACTGGCGTTGCTCGTGCAGGTTCGCGCGCAGTGCGGCCAGGTCCTCGGTCGAGAGGTTTCTGCTGCGGTCGTCGGTGGTCTGCTGGTTCACCATGTCACCCCTTGGGCAGGGCGGAGAAGGAAGGCAAAGGGGTGGTCGTCAGCCGGCGTCGTGCTGGCAGGGGACGCAGTAGCTCGTGTACGGCAGGATTTCCAGGCGCTCGACGGGGATCGTCCTGGAGCAGCCGCGGCAGCTGCCGTAGGTTCCGTCCTGGACGCGCGTGAACGCGGCCTCGACCTCGGCGAGGACCCGCCGGATGGTCTCCTTCTGCGCGGACATCACCTGCTCCCCCGCCTCGGCCCCCGCCTCCTCGACGGCCTGCAGCTGTTCGAGGCGGGAGGCGCGTTCGTGTTCGAGGCGCCGGCGGGCCTCGTGGGCCGTCAGCCGCTCGGGGCGGGCTTCGGTCTGGGGGGTGTCGAGCGACATGGCGGGTCCTTCTTTCGGCGGGGCGCGGCGCGCCGCGAAACGGTCGGGTCGGGGGCCGGGTGTGCACCTCTGGTGCTCCGGTGTCTCCAGACTGGCCGGTGCACGGCGCGAAACCCATCGGGCGCGATGCCCATCTGCGGCCCGGCCCGGGGCCGCGGCGGCGTGGGCAGTCCAGGTCCGCCATATGGGCATCGGAGCCCATAGACGTGAGGTCCGGCGGCGGGCAGGTTGGGAAGTGGGCCGGTCAGGGCCCATGAGCGCGCTTCCCGCCGAGGGTGCGCGGTGACCGACACTGGAGACAAGGCCGTGTCGAAAAGAGAGGCGTCATCCGGTGTCACTGTTCTGGCGGATCTTCGCCCTCAACGCGGTCGTGCTGGGCGGCGCCACCGCGCTGTTGCTGTGGGCTCCGGTGACCGTGTCCGTGCCGGTGGTGCTGACCGAGGCGGTGATCCTCGTCGCCGGCCTGGTCGTGATGCTCGTCACGAACGCGGCCATGCTGCGGATCGGTCTGGCTCCGCTCGAACGGCTCACCCGGCTGATGACCACCGTGGATCTGCTGCGCCCGGGGCAGCGGCTGCCGGATCAGGGCCACGGTTCGACGGCCGAGCTGATCCGCGGCTTCAACACCATGATCGAGCGTCTCGAGCGCGAGCGGGCCACCAGCAGTGCCCGGGTCCTGAACGCGCAGGAGGCCGAGCGTCGTCGTATCGCGCAGGAACTGCACGACGAGGTCGGGCAGACCATGACGGCCGTCCTGCTCGCCCTGGAGCGGGCCGCCGCCGAGGCGGACGAGCCCCTGCGGGGTGAACTGCGGCAGGTCCAGGAGATCACCCGGGGCAGCCTGGACGAGGTGCGCCGGCTGGCCCGCCGACTGCGGCCGGGGGTGCTGGAGGATCTGGGTCTGATCAGTGCGCTGACCTCGCTGACCACGGAGTTCTCCACCCACGCGGGACTGCGCGTGGTCCGCGGCTTCTGCTCCGGCCTGCCCGAGCTGGACCAGCAGACGGAACTCGTCCTGTACCGCGTCACCCAGGAGGCCCTGACGAACGCGGCGCGCCACGCCGAGGCCCACGAGGTCGAGGTGAGCCTGCACCACACCGACGAGGCGGTGGTGCTCACCGTCACCGACGACGGCCGCGGCACCGGCGTAGCCCGCGAAGGCGCGGGCATCCGCGGCATGCGTGAGCGGGCCCTGCTGATCGGGGCCACGCTCGACGTCGCCTCCCAGCCCCGGGCCGGTACGCGCGTCCGGCTGACCGTGCCCGTACCCAGGAAGCAGCGATGACCGCACCCGACAATCCCGTGATCCGTGTCCTCCTCGCCGACGACCACGCGCTGGTACGTCGCGGAGTGCGCCTCATCCTCGACCGGGAACCGGACCTCGAAGTGGTCGCCGAGGCCGGTGACGGCGCGGAGGCCATCGAAGTGGCCCGCACCCACGAAGTGGACCTGGCGGTACTGGACATCGCCATGCCGCGGATGA
Source organism: Streptomyces sp. NPDC091282 (assembly GCF_044757385.1). Lineage (NCBI taxonomy): Bacteria > Bacillati > Actinomycetota > Actinomycetes > Kitasatosporales > Streptomycetaceae > Streptomyces > Streptomyces sp. NPDC091282. Next base: position 13,898 of record NZ_JBIVUX010000012.1, read on the forward strand.
CCGGGCTTCAAGCCGCTCGCGAACTCGTCGCCCTGAAGCCCGGGGTGCGGGTGCTGATGCTGACGATGCACGACAACGAGCAGTACTTCTTCCAGGCGTTGAAGGCCGGCGCCAGCGGATACGTGCTGAAGTCCGTGGCCGACCGCGACCTGGTGGCCGCCTGCCGAGCCGCCATGCGCGACGAGCCCTTCCTGTACCCGGGCGCGGTCACCGCGCTGATCCGGCACTATCTCGACCGGGTCCGCCACGGCGAGGAGGTGCCCGACCAGGTGCTGACCGCGCGCGAGGAGGAGGTCCTCAAGCTGGTGGCGGAGGGCCACTCCTCCAAGGAGATCGCCGAGATGCTCTTCATCAGCATCAAGACCGTTCACCGGCACCGGGCGAACCTGCTGCACAAACTCGGCCTGCGGGACCGCCTCGAACTGACCCGCTACGCCATCCGCGTCGGCCTCATCGAGGCCTGACCCACCGACCGCCTCAGGGCGCCGGCCGCCCACTCCCCGGCCGGTGCCTTGAGGCCTCCTGGCCCTCTCAGCCGACCGGCACCGACACGCGAAGGGGACGGGGCATGTCACGCTGCACGCCCACGGCCCCATACGCGAGTGGCCTGCTCAGGGACATCGTGCGGGCCGTCCTGCTGGTCGTCCTCACTGCTCTGCTCGCCACATCCGCGCCCGCGCCCCCGCTCGCCGCCGTGTGCGCTTCCCCGCCCGCCGCCGCGTCCGTGTCGGCCCCCGACCGCCCGTACGCCGACGACGCGGACTCCGCCGTGTCCACCACCGCGACCCGCGGCCAGCGCGAGTCGAGCGCTGAGCGTCATCCGCCACTGCTTCCCGGCCCCGCCGTCACGCACAGGGGACCCGCGGGTCCACACCGGCCCGCGCCGACATCGCTGCGACCGCCGTCGTCCGAGCGGCCGCCGACCCGTCACGCGACACGTGCACCTCCTTCCCCTCCGGTATCGAGACCTCTCCCTTCCTTCCCCTGACCGCGGTCGCAGAGTCGGCCGCGGCATGTCTGCCGGAGGCCCGCCGTGCAACGATCCCCGCGCATTCGAGCGCTGATCGCCCTGACCGCCGTAGCACTGTCCCTGTACATCGCGTTCACCGTGCCCGTCCGCCTCGGGCTCGATCTGCGCGGAGGCACCCAGTTCGTGCTGGAGACCCGCCCCACCACCGCGGACGACGCCGACAGCGAGGCCACGGAACGCACCCTGGAGGTGCTGCGCGGCCGTGTCGACGCGCTCGGCGTCACCGAACCCACCCTCACCCGTTCCGGCACCGACCGGATCGTCGTCGAACTGCCCGGCGTGCAGGACCCCCGCAAGGCGGCGGACGTCCTCGGCCGCACCGCCCAACTCACCTTCCACCACGTACTGGGCACGGCGGCCGACACCGCCACCCCACCCGAATCGCTGCCCGAACGGCCCCACCAGCTCGTGCTGGCCGACGAGTCGGGCCAGGCCCTGCGCCTTCAGGCAGCCTCCCTGACCGGCAAGGCCGTCGACAAGGCCACCGCCCGCTTCGACCGGCAGGGCGGCGCCGGATGGCATGTGACCGTCGACTTCGAGGGACCGGGTAAGGAGGGATGGGCCCGTCTGACCGGTGAGGCCGCGTGCCGTCCGGACGGGGACCCGGCCCGCCGGGTCGCCATCGTGCTCGATGACAAGATCGTCTCGTCGCCGCAGGTCGACCCGTCCGTCGCGTGCGGCTCCGGCATCAGCGGCGGCTCCACCCAGATCACAGGGACCTTCGACGACAGCGAGGCCCGCGAGCTGGCACTGCTCATCAACGGCGGTGCCCTCCCGGTGCCGGTCGAGACGATCGAGCAGCGCACCGTCGGCCCCACCCTCGGCGCGGAGGCCCTCACCGCCAGCGCCTGGGCAGCCGCCGTCGGCACCGCACTGACCTCGCTGTTCATGATCGTCGTCTACCGGCTCATGGGGGTCCTGGCCGTGGTGGCACTGGCCTGCTACGGCCTCATCGCCTACGCCGCCCTCGCGGCCCTGGGCGCCACCCTCACCCTGCCGGGCCTCGCCGGGTTCGTCCTCGCCATCGGCATGGCGGTCGACGCCAACGTCCTCGTCTTCGAACGTGCCCGCGAGGAGTACGCCGCCCGCTCCCGCCCCACCCCACGGGCATCGCTCAGCGCCGGGTTCCGGGGGGCGTTCAGCGCGATCGCCGACTCCAACGTCACCACCCTCATCGCCGCCGGACTGCTGTTCTTCCTCGCCTCCGGCCCCGTGCGCGGGTTCGGCGTGACCCTGGGCATCGGTGTCCTCGCCTCCATGGTCAGCGCCCTCGTCATCACCCGCGCCCTCGCCGAGTACGCCGTCGCCCGTCGCGGTGTGCGCCGTCGGCCCCGCCTCACCGGCGTCGCCCACATCGGCGCCGTCCGTGACCGGCTGACCCGCGCGGATCCGCGCCTGATGCGTCACCCGCGCCGCTGGCTCGCCGTCTCCGCCGCCGCGCTCGTCCTGGCCGGCTCCGGCATCGCCCTGCGCGGTCTCGACTTCGGGGTCGAGTTCACCGGGGGCCGTCTCGTCGAGTACGCCACGGACACCCCCGTCGACGCCGACCGGGCCCGGACCGCACTCGCCGACGCCGGGTTCCCCCGCGCCGTCGTCCAGGCCTCCGGCGAGAACCAACTCACCTTCCGCACCCCTCATCTCACCGACGCCGAGGCAGCCTCGCTCACCGCAACCGTCAACGCCCTCACGGGCAAGGCCGATCTGCTCCGGGACGAGACCATCGGCCCGAGCCTCGGCAAGGAGCTGTGCCAGGGCGCGCTCATCGCCCTGACCGTCGCCCTCGTCGCTCAACTCTGCTATCTGGCGGCCCGCTTCCGCTGGCTGCTGGGGACTTCGGCGGTGGCCGCCCTCGCACACGACGTCGTGATCCTCGTCGGCGTCTTCGCCTGGCTCGGCAAACCCATCGACGGCGTCTTCCTCGCCGCACTCCTGACCGTCATCGGCTACTCGGTGAACGACTCCGTCGTGCTCTTCGACCGGATCAGGGAACTCGCCCGCCGCGACCGCGAAGCGCCCTTCGCCCGGGTCGCCGACCGGGCACTGCTCCAGATCCTGCCCCGTACCGTCAACACCGGTATGGGCGCCGCGTTCATCCTCACCGCGCTGGCCGTCCTCGGCGGCGAAACCCTGACGGACTTCGCCCTCGCCCTCCTGATCGGCCTGGCGGTCGGCACCTACTCCTCCATGTTCACGGCGACGCCTCTGGCGGTGGAATTGCACGGTCGGGCTTAGGAGTTGCCGGGCCCTTGTCCGAGGGGCGGGGTCGCCATCGGCGTCATGACAGGAATGCATTGGCGCCGATGGCTGTTTCCCGCGCCCGGCCGAAGGGCGTTCTGGCACTCGGCGGACCGCCTCAGCGGTGGCGAGGCGTAACTTACGTCTTTCACGGCACGGTGACCGTCACTGCAATCTGGCTGCGGCTCCACTCCTGAGCCCACCCCATCTACTTCCGATTCATCCTGGCCTATAGCAGGACAGGGCGGTTGGCGGACGCATACTCGTCCGCGATGTTGAACACGCTGGCGCAGTGTGGGCATTCGGCCTTGCCGAAGAGGTGGGCGATTCCGTCGGCGAGTGCCTCGTGTCCGTCGCGGACAGCAGTCTCGTGCATCCAACGGCCGGTGCCGGAGAGCTCCTCCAAAGACGCCGGCCGCAGGCCGCGGCGGTTCACATCGCCCAGGTTCCAGTCCCGGATCGCCGCATAGCGCCCGTGGTTCCCGATAGCGATCGTGACTTTCATGGCGCAATGGAGGCAGACCATGTGATAGAAGTCGTCCGTGAAATCTCTCAGGACGGCACTCCAGTGGTACTCCTCCCTTGCCGCAAGTAGATCGAGGAATGCCTCTAAGTAGTCGACCGGTCGCGATTGCAGGTGCCGGTCCAGCAGTTTGCGGAACTCGGCGATCGCGTCGGCGCAGTCCGCCAGCAGATCGTCGCAGCCATGGTGCCCGGCCACACCTCGCAGTATCGCCCCGGCCGGTCCACGCGCCTGTGCGCTCCTCGATGCGAGACCTACCAGGCTCGGCAGGGCGGCAAAGCCGGCGGGGAAGACAAGGTCGTGTTCCGGCACCAGCCGATATCCCAGTTCTTCCCATGCTTCGGCGTCGTCCTCGAACTCCACCCGTTCCAGAAGTGTGGGGACTCGATCGACATCCCCGTAGCAGTCGTGCATCTGCGTCCAGTTCACCACCTGAGCATTAAAGCGCCCGCGTGGCAGCCGGGGTGGACATCCCTGTTCGATACTGACGCTCCTTTCGCCCCAGGGTCACCTTCACCGTTTTGCAGGTCTGTCTGCGGCCGGGTCTCCAAACTGCTGCCACACAGCCCGTCAACGAACGCTGGAAAAGCCCTGCCAAGGTGGCATTGCCATCCGGACCACTGCAGCGGAGATTCCTTGCCATTCTGATGGCCAGGGGTGCGCGTACCAGAACAGCTCCCGCCATGCCGGGGGTTGGTCCAGCGCCACCGACAGAGCGGTCTCACCTGTCGATAGCCCACGGTGTTGGCGCTGCTCCGGCGCGCGATCTGCTGCAGCTTCTGCTCTTCCTGGTTGGTCAATCTGCACACTCACGCGGCATCAGCCACTCACGCCTCCAGCGTCGGATCGAACGTCATCGCCATCCACGTGCTGCAACTACCACCCCGGCGAGCCTTTCCAGTCACAGCACCGATAGGACTCCGGTAGGTCCATCTCGGTCTTGGTGTCGTGCGTGTCATGACAGGCACGACCCTGTGGCAGATGGTGCAAACGCCGGCCCAGCACTTCAGGATTGCTGGAGAGTGTCCAGGATCTGGTAGAGGGTAAGGCCAGAGTGGGCTTTTTGGGCCACACGCTGTTCGGTTGGTCGAATCGCGCCAGCGATCAGCTGGAGCGGCACCTTCCCCGCCGTCGGCCATCTAGGTTCTGTCTCTTTGGTCAGCGTCGTGTCCAGATGAGGATGGCGGCGAGGTGGAGTGCGGCCTGGTAGGCGATCGCGAGTTTGTCGGTTCGGGTGGCCAGGCCGCGCCACTGTTTGAGGCGGTTGATGCACCGCTCGACGGTGTTGCGCTGCTTGTAGGCATCCGCGTCGAAGCCGGGCGGGCGCCCGCCCTGGCGGCCCCGCCGCAGACGATGGCCGATCTGGTCCGACGGCTGCGGGATGACCGCGCGGATCTGCCGGCGGCGCAGGTGGCTGCGGATCGCGCGGGACGAGTAGGCGCGATCGGCCAGGACCATGGTCGGACGGGTCCGGGGCCGGCCGGGGCCGGTTCTCGGCACCCTGATGCGGGCCATGACTGTTTCGAAGGCAGGGGCGTCACCGGCCTGGCCTGCGGTGACGGCCAGAGCCAGCGGTCGTACGTGGCCGTCTGCAGCCAGGTGGATCTTGGTGCTCAGCCCGCCACGGGAGCGTCCGAGTGCGTGGTCGGCCGGCTCGTTGCGGCCTTCGGCCCCCTTTTGAGTGCTCCGGCGGCGTGCTGGTGGGCTCGCACGACGGTGGAGTCGACCGACACGGTCCACCCGATGTCATCGACGGCATCCGCTGCCGCGAGGACGGCGGCGAGGATGTTCTCCCACGTGCCGTCGACGGCCCACCTGATCAGCCGCTTGTGAGCGGTCTGGAACGAGCCCAACTAGTCGGGGAGGTCTCGCCAGGGCGAGTTGGTGCGGTACTTCCACGCGACGGCCTCGAGCGTGCACCGGTGATCGGCCCACCGCCGTCCGCGGACCGGATCGGCCGGCATCAGCGTCTCGATCCGATCCCACATCGCATCAGTGATCACTAACCGGACAGGCGCATCCGACCAACTGATGAGCCCACCAGAGAGACACGCTCCAGGCGCCTACCCAGGACTCGCCCTGGGGACGAGGAGTTCGGGCTCCTCGATCTGCGGCGAGCAGCCCCTTCAGACGGTAGACAACCAACTCAAACGTGTTCCCCCTCTCCGCACACCGGACAGTGCCGCTCAACAACCGAAGTACCGACCGGATGACCGTAAAAGACGCATGATCTCACCCACCCACGCCTCGTCACACTCTGGCGAATCTGCAGCACGGCCGCAGCCTCGACCCCGACGGCTGGATACAGCGGGTACGCTGAGCACCCGGACCGCTGCGGGCCGTCAACATCCAGGGTCGGATGTGTCCGCCGGGGCCCAGTACCGATCACCCTCGCGGCGCCCTCGGCGGCACCAGCGGGTCCGACCACAGGTCCGCCGGGAGGCTGGCCCCGTGCTCATGCAAGGGGCTGGCCGAGCCGGACAGGACGTCCTCCAACTCGCGCACGATGTCCCGCAACGGACCCCGCGCGCCCGGCACACGCGCCCGCAGAAAGTCGATCATGTCGTCGGGAAGGTGGACGAGCCGGTCGTCATCGGGGCCGCCGCCGGAGAAGCGAGCGTCGAACTCCCGGCGGGCCGCCGCGTCGTCAGTCATGTCGAACCACAGGACGGCGTGGAAGTAGAGTTCGCGGTCGACCAGTTCGATGAGCGCGACCGTGTTCTCGGGGGTGTATGGCGTGCCGGTCGCGAACATCACTCGCTGATAGAACTCCGGAAGCAGTGCCGGGATGTCTCTCGGCGGCATGGGCACGGCGGACGCCCGACCCGGAGTAGTGCGGGACGGCCGTTCCGGGACCGTCGCGGGACCCTCCACCATGCGGTCGATGGCGAGCGCCAGTGCGTTCGCCGTGCCCATCTCGGCGAACCGAAGGGACCTTCCGGGTCCGTCCACGAACGTGAGCGCGTCCCCACCCGGCAGGCTTCCGAGCCGCGTCCCTGAGATGCGCTCCCGCTCGTACACGCGCATGCGGGACCCGCCTTCTGTGATGAGCAGTCGGCGCGACGTGACGACGGCTACCCGGGAACCCACCTTCTGCTCGGCGACCACGGCGGTGATCCGCTCTCCATCGCGGAGGTGCTCCAGAAGATCCTCCTGCCACTTCAGCAGCAGCCGCCGCTGTCGGGGGTCGTCCACGAGCAGGGCCCGGCGCAGCCGCGGGTCGAGCGCGGGCTGGGACGCCCCGCCGAACCGCGCGGGAGACCAGACCTTGCGGGCGACGGCCACCACCAGCCACAGCAAACCGCCGACTACGACGAGGAAGAGGAAGTTCAGCACAGGTCACACTCCTGGGAGGCGGGACACCTTGCGCGCCGGATCATCAGCGCGCGCGACGGAAGGCGTATGCGGAAACGACGGTCACGACGATCGCCATGCAGAGCCCGGCCGTCAGCGACAGCACCGCCGGCGCTGCCCCCTGCCCGTCCAGATGGCCAAGGAACGTACACAGCAGCCAGGAGCAGGTGCCGGCCACCGTGCCGAGCGTGACGGAATCGAACAGCAGAGGAGCGCTCGGCGGACGGCCGCCAGGCAGTAACCGCTGGATGCCGGCTGGCGCGGCGAGGGCCACGGAAGCCGCCGCGCAGATCAGCGGCGCCGCCAGCACGGGCGCGAGGTGGATACGGAACTGGAATGCCTGGACCGCGCCAAAGAGCATCACAATGCCGGCGATGACCGACATCTGCACCGTCACGCCGTGCGCCCGCCTCCGCTCGGACTCGGCGGCGACGAAGCCTCCGGCCAGGTCGATGACCGAGCGAGCGCGCTCCAGGGTCTCCTCGACATCCCGTCCGAGGTCTCCCGCCGTCTCGGCAAGGCTCGCGGCGAGGACGCGATCGCGCGCGAGGGGTGAGCCGGGCCGTTCGTCGGGTGTCGGGGGGACTGCTGCGCGGAGGTTGGCGAGGATCAGATCACCAGAGCGGGCAAGGGTCGCAAGATCCGCCCGTGCTGCGGCCAGGGTGTGCGTGTCCCCTCGCAGTCGCTCCATGGCGCGTGCCATCTCCTCGGTGAGCCGTCCGAGCGGCGAGGCGGTGGAAAGGGCCCGCGCGTGCCATCGGCCCAACGTGTCCGTCGCGTTCCCGAGGGCCATGTAGTCCGCTTCCACAGCACCGCGCTGGGTGCCGAGCACGTGAAGGTGATGCCGGGCCTGCGCCGCGTGCATCAGGTGGAGCGCGGTCGGGGCGAGATCGGCAGCGCCGTACTCGCTCCAGAACGCGGCGTCCGGACGCCGACCGGGGGGCGCGAGCGCCACCAGACGCCGTTCGCGCGGCCACCGCCCGGCCGGTCCCGGCTCCCACAACAGCACTCCGTCCGCCAAACGGCCCCACGCCTCGAGCCCTACGGGCGGCAGTCCGAGCCGGTCCGTCAGCGCGACTACGCGCGCCCCGGTCCGCCCGTCTCTGCGCCGCGCCAGCCGGCCCACCGCACACAGGACGATCGCCTCTCCGAGTACCCGCTCGTCCGGGGTCGCCTGGCCGGTCGCGCCCTCCCAGCGCGCGAGTAGAGCGGCACCGTCTTCCATCGGTCCCGGCGTGAGCCGGACGGAGAGGCCAGCCAGCTGTCCGCGGGACCACAGCAGCGCGCGATCCCCTGCCGCGGCACTCGTACCGCGCCGCTCCGCCCTGATCCGCCAGGCGGCTTCGGCGGACGTGAGGTCCGGCAGATCGTCACCGGCCGGCCCCGTCATGCCCAACGCGCCGCAGGCCCGCCACAAGGCGGCGAGGCGCTTCCCACCGGGCGTCTCACCGTCACCAGCACGAGCCACCTGAACAACGCCGTGCACGACGAGAACCAGCTCGCTGATCCGGGGGATTCGGGAGCCATCAGGCATCGAGGGCGCCCATCAGCCGGCCGATCTTGTCGAGCAACCGGGGCACACGCTCCAGCACCTCAGGGGGCGGTGGCTCACCCGACGCGGGCGGTCCGTCCGCCCGCACCTCGGCGCTGAGCAGGTCGCTCAGGAGCGTGATCGAAACCTCGACCCCGGCCAGATCCGCGTGCCGCAGCGCCACATCCAGAGTGGCCAGTGACGTCTCGATCTGCTGCCAGCTCACATTCCGCACGGGACGTGCCGCGGCATCAATGCTTTTGACAAGCCTCTGCGCCCGGCGCAATACACGTTTACCGGACGAACCGTTCGTAACCTCGCCTAGTGGCATATACCTGGCAGCCCCCCGCCTTGCGTCCCGTGTGCGGCCTACGCCCGGGAGTGCACGGCAGCATAGCCGACACAGGGTTACTTCTCCCCCACAACGGATATTTCCAAGGCGGTACTTGATGCACCCGCCATACTCGAAGTGCGCGGTGCGCTCGGTGAGAGGCGTCCACGCGTCAGGGGGCGGCAGGCGGGGAGGGGCTCGATGGAGTTTCACGCGGAGCCGGTGCCGGGTGGCCCGGAATCCGCCGAGGACGCTGACGAGGTTCTTCGACTAAGAGCGAAGATAGTCCTCCTCGACGAGATGCTGGGGGAGCTTCCCCAATGGGCCACCCAGCGTTGGGCCGCGCTGGCGCGACGCGGGACCCTCTGGCGGCGATTGCACGCGGTCACCCTCGACCCGGCCGGCCTCGACGCGGCGATTTCCGACCTGCAAGCAGCGGTCGAGAAAGGCCGGCTACAGCCGGAGCGCTACAAGGTGGTGCACGATCTGGCCAATGCCCTCCTCCAGCGCCATGAACACAGTCTCCACGACATAGCGCCAGTCCTGAGGGCGGCGCGGCTGCTGGAGGAGGCCGCTGCCGACGCTCCCGAAGGCGATCGTGCCGGACGAGCCGAGATCACGAACAGCCAGGCAAGCGCCCTCGCTCGGTACGCCACGGCCACGGGGGACTTGGGATTCCTCGACCGGGCCATCGCGGTGCAGCGTGACGCCGTGGCGCTGGCGGGCCCGGACGCCCTCCCGCGTCACCTGTGCAATCTCTCCGATCTCCTCCGAGAGGGCTTCCTACACCGAAGGCACCGCGCGGCCGCAGACGAGGCGATGGAGGCGGCACGGCAGGCCCTCGCGCTCGCACCGCCGGGACACCCCGGCCGGCACACGGCCCTCCTAACCCTCGCCGAGCGGTGTCTCCGGTCCGACGGGGTTCGGGGGCACGCCCGGGCACTGCTGGACGAGGCCGCCGCTTTGATCCGCGAGGCCGAAGGGTTGCCCGTCGTCACGGCCGAGGAACGGGCAGGCATCCAGGCGACGCTCTCCGACCTGCGTGCGGCGCAGTACGCCCGTGACCCGTCGCACGCCTTCCTGCTCGACCGCGCCCTCCACCACGCAAGCCGCGCCGTGTCCCTGACCCCAGCTGGCTCCCTCAATCGGTCCGTCGCGCTCCGCAGGCTCGCGGAGCTGTTCACGCTCCACGGCAACCACACCGGCGACCGGAGCTTCGCCGAGGGCATACCGCTGCTCTACGAGGGAGCCGCCCGCGACGCCGGCCCCCGGGAAAGGTTCAGCCTGCACACCCTGAGCTTCCACGACGCCGGCGCGCGGGAGGCCGCAGCACTGCTGGCGGAGCTGCCGCCGGAGGCACAGGACGGCGGATTCCTCGCGGTTCTCCGGGCGGCAGCGCTTACGGATTTCTATCTGCGCTCGCCAGCCGACCACAGCAAGGCGGCCGATCAGGCCTCACAGCTACTGGACCAGGTCCAGGACAGGCCGGAACTCCATGATCTCGTCGAGACGTTGCGGGCCGCGCTCGCGGTGCGCAGGGCCAAACACACCCATGCCCTCGTCGACATCGAGGCGGCCCTCGGGCTCCAGCAGCCGCACACCGAGCGGCTGCAGGCGAAGGGCCTGCCGGGGGCGGACGCCGCACGCGATCAACTCGCCGCTCTGCTGGAACTGCGCGCTCTGGCAGCTCATCCCACCCCGGGCGAGATCGCCCTCCGGCACGCCCTGCTGCTCAAGGCGCTGCCGTTGCGCCGCGCCGCGGTGGGCCGCCCGGCACATCCTGCACGGCGCCTGGCCCGCTGGTTCAGCCTCGGCTTCTGCGCCGGCCTTGTCGAGCAGTGGGAGGAGGCCAGCCACGCCTTCGGTGCGGCCTTGGAACTGTTCTCAGGCGTGGCTGCCGGTCTGGAACACGCCGACCGCGACACACTACTGGCCGACTCACCGCCGGACCTCCCGGCCAACGCGGCGGCCGTAGGGATGCGGCGCGGCACACCCCGTACCGCGCTAGAACACGCCGAGTCAGGCCGAGCGCTGCTGACCGGCGAACGACTCGGCCTGCGCGACCGGATGCCCGAGCTGACCGCGCTGGACGAGAACCTCGCCGACCGGCTGGCGGCGGTCGACCGGCGTCTCGCGGACCTCGGCCCCCCACCGGCGGACCTCGCGCATCCCGACGCCGTGGCACGGATGACGGGCCACCGCGCCCTGGTGGCGGAGCGCGAGGAGATTCTCGGCGGGGTCCGTACCCTCGACCCGCTGCGCCGTTTCATGCTCCCTCTCAGCGGCCCTGAGCTGCTCTCCGTCTCCGGACCGGTCGTCGTCCCGTTCTGCTCGGTCTTCGGCTCGTACGCTGTGGTCGTGCACGCGGGGGCCCTCACCTCGGTGCCGCTCCCGTACCTGACGGCGGACCGGCTGACGCTGGAGATCAATGAGTTCGACGAGGCGCTGCGCGCGGCCAGCTCCCATGCGTCGACCTTGCAGGAACGAAGCGACGCGGAGAACTCGCTGACCCGGATGTGCATCTTCCTGTGGAAGACGATCGTCCAGCCGGTTCTGGACTATCCAGAGGTCCGCCTACTACTTGAGGATTCCTCCCTAGCCCGGGCCTCCGACGGGCGCCCCCGACTCTGGTGGTGCCCGGTCGGCCGGCTCGGCCTGTTGCCGCTGCACGCCGCCGCCGCCCATCCAACAGCGAGAGCCGCCCGGCCGGGGCAGCGCCTGGCGGCGCTCGACCGCGTGGTCTCCTCCTACGCCACCAGCCTCTCGGCGCTCGCGTCGGCCCGCACCGCACCCCCCTTTCGTCCGGAGCAGGGACTGCTCACCGTCAGCCTTCCCCGGACGCCGGGTCGCGCGCCGCTCGCCCACACCCGGGAGGAGGCCGACGCAGCGCTCGCGTGGGCAGCCGACCGGTCCACCACAGACCTGCCAGGGGAACGGGCCACGCGGGACGAGGTGCTGGAACGGCTGCGCTCAGCCGACTGGCTGCATTACGCCGGGCATGCCGACCCGCCCACCGCGCGGTCGGACACCGCCGGGCTCGTGCCCTACGATCACGCCGCCCGCGGCTCGATCGGGCTCGGGGACCTCGTGCGAGTGGGTGCGGGACAGCGCCGATGGCTGGCCTACCTGTCCGCCTGCTCGACCGCACGAGGGCGTCCCGAACTCATCGACCAGGCCTCGCACGTCGCGGGGGCCCTCCAGGCCGCCGGTTACGCCCATGTCGTCGCCACCCAGTGGCCCGTGCGAAGCGACACGGCCGCGGAGATCGCGGAGGACTTCTATTCGGCCCTGCCACAGGGCGTGGTCCGGCACGACGACGTGGCGTTCGCGCTGGACCATGCCGTGCGCATGGCCCGGCAGGATCGGCTGGACCGCCCCTCGCGGTGGGCCCCCTACCACCACCGGGGCCCATGACCGCCCCTGCCGCCTGGGTGCCCGCACTCTGACGAACCGCCGCTGGCTGCCTCCGCCCCCTGGCGTTGTCCCGGATTACACGGCTGCCCTCGACTCCCTCGTGCGCGAACGCGGCACCCAAGCCGAGCCATCCCCGTCGCCCGTGACGGCACCGGGGCGCTGCTGACGTCGGCAGACCGGACCGACTCCGCTTGGCACTCGGCGGGCTCGCAGCGCCGTGCGCGCATCGGCGCCGGCCGCGCGTCGGCACTGGGCCACCGTCCACACCGTGATCCGCCGCACCTCGCGATCGTCGTCCGCGAGCAGCGGCAGGAGCAGCCCCAGCTGTGCCGCGACGGCGTCGCGGGGCGCGCCGGGAACCGGCAGATCGTGCTCGTCGACGCTCGCGGCGATGACACCGAGCATGCCCACCAGGGCATTACGCCGCACCCCCTCGGCGATGAGCCGCGCCAGGAAGGGCACCGTCGGCGCAGTCGCCGTGTAGACCGTGCCCTGGTGGACAATGCTGCTCCACAACTCCTGCTCCGCCTCTTCGGCAGTCTCCTCCTCCAGGGACGCGAGACCCCGCAGCAGCGCGGGAACGTCTTCCGCGGAGCCGTAGGCGTGGTGCAGCTGCGACCAGGACACCTGGTCGAGGCCGGCGAGGACGAGGGGGAGATCCATGGTGCGGATCATGCCACCCGGCGCTGACAACGATCGGCGGTGCCCGCTTCGCTCGCGCGGTCTTGGCCGGTGCTCGGGCGGGAGTGGTCGCAGCCGCACCCGCAGTACCCGTCAGTCCACCTCTTCGGTGGATTCGGACGAGCTGGTCTGGGACTGCCGTGCGCGGGCGAGCCGGTCGGCGACCTCCTCCGCGGTGCCGGAGCCAGGAATCACGCCGCGTACGGGACCTTGTGCGAGAGGAAGCACGCGCTCTCTGCGGTTGTTGGTCCGCTGCTCCTGGTGGCCCTCCAACCCTTCGGCGGCGGCCTTGGGCGTCGAGATGGCCAGGCTGAGCAGGCCTACCGCGGTGAAGAAGTCCGCGGGGATGGCCTTGCCGGTCATGGTCTTCCACACGTCGCTGGCGAAGGTCGTGCAGTTGTGCAGGGTGAAGTTGTAGTTCTCCTGGGCCCTGTCGTGGACGAGCTGATAGCCCTTGATGATGTCCCGCAGAGGCACGTTCTTCGACTCGTGGTCGGTGGGAGAATGCTTGACGGCAACAGGGTCGGGACACCGAACGCCGCCGGGCATGTTGCCCAGGGCCGCGATAGTACGGTCAACCGGGAAGAAACCGAACGTGACGCGCTTCCCCTCGGACCCGGTCACTTCCATCCAGGCGTGACCGCCGGCCAGGGTGCGGTCCGAGCTCACGTTGAACGTGACCTTCAGCTTCTTGTTGAGATTCTCGTCCCGTAGGTCGTGCATCAACAGTTCGCGCAGGGGCGCCAGAGCGGTGCTCTCCGGCAGGGTGGGCATCGGCTCTCGAACCAGAGCCAACCGCTCCCGCGCCGGGGGCTGCGCGGCTCTCTCCGGCGAAGGCGAATCGGATTCGGATTCCGGGAGCACCCGCCTGACACGGCGAAATGGCACGGCCTCTCCCGCGAACCTGTTCGCTCTCTCGGCGAGCTCGTCCAGGTCCGCGCCGCCCTCTATCTGACGCCGGATCTGTTCGCGGAGCTCGCGGCGCTCCGGGGAGCTGTCGGAGTCCTGGCCGTTGCCCCGCTCGGGACCTGATTCGTCGGCTTCGTAGTCCCTGCTGTCCCTGCGGCCGCGCGGGTCCTCCATGCGCTGTACGACCGGTTCCGCGGCGGCGCGCTGCACGGCCCCTCCGTGACCGTGCGAGCCGGGCAGCGTGAGATCGGGTGCCTCACCCCGGGCCACTCGCCGGCCGTTCGCGGCGGAGGAGACCTCGAACGCGTCCCGCGGGTTCGAGACCTTCGCGCCCGTTCCGTCGTCCGTTCCCGCCACCGGGCCCAGTGCCTGCTGACGGACATGGTCGAGCTCGTGGTACATCGTCTCGTCGTCCACGGCTTTCGTACCGATGAAGATGTCCGGGCCGCTGGTGTAGGCGCTGGCGCCCATCTGCTCCGCCGACTGCTGTGACACCGGGTCGTCGTGCACCCGTACATGGCTGAACGGCATGCCGTAGGCCTGCTCGGCCTTTTTCTGGATGTGGGGCGACAGCGGGCGGCCAGGGGTGCGTTGGGCGTCGAAGAGGGTGGTCCGGCGTTGGACGACGGGCTGGTCATGCCCGCAGGCGGGGCCGTGCTCGTGCAGCGACCGTTGGATCGCCCGGCTCAGCTCAGCGTTGCCCACCGTGTCCTGCGGGACCCCCATGGACCGCTGGATCGCCTGGGTGACCGCGGCATTCCCCGCCGCCGTCTGCAGGGCCTCCACGGAGGAGAGCGGGGCGGTCGCGGGCGCGGGCGGAGAGGCGGAACGCCTGTTCGCGCCTTCGGCCCCTACCGAGTCTTTGCCGTGATCGAAGTGCACCTGGGCTTTCTACTCAGAACACCGATCCGCCACAAGGGCCTGCCGGGCAGACCTTGCGCGGAGCAGTGCCCCAACGGGCAGTGTTCCCATACCCGTTCGGCCTCATGATGCGCCGGACAAGCACTAGGCGGACTCGGAACGGTCCTCTCTCGTCCCCTCGTGACCCCCGAACGTGTCGATCTCGCTGGGCACTTGCGAGGGTGAGCGCTCCGACGCCTGCGCGCCCTGTGCCGTGGCGAGCGGGCCCAGGTGCCGGGCGGCGCTGTCCAACACCCCGAGGTCGGCCTTGGTGTGCGCGATGGCGGCGTCGATCAGGACGGCGACCAGCGGCTCGGCGGCGTGGGCGCGGCGCTGCTGTGCCAGGCCCGCGAGTTCGGACAGGTACGTCTGCCGCTGCGACTCGATCAGCATCGTCAGCGCCTGTGCGCCCAGGGCGGAGGCGCCGAGGAGCTTCAGGAACAGTTCGTCGCGGAATCCGCCGACGCGCACCCAGGCGGTGGTCGCCCAAGTGCGCAGCTCGGCCTCGCCCGCCTCGGTGAGCGTGTAGAGATTCTTGTCCGGCCGGTCGGTCTGCGTGACCTGCGAGCGTGAGACATAGCCGTCCCGGACCAGCCGTTCGAGGATCTGGTAGAGGTGACCGATGTTCAGGCCACCCCACTGCGGGCCGATGGCCTCCTCGAAGCGGGCCTTGAGTTCGTATCCGTGGTTCGGCCGCTGGGTCAGCAGCGCGAGCACGGCGTGGTGGATCGGCATATACGTCCCTTCTACATTGTGACAACATACCCCTGAATTGTCGCAATGCAGGTGCGGCGATGTACGTGCCGCGATGTATGAGGGCGAGGCTGCATCAATGGCTGTGAGCGTGGCGTTGCGCGGGGTGAGCCGCCGGTATCCCGGGCTGACCGCTCTGGACGAGGTCGACCTGGAGGTCGCGGCCGGCGAGGTGGTGATGCTGACCGGGCCGTCCGGCGCCGGCAAATCCACCGTCCTGCACGTGACGGGCGGCATGGACCGGCCGGACGAGGGTCACGTCGAGATCGACGGCGCGAAACTGGTACCTCGGGACCTGGACCGTCACCGGCGGCGTATCGGCTTCGTCTTCCAGCGCTTCCACCTGCTGCCCGCGCTGACCGCGCTGGACAACGTCCTGGCCCCCGTCCTGCCGCGCAGAGTGGACTTCGACCGGCGTGCCCGCGGCATGGAGTTGCTCGAAGCCGTCGGCCTGGACCAGCGGGCCGACGCCCTGCCCTCGCAGTTGTCGGGCGGCCAGCAGCAACGCGTCGCCGTCGCACGCGCGTTGATCAACCGGCCGGGACTGCTCCTCGCCGATGAGCCCACGGGCAACCTGGACAGCGTCATCGGGCGGGAGATCATCGACCTGCTGATGTCGTTGCGCGAGCGGTACGGGATGACGATGCTGATCGCCACGCACGACGGGGAGGTCGCCGCCAACGGCGATCGCGTGGTGCGGCTGCAGGACGGCAGGATCACCTCGGACCAGCGGGTCGCGCCGTCCGGCGATGTGCTGCACCGGCTGGGGGGCCTACGCCCGTGATCACGATGATCCTCGATCAGCTCCGGAGGCGCCGCGGGCGCGCGCTGGCCCTGGCCGCCGGAATCCTGGTGGCGGCGACCAGCTTCACCCTGCTGACCGCGACGGTGAGCACGAGCCAGGCGACCACCGTGGGCACCGTACGGAAGAACGCACGGTCCGCGTACGACGTCCTGGTCCGCCCGCCCGACTCGCAGACGGACGTGGAGCGGCAGAGCGGACTGGTCACGCCGAACTTCCTGTCCGGCACGTTCGGCGGCATCACCATGGACCAGTACCGGCGCATCCGTGGCATGGCCGGGGTCGACGTGGCCGCGCCCGTCGCCAACATCGGCTACCTCATGGTGGCGAGCACCGTCACGGTGGACGTGTCCCGCTTCCTGGACGGCAAGGCGGCCCGGCAGATCCTGCGCATCAGCCCCAAGCTCACCTCCGGACTGGGCAGTTACCGCACCTCGGACGAGTACGTCTACCTCACCCGCTCCCCCCTGACGTCGGCATCCGAGTCGGACCACCTCTTCGAGTCCGACACCCTGGAAGCGGGCGCGGCCGACAAGGACACCCAACGGTACCGGCTCAAGGGGAAGTACGACGTCTGCTTCTACTTCAACGGGGACAAGACCGAGCAGACCGAGTTCAACCTGCAACTGCCCATGAAGCCGAACAACATCGCCGAGGACCTCAGGGACAGGTCTCCCTTCGACCCGGACCTGAGCTCGCGGATGAACTGCCAGTCCGGCCGGGACAAGGCCACCATCGACGTTCCGGTCAGTTATCCCGTGCTGCTGTCCGCCGTCGATCCGGTGGCCGAGGACCGGCTGGTGGGCCTCGGTGACACCATCGCCTCGGGCCGCATGCTCACCGAGCAGGACAAGCCGTACACGGTGTCGTCCGCCGAGAGCGTTCACGGACAGCACGACTCCTACATCCCGGCGTTGCTCAGCGACGACCCGCTGACCGCCGGCTCACTCGACGCCACGGTCGAGCGGCTTGATGTCGGCGACCCGGCCCAACTTCCCTCGAAACTGGGCAACCCGACAGCCGACAGCTTCGTCCGGAGCCTGCACGGCACCGCGGTGGGCACGACGCGGGTCGACCTGAGCAAGGGCTACCAAAAGGCCCTGAACGAGGACTCGTTCGACACCGGGGCCTACTGGACGGTCGGCCCGGTCAGCTACCGCCGGACCTCCGACGGTGACCTCGCCGCGCAGTCGCAGCCTCCGCAGAAGCCCGGCCTGTGGATCACCAACTCCAACCGGCAGCCGTTCCCAGGCGTCCCCGAGGAGAACCACCAGGGCACCCAGTACCGGAAGGTGACCAGCCACGCCGCCACGGAATGCATCGGACTGGGTACCTGCGCGGGCGTTGACTCCGGGCGCCTGCCCAATCCCTTCGTCCGCCTGGTCGGCCGCTACGACACCGGCAAACTGCGCGGCTTCTCACCCTTGTCCGACACCCCGTTGGAGACCTACCAGACGCCGCAGGTCACCGGCGCGGACGACGCGACCCGCGCGAAGCTCCACGGCAAGCCGCTGCGGCCCGACCGAAATCTGGGCGGATACGTCAGCCCGCCGCCCACCATGCTGACGACGCTGGACTCCGTCACCGCGCTCGCCAAGAGCCGCCGGGTCCCGAGCCTCCAGGACAAGGCGCCGGTCAGCGCGATCAGGATCCGGGTGGCCGGGGTGACCGGCGTCGACACCGCCTCCCGGGCGCGGGTGAACGCGGTGGCCGGGAAGATTCGGGCCGCCTACCCCCGGCTCCAGGTCGACGTCACCGTCGGCAGCTCGCCCGCGCCGCAGACGGTGGCACTGAGCAACTCGGCACGAGTGACTGAGCGTTGGGTCGCCAAGGGGGTGGCACTGCGCATCCTCCGGGCGGTCGACACCAAGAGCGCGGTGCTCTTCGTCCTGGTCCTCGTCGTGTGCGCGCTCTTCCTCGGCCAGGCGGCGCTGGCCTCGGTGCGCTCGCGCCGCACCGAGATCGGCACGCTGCGCTGCCTAGGGTGGAGCGGCGGCGAGGTGCTCCGCCTGGTCCTCGGCGAACTGGCCGTGATCGGGCTGGCCGCCGGAGCCGCGGGCACGGTGCTCGCATACGTGCTGGGCCGGGTACTGGGACAGCCCGAAGCCGGCACCAAGTCGCTCCTCGTACTCCCCGTGGCACTTCTGCTGGCCACCGCTGCGGGCCTGATCCCCGCCTGGCTCGCCACCCGACTGGGACCGATGGAAGCCGTCCGGCCTCCGGTGACGGCGAGCCGCCACGCACGCCCGGTGCGTTCGGTGGCCGGACTGGCCGTGCTCAACCTGCTGCGGGTGCGGGGCCGCACGCTGCTGGGTGCGGCAGGGCTGGCGCTGGGGGTGGCGGCCTTCACGCTGCTGCTCGCCCTGACGCTGGCCTTCCGGGGCGAGGTGGCCGGGTCGTTGCTCGGCAGTGCCGTGGTGGCACAGGCGCGCGGGGCCGACTATCTCAGCGTCGCCCTGTCCCTGCTGCTGGGCGCCGCCGGCGCCATCGACGTCCTGGTCATCTCGCAGCGCGAACGCGCCGCCGATCTGGCGGTGTTGCGGGCGACCGGCTGGACCAACCGCGAGCTGGCGAAGCTGACCCTCTACGAGGGAATCGGGTTGGCTCTGCTGGGCGGTCTCGCCGGTGCGGTGGCCGGTCTGGCCGGCGTGCTGGTCCTCGGCCAAGGCGTCCTGCACGGACACCTGTTCACCGTCGCCGGCGCCGCGCTGCTGGCCACGCTCGCGGCGACCGCCCTGGTGGTGGCGGCGCTTGCGGTGCCGATCCGGGGGCTGTCCCGCATCGCCCCCGCCCACCTGCTCGCCGCGGACTGAGCGGGCCACCGCCAACAGCGGCTTTGCACAGGGGAGTATCCCGACTCGTGATCACGGGACGGGGTACTCCCCTGCCGAACGGGGCAGGCAGGCCACGTCGCCACCCTCACGCCCTCGCGCCTCCCCCGAAATCTCCGACGCCAATGGCGAACCACGTCACCACCTGGCGCGCAGCACGCCGTCATTGTCAGGTAGAGCGGCTTCGAACAGTGGGTGGTGCCTGTCGACGGCAAGAGGCAGGATGCATGCCGCCGTCGCGCCTGTCACCCAGGTGGTGAGCTGTTGGCGGTCGGTCTCGTCGACGGTCGCGTGGCGGATCGTTCCGTTCGCTGTCTCCCAGACGAAGTGCACGGATTCGTCTTTGGGCAGCGCGGCAAGGACCGCTTGGACATCAGAGGTGAGGCCGGGCCAGACGGTCAGGAGCGCCCGTTGGCCGAGCACGGCACGGACGGTGTCGAGATTGTTCGCGGTGAGACGGTGCCAGCGAACGGCGCCGCGCAGGTAGACCTCCTCCAGGAGGAGCGTCCGCGGTGTGGCCAGTTCTGCGCGTATTCGTTCCCAGAACTCCTCGTCCGCAGGCTGTGTCACCTCGCGTTCCTCAAGGTCTGCCGCGTAGGGCGATGCCGTGACCGGTTCCGCGAACAGGCCGAGTTCGCGGGTCCGGGCGACGGCTGCTTCACAGGGCTGGTCGCTGCCGACGTAGACGTACTGATCCCACCCGACGTGCACGGTGAACGTGTTCTGCTGCTCCAGGCGGCACCAGGCGCCCTGGTCGCGGAGCATGGCCCGCACCAGTTCCAGCGCGACCGGTACTGAGACCTCGGCACCGTCGTAGTAGCCGGTGAGGTCGGACGGGAACAGCCCAGCGAGGCCGTGCCCGTCGACCGACGTCTCAAGGCCAAAGCCGACGAAGCCGGCGACCTGCGGTTCACGGATCTCCAGCAGGTCAATGCCCGACTCCTGCGCGAATGCAGCGATCGCCTCCAAGTAGGCCGCTTCGACCGGCCCATGGTCGCTCTCCGTGTCCTCGGCGCCGATGTAGCGCCCATGCTCATCGCGATCAGCCGGGTTGTACTTGGTTATCCGGTGGGCGAAGGACGGCGGCACGCTGCTCCCTGGGCTTTGGAAAGGATGTCAGCGTAGTTCGTGACTACGGCCCGCCGGGTGCCTGCCGCGATCTCCCAATCAGCCCCTTCTGCTGGACCGCGTACGCCTGTCCGCCACTGTCAGCGGAGCGCCGGCTTGAGCTGACACCCTCGATGGCCCCAGCCTCCGTGAGGCGCCCGACATTGACCTTCAGCGGCGGGTTGGTGCGGGAGAAGACTTGCCGCCTGACCGACCGCATCAGCCGTTCGTCGAACACGCCGGATACACGGCGGAAGAGCCCGCATGGTCATCATGGCGCTTGCGTCTCACGAGGGCGGCCCTCGGCCCGCAGTTCGAACCACATGGTCTTGCCGGTGGCCGTCCGGACGCTGCCCCAGGCGTCCGCGAGCAGGTCGAGCAGTTCGATGCCACGGCCGTTCTCGGCATCCAGGTCGGCGACGCCACGTGCCGGGCTGGCGGACTCCGTGTCCTCGACCTCGCACAGCAGGCGGCGGTCGCGCAGCTGCAGGTTGAGCCTGAGCGGGCCGCGGGTGTGCCGCAGCGCGTTGGTGACGAGTTCGCTGACCAGGAGCTCGGCGGTGTCGGAGAGATCACTCACGGCCCAGTCGGCCAGTTGTGCCGTCACCAGACGTCGGGCCTGACGTACGGAGGTCAGTTCCCGGCGCAGGGGCCAGGAGGCGTCAAAGGCGGTGGCGCAGCCGCGCGGCGCGTCGAGCGGCTGCAGGGGCGCGAGCAGACGGGACCACAGAGCCCACTGCCGGGCGAGCCATGAACGTGCGGTGGCGCGGGAGGACGGCCGTCCGCGGTGGGAGGACGTGCGGTAGCCGATGACCCAGGTGGACATGGGGGATCAGTCCCTTCGCTGCCGACCGGACGGACGGCCCGCCGATGATCACGCCTGGCGTACACCAGGCTCTGCACGTAGCAGTCGCTACACCCCAAATATACATGTAGCGGGCGTTACAGTAAATATACATTCAGAACGCCGAAAACGGACCGTCCCGGAACTCCCGCCTACCCGCCCCCAGGAGCACCTCATGCCTCGCCCGCCCGATCCAGCCAAGCGACGCGAGATTCTTGACCAGGTCCGCGAGTACGTCACACTCCACGGTGTCACGGACCTGTCTCTGCGCCCCCTCGCCAAGGCCCTGGGCACCAGCGACCGCATGCTGCTGTACTACTTCGGCACCAAGGAACAGATGGTCGCCGAGGCCCTCGACATCTACGCGCGCCGCCCCCTCCTACGCACCCGGGCACTGCTGGAAGCCGTCGGCCCGCCCACCACTCCCGCGGACCTGCGCCGTTTCCTGGAGGAGGTCTGGCAGCAGTTCACCGATCCCCAGGTCCGCGCGACACTGCCCCTCTACTTCGAGGTCATGAGCACCAGCGTGCTCCATCCCCACCGCTACGGGCCTGTCATGCGCAACATCGTCGGTGAGTGGACCCGCCTGTACACCGCCATCTTCCGCGACCTCGGCATGGACGCGGAGCGAGCGCGCACACAGGCCACCTTGCTTGCCGACGCCTCGCTCGGCCTGCTGACCGCCCCGCTGGCCGACGGTCACTGGGACCGGTCTCATAAAGCCTTCCAGGCCCTCCTGGACCTCCTGGAACCCGGATGGGACAAGCCAGCGTGAAACCACGCGGCGTACGACAGCGCCTAGAGGACCGTCGTCGCTGCGCGGTGCTGCGCCTGGTCCGTCTCTCCCGCCTCGTCCCGGTCGACGCATTTCGCCAGGCAGCGCGTACGGGAGAGCACGAAAACGCCGTACGAGAGCAGCGCGACCCCCAGGAAGGCGGGCATGAGCCACATGCCCTGGCGGGGCGATTCGGCGAAGAGGGTGACCCCGAGGCAGAAGCTGACCACGGCGTCACCCAGGGTGAGCGCGGGCTGGGAGGCGATGAGGGGGCCGCCCTGCATGGCGTAGCCCAGCAGCACGATGGAGAGCGAGCCGACGACCGCGAAGGCGTAGGTCTGCCAGGCGAGGAGGAAGGCTACGGTTCCCTGCCGGGACAGGATGTGCGTCGCGGACTTCACGAACGCCGCCGTGAGGGCGTTGCCGACCGCGGCCGCCGCGGCCAGGCAAGCGGCCCGGGCCAGGCCGTGCGGGCGACGCAGGCCGGCCGTGATGAGGACGGTCTCCACCACGGCGACGGCGACGATGGTCGGGATCCACCACATGCCGGGGACCTGCTCTCGGCCGCCGGCGGGCGCGGCGGAGAAGAGACTGATCGCCAGGCCCGCGAAGATGGCTACGACGCATCCCCACGCCTTTCGGGAGACTTCGACGTGGAAGACGAGGCTGCCGAAGATCAGCGCGAGCGGCAGTTCGAGGATGAAGATCGGCTGGACGGCGGCCAGGCTGCCGAAGTTGAGCGCCAGCGCCTGGAACAGCGCCGAACCGACGACCCCGAGGATGCCGCCGAGCCAGATGGGATTGCGCACCAGGGCCAAAACCAGTCCGAAGGGGGAACGCGCTTCGGGAGTGGCGGTTGCGGCGCGGCGCTGCAGGACGGTGCCCCAGGCGTTGCTGCTGGCGGCGAGCACGGCGAATGCCATTGCGAAAATCATGTCGACCGCATCGCCTCCGGTTTCCGGGCGGGTCGTTTCGACTCGCTGTGACGGCGTCCTTCGCCCCGGTTCCAGTTACACCCCGCAACCGGGCGAATCCGGTGGGTTTCACCGATGCAAACGGTGAATTCTGCACAGATTTTAGTCGAGTGCAGCCGACATGAGAGGTCGTGCCGGAAGTGGGGCCCCGCCGAAGCAGGAAATCAAGAGGAGGCTCGGTAGTCCGGCCGTCCTGCTCAGCGTGCGCAACGAAGCCCCGATGCGCTCACGCGAGGACTGCTCAGCCTGCGGCGAATGACCCGACTGGGGGGTGATGCACAGTCTTCGAGACGGGACCGTGCGGCGTGACAGCCCACCGCCCCTGGTTCGGCTACTACCGCGACGGCAGCCTGATAGCCCACTTCTTCTTCGAGAGTCCGTGCGATCGTGGAAGTGCGACTGGTCGGGGGTGTTCCGTCATCTCAGGCTCCTCATGGCGGCGTCTGACGGGCGTCACGGTCGAACGCAGCGTCACAGAAACGCCGTTGTCCACAACTGCCACCGCCAAGCCCGCGAAAATGCCCCGCATGCGTATCCGCCACGTCATCGCCGCCGTCGCCATCACGGCCGCCGCGCTCGCCGCCTGCACCATCAACGACCACAGCGAGAGCAACTCCCAGCCGAACGCAACTGCGAGCGACCTCACTCGGAGGTAGAAGAACGACGCCCTCCGAGACTGCCCTCCTGGGATTCTGCAACCCCGTGATCGCGGAGAAGCTGGACCAGGCCGCCAGCCGGAAGAAGGGCTCCCGGGGCGGCCGGCCCGCAAGACCTACCCTTGATCGCAGCCCTGTCATGCCCTACGGGCGCGCGTATGGCCGAGTCATGACCTCCATATTGTGACCGTCCGGGTCGTCGAAGTAGGCGCCGCGACCACCGAACAGATCGTTGATCCGGCCGGGCGCTGTATGGCCGGGGTCCGCGTAGTAGGTGACCCCGATCGCTCCCAGGCGGGCGATCACAGCGTCGAACTGCTCGTCGGGCACGAGGAAGGCGTAGTGCTGCGACTGGATCGCGGCGTCTCTCTTGTCGCAGTAGTCGAGCGTCACGCCGTTGCCGAGGTCAACTGGCAAGAA
Organism: Streptomyces sp. NPDC091282; assembly: GCF_044757385.1. Taxonomy (NCBI): domain Bacteria; kingdom Bacillati; phylum Actinomycetota; class Actinomycetes; order Kitasatosporales; family Streptomycetaceae; genus Streptomyces; species Streptomyces sp. NPDC091282. The sequence goes on from NZ_JBIVUX010000012.1 coordinate 37,968, forward strand.
CGGCCCAAACGGTGTGCCCACCTTCAGGCCCAGGATCGTGGCGATGAACTCGGCGGACAGGTAGCGGTCGCTCGCGTAGACAGCCGTGTGGTTCAGCTGCACGCCGGCATGGGGGAACGGCTGGTCGTAGGACATCAGTGGTGTGTCTCCGGTCTTGGGGTCCGCTGGAAAGGCGCCGTAGGCGGGCGCCGGGAGCAAAGACACGGAGAAGGGGGCGGGCCTCTGGCCCGCCTCGGGCTCACGCCGAGGCCGGGAAACTCACTCGTGCGTGGCCCAAGGCCGACCCGGCAGTCACGCGACCGACCTTAGTGATCACCGCGGGCGAGGGCAACACCGTTCCTCGGCCGTGAGCCGTCCGCAGATCGAGCCACTATCTCCTATTGGGTGCTTTCGTCGCCGCCGGCGGATAGTCGAGCCGACCTCGTGGACCGCGTTGCTCCGGTGTGTCGAACTGCGTGCCGCATTCCGCTCATTCGTACGCACTTTCGTGCCGCATGTCACCGTGGTTGTCACCCGGTTCGGCGATCTGTTTTTTCCAGGAAGACATTTCGCGAGAAGGTGGGATCCACCCCCACTGAGAGGACCTTCCTCATGCGTCTGATGCGCACCGCGGCCCTGGCCTCCGCCACCGCGCTCGCCCTCCTCCTCCCCACCGCCAACGCCCGCGCCACCGCTGTCGCCTGCGGTGGCTCCGTCTCTTCCCGGGGCATCGCCGCCCACGGCTGCATCAGTGCCGACAAGGGCAAAGAAGGACGTATCTACACCCGCAATATCAAGGCCCACGTCGTCCTGACCAACTCTGGACCCCACGCCGCCTACGTCGACTACGAAGCCTTCTTCCGTGTCGTCTCCGGTGGCCACTGGGTGAAAGTCGGCAACGGACGTACCCTCGTTCCCCGCCGCACCACCAAAGGTCCTATCGAGATCGGCAGCACCACCCGCGTCTGCTTCGTCGTCAATGCCAAGGTCGAGATCCGGGTCCACGTCAAACCCGCCGGCGGCGCCTGGAGCAACTGGACCGGGGCGGCGACCTCTCAGTGCCAGACCTGATCGCGAAAGGTCCTACGCACGCCATCCCGTCAAAGGGGCCGAGACTCTTGAGGCCGACGGCAAGCCCGGTCTGGGCAGGTGTTGACTGAGTCGACGGGCCGGACGTGAGGCTGTCAACGTCCGGCCCACCCCTTCACCACAGGGGGGTGTCTTGTCGATCTCGGCCGTCAGCGGTCACGCTCCGACGAAGGTCACCGTTTCTGTCATGTCCGCCCGCCCGGTGCGCAGTTGCGGCACGCCCGTCTTCTCGAACCCTACTGAGACCCCGCAGAGCAGCACGAGTTCGTCACCGGCGCCGACTGCCCGGCTGACAGTCTCCCGGTACACGGTCCACATCACCTGGGGGCAGCTGTGCAGCCCCTCCGCTCTCAGCAACAGCATGACCGTCTGCAGGTACATCCCCGCGTCAGCCCACTGTCCGGGGCCCATCGTCCGGTCGAGGTAGCAGAACAGGACGGCGGGTGCGCCGAACGCCTCCGAGTTCAAGGTGGCGATCTTCCTGGGCCGGTCGGGGTCGTCGCGCTCGATCCCCAGCGCTTCGTACCGCAGAGCCGCCGCAGCGGAGAAGCGCCCCAGATACAGTGAGGCCAGCCCATCCGGGTACATCGGATACTGCCGCTCATCACCTGGGTCACCCGCCAGCGCCCTGGCCGTTGCGGTCCGCTTGAGTGCTGCCAAGGGAGCGCCGGTGACGACGTACAGCTGCCACGGCTGGAGGTTGCCGCTGGACGGAGCCCGCGTCGCTGCGGTCAGCACTCGTTCGAGCACCTCCTTGGGCACGGGCTCATCGCTGAACGCCCGTACGGCCCGGCGACTGTCCACGGCTTCATACACATCCACGTCTTCGCGTCCTCTCATCCCACCGCACTCCTCCACCGTATTCAGCGGTCGGGACCGAGCATCGCCGGAGATTGGACGACGTCCCGACGATGAGCAACGGGCGTTGCGGCAGGTGGCGGGACCACCGCCAGATCGCGAACGCAGCTGCACCCGACGGAAGGATTGAAAGTGGGCACGCCTGAAACGTCAGCGCTGGACGCCGTTCTGCAACACGCCTCCCGTGTAAAAGTTACGGAGGCCGTCCGCTCCGCCGGTTCCGTCGACGGCGTGATTCTGGCCGACCTTTCCGATCCGACCGAACTCGACCGCCTGCGGACCGCCATGGCGGTCGAAGCCGTGCCCGGATTCAGGTGCATGTGTGCGGGTGACGTCCGCTTCGAGTTCCTCGATGCGGACGACGGGGAGTTGACCCCCGTCGTCCTCCACCACGGCGAGGCGCTTCGCTGGGACGGCTGGGACAGCGACGCGCTCCTCACTGACGGTCGTCCTCTCCTGCTCTGGCTCGACAGCCACGGCGTGCCAGGCCCACTGCGGGAATTTGAAGAAACCGAGCATCGGCGCGAAAGAGACCAGAAGGAGGCCACGCACTGGCGAGCAGCGATGCCGACCGCGCTGGACGACCTTTCCGATCGGCTTCTCTCGCTCTCACGGACCGGTGAACGGGCTTCTCCTGACCTGCTGAACGCAGTACGGGAGCGGCTGGAACCGGCATTCCCGGACCCCGTCGCCAGGACGCTGGCGCTTTTGGCCTGGTGCGGCGCGGGCAGCGGCCGCTGTTCGGGATTCCCCTTGCACGAAGAGGTGCCCGGCCTGCTGCTCAAGGATGTGCCGATCACCGAGATCGTCGCCGGTCTGCAGGACTTCCGTGCGGACTCGCGTCACTACGCCGGAGCGGTTCGCCATCTCGTCGGCTGGAAGAGCCGGCGCAAGCAGAAGGAGGATATTGCCGCCCTCCCTGAACCTGTGAGAAGCCGTCTCCTGCAAGAGGCCCAGGCCTCCGGCGATCATGGCAAGCAGGCTCGGGCAGAACGATGGCTGGCGCCAACACGGGCCAGGTGAGGCATCGGGGCGAAACCCGTTCTCAGGTGAGCACCCCTGCCCGCTGGCACCTCGACTGCGGCGCAGATCTCCCGTACAGGACGGCTTTCAGAGTTGCGACGCCCCTCCGTCGACAGGAAACTCCATTCCTGTCGAGAAAGTCGCGCCGAACGCCAAGTACGCCACTGCGGCGGCTACTTCCTCCGGCATGCCCAGCCGCTGCATCGGGATGGTGCTCCGGTAGGTGTCCTTCATCGTCTCGACGACGTCGGCGGGCAGGGAGCGGTCGAGGATGCCCGAGTCGATCGGGCCGGGACTCACGGCATTGACGCGCACCTTGCGCGGCAGCAATTCGCGGGCCAGGGTGCGTGTCATCGACCGCAGGGCCGCCTTGCTCGCCGAGTAGACACCGAGCGCGTCCAGGCCCAGGACGTTCACCACCGACGTGGTGAGGACCACGCCGCTTCCCTCGCGCAGCAGCGGCGCCAGCGCCTGCACCGTGAAGTACGGGCCTTTGGTGTTGATGGCGAACACCTCGTCGTACATCTCCTCCGTCGTCGAGTCGAGTGATGCGGACGCGGTGACGCCGGCGTTGACGAACAGTGCGTCCACTGCCCCGAGTCGCTGCTGGACCGTGCCGGCCAGTTCGGTGATGTCCTTCAGCGACGCGGTGTCGCTGCGGACGGCGATCGCCCTGTCCCCCAACTGCTCCAGCGCGGCGTCCAGGGTGGATCGGGTGCGGCCGGTGATCAGTACGTGGGCTCCGGCGTCCGCGAACAACCGGGCCGCTGCCAGGCCGATACCGCTGCTTCCACCGGTGATCACGATCTTCTTGCCGTCGTAAGTGGTCATGCCCTCAGCCAAATACCCACCCGCACCCCCTGTCCAAGGCCTGTTCCGTATGCCGTCATGTCCCAGGCGTATGGCGACACGCGACGTACTCTGGGCGGATGGACGTCGATCTGCGGCTGGTGCGCTATTTCACGGTCGTGGCGGAGTACGGCAACTTCGGCCGGGCCGCGGCCGGTCTGCACCTCGCGCAGCCGTCGCTGAGCCGCCAGATCCAGCGGCTGGAGGCTCAGCTCGGCGTCCGGCTCTTCGACCGTTCGCCGCAGGGCAGCCACCTCACCGACGCCGGGCAGGCGTTCCTGCCCAGGGCCCGGACGCTGCTGCAAGATGCGGAACTAGCTGCTCGCGCGGCCCGGGCCGCGGTCGGGCCCCCTGGCGTCACCGTCGGGTACACCGAGGGACTGGTCATCACCGCCTGCGTGCAGGAAATGCGCCGTCGGCATCCTGAGGGCCAGGTCCGCACCCGGCACCTCGACTGGCGGGGCCTGCACGCGCTCACCGAGGGCCGGATCGACGCCCTCGTCGCATACCGCCCACTGCCCTTCCCCACGGACGGCCTGCGGGTGACGAAGGTCCGTGAGGAGTCGCGGGTTCTCGTCACGTCGGTGCGTCATCCTCTGGCGAGCGAGGAGGCTGTCAGGATGCGGGCGCTGTCGGACGAGGAGCTGATGAGCTGCGTCAGCACGCCGGTCGTCTGGAGCACGCCCAAACCGGTCGGTGACCGCCCGGCGCCGCCTCCGCCTGCGGGCGACGACAGCTACGAGGACAAGCTGGAGCTGATCGCCACCGGTCACTGCGTCGCGCTCTTCCCTGCCGGTGATCGACGCGCCGCCGCGCGCGGGGACATCGCCCTGGTCCCCGTCCTCGACGCCGATCCCTGCGAGGTCGTACTCGTCACGCGTGCCGACGATCCGAACCCTCTGCTCAGATCACTGGCGGACGTCACCCGTGCGGTGCTCGGCACGGCCTCCCGGCCGAGGAACGGCGAACTGCCGGTCGGTCGGACGATCGCCTCCCATTGACGGACCCGGCTCGCGGGAGAAGTCGCCGTGATGCGCCGTTCCTGCAGAGATACGCGTCGATCGTGCAGGATTTCACCCGTGTCCGCACCGCAAGCTGGAAGGCGCCCTCATCAGGTTCTGACTGAAGCGCGGAGGCAGCACACCATGCGGTCGTTCGTTCACACATCCCACCCGGCACGAGTGGTCTTCGGGTCCGGTACCGTCGGCCGGCTCGACGAGGAAGTGCGCCGGCTCGGCGGCAAGCGGGTCCTGCTGGTGTCCGCGCCCACGCTCGACGACGCGGCCCGGCGGGTCCGGGACGCGCTCGGTGACCTGGTGGTCGCGGAGTTCCGCGGTGCCCGGATGCACACGCCGCAGGAGGTGACGGAGGAGGCGCTCACCGTGCTGAGCGAGGCGGGTGCCGACTGCCTGGTGTCGGTCGGCGGCGGCTCCACGACGGGCCTGTCGAAGGCACTGGCCCTGCGCACCGACCTGCCCCAGGTCGTCGTGCCGACCACCTACTCCGGCTCCGAGGTCACCCCCGTCCTCGGCGAGACCCGCGACGGCCGCAAGATCACCCGGTCCTCGGCCGCGGTCCTGCCGGAGACCGTCGTCTACGACGTCGACCTCACGCTGTCGCTGCCTGTGAGGACGTCGGTCACCAGTGGCGTCAACGCCATGGCCCACGCCGTGGAGGCTCTGTACTCCGCCGATGCCGACCCTGCCACCGACCGCCAGGCCCTTGAGGCGATCTCGCTGATCGCCCGAGCGCTGCCGCGCGTGGCCGCGGACCCGGCCGACCGCGAGGCCCGCGCCGATCTGCTGCAGGCGGCCTGGCTCGCCGGAACGTGTCTGGCCACCGTGGGCATGGCACTGCATCACAAGCTGTGTCACACCCTCGGCGGCGGCTTCGGCCTGCCGCACGCCGAGACGCACACCGTGATCCTGCCGCACGTGCTGGCGTACAACGCGCCGTCCGCCCCGGACGTGATGCGCCGCATCGCCCAGGCACTCGACGTGCCCGACGCCGCGAGCGGTCTGGCCGATCTCGTCGCCTCGCTGGGCGGGCCGACCTCACTGCGTGAGCTGGGGATGCCCGAGTCCGGTATCGCCGACGCGGCCGGACTCGCCGTCGCGACGCCGTACCCGAATCCCCGGGAGGTGACCGCCGAGGGCGTCGAGGAGCTGTTGACCGATGCCTGGCACGGGCGGCGGCCCGAGGGCCCGGCCACCACGGCCACGGTGCTGGCCCGGCTCACCGCGCAGGTCGTGGCGAGCTTCGCGACATCGCCCGACGCCCGGCTGCGCGACCTGCTCTCCGGCCTGGTGCGGCACCTGCACGCCTTCGTGGCAGAGCAGGACGTCACCGAGGCGGAGTGGGCGTGCGCGATCGACCACCTCACCCGGACCGGGCAGCTGAGCAGTCCGACCCGGCAGGAGTTCGTGCTGCTCTCGGACGTGCTGGGCATCTCCAGCGCCGTGGACCTGCTGACCAACTCCCGGACCCCCGAGACCACGCCCTCCGCCGTACTGGGCCCCTTCTACGTGGAGGGCCCGCCCGAGGCCGAGCACGGCAGCGACATCTCGGACGGCCTCCCCGGAACGCCGCTGTGGGTGGACGTGACCATCGCCGACACGGCGGGCGAGCCCCTCAAGGACGCGGTCGTCGACGTGTGGCAGGCCGACGAGGACGGCTTCTACGACGTCCAGCTCCCCGACCAGGAGGGGCCCGTACTGCGGGGCCGGCTGCGCACCGATGACGACGGCCGGCTCACCTTCTGGTCGATCCTGCCCTCGCACTACCCCATTCCGGGCGACGGCCCCGTGGGCCAGATGCTCGACGCGGTCGGCCGCCATCACTATCGCGCACCGCACCTGCACTTCATGATCAGCGCGCCCGGTCATCGCCGTCTGATCACGCAGTTGTTCGTGGCGGACGGCTCCCATCTCGACAGCGACACGGTGTTCGGCGTCAAGGACCCGCTCATCGTGGACTTCGCCCCGCAGACCGGCCCCGCCCCGGCCGGCCGCGCCGTCCCGGACGGGGAATGGCGCCTGCTGAGGCACACCTTCACCATCGCCCGCACGGCCGACTGACGGAGATGGTTCTACCGGCCGTGCTGCGCCTCGCGGCGCAGTGCGGCCGGTGTGGTGCCCATACGGGTGCGCATCACCCGGGTCAGGTGCTCCTGGTGGGAGAACCCGCAGGCGCGCGCCACCTGTCCGATGGACGCGGAGCCGGTGCGCAGGAGCCGGACGGCGCGCTCCAGCCTCAGCCCCAGCAGGTACTGATGCGGCGAGTGGCCCGTGCCGGCGCGGAACCGGCGGGTGAACTGGCTGGGACTGAGCGCGGCCGCGGCAGCGAGGTCGGCGATGGGCAGGGGGTCACCGATCCGGTCGTGCATGAGGGTGTGTACGGCGGCGAGCTGCCGGTCGGAGAGCCCGGAGCGGGCGGGCTCCGGCGCGGGGAGGCGTGCGACGTGCCGCCGGACGACCTGTGCGGCGAGCATGCTCGTCAGCTGGTCCACGTAGGTGCGGGCCGATGGCTCCCAGTGCCGCACGGTGGAGTCCAGTTCGCGCAGCAGCTGCTCGGCGAGCGGATCGACGACGCCGAGTTCTTCGGCAGGCTCGACCGGGTGCCCGCCGTTGGCCTCGCGCAGGGCCTGGTCGGTCAGGTAGGCGTGCACCGTGTCGAGGCCGCCTTCCAGTTCCACGCTCAGTTCCCGGCCGGCCGGATGCAGGAACAGGCCGCCCGGCAGGACGGTCCGGGACCGGGTCACGTCGCCTCGGCCGCGTCGTACGGTCACGGTGCCGTTGAGATGCAGGACGAGCAGGTGGGTGGGTGCGGCCGCGAAGTCGGCCCGGAAGGGGCGCTCCCGCTGGGACGACACGTAGAGATCCGTCAGACCGAGCCCGGCGCTGGTGGCACGGGGCCGTACGTCGGGCTGCCGCAGGACCCCGAGGGTGTCGGCGAGTCCTAGCTCCACCACGGCGCTGCCTCCTCATCGCAGTCGCGTCATCCCGACGCGGCCGGCGTTTCATCTGGATCGATCACTCCAGAACTATGGAGGATACTCCATGCCGCTCCCATCGCCGATCTGTCCACATCCGTCGAGACCACGGGGCCCGGCGAGCCGGGATCCGTCGGGCGGCGCGGTCGGCAACCAGTTCACTCCGACAGGGGCAGGCATTCCGTGAGCAGGTCGACGACGTCCCGCCACGCTCGCTGCGCGTGTCGAGGGTGATGGCCGACCCCGGGAAGCACGATGTGGTCGACCGGTGGGTGGTGGAAGGCGTGCAGGGCTCCGCCGTAGACCACGAGACGCCAGTCGACACCCGCGGCCTGCATCTCGGCGGCGAACGCGTCCCGTTGCGCGGGCGGCATGATCGGGTCCTCCGACCCGACCCCGGCCCACACCGGGCAGCGGATGCGCGCCGCCTCGCCCGGTCGGCCCGTGGTCAGCGCGTTGACTGTCCCGATCGCGCGCAGGTCGACGCCGTCGCGCCCGAGTTCCAGCGCGATGGCGCCCCCGGTGCCGTAGCCGACGGCGGCGATCCGGTCCGGGTCGGCCCGCGGCTCGGCGCGCACCACGTCGAGCGCCGCGTGGCCGATGCCCCGCATCCGGTCGGGGTCGGCGAGCAGCGGCATGCAGCGGGCCAGCATCTCCTCGGGGTCGCCCAGGTAGCGCCCGCCGTGGAGGTCGAAGGCCAGCGCCACGTATCCCAGCTCGGCGAGGGCATCGGCCCGGCGGCGCTCGACTTCGCTGAGCCCCGTCCCCTCGGGCCCGATCAGGACCGCGGGCCGACGCCCGGCACCGGCGGGGAGTGCGAGGTACCCGGCCATCGTGACGCCGTCGGCCGGATACTCGACCGTGCGCGCGGTTATCGTCGCCATGAGCCTGGACTGTAGTGAGCTTCGGGCTCGGTCGGGCGGGCGTTCTGCCGCCGGCAGAACGGTCCGAATAGGCCGCTGAACGCCGATGCCACGACGGCCGAGGGCCTGCGGGGCCCACCGGTCGAGCGATTGACGTCGTTGGAAAATCCCTTGCCGCCCGGTCCGCGGGCTTGGTGGAATTCAGCGGCTTCGACGGTGGGAGGGGACGGCTTGGCGGTGTTCGGGTGTGCGGGTTGCGGTGCGGTCCTGACCGTGCCGGTGTCGGAGGTGGCGTTGCCGATTCACCTCGCCGACACTCACTGGGAGACGCTGCACCCGCCGCTGCTGGAGGCCGGTTCCTACGCTGTCGACCCCGCGCCGTACGGGCCGCCGTGGCGGTGGCTGGACGAGGTCGGAGCGCGCGAGGCGGCGGAGCGGGGGCGCTTCGTGCCGTTCGGCGTCCTGTCCGACGGGCCGTCGGGCACCGTCCTCCTCGCGCCCGGCGACCTGCGCGGCACGCGGCTGATCCTTGAGCGGGCCGGGGGCTACTGCAGGGGGATCGACGGGAGGGACGGGCCGAACCTCGCCTGCCTGGGCTGCGATCTGCCCGTCGGAACGAGGATGGACGACTGCGGGTGCTGGCAGGTCGTGCGGCTCCTCCCCCAGGCGGTGGTGCGGCTGCCTGCCCCGCCCGAGCGGCCGATCATGGACTGGACGGAGCTGACGGCCACCGGCGCGCTGTCGCACCGGCTGAGCGGTTACCGGGACATTCCGGCGGGCGTGGCCCTCGCGCGGGTGGTGGTGGCCGCCGGGGGCGCGCCGGTCGAGGTGGCGTCCGGGCCGGTCGCGGATCTCCTCGGCCGGGCTCTGGGCGCGCTGTTGCCCGCCGGTGCGGGTGCCAAGCGGCTGGACCTGGCGGGACCGGGGTTCGGTGAACCGGCGGCCGACCTGCTGCTGGTGCCGGTCCACCCGCAGACCGGAGCCATGTGGCAGCCGGGTGCCGGGGCAGTGCCGGTGCCCATGGACGCGGCGCTCTGGGCCGAGCTCGCCTTCCCGCCACACCGCTCCCGGTTGCCGTCGGCCGGCGGGCTGCCCGCAGGTGTGGAGCGCGACGACCCGCTGCCGCCGCACCCGTGCCCCCCGTTCAAGCCGTCCGGGGAGGCGTTCCGGTACACGCTCGCGCGGACGGCCGCCGTCAGGGAATCGTGGCTGCGGGCGATCTACGACCGAGGATGCTGACGCGTCAGAGGCAGTGCGGGACCGGTGAGCCGTGGAAGGCCCCCCGCCCGTTTCATTCGTCGGCGGTCAGGAGGAGGGTCGCGATGCGATCGATGTCGATGTGGTGTCCCTCCGTGCCCGCCGGCACCAGTGCCTCGGCCCGGTCCAGGAATTCAGCGACGGGCGAGGCCATCATGTCGAGCACCGCGGACCCGAGCCGGGACCGGACGACGATGCGGACGACAGGGCCGTGCGACGAGCGCCGGGGCGAGACAAGGACATTCCCTTCGCCCACCGGCCTGCCCAGTCCCACTTTCAGGAGGCTGAGCGCGAATATCCAGTCGACCGTTCCGCTTGAGGTCGCTCCGATCGACAGACGGACGGCGTAGGGGTCCGCACAGTGATAGTGGAATGCCGCGGGGAGTGTGACCTGCGGTTCGCCTCCGACGATCACGTGCACGTCGAGCTCGCAGGTGACCGTCGTGTCGGCTGCGCTCGAAAACGGTTGAGTCATTTTCTGCCCGTTCAACAAGGTCTGGGGGATGGCAACTCTTGTCCGAAAAAGCCTAGGCGCGCCCGTAGCGGCCACTTGCCGGGAAATGTACGAAAGGTTGCCCAGGAGGGAACCGGACACGGCGGAGGCTTGAGGCTGAGCGACGCCGCCGGCGGCGCACACAGACCTTCCACCAATGGTCCGATCCGGACACTTTCGTGCATCACCTTCCATGACCCGGCATGGTTTTGTGAATATCCTGTAGCCGCAGGCCGGTCATGATCACCAAGCAGCGTTCGCCCTCCCGGCGACGACGGGTGGGCAAGTAAACACATGACAAAGCGAGTTGAGTCAGGTACAGAAGGGCGAGGCATACGGGGGTGGGTCAGGTGACCGAGGAGAACGGCGTCGGGTTCGGAGCGCTGCTCAGGCAGTTGCGGCTGGAGGCGTCGCTGACGATCGAGGCGCTGGCCGAAGCCTCGGGGGTCAGCGGTCGCGGGATCGGAGACCTGGAGCGCGGACGCCGGGCAACGCCCCAGCGGGGAACGGTCGCAGCGCTGGCGAACGGGCTGAACCTGCGCGAGGCGGAGCGCGAACGCCTGCTCGCCGCCGCCCGGATCGGACGCAACCCGCGCCAAAGCCCCGCCGACGTCCGCGCGTTCCCGCGCGGCATCGACGACTTCGTCGGCAGGGAGCAGGAACTCGCCCAGCTCACCGGGCTCGCGGGACAGGCGGCCCTCGGACGGTCACAGGTCGTGGCGGTGTCCGGGCCTCCCGGTACCGGGAAGACCACCCTGGCCCTGCACGCCGCACGCGAGCTGGCGGACCGCTTCCCCGACGGGCAGCTCGTCCTCGACCTGCGCGGCATGGACGACGAGCCGCCCCTGCCGGCCGAGCTGATGCTCCGTGTGCTCAAGGCCGTCGGCGTCGCCGACCGCGACCTGGCCAAGGCCGGATCGCAAGGTCATCCGGAGCTGTACCGGCAGGCACTCTCCGGGCGCCGCTGCCTGATCGTGCTGGACAACGCCCGTGACGAGGCGCAGGTCCGTCCCCTCCTGCCGAGTGCGGGAGGGGCGATGGTCCTGATCACCAGCCGAAGGATGCTCACCGGGCTGGAGGACGTCGAGCGCCTGCCGATCGGCGAACTCAGCCCCTCCGAAGCCGCCGTCTTCCTGACCGGCGTGATCGGCAAGGACCGCGCCGGCACGGATCCCGACGCGCTCTCCGAGGTCGCCCTGCGCTGCGCCTACCTTCCCCTTGCCCTGCGCGTGGCGGGCAACTGGCTGGCGACCCGCACCGGTTGGACCGTCCGCCGCCTGGCCGATCGTCTCGCGCTGCAGGAACGCCGTCTCGACACCCTGGCCGCCGGCGACGTCCGCGTCTCGGCCGCATTCGATCTGTCGTACCGCCAGCTCACCCCCGATGCCGCGCGGCTCTTCCGCTTCCTGGCCCTGGTCGACGGCCCGGACGCCAGCGTCGCCATCGGCGCCCAGCTCACGGGACAGGAGTACTTCGACGTCGAGGACACCCTGGAGGAACTGGTCGAGACCGGGCTGCTGGGCTCCGACCGGGACCGGTACCGGCTCCACGACCTGCTGAAGCTGTACGCCCGCGGCCGGCTCGAAGCCGAGGATTCCGAGGCGTCGGCGGAGGCGGCCAGGGGCGCCCTGCACCGCTGGCTGCTGGAGACCGCGGTCGTGGCCGGCCGCTGGTTCGAGCCCGACTACGGTGCCCCGCCCGCCACGTGGCAGGGCACCGTCGACCTGTCGACCGCGGACCACGCCCGCCAGTGGCTCCGGACGGAGAGCATCAACTGGCTCGCGGCCTTCCGTTCCGCCGCCCACGAACAGGACCACGCCGGCGTGGTCGAACTCGCCGAAGCCCTGCACTGGTTCTCCGACCAGTGGATCTTCTGGGGGCACTGGCCGGAGGTCTCCGCCACCGCCGCCGCCAGCGCTCAGGCACTGGGCGATCCCCTGCTCGAAGCCACCCACCTGAACCTCCACGCCTGGGCCCTGCTGATCTGCGAAGGCCGGCACCACGCCAGCATGGAACGGTCAGCCCGGGCACTGGAGGCGGCCCGGCGCGCCGGTGATCTCGCCCAGCAGGCCTGGGCCCACAGCTACACGGCGTGGGCGCTCAGCCACCTCGGCGAGTACTCCGCGGCGGCACCGCACAACCGCGAAGCGGCCGAACTGTTCGAGGCCGCCGGTGACATGCACGGGACGCTCCACGCCATGTGCAGCCACGCCGACACCCTGCTGCGGGCCGGACGTCATGAGGAGTCCATCGCGGAGCACCTCCGTACGCTCGCGTTCCTCGATCAGGCCGGCGACAGCATCGAGCCGCACAGTGCCGCCTTCAACCGGACCAACGTGCAGACGTCCATCGGGCAGGCCCAGACCCGCCTGCAGAACTGGACGAAGGCCGCCGATCACCTGCGCATCGCGGTGGACCTCGCCCGTGCGAGCGCGAATCCGGGACTGGAGAGCCGTGCGTTGATCCATCTCGCTGAGGCCCTTCACGCCGGAGGGCACCTGGAGCAGGCTCGCGAGTCCTATGTGCAATGCGTCGGTCTCGGAGAGTCCGGCAACCCCGAGCACGTGGTGACGGCCCGGGAGCGCCTGGCGGAACTCGATCACGGCTGACCCTGTCCTTCCGCCGATGACGGTGCTCGTGCCCGCCCTCACCGAGGGCTTCGTCAGGTGCGTCCTGTGCGGAGTGCGCTGTCGGTGCGGGGGCGACACGGTTGGAGGCGGCCGAGTGGGAGGCGAGAGGCGCTTCATCCCACTCGGCTGCCACGGGGAACGCTAGGTCTTCCCGGTCCCCGCGGTACGTCCGGCAGTGCGCGTCACCTGGTCCACGAGCGCACACCTACGTCGCTCGAACCCGGCGGCCCGTGGGGCCGGTCATGTGCCTGGACGGCCGGCTGTCATCGTTCCGGGACGGTGTCGGATACCGCCCTGTTGGGCACGTGAGTGGAGCTCACGGAGCCTTCTTCAGGGTGAAGTCGCCCAGAGCCGAGTCCTTCTTCGACAGATCGACCCGGGTGGTCTCCGGCTCGTAGCCTTCCATCGAGACGGTCACCGTGATCGGGCCGCGGCGCGTGTCGAGCCACTGGGAGTAGGTTCCGTCCTCGGCCGTGGTCAGGGTGTGGCTCGACTTCTTGCCGACGATCTCGACGGTGGCCCCGGCGAGGGGGGCCGTACCGCCTTCGCCGTCGTCACCGAGCACGGTGCCCGCGTATCTGGCCCATCCCTTGGGAGGGTTGACGGTCATCGTCACCGGGACCGGTGCGACGTGATACGGCGTGTCGGTGCGCATGCTCAACTGCGCCGAGTAGACACCCGGTTGGCTGACTCCGGCGGACGTGGCGTCCAAGGACACGGTCACCGTGGTGCTGGCACCCGGTCGCAGGGTCGCCTGCCGGCCACCGAGACCGAGCCAGGTCACGTCGTCCGTCCGGTCGCCCTGGTCGTATCCGGGCAGCACGCTCGCCATGGCGGTCACACTGCCCCCGGGGCTGCGCATGCCTCCCACGTTGTAGAAGCCGGGAGCGGCACCGCCTCGGTAGATCGTGGAGGCGGCGTTGGGCAGCGCCGTCCACGTCCCGGACCGCGGGTCGTAGGCGGAGCTCTTGTTGGTGACGCCGGCCGCGGCCCTGCCGCCGACGATGACGAGCTGTCCGTTCGCTGCCGCGTAGTTGGGTGCCCACACCGCCAGGGACATGTCCGCGATCGGTGACCAGTCGTCGGTCACCGGGTCGTAGACGTAGGCGTGCTTCGTCGCGGCGGAGTTCACCGTCTGGCCGCCGGCGCAGTAGAGCTTGTCGTCGATCTCGCCGCAGGCCGCCCAGCCGATGGGGATGGGGTACGGAGCCATCGCCGACCACTTGTCGGCGGTCGGGTCGTAGGCGTACACGTCCGTGTTGAGGCAGTTCTTCTGGCCGCATCCGCCGACGACGTACAGCTTGCCGTCCAGGACCGCGCTCGCGGAGCCGGCGTAGGGCTTGGGTGTCGGCGCTCCGGTGCTCCAGGTGTCGGACGCCGGGTCGTATATCTCCAGCTTGGGATCGAGTGTGCTGTCGTTGCGCCAGCCGCCCACGGCGTAGAACTTGCCGTCGATGAATCCCTTGGCCGGTGCGTCGCGTTCGTCGGCCGCCGACGCCAGTTGCGACCAGGCGTCGGCGCCCGGGTCGTAGACGTACATGTCCCGGCTGTAGGTGTTGGTGCTGGGGGTGTAGCCGAAGGCGGAGTAGAGCCGGCCGTCGTACGCGGCGACCGCGTTGTCCGTCGTGGCCGTCGGCAGATCCGCCACCGACTGCCAGGCCGTGCCGTCGACCGTCTGCGACTCGGGGCTGCCGACCTGCTCGGCCACGGTGAAAGTGGCGGGAGCCTTGCCGGTGTTCTTTATCGTCAGCTTCGTCGTGGCTTTCCCGCCCAGGGTCAGGGTCTTGTCCACGGCCGCTTGTCTGACCGTGAGTCTGCCGGACTGGAGAGACTGGTCCGCCTCGGTCACGCCGTCCGGCACCACGCGCACCGTCTTGGCCGCGGTGGCGAACTTGCTCTTGGTCACCGCGAAGGACCGTTTGCCGGGAGAGTCGGAGAAGAGCCAGTAGAAGCCGTCGTCCAGTCGCGGGTCGGCCGGGGTGGCCGTCGTCAGCGCGGTCTGCCCGTGATCGTCGGCGTCGCGGACCCTCGCGTTGAGAACACCGGCACCCGTATTGGCGTCGGTGACGACACCGGCCACGAGGCCGCCCTTGACAGGTGTGGTCGGGCGGTCGCCGATGAAAAGATTGTCCAGTTCCCAGTAGTTGTCATTGCTTGCGACGTATCGGAACCGCACCTGGACGGACTTGGCTCCGGAGTAGGCGGCGATAGGAATGTCTATGTGGTCGGTCTGGCTGACCTTCGTCCACGTGCGCAGATTGGTCCAGGTCGCGCCGCCGTCGGTGGTGATGTCGACCGTGGCGCTCTGCGTGACGGAGGCGGGGTAGGCCATGTCGAAGGAGATCCGCGGCCTGGTGTAGGTGCTGAAGTCGTAGACCGGGCTGAGCAGTGACGAGTCCTGACGCCTGCCGGCGTAGCTGATGCTGTTGGCCAGGGCGAAGCCACCGCTGCCGCCGGTGTTGTTCCCTTGGTGCGTGGGATCCGAGAACTGCCAGCCGCCCTCGGTGCCGGGGGCGTTGACGACGGTCCAGCCGCCGGGCGGGGAATCGGTCGCGTCGAACGCCTCGGTCCGGCCGACGGTTCCCACGTCGTAGCCCGCGAACGTGTCCACCTCGCGGTCCACGGGGAGGGCGACGTCCGCCTTCCGTGTCGTGGATCCGACGGTGACGTCCTTCGTGCCGGTCTGGTAGCCGGGGTACTGGGCCACGACCTTGAGGGTGTAGTCACGGCCTTCCGGCAGTCTCAGCTTGTAGACGCCGGTGTAGGGGTCGGTGAAGACCGGTGCGCCGGGCACGTCCTCGGCGGTCACCGCCGCGTAGAGCGGGTATCCGTGGCCGGAGCCGTCAGTGATCCTGCCGGTGACGGTCTGCGAGGGCGCGGCCTCCAGCGCGATGTCCCGTGTGACCGAGTCCCGGTCGGCGACGGTGACCCCAGCGATGGTTCCGCTCCGGTAGCCGTAGGCGTCGGCGCGCAGGTCGTGGGTGCCGGTCGGCAGCGTGAGGGAATAGTGGCCGTGGGAGTCCACGGTGGCCTGGTAGCCGTCGGCCGTGACGGTCGCCGTGGTCAGCGGCGCTCCGCTGGAGTCGGTGACGGTGCCGCTCACCGTGCCGTGCGGGTAGTTGCGGAACGCTGCAAGGCCGTTGGGAGTGCCGAGACCCGTCGGGCCGTCGTAGCCGGACCCCGCGGTGCAGAGATAGGCCGGCGTGCAGGTGCCGTTGGTGCCGCTGGTGACGTCGTTGAGCTCGGACTTCTTGAAGTAGGGGTAGGCGTTCGGATAGGTGCCGGCGTCGGGGACGGCGGCGGCCGCGTACACGCCGGCGATGATGGGTGCGGCGGCGCTGGTGCCGCCCATCTCGCCCCAGCCCTTGCCGCCGTACGTCTGGTAGAACGCCACACCGGTGAGGGGGTCGGCCACCGCGGCCACGTCCGCCACCGACCGGTTGGCGCAGCCGGTGTCCGTCTGGAAGCCGGGCTTGGGTTCGTACAGCGAACACCCCGACCCGGCGAGGCCCCAGGCCGATTCGGTCCAGCCGCGCGAGGCGGTCGCGCTCGGGTTGAGCGTCGTACCGCCGACGGCGGTCACGTACTGCGAGGCAGCCGGATAGGAGACGCCGTATCCGCGGTCCCCCGTGGAGGCGACCATCGCGACGCCCGGCCGGTTGTAGTGGGCGTCGAACTCGGTGGCCTCCTCCGCGAACTCGCCGCTGCCCGCCTGGCTGGTGTAGTCGCTTCCGTAGGAGTTGGAGACGTACTGCGCTCCCTGCGCGACGGCTTGGTCGACGGCGGCGAACATGTCCTGGAAGTCGGAGCTGTCCGCCTCGACCAGCAGGAGGTGCGCGGCGGGCGCGGAGGCCGAGACCATGTCCAGGTCGAGGGACGCCTCGGCTGCCCAACTGCTGTTGGGTGAGGGGAAGTCGGTGCCGCCTCGCTGATCGACCTTGCGGAAGCAGCCGTTGTCGGTCGTGCATGCGGGCAGTCCGTACTGCTCACGGTAGACGGCCAGATCGGCCTCCGCCGTCGGGTCGTCGTAGGCCACCACGACGGCGACCGTCCGGCCCGCGCCGCCGTCCGCCGGCAAGGCGTACGCGCTCTGCAGATCGGACGGACCGTAGCCCACGGGATCCGTGGCCGCCACCCCGCGCCGGGCGACGGTGTCGGTGCGTCGCAGCGCGAAACAGCCGACATGGCCAGGCTTCGGCGCCGAGCACACGGACTCCACGGGCGCCTGGGACTGCTGCGCCGGCGCCTCGGCGGCGGGCTCCGCGGACGCCGCCGCGGCCAGAGGCAGACCAGCCCCCAGCAGTGCCGTCACGACGGAGGCGACAACCCCCAGACGCCTGGGCATCGGCCCGGGTCTCGCGGTGAACAGCCTGGATATTCGCACCGTGCGACTCCTGTGCACTCGTACCTCGGACCAACCCGTTGACCACGGGTGACTGCGAACTCCTGTTCGCAACAGACGTTTTCGCAGATCAATTAATGAAACGTCAAGTAACAATGTTCATCGGCCGGTTCTGGACATAGCGACACATGGCCGACAGTTCGCCAGAGGAGTTCGTTCGAGACACGTCGGCTCGGGGCGGGTCGGGGCGGGTCGGATCGAGAAGGAGCCTAGGAGCCGCGCGTCAGGCCGATCGCTCGTCCGTGCACGGATGGTGTTCCCACAGTGCACAGGCGCGCGGGGAGGTGCGCGTCGTCGGCTCGGATCCGGAGACCGGCTTCGGCCGCGGGCCGCTCGTCATGGGGTGACCGGTCGGCCTCCCCTGCTCGTTCCTCCCCGGGCAAGAGTCCGTGCGTTCCCCGGCGCGAAACGCCGATCAAGCGTCCGTAGGGTCCGGGACGACAATCCCGCTTCCCGAGTGCGCGCCGCGGCCCTGGTTCGCCGTACCGCGAGCCCTGGTCCTCCCCCGCCGGAACGCACTCGGGGTCTGAGGGCCACCTTGCCGATTTCCAAAGGGGTGAGCATGCGTACACACACCAAGCCGTTGCTTCAGGTGTGGGCATGGCAGAAGGACGCCGCGTGCCGGGGCATGGACAGTTCCGTCTTCTTCTCACCGGAGAGGGAGAGGGGCCGAGCCCGTCAGCGGCGGGAGGAAGCGGCCCGGACCATCTGCCGTCAGTGCCCCGTGAGCGGTCCCTGCGGCATGTTCGCGCGGGCGTCGCGGCAGGAGTACGGCGTCTGGGGCGGCTACTCCGAGAACGAGCGGCGTTCCACGGCCGTGCTGCCCGAGCGGACCTGAGCCCCTCATGGCCACGCATGGGCCGGGTACGTCTCCTGACCGTGGACGGAGGTCAGTCGCCGACGTTCCGCTGCGCCATGACCAGGTGCATGGCGCGAAGGTCGTCCAGTGTCAGGACCGCTCCTGCCAGGGCGCAGGCGGCGCGCATGCCGATCAGGCTGTCGACCTCGCCGGGTTCGAGGTCCTCCCAGTCGGCGATCCCGGCCGCCTCGAACGCGGCGGCCAGTTCGGCGGGCATGCCTGGAAGCCGTTCCTCCAGGCTGAGTTCGTCGATGACGACGTTCTCGATCTCCTTGCCGTCCACCGCGTAGTGGAGACTCGCGTGCCCGTTGATGGCGCAGACGGTCGTGACCGCTTGACGGCCGCCGCGGGAGAGAGCCTCGGCGGTGCCGTCGAAGGTGTATCCCAGGTCGTCGTAGACGAAGGTCCAGGGCCCGAGACGGCCGGCGAGCAGGGTGGCGGCGTCCCCCGTGTCGCCGCCGAAGGCCGCACCCGGCAGCGACGTGTACCGGTTCGGCTTCTTGTCGGGAAGCACGCACAGCTGGATCGAGGCGGGATCCACGCGAAGGGCCTCCAGTGCCCGCACGGGTCCCATGTCCCGTACGACGTGCAGGCTGTGGTTCGGATCGTCGCTGGCGAGGTCGCGTATCCAGACCGGCAGCCCGTCCGAATCGAGCGCATCGCGCGGGAATCCAGGCGTGACCATGGGCGACCTCTTAACGCTCTTCATCGTGTCCCGGCGCACCGGAACGGTGCCGCAGGCTGCTCTGGAGAGATCGCGCGTCAGGCGACGGTCGAGCAAGATTGCAGAGGGAGGGGGACGCGCGCAACTCGACCGTGATCCTTGGTCGGCCGACGGACAGCGTCAACGTCCGGAGGCGGGGTCTGCTCGAAGGCGCACCGCCGATGCTCCGGAGGGCAGAACAACGCCTCGGCAGGCGGGGTGACCTGCACTGTTGGGCATCCTGAAAATTGTTCCTGCACTTCTTCCTGGTACCTCTCGCGCAGGTGCGATGTGCTGACACCGCTCGCCGTGAGCCCTCGGACCGCCTGACCGCCATCGGATCGGACGGCCCAGGACAGCTCGCGCCCGACGGCCGCGTCGGCTGCGCGTCCGCATGACCTCGCCAGGGAGTCGCCGTGTCCGTGGTCCTGTCCACCGCTCCGTTGTCCGCCTCGGACCGGGCCGACTTCTGGCAGGACGCCGTGTCGCGAACGTTCGTCCCGCTCGATGTCGATCTGCATGAGAACGAACCTGCCACGGCGACGATCGTCAGCCGGCGGGTGGGCTTCATGCAGGTCTCGACGGTCACGGCCGGACCGCAGACGGTCGCCCGCAAGCCGCGGTTGATCGCACGGGACGGCAAGGAGGCCGTGACCCTCACGCTGATGCACCGCGGGAGCGCCGAACGCTCGCAGGACGGCCGGGACGCGGTCGTGCACCCCGGGCAGTTCTCCATGTCGGATTCCCGGCGGCCCTTCGGCAAGTCGCTGCGGCAGGCGTTCAGCCTCACCGCGTTCCACTTCCCCAGATCCGCGCTCGGAGTGAGCGATCCCGAACTGCGGGCCGTGACCGCCACGTCCTTCGGTCAGGACGAGCCGCTCTCCGCCCTCCTCGCCGGGCATCTGAAGCGCCTTGGCGGCAGTGCCGAGTCGGTCGCTCCCGCGCAGGCCGACCGGCTCGCCGCGGTGACCTGTGAGCTGTTGACGTGCCTGATCCAGGAGAGGCACGGGCGGCTGGCTCCCCAAGAGCCCGCCGCGGTCCAGGCGATGCTCCTTCGCGTCAAGGAGTACATCCTGCGCCGTCTCGCGGATCCGGACCTGTCCCTGGTCGAGATCGCCTCCGCGCACCAGGTGTCGCTCAGGTATCTGCACAAGCTCTTCGAGACGGAGGGCGTGACCGCGGCGCGGTGGATCCAGCAACAGCGTCTGGAGCGCTGCCGGAAGGAACTGGCACGGACGATGTCCAACGCACCGACCGTCGCCGTGGTGGCGCACAGCTGGGGATTCGCCTGCGCCTCCCATTTCAGTCGTGTCTTCAGGCTCGCCTACGGCATTTCTCCCCGGGAGTACCAGGCGGCCGCGCGGAGGGGTTCGAGGTGACGAAGGGCATGCAGGTGCTCGCTCCCGATCGTGCGGTGAGCGGCACCCGGGTCGACCGTGGGACGGCCGGCAAGGCGACGCGTTCGCTGATGACGGCGCCCGACGCCGTCCCCGACGGCCGCCGTGACGGCGAGGTGCCGCCACGGGGAGTCGATCCCTGGCAGCAGGCTCTGCACGACACGTTGGGCCTGACCGATGCCACCGTGCCCGACGGGCGGCACGCCGGAGTCATCCGCACGTTCCGTCTGGGCCACTTGAAGCTCGCCACCTTGGAAGGCAGCGGGATGCGGCTGCGCCGGGCCGGGCGGCCCGCCGGCCAGGACGACGGCCTCCTGGTCGTCCTGCTGGTGGAACGGGGCACCGCCACGCTCGAACAGGACGGCCGCCGCGTGTTCCTGCATCCGGGGGAAATGGTCTTCTACGACCTGACGCATCCCGTGTCGCTCGACCTCCCCGGCCCGTTCCGCGCGAGGTTCCTCGCCCTCCCCCGCCGGCTCATGGGGCTGAGAGAGGAGCGTCTTCGGCAGATCGCCGCGGTCCCGGTCACGACGGACGCGGCCGTGGGGTCACTGGTCGCCGCGTTCGTGACGCACCTGATCGACATGGCGGCGGACTGCCCGGCGGCCACGGGAGTTCCTCTCGCGAGCAGCGCGATCGACCTGCTGAGCCTGCTCGTCGAGGAGCAACTGGGCCTGGGAGCGCAGCCGGCGGCGGGTCTCGACCGCCTGCTGGAGATCAAGAGGTTCATCGCGCGGAACATCGACGACCCGAACCTCACCCCGCAGACGGTGGCCCGCGCCAACTCGATCTCCGTCCGCTACCTTCACAAGCTCTTCCAGGCCGACGGCGGCACCGCCGGTCAGTGGATCCAGCGGTGCCGGCTGCAGAAGTGCCGAAGTGAACTGGCCGGACTGGACGCCTCGAAGCGCTCCATCTCCGCGGTGGCCCACCGCTGGGGATTCACCAGCGCGTCCCACTTCAGCCGGGCCTTCCGGTCCCTGTACGGGATCTCGCCGGCGGAGTGGAGGGATCCGGGCGTGAAGCTCTTCAAGGAAGCCGTGGCACAGGCGGGTTCGGTCGCCGCGCAGCGCTAGACCGGGGGGGTGCGCCCCCGAGGCGTCCGCCTGCCCCACCCGGCAGCCGACCGCGGCCTTGACCAGCGGGTCCGCGACCACTGGGGTACCACCCCGGTGCGAAACCACCACGACCCCCGGTTTCATGAACACACGCCGAATCAGCGTCGGCCGCTTCATCCGGGCGTCAGAGGTCGCCGACCTCGTGCTGGACCTCCTTGCCGCCCGGCAGCCGGCATCGCCGTCGACGGCCGCACCGGCCCGTCTTTCTGACCGGCCGTCACCCCCGCGGTGGGCTCCGGTCCCACCGTCTTCCCTTTCCTCCTCCCATCGGAGTTATCAGTGAGATTCCGTCTGTCCGGTTCCCGTGGCCTCGCGGCCTCGGCCCTCGCCGTCGCCGTCGCCCTCGGCTCGGTCACCGTCACGGCCTCGGCCTCCGACACACCTGCGTCGTCGGCGTCGGCTTCGGCGCACGAACAGCTGCCCGCCGGGTTCAGCGAGCACAAGACCAAGGTGGCAGGCACCGGCATCGACTACGTGATCGGCGGCCACGGCCCCACCCTGGTCCTCATCCACGGCTACCCGCAGACCTGGTACGAGTGGCACGACATCATGCCCGCCCTGGCCAAGCACTACACGGTCATCGCACCGGACCTGCCCGGCGCCGGCCGCAGCGACGCCCCCGCGTCCGGCTACGACAAGAAGACGATGGCCGCCGAACTGCACGTACTCCTCGCCTCCCTCGGCAAGGACCAGGACGTGAACGTCGTCGGCCACGACATCGGCACCATGGTGGCCTACGCCTACGCCGCCCAGTACCCGAAGACCGTCAAGAAGCTCGTGCTCAGCGAGGCCCCCATCCCCGACTCGGGCCTTTATGACTTCCCGTCGCTCACCGCACAGGGCCCCGGAGCGTGGCACTTCGGCTTCTTCTCCCTGCAGACCGGTCTGCCGGAGAGCCTGATCCAGGGCCGTGAACTGACCTGGACCAAGGGCTTCATGCGTGGCATCGCCGTCCACAAGGACGCCCTGACCGACGACGACCTGAACGTCTTCGCGTCCTACCTGCGGGACTACGCGCACCTGGAGGCGTCCTTCGCCTGGTTCCGGGCCTTCCCTCAGGACATCGCCGACAACGCGCGCTTCCGGAAGAACAAGCTGACCATGCCGGTGCTCGCGATCGGCGCCGACGGCAGCCTCGGTTCCTCGGTCGGCAAGCAGGTCCGCAAGTACGCCAAGCACGTCACCCCGGTCGTCGTCCCCGACTCCGGCCACTGGATCTACGAGGAGCACCCCGAGGAAATGACCAGCCTGCTGCTGCAGTTCCTCGGCGACCAGCGATGACTTCGGGGGCGAAGATGACGCAGTTCTTCCCGACCTTCGATCCGACGGCCGAACGCGAGCCCTTCTGGTTCCTGGGCGGCCAGGCCAGGATCCTGCTTCCCGGCACCGCGACCGACAACCGGCTCAGCCTCATGGAGTTCGCCGACCCGATCGGCCACGCTCCCCCGCACCACGTCCACGAGGACGAGGAGGAGGTCTGGTTCGTCCTCGACGGCGAGGTGACGTTCTTCGTCGGTGACGAGCGCCACGACCTGGTACCGGGTCAGGTCGCCTACGGGCCGCGCGGGGTCCCGCACAGCTACCTGGTGCGCTCGCCCGAAGGGGCGCGGATAGCTGCGCTGTTCAGCCCGGCCCGCATCGAGGAGTACTTCCGCACCAACGGCATCGCGGTGGCCGAGGCCGGCGTCCTGCCGCCGGAGTTCGATCTCGGAACGGTCGTGGCGTCCGCCGCGGACTTCAACCTGCGTGTCACCGGGCCGCCGCCCACCCTGTGATCCGGTCCGCCCCGCCGGGCGGATCCGAGCAGTTCCGCGAACGGGCGCGGCGCCGGCCGAGCGTCACGCTCGGCCGGCGCGAGCAGGCCGGACGTCGATCCACGACGGCCTGAGCCCAGCGGGCCGCGCCCGTTCGCGACGCACCCGCAATCCGGTCGATCCGCTCGCGGACGACTTCCACCAGACCAGGAGAGACACGCGTGAATGCCACGACCCGCCGCACCGTACTCGTCACCGGCTCCACCTCCGGCATCGGCGAGGCGACCGCCGCGGCCTTCGCCCGCGACGGTGCCGAGGTCATCGTCAACGGCCGTGACCCCGACCGGACCAAGGCCGCCGCCGAACGCGTCCTCGCCGCCGCGGGCAACGGCGAGGTCCGCGCCGTCGCCGCCGACGTCAGCACCGCGGACGGCGTCCGCGCCCTGACGGACGCCGTGCCGGACGTGGACGTCCTCGTCAACAACGCCGCGATCTTCGACGCGAGGCCCGCGTTCGAGATCACCGACGAGGAGTGGAGCCGCTACTTCGAGACCAACGTCCTCAGCGGCATCCGGCTCACCCGCCACTACGCCCCCCGGATGGTGCGGCGCGGGTGGGGCCGCGTCGTCTTCATCAGCAGCGAGTCGGCCATCAACACGCCCAAGGAGATGATCCACTACGGCGCCACGAAGACGACCCAGCTGGCCGTCGCCCGCGGTTTCGCCCAGGAGGTCGCCGGCACCGGCGTCACGGTCAACTCCGTCCTTCCGGGTCCCACCCTCACCCCGGGCGTCCGGGTCTTCATCGCCGACCGGGTCGGCAAGGGCATCCCGTTCGAGGAGGCGGAACGCCGCTTCATCGCCGAGGAGCGCCCCTCCTCGCTCCTGGGACGGCTGATCCGCCCCGAGGAGGTCGCCAACCTCGTCCACTACGTCGGCTCCGACGCGGCCTCCGCCACCACGGGCGCCGCACTGCGTGTCGACGGCGGCGTGGTGAGCAGCATCATCCCCTGACGGCCCCAGGTGCTCGCGCCGCGTCCGCACCTCCGGCCGGTCGGCCGGTCGAGATCCGGCACCCCCGGCCCCCGCGCTCTGCACGCCTGAACCACTGGGGTGGCACCCCGGTGCGAAACCACCGGGGTCCCCGGTTTCGTGGACACCGGTCCGGTCAGGTGACCCAAACAGGAGAGGCTCCGTCATGTCCGTCAACCTTCCCGTGGTCTTCGTCCACGGACTCTGGCTGCACAGCACCTCGTGGCAGCCGTGGATAGACCTGTTCCGCGAGGAGGGCTACGAGCCGTCCGCTCCCGGATGGCCCGGCGACCCGGACACGGTCGAGGAGGCACGTCAGAACCCGGAGAGCATCGCCGGGCACGGCATCGACGACGTCGTCGAGCACTACGCCGCGCTGATCGCGAAGCTTCCCGAGCGGCCCATCGTGATCGGTCACTCCTTCGGCGGGATGATCGCGCAGAAGCTGCTCGGCCAGGACCGCGCGGCCGCCGCCGTCGCGATCGACGCCGCCCAGATCAAGGGCGTCCTGCCGCTGCCGCTGTCCGCGCTGAAGGCGACGTTCCCGGTCTTCAAGAACCCGGCCAACAAGAACCGTTCGGTGTCGCTGACCGCCGAGCAGTTCCGGTTCGCGTTCGGCAACGCCGTCTCCGAGGAGGAGTCGGCCGCCCTGTACGAGCGCTGGACCATCCCGGCGCCGGGCAAGCCGCTGTACGAGGCGGCGTCCGCCAACTTCAACCCGCACTCGCCGGCCAAGGTCGACACGGAGAACAACGGCCGCGGCCCGCTGCTGCTCATCTCCGGCGGCAAGGACCACACCGTGCCGGAGACCGTCACCCGGGCCACGCTGAAGCAGTACCGGCACTCCGAGGCCGTCACCGACATCCTCAACTTCGCCGACCGCGGGCACTCCCTGACGATCGACGGCGGCTGGCGCGAGGTCGCCGACACCGTCCTCGGCTGGCTGCGCGAGCAGGGCCTGGAGAGCGGACGATGACCTCCTCCCCCGCACCGGCGTCCGGCGACGACGCGGGTCTGGCCGGGCGGACGGTCGTGGTCACCGGTGCCGGGCGCGGCATCGGGCTGGCCGTCGTCGAGGCCTTCCTCGCGGCGGGCTCGCGGGTCGTGGCGGGTTCACGCAAGCGCACCGACGCCCTCGACGCGCTCGCGGAGCAGGGAGCCGGACTCACCGTCGTGGAGGTCGACCTGGGGACCCGAGAGGGTCCGGCGACGCTGATCGCCGAGGCCGTCGCGGCGCACGGCGGTGTCGACGTGCTGGTGAACAACGTCGGCGCGGTGCGGCCGCGGGTGGACGGCTTCCTGGGGGTGACGGACGAGGACTGGGAGTGGACGCTGACGCTGAACCTCCTGTCCGCGGTCCGCGCGACGAGGGCGGCCCTGCCGCATCTGCTGACCACCGGTGACGGACGGATCGTCACCGTCTCCTCGGTCAACGCGCGGCTGCCCGACCCGCTGGTCATCGACTACGGCGCGGCGAAGGCGGCGCTGACCAACTTCTGCAAGGCCCTGTCCAAGGAGGTCGGGCCGCAGGGGGTACGGGTGAACACCATCGGTCCCGGGCCGGTGGAGACGGCCCTGTGGCAGGGGGCGGGCGGTGTCGCCGACACGGTCGGCCGGTCCCGGGGCGTCGACCCCGGGGAGGTGGCGCGGGGCGCGGCTCAGCAGTCGCTGACGGGCCGTTTCACCCGGCCGTCCGAGGTCGCCGATCTCGTGGTCTACCTGGCGAGTTCCCGGGCGGCGAACATCACCGGTGCCGACTTCGTCATCGACGGCGGCCTCGTCGAGTCCCTCTGACCGGCCGGCGAGGCGCGGCGGCGGCGTCGGCCCCGCTGCGCCTCGCCCGCCCTCCGCGCCCCTTGGAGAGATCACATGACCGTTCCGACGCTGTGCTTCCCGAGCAGCTCACGACGACGTCGGGGACCACAATGACGAGCCCGTTCTTTCCGACCCTGGACCGGGCCCCCGACCGGGAACCGTTCTGGTTCCTCGGTGGCCAGGCCAGGATCCTGATTCCCGGCGGCGCGACCGACAACAGGTTCAGCCTCATGGAGTTCGCCGACACGGTCGGCCACGGGCCCCCGCACCACGTCCACGAGGACGAGGAGGCGGTGTGGTTCGTGCTGGACGGCGAGGTGACCTTCTTCATCGGCGACCAGCGCCACGACCTGGCGGCCGGGCAGATCGCGTACGGTCCGCGCGGCGTTCCGCACAGCTATCTGGTGCGTTCACCCCAAGGGGCGCGAGTCGGGGTGCTGTTCAGCCCGGCCTGCGTCGAGGAGTTCTTCCGGGCCAACGGCACCCCGGTGGCCGAGGCCGGCGACCTGCCCCCGGATTTCGATCAGGCACTGGTCATGGCCTCGTCGGATCCCTTCCACCTACGTCTCACCGGCGCTCCGCCGGCCTGATCGGACAAGCGAACTCCCGCGAGAGCGGGGCCAGATCATCGAGGAGAACGTCATGACAGGCATCACCCCCGTCGAACCGCGCGAGAACGGCCGGCGGCGCAGAAGGCCGGCGCTCGTGGCGCTGGCGGTCGGAACCCTGCTCACCGTGCCGGCGCTGTCGGCCGCCGTGCCCGCCGGTCCGGCGCTCGCCGCCGGCTCCGCGGCCGCCTCGGCCAAGCCCGGCACACCGAAGCCGACCGTGGTCCTCGTCCACGGCGCCTTCGCCGACGCCTCCAGCTGGAACGCGGTCACGGCACGGCTGGAACGCCAGGGATACCCGGTCGTCGCCGTCGCGAACCCGCTGCG
Organism: Streptomyces sp. NPDC091282; assembly: GCF_044757385.1. Lineage (NCBI taxonomy): Bacteria > Bacillati > Actinomycetota > Actinomycetes > Kitasatosporales > Streptomycetaceae > Streptomyces > Streptomyces sp. NPDC091282. The sequence goes on from NZ_JBIVUX010000012.1 coordinate 65,014, forward strand.
CGGTCTCGCCGGCGACTCCGCCTACGTGTCGAGCATCCTCGACACCATCCCCGGGCCCGTCGTGCTCGCCGGCCACTCCTACGGCGGCGCCGTCATCACCGACGCCGCCACCGGTCACTCCAACGTGAAGGCCCTCGTCTACATCGCCGCCTTCGCCCCCGACGAGGGCGAGACCGGCCTGTCGATCCTCGGGCAGTACCCCGGCAGCCAGCTCTCGCCCGCGCTCACCGTCCGCCCCTATCCCGGCGGACAGGACGCCTACGTCAACCCCGCCGACTTCCGCCAGGTCTTCGCCGCCGACGTACCCGCCGCCACGACCCGGCTGATGGCCGCCGGGCAGCGTCCGGTGTCGCTCGCCGCCTTCGCCGAACCCAGCTCCGCGCCCGCGTGGAAGACCATCCCCTCCTGGTTCCTGGTCGCGGGCTCCGACCGGGCCATCCCGCCGGCCGCCGAACAGGCCATGGCCAAGCGGGCGGGCTCGCACGCCCAGGTGATCCGGGGCGCCTCCCACGCGGTCCTCGTCTCGCACCCCGACGCCACCGCGCACCTCATCGAGGCAGCCGCGCACGCCACCTCCTGACACCCCGGTGGCCGCTCCGGTGCACGCCGGTACGGCGTGCACCGGCCGGTGCACCGGGCGCAGCAGCGGATCCGTGAAAGGAACGACCATGCCCCTCCCGTCGCCTCACCCCCGATGAGCGGCTCCCGCGAGCACGGCCCCCTGCCGGTCCTGCTCCTCGCCCTGACCGTCGGCACCGGTCTGGTGGACGCCGTCAGCTATCTGGCGCTGGGCCATGTCTTCGTGGCGAACATGACCGGCAACGTCGTCTTCTTCGGCTTCGCGGTCGGCGGTGCCGACGGCGTCTCCTGGAGCGCGGCGCTGCTGGCGCTGGGCTGCTTCGGAGCCGGCGCGTTCGTCGGCGGACGCCACGGCGTCGCCCGCCGGATCCACCGCGGCCTCCTGCTGGCCCTCGGCTGCGGGACCCAGTGCGTGCTGGTCGCCGTGACGGCCGCTCTGGCCGCCTTCACCGATCCGGCCCGGCGCGGCACCCAGCTGGCCATGATCGCGCTGCTGGCCGTCGCGATGGGCCTGCAGAACGCCGTGGTCCGCCGGCTGGCGGTCCCCGACCTGACCACGACGGTGCTCACGCTGACCGTCGCGGGCCTGTTCGCGGATCGGACCCCGAACGAGGTCCGGCTGCGGCGTGTCGCGTCGCTGCTGGCGATGCTGGCGGGGGCACTCGCCGGCGGTCTGCTGCTGCGACACGGCCGGCTCGCGGCTCCGCTGTGGGCCGCCGCGGCCGTCCTCGCGGCGTGCGCGGTGACGGCCGACCGCCTGCGTCGGCGCGACGCCGCCGAGCGCTGGGGCTGATCGGGCCCACTCCCGTGCGGCCGCCAGGTCCACGGCCTCTCCCGTCGGCGTGCGCACCCCGTACGCCTGCACCTTCCTTGCCACTCCGGCGCGCATCACGCCGGTCCACCCAGCCTGCGAAAGGGAATCGACATGCCGTACATCACCGTCGGCCAGGAGAACTCCACCGACATCGAGCTGTACTACGAGGACCACGGGAGCGGGCAGCCCGTCGTGCTGATACACGGCTATCCGCTGGACGGCCACTCCTGGGAGAAGCAGCTTCCGGCCCTGCTCGACGCGGGTCACCGGGTCATCACGTACGACCGGCGCGGCTTCGGCCGGTCCTCGCAGCCGACCACCGGTTACGACTACAACACCTTCGCCGCCGACCTCGACACGCTGCTGACCGAGCTGGACCTCACCGACGCGGTGCTGGTCGGCTTCTCCATGGGCACCGGCGAAGTCGGCCGCTACCTGGGCGCCTACGGATCGCAGCGGGTCGCCAAGGCCGCCTTCCTGGCCTCCCTCGAACCGTTCCTGCTCAAGACCGACGACAATCCGGGCGGCGTCGACGGATCCGTCTTCGACGGCATCCTGGAGGCGGTCACCAAGGACCGGTACGCCTACTTCACGGGCTTCTACGAGGCGTTCTACAACCTCGACGAGACGCTCGGCGTCCGCATCAGCGAGGAGGCGGTGCGGGCCAGTTGGAACGTGGCGGCGGGTGCCTCGGCGTACGCGTCGGTGGCCTGCGTGCCCACCTGGATCACGGACTTCCGCGCCGACGTCGCCAGGATCGACGTACCGACGCTGATCCTGCACGGGACGGCCGACCGGATCCTGCCGATCGACTCCACCGGCAGGCCCTTCCACGCACTGCTGCCCTCGGCCGAGTACGTCGAGATCGAGGGCGGCCCGCACGGTCTGCTGTGGACGCACGCCGACGAGGTCAACGCGGCGCTGCTGGCCTTCCTCAGCAAGTAGCCGCACGGACGGCTCGGCCGCGTGCCCGAAGGACGGCCGTGATCCGGTGCGGGTCCCGGCGGCAGGTGTCCCGTCGGCGGTCCGCACCGGGGCGTGACCGCCGACACCCGGCCGGGTCACGGCGGTCGCGCCGGCCCCGGCCCACGGCTCGGCGCAGCCGTCCTCCCGGCCCCCGCTCGGCTCCCCCTCTTCAGCCAAGGACCACTCCATGACCAGCGGAATCATCGGAGCCGGTGCCGACGCGACCACGCCGGCCCCCCACACGAAAGCCCCCCGACGGGATCGGACCGCACCCGACGGGCACCTGCTGGCGGTCCTGACGGCCGAACACGTCAAACCACTGACCGCGTATGTCGAACGCATGCTGAACGACCGCCACTCGGCCGAGGACATCGTGCAGGAGACCCTGATACGCGCCTGGCTCCGCTCGGATCGGCTGCTCGCCGACAACGGCTCGCTGCGCGGCTGGCTGCTGACCGTGGCCCGGCGCCTGGCGATCGACCGCATCCGCAGCGCCTACGTCCGCCACGAGTCACCGGGCGCGGAACACCGGGGGATCGTCCAGGACGACCACGCGGAGGCGGTCGCCATGTCGGTCGACGCCGTGACCCTGCTGCGCCATCTCTCGCGCGAGCACCAGGAGGTCCTGGTGCACACCTACCTCCACGACAGGACCGTGCAGGAGACCGCCCGGATCCTGGGCATCCCCGCGGGCACCGTCAAGTCCCGTCAGCACTACGCCCTGCGCCGGCTCCGTTCCCGTCTGTCTGACGAGGCGGCCGCGGCCCGGGGCGACCTCCGCTCACCCTCGCCGCCCGGCCCGCCACTCGCTCGGCGAGGTGCCGTACGCCGCCCGGAACGCCCGGCTGAAATGGGCGGCGTCCGTGAAGCCCCAACGGCGCGCCACCGCGGCGACGGTAGGGGGGACCGGGGAGCGGCGGGACAGCTCGCCGCGGCATGCGTCGAGCCGGCGCCGCTGGATCCAGCGGGCGGCGGTGGTGGACTCGTTCTCGAAGAGCTTGTGCACGTAGCGGACCGATATCCGGTGTTCGCGCGCGATGGAGGCGAGGGACAGGTCGGGGTCGGCGAGATGCCGGTCGATGAACTCCTTGATGCGCAGCAGCAGGGCGGGGCCACCCCCGGGGGTGTCCTGGGCGTCGCGGCCCAGCCGCTCGGCGAGAAGCGCTCCGACGAGGTCCACGGCGTGGGCCGCCAGCGCGTCGCCCGCCGTGGCGGCGAGGTCGGGAGCGCGGTCGGCCAGGCCCCGCAGGAACGGCAGGATCACCCGGCCAAGGCCGGCGTCCTGGTGCAGTGCGGTCGCCGTCACCCGGTGGAGTTCTCCCTCGGACTGCGGGAGCAGGGCCCGGGGCACCAGCAGCACCTGCATCCGGAAGCGGTGCGGGAAACGTAGGGTGTAGGGCCGTGTCGTGTCGTACAACGCCACCTCGTCCGGGCTGAGTTCGGCGCTGCGGCCGTCCTGCTCCACCTGTGCGTGACCGCTGCGCTGCAGACCCACGTAGACGAACTCGGCGCTGTCCCGGGCGATCAGCCCCGGTGTGCGGTCGACCCGGCCGCGGTCGCAGTCGACGGTGGTCGCCTGGAGCGGGCCGAGCCGGTCGGTGCTGATCCGTCCGCTGAAGGGCTCGTCCTCGGGGAGGGTGATCCGCAGCGGGACGAAGGTGCGGAAGACCTCTTCCTGCCAGTGCTCCAGACGCGCACCGCCGGGATCGGACCGCACCGAGAACACCACGCTCATGCCCACTTCCCCTGGCTCCACGACCCGAGCACCGACTGGCGACGCCCGGCCCGGGACGCCCGCACGCCGGCTTTTCCCCCGCCGGCCGTGCCCTGAAGTCCGGTTCCCGTGCTGTGCCGACGCCTGCGTCCCGGTCGGGCCGCCAGGGGCGAGTGCACGATGCGCACAGCACCGGTGCGCGATGAGCAAACGTGCCCAGCGCCCCGTTTCCTAGGGTGCGTTGTATCGCAGCCCGGCAGGCGGGCCCCGATCCGGGAGAGTCGCGGATGCCATCGTACGTCGCGTCGCATGATCTCGAACTCGGCCTGACGGCAGGAGCGTTCACCCGCACCGCCGTCCCCGTCGCACCACGCGCGCACGGTGACCGCGGCCTCGCGCACGCCGCCCTTCCTGCCCGGACCCGGCGCAGGGTCCTTGCGATCGACCTCACCGCGCCGTAGGAGCCAGACGTGCCCGCCTCATCCGTCCCCGTCCGTGAACCACGCGTACAAGGACGCCTGTCCGTCGGAACCCACCTGCGTCTGAGCCGGTCGCAGCACTCGGAACACATGGAAAGGCAGGCCCATGGTGTGGTCCGGCATGCGTCGTGAGTCCGGTCCGCCGATGGTCGGCCGCGCCCCCGAGTGCGAGGCGATCGGCAGACTCCTCGACTCGGTCCGGGACGGCTTCGGCGGGGCCCTGGTCCTCAACGGCGACGCCGGGGTCGGCAAGTCCCGGCTCCTGGAGCACGCCGCCGCGTCCGCCGAGGACCTGGCGGTCGTCAGGCTGGTCGGCGTGGAGACCGAGACGCGGCTCGCCTACGGGGCCCTGCACCGGCTCCTGCGGCCCCACCTCGGCCGGCTGTCCGCGCTGCCGCAACGGCAGCGTGACGCCCTCAACGCCGCGTTCGGGCTGACCGACGCCGCTCCGTCCGACCGCCATCTGGTCGGCCTGGCCGCGTTGACGCTGCTCTCGGACGCCGCCGCGGTGGCGCCGATGCTCTGCCTGGTCGACGACGTGCAGTGGCTGGACCGCGAGTCGGCGGAGACCCTGGCGTTCGTCGGCCGGCGCCTGTACGCGGACTGCCTCGGGATCCTGTTCGCCGGCCGGGACGGCAGCAGCGACCTCGACGTCTTCGGCGCCCTGCCCGCACTCCGGCTGGAGGGGCTCGCGGACGCCGAGGCCAGGCAGCTGCTGAGCGCCGGTGTGACCGGACACCTGGACCAGGCGGTCGCCGAGCGGCTCGTCGCCGGCACCGGGGGCAACCCGCTCGCGCTCCTCGAACTGGCGGTGAACCTCGGTTCGGAACAACTGGCCGGAGTGACGGCGCTGCCCGAGCCGCTGCCGGTGAACCGGCAGCTGGAAGAGCACTTCCGGCAGACGGCGGCCCTGCTGCCCGCGGACACCCAGACCCTGCTGCTGCTCATGGCCACGACACCGACGGACGACCGGGCCGCGCTGTGGCGCGCCGCCGGCTCCCTGGGGTTGTCGGCCCGTGCGGCCATGCCCGCGGTCGACGCGGGGATACTGACCCGCGGGACCACCGTCGCCTTCCGCCATCCGCTGATCAGGTCGGCGGTCCACTCGGCCGCGTCCGCCGACGAACGGCGGCGTGTCCAGGCGGCGCTGGCCGCCACCAGCGCCCCCGAGCGCCGGGCCTGGCACCGCGCCGAGGCGGCCGACGGTCCGGACGACAGCGTGGCGGCGGAGCTGGAAGCCGCCTCCGAGCTGGCCCAGGCGCGGGGCGGATACTCCGAGCAGGCTCTGGTCCTCACCCGGGCGGCGGAGATGACCGCGCATCCGGGCAAGCGGGCCGAGCGGTACCTCCACGCGGCGGCGGCCCATCTCACCTCGGGCAATCTGGCCGAGGTCCGGACACTGATCGAACTCGCCACTCCCGACCTGAGAGGACCGCGGGCCCGGGTGCACGCGACACGGCTGCGGGCGTCCGTCGAGATGATCCGCTCCCGCCCGCGCGAGGTGCCCGCGATGCTGCTGGAGGCGGTGGCCGATCTTCGTACCACCGACCCGATGGCGGGCTGGGACCTGCTGCGCGAGGCGGTGCAGGCCACGGTCATCGGCGGCCGGATGATCACCGGGACGACTCCCCACGAGGTCGCCAAGGCCGCCGCGGATGCCTGGCGGGACAGCGAGCTGCCCGCCTGGAGCCCCGATCCGCTGATAGCGGCGCTGGCTCGCTCCCTCGCCTACGGCTACGCGGAGGGAGCCCCGGCCATGGCCGCGGCCCTCGCCCGGCTGCGCGCCGCCGACGAGCTCCAGGAACAGGACGCCTTCAGCGTCATGGTCAGCATCGCCGGCGACGAACTGTGGGACATCGAGGCCAAGCGGGACCTGCTGGAGAAGCTGGTGACGGCCGACCGCGACCGCGGAGCGCTCTACGGGCTCAGCCTGGCGCTGCTCGCGCTCGCCAAGGTGGAGATCTGGGACGGCCGGTTCGCCGCCGCCGAGAGCTGCTACAACGAGGCGGACGACTACCTGTCCGCGACCGGCTACTTCAGGTCGGGAGACTTCCACAAGATCCTGCTCTACGCCTGGACCGGCCAGGAGGCCCGGCTGCGGGCGGCGGCGGCCACGATGCGCGCCATGTCCGAGGAGCACGGGACCGGAGTGACGTACCGGTGGGCGGGCCAGGCGCTGAGCATCTTCGAGATCGGCAGCGGGCGGTACCAGGAGGCACTCGACGCCCAGCTCGACATGCTCGACGACCACCCGGTGGCCCTCGGCGACGTCAATCTCGCCGGAATGGTCGAGGCCGGACTGCGGACCGGCAACCGGGAGGCGGCCACCCTGGCCATGCGGTGCCTGGAGGAGCGCGCCCCGCTCGCGGGGACGCCGTGGGCGCTGGGACTGCTCGCACGGTGCCGGGCCCTGATGAGCGACGACGACGAGGCCGAGCAGCTGTACAAGGAGTCGATCGTGCACCTGGAAAAGGTCCCGGTGGCCGTGGACCTCGCGTGGTCGCGCCTGCTGTTCGGCGAGTGGCTGCGCCGCCGCCGGCGCCGAGCCGACGCCCGGGTCCAACTGCGGGCCGCGTACGAGTCCTTCGCGTCGTGGGGAGCCGCGCCCTTCGCCGAAAGGGCCCGAGTGGAACTGCAGGCCACCGGCGAGACGGCCCGCAGACGCACGGCCGACACCCAGCTCGACCTCACCGCGCAGGAACGCCACGTGGCGGCGCTGGCCGCTTCGGGACTGACCAACGCGGAGATCGCCACCAGGCTGTTCGTCACCACCTCGACCGTCGAGTTCCATCTGAGCAGGGTGTTCCGCAAGCTCGGCATCACGTCGCGCAAGCAGATCGAGAGCAAGCTGGGCGAAGCGGGTTCCGCCGACCGGTCACCGCCCGGACGGTGACCTGCCGAGGCGACCGCCCCGGACCGGGGCGGCCCCCCGGTGCGAGTGGCGCCCCGGCCGCGGTGGAATGTGTCGGATCGACACCACGGGTGCCGACGGGCAGCACGATCACCAGGAGGCGGCGATGGCAGGATCCGGAGCACAGGGGATGACGGACCATGCCGGCATCCCGCTCACCCACGGCCGGCCCCGGGTCAACGGGGTCGACCTGCACTACGCGACGGGCGGCAGCGGTGATCCGGTCGTCCTGATCCACGGCGTGCCGAAGACCATGTTCTTCTGGCGCCACGTCATCCCGCTGCTCACCCCGCACCACACCGTCGTCGCGGTGGACCTTCGGGGTTTCGGCGGCTCCGGGCGTCCGGCGACCGGCTACGACACGCGGACCCTGGCCGACGACGTCGCCGCGCTCATGGCGGCGCTGGGGCACGAGCGTTACCGCGTGGTCGGGGAGGACTGGGGCGCGGCGGTCGCCTACGCGGTGGCGGCCTTCCACCGGCCCCACGTCGTCCAACTCGTCTTCCAGGAGACGAGGTTGCCGGGGCTTTCGGCCGCGGACCTCGGACCGCTCGACGCCGAGGACCCCCGTAACGGCTGGCACCGCACCTTCTTCGGCCTGCCGCACTATCCCGAACTGCTGCTGGCCGGCCGGGAGCGCGCCTTCTGGACGTACTTCATGCGGCGGATCATGTGGGACCCCAGTGCGTACACCCAGGCCGACGAGGACGAGTACACCCGCGGCTTGGAGCAACCGGGCGGCAGCCACGCCGTGTTCGAGCTGTACCGCGCGACCGGGACCGACGCCGCGCAGAACCGGCCCGAGTTCGCCGTGCCGCTGGAATGCCCGGTGCTGGCCGTCGGGGGCCGCGCCTACCTCGCCGCGGAGCCCGGCGAGCAGATGGCCCGGGTCGCCACGAAGGTCACACCTGTGGTGATCGAGCGGGCGGGGCACAACATCCCGCTGGAGGCGCCCGACGAACTCGCCCGCCACTACCTGGAGTTCTTCGCGACGGGACTGTGAGCAGCGGGCACGCGAGCGGGCCGGGCCGTGATGTGAAGGTGCTCTACAGGCCGTCCCGCGACATCCCGTGCACCGCCGGGACAACGCCCAGCCGCCCTTTCCGGTAGTCCTCGAAGGCCCGCTCGAGTTCGTCGCGGGTGTTCATCACGAAGGGCCCGTAGTGGGCCATGGGTTCACGGATCGGCAGACCGCCGAGCAGCAGAACGTCGAGGTCCGGCGCGCGGGAGTCCTGTTTCTCGTCGGCGCGGACGGTCAGCGCGGATCCGGCCCCGAAGACCGCTGTGCGGCCGGTGTGCACGGGGTGGCGGTCCGCGCCCACGGATCCGTGTCCGCCGAGGACGTAGAGCAGGCAGTTGAAGTCCTGACGCCACGCTAGCCGCAGCTGGGCGCCGGGACGCAGGGTGGCGTGGACCATGGTGATGGGTGTGTGCGTGATGCCAGGGCCCTGGTGGCCGTCGAGATCGCCGGCGATGACCCGCAGGAGTGCTCCGCCGTCCGGAGTGCTGAGCAGTTTGACGGTGCCGCCCCTGATGTCCTGGTAGCGCGGAGTCATCATCTTGTCCTGTGCGGGCAGGTTCACCCACAGCTGGATGCCGTGGAAGAGGCCCCCAGACATGACGAGCGACTCCGGCGGGGCCTCGATGTGCAGGAGGCCCGAACCGGCCGTCATCCACTGGGTGTCACCATTGGTGATCCGGCCGCCTCCCCCGTGGGTGTCCTGGTGGTCGAAGATCCCGTCGATGATGTAGGTGACCGTCTCGAAGCCGCGGTGCGGATGCCAGGGCGTGCCCTTCGCCTCTCCCGGCGCGTACTCCACCTCGCCCATCTGATCCATCAGGACGAACGGGTCGAGGTCGTCGTAGTCGATTCCCGCGAACGCGCGGCGCACCGGGAAGCCTTCGCCCTCGAAGCCGCTGGGCGCCGTCGTGACCGTGCGGACCGCACGTTCCCCGGCACCGGCCGGAACGGTCACCCGAGGCAGGTTCAGCAGGTTCTCGACCGTCACTGCGGGCATGTCGGCACCTCCTCGAAGCTGAGAGCTCCAGCCAGAATCATAGTGACATTCCGCGCAAATGAGAATGTTTCCGGCCTCGGTCGGGCACGGGACCACCGGCTACACGGCGCTTGCTCCACGCGACTCCCGGTGACGGTCCCGGGCTGTCGGCGACGCAGGCGTTCGCGGTCGGACCTGCGCGTCTTCACCGTGCGAGTCCTCGCCCCTGGGGTCACCCCAGTCCTCGGCGGCCGCCGGTGGGCGTCTCCCGCTGGGGTGGAGCCCCGATGCGAAGGCCGTTCCTCCGCTGCTGTGCTGACGTCGTCGGCGATCGCGGCCGGCGTGGCCGCAAGGGCGGCTCCGTCGGCACCTGACCAGAGGTGGGGGGACCATGACATCCATGCCGGTGGCCGGCATCCGAGCCGGCGCTCCGGAACAGCCCGCGGACCTCGTCCTGCGCAACGCGAAGATCTTCACCGGCGACCGGGGACACCCGGCCGCCACCGCGCTCGCCGTCCGCGACGGTTCGTTGACCGTCGTCGGCGGGGACCGTGAGGTCGCTCCGCTGGTCGGACCGCGGACCAGGGTGGTGGACGCACTGGGGCACCGTGTCGTCCCGGGCCTGAACGACTCCCACAATCACGTCATCCGCGGCGGACTGCACTACGTCCTCGAACTCCGCTGGGACGGCGTGCGGACCCTTCGCCAGGGCCTCGCGATGCTACGGGAGCAGGCGGCGCGTACCCCGCCGGGCCAGTGGCTGCGGGTGGCGGGCGGCTGGAGCGTCGAATCGTTCGCGGAACAGCGCATGCCCACGCCCGCGGAGCTCAACGCGATCGCACCCGACACCCCGGTCGTCGTCACGCACCTCTACCAGGCCGCGATCCTCAACCGTGCCGCCCTGCGGGCAGCGGGGATCACCCGGGACTCCCCCGACCCCGTGGGCGGCCAGATCGTACGCGGCCATGACGGCGAACCCACCGGGATGCTCCTGGCCGCGCCGGGCGCACTGCTGCTCTACTCGACCCTGGCCAAGGCTCCCGTCCTGGACCCCGAGGAGCAGAAGGGATCCACCCGGCAGTTCCTCCTGGAGCTGAACCGGTTCGGGCTGACGTCGATGATCGACGCCGCCGGCGGGTTCCAGGACTTCCCGTCCGGGTACCGCGCGGTCACCGACCTCCATGCGGCGGGCGAGCTGACCATGCGGATCGCCTACCACCTGTTCCCGCAGACCCTCGGCCAGGAGGTCGAGGACCTGCGCCGCTGGATCGCCATGGTGCGGCCCGAGGACGGCGACGAGTGGCTTCGGCTCAACGGCGCCGGGGAGAACCTGACCTGGGCCGCGGGCGACTTCGAGAACTTCGCCCAGCCTCGCCCCGAACTGGGCCCGTACGAGGCCGAGTTCGAGAGGGCGGTCCGGCTCCTGACGGAGAGCGGCTGGGGATTCCGGTTACACGCCACGTACGACGAGACGATCCGCCGCGATCTCAACGTCTTCGAGAAGCTGGCCTCCGACGGGCTCTTCCCCGCCGGGAACCGCTGGCTGTTCGACCATGTCGAGCTGGTCTCGGAGAAGAGCCTGGACCGGATCACCGCGCTCGGCGGATCGATCGGCGTGCAGCACCGCCTGGCGTACCAGGGCACCACCTTCCGTGACCGCTACGGCTCGCTCGCCGCGCAGGCGGCGCCCCCACTGGGCGCGATGCGCGACCGCGGCCTCCAGGTGGCCGCCGGGTCCGACGCCACCCGTGTCTCGACGTACAACCCGTGGGTCGCCCTGTACTGGCTGGTGTCCGGCTGCAACGTCGCCGGCGTGCCGCTGCGGACGGGGAGCAACCGCATGAGCCGCGCCGAGGCCCTCGCCGCGTACACCGTCGGGGGTGCCCGGCTCACCGGTGAGCAGCACGTCAAGGGCGTCCTGCGCCCCGGTTGCTACGCCGACTTCGCCGTGCTGAGCGACGACTATTTCGAGATCTGCGAGGAGCGGATCCCCGAGATCGAGTCGCTGCTGACCGTGGTGGGCGGCCGGGCCGTGCACGCGGCCGGCTTCTTGGAGGGCCTGGCGCCGCCCGTGCCGCCCGTCCGGCCGCAGTGGAGTCCGGTCGCGCACTTCGGCGGCTACCGGACGGGGCACGGGCCCGGTCGTTCCGGGCTGCGCCAGGCCGAGGGCGTCCGGGACGCGGCCGCGGAATCCGCCGAACACCTCCTGTGGCGGCAGCGGACCGGCCGGGCCGGCCACGCCTCCCGGCAGTCCGACCCCTTCGGTCCCTGCCACAACTGACCACCTTCGCCCTGTCGTTCCAGATACCGAAAGGCACTGCCATCCCCATGTCCCACGAACCCGTCTCCTCGACCGGCCGCCGCCGCTTCCTCAAGGGCACCGCCGGTGCCCTGGCCGTCCCCACCGCCGCCGGCCTCCTCGGCGCCCTGGCCCGGCCCGCCTACGCCGACGGCACCGGCCTGCCCGACTTCGACCCGGTACCCGCCGCCTCCGCCGGGCCCGCCCCGAACGCCGACGGCTACCACGTCGGCCGGATCGACGGGCACCTCTACTGGGTCACCGACTCCTACTACCAGGCCATGTTCCTGACCACCACCCGCGGCGTCGTCCTCGTCGACGCGCCGCCCACCATCGGCCACAACCTGCAGCGCGCGATCAACGACGTGACCCGCGCCAACGGCCGTCCCAGCAAGGTCACCCACCTCGTCTACTCCCACTCCCACGCCGACCACATCGGCGCCGCGGGCATCTTCGGACACGACACCGTCCGCATCGCCCACGCCGAGACGGCCCGGCTCCTCGCCCGCGCCGGCGACCCCAACCGTCCGCTGCCGACGGTCACCTTCCGTGACAAGTACCGGCTGCGGGTGGGCGGGGAGACCCTCGACCTGGCCTACCACGGGCCGAACCACTCGCCGGACAACATCTTCGTCCACGCACCCGAATACGACACGTTGATGCTGGTCGACGTCCTCTACCCCGGCTGGGTCCCCTTCAAGGGACTCGCCGTCTCCCAGGACATACCCGACTGGATCAAGGCCCAGCACATCGCCATGGACTACCCGTGGCGCACCTTCGTCGGCGGCCACCTCGGACGGCTGGGAACCCGCGCCGACGGCACCCTGCAGATCCAGTACATGGACGACCTCGACACCAGCACCCGGTCCGCGATCACCTCGGTCGACCCGTCGCCCTACTTCGCCAAGTACGGCGCCCAGGGCAACTCCTGGGCCATCTTCAAGACGTTCCTGGACGCCGTCGCCGACACCGCCGCCGCCCCCGTCGCCGCCAAGTACGCCGGTGTCCTGGCCGCCGCGGACGTCTTCACCAAGGACAACGCCTGGACGCTCCTGGAATCCCTCCGTATCGACACCGGCATCCTCGGCCCCTTCAGCGTCCACCCCTGAGGACGTGACCGCCCGGCCCCGGGGTCGCTGCCCCGGGGCCGGGCCGCGGGACACGAGGGTGCCGCCGACGGGAATGAAACCGTCCCCCGGTTGTTGAAAGTCGCATGAAAAAGATCGGGTTCCTGTCCTTCGGCCACTGGGCGTCGTCGCCGCACTCGCAGACGCGCTCCGCGGCGGACTCCCTGCTCCAGGCGATCGATCTCGCGGTGGCCGCGGAAGAGCTGGGCGCGGACGGCGCCTACTTCAGGGTCCACCACTTCGCCCGGCAGTACGCCTCACCGTTCCCGCTGCTCGCGGCCATCGGCGCACGCACCAGCCGGATCGAGATCGGCACCGGCGTGATCGACATGCGGTACGAGAACCCGCTGTACATGGCCGAGGACGCGGGCGCCGCCGACCTGATCTCCGGGGGAAGGCTCCAGCTCGGCCTCAGCCGGGGATCCCCGGAGCAGGTCGTCGACGGCTGGCGGCACTTCGGTCACCTGCCCGAGGAGGGCAGGTCCGACGCCGACATGGCACGCTCGCACACCGAGCGGCTGCTGGAGGTCCTCACCGGCGAGGGTTTCGCTGAACCCGACCCCCATCCGATGTTCGCCAACCCGCCGGGTCTGCTGCGCATCGAGCCGCACTCCGAGGGGCTGCGGCAGCGCATCTGGTGGGGATCCGGGTCGAACGCCACCGCGGTCTGGGCGGCCCGGCTCGGGATGAACCTGCAGAGTTCGACGCTCAAGGACGACGAGAGCGGCGAGCCGCTCCACGTCCAGCAGCGCAAGCAGATCGAGGCCTACCGGGAGGCATGGCGGGCCGCGGGCCACACCCGCGAGCCGAGGGTGTCGGTCAGCCGCAGCATCTTCGCGCTCACCGACGACCGGGACCGCGCGTACTTCGGCAGGGAACGCGATTCCACGGACAAGATCGGCTACATCGACGCCCAGACACGCAGCGTCTTCGGACGCTCCTACGCCGGCGAGCCCGACGTCCTGGTCAAGCAGCTCGGCGAGGACGAGGCGATCGCCGCCGCCGACACCCTGCTGCTCACTGTGCCCAACCAGCTCGGGGTCGACTACAACGCCCACGTGATCGAGAGCGTCCTGACCCACGTCGCCCCGGCCCTCGGCTGGCGATGACAGCGCGCCTTTGTGGATGAGCTGACCGGCGCGCGCGCCGTGGGCGCGGCCGGTGCCGGGAGGCACCGGCCGCGCCCTTCGGGTCAGAAGGTCAGGCTCCAGCGGTCCAGGTAGCCGGGTTCGACGGTGTAGATGCCGGGGGTGTTGTCCGTGACCCGCAGCTTCCAGGTGCCGTTGGCGGGTACCGCGGAGGCGTCCACGGTGTAGGTGGCGTGGATCTGGCCCTCCCCGGTGTCCCAGTACCACGGCTTCACCGGGATCTCCGTACCGTCCTGACCGACCAGTGTCACCACCTGGCCGCCGACCCACTGGTGGACGAGGTCGATGCTCACCTTGAGGTCCTTGGGGGCGTTGCCCTTGCGGCCGGTCACGACCAGCGGGGACTCGACCGTCTGCCAGTTGGGGATGTCGAAGCGGGCGGGGTTGACGAAGGAGCGCCCGCCGGAGGCGAGCACCGGCCAGTCGAACCGCACCGTCAGCCTGGCCCTGCGCTGGGCGGTGTTCCGGATCGTGACGGCCGCCCCGAAGGTGCCGGCCTTCTTCGGTGTGCCGCTGATCAGGCCGGTGCGCGCGTCGATGGACAGGCCCTTGGGCAGACCGTGCGCCGCGTACGCGAGGCGTCCGGGGGCGGAGCCGACGGCCTCGATCTGACGGGTGGCGGGCTGGCCGACGGCGACGGGCCGGGTGGAGGGGGCCGTGACGGCGATGTGGTGGACGAAGCGGGAGCCGACGTCGACGGCCGCCCAGGCGTTGCCAACGGCCTCGTAGGTGGCGCTGCCCTGTCCGAAGAGGTCGGCGGCCGCCTGGAGGGTGGCGGTGCGGGCACCGGCGTAGTCGGTGGTGCTGGTCATGTAGGTGGTCAGGGCCCGGTACCAGATGTCCGTGGCGTTGTTCAGACCGATGCCGGCGACCGGCAGACCGTCGTAGGTGGGGCTGTCGTACGCGACGCCGTTGACGGTCTTCTTCCCGCTGCCCTCGGAGAGCAGGTAGAAGAAGTGGTTCGCCGGGCCGGAACTGTGGTGGACGTCCTGCTTCTTGAGGTCCGGGCTCCAGTAGTCCGCGGACGTGCCCTTGACCGGATCGGCGTCCTTGGAGGGCTGGTCCATGTAGCGCAGGGGCTTGCCGGTGCCGCGGACGTCGGCGAGTTCACCGATGGTGTAGTCGGGGACGTCGGCGGGGCTGTTCGCGAAGAACTCCACGGCGGTGCCCATGATGTCGCTGGTCGCCTCGTTGAGTCCGCCGGACTCTCCGGTGTAGACGAGGCCGGCCGTGACGTAGGTGACGCCGTGGGTCATCTCATGGGCGGCGATGTCGAGTTCGGTGAGCGGGTTGGCGTTGCCCAGCCCGTCGCCGTAGGTCATGCAGAAGCAGAGGTCGTCCCAGTAGGCGTTGGCGTAGCCGTCGCCGTAGTGGACGCGGGAGGACGCTCCGACACCGTTGTCGGCGATGCCGTTGCGGCCGAAGCGGTCCTGGTAGAAGTCCCACGTCTCGCGCTGGCCGTAGGCGGCGTCGACGGCGGCGGTCTGCCGGTCGGCGGTGGTTCCGTCGCCCCATACGTCATCGTCGTCGGTGACGAGGGTGCCGTTGCCGCCGCCCGTCAGGTCGTAGGTCTTGTGGCCGCCGCGGTCGGGGTCGGTCAACTCGTAGAGACCGTTGTCGTCCACGGTGCCTATCTCGACCCGGCCGCTGTAACGGCTGTTGCCGATGCCTGAGTTGATCTGCTCCGTGCTCTGCAGCCGTCTGCCGGACGTGGCGTCGGTGACGACGTCGAGCCGACTCGGTGTGCCGTCGGCCTGCGTGCCGGTGACGTAGGACTGCCAGGCGAGGACGGGCTCGGCGCCGTCCATGAAGACGACGAGCCGGGGCTCGTCGGTCGTGGCCGGGTCCGCGGTGCGTTGCTTCTCGGCCGTGGAGAGGGCGGCCTTCTTCGCCTGCGCGGCGCTGAGGCCGGCCTTCGTCGTGGGGACGGTGACCGTTGCCGACGACGCCATGGTGACGGTGCGGCGGCCGGCCCGCTCGTGGACCACCAGGTCGCCGCCGATGACCGGGAGGCCCGCGTAGGTGCGTTCGTAGCGGGTGTGCACCGTGCCGTCGGCGTCCTCGATGACGTCCTTGGGTATCAGTTTCTCCTTCGCGCCCAGGTGCAGGGCGCGGGCGGTGGCGGCCCGGCGGTCGGTGGCCGACGTGAGCAACTGCCTGCGCTGTACGGCGGAGAGGGCGTCGGGGCGGGCGCCGGCCCTGGCTTCGGCCACGATCTCTCGTGGTGCCGTGCCGGTGCCGGTGGGCGCGGCCGCGGCAGCGGTGGCGGGGAGGAACGGGGTCAGCAGTGCGGCCACCGTCACGGCGGCGGCCGCGAGGCGAGCACGTGCGGCTCGGCTGCCGCGTACGGAGGCGGGAGAGGGGGTGGGGGGTGATGTGGTGCCCGCGGGGGACGGGGGGCGGTTCACTCGAGCAGCTCCTTGTGCCCGGCCGGAAACGGCCGCAGGGACGGAGGATGCCGGAGGCCTTCGTGGGCTCCGGGAAACGGCGTGCGGCTGAAATCCGCTGCCGGGGTGGATCGTGTCAGCGCGCCCGCCCACTGTCACCACTGCGGAGATCATTGTCCGAATTCCGGTGAGCACGGCGGGGCCCCGTGTTTGCGAGGCCCCGCCCGTCACATGCCGGTTTACGGTCCGGCAACAGGGCGATTACGTCACGCGCGATTGTTTTCGGCCACCCCAACGCAGGTAGCACACGTACCGGTTGGCGCGGTTATGGGCCCTTCCCCCATGGCCCGGAGCAGCAGACTCGCCGCGTCGGGGCGGCCGACCGTCGGGGATCAGAAGCTGCCGGGTTCGGTCAGGACGGTCCTGACGGCAACTTGTCTGCCCGAAGAGGCAAGCCCCGGGCCCGCTTGCCGCCCCGGCACCCGGCTCCGCCACATTTCCAAGCCCATCGAAGTGTTGGCGGCCGACGCGCCCGGAGGGTCAGGATCGCCCGGACCGCACTTCAGTCAACTAGGGGGCATCACCATGAGATTCAGCAAAGGCGCCGCACTCGTCGTAGCATCCCTGGCGCTCACCACCGGCACGCTCGCCGGTCCCGCCTGGTCCGCGCCGGCGGGCTCCGGCGACAACGCGCAGGCGAGCGTGGACGGGGTGGACGGCGTCCCGGCGCGCGGGGACGGCGGCGACTGCGCCTTCGGGCGGCTCTGCCTCTACACCCAGCCGAACTTCAAGGGCACCCGCTTCGATCTGTACGTCTGCAACGACTACCGGCTGGTCCAGTGGAACGGCGCGGGGTCGGCCTGGAACGCGCAGACGGTCGGCACGGTCGCCGCGTTCAAGAACCGCCAGTTCACCGTGCTCGCCACCATCCCGGGACGTGAGGTGAACGGCACCATCCACGGATTCAGCAGCTACAACTTCTCGCCGGTCTGGTACGCGTACAACTGCTGACGGCGACGCCGGCGGATGGCGGCCTCCACGAGGAACGGGGGGAGGCCGCCATCTGTCTCGTACCGTTCCCCTACCCGGGTACGGCAGGCAGGGACGCCGGGACGCGCTCCAGGACCCCGCCCGCGAACACGTCGTACAGCGGCAGTGTTTCCAGGTGGACATAGCCGATGTGGCAGTCGCAGGCGGCCAGCGGGCAGGCCCGGGGCCGCAGCGCGGCACGGTAGGAGCCGTCGTAGAGGTTGCCGAGCGGGGCCGGGACGAAGTGGCAGCGGCGGACCGTGCCCGCCCCGTCCACGGAGACCACCGACTCGCCCGTCCGGCACGGCAGTCCGGCGCTGGCGTGCGGGCTCCGGCTGTAGGGGAACAGCGGGTCGAGGTCCGTCCAGAGGGCGGCCTCCGCGTCCGTGTAGGTGTGGCCCTCGGCCGCGTTGACCCACAGGTAGACGTGGTCCGGCAGGTCCGCGCGCAGCCGCCGGGCCGCGTCCAGGTGGTCCGCGAGACCGACGATCCCCACGCTGTACCGGATGCCGCGCGCCGCCAGGTCCCGGCACTTGGCGAGGAACCGGTCGTAGGGCGTCTGGCCCGGATGGTACGTGCACCACAGGGCGAGCGTGCCGGGGTCGGCGTCGGCGAGCCAGTCGGTGCGGCAGCTCAGGTTGGTCTGGATGGCCACCCGGCGCACGTGCGGCCGGTGGGACAGTTCCACGAGGGCCCGGCGGTACCAGGAGCGGACCAGCCCCTCGCCCCAGGGCGTGAACAGGACCGACAGCCGGTCCTCGCTCTGGGCCCCGGCCCACTCCGTGAAGCGTTCCAACGCGGCCCGGTCCGCGCGCAGTTGCTCGGCGGAGTCGCGCCGCTTGGCGAACGGGCAGTACGGGCAGTCGTAGTCGCAGGAGGCGAGCGGGCCGCGGTAGAGCAGGGTCAGGTCCATGGCGGCGCGGTCACTTCCGCTCGTAGGCGGCCATGGCCGCCCGGACCGCGGGTGAGAACAGCTCGGGGCCGATCGCGTCCGAGTGCGCGAGGCCCTCGGGGGTGAGGCGCAGTACGGTCCCGTCGTCGGTGAGCCAGCCGCGGTCCGCGAACCGGTCCAGTTCCGCGCCGAAGTGCGCGTCCGGCGCGGCGCCGAACCGGGCCAGGTAGGCGTCGTGGCGCAGTCCGTCCGCCTGGAGGAGGGACTGGAGCAGGTGCCGGCGCCCGGCCTCGTCCGCGTCGACGCGGCGGCCGATCTCGGCACGGGCGAAGTCCCCGGCCGGACGGGAGACGTAGTCGTCGATGATCCCGCGTATCTCGTGCATGTCCACGGCGTAGTCGAACGAGTAGTGCAGGTCCCTGGTGTACGACCGGGCGCCGCAGCCCAGCCCGATCATGCCGTCGGTCTGGCAGGCGTAGTCGTCGGCGCCCTGCGGCGGGGCGTCGGCCCGCCGGAACATGCGCATCGACTGCTGGGTGTAGCCGTGCGCGCGGAGGTGGTCGCGGCCCGTCCGGTACAGGCGCAGCCGCTGCTCGTCCCAGGCCGGGTCGCCGTCGGTGCCGGCGCGGCGGCCGAGCCCGGTGAGGGGGCGGACGTACAGCGGGTAGAGGTACAGCTCCTCCGGGCGCCAGGCGAGGGCCGCGTCCAGGGAGCGCAGCCAGGTCTCCTCGGTCTGGCCGTCGATGCCGTAGATGAGGTCGATGTTCAGGACGGGGATGGCCGCCTCGCGGACCCGGGACAGCGCCGCCTCCACGTCCGCGCGGCGCTGCGGCCGTACGGCCGCCCGTGCTTCGGAGTCGACGAAGCTCTGCACGCCCAGGCTGAGCCGGGTGGTGCCGCGCTCGGCGAGGACGGTGAGCCGGTCGGCGGTCGCGGTGGCGGGCGAGGCCTCCACGGACAGCGGTACGGCCTTCAGGTCGGCGCCCATCCGGTGCTCGGCGATGTCGCAGAGCCTGGTCAGCTCGGCGGCCGTCAGGAAGGTGGGGGTGCCGCCGCCGAAGGCGGCCGTCGCGAACCGCACCGGGCCGCTGTCGCCGAGCGCCTCGCGTACGGCTCCCGCCTGGCGTTCCAGGGCGTCGAGATAGGCGCCGGTCAGGCCGTCGGGGGCGCCGATCCGGGTGAAGAGGTTGCAGAAGCCGCAGCGGACCTCGCAGAAGGGGATGTGGAGGTAGAGGGAGAGCGCGTCCTTCGGCTCGTCCGCCCACAGGTCGCGGAGCGCGGGGCGGTCGGGCAGCCTGCGGTAGGCGGTCTTGTGCGGGTAGGCGTAGACGTAGCTCTGGTACGGGCTCGCCGCGGTCGCGGTGGTCATCGGGCGGCCTCCGCCGGGTCGAGGAAGAAGTGGGCGTACGGCACGGTCCACACGGACTCGTGGCCCAGGCGGTGGCCGGTGTAGCCGTCGTCGCCGTAGGCGGTGCCGTGGTCGGAGCAGACGATCGCGAAGCAGCGGCGACGGCTGCTCGCGGCGGTGAACAGCCGGCCGATGTGCCGGTCGACGTACTCCAGCGCGGCGGCGTGCGTGGCCCGGCTGTCGCCTGCCTCGCGGGTGGCGCCGGGCAGGTGGAACCAGTTCGGCTGGTGCAGCGCGGAGACGTTGACGAAGAGGAACAGGCGCTGCTCGTGCGGGAGTTCGCGCACGATCCGTTCCGCGCGGGCGATCTGGTTCTCGAAGGAGGCGGGCGAGGTGACGCCGAACTCCGGCTCCCAGTGCGCCTCGTCGAACAGGCCGGGCAGTACCGAGCCCAGCGGGCCCTGGCGGTTGAAGAAGCCGACGCCGCCGACGCACACCGTGCGGTAGCCGGCCTTCGCGAGGCCGGAGACCAGGTCGGGGGTGTCGTAGACGAAGGTGCCGGGGGCGGTGGTCTCGCTGCCCGCGAAGCTCGCCGCGAACAGCCTGGGGTGCGGGCCGGGCGCGGCCGGGGTGGGCAGGAAGCCGGCGAAGATGGCCTGGTGGGAGGCGTAGGTGAAGCTGCCCGGGGCGTGCCGCTTCTCCCATACGCCGCCGGGGAGATGACGGGACAGGTTCGGCAGGCGGCCCGCGGCGGCCAGCTCGGCGGCCACGTCGTGGCGCAGGGTGTCGAGGGTGACGAGGAGGAGGTCGTGGCTGCCGACGACCTCGTTCATGTCCGGCTCAGCGGCCGGGGCGGGCGAGGGCATGGGGTGTTTCCTTCTGCGGGTGGGGCTGTGTGCTGGGGTGGTGGCGCAGTGCGGCCGTCACCTGGGCGGCGTAGGTGTCCTGGCCCTCCGCGCCGCTGCCGGGCAGTCCGGTGAGCCGGGGCAGGAGGTCGCCGAAGGCGTTCACCTCGCCGACCGCGGCGCGCCGCCAGCCGGTGGCCGGCAGCAGGTCGACGCCGACGCACAGGGTGTGCGGGAAGCAGGCGGCGGCCCGCTCGCAGACGCCGAGCACGTCGGACCAGCCGGCGCCGGCCGCCGTCACCGCGGCCCGCGCCTCGTCCAGGTCGCCGCGGCGGCCGCCGAGGTGGAGGTTGGTGAGCGGCGAGCGGCTGGTGCGCACGACCGCGTGCGTGGCGCGGCCGGCGACCACGACGACCCGCAGGTCGGCGCTGCGCCCCTGCTGCGAGGCCTTGGGCAGCCACCGCTCCAAGTGCAGTCCGTCCGGCGCGAGCGCGTCCACGATCGCCGCGATGTCCGCCTCCGAGGTGTAGCGGCGGACCTTGAGGGAGTTGTGGA
The DNA here is from genome assembly GCF_044757385.1 of Streptomyces sp. NPDC091282. Classification (NCBI taxonomy): domain Bacteria; kingdom Bacillati; phylum Actinomycetota; class Actinomycetes; order Kitasatosporales; family Streptomycetaceae; genus Streptomyces; species Streptomyces sp. NPDC091282. Next base: position 86,104 of record NZ_JBIVUX010000012.1, read on the forward strand.
GCGTGGCGTCGGACGCGCGCTCCACCGAGGTGGTCGCCCGGATCCGGCCGCCGCCCGCCGACTCCACCGCCAGTACGCCGGAGGCGGAGGAGCCGTGCGCGGGCTTCACGAACAGCCGGTGCAGCCGGTGCTCGCGCATCAGCGCCCGTACGTCGTCCCAGCCGCGCACCGGAGCCGCGCCGGGGCCCGAGGTGGGCGACTCGGGCACCGGCACCCCGGCGGCGTCCAGTACGGCGTGGCAGCGGCGCTTGTCGAAGAGCACGGCCAGTTCGTCCGGGCCGTCGAGCCGCAGACCGCCGCGCAGGGTGGACAGGGCGGCGACGAACCCGGCGTACCAGCGGGCCGAACCCGCCACCCGGGTCGGCTCCCCGGGACCCCGCAGCATCCGGTCGACCTCGGCGTCCTCGCCGGGCGAGTCGATCCGGACGATCTCCCCGGCGGCGAACTCCGCTCCCCCGGACCGCAGTACGTCCGCCCAGGCGACCACCCTCGGTGCGGACAGCCCGGCCGCGCGGACGGCGTCCGCGAACAGGGTGACGCGGCGGTTGCCGGGGTTGCCGACGACCGCGAACCGCGCGCCGGCGGCCGACGCGGGGACGCCGGTCACTCGCCCACGGCGACGTACCGCCACACCGTGCCGTCGTCGTCCTTGTCCTCGTCGGCGTCGCCGCGGCCGAGGTCGACCTCGACGCCGGCCGGTTCCAGGGCGCCGCGGACGCGGTCGCGCAGTGGTTCGGTCAGGTAGTTGTGGTGGAGGTCGAGCTTCTTCAGGTGGGTGAGCGGCCCGCCGTCCAGCAGCGCGGTGGCGCCCTCGTCGGTCAGGACGCCCATCGACAGGTCCAGCACCTCCAGTCGGCCGAGCACCGCGGAGCCGGCGACCGCGGCCGCCACCTGGTCCTGGATCTCGCTGTTGCGCAGGGCCAGCCGGCGCAGGCTGGGCAGCCGGGTGCCGGACAGGATGCCCTCCAGGTCGGACACCTCGCTGTCGCCGCCGTAGTCGGGGGTGCCCAGCCACAGGTCGAGGTCGGTGAGGGCGGGCAGGTCACTGGCGCTCACCCCGCGCACCACCTGGGCGGGCAGGCCGCCGCTCTCCATGGTCAGGCTGCGCAGCGCGGTGTGCCGCAGGCCGGTGAGGACCAGGCCCGAGCCGCCGCGCACCCCGAACTCCTCCAGCTCGGGGAAGGCTTCGAGCAGCGGGGTGACGTCGGTCTGGTTGATCCAGGAGATCTCGCACTCCTCCATCACCATGTCGCCGAGGAACAGCCCGCGCAGCGCGGGCAGCCGATCCCGGGCGGCGAGCAGCGCCTCGATGATCCCGGTCGGCGCGGTGTCGTACGCCTCCTGCCAGGCGCCGACGATCAGCGCCCGCACCTCGGTGGTGTCGACGGTGTCGAGGAAGCGGGCGAACGCGTCCGCCCAGTCCTCGTCCGCGTCGTAGACGTCGCTGGTGATCCGCCAGGCGACCGAACCGGCGTCCGGCAGGCTGTCGGCGGGCGCACCGGGTCCGGGGAAGGTGCGGGCGGGCAGCCGACAGAACGTGGCGAGGTGGTCGTTGATGGTCATACGGCCGCTCCTGTGACGGAAAGGGGTGCGCTCGGTGGTGATCGCAGTTCTACCAAGCCCCACTGACAACGCGACGCCCGGCCCGGTCCGTGGGACAGTCCTGCGGGCGTGCCGCTGCCGTGGCGCGACGCGGCGGTGGGGCGGGGCGGGAGCCGCTGATGCGGGGCACGGTCGTCGGCCGCCGCGTCTTCGGTCTGACGGACCGCTGGGGAGGGAGGCTTCCGAGGGCTGGGACGCCGAGGCGCATCTTCACTTCGTCGACGGCGTCCGGGCAGACGAAGTGGCCTGGTCCAGGTGGGTCTCGACGCATTCCGTCCTGCCGCCCTTCGCGGGGCTGAAGCAGGCTTGCACGGAGGTCGAGGGACTCACCACGCTCATCAGCGTGTGGACGTAGGTGTCCGCCTCGCCGCGGCTGGTGACCCGGGCGGACCGCACGGCGCCGTCCCGGCCGCCCACCCGGATCGCTACGCGGTCGTCGAGGGCCGCGCCCCACATCCGGGCCCAACTCGTCCCGCACTCGGGGCTGTAGCGGATCTGGATCCAGGCGCCCGTGGCCGTCTCGTGTTCGGCCAGGGTCAAGGGGCCCGCGGCGCAGTTCGTGGTGATCGGGTCCTTGTCCTGGCAGGCGGTGTGCCGACAGCGCGCCCCGGCGGCGGGAGAGGGCGTGGCGGCCACCGACGTCTCCTCGGGGCGGGAAGGCGGAAGGTGCGTGAGCACGAGGGCTCCCAGGATCACGGCGCAGGCCGACGCGAGGGCGGTGAGCACGGTCGCGTACCGGTGCCCGGCCGGAACGGGGTGGATGGCTCCGGCACGTGCCCGGTCTGCCTGATCCGCCTCGCCGTCGGGCGAGAGTGTCGGAGTCGGGTTCTGCGGCTCCCCCGTGAGGCCCGGAGCCGCATCGCACGGGTCGGTGCCGGGCGGAACGCCGGTGTCCGGTCGATCCGGCTTCGGCGTGCCCGCTTCCCTCCGGTCCGTCCGGGCGATGTCCAGGAGTGCCAGCGCGTGGTCGGCGCTTTCACCGGCGAGGCGGCACAACTCCTCGACCGCGCTGCGTGACGGCAGGCTCTTGGAGTTGAGATACCGATCCCAGGACGACTTGCTGAATGTGGTCGCGTTCGCCAGCTGTGCCAGGCTCAGACCGGTGCGCTGCTTCAACTCCTGCAGCACGGCGGCCAGTCGGGCGCCCGACGGTGAGGGAGCGCCGGGCGTCATCCGCGGAGCGCCTTCCAGGACCGGGGCCCGAGCATGCCGTCGACGACCAGGCCCGCGCGACCCTGGAAGGTCTTCACCGCCCGCAGCGTCAGCGGGCCGAACATGCCGTCGATCCCGCCGGGCGAGATGCCTGCCCGGCGGAGCAGACACTGGGCCTCGGCGACGTCGGCGCCTGTGTCGCCGTAACTGATCTCGGTGTCACGGCCGTTGTTGATGCCTGCCGACCAGCGGCCGTCCGTGCGGGCGATGCGGCACAGGTAGGAGTGCGGCGGAGTGGTCGCGGCGGTGCCGGCGGGAGTGGCGACGGCTGCCGGGGCGACGTTCTCATCGAGACGCAGCACGAGCAGCAGGGCCGCCATGAAGGCCACGGTCAGGGCGAGGACACCGGCGGTGAGGGCGATGTGCGGCAGACGGCGGGGCGGCTGCCCCTGTTCGCGTTCCTGCTCCCGCCGTTCTCCCTTCTCGTCCTCCGACCGCCGCTGCTCTTCCGGCTCGTGCTCACCGGGCCGTGGCCGTACGGCCGACTCGGCGCGGCGGATGTCCCAGGAGGCGGCGGCGATCTCGTGCATCGCGAGGAGGCGCACGGGGTCGGTGCCGGTCAGGCGGGCCAGTGCCTCCACCGCTGCCCGGGGCGGCAGCGACGTACCTCCCAGGTACCGCTCCCACGATCTGGCGCTGTAGCCGGTCCCGGCCGCCAGCCGGCGCATCGTCAGCTCGCCGTGAGTCTTCAGCTCGCGTAACCGAACCACCAACTGCGCTGCGGAGGGGTCGAGTTCGTCGGGCAGCGGCTTGATACGCGGCATGATTCCCCCTAAGCGGACATGATCGTGTACGCGGTCCCCTCCGCTACTCCGCATTCTGCATGAGCCCACCACATCTGTCACAGCTGTCCCATACGAGCGTCCCGCGACACCGTCCCGCCGAACGCTGTCGCCGCAGGTCAGCAGGGTGATCGTCCCGCAAATCCGCCACTTGCCGCACAGCCGTGGCCACCGCGCCCCAGCGCCCTGCACCTTTGGTCCCGCCACCTGCCCGCCGAGCGGGACGGGTGCCGACCCACGACCGAAAGAGGAACGCATGCGACCGAACGCTCTGGGCAGGACCATCGCCGGCCTCATCACCGTGGCCGGTCTCGCCGCCGGCAGTGTGGCGACCGCGGGCACGAGCTACGCGGCGCCCGCCGCCACCGCGCACACGGCGGCGGCCGCCCAGCCGGCCGCCGTGGCCGCGACGCAGAACTTCGGTCTGAACACCGCCGAGGCCAAGAACGTCCAGGAGTTCCTCGCGGACTACTGGGGCTACACCGACAGCATCGACGGCCAGCTGGGCACCAACAGCTGGAAGGCCTTCCAGCGCTGCCTGAAGACGTACTGGGGCTACACCGGCGCCATCGACGGCGACCCCGGCACCAACACCATCAAGGCGCTGCAGCGTCTGCTGGCCGCCGACTACGGATACACGGGCGCCATCGACGGCATCGCCGGTGCGGGTACCCAGGCCGCGTTCAAGCGCTTCGCCGCCTGACCGGTCCGGCCCGCCCAACCGGTCGGCCGTGCCCGCCCTTTGAGTGAGCGCCCCCGGTCCGTCCTCGCCCGGCGAGGGCGGACCGGGGATCCGTGTTCCCGCTCGCCCTCCGGACCGGGCCGCACCTCGGGACAGCGGTCACACCCAGGTGCGCAGCACCCCCCTCCGCACGACGCATCGTCCGACGACGCACCAGCAACCCGAAGGAGAACCTCGCCACCATGGGAAGACTCGCATCCCTCGCTCCCGCCGAGGACGAGAGATCACGGCACCGCGGCGGATCCCGCACCGGAACGCCGTGGCGGATCCGCATCGGTACCTTCGCCGCCACCGCCGCGATGGTCTCGGCGGGCATCGTGCTCGGTGCCGGCCCGGCCAGCGCGGCACCGGTCGCGATCAAGCTGACCTCCGCGTCCTGCCCCGCCGAGATCGTGCAGGGCCAGTCGAGCGGCTGTGTCACCGAACTGCAGAACCTCCTCAACGCGCACGGCGCGGGTCTGGTGGTCGACGGCCAGTTCGGGTCGAGCACGCTCTACGCCGTCCGCGAGTACCAGGCCGCCACCGCGATCGCCGTGGACGGACGGGTCGGCCCGCAGACCAAGAGCAAGCTGTACGCGACCGCCGGCACGGCGCCCGCGGCCATCAACCTCCAGTCCTCCTCGTGCCCCGCGAACATCGTCCAGGGGGACAAGGGCGGCTGCGTCACCGAACTCCAGCGGCTCCTGGGCCACTTCGGCTACACGGTCGACGTGGACGGCGACTTCGGCGCCGGCACGGCGAGTGCCGTCCGCAGCTTCCAGGCCTCCCACGGCCTCACGTCCGACGGTCAGGTCGGCGCCAACACCAAGCGCGCCCTGTACGACGACGACGAGTCTCCGTCGACGAGCCTGGACCTGAGGTCGTCGTCCTGCCCGGAGAACATCGTGGAAGGGCAGAGCGGCGGCTGCGTCGCCACATTGCAGTCCCTGCTGAACGGCAAGGGCCAGAGCCTCGACGTCGACGGCAGCTTCGGCCCGCAGACCCTGACGGCCGTGAAGGCGTTCCAGTCCTCCAACGGTCTCACCGCCGACGGCCAGGTCGGCCCGAACACCAAGGCCGCCCTGTACGCGAACATCGGCGGTGGCGGCGGCAGCGGCGCGCCCGCGCCGATCAACCTCAACTCCGCCTCGTGCCCCGCCGAGATCGTGCAGGGACAGCGCAGCGGCTGCGTCACGGAGTTGCAGAGCCTGCTCAACCACCACGGTGCCGATCTCGCCGTCGACGGCGACTTCGGTCCGCTCACCGACAGCGCCGTCAGGGACTTCCAGGCCGAGAAGGGCCTCTCGGTCGACGGCCACGTCGGAACGAACACCAAGGCGGCGCTGTACGGCGCGGTGACGCCGCCGACCTCTCCCCCGCCCGGCGGCGGTTACGCCAAGATCCTGGACGTGGCCCAGGCCGAGGTGGGCACGGTCGAGGGCAGCGCCCGCGCGAACAGCTACGGCTCGGCCGTAGGTCTGTCGCTGTCCACCAGCGACTACGCCTGGTGCGCGACCTTCGTGAGCTGGGTGGCCAAGCAGACCGGCGCCAGCTCCTACCGCAACTCGTACGTGTCGGGCTGGGTCAAGCAGGCGCGGGCCGGCAACTACCACCTGTCGGTGACGACCAGCCCGCAGCCGGGTGACATCGTGGCCTTCGACTGGGACGGCGGAAGCGACTTCACCGGCGGCAACGAACACATAGGCATCGTGCGGACGGTGTCCGGGGCGTCCTTCACCACCGTCGAGGGCAACACCGGCAACCCCAACGGCAGCAACGACGGCGTCTACGTCAAGTCGCGCACCACCAACAGCAGTTACGACGTGGTCTTCATCCGCGTCCGCTGAGCGGCCGGACCTGATCCGACGGGGGGCTCGCTCACGGCGAGCCCCCCGCACGGCTTCTCCCGGACCACCCGGTTCCCCGGCGGCACCGACGCTCGGGCGGTCAGTGGCAGGTGGTGGCGAAACCGTCGGTGGCCAGCATCTGGCAGAACGCCGAACGGCCCTGCGGATAGCGGCTGATGAGAGAGTTGACGTACCAGCCGCTGGTGGGCGGGAGGGTGATGGGGGCGCTCGGTGAGGTCTGGCCGTCGAACCCGTACCGCCAGTCGACGTCGATGTAGGTGACGGCGCGCACCACGTCCGAGAGGTCGTAGCCGGTGCCGGTGAAGTGGGTCTGGACGCCGTCGACCACGCCGTTGGGCAGTGGTCCGCGATAGGTGACGAGGGTGTGCAGGCGCTGCATGAACGCCGTGTAGTCGGAGTCGGCCTGGGTGCCGTCGGACGCGAGCCGGTCGGACATGCGCTGCACACCGGACTCGGCGACGAGGACGGGCTTGTGGTGCGTCTGCGCCCACCACATCATGCGCAGGATGTTGAGATCGACGGGGTAGGCGTGCGGGAAGGCGTTGACGTTGCCGCCCACGTAGTCGTCGTAGTAGCCCGAGCAGGTGCGCGCGGCGGTGTCCTCGGTGCCGTTCCAGTACGTGGTGCCGTTCTCGCGGTACGGCTGGCACAGGTCGTTGTTGAAGACGCTGACGCCGACCCAGTCCACGACGTCGTCGCCCGGATAGAGCTTGTCGAACTCGCCGCGCACGGGGTGGTAGACGAACTGGACGCGGGTGCCGGCGCCGCTCTGTGCCCGGACGAGCCCCGCCACGTGGCGGAAGGCGTTCTTGTACGGGGTGCAGTCGGCGCCGCCGGTGCAGAAGAAGGGGGAGCTGACCTCGTAGTCGACGCGGATGAGGAAGGTCGCCGAGGGGTGGGCGGCGATGAACGAGGACAGCGCCGTGAACTGCCGGTCGTAGGTGCCCGCCGCGATGGCGGCCGTCGCCTGCTGTGACGCCCGCTCCTTGGCGGCGTTGTCGCCGTTCCAGCCGGGCGGGTCGTCCTTCCAGCTGACGCCGACCTCGATCTGCTTGCCCCGGTCGGCGAGGAAGGAGGCGTAGTCGGTCTCGCAGCCGGTGCCGCAGGCACCGGAGAAGGCGCCGTCGCGGACGCTGTAGTAGACCGAGCCGCCCTGCGGGCTCGCGCCGGTGGCGGAGGTCAGGTCGTTCCAGGCACCGGTGCTGCTCTGGCCGACGAGCAGGGCACGGGCGGCGACGGCGCCGGAGGCGTGGGCGGCGGGGGCGGTGGCGGTGAGGGCGGCGGCGAGGCTGAGCAGGAGCGTTGCCAGTAGTGCGAGTGCGCGCGGCACTGGCGTGCCGAAGGGCACGGGACGGCGCATCGGGGCCTCCTTGGCCGGTGCGGGTGACGGGTCCGGCGGGTGCCGTGGCCCGGTGGGACGGGGCCGTACGGAGCGGACACCGGCCGCCGGATGCGGGCGGCGGCCGGTCGTCCCTGAGCGGGTGGGTCAGTGCTCGCGGTAGGTGGCGTGGTCGAAGTCGGCGAAGGCGCCGTCGGCTCCGATGTCCTGGACCCACAGCCCGAGGAAGGCGCCGGTGAAGGCGGGGCTGGCGGCGCGGCCGTCGGGCGCCTCCTTCTCGCCGGCGTACTCGTCGGACAGGATCGTCGCGTCCAGCGGGGGGCCCAGCGGTGTCCAGTCCTGGCCGGGCGGACGGTGCTCGAAGCGGACGTGCGGCAGGTCGAGCGTCACCCGCAGTTCGACGGGTCCGGTGTCCGGCAGCACCGTCGTGGGCCCCTCCAGCCGCCGGCCGTCGTCGCAGCTGAGGACCGTCAGCACTCTGCGTCCGTCGTCGTCGCGGCTGACGTAGGCGTAGTGCCAGGTGCGGCTGTCGTAGTACGCGGTGACGCCGGCGAGCTGGCGTACGCCGGCCGGGTCGAATTCGACGGACGTCTGGAGCGAGCAGTGGAACGACCCGGCACGGCGGGCGACCAGACTGGGCGTGCGCAGCCCGCGTGGCGACTGGCCGCCGTACAGGCGCAGGTGGGAGGGGCGGGCGGTCAGGTCGGCCCAGTCGGGGGTGGCGGGACGGCGCAGGGTGGCCCAGTGCGGGCCGAGCCGGTCGCCGTCGAAGTCGTCGCGCGCGGGCGGGTGCGGGAACGGGTGGGCGGGGAGCCGGGGAGCGGGGACCTGCCGGGCGGGGATGCCGTCGGCCACCCGGGGCCAGCCGTCCTCGGACCACTCCACCCGCTGCAGGGCAGTCTCCCGGCCGAGCACGCAGCGGCCGAGCGGGCCGTCGGGTCGGCCGGTGAGGTGGGCGAGGTACCACTCGCCGCTCCGGGTGCGGACCAGGCTGCCGTGGCCCGCCTTCTGCAGGGGCAGGTCGGGGCGGCCTCGCGAGGTGAGGGTGGGCCCGGCGGGGTCGGGCTCGTAGGGTCCGAGCAGGGTGCGGGAGCGGGCGACGGTGACCTGGTGGTCCCACGAGGTGCCGCCCTCGGCGGTCATCAGGTAGTAGTGGCCGCCGTGGCGGTACAGGTGGGGTCCCTCCGTGACGCCCGCGGCGGTGCCGTGGAACAGCATGTGGACCTCGCCGGTGAGGCGGCCGGTGGCGCAGTCCCAGCGCTGGGCCTGGATGCCGGCGAAGGGGTCGCGGCGCGGGCGCCAGTCGCCGGTCAGCGAGAGCATCCAGCAGGTGCCGTCCTCGTCGTGGAAGAGCGAGGGGTCGAAGCCGCGGGCGTGCACCGGAACCGGGTCCGACCAGGGGCCGGAGGCCGAGGGGGCGGTGGTGACGTAGTTCTGGGCGTCCCACCAGCCGCCGTGGTGGTTGTCGACGCGGGTGAAGACCAGGTGGAACAGTCCGTGGGCGTACGACAGGCAGGGCGCCCACACGCCGCCCGAGTCGGGGACACCGGACAGGTCCAGCAGCCGCACGCTGTCGAGGGCGCCGGGCAGCGGGCGCCAGTGGACCAGGTCGCGGGAGTGGTGGATGCGGACGCCCGGGTGCCATTCGAAGGTGGAGGTGGCGAGGTAGTGGTCCTCGCCGACGCGCAGGATCGAGGGGTCGGGGTGGAAGCCGGGCAGGACGGGATTGGTGAGCGTGCCGGGCTGCTGCGCGGACGTCGTGTCCGGGGCGGCGGCCTTGGTGGCTCCGGTGGTCATGTATGCCTTTCCGAGGGGGCGTCGGGCGGTCACTTGCCGAAACCGGCGGTCAGTCCGCCGAGCAGGTGGCGGCGGCCGAAGAGGTACGCGGCGAGCAGCGGCAGCAGGGACAGCACGACCGCCGCCATGGTCGCGGGGACGTTGATGCCGCCCTGCTGGCCCTGGTAGTTCCACAGGCCGAGGGTCACCGTGCGGCGGGCGTCGCTCTGGGTGAGGACCAGGGGGAAGATGAAGCCGTTCCAGGCGCCGAGCGCGGTGTAGACGCCGACGGTGACCAGGCCGGGCCGGGTCAGCGGCAGCACCAGGGACCGCAGGACGTGGGCGGGTTTCGCGCCGTCCACGGTCATCGCCTCGTACAGCTCGCCGGGGATGTCGCGCATGGTGGAGGTGAGCACGAGGATGGCCATGGGCAGGGAGAACGCGGCTGTCGGCAGGACGATCGCGGTGAGGGTGTCGTAGGTGTGCAGCCGGGTGATCAGCAGGTAGACGGGCACGATGGTGGCCTGCGCGGGGATCGCGAGGCCCATCAGCATCACCGAGAACCCGGCGGAGACGAGACGGCTGCGGCTGCGTACGACGGCGTACGCGGCCGGAAGGGCGAGGGCGAGCACCAGGGCGACGGTGAACACCGTGACGAGGATGCTGTTCCACAGGTAGGTGGCGAAGCCGGAGTCCAGGACCGTGCGGTAGTTGGACAGCACGATGTGGTGCGGCAGCGACAGCGGTCCGGCGTCCAGGTAGTCGCTCTTCTCGCGCAGGCTGGAGGCCAGCACGTAGTAGAGCGGCACCGCCACGATCACCAGCCACACCGCTGCGCCCAGGGCGCCCAGCCGGTCCGGCCGCCGGTGGCGGCGCGGGCGGCGGCCGGGGCCGCGGACCGCGCGCGGCCGGGGCGGGCGGGGCGGTGCCTGGCGGGGGGCGGTGTCGGTCGGGGTGAGGGTCTTGGCGCTCATCACAGTCCTTCCCGCTGGCTGGCCATGCGCCGGAAGCCGGTGACGCGGACCACCAGCAGGGACAGGGTGGTGCCGGCGACGAGCAGGAGTACCGCGAGGACGCTGGCGTAGCCCATGTCGAAGCTGCTGAAGCCGGTCAGGTACATGTGCAGCGGCAGGATGCGGGTGGAGGTGCCGGGGCCGCCGTTGGTGAGGATCAGCACGATGTCGAAGTAGGTGAGGGAGCCGACCAGGATCAGCACCGAGGAGGTGACGACGGTGTTGCGCAGCTGGGGCAGGGTGATGGAGAAGAACTGCCGCCACCGCTCGGCGCCGTCGATGGTGGCCGCCTCGTAGAGCTGGGCGGGCACCTGGCGGGCGGCGGCCTGGTAGAGCAGGGTGTGAAAGGGCACGAACTGCCAGGTGACGACGGCCATGACGGTCCACAGCGCGAGGTGCGGGTCGCCGATGAAGTTGCCGTCGTCGACGCCGAGCCAGGGTCCGATGGTGTGCGCGAGGCCGAAGTTGGGGTCCAGCAGCGCGGAGAACAGCAGGGCGACCGCGGCGCTCGACATCAGCAGGGGGACGAAGAACAGCGTGCTGAGGACGGCCCGGCCGCGCTGGTGCCCGGCGCACCAGACGCCGAGGGGAAGGCAGATGAGGGTCTGCACGGCCCAGGTGACGACGGTCAGCAGCAGGGACAGCCGCAGCGACTGGCCGAGTTGGGGATCGTGCAGCAGGCGGGACCAGTTGGCCGTGCCGGCCCAGTGCGGGCTGCCCAGGCCGCTCCACCGGCAGAAGCTGAGGGCGACGACCAGGGCCATGGGGACGACGGCGAACAGGGCGAAGTAGAGCAGGGCGGGGACGGCCCAGAGGGCGCCGGGCCGTCCGTCGCTCCGGCGGGCGGCGGTGCCGCTCACTCGGTGTCCATGGCGGAGACGAACTGCCGCGGGGTGGACTGCTTGTTGAAGACCTTCTGGAGTTCGGTGAGCAGCTTCTGCGCGGTGGCCGGGTCGAGGGCCTGGTCCCAGGACTGGGTGTACGACGGGGCCTGTTCGACCAGGCCGTACACGAAGGTGGTGTAGTCGGCGTGCGGGCCGGACTTGAGCTGGTCCTCGATGCCCGCGATGGCGGGGACCTGGCCGATGCCGATGAGGTCCTTGACGTACGAGGGTTCGGCGACGGTCCTGGTGACGAAGTCGACGGCGGCGGCCCGGTTCTTCGACTTGGCCGTGACGGAGAAGAAGTTGGAGGGGTTGCCGACGATGTCCTTCGGGTCGCCCTTGCCGTGCGGGACGGTCGGGAAGGTGGTCCAGCCGAGCTTGCCCTGCTTGACGAAGTCGGGGGCGGTGGCGAGCTGGCCGGCGTACTCCCAGGAGCCCATCAGCTCCATCCCGGCGCGGCCCTTGGACAGCAGGGCGTCGGCGCCGCCCGAATCCTGGCCGACCGAACCGTAGTTGGTGCCGAAGGCGCCTCGGTCGACGAGGTCACGGATCATGGTGAGGGCGGTGGTGACCGCGGGATCCTTCCAGGCGCCGGGCTTGCCGGCCTGGATGCCGGCGAACACCTGGGGGCCGCCGACGCGGTCGAGCAGGTACTCGATCCACATCAGCTCGGTCCAGGCCTGGGAACCGGCGAGCGCGATCGGGGTGACGCCCTCGGCCTTCATCCTGTCGACGGCATCGAGGAGGTCCTGCCAGGTCGCGGGCGGCTCGTCGATGCCGGCCTTGGCGAAGACGTCCTTGTTGTAGAAGAGCGCGACCGGCTGCACGCCTTCCATCGGCACGCCGTAGATCTTGCCGTCGATGGTGCCGCCGGCCAGGACGCTCGGCAGGAACTTCGCCTTGAAGGCGGGGTCGAGGTCGCCGCTCAGGTCGGCGACGTCGCCGGACTTGACGTAGGTGGAGAGGTTGCCGCCGCCCCAGTTGAGGAAGACGTCGGGGGCGTTCGGCGAGCCGAGGGCGGTCTGGAGCTTCTGCTTGTAGGGGTCGTTGACGAAGAACTCGATGTTCGCCTCGGAGTCCTTCGCCGAGGCGTTGTACGCGGCGACGGACTTCTTCTGCATCGGGTTGAGCGCCGTGTCCTGCAAGGACCACACGCTGACCTTGTCGGCGGCGCCGGTGCTGCTTCCGGGTCCGCTGCTGCCGCACGCGGTAGCGGTGGCCGCCAGGACCGTGGCGGTCGCCAGGGCGGTGGCGGTTCTGAGGGTCAGGGCACGCTTCATCGGGGGAACACGCTCCTCCGGGAGCCGGAAGATTGCGGCTCCACTCGACCGAAAGTTACGATAGTTTCTGCGTGGAGGAACGTAGGGTTTCCGATCGTCAGCGTCAACGCGGCGGCAGGTAACAGTGCGGTCACGGGCGTCCGCCGGGGGTGAGCCCCCCGGAGACAGGAGGCGTCCCGGTGGTGTCCTCTACGCTGGCCGCGACCGTCCGAGAGCAGCGAGGTGACCGTGGTCGACAGCGACCGCCCGACAGCGACCGAGCAGGCAGACCCGCCCGCCCGCGTGACGATCGCGGAGATCGCGCGTGAGGCCGGGGTGTCGGTGGCCACGGTCTCCAAGGTGCTCAACGGCCATTCGCACGTCGCCGAGGCCACCCGCGAGAAGATCGAGGCACTGCTGGAGGGCCACAACTACGTGCGCCGCCGCAGCCGTCCCACCCACACCGTCGGCCTGATCGACCTGGTCATCAACGAACTGGACAGCCCCTGGTCGGTCGAGGTCGTGCGGGGCGTCGAGGAGACCACCGCGCAGCACGGCAGCGGCCTGGTGGTCACCGCGGTGCACGGCCGGCCCGCCGACACGCTGCGCTGGCTGGACAACCTCACCCGGCGCGGGAGCGACGGCGTGATCCTCGCCGTCACGGCCCTCGCCAAGGGGCAGCGCCGCAAGGTGCAGGACCTCGGCGTCCCGCTGGTCGTCGTGGATCCCGTGGGCAACCCCGACCCCGCCATCCCCTCGGTCGGCGCGACCAACTGGCACGGCGGACTCGCCGCCACGCAGCACCTGCTGGAACTCGGCCACCGCAGGATCGGCATCGTCACCGGGCCCGACGACGTGCTCAGCGCCCGCGCCCGCCTCGACGGCTACCGCGCCGCGCTGGAGAGCGCCGGGGTCGGCGTCGACCCGCGGCTGGAGGTCCGGGGCGACTTCCACCACGAGACGGGCTTCACCGGCGCCCGGCAGCTGCTCGCGCTGCCCGAGCCGCCCACCGCGATCTTCGCCAGCAGCGATCTGCAGGCCCTCGGCGCCTACGACGCGGTGCGCCGGGCCGGGCTCCAGGTCGGGCGGGACATCAGCATCGTCGGCTTCGACGACCTGCCCGTCGCCGCCTGGGCCTCGCCGCCGCTGACGACCGTGCGGCAGCCGCTCAGCGACATGGCGGCGATGGCCGCCCGCATCGTCCTGCAGGGCGTGGACAACGTGCTCACCGGCGGCATGCACCGCCTGGAGCTGGCGACCGCGCTGGTCGAACGCGAGAGCACCGGGCGACCGCCGGCCCGGTAGGAACGGCTCGCTCCGCAGGGGTCCCGTCCGCGGGGCCCCTGTTTCGCGTGCGCCGACACGGGCCGCCCCACGCCGATCCGGAGTGATCCGGCGCGATCCATTGACGCGCACCCCACGAGCTTCTACGGTTCCGGATCGAAAACACAGCGACAGTTTCTGGTCTCAGATGTCGTTCTTTCGCAGACCACTCTCCTGCGCCGCCGCACCAGGCCCCCGCGGCTTCAGCAGCCCTTCCGCACCCACAGCCAGGGAGTCCGCCTTGAGACTTCGCACCGCCCTGACGGCGTCCGCCACCGCGGTGGCCGCCACGCTCGCCCTGCTCACGGCGGGCACGGCGCCCAGCACCGCCGCCAGCACCACCGCGAGCGACACGACGAGCGCCGCGCTCACCGCGCGCAATCTGCCCGCCGACGGCAAGATCCTGCCCGTGATGGGGCAGGACTCCGACACGCTGTCCGACTACAAGACGCAGGTCCTGGACAACACCGCCCTCAACGCCCCTCAGCCCGGCGGCGTCACCCTCTACACCAACCTCGTCGAGGGCGGCAGCCCCGCGCCGCTGGCGGGGATGTTCTCCCCCGCCGACTGGGGCAGCGGCACCGTCGACTTCAACAAGACGCTCGGCCAGTATCCGGGCGCGGCCCTCGCCGTCGGCCTGTACCTGTCGGACGCCACCGCGGGCTGCGGCAACCAGCCGCTGCGCGCGATCATCGGCCGCTCGGACGCCGACATCACCCCGCAGCTCACCCAGCAGTACCGCGGCGACATCGACCGCATGCTCAACCAGTTCAAGTCCTGGGGCCGCCCGGTCTTCCTGCGCATCGGCTACGAGTTCGACGGCCCCTGGAACTGCTACAACGCCGACTACTACAAGCAGGCCTTCCAGTACATCAAGGGCCGCATCGACGCACTCGGCGCGGCGAAGGTCGCCACCGTGTGGCAGTCCGCCGCATGGCCGCTGAACGCCTCCCCCGACCACCCCGAGTACAACTACACGGTCACCGACGCCAACCACCTCAACCCCTGGTACCCCGGTGACCAGTACGTGGACTACGTGGGCCTGTCCGACTTCTACAACTCCGGTTCGCTGGCGACCCAATGGGGCTGCAGCAGCTACGACGTCAACCCCGTCACCCTGCAGAACCGGGTGCTGGACTTCGCCCGCTCCCACGGCAAACCGGTCATGATCGCGGAAGCCTCGCCGCAGGGCTACAGCACCTCGGGCCACACCAAGAGCTGCATCATGAAGAAGAATCCCCAGGCCACCAGCGCCGGCACGCTGCTCAGCGAGTGGTACGCGGGCTACTGGTCCTGGATCGAGCAGAACAGCGACGTCATCCGCGTCGCCGCGTACATCAACACCGACTGGGACGCCCAGACCCAGTGGCAGTGCGCGAACGGCGCGCCCGCCGGCGGCACCGGCTGCGCCAACGGCTACTGGGGCGACGCCCGCGTCCAGGCCGACCCGGCCGTCCGGGACGCGTTCCTCGGCGAACTCCGCAAGTGCGTCTTCGTGGGCGGCACGAGCGGCACCTGCGCGGGCGGTGGCACGTCAGGCGGTTCGACGGGCGGCTCGACCGGCGGTGGCACGTCCGGCGGCTCCACCGGCGGGTCGACGGGCGGCTCCACCGGCGGCACCACTCCGCCGCCGAGCGGTGACTTCACCCAGGGAGTGGCCACCGGGGGTAGCGGCCACGACACCATCTGGTTCAAGCCGAGCGGCGCGGCCGAGACCTTCGTCGCCGTGCACTACTCCCTGGCGGGCGGCGGCCAGCTCAACTACATGGCCACCTACAACAGTTCCACCGCCCGCTGGGAACTGCCCGTCACCGTGCCCGCGGGCACCACCCTCACCTACTACTTCGACTACCAGCCCACCACCCAGACGTACCAGAACACCACGCCCCACTACACCTTCACCGGCTGAGCGCCGAGACCCGGGCGGCGCCCCCGACCAGGTGTCGGGGTCGCCGCCCGGACGATCACGTGGTCAGGACAGCGGAGGCCGGCAGGCGAGCCAGTCGGCGTAGTTCACGCTCCCGATGCGCGCTCCGGGCGGCGCGACGAGGGCGTCCTCGGGGACCGCGCCGAACAGACCCGCCGACTCGTCCACCACGACCGTGCGCCGGTCACCGGTTGCCCGCAGGGTGATGCGGCCCAGTTCGTCCAGCGGGAAGACGTCGGGTCCCGCGGCGTTGACGATGCCGTCGACCGGTGGGCCGGTCGCCACGTCGGCCAGTGTGCCGACGACGTCGTCCACGGCGACCGGCTGCAGCCTGGTCGTGGGGAGGCGGACGATGTCGTCCTCGCTGGTCCACGACATGATGGGTTCCACGAACTCCATGAACTGCGTGGCCCGTACGACCGAGGAGGGGATGGGGCCCGACCTGATGAGATCCTCCTGAAGAACCTTGGCCGTGTAGTAGGCGACGTCCGGCACCCGGTCGATCCCGACGATCGACAGCAGGACGACGTGGCCGACGCCCGCCGTGCCTGCGGCCGCGAGAAGGTTCAGCGTGGTGCTGCGGAAGAACGGCGATGCGGCCGCGTCGAAGGACGGCGCGTCGATCGTGAGCACGACGACGTCGACCGAGCGGAGCGCGTCCGGCAGTCCCGCGCCCGTCAGGAGGTCGAGACCCGTGGACCTGCCGTGGGACGTCGTCTCGTGCCCGGTCGCCCGCAGCCTCTCCACGAGCCTCGTACCGACGAAGCCGGTGCCGCCGATCACGGCTGTCTTCATGCCTGCGCCCCTTGGTGGAGTGACCTGTGCCTTCGACCGTAGGTCGGCACGGTGACGGCTGCCGCCAGGGCTACGCCATGTGGCCCCGGACGGATCAACCCGGCGCTCCCGGGTCGTCGGTCTTGAGACTGGCTCCGGTGTCGGAGACGAAGACGACCAGGAGCTTGGCCGCCTTGGTCGTGCTGGTGTTCTCGGTCAGGAGGTGATGGGCTCCTGGCTCCTCGACCCAGTTCTGCCCCTGGTGGTACACGGTCACCGGCTTGTCGGCCAGCTGACTGCGCACGGTGCCTTCGAGGACGTAGGCGTACACGAACGCCTGGCCGTGCCGGTGCGGCGCGGCGCGCGCGTCGGGCGGGAGGTCGACGATCGCCGAGGTGAACGTCTTGCCCTTCACGTTCGGCAGAGCCTGCTGCACCAGCAGGTCGAGGTGATCCGTGGGGCGTGTCGATGACGACGCGGCAACCCTGGCTTCCCCGGCCCGTGCGCTCGGATCCAGGCTTGCGCAGGCGGTGGCCGTGGTCAGCGTGGCGACTGCCAGCAGGCCACCGGCGATCCGTGGTCCGATCATGATCGGTCTCCTGTCGGGTCTGCGGTGATGCTGATGTCCGCTCGCCGGAGGAGCGGCTCACGCGGAGAGACCGGGCATGTGAAAGCCGGGCGAGCGGGCGCTTCCACCGTTGCTCGCGGATGAGCCCCGTCCGACGGGTCCCGGGCATGTCCAGCTTAGGAGGCCTCTCGCGGCCCGGCATCGGCTGCGGCCGCGCCCTGCGCCGGCCCCTGGGGCTGCTGCTCCGGTCCG
Organism: Streptomyces sp. NPDC091282; assembly: GCF_044757385.1. Classification (NCBI taxonomy): domain Bacteria; kingdom Bacillati; phylum Actinomycetota; class Actinomycetes; order Kitasatosporales; family Streptomycetaceae; genus Streptomyces; species Streptomyces sp. NPDC091282. The sequence continues at coordinate 103,404 of NZ_JBIVUX010000012.1, forward strand.
ACTACGTTCCCGCGGGTTTCAGCCCCATGCCCCAGGTCATCTGGTCCGGCGGCTGGCATCGTGACTCCCACGACCCACACCGCGGTGAACCCACGAGCGCGCACCCACGGGGACGACGGGAACACCGCCCGCATCGAGAGGAGTGCCGGATCGATGACGACCATGCGTGCCGTACGAGCCCACAAGCGGGGTGGGCCGGAACAACTGGTGTACGAGAACGCGCCGCGCCCCGTACCGGCCGCGGGCGAGGTGCTCGTGTCCGTGCACGCCGCCTCCGTCACGAACGGCGAACTCGCCTGGGACGCGACCTGGACCGACAGTTTCGACGGCAGCGGCAGCGACCGGACGCCGATCGTGCCGTCTCACGAGGTCAGCGGTGTCGTGGCCGAACTCGGCCCCGGCGTCACCGGTCTGTCCGTGGGGGACGAGGTGTACGGGCTGATCCCGTTCACCCGCAACGGAGCGGCCGCGGAGTACGTCGCCGCTCCGGCGGACGTACTGGCGGCGAAGCCGTCACGGCTCGCCCATGGCGACGCGGCCGCCGTCCCGCTGGCCGCCCTCACGGCCTGGCAGGCACTCGTCGGCAAGGCCTCGCTGGCTTCCGGGCAGCACGTCCTGGTCCACGGGGGTGCCGGAGGCGTCGGCTCGTTCGCCGTGCAGATCGCGGCGGCACTCGGCGCGCGGGTGACGGCAACGGCGGCCGCGCGGAACCGTGACTTCGTCTCGGGGCTCGGCGCCGACCGGGTCGTCGACTACGCCGGTGAACGCTTCGAGGACCTTGTCGACGGCGCCGACGTGGTGCTGGACACCGTGGGCGGCGAGACCCTGGCCCGTTCATGGCCGGTGCTTCGCCCCGGCGGGACCCTGGTCAGCATCGTGCAGCCGCCGGACGCCGATGACGCCGCCGCGCGCGGCGCACGCGGGGTGTTCTTCGTCGTGGAGCCCGACCGTCCCGGTCTGGAGGCGATCACCGCACTGATTGACGACGGTCGGCTCAAGCCGGTCGTGGACCGGGTGGTCCCGCTGTCCGCGACCCGTGGCGCCTACGAGGCCCTGGAGTCGGAGCACCCGCGCGGGAAGATCGTGATCCGGGTGGTCGAGGACGACGGCGACGGCGTCACCGGCTGAACGCCGACCTCGCGGGTCACCGGGCCTCCGCCCGGTGACCCGGTGCCCTCATCGGCCGCGGGACGACACGCACCCGCCGCCTACCCCGCGAGCCGACGTGCCCGACTCGATACTGGGCGGCATGCGCGTCGAATACTCCCCCGAGGCGATGAGCGGTGCCGACTTCTACCGGCTGCTGACCTCGGTCGTCGTCCCGCGGCCGATCGCCTGGGTATCCACGGTCACGCCGGACGGGGACACCGAGAACCTGGCACCGCACTCCTTCTTCAGCATCGCCAGCACCGACCCGCCGATCGTCCAGTTCACGTCGATCGGGCGCAAGGACTCGTTGCGGAACGTCGAGGACACCGGGGAGTTCGTCGTCAATTTCTCCTCCGAGCCACTCCTGCACCTGATCAACGCCACGGCCATCGACTTTCCCCGGTCGGTCAGCGAGTTCGGCACCGCCGGTATCGAGCGCGAGGCCAGCAGGAGCGTCCGGCCCCCGCGAGTGGCCGCCTCCCACGCGGTGCTGGAATGCCGGTCCCACACCACCCTGCGCATGGGCAACTCCACCCTGGTCTTCGGGCGTGTCCTGCACGCGGCGGTGGACGAGGACTGTCTCGTCGACGGCCGGCCCGACAGTGAGCGACTGCGTCCGCTCACCAAGCTCGGCGGCGACGAATGGGGCACCCTCGGCGACATCGTGCATCTGAACCGGATCCCGTACGAGGAGCCCGGGACGCGGTGACGAGCCGCCGCACCGATGGACTCCGGCTCCGCGTGGGGCTCAGTCCTTGACCTCGGCCACGGGATTCTGCCATGGCCATCGCCCGGTGATCTCGAGTTCCAGAGAAAAGCTGAGGAAGGTACGGATGCCGACGATCACGGCCAGCACTCCGACGCTTTCGTACGTCGGTGCCACGGCGACCGTACGAATGATGTCCCCGGCCACGAGAAACTCCAGCCCCAGCAGGATCGACTGCCCGATGCGACGGCGACAGCCGCGATAGACGTCCGTTTGCCCGCGCACGAGTCGTACAGCCGCCATCACGGTCGCCAAGAGCGTCCCCACGACGATGATCGCCACGCCCGCGGCGTCCACGGCACGACCGACCTGCTCCACGACGGGTTGGAATTCCACGGTGTCCCTCTCACGCCGACCTGGATCCACTCGCTTGCGGTCCGCGACCTCCACGACAGGCCGCGGGCGGCTCAGCGCATTCCGTCGAGCACGTCGTCGGTCGACAGCAAGGCATGCGCGAAAAAGCGGTAGTTGATGATCGCGGCCTGATACCCGTCGCCCCATTCCGGGTGCCGGGGACCGGCTGTCGCATCCCTGACCACCGCGACCTCGAACCCCTCCTCGATGAGGTGACGCATGTGGGACTCGACGCACATGTTCGCCAGCATCCCGCCCAGGATGATCTTCTGCATTCCCCGCTTGCGCAGTTGCAGCGCCAGGTCGTTGGATTCGGGACCGAACACCTTGTGCGGGCTGGCGACCACCGTTTTCCCGTCTTCGATGTAGGGCTTGAAACGGTCCACCCAGTCCGCCCCCGAGTTCCGGAAGCCGGCGAGATCGAGCTGTCCGGCCCGTGCGAATGTGCGGGTCTCCAGCTCGCTCGTCTCGAGCGGGCCGTTCATTCGCCATCCGTGATCGGTCGGATAGAAATAGTGAGGCGAGATGAAGACTTCATATCCGCCCGCTTTCGCCGCCTCGAATATTCTCTCCATATTCTCGACGGTCCTGTTCTCCGTGACGCTCTCCCCCACCACGTCCCAGTTCGCACCGTCTTCGCTCAGCACGTCGTTCTGTGGGTCAATGAACACCACGGCCGTGTCGGTCCTCTTGAATTCCACCTGACGCTCCTCACCACGTCCTTTCATTCCACCTTGCCCCATCACAGAGCGTTCCGCAGCGCCTTTCGCCGGCCTGCGGACAGCAGCCCGCGTTGTCCTTCCCGACGGCCGGGACTAGCGTGGTGCGTGGGAATGGACGTCATATGCCGTGGGGCCACGACACCGCGCAGAGGGAGCAGCCTTCGGCTCCGCGACGGCCGCCCATGGCCGAGCGCATGCGACCGGCACGTGGGTGGGTCTGACGGATTCGATGCCGGAGGGTGCAGGAGGTAGATGTGCTTCCCACGCGACACAAGTCAGCGACCGTCATGGGGCAGAAGGTCTTCTACCGAGAAGCGGGCCCCAGCGACGCGCCGGTCGTGCTGCTGCTCCACGGATTCCCGAGCAGCTCACACATGTTCCGCCATCTCGTCCCCGCACTGGCCGACGACTACCACGTGATCGCCACGGACCATATCGGGTACGGTCACTCGGCCATGCCGAAGGTGGACGAGTTCGACTACACCTTCGACAACCTGGCGGCGGTCACCGCCGGGCTGCTGGAGCAGCTGGGCATCCGGCGCTTCGCGATCTATGTGCACGACTACGGGGCGCCGATCGGGTGGCGGCTGGCACTCAGCCCTTCCTTCGACGTCAGCGCGATCATCTCGCAGAGCGGGAACGCGTACATGGAGGGTTTCGCCCAGCCCTTCTGGGACGATCTGTTCGCGTACGCCACCGAGCCCAGCCGGGAGACGGAGCCGGGCGCGCGCGCCAAGTTCAGCCCCAGCACGACGCGTTGGCAGTACGAGAACGGCGCGTCCGACGCCAGTCTCGTCAGCCCGGACACCTGGATGTTCGACCAACTGCTGCTGGAGCGGCCCGGGAACGACGAGATCCAGCTCGCCCTGTTCCGTGACTATCCCACGAACATCGAGGGCTACCCGAAGCTGCAGGAGTACTTCCGCAGCAGTCAGGTGCCGCTGCTCGCGGTGTGGGGCGAACGGGACGAGATCTTCGGGCCGGACGGCGCGCGTGCGTTCTCGCGCGACCTGCCCGAGGCCGAGGTGCACCTGCTGCCCGCCGGGCACTTCGCCCTCGAGACACACCTGGACGCCATCAGCGGGTACATCCACGGTTTCCTCGGGCGTGTCCTCACCTGAACCTGAGAGACGGGCGGTGACCGGAAGGGGTCACCGCCCACCGAGAACCGTCTCTCACGTCAGCTGGGAGAGGTCGACCGCGTCCGCCAGGGCCTGCATGCCGGACTCGTTGGGATGGATGTGGTCGCCGGAGTCGTACGCCGGGTTCAGGGCGGCCGGGTCGGCCGGGTCGGCGACGGCCTTGTCGAAGTCGACCACGCCGCCGAAGGCCCCGCTGGTGCGGATCCAGTGGTTGGCCGCCTGGCGGATCGCCTCCGCGGAGTGGGAGTAGTAGCCGTTGCCCTTGTCGGGCAGCATGGTGCCGCCGATGACGCGGACTCCGGCGGCGTGGGCCTGCCGGATCAGGTCGCGGTAGCCGTCGATCAGGTCCTGCGTGGTCAGTGGCGCGCCGTCGGGACCCTGGTTGTTGCCGATGTCGTTGATGCCCTGCAGGAGGATCACGTCCCGTACTCCCGGCTGGCCGAGCGCGTCATGGGCGAACCGCTTCTTCGCGCTGACGCCCTGCCAGATGTTGGGGACGTCCGTCAGGACGCGGTTGCCGCCTATGCCCGCGTCGACGACGGCCATCGGGCGGGTTGCCGCCAGTCGCCGGGCGAGGTCGTCGGGCCATCGGCGGTAGGCCCCCGCCGGGGTGTTGTAGCCGTCGGTTATCGAGTCCCCGAACGCCACCACCGTGCCGCGGGCGCGCGTCGGTACGACGTCGATGCCGGACAGGTAGTACCAGGAGGTCCGCGACGCGACGTAGGACGCGTCGGACGTCTCGGCGGTGTGGTCGCCCGGCCCCGACAGGTAGCTGGTGTCGAAGGCGTCGGAGTGCCAGGTGGCCGAACTGGTCGCGTGCGGCAGGTAGACGCTGACCAGGACGCTCTGGTCGGCCTTGACGTGCATCGCCACCGGGTCGCTGACCACTTCCCCGCCGGTGGGGACGGTCACGGACCGCCGGTGGGCGAAGGTGACCGGGCGCAGTGACCCGGCGGCCGCCGTCGCCCGGCCGGCCTGCGCGCCGACGGTGACGTCGCCGACCGTCAGCGGGATGGTGCCGCGCAGGTTGGACAGGTGGATGCGCAGGGCGCCGCCGTCGACGGTGGAGTGCGCGACCATCCGGATGGTCTGGTCGTCGAAGTTCGGTCCGCCGGCCGTCATGCTCGGCGACCAGGCCGCGACCCGGCGTTCCTGCGGCACCTGGGTGTGCGGGGCGGTGGATCCGGCGGCCGGGGAGGCGGCCGTCCGGCCGACGGCGACCTGCGCGCCGGCGATCAGTGCGACGACCGCGGCGGGTGCCGTCAGCACGGTGAACAGTCTGTGTCTAGGTGCGGAGAGCATGGGTGTGTCCTTTCTCCCGGCGCGTGGCCGGCCGCGATGGCGACGAGGTGCCTGTGACCGTGGCCCTACGGCCGGTTCAGGGTGAAGCCGTCCACCAGGAGGTAGTCGCCGCCGGCCTTGGTGAGCGTCAGGGTGTGGGTGCCGGCGGGCAGGTCCGCGACCGTGTACACGCTCTGCCGGGCGTGCCGTTGCGGGGTGTTCGCGCTGACGGTCTGCTCGGGGCCGCCGTCCAGGGAGACGGCGATGTCGCCTTCGTCGGAGTTGGTCTCGGTGAGGAAGGTGATCCCGGTGCCGGTGAAGGTGATCGTCGCGGCGGCGCCGTCGTGCTGGGTGTAGTGCACGCCGTCGTCCAGGTCGCCGTAGCCGCGGGAGCCGCTGGAGGACCAGCTGCCGGTGTAGGAGATCCGCAGGTCGTCGTCGTCGACGGTGCCGCCCGGGAGGGTGCCGGGGCCCGCGTCCTTGATGATGGCCCTGGCCGCCGGCGGCCAGTTCCCGTCGGTCACCACCGTGGCCTGCTGGAACGCGATGTCGGTGCCGCTGTTGTTGTAGGAGGCGGTGTCGCTGTAGTTGTCGTGGATCGTGTCGTCGTGGATGCTCGGCGTCCACAGGTTCGTCCAGAGCGATCCGTTGGCGAAGCGCACGACGTTGTCGTGGGTGTTCCACATCGAGCTGCCCTCGTCGTGGTAGATCATGTTGCAGCCGTCGATGCACTCCGAGAGGACGTTGCCGGCGAGTTCGGAGGGTGCCGACTGGCCGCCGAGGGTGTAGATCGGACCGCCGTCGAAGAGCGCGCCCATCACGCTGTGCACGTGGTTGCCGAGGATCTTGTTGCCGCCCGCGTACGTGGTGCCGTGCAGGCAGGGGTCGGGCAGACCTTGTTTGGCCTGCAGGGTGCAGTTCGACGTCCATCCCCAGCCCCAGCCGACGGACATGCCGGAGTAGGGGGTGTAGCCGATGTCGTTGTGGGAGACGGTCGTCGTCCTGCTGTGGCCGACCCAGACGCCGACCGCGTCCTGGTACTCCTGGCCGGGGAACCGCATGGTGTTGCCGGAGACTGTGTCGCCGCTCGTCATCAGGGCGGGGTCGGTCTGGTAGTAGTCGTCCACCTCGCCGACCGAGACGCCGGTGCCGGAGGTGTCGGTGATGGCGCTGTCCGCGACGGTGGAGTCCTGCGTCTGGTCGGCCAGGTCGATGCCGCTGGTGCCGGTGTGCCGGACCACGTCGTGGGAGAAGGAGATCCGTGTGCCGCGGTGCACCTGGACCGCGGCCGGGATGCGAACGGGGGTGCGGGTGGCGGGGTCCCAGAGCACCCCGGCCTGGTTGTCCACGTAGCCCTCGGCGGACGGGGCGTTCCACGTGGTGTAGGCGAAGGTCAGTCCGGAGAAGGCGAGGTCGTGCACGGGGGCCACGGCGTCGGGGATCACGGTGAAGCCGTCGACGAGCAGGTAGGAGCCGCCGGTCTTGACCAGACGCAGGGTGTGCGGGCCCTTGGGCAGTCCGGTGACGGAGACCATGGCCTGCTGGGCGAGGCGTCCCGGGCCGTCGCCGGAGACAGTCGAGACCTTCTTCCCGTCGATGTACACGTCCGCGGTGCCTTCGTCGGAGTTGGTCTCCGACAGCACCTGGATGCCGGTGCCGGTGAAGGTGTAGGAGACGGCGTCGCCGTTGCCGGAGGTGTAGTGGACGTCGGCGTCCAGGTCGCCGAGGTGCCGGCCGGCGGAGTAGCCCCAGCTGCCGGTGTAGTCGGCCCGCCAGTCGGTGTCGTTGACGGGGGCCAGGTGTCCCGGGGTGCCCGAGGCGTCGAGCAGTTCGGGCGCCACGGGCAGTTCGACGTCCGCCGTCGCCAGGTTCTCGTCGGCGCGCGGCACGTAGTAGAGGTATCCGGCGGCCTCGTCGAGATAGAACTGGCCCGGTGTGCCGAGGAGTTGGTAGGCGTTCTCCAGCCAGCTGACGCCGTCCATCGTCGGCAGTCCGGCTCCGTTGAAGGGGAAGCTCGGGTTGGGCACCGCGTTGTGGTTGTTGTTCCAGCAGCCGGGATCGACGGTGAGGTCCGAACCGCCGGACGCGGAGCGGGTGATGGACGCCAGCGGGCAGCGCATCTGCTTCCAGCCGCTGTTGTGGACGACCTCGACCCGGGCCGGGTTCGTCCACGTGGTGTAGGAGGCGTCGGAGGTGGTGAAGCCGGTGGCGGTCACGGAGAACCCCGCCGGGTCGCGCGGCCCGCGGGCCCGGTCGGCGCGTGTTCCGTCGACGAACAGCTCGCGGCCGGTGGTGCCTTCGGGTACCCGGGCCCGGTAGATGTTCTTCGCGGCGTCGACCCGGGTGAAGCCGGTGATCCGGGTCGCGCCGCTGAGCACCGGCGTCTGTCCCGCGGCCGCCCGGTACACCACCGGGTGGCCGGGCCGCCCCGAGTCCTGGACGCCGAGCCGGAAGGGAGCGGTGAGCCGGTAGGTCCCGCCCGCCAGTTCGACCACGACATCGCCCGAGGCGTGCGGGACGAGGGATCTCGCGCGGTCGCGAGCGGTTTCGAGGCCGCATGGATTCCGGTCACCGCACGCCGAACCCCGCCCGTCGGGTGCGACATGGAGGATGGTGTCCGGCGCGTGGGCGGACGCGTCGGCGGCGACGGCTCGGGGCGGGCCGCCGGTGAACCCGAGACAGGCCACGGCGGCAGCAAGGCACGCGGCGACAACGGTGCGCATGGTCGATCTCCCACAGGACGAGCGATGGCTCAGACATCCGATGAATGTACGGAACCGGGGATCCAAGTCCTAGATCTGGGAGGCAAATTCTCTGCCGCCATCCGATCTCTCCGGGAGAGAGTGCGGCCGTACCGTCGTCGGCGGGCTCGTCGGAACGGTCCGTCCGGGGGCGTGCGGCCTCCGGACGGACCGTTCTCGTCTTCTGTGCGAACCGCGGCGCGGCGTCAGCGCAGGCCGAACGCCCGGATCACCGTCTGGTGCACCGCGTTGCCCGCCGAGTCCCGGGCGCTCGCCCTGAGCGAGACGTACGACGCCTTCTTCGGCGCGTCCAGGCGGAACCGCCCCGCGTGGTCACGGGTGGCCGGGTGCCAGGTCGCGCCGTCGTCGTAGGACATCTCCAGGGTGACCGCGCCGAGCCGGCCGGCCCCGACGGCGCCCGGCAGCTGACCGGCGGTGGCGGACACGAGGTCCTGGCGTCCGGCCCGCCCGGCCGCGTCGGTGGCGACCTCGTAGTCGAGCTGCACCAGCGGCAGCACCGCGGCGGAGCCGTCCGCCGACGCCTTCGAGGTGAAGTCCCACTCGGTGCGCGTGCGGGAGGAGTACGGAGTGAACGCCACGTCACGCTTGCCGGTGACGACCAGCCGGTAGGGCAGGGGTCCGGCGCCGGGTGCGTCGCCCGAGACGTTCGTGAACGTGCCCGTGCCCAGCTGGGTGGTGCCTTGGTAGAGGGTCTGGCGCTGTTCCGCTCCGCCGTCGATCTGGTTCATGCCGACGTGCGTGCGGCTGCCCCAGGCCGGGGTGTCGAGGTACAGGTGGCCGCCCGTGCGCGTGGGCATGCTGTAGGTGTCGTTCAGGTAGGGCCGTTCGATCGGCTTGAACCACTCCTCCGACTGCGTGCTGCCCGGCCGGTAGGAGGTCTTGGCCCCGGCCTCGAAGACCATGCCGTCCGCGTAGGCGCTCTGGCTCCAGCTGTTGAAGCCGCCGGTGGAGACCCAGTCGGTGCGCTGGCCCCGGACCGGTTCCGGCATCATCGGGCCGATTGCCCAGGCGTTGTAGTCGGGCCAGTCGAAGCGGAACTCGCCGCCGGTGCTGCCCGGGGCGGGGCTGTCGAAGGTCTCGTCGATCCGGGCGAGGTTCTTGGCACCGCCCTGCACCACCAGGTGGGCGGGGATCTCGTTGTGCCAGGTCAGGTCCAGGTCGTACACGTACGGGCTCACGGGCGCGGATCCGGCCGTGACCGTGGCGCCCCGGGTCTGCGCCTGCCGTACGAGCTTCTCGCCCTCGTCGGTGCTGAGCAGGCCCACGTCCAGACGGACGGGCGTCGAGCTGAACGGCGCGTTGTAGGAGCGGAAGCCGCGGCCGTCCACGTTGTTGACGACCAGCATGAGCTTCGCGCCCGCGGTCACCGCGGCGGCCGCCTGGTCCATGTCGGAGACGTCGTCGTTACGGCGTACCACCACGGCCTTGCCGCGCACGTCGAGGTGGGCGTAGTCGGCGGTCGCGCCCTCGCCGGCGAAGACCAGCGGGAGCTTGGTGGTGCCCTTGGGCAGGGGCGTTACGCCGTCCTGGCGCAGCACGTCGGTGAAGTCGGTCGTCCTGGTGGAGACGGACAGCGCGGGCTGCTCCTTGCGCCAGCGGGCCGCCAGGTAGAAATCGCCGTGGGTGACCTTGTGGGTGGTCGGCTGGGCCCAGAGGCTGTCGTAGTTGGTCTGGGTCTCCATGTAGTCGCGCCAGACCTGGCCGCCCATCAGGCGGGTGTAGTCCAGCCGCTGGTAGGTCGTCTCGGTCTGTTGTGGTGTCGTCATGTCGACGCGGCCGATCCTGGACGCGTCCAGCGTGACGGTGGTGTCGCGGTCCACGCGGACGTCGGGGTCGCCGAGCAGCGCCATGCCCCAGGAGTGGGGTCCGTGGACGCCCTGCACGGTCTTGAAGGACAGCACCGAGTACACGTCGTTCGGCAGGTACATCTCTCCCGTGCCGGAGCCGTCGATCTCGACGAACATCGGGGAGTCGTCACCGGACCTGAGGAGTTCGACCACGCCGGACATCGGCCGGCCCTGGGCGTCCTTGAACCGCATGGTGAGTTTGTGCTCGACGTCTCCGAGGGCGACGGCGGTGTGCGCCGCGACCTCGCCGGCCGCGGTCTTCGCGAGCACCTGGCCGCTGTACCGGCCGGCGGTGGTGACGCCGGAGCCGTCGATCGTCACGGTGACACCGGCGCTGCCGTGCGCCGGCACGGTCACCCGGGAGGCGGAGATCCGGAACACTCCGCCGGGGGCGTGTGCCGCGTCCACGCTCAGCGCGAGGGTGACGGGCTTGTCCGTGGTGTTGGTGTACGTGACCGGGCGCCGCACGCCGCCCGCGGGGTTCTGCGGGACCTGTGCGGCGTACGCGGTCGCCGTCGCGAAGACGCCCGCGTGCGCGGCCGCGGCGACGTCGAGACGGCCGCTGCCCGCCTGGAAGGCGTCGTACTGCGGGGTCTGCCGGGAGCTGCTGGCGAGCAGGTCCTTCAACTGGCTTCCGGTCAGGTCGGGGTGGGCGGCGGCCAACAGCGCGGCGGCGCCGGCCACGTGGGGCGTGGCCATGGAGGTGCCGCTCATGGTCTGGTAGGCGCCCTCGCCGTTCCCGTCGAACTGGGAGTTGGCCGCGAGGATGTCGACGCCGGGGGCGGTGATCTCCGGCTTGAGCGCGCCGTCGACGCGGGGGCCCTGACTGGAGAACCCGGCCAGCGTGTCGGCCGAGTCGACGGCTCCCACGGTCAGCGCGTCGCTCGCCGCGCCCGGTGCGCTGACGGTGTCCGGGGCCCCGGAGTTGCCCGCCGCGACCACGAACAGCGCGCCGGTCTCGGCGCTGAGGGTGTCGACGGCCTGGCTGAGGGGGTCGGTCCCGTCGGACGGCACCCCGTCGCCGAGGCTCATGTTGACGACCTTGGCGTGCTGGTCGACGGCGGCCCATTCCATGCCGGCCAGGACCCAGGAGGTCTGGCCTGAGCCGGTGTCGTCCAGCACCTTGCCGATGTCGAGGCGGGCGCCGGGCGCGACACCCTTCTCCTTGCCGCCGGAGGCCGCGCCGGTGCCGGCGATGATGGACGCGACGTGCGTGCCGTGACCGAAGTGGTCGTCCGTGGTCTCGTCCGGTACGAAGCTCCGGCGGTCGGCGACGCGGTCCGCGAGGTCGGGGTGTCCGGCGTCGACGCCGGTGTCCAGGACGGCGACGTCCACGCCCTGTCCGGTGTCGCCTCCCGCCCAGACCTGGGGGGCGCCGATCTGCGCCGTGCTGTCGGCGAGGTCGGCGTGGACGAGGCCGTCCAGCCAGATGTGCGCGATCCCGTCGGCGAAGGCCGGTGCGGCGGACCGCTCACGGGCGCCGTCGGCCGACGGCGTCGCCGTGACGGACTTCCAGAAGTCCGCGGCGTGCGCGCGGTCCGCGGTGAGGGCGGCGCCGCCGATGCCGTCGAGGGTACGGACCCGGGTCGCGCCCTGGGGCACAGCGGCGGCCGTGCTCAGGGCGTCGGTGGTGTGCGCGTAGGAGACGATGAGTGGCAGCCGGTCGCGGTGCGCGTCGTCGTACCTGTCGGCGATCATGGCCGTGATGTTGAACAGCTGCCGGTCCAGGATTCCCTTGGCGACGTACGGCAGGACCGACTCGGGGAACACGTAGAGGTCGTTCCCGGACGTCAGGACCCGGGTCTGCGCCGGACGCCCGTCGGCGCCACGGACACTGACGACGCCTCCGGTTCCGCCGCCGGTGCCGGGGTTCTGGCGGGTGGTGACCACGTCACCGGTGATCAGCGTCACCGAGTGCTCGCCCGCGGGCACCCGGTCGGACGGAGAGGCGGTGGACATCGATGCGGTGGACGGGTGGCCGGCGGCGTTCGGACGGGCCGCCGAGGACGCGAAGGCCGTCGCGTCGTAGGGGCCGGCCAACGCCATCACCAGGGCGCCGGCGGCAACCGGCACACTCCAGCGTCTGCGGTGGTGCGCTCTCACAGGGTCTCTCCCGGCTTGCGATCGGGCGGAGCACGTTCGTCCTCCGCCCTCCAGGTGGCGCCGCCTGACCGGTCGTGGGCGCCGAGGGTGCCCGGATCCCGTCCACAGGTGGCGTGAACGATCAGAGTGAAAGCTTGTGAACGACGAATGTCTAGATCAAACTCGTGTCGTACATCGCCAGTTGGCGAATCGCGCCACCGCCGTCCCAACTGCTGGACGGACGGCGTTCGCTGGGAGGGCAACCGGTGCTGAGCACCCTGGGGATCAGCGAGTTCGACGAACAGGTCTACCGCGTCTACCTCACCGCGTCCGACCGGACGGCGGCCGAGATCGCCGCGGCCCTGGGCACCACACCCAGCCGGATCAGGCGGACCGTCTCCCGGTTGGTGGACCTGGGCATGCTGAGGAGGGAAGCACCCGGCCAGTACCGGCCGGTCAGTCCGCACACCGCGCTCCGGGCGCTGCTCGCCAGGCGCCGGGCCGAGACCGAGGCGGCGTTCACCGCGGTGTGGGGCACCGCCGACGACCTGGCGGACGAGTACCGTGCCCATCGGCTGCAGGAGGATCCGACCGGCCTGGTGGAAGTGATCACCGGCGAGGCGGAGATCACCCAGCGCGTCGCCGAACTGATGCAGTCGGTCCGCACCCATTTCTGGGTGCTCGACCGGCCTCCCTATCTCGGGCCCTACAGCACCGAGTTGGAGGAGGCCCTGACGATGGACCTGCTGGGCCGGGGCGTCGACATCCGGTCGGTGTACACGCAGGAGGCGCTGGCGCAGCCGGGCCGCTTCGAGCTGATCACCCACCTCGCCGGCATCGGCGAGCAGGCCCGCATCCTGCCGACCCTGCCGTTCAGGCTGCGCATCATGGACCGGCGCGTCGCGCTGGTCGCACTGGTCCCGGGCCGCTACGACCGGATCGCCGTCGTCCACCAGTCGGGCCTGCTCGACGCGCTCCTGGAGCTGTTCGACTCCTATTGGCAGCGTGCGCAGTCCCTCGTCGCGACCGCTCCGCCGACGCCCGACGGGCCGAGCCCGCAGGATCTCCTGCTGCTGAAGATGATGCAGGCGGGCTACAAGGACCAGGCGATCGCGCGGCAGTTGGGCACGAGCGCGCGCACGGTGACCCGCCGGATCGGGGCGATCGCGTCCGGCCTCGGCCTCGAAACCCGCTTCCAGGTGGGAGCGGAGGCGGCCAAGAGAGGCTGGATCTAGGGACGCGGGTTGGGCAGGCCTCCGCACCTCGACGGTGTTCATAGGGGGCAGATGGTCTCGGAGGCGCGGGCCCGGGACGTGGCTGTCCTAGGGCGTGTTGCGAAAGTCCCGTCGTTCGCCCGGAGGGCGGGCCGCGCGGCGTCAGGTGCGTGCTCTGGGGGTCCCCCCGGCCGGAGGCTGGGGGAGTGCCGGGCGGAAGTCCTCGTACTGGACGTACTTGGGCTTGCGCCCGGTGCGGCGAGTGGGGGCACCTCCCACGCCCTTCAGGCAGTGGGGGAGCGTGCATGGCGTCGCGCGGCAGACGGGACTTTCGCAACACGCCCTAGTAGCCGACGGTGAAGTGCCTGTCGTGGCCCGGGTTTTCCAGCTCGTCCAGGATCGCGACCGCCAGGTCCTCGGCCGACACGTGCGAGGTGCCGTCGGGGGTGGTGAGGAGCGTCGTGGTGCCGCGCCGGTAGCCGCCGGTGCGGGTGCCGGGTTCGAGGAGGGCTGGCGGGCTGAGGTAGGTCCAGTCGGCGGGGTGGGTCCGGCATGCTTCCAGTTGGGCGGCGCTGGCCGCGGCGACGGCACGGTAGGCGGGCGGTACGTACCGCGGGCTGTCCAGCGTGCGGCTGCCCGGCCGGCCGGGCAGTTCCAGCGGGGCGGCGCCGCCGACGACCAGGATGCGGGTCCCGGTGGACGCGGCCGCGTCCAGGAGCGTGGTGGTCGTGGCCACGGCGCCGTGCTCCCGGCCCGGGGCGGGCCGGGTCGCGGCCACGACCGCGGTGGCGCCGTCGAAGAGCGCCGCCATCTCCTCGGGGTCGTCGGCATCACCGTGGACGGCGGTCACCCCGTCGGGCAGTGTGCCGGGCCGGTGGCGTCGGAAGACCGCCGTCGTACGGTGGCCGCGGGCGGCGGCCTCTGCGACGACCCGGGAGCCGACCATTCCGGCGGCCCCGACCACGACGATCCTCATGTTCTTCGCCGCGTCGTTCATCGAACGGTCTTCTCCTTCACAGGTGCGGGCTCTTCGCCGGACGGCGGCAGGTGCCGCGATGCCCCTGCGGGAGCGGGGAGTTGGCCGGCGACGATCGCGGCCGAGGACAGGGCGAACCCGGCGAGCTGGACCGGTCCCAGGGTCTGGCCGAGCACGGCGGCGCCCAGGGCCGCGGCGACCAGCGGGGAGAGCAGCGTGAGCGGCGCGACCGAGGAGACGGGCAGCCTGGCGATCCCCTGGAACCACAGCGAGTAGGCGAGGAGGCCGCCCACCAGCCCCAGCCACAGATAGCCCAGCGCCGCGCCGGTTCCGACCGGAGGCGGAGTTCCTTCGGCGAGGAAGGTCAGGGGCAGCAGGAAGAGTCCGCCCGCGGTGAGCTGCCAGCCGGTGAACGCCGTCGGGCCGACGCCGTCGGGCCGGCCCCAGCGCTTGGTGAGGGTGACGCCGAGAGCCATCGCCACCGCGCCGGCGAGTCCCGCGGCGATCCCCACGGCGTCGAGCGACGCGGCCGGGCCGATCACCACCAGGCCGACGCCCGCCGCTCCGGCCAGCCCCCACAACAGGCGCCGTGCGACGAGGCGTTCTCGCAGCAACGGCACGGAAAGGGCTGCGACGACCAGCGGTTGGACGGCGCCCAGGGTCGCCGCGACGCCACCTGGCAGGCGTTGCGCGGCCACGAACAGCAGAGGCAGGAACGTTCCGATGTTGAGCACGCCGAGCACGGCGGCCTTGCCCCACCAGGCGCCGCGCGGCAGCGTGCGGGTGAGGGCCAGGACGATCACGCCCGCGGGCAGGGACCGCAGCAGTCCGGCGAACAACGGGTGCCCGGCGGGGAGGAGTTCGGTGGTGACGATGTAGGTGGTGCCCCACACCGACGGCGCCAGCGCCGCCAGTACGGTGCGCGGCACATTCGCGGTGCGGGCGCGGGGGCGGGCGGTGCCGCCCGGTGGGTTCCGCGGGGTCCGAGTCGTCATGGACGGAAGTCTCGGCCCGAGGCGATCGATGAGTCCAACACATCCTTGTCACGCGATCGATCTCGTATCACTATGGATCGCCATGGAACTCCAGCAGATGCGTTACGTGATCGCCGTCGCCGAGACGAGCAGCTTCACCCGGGCCGCCGAGCGGTGCCTGGTGGTCCAGTCCGCCCTCAGTCACCAGATCGCGCGACTGGAACGCGAGCTGGGCGCCCGGCTGTTCGACCGCACCAGCCGACGGGTCCGGCTGACGCCCGCCGGTGAGGCCTTCCTTCCGGCGGCCCGTGCGTCCCTGGAGGCCGCCGAGCGCGCGAGCGCCGATGTCGCCGCCTCCGTCGGCGAAGTACGGGGACGACTCGCCGTCGGGGTCATCCCCACGGTCGCCGCCGTCGACGTGCCGGCCGCGCTGCGCGACTTCCGCCGGCGGCATCCTCAGGTGCGGATCAGTCTGCGGGTGGGAGCCAGCGGCGACCTGGCCGACCAGGTCCGGGAACGGGCGCTGGACGTGGCGTTCCTCGGGCTGCCGACGACGGCTGAGCCGCGGGGTGTGGCCGCCCGCGAACTCGCCCGCGACCGCTTGGTCGTCGTGGTGGCACCGGACCACCGGCTGGCCGGCGAGCCGGTCGTGACGCTCAAGAGCCTGGCCTCCGAGACCTTCGTCGACTTCCCGGCGGGAACCGCCGGACGAGTCCAGACGGACCAGGCGTTCGCCGCGGCCGGGATCGAACGGGACGTCGCCTTCGAGGTGAGCACGACCGATTTCACCGTGCCGCTCGTCGCGTCGGGACTCGGCGTGGCGATGATGCCCTCCGCCTACGCACCCCAACTCGCCGGTGTCGTCGCCATCGAGATCTCGGACGCGCCGGGCCGCGTGGAGTACGTGGTCTGGAGCGCCTCCTCCCCCACCCCCGCGGCGACCGCGTTCCTGTCCGGCGTCCCGGGGTTCCCGTCCGTGCCCCGCGCGAAGCCGTAGGCGCACGAGGGTGGTCGGCAGGCCGACGGGTTCAGGCGCTCTCGCCCGACGGCCGCTTCGAGTGTTCTGGCACGCCGTTGCGGTCCATGGCGCCTCCCTGGAGGAGTCTGACCGCGAGGACGGGAAAGATCATGACCGATAGGACTCCCGCGCAGGTCAGCGCGGCACCGTTGACGGGTGTGATCAGGTTCTCCGCCATGCCGATCTGGGTGGCGCTGACGATGACGGGAAGCGAAGTGGCCATCAGCAAGCCGTTTGCCAGAAGGTGCCGCCGGGGGAACGTCTTCCGGTAGAGCAGTGCCGGCAGCGCACGCGACACCAGCAGGGCGACGGTGAACAGTACGACGCGGAGCAGTGCCGACGGACTCGCGAACAGTCCTCGGAGATCCAGTCGGATACCGCTGGTGACGAAGAAGACGGGAATGAGGAATCCGTAGCCGATGGCTTCGAGTTTGACCCGGAAGTGAGGATGTGACGACGCGTCGGCGTCGAGGAATCCGATGAGAGCGCCGGCCAGGAAGGCCCCCAGAATGGATTCCAGTCCGAACTTCTCGGCAAGGGCGACGAAGCCGACCAGGAGCACAACGGCGGCACGGATCCGGATCTCGGCGGTGGTGTCGGCGAGCCGCTCGAAGACACCGCGCAGGTCGCGGGAGCGCATGGCGAACCACACGGTGACGCCGACCCCGGCGACGACCAGGCCGAACGTTGCCAGCAGTACGGCGCGTCCGCTCGTGCTGCCTCCCGAACTCGAGAACGCCAGGGACAGCAGGACAACAGCACCGAAGTCGGCGATGGCGCCCCCGGCCATGCTCGTCTGCCCCAGCTCCGTGTCGATCGCGCCCGTCCCCTTGAGCACGGAGGCGACGAGACCGGACGACGTACTCGCGAGCATGATGGCGACCAGGACGGGGCTCTTCACCCATTCCGCCGCGCCGAAACCGAGTCCGGCCGCCAAGCCGATCACGAGACTGAAGGCGTAGGCCAGCAGGGCCAGATGAAGAGTCCTGCCACGCAGTCGGTGAACGTCGGTCTCCATTCCGGCGAGGAAGAGGAGGAAGGCCAGTCCCAACAGCGCGATGACATCGACAGGCTCATCGATCTTCACCCAGTCAAGAAGTGACGGACCGACGATGATTCCGAGCACGATCTCGAGCACGACGGACGGAAGCCGAAGCGATGGACGCAGCCCGAGCAGCAGGGGTCCGAGCAGACCTACTGCCGTGACGGCCAGCAAATTGACGAACTCGACGTCCTTCACCGGCTCACACCCCTGTCTCATGACGTTTCGAAAAATCGCTGAAGTGCCGAGACCGGCCGCGGGCAAGGAAGGAAAGGGTCAGTCCTTGACCGGCTCGGCGATGGGCGCACCGAAGTAGGGGAAGGTGTCGACGATGTGATCGCGCCCGACGGCGACGCCGTTGTCGATGGGTGCGCTGGTCATCAGCGTCAGCATGACGTTCATGACGTTGTCGGTCAGCGCACGTCCGTTGAACCCGACGAGGTCGAAGGCTGCCGGGGAGTTCAGAACGTACGGGAGGGTCGTCGGGAACAGTTTGGCGGCCACGCGCTCCGCATAGGCGCCGGTGTCCTCGACCGATCCTGCCAGGGTGGTCATCTTGCGCACCGTTGCGGCGACGATCTCGGAGAAGTGCGGAGTCTCCTCCGAGGGGCGAACGCGGTTGTACGTCTCCTTCTCCTCCGGGTCCAGGATGTAGATGTGTGTCATCAACGGAAGTCCCCACCGCGACACCTGGACCTCGGGTGCGTGCCCGTACAGCGATGCCGTCGCCCAGGCGTGTACGGCGGCTCCGTCCTCGGAGACCAGATCCACGGGAACCTCCAGCACGATGGCCGTGACGTTGCGGTTCCCGAAGTAGTTCGAGCCGTCGAGGAAGGCGTCGTGGGCGAACCGTCCCTCCGCGAGTTCCGCGCGGAACTTCTGCAGACCTCCGCGGTTGGCAGCGAAGAGTTCGGGCGCGAGACCGGCGAACGACCGCACTCCGGACGCTCCCGTCTCGGCGCGGCCGGTCCGCCCTGAGGCGATCACCTCTCCGCCGGCCCCTTGTGCGGCGTCCTCTCCGGCCGCCCGCACGATCTCGTACGTCTGAACGTGCGCGCCGCCCGGGTCGTGACCGGCTTCGCCGAACCGGACCTTGAAGGTCACCTCCTCGCGGCTGTCGCCGTCGAGGTCGAAGCGGAAGGCGTAGAGCCCCTCTTCGTGGAAGGTTTCGGGCGCCTTGACTCCTGCATTCGGATTGACCGTGAGCGCCATCGTGACGAACCCCGGGCGCCCTCGAAAGAGGTAGAAGTCGCAGACGTTGATCCTGGGGTCCTCAAGCGCGGTCGTCGTGTCGAAATGGTGAGACATGAAGTGCTTCCTTTCCGCGATTTCATGCGTTCACGACGAGGGCGCCGCTACCGATCACTTCGATTTCGGGGTCGCCGAAGGTCGTGCCGATACAGCCCGCGCCTCTTTCGCCACTGAGGCCGCCTGCGGCCGGGCGGCACCACAGGCAGCATTTCATGGACCATATGGTCCCGTCTATGACGATCAACGAAGACGTCGACGGGTCGGCACGCCCCTGGCGCGGCACCTCGCACCCTCACAGACGCACGGCCGGCCGCGGGCGCACAGAAAGGCTGCCGATCACCGGACCGCCGGAATGGATCTGCATGCGTTCGGGAGCGAGGGCAGACGACTCCACCCGCCACAGGAAGTGCGGGCCACATACGCGAGGCGCGTCAGGTCAATCCGCAGCTTGACGGGACTGACTACCGGCCGCCGTCCCCGCGGGCCGCAGCCGGATCCGCCGCATAGGACCTGACGTGATCGATGGCCATGTCCAGGGCAACCCGCATCGGAGCCGGGTCGCGAGCGGTCTGGGCCAGCAGGTAGCCGCCTTGCAGAGAGGCCATCAACCCGGTGGCCAGCCTCTCCGGATCCGCCTCCGGCCTGAGGAGGCCGGAGGCGCGCATCCTTGCGAGGCCGGCGGCCAGAAGGGACTCCCAAGTCCTGAAATGGTCGGCCAGGGCGCCTCGCGCCACCTCGTCCCGGTCGGCAACCTCGCTCGCCAGCGAACCGAGGGGGCAGCCGTACGCGCCGTTGCGCAGGGCATTGCCCTGGACGATGGCGTCCCGCCACCTCTCCAGGCCGCGGATCGAGTTCAGTCGCTGCAACTGCTGCCGCTGGCGTTCCAATAGCTGGGTTGCCTGCAGCGCGATGACGTCGCGCACTAGAGCATCCTTGTCGGGGAAGTAGCGGTAGAGCTGCGATTTGCTGGTACCGCTGGCCGCCCTGACGTCGTCGAGCGTGGTCACACCCACACCCCGGGCGTACATCAGGTCGGCCGCCGCCTGCAGGATTCGCGCTCGGGTAGCCACCCCGCGTGCTGTCAGTCGCGCGGTTTCCACGTTCGTCACCTGATCCGCCACACGACACAGGCTACCCAAGGGCAAGGTAGCAGGATATTTATCGGGACTACAAGGTCCCGTCTTGATCCTGGTCGGCCCGGGCGCGCAGACCAGGCTGGTCGTGCTTCGACGGTCCATTCTGGCAGCGAGAGAGCAGGCCCGAACGGGATGAGCAGCCCGAGAAGGAGAACCGACATGACCGGACCCGAGCCCATCAACGTAGGCGTCTCCCACCAGATCGGCCGCTACGCCGACGCCGTCCGCGTTCCCGCGGGGTACGAGCAGATCCTGGTGTCAGGCACGCCCGGCCTCCACCCCGACGGCTCACTCGCCGATGACGTCACGGGCCAGGCCACGCAGGCATGGGAGAACGTGAAGGCCATCCTGGACCGAGCAGGCGCGACCATCGCCGACATCGTCAGCATCCGCCAGTGGCTCACCGATGCCGACGACATCAAGGACTACGTAGCGGTCCGTGGCGCCTTCGTCCGGCACGAGTGCGCCTCCATGCTCGCGGTGATCCCCGCACTCGTATGGCCGAGCATCAAGGTCGAGGTCGAAGTCGTCGCCGTGATCCCCGCGGCCGGCACGAAGCCGTGACCTTTCCGGGGTGCGGCGCTCTCGAGCGCACAGCGAGGGCGAGGCGACCCGGCGCGGGTACGAGAGGCAGCGCGCGCCCGCGGCGACGGCAGCCACGCACATCGCGGCTCCGTCTGCGCTGCGTCCCGTGAGGAAGCAGAGGAGCATTGAGGCAGGCGATCCCGAAGGAGGCTCGACGTGGATAGCCAAGATCCGGACTACGAGCCATGGCTGTACTCCCACACGCCGTCGCAGGCGGAGGGCGAGTCAGGCGATCCCGAGGTGCGGGCGATCCAGCATCCGGACGTCCCGAGGACCGAGCCGTCCCAGGCGGAAGGAGAACGCGGGGACGAGGACGAGTCCTTCTGAGCGGTGCAGTGGCTCATCCGCGCTTGCCGGACGCGGTACGGAGTCCACCTACCGGTGGCGACATGTCCGGCCCGGCAGCGCGTCGAGTCCGCCGTGGGACCATGGGTTCGTTCAGAGCCATAGGGAACGGAGCCGGTCCCGCATGACCCCGCCCGACACGCATCCACCCGTCGTGGAGGTGGTGCAGCTCCTCGTGTCACCGGTGCACCGGTACTCGGGGCGGCCGTCCGAGGGGCCGACGGCGGACCCGGCGGGCGGGCTGGTGCCGCGGCTCGAGGTGCGCAAGGGTCTCGGAATCGTCGGTGACCGTTATTTCGCGCAGCCCGCACACCGTGACGCGTCCGTGACGGTCATGGCCGAGGAGAACCTGCCCGTAGGGATCGACCCCGCCGTCGACCTTCGGCAGACGCGGCGGAACGTACTGGTCCGAGGCATCGACGTCGACTCGTTCATCGGCTGGGTCGTGGAGTTCGACAGCGGTGACGGACCCGTCGTGCTCGCCATGAACCGCGCGGCGCGGCCCTGCGCGTGGATGGACGCCGTGGTCGGTCCCGGCGCGCAGCGCGCGCTTCGGGGACGGGGCGGCGTCCGCTGCACGCCCCTGTCCGACGGCGTGCTCCGCGTCGGGCCGGCGGCTTTCCGCGTCCTGGAAAAGCCGGCCGACCGGTAGCTCCGCGCGGCTACCCGTGCGTGCGCCCGGCTGTCCGGTGACCCGGCGTAGGGCACGTGGTCCGTGGACGGTGCCGGCCGCTTCCGCGTCCGAGGACGGTCACGCGCCCGGCACCAGGACGATCCGGCCGTCCACCTCGCGGCGCTCCATCCGTTCGTGCGCGGTGACGGCCGCGGCGAACGGGAGCACGTCGATCACCATGTCGCCGAGGCCTCCGGCGACGGCCTCCAGGGCCGCTTCCAGCGCGGGACGTACGACCTGCGGGTGTGCGGGCAGGTAGGCGCCCGCGTTGAATCCGGCCACGGTGGCGCCGGTGAGCCAGAGCTGGTTGGTGTCGACCTGATGAGTCCAGTCGCCCCCGGCGTTGCCCGCCACGACCAGCCTGCCGCCCGGCCTGAGCAGAGCCAGGCTGCGGGTGCGCAGGTCACCGCCGACCGGGTCGATGACGACGTCGAACTTCTCGTCGCCCAGTGCGCCGGGCAGGTCGGCGGAGTCGACGATGGTGTCGTACGGCAGCCTGGTCACGGCGGCCGCGTCCAGTTTGCCGTGGCGGACCGTGCCCACGACGCGGCCGGCGCCCAGCCTGCGCGCGATGCCGGGGAACGCCGCGGAGAATCCGCCCAGAGCACCCTGGACCAGGACACTCTCGCCCTCGCTCAGGTGGGCGACCCGGGTGAGCGCCACATGAGCCATCGCCGCGTTGGGCACGACCGCGACGGCGACCGCGGGGTCGATGCCGAAGCGCCGCGTCGACGCCACGAGCGCGGCGTCCGCGACGTACACCGAGGCATAGCCGCCGACTCCGGTGGCGGACATGGAGACGACCGGCTCACCGACCCCGAGCCCGGTGACGCCCTCCCCCAAGGCCCGTACCGTCCCGGCGACTTCGAGCCCTGGCACGAACGGAGGCCGTGGCATACCGGGCAGGTCACCGAACACCCCCTGGCGCATGAACACGTCGACCAGCCCCACCGCGGCATGGCTGACATCGATGGCGACCTGGCCCGGTCCGGGCACGGGATCGGGCAACTCGACGACCGACAGGACGCCCGGTCCTCCGAACTCGGCGATCTGAACTGCGTGCACGGGAGGTTCCTCTCTCACTGGTCCCACACCAGACTTAACGCACCTCATGATGCGTTACGGCGACCGTAACACGGCACGGACGCTTAGCGCACCCCGCGATGCCTTAAAGTGCGGGGTATGCGCGAGAGAGCCAGATCGGCGGAGGACAAGGCACAGCGGGCCGAGGATCTGCTGCGCGCGGCCGAATCAGTCGCGATCGCCCTCGGTGGCGTGCGTTTCGTCACCATCGCCGCGGTGACGGAGCAGGCGGGCCTGCACCGGACCGGAGTACGCCGCTACTACGCGAACAAGGAGGAACTGCTGCTGGCGTTGGCCGAACACGGATGGGCGCAGTGGCGCGACGCCGTGACGGCAACGGTCGGCGGCCGGACCGGACTTGGCCCGGAACAGGTCGCGGCCGCCCTCGCCGACACGCTCTCGCCCCTGTCGGTGTTCTGCGACCTGCTCAGTCACGTGGCCATGCATCTCGAAGGCGACGTCGACATCGAGCGGGCCCGCGCCTACAAGTCGAACGCCTTCGCAGCCGCCGACGGGATCGTCGCCGAACTGGACCGGGCGAGCAGCATGAGCGCCGACCGGCTCCAGAACCTCCTCGCCGCCACGATCTCCCTCGCGGCCGCGCTCTGGCAGGCGTCTCACCCGACCCCGACGCTGGCCGCACTCTACGAACAGGTGCCGGACTGGGGCCATGCCGCGCTCGACTTCGAACCCAGACTCCGCCTGCTCGTACGCGCCACGGCCGTCGGCCTCTGCCACCCGTAGCACGCTCTCCTCGACCCCAGCCCGAGCAGGACGTCCCGTGATCAGCTCCGCGGCTCCGCCACCCCGTCGAAATCCCCTCGCACAGCGTCGAGTTGCCCCCGGTTCACGGTGACCGGGTCCGGGAGCCGGGCGGTTACGCCGAGATCGGTGCGCATGGACCGTCGCATGGTGTCGATCAGGGACCAGAGCGCGTGCTGCGCCTCGGCCGCCGTGCGCAGGGTCTCACCCGGGCGCGGGTTTCCCTGTTCGAGGCGCTTGACCTGCCCGTAGACCGCGGTCAGCGCGTCGTTCACGTCCTGAGCGGGCGGGACCACCGTGTCCGAGGCGATCATCAGCGCCTCGGACCAGCGGTCACGGTAGGTGTCCTTGGTCTCTTCCAGCGCCCGGATGTCGTCGGCCTCGGGCGTGCGGTCCCGCACGACGTACAGGTGACGGCTGAGCGCCGTGGCGAACTGCCGTGCGTCCCTGTGGAGTTCCGTGTAGCAGCCGCGCCTCAGCTCGCGGTGCCGGCCCGCCTCCTCGAAAGCGCGGGTCGTCTCCAGCTCACGTCGTCTGGCTCGGTCGGTGCCGCGCTGGGTGAGCAGCGCGCCCCCGAGCGTTCCCCCGACACCGGCAACCGCGATCAGTACCGCACCGACATCCATCCGGTCACCGTATCGGCCTCTCCGGTGAGGGAGGTCGGCACCCGCGCGCGAAGCCTCGTCACGGCACGCGTGACGGGCCAGGCGGTGTCACGCGGGTACGGGAGCCTCACGATCGTGGCCCGGGACGGCGCGCAGCGCGAGGTCCACGGTGGCGTGGAGTGCCGCGCGTTCCGCGCCCGCGGCCGCGTGGACGGCGTTGCCCTCGCTGACGACCATGACGTAGCGGGCCAGCGCGGCGGGATCGGTGTCCGCCGGCAGGTCGCCCTCCGCGACGGCGCGGGCCAGCCGGCCGGCCAGCGCGCGTTCGCCGGCGAGACGGCTCTCGGCGAGGAACCCGGCGATATGGCCGTTGTCGCCGCCTTCGGCGAGGCCGCCCTGGACGGAGAGGCATCCGGGCGGGCGGTCGGCGCGGGTGAGCGCGTCCGCGTTGGCCCGCAGGAAGGCCTCGACGACGGCGTACGCGGTGGGCCGGGTGAGCGCGTCGCGGGCGTAGGCCATGTCCGCCTCTGCGTAGCGGGCCACGGCGCGGCGGAACAGCTCCTCCTTGTTGCCGTAGGCCGCGTACATGCTGGTCCGGTTGATGCCCATGGCCTCGGTGAGGTCGCTCAGCGACGCGCCTTCGTATCCCTGGCGCCAGAAGACCTCCACCGCGCGGTCCAGCGCCGCGTCGGCGTCGAAGCCCCGAGGTCTGCCTCGTTCAGCCATGCGCACCCCGTTCCAAGCCGTCCCTCAAATCTTAACCGGCCGGTACGGAAATAACCGGGGAGACCCCCGCTGTTATTCGGTATCGAACGGTACGGAAATGGAGCGGCCGTCGCGGAACACCGCGGCGGGCGCCCCGGCCGGACCGGACACCCACCGATCCACGGACAAGCGACACCGCACAAGGAGAAACGATCATGGGACAGCTCGACGGCAGGACCGCCCTCGTCACCGGAGCCACCTCGGGCATCGGCCTGGCCGCCGCCCGGCGGCTCGCCGCGGCGGGTGCGCACGTGTTCCTCACCGGACGTCGTCAGGAGGCCCTGGACGACGCGGTGGCCTCGATCGGCGACCGGGCCACCGGAGTCCGCGCCGACGTCGCCGACCTCGCCGACCTCGACCGGCTGTTCGGCGTGATCGCCGAGCGCGGCGGCCTGGACATCGTGTTCGCCAACGCGGGCGGCGGTGAGTTCGCGGCCCTGCCCGACATCACCTGGGAGCACTACGCCGACACGTTCAACATCAACGTCGGCGGCACCCTGTTCACCGTGCAGAAGGCGCTGCCGCTCCTCGGGGCGGGCTCCTCGGTCATCCTGACCAGTTCCAACATCGACACCAAGGGCGCCGCGTCGTTCGGCGTCTACGCCGCCAGCAAGGCCGCCCTCCGCTCGCTCACCCGCAGCTGGGCCGCCGAACTCGTCACCCGCGGCATCCGCGTCAACAGCATCGCCCCCGGTCCGATCGAGACCCCGGGTCTCAGCGGTCTCGCCGGCGACCCCGGCTCCGCCGAGCAGCTGCTCAAGGGCCTCGCCGCCGGTGTGCCGATGAACCGGCTCGGGCGTCCGGAGGAGATCGCCGAGACCGTACTGTTCCTCGCATCTGACGCCAGCAGCTACATGACCGGCGCCGAGATCTACGTGGACGGCGGCGCCAGCCAGATCTGACCGGCCCGCCGGCCAGGCAACCGGCTCCCCTGCCATCCCCCGACCCGACCGGGGCGGACGGCCGCGACCATCGGCGGCCGTCCGCCCCGGCACCACCCTCCGAGGAGGACACCATGAACACCGTGACCGAGCTGCTCGCCGCCAACCTGCACGACGTGTTCGGCAACCGCGACCCCGGCACCCGCCGCGCGGCCATCGAAAGGATCTACACCGAGGACGTCGTGTTCACCGACCCGGAGGGCGTCAGCACCGGCTGGGACGCGCTGGAGGACAAGGCCCGCGCCCTGCTCGAGAAGGTCCCCGTCGGACTTCGGCTTCACGGAGGACGGCCGCCGTTACGCCGGACCGCACGACGGCGCCCTCGCCTGGGCGTTCGGCCCGGCGGGCGAACCGGCCGCACGCGGCATCGACATCGTCACCGTCCGGGACGGCAGGATCGCCACCCTGCTCACGATGTTCACCGCCTGAGCGCCCTCGCCCGTCCCGGCTTCGGGCCCCGCTCCCGGCCCCCGGTTCGCTGTCCGCGGCAGGCGAGCCGGGGAGCACGGGGCCGGGCTATGCCAGGTCGAGCACGTCCCCGGTCGACACCTTCAGCGAGGTGGTCGTGGTGCCGGGGAAGTACCAGCGCCAGCTGCCCGCCGAGGTGACGGTCACCTTGGTGCTCAGCTTTCCGGCCTCACCGGTGGTCGCGGTGCTGACGGTGCTGTAGTGGGCCGCGCCCTTCTTGATGTCGACCGGATACCGGATCGTCTTCGACGTTCCCACGATGACGTTGCCGCCGCCGTTGACGACGGTCTTCACGACCCGGATGTCGCCCCGCCCCTCGGCGTGCGCTCCGGTCGCCGTCGTCAGCACCAGGGCCGCTGCCCCGCCTGCCGCGGCCCAGGCCGTCCTGCCTCTCATGTTCCTCCCCTTGTCGTGCGCGTGCCAGGAGAGGCTACGTGATCAAGGGCCTCGTCCTGACGGGACGGGCCTCCCCGGCAGCGCGTACGGCGGGTACGGCCCCGGACGTCGTCGGCGGGGCCGGTGCGGTGCCGGGGCCGTCAGGACGGGGACGGGTTGATCTCCTGCTCGGCCCAGACCGTTTTGCCCGCGGGCGAGTTGCGGGTGCCCCGCCGGCTGGCGAGCTGCGCGACGAGGAAGAGACCGCGACCGCCCTCGTCCGTCGGGCGGGCATGACGGAGCCGCGGGACGGAGTCGCTGGCGTCCGTCACCTCGATCACCAGCACCTCGTGCCGGATGAGCCGCAGGGTGATGGGACCGGCCCCGTGGCGTACGGCGTTGGTGACGAGTTCGCTGACGATGAGTTCGGTGGTTGCGACCATCCCCTCCAGTCCCCAGCCGGTCAACTGGGCGGCGGTCAGGGCCCGGGCGTGCGCGACCACGACGGGATCGCTCGGCAGGTCCCAGGTGGCGAACTGCGACGGCGGGAGCGAACGGGGCCGCGCCAGGAGCAGTGTGGCGTCGTCGTCCAGGGCCCCGGACGGCAGGGTGTCGAACGCGGCCGTGCAGAGTTCGTCCAGCGGGCGGTCCGGCCGGGCCAGGACGGTTCCGAGCCGTCGTATCCCGGCGTCGATGTCCTGGTCCCGGGTCTCCACCAGCCCGTCGGTGTAGAAGGCGATCACGCAGCCCTCGGGCAGGTCCACCTCGACGGACTCGAAGGAGGCCGGTCCGACACCGAGCGGCAGACCGGCGGGCAGGTCGGGGACGGACATGCCGCCCTGGGGCGAGATGATCACGGGCGGCGGGTGGCCCGCGCGGGCCATGGTGCAGCGGCGGGTGGCCGGGTCGTAGACGGCGTACAGGCAGGTGGCGCCGGACTCCGCGGCGGCGCGCTCCGGGACGCCGCTGTCCTCCACGCCGAGGCGGGAGATGGTGTCGTCGAGGTGGGACAGGAGTTCGTCCGGGCACAGGTCCAGGTTGGCGAGGGTGTGCACCGCGGCCCGGAGCCGGCCCATGGTCGCCGCCGCGTTGATGCCGTGGCCGACCACGTCGCCGACGACCAGGGCCACCCGGGCTCCGGACAGCGGGATGACGTCGAACCAGTCGCCGCCCACGCCGTGTTCCGAGTCGGCGGGAACGTAGTGGGAGGCCACCTCGACGGCCGCTCCGCCGACCAGTCTGCCCGGCAGCAGGTTGCGCTGGAGGGCGAGGGCGGCGGTGCGTTCGCGTACGTAGCGGCGGGCGTTGTCCAGGGACAGGGCGGCGCGCGCGACGAGTTCCTCGGCAAGGCGCAGGTCGTCGCTCTCGAAGGGCATCGAGTCGCCCATGCGCACGAAGACCGCGACGCCCAGCACCGCGCCGCGCGCGTGGATCGGCACGATCATCAGCGAGTGCATGCCGTACCTGCGTACCTTCGCCAACCGTTCCTGGTCCTCTTCCAGCCAGGCGCCGCGCGCGGTGCTCAGCACCGGTTCGAGATGTGACGCGCCGGAGACCAGGACCTCCGTGAAGGGTGAAGGAGCCGGCACCGACACGGTTTCCCCGCGCGAGAACAGCGACTCGGGTGCGCCGTCGTGGACGGAGGCGACCCCCGCCCGGCGGAACGCGGGCACGCGGCCGATCGCCGCGCCGAGCCGTGCGAGGGATTCCTCGCCCTCCGCGACGGACGCCGCCAGATCCACGGTGACGTAGTCGGCGATGCGGGCCACGGCGAGGTCGGCGAGTTCCTGCCCGGTCCTCATCACCTCCAGCGTGGTGCCGATCCGGGTGCTGGCCTCGCTGAGCACGGCCAGGCGTTCGCGGGCCCGCTGCCGGTCGGTCACGTCGACGCTCATGACGCACACTCCCAGCGTGCGCCCGTCGGCGTCGTCGAGGCGGAAGAACGAGGTGGAGAACGCGTGTTCCTGCTGGGGTCGCGTCGGCATCCACGCCCGGTACTCGTGGTCGACCTGCGGCTTCCCGCTCCGCAGGACCATGCGCATCACCGCCTCGACCGACTCGGCCTCGGGTCCCGGCAGCACCTCCGTCAGCCGGCGGCCGAGCCTCTTCTCGCGCGGTATGCCGTCCTGGAGCGCCAGTGCGTCGTTGACCCAGGTGCACCGCAGGTCGGTGTCGCGCACGGCGATGCCGATCGGTGCCCCGGTGAGCAGTGCCCGCACACCGGCGCCGTTCATCGGCCACGAGGGTACGGCCGTCATCTCGGTCGCGGTGACCAGCCAGCGCACTCCGCCGTCGCGTCCGGTGAGGGGGTGGGTCCGCAGGTACACGTCCCGCGGCGGTCCGTCGCCGCGGCGCAGGCCGACGATCCCGGACCAGCCGTCTCCCCGGCGGCTCCGGTCGGTGAAGGCGGGCGCTCCGAGGACCGCCTCCGGGTCCGCGAGGAGCCGTCCGGCGAAGAGCCCGATCGCGTCGGCGGCGGCGACGCCGCTGAGCCGCTCCGCCTCCGGGCTCCACGCGAGGACCACTCCGTGCGCGTCCACCTCCGCCATGGCGGGGCCCGCCGACTGCCCGGCTTCCCTTCCGGCCTCCGGCATCGTGTTCCTGGCTCCGGCCATCGGCGCCGTCCCTCCTTCAGGATGCCGACCGCGCGGCGGACTTCGCGTCGGAGTTCGCGTCGGCGAGGCGGTCGAGCCAGTCCGCAAGGAGCGCGCCCTCGGACGGTGTGAGCGGGGTGGTGCCGTCCCGGGACAGCGCCTCGCGCAGGGCCGCGGCCCGGCACGCCACGTCCGCGCACGGGCCGTCGATCCTGCTCCGCTCCGCCACGCTGCCCGTGGTGGTGATCATGCGCAGGGCCTGTTCACGGGCCGTGGCCGACAGGGTCTCGTCCCGCTCGGCGGGCGGTGTGGCGATCAGCGACAGTACGACGCCCAGGCCCATGGCGTGGACGAGCTGAGTGGCCCGCTCCACGCTCATGCGCAGGCGGCCGGCCTCGGCGACCCGGGCAAGCGTCTGCCGCAGGATGGCGATGGTCTCGAGCCCGCCCGGCATGCCGCCGCGATAGCGGCCCTCGCCGTACATCAGCACGTAGAAGCCGGGGCGCGACAGGCCGAACCCGACGTGCAGGTCCCAGGAACGGCGCAGGTCGGCGACGGGGTCGTCGGTCCGCTCGAGCGCCTGTTTCTCCCGCAGGTACTGCTCGAAACCGTAGGCCGCGAGGGCGTCGAGGAGCCCGTCCTTGTCGCCGAACAGGCGGTACAGGGTCGGAGGCTGCACACCGGCGGCCGCGCTCACGGCACGCGTGGAGATACCCGCACGACCTTGCGAGCTCAGCAGCTCCGCGGCGGCGCGCAGAACCCGTTCCTGGGTACGTACGGCCCGTTCTTGCATCGGTCCAATTTATCACCGTTGCGATTATTTTACGTAACATTGGTAATAATTACCCCGGGCTCACCGGGAGTGCGCTCAGGGGGCGGTGGGGCCGGCGCGGACGACTGCCTGGTCTCCTCGGGGGCCGTAAAGGTGCAGGATCTCCACGGAGTTCGTGTCCGCGGGGCCGAACCAGTGGGGTTCGGTGGTGTCGAACTCGGCCACCTCACCGGGCAGTAGCGTGAAGTTCCGCTCGCCGAGGACGAGGAGCAGCCGGCCGGCGAGGACGTACAGCCATTCGTAGCCCTCGTGCATGACCAGTTCCGGTCGGCGGGGTGCCAGGACCTGCTTGAAGACCTGCACGCGGCCCGGGTACTGGGTCAGCGGCACGAGGACGCTCCCCCGGTTCAGGTGCAGGGGCTGAAGGTGCACCCTCGGGTCGCCGCTGGCCGGTGCCGCCACCAACTGGTCGAGTGCGACGTGGTGCGCGCGGGCCAGCGGGATCAGCAGGTCGAGGGACGGGCTCCGCTTGCCCGCCTCCAGGCGGGACAGGGTGCTGACGGAGATCCCGGTCCTCGCCGACAGCGCCTCCAGGGTCAGTCCCCGGTCCCGGCGCAGCCTGCGCAGGCGGGGTCCGATGCCTTCGAGGATCCGCTCCAGGTCCGCGTCCGTGGTTCCCGTGCTCATGGATCCAGTTGTGCCACGGGCCCGGTGTGCGGGGACCCGTTTTTGCGGTGTCCGCAAAATTGCTGGGCCGGGCGCGTGGACCGGGCCGACTCTTCCCGGACATCGTTCCCGGACTTCGGAGGCGGACCGTGATCACGGCACCATCCCCTGCTCCACCCACGCTGAGTGCCCGCAGACGCTGGACGGTGCTGGCCGTCTGCTGCCTGAGCATGTTCCTGGTGGGCCTGGACACCACCATCGTCAATGTGGGGCTGCCGGCCATCGGGCGCGGCCTGGACATCGACACGCGCGGTCTCGAATGGACCGTGGACGCGTACACCCTCGTCCTGGCCAGTCTGCTGATCTCCTCCGGTGCGCTGGCGGACCGTTTCGGACGGCGCCGGGTCTTCCAGTGCGGACTGGCCGTGTTCGGCACGGCCTCCCTGCTGTGCGCGCTCGCTCCCTCGGCGGGCGTTCTCGTCACGGCCCGCGCGCTGCAGGGCGTCGGTGCCTCGATGCTCAGCCCCGTGGCGCTCGCGATCGTGGTGAACGCGATGCCGGATCCGAGGGAGCGGGCGCAGGCGATCGGCGTCTGGGCGTCCGTGTTCGGGCTGAGCATGGCCGCCGGACCCGTCACGGGCGGCGCGCTGCTCGCGTGGCTCGACTGGCGGGCGCTGTTCTGGATCAACGCTCCCGTCATCGCGGGCGCGTTGCTGCTCAGCGCGGTGTTCGTGCCGGAGTCCCGGGCACCGCGGGCCCGGCGGCCCGACCTGCCCGGCCAGGTCCTGCTGACCGTCGTCCTCGCGGCCGTGGTGGGCGTCCTGATCGAGGGACCGCACGTCGGCTGGACGTCGTCCGCGGCGGTGGCGGGATACGCCGTGGCTGTCGCGGCGGCGGCGGGCTTCGTGCGGGTCGAGTTCCGCCGTCCCGAGCCGCTGATGGACATGCGGCTCTTCCGGCGGCCGGCCTTCACCGGGGCCGTCGTGGGCGCGGTCGCGGTCTTCGTCGCCCTGAACATGACGCTGCTGCTGACCACCCTGTACCTGCAGCACACCCGGCAGTGGACGCCGCTGGCCGCGGGAGTGGCGACCCTGCCGCTGGCCACCGGAGCGACCGTCCTCGCCCCCTGGTCCGGCCGTCTGGTCGCCCGCACGGGTCCGCGGCTGCCGTTGCTGCTCGCCGGCGGCCTCGTCACGGCAGGGGGGCTGTGCATGGCCGGGCTCACCTCGCACACGAGCGTGTTCCTGCTGCTGACCGCCTACGCGCTCATCGGTGGAGGGTTCGGCTTCGCGAACGCGCCGATCACCAACACCGCGGTCAACGGGCTGCCGCCGGCCCGGGCCGGCGTCGCCGGGGCGATCACCTCCACCGCGCGGCAACTGGGCGCCGCGGTCGGCATCGCGCTCGCCGGCGGCCTGGTCTCGGGCATCGACCCCGCGGGACTCGCACACGCGTCGCGCCCGGGCTGGCTCGCGGTCGCCGGCTGCGGCGCGGCGCTCCTCGTGATCGCCCACCTGTCACAGCCCGAGCCGGTCGCCTCGGCGGCGCCCTCACCCGTCGGCGGCGCCTGACGTCCCGGTGGCCGGTGGCCGCGGTGTCTCCTCGGGGGGCGAGGAGATCTTCTGGACGACGTTCCAGAAGTCGTCCGAGTCCGACGCCCCCACGCGCTGGAACAGTGCGCGGCGGACCGCGCGCGCGTGGGCGGGGCGGGCTGCCGCGAGGGCGGTCCGGCCCTCGTCCGTCGCGGTGATCAGCACGCGCCTGGCCCGCTCGTCCTCGCGTCGACAACGGCTGCGTCCAGCGCCGGGTGGGCGTCGCCTCGGACCGATCCCCCTGGCACGAGGCGCAGCACGAGATCGACATCCTGTTCGCGACGCCGGTTCACCTCGCGCGACCGCTCGTCCCGTGCTGGCCCACGGCCGCCCCAGCACGCTGATCAACGTCACCTCGCGCGGAGCCTCCTTCCCCCCGGCGGTGGCCACCGAGCTCGCCGGCCCCGGTCAGGCACACGGTGCCGACCTCGACGCGTTCTGCGACACCGTCTTCCCCCTCCTGGACGGCTCCCGCGCGGAGGTCGGCTTCGGCTCGACCGCCGCACCCGACTTCACCGAGCGGCGCGCCGCCGAACAACGCACCTTCGAGGCCATGGCCGACCGCTTCGACGTGCCCGTCTACCGGCCCGACGGTCGCGTGAGGGTCTGACACTTGCCGCTCTCCGGCCCCCGAGGGGCTGTAGGAAGTTTGTCGGCGGGGAGGGTGATCTGTCGGCGATATGTCGGTGGAGGCTGGAACGTTGGGACGGGTCGGTGCTCCCTTCGAGCACGTCTCCCCTGAGCGCAAGGAGTCTGTCATCGTGTCTTCCGCCTCCCCGAGCCGACCGTGGGACGTTCACCGGCTGCCGGCCGCCGAGGGCAGGACCTTCCTGGTCACCGGGGGCAACGCGGGGATCGGCTACTTCGCCGCCGAACAGCTCGCAGCCACCGGCGCCTTCGTCGTGATCGGCGGCCGGGACCGCGCGAAGGCCGACGCCGCCATGGCCTCGATCCGCTCGCGCGTTCCCGGCGCGCGTCTGCGGCACCTTCCGCTGGACCTCGCCGACCTGTCGTCCCCGAGGACCGCCGCGGACAGGCTGGACCTCGATCGCCTCGACGCGGTGGTGCACAACGCGGGGGTCGCGCTCGACGACCCGCCGCGCCAGGAGACCCGGGACGGCCACGAGTTGATGTTCGGCACCAACCACCTGGGTCACTTCGCGCTGACCCGGTCACTGGCTCCGCTGCTGTCCGCGGCACCGGCAGGGCGCGTCGTGACGGTGGGGAGCTTCGCGGCGCGGTCCGAGCGGCTGGACCTCGGCGATCTGCAGTCGGCCCAGGACTACCGGCCCAAGCGCACCTACGGCCGCTCGAAGCTGGCGCAGATGTCCTTCGGTTTCGAACTCGACCGCCGGCTGCGTGCCGTCGGCAGCACGGTGCTCAGCGTGGTGGCCCACCCCGGCGGCGCGCTGGACTCCCTCACCCCGTCCCGCCCGCCGCTGGGCGTGACCAGCCCCGGCGAGCGGCTGCGCGCCTTGCCGTCCGCGCTCCTGGTCCAGGGCAAGGACGCCGGAGCATGGCCCGTGGTCCGTGCGGTTCTCGATCCGGCGGTGGCCGGCGGGGAGTTGTGGGGGCCGAGGGTGTTCGGCCTGCGGGGCGTGCCGAGGCGGGAGCCCGTTCCCGCGCACATGGCCGACCCGGCCGTGGCCGCTCGACTGTGGGCCGTCAGCGGTGAGTTGGTGGGCACCGATCCGCATCTCGGCTTCCGGTAGGCCCGACTCCGCGCCCCCGTCCGCCCGGCTCCACGGCCCGGCCCGCGGATCCGCTCACCCCGTGATGGAGGCCCGGAAGTGGTAGCGGTCGCCGCGGTAGGCGGCCGCGGTGAGTTCGAGGGGCTGGCCGTTCTGGTTGAAGGCGAGCTGGGTGGCGACGAGTACCGGAGTCGCGTCGGTGATCTCGAGGAGTCGCCGTTCCTCCGTCGACGGGGAGCGGGCTTCCACCGAGTAGTCGGCGACCTTGGGCAGTTGCGGCGGATCGGCGCTGCGCAGCGTGGCGAAGAGCGTGTGCGTGGTGAAGTCGGTCTCCGCCAGCTCCGGGCACAGCGCCAGGGGGAGCCGGTTGTGCTCCAGCACCACGACGATGTCGTCCAGGTAGCGCAGCCGGCGCATCTCGAAGAGCGCGGCTCCCGGCCCGACCCTCAGCTGTTCGGACTCCTGGACCGTGGCGGGGCGGACCCTGGTCTCCAGGACCGCGTCACGGAGCCGCAGACCCTGCTGTTCGGCGTAGTCGGCGAAGCCCTGGACGGACTGCGCGGCCGCCCGGCCCGGTGACGGCTCGGGCGGTGCGGGGGCGACGTGTTCGTAGCCGTCGGCGAGGAACCAGCCGCGGGCCGGCGCGGACTCGATGACGTGGCGCTCCGCGAGTTCGTTCAGGGCGGAGCGGAGGGTGACGCGCGAGACGCCGTACCGGGTGGCCAGTGCCCGCTCCGAGGGCAGGCGGTCTCCCGGGCGGGCGCCCTTCTCGGCGATGTCGTCCAGGAGACGTCCGGCGACCTGGGTGTACAGCGGCAGGGCGTCTCCGCTCAACAGCCCTTGAGGGAGACCACGGTCCGAAGAAGACATACCAGATGTATACCAGTTTCTCGCGTACCAGTTACATACCAGTAGCGGACCATTGACGGCCATGGATGAGACCAGTACCGTTCCAGTCACGTTTCCGAAGGCGCGCTGACAGATGAGGCTGACGCCCTTCGGTGAACCCTGGAGCGATCATGTGGAATCCCTTGGATGAAGTGGTCCGCCGCCAGAAGGCAGGCGAACCGCACGGCATCACCTCCGTCTGCTCGGCCCATCCGCTGGTCATCGAGGCGGCGGTCCGCCAGGCCCTCGCGTCGGGAGGCACCGTCCTCGCCGAGGCGACCTCCAACCAGGTGGACCAGTACGGCGGCTACACCGGCATGCGGTCCGAAGACTTCCGCGAGCTCGTGCACGGCATCGCCGCCGAGCACGGGCTGCCGCTGGACCGGGTCGTCCTCGGCGGAGACCACCTGGGACCCAACCGATGGCGTTCACGGCCCTCGGAAGAGGCGATGGGCGAGGCGGACAGGCTCGTCGCGGCGTACGTCCGGGCGGGCTTCACGAAGATCCACCTGGACTGCAGCTTCGCCTGCGCCGACGACGCCGCCCCGCTGACCGACGACCTGGTCGCCGAACGCACCGCACGCCTGGTGCGCGTGGCCGAGTCCGCCGCGGGCGACTCCGCCGGCACCCTGCGCTACGTCATCGGAACCGAGGTTCCGGTGCCCGGCGGGGCGCACGAGACGCTGGGCGGCATGTCCGCCACCAGCCCGCGGGCGGCACGGCTGACGCTGGAGCACAACCGGCGCGCGTTCGAGCGGCACGGCGTGGCCGGGGCGTGGCCGCGCGTGATGGCCCTGGTCGTACAGCCCGGTGTGGAGTTCGACCACCTCCAGGTGTTCGACTACCGGCGTGAGCGGACGGCCGAGCTGCGCACGGTCCTCGCCGACGAACCCGCCATGGTCTTCGAAGCGCACTCGACCGACTACCAGACGGTGGACGCCCTGGCCGGGCTGGTGGCGGACCACTGGGCCGTGCTCAAGGTGGGACCGGGACTGACGTTCGCGCTGCGCGAGGCCCTGTTCGCGCTCGCCGACATCGAGGACGAACTCGTCCCGGCCGCCTCCCGGTCCCGGCTGACGGAGGTCGTCGACCGGCGGATGCGCGACGAACCCTCCTGGTGGGAGGGCTACTACGGCGGCAGCGCCGACGACCAGCGGCTGGCCAGGCGCTACAGCTACAGCGACCGCATGCGCTACTACTGGCCCGACCCTCAGATCGCCGCCGCGCAGGACCGGCTGTTCGCCAACCTCTCGGGCCTCGCCGTCCCGCTTCCGCTGCTGAGCGCCCACCTGCCCAACCAGTACCAGCGCGTCCGGGCGGGCACCCTGTCCGCGACACCGCGGGACCTCGTGGTCGATCACGTCCGTGACGTCCTGCGCGACTACGACCGTGCATGCCGAACCCATGACAAGGAGTACGCGTGAAGACCACCACCCAGGACCTGGTACCCCAGGACTGCGGGGCCGACCACACCGCCGCCGAGATCGTCCAGCAGCCCGACGTGTGGCGTGAGGTCGGGGCGATCGTCGCCGGAGAACGGACCTCCCTGGACGCCTTCCTCGCGCCCCTGCTCGCCGACCAGGACCTGCGGATCGTCCTCACGGGCGCCGGTACCTCGGCCTTCGCCGGAGAGGTCGTCCGGGCAGCGGTCGCCCGCGCCACCGGCCGGCGCACCGACGCCGTCTCCACCACCGACATCGTCGCCGACCCGTACGCGTCCTTCCCCGACGACGTCCCCACCCTGCTCGTCTCGTTCGCCCGGTCCGGCGACAGCCCCGAGAGTGTCGCGGCGACCCGCCTGGCGGACCAGGTCCTGGCCCGCGTGCACCACCTCGTCATCACCTGCAACAGCGCCGGGCAGCTGGCACGCCTCCACGGCGACAGCGCCTCCTCGCACGTCCTGCAGATGCCGGCCGCGGCGAACGACCAGGGCTTCGCCATGACGTCGAGCTTCACCAGCATGCTCCTGGCGTCCCTGCTCGCCTTCGGCGCGCTCACCACCGACGCCGTCGAGGCCCCCGCCGCCGCGGCCGCGCACATCACCGCGGGCGGACTCTCCGCGCGGATCGAGGAGTTGCTGGCCCGCGCACCCGAACGGCTGGTGTACCTCGGCAGCAGCAGCGCGCTCAAGGGACTGGCCCAGGAGTCCGCCCTGAAGCTGCTGGAGCTGACCGGCGGCGCGCTCGTGGCGTCCTCGGAGTCCGCACTCGGCTTCCGCCACGGCCCCAAGTCCGTCCTCAACGACCGCACCGCCGTCGTCGTCTACGTGTCCAACGACCCCTACACGCGCCGCTACGACCTCGACATCCTCGCCGAACTGCGCGCGGGACTGCCGCAGGGCAGCGTCGTCGCCGTCTCCGCGTCCCGGGACGGACTGCCCGACGACGGCACCTGGCTGCTCCCCGGGCTCGCCGGCGTCGACGACACCGTCCTCGCCCTTCCCGCGGTGCTCTGCGCCCAGCTGGTCGCGCTGCGGGCGTCCCTGCACCAGGGCATCCGGCCCGACAACCCGTTCCCCTCCGGAGAGGTGAACCGCGTGGTGCAGGGCGTGACCGTGCACCCGCTCCCCCAGCGGCGCGACGGCGTCGCGTAACAGCGTTCAGACAGAGCCGAGCGGAGGAACAACGATGTTTCTGGGTGTGGACGGCGGAGGCACCAAGACGGCCTTCTGCCTCATCGACCGTGCGGGCGCCGTCAGGGCCCGGGCCGTCGCCGAGGGCGCCTACTACTTCGCGGACAACGGCACCGGAGGCGTCGAGCACGTCGCGCAGGTGCTGCGCGAGGGAATCCGGGCCGTGACGGAGGACGCCGGCATCACGACGGCGGACATCGCCCACGCGTTCCTCGGCCTGCCCGGGTACGGCGAGGTCCCCGGCGACGTCGCCGCGCTGGACGCCGTCCCCGCCGAGGTGCTGGGCCACCGGCGCTACGCGTGCGACAACGACATGATCTGCGGCTGGGCCGGATCGCTCGGCGCGGTGGACGGCATCAACGTCATCAGCGGCACCGGATCGATGACCTACGGCGAACGACAGGGCCGCGGCGTGCGCACCGGCGGCTGGAGCGAACTGTTCAGCGACGAGGGTTCGGCGTACTGGATCGCCGCCCGCGCGCTGAACGTGTTCTCCCGGATGAGCGACGGACGGCTGCCCGAGGGCCCGCTCGCGGACCTCCTGCGCCGCCATCTCGCCCTGACCACCGACCTCGAAGTGATCGACGTCGTCCTCAACCGGTGGCAGGGACACCGCAGCGAGATCGCCTCGCTGAGTCCGCTGGTGGTCGAGGCGGCCGGGCTGGGCGACACGCAGGCCGCCGCCGTCCTCACCGAGGCCGGCCGGGAACTGGCCCTGCTGGTGGACAGCGCGCGACGCCGGCTGGGCTTCGCCGACGCCGAACCCGTCCCGGTGTCGTACTCGGGCGGCGTGTTCCGCGCGACGGCCGTACTCGACGCGTTCACCACCGAACTCGACGCCGGCACGGCCCGCTACGAGCTGCGCCGGCCGCAGTTCGAGCCGGTGGTCGGCGCGGCCCTCTACGCGGCGAAACTCGCCGGAACCCCTCTCGACCCCGCGGCACTCGCCGCCCTGCGCTCCTCCTCGGAGATCACCACCACGGAGAACCACCATGCGTGACCAAAGAAACTGGATCCTGTACGCGGGCCTGCTGGTGCTGTTCTGGGGCGTCTGGGGAGCGTTCTCCAGCCAGCCCACCGAACGATACGGCTATCCCAACGAGATGATCTACGTCATCTGGGCCTTCACCATGCTGCTGCCGGCGGCGGTCGCGCTGCGGGGCCGGCGGTTCGACCGGCGGCCGGTCGCCGCGTTCTACGGGCTCGCGGCGGGACTCACCGGCGCGGGCGGTCAACTCCTGCTGTTCCAGGCGCTGTCCAACGGCCCCGCCTACCTGATCT
The DNA here is from genome assembly GCF_044757385.1 of Streptomyces sp. NPDC091282. Classification (NCBI taxonomy): domain Bacteria; kingdom Bacillati; phylum Actinomycetota; class Actinomycetes; order Kitasatosporales; family Streptomycetaceae; genus Streptomyces; species Streptomyces sp. NPDC091282. The sequence continues at coordinate 141,838 of NZ_JBIVUX010000012.1, forward strand.
TCCCGGTGGTCTCGCTCTCCCCGGTCATCACCGTGCTGATGGCCGTGGCTCTGCTCAGGGAACGGATCGGACGGCTCGCCGTCATCGGTGTGGTCGCCGCGCTGGTCGCCATCGTGCTCATCAGCATCCCCGCGGGTGACCACGGTTCGGCCGGCACCGGGTCCTGGCTGCCGCTGTCCGTCCTCATCTGCGTGGCGTGGGGCGCCCAGGCGTTCTTCATGCGCAAGGCCGCCCTCGCCGACGTCAACGACGCCACCACGTTCGGGTGGATGACGATCAGCGGTCTGCTGCTCGTCCCCGTGGCGGTCGCCATGATGGGCGGACTGCCCGACGCGCCGTGGCAGGCCCCGGCGCTCACCGCGGGCACCCAGGTCCTCAACGCCGTGGGCGCGTTGTTCCTCGTCATGGCGCTCAGCCGTGGCAAGGCCAGCGTCGTCGCACCCGTCACCAACGCCCTGGCCCCGGTGCTCACCATCGTGCTGTCGCTGATCGTCTACCGGACGCTGCCGACGGCATGGGGCACGATCGGCATCGTCCTCGCCCTCGGCGGATCCACCCTGATGGTGTACGCCGACGAGAAGCGCGAGGAGATACCCGAGCCCCGGGTTCCCACAGCACCCCTGGCAGGCCCGTAGGCCCCGGCTTCCCCGTGGTCCGGATCACGGCGGGTGCCCGTCGCCGCCGCCCCGGTCCGGGCCGCCGCACACGGACATCCCCGGTTCAGACAGCCCCCGCGCGAGGAGCACACACATGCCTCTGGTCCCCACCGGCTCACTGGTCGCCCACGCCGCGGCCGAACGCCGTAGCGTCGCCGCCTTCAACGTCATCACCCTGGAGCACGCCGAAGGCATCGTCACGGGCGCCGAGACGGCCGAACGGCCCGTGATCCTGCAGATCAGCGAGAACGCCGTGCGCTACCACAAGGGCCGGCTCCTTCCGCTGGCCCTGGCGGCGGCCTCGATGGCACGGTCCAGCACGGTCGAGATCGCACTGCACCTCGACCACGTGACCGACGTGGAGCTGCTGCACCAGGCGGCCGACTGCGGTTTCTCTTCCGTGATGTTCGACGCCGGGGCCCTGCCCTACGCCGAGAACGTCTCCGCCACCGCCGCCGCGGCACGCTGGGCGCACGGCGCGGGCCTCTGGCTGGAAGCCGAACTGGGATACGTGGGTGGCAAACCGGACTCCCCCGCGAGCGCGCACACCGCCGGCGTGCGCACCGACCCCGCGGAGGCCGCCGAGTACGTGGCGCGTACCGGCGTGGACGCCCTCGCGGTCGCGGTGGGCAGCAGTCACGCCATGACCGAACGGTCCGCGGCCCTGGACCACGCACTCATCGAACGGCTCCGCGACGCCGTACCCGTGCCCCTGGTGCTGCACGGCTCGTCCGGAGTTCCCGACGGCGAACTCCGGTCCGCCGTCCGGGCCGGCATCGTGAAGATCAACATCGGGACGGCGCTCAACATATCCCTGACCCGGGTCGTGCGCGACACACTGGACTCACTGCCCGCGCTGACCGACCCGCGCAAGTACCTCGGCCCCGCGCGCGACGCCGTCGCCGCCACCGTGCACGGCATGCTCACCGTGCTGGCTCACTGACCGTCGCCGATCAGCCGCTCCCACCTCGCCGTGCCCGGACCGCGGGAACCGGGCTGGTGGCGCGCGAAGTAGTCGACGAGGTGCGCGTCCAGGGCGGGGACCTCGACCGGCGTTCCTCCCGACCGCAGGGACGTGGTGGCCGCGATGCCGGTCGCGACGGCCTCCCGCGCGGCGACCGGCGACGTCTCGGTGGCGCCGCCGTGCGCGACGAACCGCAGGAACTCCTCGACGAGGGCCTGGTCGGCGCCGCCGTGCAGGCCGCCGGCCGCCTCGGTGGGCGCGAGCGTCAGATCGGCCTCGGCGCGGTAACCGGAGCGGCGCCGGTTCCACACCTTGATCGACGGTGCGTCGCCCTCGACGCCGTCCCCGAGGTTCTCGATGCGGCCCTCGTCGCCGATGACCGTGTAGTTGCGCCAGTAGTCCGGCGTGAAGTGGCACTGCTGGTAGCTGGTGAGCACTCCGTTGTCGAGGCGGGTCAGCACCATGCTGATGTCCTCCACGTCGATGACGGGGTTGAGATCGCGCAGCGCCGACGGCGGCCAGACCCCCTCGTCGAACCAGTCCTGCACCCGCTCCGCGCCCTGGGGCCGGGTGCGGCGGTGCGGGCCTGCCCCGTAGACGGCGAGATCGCCCAGGGCGGTCACCGTGCGGGCGTAGCCGCCCGCGAGCCAGTGGATCACGTCCAGGTCGTGCGCGCCCTTCTGCAGCAACAGGCCCGTGGTCCGGGCCCGTTCGGCATGCCAGTCCTTGAAGTAGTAGTCGCCGCCGTGGCCGACGAAGTGCCGGCACCACACCGCCCGTACGGTTCCGATCGCCCCTTCGTCGACGAGCCGGCGCATGGTGCGCAGGACCGGCAGATGGCGGAGGTTGTGCCCGACGTACAGCCGGGTGCCGGTGCGGGCGGCGGCGGCCAGCACCCGGTCGCAGTCGTCCAGGCTCACGGCCAGCGGTTTCTCGACGAACACGGCGACACCGGCTTCGAGGAAGTACAGGGCCGGTGCGGTGTGGAGGTCGTCCGGGGTGAGGACGAAGACGGCGTCCAGGTCGTCCGTGAGCATGTCCTCGTACCGGTCGTGGATCCGGACGCCGGGCCCGAAGAGGGTCCGGGCGTCGGCGCGTCCGCGCTCGGACGGGTCCGCGCAGGAGACGACGCGGGCCGATCCGGGCCGCTCGGCCAGGACGGCCAGTCCGGCGCGCTGGCCCGTGCCTACGACACCGACACGCAGTTCCGGCACGGCCGGCTGGTTGGTCATGGAGCTTCCCTTCGTCGCGAACAGGAGGGCGTGGCGGACGCCTGGACGCCTTGGGCCTGTCGGAGGGTCGGCCGCGGTGCGCGGTGGTGGACGGAGGCGCGGTGTCCCGGGGCGCCGTCGTGGGCGCGGCCGGCACGGGGGCGTGGCAGCGATGCGTCACGCATCGCCCCGGGCCGTCGGCGCGGCCCCGGTTCGACCGTCACGCCGACGACCATAGATGCTCGAAGGTGCTCAATCAACGCTTGCATCAAGCAGTTTCAAGCATTTTTTCGACGCCCGGACGTGGCCGCCATCCGTCACGCACGGTCACGCGAACATCCAACTCGCCGAGTGAACAAAGGACTTCGACACCGTTGACATCGTCGAAAGCGATCGCTTTACTCTCGGACTACACCGGAGCCACGCTCCGCGTTCAGAGGCACGCCCAGCCGGTATGCAGGCCCCGCGCCGCAAGCCCGGCCCAAGTCGCCAGGACACCCCACACGTCCGAGGCGGGGACGTGCCCGCTTCCTCTGGAGCTCACCCATGAGCCACCTCAACACCAAAGTCACCGGAGCCGTCGTCGGCGCGGTCGCGCTGACCGGCGCCCTGTTCGTCGCGGCGCCGTCGACGCAGGCGGCGACCGTGTCCCTGCCGCCCACCCACGCGGGCTTCGACTACCAGATCGGAGGCGCCTACACGCCGCCGGCCGGCGTCAAGGTCGTCACCCGTGACCACACCGCCTCCCCCGCGGCCGGCCTGTACAACATCTGCTACGTCAACGCGTTCCAGGCGCAGCCGGGCGCGGAGGGCGAGTGGGCGTCGGACCTGCTGCTGCGCGACTCCGCGGGCAAGGTCGTCTACGACAAGGACTGGGGCGAGGCCCTGCTCGACGTCGGCACGGACGCCAAGCGCCAGCGGATCGCGAGCCAGATCGGCTCCCAGATCGACGGCTGCCGGGACAAGGGCTTCCAGGCCGTCGAGCCCGACAACTACGACAGCTACAGCCGCTCGGGAAACCGTCTGACGGCGAACAACGCGCAGGCGTTCATCAAGCTGCTCGCCGCCCGCGCGCACAGCGACGGTCTGGCCATCGCCCAGAAGAACACGCCCGAGCTGGCCGGCAACCGCACCGCGAACGGCCTCGACTTCGCCGTGGCCGAGGAGTGCGGCCAGTACGACGAGTGCGGCGACTACACCAGCGCCTTCGGCAACAACGTGATCGTGATCGAGTACACGAACTCCGGCAAGTCGAAGGCGTGCAAGGGGTGGGGCGGGACGCTGAGCATCGTCCAGCGCGACGTGGACGTCTCGCCGGCCGGCAGCAGCGGGTACGTCCGCAAGACCTGCTAGGGCCCCCGCAGGACCCCCTGGGGCGCACCCCGCGCTGATCACGGTCTCAGGCGCGCCCTGACCCGTGTGCCGGCCTGTGACGGCTCGTCGAGCCGTCACAGGCCGGCATCACCTGATGCTCGATCATGCAGGTTTCTTCGGCGTTTCACGCACATCCAATCATCGCCTCCCTCTTGACAGCTTCCTGGCACCCTCGCTTAACTCCTGGTCAACGCCGTAGTCGAAGCACTCGGCGGCAGAGGTACGCCCAGCCGGTAGCTGACCACGCGCCAGGAGTCCGGACTGAGTCGCCAGGACCACGTCGGGGTCCGAGGCGGGGACGTACCCACCATGCTCTGGGGCCTGGACATGATCCGAATCCATGCGACTCCCCGCGGACGGCGAGCCACGACGGCCACGGCAGGACGCACCCCGCGCGCGGACCGCCCCCTCCGGTCATCCCGCACCCGGCCGCCCGTCCCGCTCCGCGCCGCCCGGCCCTGAGCACCGGCCCGCGGCGTTCCGGCCGCCCGGGACCGACACCGGCGGGCCGCACCCCCCGGAACCGCCCGCCGTCGCCGCGGCCGGAACGCCGTACACCGCACGCATCCCCGACACACCGCGCATGTCCCACAGCTCCGCACGGGAGGTACCCATGTCCGCGCTCACCCGCAGCGCACAGCCCGAACGCCGCACAGTGCTGCGTACCGGCGCGGCTCTGGCCACCACGGCGGCCGCGGGCCTGTGGGCCTCCGGCTGCGAGGCGGGCGGCGACGACGGCGTGAGCGCCGACGGCACCGTGACGATCGAGATGTGGCACGGGCAGACCGACACCGGCAAGAAGGCCATGGAATCCCTGGTCGCCTCCTTCATGCGGAGCCACCCCCGCATCCGGGTGGAGCTGGGCGGCGGGGTGCTCGCCGACGCGATGCTCCAGAAGGTGACGGCCGCCCTCGCCGCCGGCTCCTACCCGGACATCGCCTACATCTTCGGCTCCGACCTGGCGAGCGTCGCCCGCAGCCCGCAGGTCGTCGACCTCACCGACATGGTCCGGCACGCCGGGACACCCTGGACGAACTACTGGGTGCCGGCCCGCCAGGCCGTGACCGTCAACGGCCAGGTGCGCGCCGCGCCCGCGCTGCTGGACTCGCTCGCGGTGGTCTGCAACCGGAAGCTCTTCGAGGAGGCCGGTCTGCCGCTGCCCGAAGCGGACTGGCGCTGGGACGACTTCGTCGCCACCGCCAAGGCGCTCACCGACGTCGGCCGCGGCCGCTTCGGCACCGGCTGGCCCGGCGTCGGCGACGAGGACACCGTGTGGCGGGTGTGGCCCATGATCTGGGATCTCGGCGGGGACGTCGTCGCCGACGACGGCAAGCACATCGGGTTCGCCGACGCCGGGACCCGCGCCCTGGAGGTGGTGGCCGCCCTCGCCCGGGACAAGAGCGTCTACGTCGACCCGAAGCCGGGCAGCGAGCAGATGTACCAGGTCTTCATGTCCGGCCGGATGGGCATGGCCGTCACCGGTCCCTGGCAGCTCCCCGACATCCGGCAGGCGAAGATCGACTACCACGTCGTCCCGCTGCCCACCTTCTCCGGCAGGCCGGTGACCATCAGCGGACCCGACACGTGGACGGTGTTCGACAACGGCACCGCCCGCACGAAGGCCGCCAAGACCTTCGTGAGCTGGCTGATGCAGCCCGCGCAGGACGTCCGCTGGGACATCGACGCGGGCAGCCTCCCGCTCAGCCGCCGCACCCGCGACCTGCCCGCCTGGCAGCACCAGGAGAAGGCCACCGAGGGCCTGGGCGTGTTCACCAAGGCACTGGACTCGGCCCGCGTCCGCCCGGTGCACGCCGCCTACCCGCAGATCTCGCAGGCCCTCGGACAGGCCGTCGTCGCCGTGCTGCTGGGCCGGAGCACTCCCGCCCAGGCACTGCGCTCCTGCGCCGCCGACGCCAACGCCGCACTGCTCATACCCCGCTGAGGAGATCCGCCGTGTCCCGAAGGCCCACCCCGATCACTCTGTCCCGGCCCCCGGACAACCGGCGCGCCCTGCGCCGCAGACGGGCCGCCGAGTCCGCGATGGCCTGGACGTTCGTGTCGCCCGCGGTGCTGATCATCCTCGGTCTCAGCGTGGTCCCCATCATCTGGTCGCTGCTGCTGTCCTTCCAGGCCGACGACCTCGTCACCCCGAGCCGCTGGGTGGGCCTGGACAACTACCGCGCCCTCGCCCAGGACCCGCACTTCAGCCAGGCGGTGCACAACACCCTGCTCTACACCGCGCTGTACGTGCCGGCGAGCATGGTGGTGGGGCTGCTGCTCGCCCTCGCGCTGAACCGGCGCATACGCTTCGTAGGGCTCTACCGCACCCTGTTCTTCGTCCCGTTCGTGGTCTCCTCCGCCGCGCAGGGCGTGCTGTTCTCGTTCATCCTGGACCCGCAGTTCGGTGCCGCCAACGCGGTCCTGCACTACGTCGGCATCCCGTCGCAGGGCTTCCTGAACGACCCGTCCCAGGCGCTGCCCGTGCTGGTCGCGATCAGCCTGTGGAGCGGCACCGGCTTCTGCATGGTCATCTACCTGGCGGCGCTGCAGGACGTGCCGGCCTCGCTGATCGAGGCGGCCCGGCTGGACGGCGCCGGCCGCTTCCGGATCCTGCGCCACGTCACCCTGCCGACGCTCAGGCCCGTCACGGTGTTCCTGCTGCTGTGGCAGACCATCGAGGCGCTCCAGACGTTCGACCTCGTGTACGTCACCACCAAGGGCGGACCTCTCGGATCCACCACGGTGATCGTCTACTTCATCTGGGAGCAGGCGTTCAAGAACGCCACCGCCGGGTACGGCGCCGCCTCGGCCTACGTGCTGGCCGCGGCCCTGGGCCTGATCGGCCTGATCTTCCAGATCGCCCGCCGCCGACTCCAGGGAGCCGCCGCATGACCGCCGTCTCCGCTCCGCCCGAGGCCGCGCAGGCCGCCCCGGCCACCCGGCAGGCCTCCGGCCGGCGGCGCCCCCGGCTGTCGTTCAGCCCCTGGCACCTGCTGCTCGCGCCGCTGGCGCTGCTGTTCGCGGTGCCGCTGATCTGGCTGGCGCTCAGCTCGGTGATGAGCAACGCGGAGATCAACCGCTTCCCGCCGGCGCTGTGGCCCTCCCGTCTGGACCTGGGCGGCTACCGCTATGTGCTCGGCAACGCGATGTTCCCGCGCTGGTTCGCCAACTCGTTCCTGGTCAGCCTCGTCACCGTCACCGCGAACCTCGTGCTCGGCACCCTGGGCGGCTACGCGTTCGCCCGGATGCGGTTCGCCGGCTCCCGGCTGCTGCTCGGCCTGATGCTGGCGACGATGGCGATCCCGTTCCAGCTGACGATGATCCCCACGTTCCTGGTGATGAAGCAGCTCGGCCTCATCGACACGCTCGGCGCGCTGATCGTGCCGTCCCTCGTCACGCCGTTCTCGGTGTTCCTCCTGCGGCAGTTCTTCCTCTCGCTGCCCCGCGAACTGGAGGAGGCCGCCTGGATCGACGGCTGCTCACGGCTGCACGTGCTGTGGCGGATCGTGCTGCCGCTGTCCCGGCCGGCCCTGAGCACGGTGGCCGTCCTGACGTTCCTCAGCACCTGGAACGACCTGACCTGGCCGCTGATCGCCATCAACCACGACACCCAGTACACGCTCCAGCTCGGCCTCACGACCTTCCAGGGACAGCACCACACGCAGTGGTCCGCCGTGATGGCCGGGAACGTCATCACCGTGCTGCCGGTCCTGCTCGCCTTCCTCGGCGCGCAGAAGGCGTTCATCCAGTCGATCACCTCCACGGGCCTCAAGGGCTGATCCCGCCCGCCGCCCACCACACCCCTCAGGCAGGAGCACCTCCGTGCCGCACCCCACCGACACCCGCGAACCCCCGTCCCCCCGTGCCCACGCCGGTACGACCGCACAGCCCCCGCGGGACGACGTCCTCTCCCGCCCTTCCGAGACCGAGGAAAGCCCGGTATGACCACCCCCAAGATCGTCTTCGTCGGCGCGGGCAGCGTCGTCTTCACCCAGGGACTGCTCGCCGACCTCCTCGCGTTCCCCGAACTGAAGTCCGCGCACGTCGCGCTGCACGACATCGACACCGAACGCCTGGCCACCGCGCAGGCCGCCGCCGCCCGCATCGCCGACACGCTCGGCGCCCGCCCGACCGTCACCGCGCACACCGACCGCCGCGAGGCCCTGGCCGGCGCCGACTTCGTCATCAACATCGTGCAGATCGGCATGGGCGAGGCCACCCGGACCGACTTCGAGGTGCCGGCCCGCCACGGCGTACGGCAGACCATCGGCGACACCCTCGGCATCGGCGGCATCTTCCGCGCCCTGCGCACGTTCCCGTTCCTCAAGGAGCTGGGGCGGGACATGGCCGAGGTCTGCCCGCAGGCCTGGCTGCTGAACTACACCAACCCCATGGCCATGAACGTGCAGTACCTGACGCAGGCCACCGGCCTGACCCGCGTGGTGGGTCTGTGCCACTCGGTGTACTGGACGATGCGCGACCTCGCGGACCTGGTCGAGGTGCCCTACGAGGAGATCAGTTACCACGCGGCGGGCGTCAACCACCAGGCGTGGGTGCTGCGCTTCGAGCACCAGGGCCGGAGCCTGTACCCGAAGCTGGACGAACTGATCGCCTCCGACGAGCAGTTGCGCCGCAGGGTCCGGGTCGACATGTACCGCAGGCTCGGCCACTACCCGACGGAGACCAGCGAGCACTCCTCCGAGTACGTGCCCTGGTACCTGCACCACGACAGCGAGATCGAGCGGCTGCGGCTGCCGATCGGCGAGTACCTCAAGATCGTCGACGAGAACGTCGCCACGTACGAGAGGACCCGTGACGCGCTGGCCGCCGGGGCTCCGGTCGACGTCGAGGGGACGATGGAGTACGCGCCGCAGATCATCCACAGCATGGTGACCGGCACCCCGCGCACGGTGTACGGCAACGTCCCCAACCGGGGCCTGATCGACAACCTGCCCGCGCACGGGACCGTCGAGGTGCCGTGCCTGGTGGACTCGCTGGGCGTCCAGCCGACCCGCGTCGGCTCCCTCCCGCCGCAGCTCGCGGCGCTCAACCGCACCTATCTGAGCGCGAACGACCTGGTGGTGCGGGCGGCGATCGAGGACGACCCGCGGCACATCAGGCACGCGGCGATGACCGACCCGGCCACGGCCGCGGCCCTGCCGGTCGAGGACATCTGGCGGCTGTGCGACGACATGGTCACCGCCCACGGCGACCTCCTCCAGCCCGGATTGCGCGCCCTCCTGGGCTCGTGAACGACCGCGGGCGGTGGGCCGGGGCGACGTCCCGGCCCACCGCCCGTTCCGGATTCCGGACGCCGGGTGAACAGGACCCGACCCGTTCGGCCGGACGCCCGGCCGCGCCGCCCCTTTGGCTCGGGCGGGTTCCTCGTCACGCACCCGGCGGGGCGGTGCTCTGCCGTTCCACCAGATGCGTCGCCAGCTCGATCCGCTGGGCGGCCTTGCCGGACTCGTCAGGGCCGAACAGCATGCGTGACGCCTCCTCGGCCATGCGCCGCAGGGGCTGGTGCACCGTGGTGAGCGGCGGGCTCGACCACTGGGCGAGCGGCACGTCGTCGTACCCGACCACGGACAGGTCCTGCGGGACACGCAGACCTTTGAGCCGGGCCGCCTCCAGCACGCCGAGCGCCTGGAGATCGCTGCCCGCGAAGATCGCCGTCGGCCGGTCCGGCCCGTCCAGCAGGCTCATCGCGTGGTCGAAGCCGCCCTGCACGTGGAAGTCGCCGAACCGGACCAGCCGCGGGTCCACGTCCAGGGACGCCATCGCCATGGCGGAGCGGTAGCCGTCGAGGCGCGCACGTGAGCACAGCATGTCCTGGGGTCCGGTGATGATCGCGATCCGCCGGTGGTGCTGCGCCGTGAGATGCCGGGTGGCCGCGAGCCCGCCGGCCCAGTTCGCCGAGCCCACCGACGGCACGTCGGGATCGGGATCGCCCGCGGGGTCGACGACGACGAAGGGCACGGACGCCGACCTGAGGCGCGCCCTGACGTCGCCCGGAAGCGTGGAGAAGACCAGGACGACGCCCAACGGCCGTCGTTTGAGCACTCCTTCGAGCCACTCGGGTCCCGGCGCGTGCCGCGTGCCGCTCACGGTGAGGACCACGGTCGCGTGGTTCTCCCGCGCGACCTGCTCCACGCCCTTGATCAGCTCCATCGCCCAGATGCTCTCCAACTCGTGGAACACCAGCTCCACAAGGGCGGGCCGGGCCGGGTTCCGGGGGCGGCGACGGTAGCCGTGCGCCTGCAGAGCGCGCTCGACCTTGGCCCGGGTCACGGGGGACACGTCCGAACGACCGTTGACCACCTTCGAAACTGTCGGCAGCGAAACGCCCGCAACTCTCGCCACCTCGGCCAGGGTCACCTTGCCGCTGATCTTGCCGTCCTCGCCCATGTCCGCAGGATATAGCCGCGCGACGGCGTAACGGTTTGAGCGAGTGCGTGCATGACTGTTGACCGAGCCTCAGGCCTGTCCTAGTGTCCCCAGCGAATTGACTTTCGGTAATGAGGCCGAAACTTTCGAAGGGCTCCAACGATGAAGACACGCGCGCGCTTGCCCAGACTGGTCGCCTGCGGTGCGACGCTCGCCCTGGCGCTCCCCCTGGCTGCCTGCGGCAACGGCAACGGCCAGTCGTCGAGCGACGGCAAGATCCACGTTCTGGTCTACGGGGACGCCAGCAACAAGGTCGAGAAGCAGATAGTCAGCACGTTCAACAAGACGTCCGACGTCAAGGCCGTCCTCGACACCATCCCCGGCGCCGACTACCAGCAGAAGCTCCAGACGATCATCAACACCCCGCAGGCCCCGGACATCTTCTTCAACTGGGGCGGCGGCAGCATCCAGCCGTTCGTCAAGGCCGATCTGCTGCTGCCGCTGGACGGCTTCATCGCGAAGAACCCGGACCTCAAGTCCAAGTTCCTGCCCGCGGTCTTCAACAGCGCGGTGGTCGACGGCAAGCCGTACGGCGTCCCGATGCGCGGCACCCAGCCCGTCCTGCTGTTCCACAACAAGAAGGTCCTCCAGGACGCGGGGGTCACACCGCCGCAGACCTGGGACCAACTGCTCGACGCGGTCAAGAAGCTCAAGGCCAAGGGGGTCACCCCGATCGCCCTGGGCGGCGGCGACCGGTGGCCGACCCTGATGTGGTTCGAGTACCTCTACGACCGCATCGCCGGACCGGGCCTGTTCCAGAAGGCACTCGACGGCGACAAGTCGGCGTGGGAGAGCCCCGACAGCAAGAAGGCGCTGAGCATGCTCAGGGACCTCGTGGACGCCGGCGCCTTCGGCAAGAACTACGACTCGGTGAAGTACACCAACGGCGCCTCACCGGCGCTCGTCGCCTCAGGCAAGGCCGGCTTCGAGCTGATGGGTTCGTGGTACTACGCCCAGCAGCAGACGGACGCCAAGAGCTTCGCGGAGAAGGACCTCGGCTACACGGCGTTCCCGACCGTGCCCGGCGGCAAGGGCGACGCCGCCGACGTCGTCGGGAACACCAACAACTTCTACTCGGTGCTGCGCAAGACCAAGTACCCCGACGCCGCCGCCAAGTTCCTCAAGCTGATGTACTCGGACGAGTTCGTGAAGGCGCAGCTGGCCATCGGCAACCTGCCCACGACCACGAACACCGAGTCCTTCCTGGACACCTCGGCCAACCCGGACTACTCGCGCTTCCAGTACAACCTGGTCGCCAAGGCACCGGCGTTCCAGCTGTCCTGGGACCAGGCGTATCCGCCGGCCGCGGGAACCCCGATCCAGCAGGCCGTGCAGCAGTTCTTCGACGGCCAGATCGACGCGGACGGCTTCATCAAGGCCATGCAGGCACTCCCGGGTGAATGAACGGCTCATGACTACTCAGATCACGAGCACCCCGCCCGCCGCCAGGTCCCTCAAGGCGGCCCGGCGGCGGGCGGGCGGCTCGTCAACGGCCGACGTGGCGCGGCCCGGCTTCGGCTGGGCTCTCCCCGCCGCCCTGTTCTTCGCCGTCTTCGCGATCGTCCCGCTGGTCATGGTGGCGGTCCTGTCCTTCATGACCTGGAACGGGCTCGGCTCGCCCCAGTTCGTGGGCATGGACAACTGGTCGCGTCTCGTGGACGACCCCGTGATGCTCCAGAGCATCTGGCTGACCCTGCTCCTGACCGCCCTCGGCATCCTCATCCAGACACCGCTCAGCGTTCTCCTGGGCGTCTGGGCCGCCGGGTACCAGCGCAACCGCGCCGTGCTGTCCGTCATCTACTTCATCCCGCTGCTGCTGTCCGGCACCGCCGTCTCCGTCCTCTGGCGGGCCCTGCTCGACCCCAACTTCGGCATCCCCGCCGACGCCGGCTGGCTGTTCGGTGACGGGAACCTGTTCGGCAAGCAGGCCACGGCCATCGGGGTCCTGGCCTTCGTGAGCACCTGGCAGTTCACCCCCTTCCACACCCTGATCTACCAGGGCGCGGCACGGGCCGTCCCCCAGGTGCTCTACCAGGCCGCGGAGATCGACGGAGCGGGCCGCTACCGGCAGTTCTTCCACATCACGCTGCCGCAGCTGCGCAACTCGATGATCACCTCGATGATCCTGATGACCGTCGGCGGCCTGACCACCTTCGAGACCGTCCTCATCCTCACGCAGGGCGGACCCGGCACCGACACCACCATCAGCGCCTACTACATGTACGAAAAGGCCTTCAAGAGCTTCGACTTCGGCACCGGCGCCGCCATCGCCCTCACCCTGGTCGTGGCCTCCACCGTCATCTCGCTCGTCGTCGTCCGCGTGTCGGGCTACGACAAGATGCGCAGCACCATGGAGGGCGTGTCATGAGGCGCCGTCCCAACTACGTGGCCGGTGCCGGCTCGGCCGTCTGGCTGTTCCTGGTCGGGCTGCCGCTGTACGTGATGGTCGCCGCGACGCTGCGCACCCGCGGCGACTACGCGTCCAACGGCCCGGTGTCGGTGCCCGACACCTTCACCCTCGACAACTACCTCAACGCGTTCGACAGCGGCTTCGGCCGGTACTTCCTCAACACGATCGCCGTGACGGCGGCCGTGGCCGGCCTGGTGCTGGTCCTGGTGCCGCCGCTCGCGTACGCCATCGTCCGCAGCCGCAGCAGGGTGACCTCGCTCATCTTCCGCCTGTTCCTGCTGGGACTCGCCATTCCGGCCCAGGCCGTGATCGTGCCGATGTTCTACCTCATCAGCCAGGCGGGGCTGTACGACAACCTGCTCGGCGTCATCCTGCCGACGGCGGCGTTCTGCCTGCCGATGTCGGCGCTGATCCTCAGCGGCACCATGCGGGACATCTCCCCCGAACTCTTCGAGGCCATGGCGGTGGACGGAGCGACTCCCCGCCGCATGTTCTTCCAGCTGGTCGTACCGCTCTCGCGCGGCGGCCTCTCCACGATCACCGTGTTCTCGGCGCTCCAGGCGTGGAACGGGTTCCTCTTCCCGCTGGTGCTGACCCAGTCCGACTCGACCAAGGTGATCACGCTGGGTCTTTACAACTTCCAGACCGAACACGGCATCGACATCCCCGGCCTGCTCGGCGCCGTGATGCTCTCCATGGTGCCCGTCCTGCTCGTCTACCTGTTCGCCCGTCGCGCCCTGGTCCAGGGCCTGATGGGCGTCGGAGGAAAGTGACCGCCACGTGGCTGTAGAGACCTCCCACCCGGCCCCCGTGTGGAACGACCCGTCCCGCCCCCTCGCCACCCGCGTGGCGGCCCTGATCGAGGCCATGACGCTGGAGGAGAAGACGGCCCAGCTGTACGGCGTGTGGGTCGGCGCGTCCGCCCAGGGCGACGAGGTGGCTCCGCACCAGCACGACATGGAGGAAGCGGTCGACCTGGAGGCGTTGATGCCCACCGGACTGGGCCAGCTGACCCGGCCCTTCGGCACGGCTCCCGTCGACCCCGCCCTCGGGGCTCTCTCCCTGCAACGCACCCAGGCCCGTATCGTCTCGGCGAACCGTTTCGGGATCCCCGCGCTCGCGCACGAGGAGTGCCTGGCCGGTTTCGCGGCCTGGGGTGCCACCGCCTACCCCGTCCCGCTGTCCTGGGGCGCCACGTTCGACCCCGGCACGGTGCAGCGCATGGCCGCGGCCATCGGCCGTGACATGCGCTCCGTCGGCATCCACCAGGGGCTCGCGCCGGTCCTCGACGTGGTCCGCGACGCCCGCTGGGGGCGCGTGGAGGAGACGATCGGCGAGGACCCGTACCTCGTGGCCACCATCGGGACGGCCTATGTGCGGGGACTGGAGTCGGCGGGGATCATCGCGACCCTCAAGCACTTCGTCGGCTACTCCGCGTCCCGCGCGGGACGCAACCTCGCTCCCGCCGCGATCGGCCCCCGCGAGCGTGCCGACGTCCTGCTGCCTCCGTTCGAGATGGCCGTCCGCGAGGGCGGTGCCCGCGCCGTCATGCACGCCTACAACGACAACGACGGCGTACCCGCGGCCGCCGACCGGCAGTTGCTGACCGGCCTGCTCCGTGACACCTGGGGCTTCGACGGGACGGTCGTCGCCGACTACTTCGGCATCGCCTTCCTGAAGACCCTGCACGGTGTGGCGGCGGACTGGGCCGAGGCCGCGCACACCGCACTCGCTGCGGGCGTCGACGTCGAACTGCCCAGCGTCAAGACCTTCGGCGAACCCCTCGTGCAGGCCGTCAAGGACGGCCGGATCCCGGAGTCCCTCGTCGACGGCGCCCTCAGCCGGGTCCTGCGTCAGAAGGCCCAGCTCGGCATGTTGGACCCCGGCTGGGATCCGGTGCCGGACGCCCTGCGCGGCACCGATCCCGACGACCCGGACGCCGTGCGCGGCAAGGTCGACCTGGATTCTCCGGCCAACCGTGAACTCGCCCGTGAGCTGGCCGAGAAGGCGGTGGTCCTGCTCAGCAACGACGGCGTGCTGCCTCTCGTCGCGCCGCGCCGGATCGCCCTGGTCGGCCCGAACGCGGCGGAGGGCACCGCCGTGCTGGGCTGCTACTCCTTCCCCATGCACGTCGGCGTCCAGCACCCGGACGCTCCCGTCGGCATCGACCTGCCCACCCTCCACGACACCCTGACCGCCGAGTTCCCCGACGCGGCCGTCACCGTCGCCCGCGGCACCGGCGTCGACGACGGCGACCTGTCCGGGATCGACGCGGCGGTGGACGCGGCACGGAACGCGGACGTCGTCATCGCCGTCCTGGGCGACCGGGCGGGGTTGTTCGGCCGTGGCACCAGCGGCGAGGGCTGCGACACGGAATCGCTGACCCTTCCCGGCGCCCAGCAGCAACTCCTGGACGCGCTGCTCGACTCCGGGCGGCCGGTCGTCACCGTCCTCCTCGCGGGCCGGCCCTACGCTCTGGGCCGCGCGGTGGACGAGTCCGCGGCGATCGTCCAGTCGTTCTTCCCGGGCGTCGAGGGCACCCGGGCGATCGCCGGCGTCCTCAGCGGCCGGACCAACCCCTCGGGGCGTCTGCCCGTCAGCGTGCCGCGCGGCCCGGGAGCCCAGCCGACCACCTACCTCGGCGCTCGCCTGGCGCAAGCCAGTGACGTCTCCAGCATCGATCCGACCCCGGCGTTCGGCTTCGGTCACGGCCTCGGCTACACGACCTTCACCTGGAGCGATCTCACGGTCCACAGCCGGCAGGCCTCCACCGAGGGCGAGTTCGCCCTCGCCTTCACCCTCGGCAACTCCGGCGAGCGGACCGGGACCGAGGTCGTCCAGCTCTACCTCCACGACCCGACGGCGTCCGTCGTCCAGCCGGTGCAACGCCTGGTCGGCTACGGCAGGGTGTCCCTCGCGCCGGGCGAGACCCGTCGTATCGACATCACCGTCCCCGCCGACGTGGCGTCCTTCACCGGTCGCGACGGCCGGCGCGTCGTGGAGCCCGGCGACCTGGAACTGCGCCTCGCGTCGTCGAGCACGACCGCGCACCTGACGGCGACGGTCACCCTCACCGGCCCCGTCCGCACGGTGGACGAGACCCGCAAGCTCCACGCCACCTTCGCCCAACAGCCGCCTCAGGAGGCATAGTTCGGCGACCGCATCGGTGCGGCGCACTTGAGGTCACCGCCCCGCGGTGACCGCCGGGCCACGCCCTGGGCCTCGGTGAACGCTCGGCCGGAGTCCTCCGGCCGAGCGTTCCGCGCGGGAGCCTGTCCGGCTCCGCGACCGCCGAGTGGCCTCTGTGGTCGGGCCCTGGCGACGGTCAGGCCGCCGGCGCGAAGGCCGCGATGGCGGCGGCGAGGTCGTCCGGGGCTTCCAGCGGGATCAGGTGACCGCTGTGCCGGACGACCGTGAGGTCGGCATGGGCGAGATAGGGCAGCAGGTTGTCGCGGAGCACGTCGACGGGCTCGACCTGGTCGTGCTCCCCGGCGACCACGAGGGCGGGCACGCCGATCATGCGCGTCTGCTCGGTGATGTCCTGCGCGATGCCCCGCAGCGGCCACTCCGCGCGGGCCGCGTCGGTGCCGCTCAGCGAGTCGGTCACGATCCGCGCCCCGGCCCCGGCGGGCAGCTCGGCCGCGGTGAGGACGTGGTCCCGTGCCCAGGCCACCGACTCGGCGGAGTCGTAGGCGTGCGACAGGGCGTCCTGGTACTCGGGGGTGATCCGCGCGGCGGGCCTGGCCGGGCCGGAGCCGACGAGGACGATGCCACGGAGGCCGGCGGGCCGGGTGGCCGCGACCAGCTGCGCGACCTTGCCTCCCATCGAATGCCCCACCAGGACGTGGTCGGTGACCCCGGCGTCGGCGACCACGGCGAGCGTGTCCTCGGCGAGCCGGTCGAGCGTGCAGGGGCCGGGCAGCGCGCTCGACCGGCTCCACCCGCGGAAGTCGACCGCGAGCACGTCGCGCCCCGGCAGGCGGTCCACGACGAGATCCCAGGTGCGGGCGGAACCACCCCAGTAGTGCAGGAGCACCAGCGTCGGCCCGGTTCCCCGCCGATGGTCGTAAACGGGCAGAAGCGTCTGCTGCGTCGTACGCATGATCACTCTTTCGGTAGCTGTTCCGTGTGCGTGTCCCCTGCGTTCATTGAAGTCTCCGCACCCGCACGGGGCATCGGCGTGACTGGTCGCCCGATGGTGAAAACTGGACACGTGCACGTGATCCGGCAGATGACCTACCAGCCCGCGGAGCGGCCGGGCGCCGCGGTCGAGACGATGACGTTCGGCCGCCTCCGCGAACTCAACGACGGCGGCACGCAGCGCGCCGACTTCCCCGTCCTCGCCCTGGTCGACGCCGGATCCGGCTCGGTCACGGTGGACTTCCTGCGCCATCCGCTGCACGAGCGGTCCGCGGTGTGGATTCCCCCCGGCGCGGTGCACCGCTGGGACGACATCACCGAGGTGGCGGGGCACCTCGTGCTGTTCCTGCCGACCGCGCCGGTCACCCCCGCCACCCGGGACCTCGTCGCCTCCCCGGATCTCGTCGCGCACTGGCGGGTCCCCGACGCGGACTGGCCGTTCGTCGCCCTGGCGCGCGACCATCTCCTCGCCGAGACGTCCGCTCCGCCCGGGAACCCCTCGGCGGAACTGCCGCGGATCCTGCTCTCCGCGCTCATCGCCCGGCTGCGGCCGCCCCGCTCCGACGCCGGGTCCCTTCCCCCGCTCTTCCTGCTGTTCCGCGCCGACGTCGAAGCGCACTTCCGCGAGCACCACGACGCCGGCCACTACGCCCGTGCCCTGGGGTACGCGCCCCGCACCCTGTCACGGGCGGTGCAGCAGGCCACCGGCCGCACCGCCAAGGCGTACCTCGTCGACCGGATCGTCCTGGAGGCCAAGCGGCTCCTCGCGCACGACCGCCTCACCGCGGCCCGCTGCGCCGCCGCGCTGGGCTTCCCGGACGCGTCCAGCTTCTCGGTCTTCTTCCGGCAGGCGACCGGTACCCGCCCGGGTGCCTGGCAGGCGGAGGCGGCGGTCCCTCCACGGGCTCCGGGGTCCCGTCGTCCCACCGCGCAGGGACCGTCCTGATCTGGCTAGGCTGGTCCAGGTGCCGCCGGTGCCCGATCCGGCGGCTCGTGAGCCGCGCGAGGGCGAACGCGGAGCACGTGGGCCGGGGCGTGGTCCGGCCCGACCGACGGCGGCTGTGCCGATGGGCGTGACGTCCTGCGCCGCGCTCCGGTTGCAGGAGGTGTTCCAGCGGCATTCCCGCCGAACCAGCTGACCGCCGAACGACGGGGCCAATGCCATGGGGACACCGGACGAGGCATCCGCGGACAGCAGCGCGTCCCGCCGACGCACGGGGCGGCTGCGGCTCGACGAGGACCGCGCCATCCTGGACGCGCTGTTCGACCAGTCGCCGATGGGCGTGGCCGTGTTCGACACCCGGCTGCGCCTGGTACGGGCGAACCCCGCACTCGAACGCATCCACGGAATCCCCAACGACCAGTTGCTCGGCCACCGCATCGGCGAGTTCCTGACCGGCATCGACACCGACGAGATCGAGAACCGGCTCACGAAGGTCCTGGAGACGGGCCTGCCCGTCATCGGCACGGAGGTCCGCGGCCGTACGCCCGCCGACCCCGGCAGGGACCACGTCTGGATGACGTCGTCGTTCGCGCTGACCGACCCGGACGGCAACACCTCGGGCGTCACCGACATGATCACCGACATCACCGAGCGCCACCGGTCCCGCGAGCACCTGACCCTGCTCGACGCGGCGGCCACTCGCATCGGGACCACACTCGACGTCCGGCGTACGGCCCAGGAACTCGCCGACGTACTCGTGCCGCGCGTCGCCGATCTCGCGACGATCGACCTGCTGGTCGGCGTGGCCGAGGGCGAGGAGCCCCAGCCCCCGCGGGCCTGGCCGGTCGCGCTCCGCCTCACCGCGCGCAGGGTCGCCCGTCCGGAGATCGCCGACGGGCTCCGGCGGCTCGGAGAGGTCCAGGAGTTCCCCGTGAGCTCGCCGCACGCCCAGGCCCTGGCCACCGGACATCCCCAGTTGCTGCCCGTCATCGACGCGGAGGCCGAGTGGATCCGGAGCTCTCCCGACCCCAGGACCCGCACCCTGCTGGAGCGCGGGACCCACTCCATGATGGTGGTGCCCCTGCGCGCCAGGGACACCATCCTGGGGGTGGTCCACCTGTACCGTGCCGCGTCCCGGCCGGACGCCTTCGAACCCGACGACCTGATCTTCGTGCAGGAGCTGGCGACCCGTGCCGCCGTCTGCGTGGACAACGCCCGCAGGTACACGGGCGAGCGCGCCGCCACCGTCACCCTCCAGCAGAGCATGCTTCCCCGCAGCGTCGCGGACCAGAGCGCCGTCGAGGTCGCGCACCACTACCGGCCGGCCCGCGCGCAGGCCGGGGTGAGCGGCTGCTGGTTCGACGTGATCCCGCTGTCCGGCGCCCGCGTGGCCCTCGCCGTCGGCGACATCCCCGGCACCGGCATCGAGGCGGCCGCCTGCATGGGCCAGATCTGCTCGGCGGTCCGCACCCTCGCACAGTTGGACCTCGCCCCCGACGAGGTACTGGCCCGCCTCGACGACATGGTTCCGCGTCTGGTCGAACGCGAACACTCCACGGGTTCCGCGCCCATCCTGGAGAAGCTGATCGGCGCCACCTGCCTGTACGCGGTCTACGACCCGGTCTCCCGCCACTGCGTCATGGCGAGCGCCGGGCACCCGCCGCCCCTCGTCCTCGATCCGGACGGCCCGGTCCGCTTCGCCGAACTCCCGTCCAACCAGCCGCTGGGGCAGGACGACCCCGTCTTCGAGCCCCACGACCTGGAACTCGCCGGGGGCAGCGTCCTCGCGCTGTACACCCGAAGCCTCCTCGACGCCGTCGGCGCCGACCCGACGGTGGAGGAACGGCTGCGGGCCATCGTCGCCCGGTCGCCGCGTTCGCCGGACTCGCTGTGCCGGGCCGTCGTCGGCGCGGTCACCCCTCACCTGCCGGCCGAGGACGACCTGGCGCTGCTCATCGCACGCACCCGCTCGCTCGACGCCGCCGACGTCGCCACCTGGGACCTGTCGTGCGACCCCGCCGCCGTGGCCGGCGCCCGTGCCCACGCCCTGCGTCAGATCCACCGGTGGGGACTGGGGGACCTGGCGTTCAGCACGGAGCTGATCATCAGCGAACTGGTCACCAACGCCATCCGCTACGGCACCCCGCCGATCCGTCTCCGGCTCATCCGCGACCGCATGCTGATCGTCGCCGTCAGCGACGCCGCCAGCACGTCCCCGCACATCCGCAGGGCCGCCACCACCGACGAGGGCGGACGCGGACTCTTCCTCGTCGCCCAGTGCTCGCGCCGCTGGGGCACCCGGTACCACCCGACCGGCAAGACCATCTGGTCGGAACAGTCCCTCACCGACGTCACTCCGGCCGGGAACGTCCCGCCCGGACGGTGATCGCCGGGTGATGTCAGCTGGTCTGGGCCGTCGGCATGATGAAGACCTGCGGGAGGTTGACCCGCAGCGGGCGGGAGGCGATGAAGCCGACGATCTGCGCGATGTCGTCGGACCGGAGCCAGTCGACGGTGTCCTTCGACCCCTCCAGCCACGCGTTGGCACCGGTGTCCGTGACATGGTCCTGGAGTTCGGTGCCCACGATCCCGGGTTCGATCGCGCAGACCCGCACCTTCTTCGGGCCGAGTTCCATCCGGAGGTGCTTGGACAGGTGCGTCACGAACGCCTTGGTGCCGGCGTACACGGCGAAGGTCGGGTAGAGGTTGTGCGCGGCGCTCGACGACGTGTTGATCAGGTCGGCGACCCCGCGCTCCCGCGCGGCCCGTACGAGCTGCGGGGTGAAGGCGCCGATGGCGTTCATCAGCCCGGAGATGTTCAGGTCGATCTGGCGCTGCCACTGGTCGGCGCGCAGCTCCTCGAC
Source organism: Streptomyces sp. NPDC091282 (assembly GCF_044757385.1). Classification (NCBI taxonomy): domain Bacteria; kingdom Bacillati; phylum Actinomycetota; class Actinomycetes; order Kitasatosporales; family Streptomycetaceae; genus Streptomyces; species Streptomyces sp. NPDC091282. The sequence continues at coordinate 162,847 of NZ_JBIVUX010000012.1, forward strand.
GGGCGCGGGGAGCATGACGCCGGCGTTGTTGAGGAGCAGGTCGGCGGCGCCGAGCTGCGCCTCCACCAGGTCGGCCGCGGCCTGTACCGCGGCGGCGTCGGTCACGTCGACGGCGACCGCCAGGGCGGTGCCGCCGTCCTTGCCGATACGGGCGGCCAGCTCGTCCAGCCGGTCCGCGCGCCGGGCCAGCACGGCGACCTTCGCGCCCAGCATCGCCAGGTGTTCGGCCGACGCCTCGCCGATGCCGCTGGACGCGCCGGTGATGACGGCCACCCGGCCGTACAGGGGGCTGCTGGAGTTCGTGGCAGAGGTCTCGGTGGTCATGGGGCACGCCTTCCGCGAGTTCGGGGAGCGCGGGAGCGGGCCGGGTGCGGTGCCGTCCTGTCCCGGTGTATCCAGCAGACCACCCCGTGACCGGTCCGCCCGGCCCGGAGCTGGCCCTGACCGGACAGGTACCGGCAGGGCCACCCGGCGAGAGGCGGCCGGCGTGCGCGCAGCTCAGACTGGGTGTATGGACCGCAGCAGCGAGATCGCCGACTTCCTGCGCACCCGCCGCGCGCGGATCGGTCCCGACGCGGCCGGGCTGCCCGCCGACGGACGCGCCCGTCGCGTCCCCGGGCTGCGGCGGGAGGAGGCCGCCCGGCTCGCCGGGGTGAGCACCGAGTACTACACCCGGCTGGAGCAGGGCCGGGCCACCCACCCCTCCCCCGAGGTCGTGGACGCGCTGGCCCGCGCGCTGCGCCTGGACGCGGCCGAGCGCCAGCACCTCACCGACCTGTTCGCCCGCCAGGACGGACGGCGGGCGCCGGTCGCCCCGCAGCGGGTCCGCCAGGGCCTGCACCTGCTCCTGCAGACCCTCGATCACGTGCCCGCCTACGTCCTCGGCCGGCGCACCGACGTCCTCGCCTCGAACCACCTCGCCCGCGCCCTCCTCACCGACTTCGAGGCACTGCCCGTGCCCCGGCGCAACCTCGCCCGCTACTACCTCCTCGACCCCCAGGCCCGAGAACGCGCCGCCGACTGGGAACAGGTGGCCCGCGAGACGGTGGCCATGCTGCGCCTGGAAGCGGGCCACTGCCCTCAGGACCGCCGGCTGGCTGACCTGATCGGCGAACTGACCGTCCGCTGCGCCGAGTTCAGCACCTGGTGGAACGACCACCACGTGCTGCGCCGCACCCACGGCGCCATGCACTACTGGCATCCGGTCGTCGGCGACCTGCATCTCTCCTACGAATCGCTCCAGCTTCCCGGCGACGAGAACCAGACGCTCTGCGTCCACATGCCCGAGCCGGACTCCCCCACCGCCGAGTCCCTGCGGATCCTCGACAGCTGGGACGAACTGCCCGTCCCCGGCAGGGCCGTTGAGCCTCGGACGGCCGGTTCCGACGGAGGGTGACACCGCCCGGCAGCGGCGGGCGTGCGGGCCGGCTGTCCGTGCGTTGCCGCCGCGGGCCCGGTTCAGAGGCGGATGACGACCAGGGCCGTGTCGTCGGCGGCGTCACCGGAGGGGAGGAGGTCCCCGAGCACGGCGTCGGCGAGGGCTTCGCACGGGTCGGCCCGATGGCGGACCAGGGAGTCGGCGAGCCGTTCGAGGCCCGTGTCGATGTCCTCGCCGCGGCGTTCGATCAGGCCGTCGGTGTAGAGCACCAGGACGGCGTCCGCGCGGAAGGAGGCGACGGCCTGGGTCCGGGGGCCGTGTTGAGGGCGGGCGGCGAGCGGTGGGTCGGTGGCCTGGTCGAGGAACTCGACCAGGCCGTCCGGACGCAGGAGGGCCGGGGGTGGGTGCCCGGCGCTGCTGTAGGTGATGGTGTCGTTCTCCCAGTCGACGAACGCCGTGGCCACGGTGGTGTTCTCGGCGCCGTCCACCGTGCGTGCGTACTGCCCGAGGACTTCCAGGGCCCGGGCGGGGCCCTCGGGGACGAGGGAGGCGGCGGTGAGGGCGCTGCGGAGCTGTCCCATGACGCCGGCCGCGGACAGGCCGTGGCCGACGACGTCGCCGACGGCGACCGCGATCCGGTCGCCGGGCAGTTCGACCAGGTCGTACCAGTCGCCTGCCACGTTGAGGGCCTCGGCGGCGGGTCGGTAGCGGACGGCCGCCGGGTGGCGGCCGATCGGGCGCGGCGCGGGCAGCATGGCTTCCTGCAGGGTGAGGGCGACTTCGCGGGCGCGGATCAGTTCGGTGACGTCCTCCAGCCGGTGCAGCAGCAGCGTCACCCGGCCGTCGGCTCCGAACACGGGGATGTTGGTCACGTTGAAGTACCGCTCGTGCCACACCCCTGGGTGTTCGCGGTCCTCCGCCTCCAGGCGCTGCAACTCCACGAAGCTCTGCTCACCGGTCTCCACCGCGCGGCGCAGTGACGCCAGAACTCTGAGCAGCAGCGGCTCGGCCGAGCTGTTCTCGAGGTTGTCCTCGGGGAGGAAGCGGCCGATGATCTGCTCGCGGGGCAGTCGTCGCAGGCGCACGAACTCCGGGTTGGCGTCCGCGAAGATCAGCTGCGGAGTCACCAGCGCAACGGCCCCGGGGAGGGCTTGGAAAACCGCCGCGTAGTCGACCGTCGGCTCTGCCATGATGTCCCGCTCACCACGCCGCTCTCTGTCTCTTCACCATACGATCAGGCGGTCACGGCCCGCATCATGAGTGCGCGGGACGATCGTCCGGCGGGGTGCGGCGGGGGCCCTGGGGCCCGGGGCGCCGGGGACCGAGCCGTGCCGCTTTGGCCGGCGATTACGCTGGGCGCATGGCTGAACCGTCGTCTTCCGTGGTCACGGGCGTGGTCGCGGACCGGTGGCGGTCGGGCGGCCGGTCCGTGGCGCGGCTGGGACGTCGTACGCTGCTGGACTCGTACTACCTGCTGACCGCGCCGGTGAGTGCCGTGTGCGGCCTGTTGCTGGTGCTCGGCGCGGGGTGTCTCGGCGCGGTCGGGTCGCTGTCGCCGCGCGGGTCTCGGGTCCGGGCCGCCGCCGTGGACGTGGCGCGGTGGCCGGCCGACGTGGAGCGGTGGCGGATCGCCCGGGTGCGGCCCCGGGGCGGCGGGGCGCCGGGCGTGCGCCGGTGGCCGGGGCGGACCTCCGACGGGTCCGACGCGGGGGTGTGGCCGGACGTGGCGCACACGGTGCTGGTGCTTCCGGTCGTCGCGGTCACGTCCGTGGTGACGGCGCTGTGGTGGTTCGTCGGGCTGGCCGCCGTCACGGCTCCGCTGCGCAACCCGTACCCGGCGTCCGGCACGCTGCGGCCGATGAACCTGTACGCGGGCGGTTCCCGGTCCCACATCGCGCTGAGTCTGGGGCTGGCCTCTCCCGGACAGCGGATCGCGTTCGCCGTCGCGCTCGGCCTCCTGGCGCTGGCCACCCTGGCGCCGGTGACCCGTGTCTGCGTCGCCGTCCAGGCCGGCCTCGGCAGGACCCTGCTGTCCGACCTGACGGCACTGCACCGCAGGATCAGCGGCCTGGAGGCGGAGCGGGACACCGCCCGCGCGCAGACCCTCGCCACGGTGACGGCCGAGGCGGCGGCCCTGCGCCGCCTCGAACGCGACATCCACGACGGCCCGCAGCAGCGGCTGGTCCGCCTCGCGATGGAACTGGGCCGCGCCCAGCACCACTTCGACAAGAGGCCGGACACCGCCCGGCAGGCGCTCGCCGACGCGCTCGTCCAGGCGCAGGAGACACTGGAGGAACTGCGGGCCCTCTCCCGCGGCATCGCCCCGCCGGTCCTCGCCGACCGCGGTCTGACGGCCGCGCTCACCGCGCTGGCCGCGCGCAGTGTCGTACCCGCCGATCTCGACCTCGGCCCTCTCGGGCCGAGACCGGAACCCGCGGTCGAGACGGCCGCCTACTTCGTGGTCGCCGAGGCCCTGACCAACGTGGCCAAGCACAGCCACGCCCGGCACTGCACGATCGGCATGCGCCACGGCCGGGGAACCCTGCGGGTCTGGGTGACCGACGACGGCCTGGGCGGCGCGGCCATGGCCAAGGGACACGGCCTGCGGGGCCTGGACGACAGACTCCACGCGCTCGGGGGCCGTTTGCGGACGGTCAGCCCCGACGGCGGCCCGACCACGATCACCGGAGAACTCCCATGCCCCTGACACCGACCGAACAGGCTCCCGGACCGGACGCCGGGACACCGCCGGAGAACGCGGCCCGCCGACCGCTGCGGATCGTGCTGGCCGACGACGCGGTGCTGCTGCGCGAGGGCCTGGTCCGGCTGCTCACCGACGACGGCCACCAGGTGGTCGCCGCGGTCGGTGACGGCCCGGCGCTGGTGCAGGCCGTCCTCACCCACCGCCCGGACGTGTCGGTCGTCGACGTGCGCATGCCGCCGACCCACACGGACGAGGGCCTGCGCGCCGCGCTCACCGCCCGCACCCACCTGCCCGGCACCCCCGTGCTGGTGTTCAGCCAGTACGTCGAGGCGTCGTACGCCGCCGAACTCCTCGCGGACGCCTCCGGCGCGGTCGGCTACCTGCTCAAGGACCGGGTCGCCCGCGTCGAGGAGTTCCTGGACGCCCTGGACCGGGTCGCCCGCGGGGCCACTGTCCTCGACCCGCAGGTCGTCTCGCAACTGCTGGCCCGGCAGCGCCGCAGCGCCCCGCTGGAAGCACTCACCCCACGGGAGCGGCAGCTTCTCGGCCTGATGGCCGAAGGCCACTCCAACACGGCCATCGCCCGGCATCTGGCGCTCTCCAACAGCGCGGTGGAGAAGCACATCGGCAACGTCTTCACCAAACTCGGCCTGCCGCCCGACAACACCCAGCACCGCCGGGTCCTCGCCGTCCTCGCCTACCTCCGCTCCTGACCCGGCCCGTCTCCCGGCCTGGCGAAGCGTCACACACCGCCCTGATAGAAGCCCAGGAGGGCGGGCGCCGGGTCCGCCGCGGTGCCCGCGTTGGCCAGCGCGACGACCGCGGCCATCAGCGCCAGCAGCACGGACAGGACGCCGAACCATCTCATCGTGCGCCGGATCCGGACCTCGGACCGGTCCGCCGTGGCGAACCTCCGCCACGCGAGCACGCTCAGGACCGTCACGGCGACGGCGACCACGGATGCCAGGACGGCGAGCACGGCGTGGTACCAGCCGAAGTCGTCCACCATCGCCTCCAGCGCGGGCGCGTTCCTGCCGCCCGTGCCCGGATAGTGCGCGAGGCCCTGCTCGATCTGGCCGATCGCGTCCGCGAGGCGGCCGTGGGGCTCGCCGAGCGGAAGCAGCGACGTCACCGACGAGAAAGGAGCCATCGCGCCCTGGACATTGGCCATCAGCGCCGCCAGCGACACGAGGGCGAGCACGCTGACGGACACCGCGGCCACCGCCGCTCCCCCGCCTGCACGCCGGCCCGGCCTCAGGAACGACTTCCACAGCCGGACGGCCAGCGCGACGAGGACGATCAGCAGGGCGGCGGAGAGCACGCCTTTGACCACGTGGAAGCGGGACCAGTAGTCGACCAGGCGTTGCAGGTTCGCGGGCACCCGCCGGTCCCCGGACTCCCAGTAGGACACGAACGCCGGACTCAGACCGTCGACGAGACCGCCCCGCGAGGACGGGCCGCCCCGCGTCCCGATCCCGGCCAGCCTGCCCGGCGCGAGGACGAACGCGGCGCCCAGCAGCACGGCGAGGCCGACAAGGACGGCCGGTGCCCGGCCGGACGCCTCGGCCCGTCGTGACGGAACATGTTCAGTACGCATGCGGAATCCTTCACCCCGATCAGCATGGGAGCGCCCCCGAACCACGCGGTGGGCCCGCCCCCTGGTCATGCCGATCACGATGCCGGACCCCGGACCACCGATCACTGCGGTACCCCACCCGGCCTGGGTATGGCCTGCCACACCCGAGCGGCACACCGTCCTCACTTCGGCGGCAGGTTGCCCGGGATCTCGGTGCCTGGCCCACCGACTGCCCCGTTGCCGTCGTCCGTCCTTCACGGCACGATCGCGTCGACGATTCCGCCCTCGACGCGGATGGCTCCGCCGGTCGTCGCCGATGCCTGGTCCGAGCTGAGGTAGACGACCATGTTCGCGATCTCGGCGGGCTCGATGAGCCGCTGCAGCAGTGACTGCGGGCGGAACTGCCGCATGAAGGCGGCCTCGGCCTCGTGCCACGGCGCGTCCCTGCCGACGAGGTTGTACACGAACTCCTCGACGCCCTCGGTGTGGGTCGGTCCGGCGAGAACCGAGTTCACCGTCACGCGGGTTCCGGCCGCCCTCTTGGCGAACCCGCGGCCCAGCGCGAGCATGGCCGTCTTGGTGGTGCCGTAGTGCACCATCTCCGCGGGGACGGCCACGCTGGACTCGCTGGCTATGTAGAGGACCCGGCCCCAGTTCTGCTTCAGCATCCGCGGCATGTACAGCCGTGTGAGGCGGACCGCGCTGAAGACGTTCACGTCGAAGTAGTGGCGCCACTCCGCGTCGTCGATCTCCAGCACGTCCTTCGAACCGAAGATGCCGACGTTGTTGACGAGGATGTCGACGTCCGGAACCTGTTCGAAAGCCTGGAGGGCGCCCTCCTCGGTCGCGACGTCCGCGGGCACCGCGCTGACATTGCCGTGCGGCACCTTGCGCCGCAGCTCCTCGACGGCCTGCTCCACCCGGTCGGAGTCGCGGCCGTTGACCGCCACCGCGGCTCCGGCCTCGGTGAGCCCCGCGGCGATGGCGGCTCCGATGCCCTGGGTCGAGCCCGTGACCAGGGCGGTCCGTCCTGCAAGGTCGATACGCATGTCCACTCCTCCACACCCGGCTGGATCGGCGGCGGCAGTCGCATGTCGTCGCCTTCAGTTTCGGCGAGGATGCGCGGCACCGCGCGACGTCCGGAGCGGGACGGACCCGACCGGCTACGGCGACACACCGCCCGGTCACTCTTCGTGCGGCCGACTGCCGCGTGAGGTCAGGGGCCGAGATGGATGTAGGGGGCCCAGGCGAGCAGGCCCAGGTCGACCGGGGAGGCGTCCTGGGCGGCGCGTGCACGGCGGACGGCGTCATGCAGTGCGTGGGCGGGGGAACCGGCGTCGCCCTGGGCGGCGAGCCCTTCGTAGAAGTCGTGGGTGACACGGGCGGCAACCGCTTCGTAGGCCTCCCACACGGTGCCGACCACGTGCGGAAATCCGGCGAGTTGGAAGCCCGAGCCGAGATGGATCGCCTCGTCCTCGAACTGGTGGCCCGGCCAGGCCGTTTCGCACGCGGCGAGGAAGGCGAGCCGGGCTTCGGTCAGATCGAGCCGGGCTATCTCGAAGAACCGCAGCGGTCCGTCGGCAAGGTGGAGAGCGCTGTGTTCCGGTGCGGCAGGCTCGGCGCGGCCGTGGCAGGAGAAGTGCGCCAGTGCCCGGCCCGGCAGCCCGGCCAGGACCGGCTGCCTGGCGGCGTTCTCCTCCGTCAGCGCGAGCGCGTCCCGGCCCTCGTACACCGGCGCGGGCACCACAGCGGGTCCGAGTCCGCCGGCCCGCGCCGGAGCGACCAGCAGGGCGGAGCCGACGGGCCGTGTCACGCGGGGCAGGTCACGGGCCAGGGCGCGCAGGGTGGCCGAGTAGGACGACACGACCCGGTCCAGCGCGGTACGCGGACGTCCCGGCTGCCGGTGGTACCCGGCCGCGTGCACCGGCAGCAGACACAGCGGCCCCGTGGGGATCCACCAGACGCGGGGCAGGAGCGCGGTGGGGGTGTCCGCGCCCGGCGAGGCGTGCAGGTGGTCGAGGACCGGCCCCACCACAGCGTCCCAGAGCCACTCGGCGATCTCGTAGGAGACGTCCACGGCGCCGGGATCCCGCGTCCGCAGGGCTTCGAACAGCCGGTAGGCCTGCTCGGAGGCGTCGTCCGCGGACAGCTCCGGCAGCGGTATCGCCTCGACCCCGCGAGCCGTGATCACCAGGGCGTCGCAACGGTCCGGTGCCACGTTGAGGGTCACCGCCGCGCCCGTGCCCACTCCCCGGCTCACCGCGGCCAGGTCGACGTCCGGGTGCGCCTGCCGGAACAGGGGACTGGAGAGAATTCCGCGTTCGTCCCGAGCCTTCCGTCTGAGCTGGGCGGAGCCGGTACGGCCCTCCGTGTCCTTCGGGGGGACGGCGGTCTCCGCCAGGGCGCTGCTGTGGAGGGGGACCCGGTGGGCGAGTCCGTCGGAGGCCGGGTCCGCACTCGTACGGGAGTCCTCGGTGAAAGAGGACCACAGCAGGGCCCGGTAGCCTTCGGCGTCCTCGGCGGACAGCCGCTGAACGGCCGACGGCAGGTTCCAGGCGGGGGCGAGCAGGACTCCTCGGCCGCGGTCCAGGGTCTGGAGGGCGGCTTCGAGCCGGCCGCACCGCAGGTGGGCGGCGCAGGCGCGCCGGGCGATCCCGGTGAACCGCTCCAGTTGGTCCGCTCTGCTCTCCCAGCCGAGCAGGGACGGCTCGGTCAGCGGCTCGAGGAGTCTCACCGCGAGGTCGTAGAGGTCCGCGGCCTTCTCCCACCGGCCGTGGCGCGCGGCCAGTTCGCCGCCGTCCTGGGCGGCGACGGTCCGGATCAGCAGGGGGCCGGTCTTCGCGGACGCCGACGACCAGTACGCCGTCAGGGCCCGGTCCAGGGTGCCGGGGTCTCCGTCGGACAGGTGGGTCCATGCGTACAACTGGCCCTTGATGTGTTCGATGTTGGCGACCGCCGGGTGGTCGTCGGGGGTTGCCTCCCGTGCCGATCGCACCGCGTCGTAAGCGGCGGCCAGTGCCTCTTCGAGGCCGACCGGAGCCGTCACCCACGGGTTCCTGACCTGATCCACCATCAGGACCCTGAGCAGGGCCAGGTTGACCAGTGCGCCGATCGCGGAGGCCCGTTCGCCGCCGAGGGCGACGGCCTCCTCGGCGCATGCGATGGCCTCCGTAAGGATCTCGGAGCGCGACAGGTCCTCCTGGAAACGCAGTTGCAGCGCGCGAGCGAGGTTGCTGAGGAAGATGTCGGAGTCGGGAGCGCCGTCGGGCAACCGCCGTACGGCCTCACGGAGATCGTCGATACCCCGGTCCAGCGCGGCCACGCGCGCGCTCTCCTCGGGGAAGGCCGCGCCGTCGGCGTCCTCGTCGACCTCGTCCTCGTCGTCCTCGTCGGCCTCGTCGGTCTCGGCGTAGAGGTAGCGCACGGTGGCGAGGACGGCGCGCGCCATCAGGTAGAGCGGATACGAGCGGTTCGATTCGGGGGTGCGCCCGAGCGCCTCCGCCATGGTCTCCTCGGCCTCCTCCAGATCGGCGAGGTCGCCACGCGCTACATAGCGTTGGGTGAGAGCCTGGCTCAGGTGGAGGTGCGCGGCCCCTGGCTGCACGGCCGTGGCCGCGCCGGGCACGTTCTGGTCCCGCACCCCGCCGCGCGCACGGTCCACCGTGCGGTCGAGTGTGACGTCATCGGGCGCGACACCTTGCAGGACCGCCGCGGTGCGCTCGGCGTTCGCGAGCTGGGTGGTCAGGCGGGCGCGGACGGCGGGATCGTCCGGGTTCAGGGCCAAGGCGGAGCGCAGCAGTGCCACGGCGGCCGCGGCGCCCTCGGCGGAGCCGGTGTGCTCGGCCATCAGCAGCCGGATCAGGCCCAGGTTGCCCGTCAGCAGCACCCGATGCGATGCGGCCCGCGGCTGCGACTCGGCGATGCGCGCGTACCGCTCCAGCATGGACTCCGCTTCGTACAGATGTGACAGCTCACGGGATGCCCTGAACGTCAACTGCAGCGCGATCGCCAGCATGTTCACCGCCTCGAACCGCTCGTCCGCGGTCGCGCCGGTCTCCAGCGCGGACCGCAGGCAGGCGCGTGCGGCGGTCAGATCCCCGGGCACGGCTCCGTGCGCCTGGTGGCGCAGCACGTACAAGGTGCCCAGGAGCAGGTCCGCAGCGAACGGCACGCTCCCACCGCCGTCCGCGGCGATCCCGCGGGCCGTTTCGGCGGTCTCGACGGCCTCGCCGAGGTCGTCGGCCGAGCCGGTGGCCTCGAATCGCCGGCGCAGGCACTCGGCGAGGGTCAGCAGCGTCTCGACGGCCACGCCGCCGGTCTCGCGCCACCGGCGGCCGAGTGCGACGGCACGGGTCAGGTCGGTGATGTCGACGGGGTGATCCGCGAACCGGTCGAGCAGGCCGCCCATGACCAGCCGTACCCGGTCGGCGGCGTCCTCGTCGGTCATCGCGCCGAGGTCGAGCAGGACACGGGCGTAGGCGGTCTCCTGGTCCAGGAACCCCGGATGTCCGGCGTCCACGGAGATGCGCAGGAGATGCCGGGCCGTCTCCCGCGCCCCGGTGACGTCCCGGCTCTTCCAGATGTTCACCGGCACCGAGGCCCTGACGCGGTGGTAGAAGTTGAGTGCCATCAACACGTCGACGCCGGGCTCCCGTTGGCCCGACAGCTCGGCGGCGGCCTGTACCACCGGTCGCTCGAACACCGCGGAGGTGTCGCCGTGCCGCAGCGCGCGACGGACACCGCGGGTCACGATGTCGATAGCCGAAATACTCTCGCTCACGGTCACTTCCCACCGCACCCCGTCATTCGGCAGGTATCCCCAACAGCCGCCGGAATGCGGCCAATTTGACGATTACCCGCCGCCGCCGGACGCCATGTATCAGGGTGAGGACACGACGAGCGGACGGAGTCCGAGTGAGCGTGACGGACAGCCAGCGCGACGCGGCACGGGAGTACCTGACGCAGATCGCCGGGCAGAGCCCTGAGCGGCATCTCCCGGGCGATCGCTCCGAGCGGTTGGGCGGCTGCCTGAGCGCCTTGCGGGCGGCACTGGCCGCCGACGACGGAGAGGAGTTCGGCCGCGCCCTGCAGGGGGTGGCGCTTCTCGCGCCGACGTTGCGTCCCGACGGCCGGCTGCCCCCGCCGGCGGACGAGACACCTACCGGTCAGGACCTGCCGAGCGTGGCCACCGACATCCTGCGGACGCTCGCCGAACCCCCGCCGGACGAACCACCCGCCTCATGACCCGGCCGCCGATCGACCGTGCGGCGCTGGTGACGCACCTGTTCCTCACCGCCGAAGCCGTCACCGCGTCCGGTCCCGCCCGCGAGCTTCTGGAACGCCGTTGGGAAGCGGGCCGCACACTCGGGCTCACACAGCCGGTTCCGGTCTGGAGCGACACCCTGCCGGACCTCTCCCCGGACGGACTCCCCGCCGTCCCCACCCTCCTGGCGGCGCGTCAGGACTCCGCGGCGGGCGCCTACCGCATGCTGCTCGTCACTGGATACCACGACATGGTGGCCGTCTCCGCACTGCTCGCCCCGAACGACTCCGGAACCGGATGGGACGACCTGCTGACGGCCTGGCACTCCGCGGCCGGGGACCCGCCGCATGAATCCTCCGGGCTGCTGGGCGGCGCGGAGCTGCTGCTCGGCAACCTCTCGGCCACCGCGTTGAGCAGAGCCGCCTCGGGCGCCCTGCGCGACCTGGCCCTTCCACTGCCGCCTGTCGCGGGTGGTCTCACGCACCACTGGACCGATCCGGCACCGTACGTCGCGGGTGCCCGAGGAGGTGTCCGGCTCTGGGAACTGCCCGCCGGACCCGGCGCGGGACCGAGGCACCGGCGACTGCTGGCCCTGGCGGCGCACGCCGACGACGCGGAGCTGAGCCACTGGGCCTGGCAGGGCGACGTACCGGGCGCGGCACCGGCCACCCGGTACCTGCTGCACGCCGCACGCGCCCGTCACCAGCGCGATCTGCTGCGCGGACAGCTGTCCCGCCTGAACGCGCTGTCGAACGGATCGGCGGAACGCCGGCGCGCCGTCTCCGCGCTGTTGTCGCCGCGGCGGCAGCTCGGCGCGGACTCGGCGGCGCGGCTGCCGCGTCTGGACGAGGCCCTTGCCTCGCTCGGAGCCTCTCAGGGGGCGATGACGGAGGCCGCCTTCCGTCTCAGACAACTGGACGTGGGGCTGGAGGCGTGCGAGGAGAACCTGACGAGGGACGCGACCCACGTCGGGGCGCTCCTGGATCAGGAACTGCGCGAACTGCGCTGGGCCCAGGCCCAGTCGCGCACATTGAGCAGGTCGTACGGCATCGCCGGCGAACAGCTCGCCGAGACGGCGCGCCAGGGCGAAGCCGCGGCGGACCGTCTGCACCAGGCACGGCGTGATCGCCTCACGCTGATGCAGACGTCCGTGCTCGGCGCCCTCCTGATGGCGCTGACGGCGGTCCAGAGCCTCGGGTACGCCCTTCGCCTGCCGGGTCCGGTGCAGCCGGCGCTCATCACCTTCCTCGCCTGCTTCGCCCTGGTCCTGCCCGCCCTGGCACTTCCCCGCTCGGAAGCGGCCCTGCTGGGTTCGTTCGGCGGACGGGCCGACGCCGTGGCGTTCGCCGCCGCCGGAGCCAGCACCGGGTGGCTGATCTCCGCCACGGCGCCGGCGGTCACCCACCATGCCCCGCGGACCGCGCTGACCTGGCTCGTGGTCGCTCTCGGACTCGCCGTGGGAGTGGGCGTACGGCGCCTCGTCCTGCGGCGCTCCCGTGGCTGAAATCCGCTGCCGGAAGGTCGGGGCGGTGCGTAGTTTGCCCCGCTGTCGACAAGGGCACACCACAGGCACCGAAATATAGGACGGTACGACATCGGGGGATTCATGGCTGGAGAACGGGGCACACTGGGGCAGGTCGTGAGAGGTCTCAGCCTTGCCACACTGATCGCGGTCTATCTGGGTGGCATGGCGGTGACCTATCGGCAACTGAGGGTCGAAACACCTCTGGCGAACGTCGTGTCGGCTCCGGATTGGGCTCACGCCGTACTCGTGATGGGGCTGATGGTGGGCGGGGGTCTGGGCGTCGCCGCGGCCATCGTGGACCGTCGGAGCACGGCGGCTTCGTGGGTCCTCATCGCGATCGGCACCGCCGCGGCGGTGGCCTGGTGCCTGTGGGCGACACGCGACGACGCGACGGTGCAGATGCTCTTCGCCGCGGCGCCTCCGCTGATCGCCTTCGCGGTGGTGGCCGAACTCATGCGCCAACTGCACGTGCACTTCAACTGACGTCCCGGGAGGCCGAACGACGTCCACCCAAGGCCCTCCGATCCGAAAGGGCCCCGTGCACCGATCCGCGACCGGCGCACGCCAGGTCCGGGGGCCTTGGGTGGCCCACTCCCACCGAACTCACTCGGCCCGGCCTGCGGCCCGCTCTGCATCCGCCGCCGGCCCAGCGATCCCTGGACGACCGGCTACGAGTCCGACCGCAGCCCCCAGGGCGCTGTGCAGGATCAGACCGCCCGGGGCATCGGAACCCGACCGCCGACGCGTCAACTCGACCAACTCGAAGCGGAGTTCCGCCGCCGGCTCGCCCCCCACGGTCCTCGCTGCGAAACGACCTGTCAGCCCGTCCGCAGCGAACTCTCCCCCGGCGGCCGGTGCTCCGTGTCCTGGCGGCCGTGCTCCGCGCGCGCGGTCTCCAGCAGCAGTCGCCAGGAGGTCACGGTCGGCCGGCGTCGCAGGAGTGCGCGCCGTTCCCGCTCGGTCGCGCCGCCCCAGATGCCGTACTCGATACGGCGGTCGAGGGCGAACGCCAGGCACTCGGTGCGTACGGGGCAGCCGTTGCACACGGCCTTCGCCGCGTTCTGTGCCGCTCCCTCGACGAACAGTTCGTCCGGATCAGCCGTCCGGCAGGCCGCCCGCGCAGCCCACTCCTCATGGTCCCCGACCACCTCGATGCCGTCCTCTCCCCGTCACGGCCCGCCGCGCTCCCCATGGCAGACCCAGTGCCGTGAACGCTACGGCAGACCGACGGCACACGGCACGTCCCGGCCCGGCAGCAACCCCTACGAGGGAACGCGGACTTGACGACAGCCCTACCGGTTCTGGTATCCGAACGCACAGCCGGACGAGGCGTCGGGAGCGGGCGTTCGTCCGGAGTCGAGGCGGCGCCGGGGGGTGAGGCCGTCATCCGGGAAGGATCAGGGGCGCGGAGCTCCGGATGACGGCCTCCTTGTCACATCGTTCCCGACATCGTGCCCAGTTCGCCTCGGACGCGGGCCGCGGCGCCGACCGGGACGGCGTCGGAGGACAGCGCGGCGCGTACCAGCCGTACGGGGTGACCGCTGACCGGCGGGTCCGCGGCGAGGGCGGACTGGATGAACGGTTCCAGCAGGGGCCAGGCCCCGGCGACGCCACCGCCGACGACGACCGTCGTGATGTCGGCGACGCCGGCCGTGATCACGATCGCGCGGGCGATGCCCTCGCCCGCGGCGCGGTAGACGGCGCGGGCGTCCTCGTCACCGTCCGCCGCGGCCTCGGCGACCTCGCGGGCGGTGCGTTCCTGGCCGGTGCGGTCGGCGTACCGCGCGGCGATGGAGCGGCCGGAGGCCAGCGTCTCCAGGTGGCCCCGGCCGCCGCAGGAGCAGGGCAGGTCGCCGAAGCCGGGGATGTGCCCGATCTCGCCGGCCGCGCCGTGCGGGCCCGCGTACAGAGCGCCGTTGGTCCACAGGGCGCCGCCGACGCCGGTGCCCAGGGTCATGCCGAGCACGTCGGTCTCGTCGCGGACCGCGCCGCCGTTCACCTCTCCGTAGAGGAAGGCGTTGACGTCGTTGTCCAGGTAGGCGGGGACGCCGAGGGCGTCCTCGACGGCGGCGGTGACGGCGAAGCCGGCCCAGCCGTGGAAGGAGTCGCTGGCGACCAGGATGCGGCCGCCTGCGGAGTCCACCACCCCGGCGGCGCCGATCCCGGCACCGACCAGGTGGCCCGGGGTGCGGGCCAGCAGCGGGGCGAGGGCGTCGAGCGCGGCGCCGACCATGGCCGCGCCGCCCTCCCGGGCCGGGGTGGCCGTCTCCGCCCGGTCGAGGACCGTCAGGTCGTCCGAGCAGACCACCACCTGGGTGGTGGTGCCGCCGATGTCGATACCGGCGAACAGCGGCCGGAGGGAGGTGTGCATCGCGTGGTCCTGCGGGGTGTGGGGGGAGAGAAGGGGTCGGGTCACGCCTGGGCCTCCGTACGGCCGGCCGCGAGGGCGGCCAGGCGCTCGGCTCTGCGGCCCCGCTGCACGACCGGGTCGGGCACCGGCACGGCGGCCAGCAGCCGGCGGGTGTAGTCGGTCTCGGGATGGAGCAGGGTCGTCCCGGTGGAGCCCTGTTCCTCGATCCGGCCGGCGCGCATCACGACGACGTGCTGGGCGAAGTGCTGTACGACGGCGAGGTCGTGGGAGACGAAGAGGCAGGCGAAGCCGAGGTCGCCCTGGAGTTCGGTGATCACTTCCAGGACCGCTTCCTGCACGCTCACGTCGAGCGCGCTGGTGGGTTCGTCCGCGACCAGCAGCCGGGGTTCGAGCACCAGGGCGCGGGCCAGGCTGACCCGCTGGCGCTGTCCGCCGGAGAGTTCGCGGGGTGCGCGGCGGGCGACCTCGCGGGGCAGCCGCACCTGGTCGAGGACGTCGGCGATCCTGGCCTGGCGGTCCTTGGCGGTGAGGTCGCGGCGGTGGATCCGCAGCGGTTCGGCGATGCACTCGGCGATGGTCATGCGGGCGTCGAGGGAGGCCACCGGGTCCTGGAGGACGACACCGATGCCGGCCCGCAGCGCACGGCGGGCCCGGGCCCGGGTGCGGCCGAGGTCGGCGCCGAACAGGGAGACGGTGCCGGAGGTGGGCGGGATCAGGCCGAGCGCGACCCGGGCGGCGGTCGACTTGCCGGACCCGGACTCGCCGACCAGTCCGAGGGTCTGTCCCGGGCCGACCCGGAAGGAGACTCCGTCGAGGGCGTGCACGGCGGTCCTGCCGCGGCCGAACACCACGCTGATGTCCCGCAGTTCGACGACGGGTTCGCCGGACTCGGCGGATGCGCCCGCGGGTTCGGTCTCCGTACCGCGCGCGACGACCGGCCCGGTCTTCGCCGTGCGGTCTCCGTCGGGGGCCGGCTCGGCGACCGACAGGCGCGGTACGGCGGCCAGCAGCCGCCGGGTGTAGTCGTGGGTGGGCCGCAGCAGGACGTCCTCGACCGCCCCGGTCTCCACGATCTCGCCCTGGTACATGACGGCGACGCGGTCCGCGAAGTCCGCGACTACGCCCATGTTGTGGGTGACGAGGAGCACGCCGGTGCCGGTCTCGGCGGCGAGCCTGCGCAGCAGGTCGAGGATCTCGGCCTGCACGGTGACGTCGAGGGCGGTGGTGGGCTCGTCGGCGATGAGCAGGCGGGGCTCGTTGGCAATGGCCATGGCGATGACGACGCGCTGGCGCTGTCCGCCGGAGAGCTGGAACGGGTAGGCGCGGGCGCGCCGCTCCGGCTCGGGGATGCCGACCCGGCGCAGCAGGTCGACGGCCTCGGCGGCCGCGTCCTTGGCGCTGACCTCGCGGTGGTTGCGGATCACTTCGGCGATCTGCTTGCCGATGCGGGTGAGCGGGTCGAGCGCGGTGGCCGGCTCCTGGAACACCATGGAGACGGTCTTGCCGCGCAGTGCCGCGAGGCCGTTCTCCGAGGTGCCGACGACCTGGGTGCCGGCGATGACGGCGCTGCCGGTGGCGCGGGCGTTCCCGGTGAGCAGGCCCATCGCGGCGAGCGCGATGGTCGACTTGCCGGAGCCGGACTCGCCGACGAGGGCGAGCGTCTCGCCGGGCCGGACCTGGAGGGACACGCCCTTGACCGCGGGCACGTCGCCGGTCTCGGTGGTGAAGACGACGCCGAGGCCGTCGAGTTCGAGGATCGGTTCGGCCGCCGTGGTGCGGGCGGCGGAGCCGTCGGTGGTGGCGTTCATCCGCGTCCCCTCACATCGAATGCGTCGCGGAGTCCGTCCCCGATCGCGTTGAACGCCCACACCACCAGGATGATGGCCAGGCCGGGCGGCAGGATCAGCCACCAGTAGCCGGAGTAGGCGGCGGTGAGGCCTGCGGAGAGCATGCCGCCCCAGTCGGTCTGCGGCGGTCGTACGCCCATGCCCAGGTAGGAGACGTAGGCGACCAGCAGGATGGCGTCGGCGACCTGGAAGGTGGCGGCGACGATGACGGTGGAGACCGAGTTCGGCAGGATGTGCCGCAGGATCGCGCGGGCGTGCGTGCCGCCGATGGCGCGCAGGGTCAGCACGTAGTCCCGGTTCTTCAGCGTCAGGGTCTCGGCGCGGACCAGCCGGGAGGGCACCAGCCAGGACACCAGGCCGAGGATGAGGACGAGTCCGGCGAGGCCAGGTGTGGTGATGGCGGAGACCACCAGCAGGATGAACAGGGCGGGGATCGCGATGCCGGCGTCGACGATGCGCATCATCAGGGCGTCGATCCAGCCGCCCGCGTAACCGGCGGCGGCGCCCCACAGCGTGCCGATGCAGGTGGCGAGGACGCCCGCGGCGAGGCCGACGATCAGCGAGACCTTGCCGCCGTACATGAGCCGGCCCAGCTCGTCGTGGCCGACGGCGTCGGTGCCGAGCCAGTGGGCGCCGCTGGGCGCGAGGTTGACCTGTTCGAGCAGGGTGTGGGTCTGGTCGGTGGAGTACACCAGCGGACCGACGAAGCAGAACAGGAAGAAGAGGACCACGACGGCGAGGCCGACGACGGCCAGTCTGTTGCGCAGGAAGCGGCGGACGGCCAGGCGGGTGCCGGTGGCCTCGCGCGGCTCGGCGGCCTTCGTCGGGACCGCGTCCGGCTGGATGACGGCGCTCATGCCCGGCCTGCCTTCACTCGGGGGTCGATGATCCGCTGGACGATGTCGGCGAGCAGCGTGCCGGTCACGGTCGCGACGGCGATCACCAGGACGCAGCCGAGCAGGACCGGATAGTCGGAGGACTGTGCCGCCGTCCAGAACAGCAGCCCCATCCCGGGGTAGTTGAACAGCTGCTCGACGACGAGCGCGCCGCCGAAGAGGACGGGGATGTAGTAGCCGAGCATGGCCACCACGGGGGTCAGCGAGTTGCGGAACACATGCCGCGCGAGGATGGCGCGGGAGCGGGAGCCGCCCGCCCTGGCCGTGCGGACGTAGTCCTCGGAGAGGTTCTCCAGGGTGGCCGCGCGCATGTACCTGCTGAACACGGCGATCATGGAGGCCGCGCCGGCGAACACCGGCAGCACCAGGCCCTGCGGGTCGGAGAACACCTGCCCCACGGTCTCCCCCTGCGGTGCCTGCGAGGGGAACCACGCCAGTTCCTGGCTGAAGACCAGCACCAGGATCAGTCCGAGGAAGTACACGGGCGTGGAGTAGGCGATGAAGCTGAGCGTGGTGATGACGTAGTCCGTGGCCTTGTTGCGGCGCACGGCCTGCCACATGCCCAGCGGGATCGCGAGGACGAGGCCGACGACGGCCGACAGCAGGGTGAGGACCAGGGTCTTCGGCAGCCGTTCGCCGATGAGCTGGGAGACCGGCTCGTTGAGGGTGTAGGAGGTGCCGAGATCACCGTGCAGAAGCTGGCCGAGGTAGTGGAAGTACTGCACGGGCAGGGACTTGTCGAGGCCCTGTTCGTGGTTGAAGCTCGCGATCTGCTGCGCGGTGGCCTGGGGGCCGAGGATCCCGCGGGCGGGGCCTCCGGGGAGCGCGTGCAGCAGGCCGAAGACGACGATCGTCACGATGACGATCACCGCGACGGCCTGGAGGACGCGTCTGATCAGGTACGAGGGAGTGCTCATGTGTTTTCCGGTCGCTTCGTCTCCGTGACGCGCGCGGGCGTCACCTGGACAGGGGCGTCACCACGACGTGGACGTCGGTGCGGCGCGGGTGCGCGAGGGGTGCGCGCGGGCCTCGGGCGGCCGGCCGTGGGGCCGGCCGCCGTCGGCCCGCGCGGGCACCGACCGGGCCTACTTGGTCCACTTCCACATGGCGGGGTGGAAGTTGGCGAGGGAGTCCTGGGCGAAGCCGCCGAGGCCGTTGCGGACCACGGAGATCTGGTAGTCGGGCTCCGGCAGCCAGATCACGGGGAGGTCCTTGGCGAGTGCGGCGCTGTAGTTCTGCACCGCCTCGTCCGAGGAGGAGGTGGTGGTCTCGGTGATCAGCTTGTCGACGGCGGGGTTGGAGTAGCTGCCGAAGTTGGAGCCGCCGCCGGTGGCGAAGAGCGAGTCACCGCTCGGGTAGGCGGGGAAGTACCAGCTGCCCGCGGTGCCGAAGAAGGACAGCTGCCAGGAGCAGTTGGCGTCGCCGGACTTGCACTGACCGGCCTGCGAGAGCACGGAGTTGACCGGAGCGGTCTTGATGCCGAACTTGATGCCGGTCTTCGCGAACGACGACTGGAGGGCGCTCATCATGTTGTCGGTCACGGTCGAGCCGGACTGGGACAGCACCTGCATCTCGAACTTGGTGCCCTTGTCGACGCCCGCGCCGCACTGGTTGGCGCCGGTGCCGGGCTCGTTGCACACCATGGTGCCGCCCTGCTCGGTCCAGCCGTGGTCGGTGAGCAGCTTCTTGGCCTTGGCGGTGTCGAACGGGTACGGGTTGTTCTTCTGGTCGGCCGAGACGAAGGACGACTCCTGGCCCTGCGGGATCGGCCCGTAGGTGGAGACGGCGCTGCCGTTGAAGACCACCTTGGAGAGGGTGGTCTGGTCCACCGACATCTGGATGGCCTGACGGGCGTACAGCTGCTTGAACACCGGTCCCATGGACGGGTTGTTGAAGTTGTACGGCATGTAGGTGATGGCCCAGCCGCTCCACGGCTTCACCGAGTAGCCCTTGGCCTTGAAGGACGCCTCCTGGCCGAGGTCGGAGGCGTTGATGTAGCCGTAGTCGACGGTGCCGGCGCGGAGGGCGTTCTCCTCGGCCTCGGTGGTGGTGAACGGCAGCAGGTTGACGTTCTTGATGTTGGCCTTGCCGCCGCCGTCGTACTTGGCGTTGGCGGTGAGTTCGACCCGGCCTGCGGTGGAGAACGACTTGATGGTGTACGGGCCGCTGACCGTCTTCCACAGCGGGTCGCTCGCGTAGCCGGATATCTTCTTGGCGGCGTTGTTGAGGTACGTCCAGACCTGCTTGGCGCCGGCGGCGGTGCGGTCCAGGTCGGAGACGGCGCCCGAGTCGCTGGTCTTGTCCCAGGCGTGCTGCGGGATCGTGCGGATCATGCTCAGCTCGTTGGCGAGCATCCACTGCTGGTTGTAGGCCTTGTCGAAGGTGATCGTGAAGTGCGTGTCGTCGACCGTCTTGAAGGACGTCCAGTTGTCCGGCGCCTTGCCCGGGCTGTAGCTGGCCCAGTCGGCCTTGTTCGCCTTGACGAGGTTGAACCAGAACTCGACGTCGCGGGAGGTGATCGGCTTGCCGTCGCTCCAGTGGCGCTGCCCGAGGGTGATCGTCACGCTCTTGCTGTCCGCGGCGAACTTGGCTTCGGAGGCCAGCGAGTTGTCCTTGTTCCAGCCGACCTTGCCGGTGGAGCCGTCGTACGCGATCAGCGGCTCCCAGACGGCCTGGGAGATGGAGGCGTTGTTGGTGTTGAGGTGCGCGGCGGTGCCGATCGGGAGGATCCAGTTCGGCGTGAAGTTCGCCGGAAGCGCGTAGTTGATCGTGTCCGACGACGCCGGGCCGGACGCCGAGGTACCGCCGCCGGAGCAACCGGTGACCAGCGCGCCGGTGATGACGGCGGCACCCGCGACGAGGGCCCAGCGGCGGCCGGCGGCCGTGGGAGCAAGGAACATGGCTCTCCTCAGAGTGAAAGGACCCGCAAACGTCATGGGAGGACCCAAACCGGCGCCGCGGGGTCGGCGCTGCGTATGGCGACAGTCAACGACGGACGCGCCGAACAAACAAACAAGAACGAATAACAAATAAGTTACTGCGATATCGAAAAAAGCCAGAACCGCCCACCGCGAGAGCACTTGGCGACGCCTTTGTGCCGATTTGCACCGGATTGGCAGTGCGTCAGTGTTCGCGGATCTCGCCACGGAACCGTTCCCCACGTGCCGGAACGGGCGTACTGTCTCCGGCACACCCATCACTGCGGAAGTTACTTCGTACATGACTGAAATAAGTGCACGGGACCGCAAGAGCACCAAGGGCGTGAACCCGAAGGGCGCCGCCCTCGCCACGCGTGTCCTCGAACTCGTCGCGTCGGGGCAGGCGTCGTCCCGCGCCGAACTCGCCCAGCTCCTCGGCACGGCGCCTTCCACCATCTCCCTGACGGTGGCCGAGCTGGTCGAGCGCGGGCTCATCGCCGAGGAGGGCACGCAGTCCTCGACCGGGGGCCGTCCCCGCAGGGTGCTCAGGGCCGGCAGCACCGACGAGTACGCCGTGGCCGCGGACCTCGGCGGCCGGCACGCCCGGATCGGTGTGGTGCTGCCGGGCAACGGAGTCCGCGACGTGGCCAACGTGCCCTTCGAGGTGGCCGACGGCCCCGAGGCGGCGCTGCCGAGACTCGCCGAGCACCTGGAGGCCCTCGCGCAGCAGCGCGGACGCGACCGGCTCCGGGGCGTCGGGCTCTCGCTGCCGGGACCGGTGGACGTGGCCGCCGGTGCCGTCGTCCTGCCGTCCCGGATGCCCGGCTGGAACCGCTTCCCGGTGGCCGCCTGGCTGGAGGAGCGCTTCGGTGTCCCGGCCGTCGTGGACAACGACGCCAACTGCATGGCCGTCGGCGAGCAGAGCGTCCGGCCCGCCGAGCACCGCCGCACGATCACGGTCAAGATCGGTACGGCGATCGGCGCCGGCGTCATCATCGACGGGAACCTCTACCGGGGCGCGACCGGAGCGGCCGGCGACATCACCCACATCCGTATCGAGAGCGGCGCGGACATCCCCTGCTCCTGCGGCAACACCGGCTGCCTGGAGACCGTGGCGTCCGGCGCCGCGCTCGTCCGGATCCTGCACGAACGCGGGGTGGACGTCGCCAGCACCGAGGACGTGGTCCAGCTCGCCACCGACGCCGACCCGGAGGCCACCCGCGCCGTCCGCCGGGCCGGCGACCACCTCGGCCGGGTGCTCGCCGCCAACGTGAACTTCTTCAACCCGGACGCCGTCTACCTCGGCGGCATCCTCTCCACCCTGGAGCCGTTCGTCGCCGCGGTCCGCAGCCAGCTCTACGAGAGCTGCCACCCGCTGGCCACCGAGCACCTGACCATCGAGCGGGCCATCCTCGGCGCCGACGCGGGCCTCGTCGGCGCCGGACTCTTCGCCCTCCAGCGCGCCCTGGCCCGCGCGCTGGGCGACACCGCGGGCGACGGCACGGACCGGTTCCACACCGTCGCGGCCCCGAGGAAGGGCTGACCTCCCGCACAGACCGCCACGTCACACGGACGTGCGCCCCGCAGCACCACCCACTCCGCACCACCCCGCACGAGGAGCCATGACGCACACCCGCACCGCCGTCGCCCGCCCCGTCATCGCCATAGCCGGCCTCGGCATCGAGTCCTCCACCTTCTCCCCCGCCCGCACCGAGGCGCCCGCCTTCCATCCTTCGCGCGGCACCGAGGTGCTCGACCGCTACCCCTTCCTCGCCCCCGGCGAGGAGCTGCGCGAGGCCGCCGACTGGCACGGCGCACTCGTCGGCAAGTCACTGCCGGGCGGCACCGTCACCGCGGCGGCCTGGGCCGCGCTCACCGACGAACTGATCGAACGCCTCGCCGCGCTGCCCCGGCTCGACGGCCTCTGGTACGACATCCACGGCGCCATGACCGTGGAGGGGGTCGACGACGCGGAGGCCGTGCTGCTGGAGCGCATCCGCGCCACCGTCGGCCCGGACGTGATCGTCTCCACCTCGATGGACCTGCACGGCAACGTCTCGCGCGAACTCGCCCACCGCAGCGACCTGATCACCTGCTACCGGATGGCCCCGCACGAGGACCACATGGAGACCAAGGAGCGTGCCGTACGCAACCTGGTCGACCTCCTGGTCTCCGGCGCTCCCCGGCCGGTCAAGGCCTGGGTGCCGGTCCCCGTGCTGCTGGCCGGCGAGCAGACCTCCACCCGGATCGAGCCCGCCAGGAGCGTGTACGCGGCGGTCGACGAGGTCGAGGCCACCGCGGGTGTGACGGACGCGGCGATCTGGGTGGGCTACGCGTGGGCGGACGAGCCCCGCAACCGCGCGGTGGTGGTCGTCACCGGCGAGGACACGGCCGCGGTCGCGGCCGGTGCCGAACGCCTCGCCCGCGGCTTCTGGGACGCCCGCGACGCCTTCGACTTCGTCGCCCCGACCGGTACGTACGACGAACTCCTCGACGAGGCCCTCGCCTCCGACCGGCGGCCGTACTTCATCAGCGACACCGGCGACAACCCGACCGCGGGCGGCGCCGGTGACGTCACCTGGGGGCTGACCCGGCTGCTGGAGCGGCCCGAGTTCCAGAAGGAGGACGGGCCGACCGTCATCTACGCCTCGGTCCCCGGGCCCGCCGCGATCGAGACCGCCGTGGCGGCCGGCATCGGCGCCACGGTCACCGTCACCGCGGGCGCGGAGGTCGACGACCGGCACGCGGGACCCGTGACCCTGACCGGCGTGGTGCACGCGATACGGCACGGCGACCGGGACGCCGAGACCGAGGTCGTCGTCCGCGTCGGCAGCGTGCACGCGATCCTCACCCGGCTGCGCAAGCCGTACCACCACGAGCACGACTTCACCGACCTCGGTCTCGACCCGCGCTCCGCCGACATCGTCATCGTGAAGATCGGCTACCTGGAGCCCGAGCTGTTCGACATGTCGGTCGGCTGGAAGATGGCCCTGACCCCCGGCGGTGTCGACCAGGACCTGGTGCGCCTCGGCCACCGCCGCATCCGGCGCCCGATGTTCCCCTTCGACCGCGACATGGCCACGCCGGACCTCACCGCCCGGATCATCCCGGCCTCCGACCGGCCGCTCACCGGGGACGACGAGTGAGCGGGCCCGCCGTGCCCGCACTGGAGATCGCCGTCACCTCGCCGGCCGGCGCCCGTGTCGCCCGGGACCACGGGGCGGACCGCGTCGAGCTGTGCACCGGCCTGGAACTGGGCGGTCTGACGCCGTCGGCCGCCCTGGTCGAGGCGGTCGCCGCCGTGGGCCTCCCGGTCCAGGTCCTGGTCCGCTGTCGTCCCGGCGACTTCGTGCACGACGCCGAGGAGATCGCCCTGATGGCCGCCGAGGTGCGGTCCGTGATCGCCTCCGGGGCCTCCGGTGTGGTCGTGGGCGCGCTGTCCGCCGACGGCGGTCTCGACACGGATGCCGTCATGCGCCTCGCCGCGGCGGCCCGGGACGCGGACCGGCCCGTGGAGGTGACGCTGCACCGCGCGATCGACCTGTCCGCCGATCCCGTCGCCACCGCGGCGCTGCTGCCCGCCCTCGGCCTCACCCGCGTGCTCACCTCGGGCGGCGCCCCGGCCGCGGGCCAGGGGCTGGAACGCCTCGCCGCGATGGTCGAGGCCGCGCCCGGGGTGCAGGTGATGGCGGGCGGCGGAGTACGGCCCGCCGACATCCCGGCGCTGACGGCCGCCGGGGTGGCGGCCGTGCACCTGTCGGCGAAGCGCCGCGCGGAGCCCCGGCGCGGGGCCGCGTGGGTCCCGCTCGGCGTGGCCGGCGCCTCGGCGGACGAGGACACGCATTTCGTCACCGACCCGGCGGTGGTCGCCGAGGCGAGCCGGATGCTGGCGACCCGGACGGCGGTCCGGCGGTCCGGGTGAATCCTGGTCAGTCGAGCCCGCGGTGGGCGGCCCACAACGCTCCGGCACGAGTGGCGGCCTCGGCGATCAGGGCCGCCAGTTCGGGCCGGTCCGGGACGGGGAACGAGACGTAGGCGCCCCGGCCGCCGGCGACCGGACGGCCGTAGGCCTTCGCGGCGAGCCGGCCGTCGGGGAGGAGGCGCACGTTGAGCGTGGTCAGCGTGAACTCCTCACCGCGGCGGGTGTCCGCCCAGCGGAGTCCCTCCGGGATCGTGACGTTGATCGCCAGGGCACTCACCTGCAGGTCGCCGCTCATGGCCCGATGATCCCACGCAAGGACGTGGCGACGTCCGCGCGGGGCGGCACGGGGCCGCGCGCGGCCTCGCGGCGTCTGCGTCATCGAGTGGCGGTATGGGGCTATCGTCCTTGTACGTCATCTTTTCGTCTCGGTGAGCCAGGTGTGACGCCTGAACGGGCCGGTGTTCAGGAAGGGCGGTGAAGGTCGTGGTGTGGGCTGCCGCCTCGGGCTCCGCGCGGGACTGGGCGGACCTGGCCGGGCTGCTGCGGCGCCTGGCCGAGGACACGTCGGCGTCCAGCGTCCTGGTGTTCCTCCTTCCGCCCGGCGAACGGGTCCTTCGCCTGTCGATGCTGTACGGGACGTCCTGGACCGTCATCTCGCCGTGGGCGCGGATCCATGTGGAGGAGGCGGTCCCGGCGGCCGAGGCGACCCGGGAACGGCGCCTGGTCTGGGTCGGCGACCCCGAGACGATGGCCCTGCACTATCCACGGCTCGCGCTCATGGTGCCCGAGCACACGGTGGCGTCGGCGCCCATGATCGCCGAAGAGACCGTGCGGGGCACGGTCTGCGTGCTGTGGCCGCCCTCGCACCCCGCAGACCTCAGCCCTCGGGAGACGACGGCGATCGAGGTCTTCTGCCAGGAGTCGGGCCGGCTGCTGGAGGGCGCCGTCCGCAGTGGCCGGCCGCTGGTGCCGGCGGAGCGTCCGCTCACCGTGGACCCCGACCGAGCCCGCGCTCCGGTCCCGGCGGACGCGCTCGCGGCCCACGACTTCGCCGCCCGACTGCCGGGAGCCCTGTCCCTGGACCTGGACGGAAGGATCACCTTCGCCGGCGGCCCGGCGGCAGAACTGCTCGGGGTGCCGACCACGGAACTGACGGCCGGACGGCCCTGGGAACGCGTGCCGTGGCTCGCCGGCAGTGCCTTCGAGGAGCGGTTCCGCGCCGCGGTCATCGGGCGGCGGCCCGTCCGTTTCACGGCCGAGCGGACCTCTGGCACACGCGTGTGCTTCGAGCTCTTTCCCGGCGCGAGCGGGGTCAGCGTTCACATGAACCCGCTCCCCCACCCTCCGCCGGCCGTCGAGGCCCGCCCCGTCTCCCCCGTGGAGGACACCGAGGTCAGGCCCTACCACCAGCTGATGCATCTCGCGGCGGCGCTCACCGAGACCGTGCGGGTCAAGGACGTGGCGCAGACCCTCGCCAATCAGCTGCTGCCCGCCTTCGGTGCCGCGGGCCTGATCCTGATGGCGGCTTCCGAGGGACGGCTGCAGGTGGTCGGCCAACGCGGTTACACCACGGCGTTCCTGTCCATCTTCGACGGCCACTCCCTGGGCTCCGACAACCCGCCCGCGAAGGCGCTCACCGGTCACACCCCGCTGTTCTTCAGCAGCTTCGCCGAGTTCAAGCGGACCTACCGGGACGCCGTGCAGTACGGCAGCCGGAACGCCTGGGCGTTCCTGCCGCTGGTCATCCGCGGCCGGCCGGTGGGAATCCTCGTCCTGTCCTTCGACCACACCCGGGACTTCCCCGCCGCGGAGCGTCATCTCATGGTCTCCATGGCCGGGTTGGTCGCGCAGGCCCTGGACCGGGCCTGCCTGCACGAGGCCAAGGACAACCTCGCCCGCACCCTGCAGACCGGTCTGCTGCCCCAACGGCTGCCCGCGGTCCCAGGGTTGACCGCCGCCGCCCGCTACCTGCCCGCGCGCCACGGCATGGACGTCGGAGGCGACTTCTACGACCTGATCCGCTGCGGAACCACCAGTGCGACCGCGGTCATCGGTGACGTCCAGGGCCACAACGTGCGGGCCGCGGCCGTGATGGGCCAACTGCGCACCGCCGTGCACACGCACGCCGTCGCGGGCATGGGTCCTGACGACCTCCTGGCCCGCACCAACCAGGTCATGTGCGACTTCGACCCGGGCCTGTTCGCCAGCTGCCTCTGCGTCCAGTTCGATCTCGCCCGGCGCCGCGTCCTGCTCGCCACGGCGGGCCATCTCCCGCCTCTGCTGCGCCGCCCGGACGGCCGGACCGAAGCCCTCGCGTTCCCACCGGGACCGCTGCTCGGCATCGTGCCCGAAGCCGAGTATCCGTGCGTGGAGCTGCCGTTGGCGGCGGACACCACGCTGGCCCTGTACACCGACGGTCTCGTCGAGGTGCCCGGCACCGACATCGACGACGCCGTCGCGGACCTCGCGGGCCGTTTCGCGCGCGCCCCTGACGACGACCTGGAATCCCTCACGGACCGGCTCCTCGGGGACGCGTCGTGCGAGGCGCGCGTCGACGACATCGCCGTACTGCTCGTCCACTTCACCGGCTGAGGCCGAAGGCAGCCCGCGGCACCGCCGCGTCCGGTCAGGACGTCCACTGCCGCTCTTCGCGAAGCGGGACCGCCGGGTCGATCAGGCCCGCCTCGCGCAGGTCGCTCCAGAGCGCGGGCGGCAGTGGTGTGCGGGCCAGGGCGACGTTCTCCGTGATCTCCGCGGGGGTCGCCGCTCCGACCAGGATCGTGGTGACGGCGGGGTGGGTGAGGGGGAAGTGGAGGGCCGCGGCCCGCAGCGGCACCTGGTGGGCGGCGCAGATCTCCTTGAGCCGCAGAGCACGCCGGAGCACGTCCGGCGGGGCCGGCCGGTAGTCGTAGGGGGCGCCGGGACGGGGGTCGGCGAGCAGGCCGGAGTTGAAGACACCGGCCGCGATCACCCCGATGCCGCGTTCGGCGCACAGGGGCAGGAGCGTGTGGTGCGCGCCCTGTTCCAGGAGGGTGTAGCGGCCGGCGATCAGGACGCGGTCGAGGTCGGTGCGCCGGACGAGGTCGGCCAGGGCGCGGTCGCTGTTCATGCCGGCCCCGACGGCTCCGACGACCCCTTCGTCGCGCAGCCGTACCAGGGCGGGAACGGTCTCGGCGACGGCCTGGTCGAGGTGGTCGTCGGGATCGTGGACGTGGACGATGTCGAACCGGTCCACGCCGAGGCGGCACATGCTGTCCTCCAGACTGTGCAGCACCCCGTCCGCACTGAAGTCGGGTTGGGGGTCGCGGCCTTGCGCGACGCTCCAGCCCACCTTGGTCGCGAGCTGGGGGGCGGCGGTGCCGGCGGCGGCGAGGGCCTGGCCCACGCGCCGTTCGGACAGGCCGTTGCCGTACTTGGGCGCGGTGTCCAGAAGGCGGCAGCCCCGCGCGAGGGCGGTGTGCACGGTGGCGACCGCGATGTCCGGGTCGACGGCCCCGTACAGGTCGCCGATGGGGGCGCAGCCCAGTCCGAGGGGGAGCGGCCCGCTGCCGGTCGTGGCGGTGGTCATCGTGGCTGGGCGGCGCGCCACTGCTCGTACTCCTCCCGGCTGTCGGGGGTGAGCGGGTAGTAGTCGGACAGGCGGGCGCCGTCGTCGATGCGCTGCCTGCTGAACTCCTCCCACTCCTCGTGGTCCCGGGCGCTGTCGACGATGAGCGGCGACGTGGCGCGGGGGACGACGACGGCGCCGTCGTCGTCGGCGACCAGCAGGTCGCCGGGCAGGCACAGGACACCGCCGGCGGCGACGGGCACGTCGTAGGCCCAGGGGAAGAGTTCGGACTGGGAGGCGTAGTGCGGGGTGGTGCCGGTGCACCAGATGGGGACGCCGAGGCGGCGGACGCGGGGCGCGTCGCGGATGCGGCCGTCGACGACGATGCCGGCGCCGCCCTTGCGCTGGAAGTAGCGTACGAGCATGTCGCCGAAGCAGCCGGTGAACGGGCTGCCGTAGGCCTGGACGACGAGGACGTCGCCGGGTTCGATCGCTTCGAGCACGGCCCACAGCGCGGTGCTGCGCTCCACGTACTCCTGGCCCAGCCCGCTGGCCACGTCCTCGCGTTGGGGCATGAACTGCAGGGTGCGCACCCGGCCGGTCGCCTTCTGGCCGCGTTCCAGTGCGGCCGGCCCCTGGAGGTGGGTGCGTCTGATGCCCAGTTCGTGGAGCTTGGCGCAGGCGGTCGCGGCGCTGACCTGGCCGAGTGCGGCGACCGCGGCGCCGTCGGCCGGTGGCGGTGTCTCGCCGCGCACGGGCAGGGGCCACACGGCCGGCGCCTCCTGCGGGCCGGGGGTGTCGGGGTGCTGCGGGACGGTGGGGGTGTGCGTGTCGGTCAACGGGTGCTCCTGGAGTGGGTGGGGGTGCTCTGGTGGCGCGGGCGCGAGGCGTTCAGGCGCATGTCCAGTCGCAGGCGGATCTCGTGGCCGGGCGGCAGGGTGACGTGCAGGGCGTTGCCGTCCACCGCGGCGGACAGGGGTGCCAGGTCGGGTGTGGGCAGACCGTAGGCGTGTGCGTCGGGCGCCTCGGGGGCGGGCGTGATCTGCCAGTGGGCGGTGGTGATGAGGTGCTCGCCGAACGCTCCGCCCCGCACGCGGAGGGTACGGGTGCGGGTGAGGCTGAGGTTGACGAGGCGGACGGTGGTCGTGGTGGCGTCCAGTTCCTCCACGAGGGCGGCCACGTCGGGCGGCAGGCCGGGGCGTCCACGGTCGAGGTCGTCGTAGCGGACGCGGGCCAGTTGCAGGCCGCCGTTGTAGAGGGTCTGCGGCGCGCCCGTGGTGAGCTGGGTGAGCACCTCGGTGACCACGGGGTTCAGCCGCTGCCACCAGTGCAGGTCGATCTCGTCGGGTCCGGCGTCGTCGGCGGCGATGAGGGCCATGCGGTGCCGGACCTGGGCGAGGGCCATCTGCAGGGCCTGTTCCGGGTAGGCCGGGTCGGCGCCGGCGAGGTAGGAGAGCCAGGGAGGTTCGTGTCCGGCTTCCTCCTTGTTGCGGAAGGCGTGTACGGCCGACCAGTCGTAGCCGGCCTCGCGGGCGAGGGCGTCGAGGCGCTCCCGGTCCTGGTCCTGCTGTCCGTACCACCACAGCCAGGTCCAGTACGCGGTCTGGGGCGGTTGCGGGTCGAACCATCCGTGCACACCGACGCGGGTGGGCACCAGGGTGACGGGGCGGGTGGCGTCCTCGCCCAGCAGGGGTTCCCAGGCGCCGCGTTGGGCGGCCGGCAGGTCGGCGAGGAGGCCGGTGCGGCGCTGCTTCCACACCTGGTCCAGCGGACGGCGGGCCAGGTCGAGGCGGTCGGCGTCACCCGCGACGAGGCATGCGCTGACGGCTCCGACCAGGGCCGCGGCGCCGAGGGTGTGGACGCCGTGCGGCCAGGTCCAGCCGTAGTGGCCGCCGAACCAGCGTCCGTCGTGGTACTCGCCCACCTCGCCGGAGAGGCCGACGTTGTCCGGCAGGACGCCGTGGCGTTCGGCGCGCTCACGCCAGGCGTCCACGTAGTCGAGGACCCATGCCGACAGGCGCGGATCGTGGTCGTAGAGCCAGGCGTTGGTGACCAGCGCGGTGGCCGCGAGGTTGACCGCGGTGTCGCCGCGGCCCAGGCGGTCGCGCATGTGACGGCCCATGCGGGCGGCCAGCTCCGGGTCGGCCAGGTCGTTCCAGGAGGAGATGCCGGGGACGTCCTCCAGGGGCAGGCCGTAGGGGCGCATGCCGGGCTGGTCCTCGGCGAAACCGTCGTCCCACTGCGGTCCGAGGCCGGGACGCGGACCGTCGGAACCGTTGTGCGGGGAGCGGACGATCCGCCTGGCGGGGTCGTAGTTGCCCGTGGGGCTGCCGGGCAGGTATTGGTGGGCGAAGCGCAGGGCGCGGTCCCGGAAGCGCGGGTCGTCGGGGTCCGCGGCGCAGATGCCGTAGAACATCAGCAGTGCCTCGCCCTGGTGGAACCAGTCGTAGCCGCGCTCGAACTCGTCGTTGGACAGGCCGAGTTCGGTGAGCTGTGCGGTGACGCCCTCCCAGTGCTGTTTGACGGCCGGCAGCAGGTCGTCGGCGCCGCCGAGCAGGTACAGGGCGGGCCAGTTGAAGAATGCCTCGTAGAAGTCGTCGGCGCCGTCGCGGTCTTCGATACGGCCCGTGTACCGCAGGCGGCCGTCGGCGGGGTCGGTGTAGCGGTCGCGGAAGGTCCGCCAGGCGGTGTCGAGGTCGTCGAACAGCCGCCGTTGCAGGACCGCCCATACGGGAGGCGCGGCGCTGCGGACGGTGGCGGTGATCCGCTGGGGCGCGGGGTCGCCGTGGTGGTCGGGGGTCATGTCAGCCCTTCGTGGCGCCGGTGGTCAGACCGCTGATGATGTGCCGCTGCATGATCACGAAGAAGGCCAGCGCGGGAAGCACCGCGAGCAGCAGGTTGGGGAAGACCACCGCGTAGTGCGTGGAGTACTTGCCGACGGCGGCGTACACACCGGTGGTGACCGTGTAGAGGCCGCTGCCGGGGCCGAGGATGATCTGCGGGGTGGCGAAGTCGTTCCACACGCTCAGGCTGTGCAGGATCACCGCGGTGGCGACCACGGGCCGCATGAGCGGGAAGATCACCAGCCAGAAGGTGCGCAGCCGTCCGGCGCCGTCCACGGCCGCGGCCTGGTCGAGTTCGGGTGGCACGGTCCGGATGTACGCGCTGTAGAGGAAGACCGAGACGGGCAGGGTCAGGGTCGTCTCGAACAGCACGAATCCGGGGATCGTGCCCATCAGGCCCACGTATTTGAGGACGTAGACGACCGGGATGAGGATCACCTGGCTGGGCACGAAGGTGCCGGCCACGAAGAGCAGCAGCAGCGCGGTGTGCCCACGGGTGCGGCCCCGGGCGATGACGTAGGAGACCGGTGCGGCGATCAGCAGCGACAGGGCGTTGACGAGGACGACGAACAGGGCCGTGATGCCGTACGCCCGCACGACGTCGAAGTCCGGGTTGGACAGGGCGTCGCGCAGGTAGGACGGGCTCAGCCGGGCGAGCGGCAGTCCGAACGGGGAGGTCCTGATGTCCTGCTCGGACTTGAAGGCGTTGACGGCCAGCAGCCACATCGGTACGAGCATCAGCAGGGCCCCGGCGCCCAGCGCACTCCACCGCGCGGCCGTCCACGCGCGGGCCCGCCGACCGGGTCGGTGGTGCGACGGGTGGGCGGCGCCGGGCGGCGGGCCGTCCGCACGGACGGCGGTGCCGGTGACGGGCGGCGGCGGGAGGGGTGCGGGCCGGTGGCTCACGGGGTGGTTCATGCGGCTGCTCCGGCGTCCGTGCGGCGGCGCACGAGGGTGACGGCCAGGGCCGCGGCGCCGGTGATGACGGTGAGGACCACCGACTGCGCGGACCCGTAGCCCAGGACGTTGTTCTGGAAGGACTCGCCCAGGATCAGATAGGCCCCGGTCTGGGTGCTGCCGGCCGGGCCGCCCGCGGTCAGCGACAGCACCAGGTCGTAGGTGCGCAGCAGTGAGACGAGGGTCAGCACGATGTTGACGGTGACGATCGGGGCGATCATCGGCAGGGTCACGTGACGCAGCGTCTGCCACCGGCCCGCGCCGTCCAGTCGCGCGGCCTCGATCAGCGACGCGGGCACGGTCTGCAGGCCCGCGATGTACAGCACGAGGGCGAATCCGAATCCCGACCACACGATGACGAGGATCAGGCTCGCCAGCGCCCATCCGGGCTGGGACAGGAAGGGCAGGCCGGAGTGGCCCAGCGCGTCTAGCACGGTGTTGACGGCGCCGTTGGTGGACAGCAGCGCGGACCACAGGAATCCGATGATCAGCGCGCTGATGACGTAGGGGTAGAAGAACACGGTCCGCAGGAAGGTGTTGACCCTGCCCGGGGTGGCGATGGCCAGCGCCACGCCGAGGCCGACGAGGTTGATCAGGGCGGTGCCCACGACCGCGATCACGCCCGTGACCCAGGCCGCGTGGCGGACCTCGGGATCGTGCAGCAGTTGCCGGTAGTTGTGCAGGCCGACCAGGGCCGGGTGGGCGGTGTAGCCGTCCCAGTCGGTCAGGCTGAGGTAGGCCGACAGTCCCAGCGGCACCACCATCATGAGCGTGAAGAGCAGCAGGGCCGGTGCGGTCATCACGGCTCCGGCCAGCCGGTCGCGCGTCCGTGCCGAGGCGAGGCGGACCGCCGGCACCGGGGCCGGGCGCGGTGAGGAGTGCACGCTCACTTGGTCTGCGCCTTCAGCCAGGAGTCGAGCGTCTGCATCGCGGCGGCGGGGTCGCCGCCGGTGTAGAGGCTCTGGATCCGCTTGCCGGCCTGGTCCTCGAACCCGGCGGGCATCTGGTACTCGCCGCCGCCCATGATCGCCTGGTGGCCGTCGGCGGTGTCGTCGAGCAGTCGCTGCACCTCGTCGGAGAGCGGGGAGAGCGTGTAGGGGTAACCGGTGCGGTAGGAGGTGTCCTGCTTGAGCTGGCTCTCGACCGCGGCCTTGTCCGTCGTCAGGAACTTGACGAGCTTGGCATCCGCCGTCTGGTGGCTGCTGCCCTTGAAGATCCGGTAGTTGGCGCCGGGCGTGACCGACAGCCGTGACGTCGCGGGGTCGTTGGTCTGCGGTACGGCGAACACCCCGACCTCGAAGTCCTTCTTGGCGGCGTGCTCGGCGGCGACGAACCAGCAGCCCATCGGGTAGAGGGCGGACTTGCCCGAAAGGAAGGCGGTCTCGCCGTCCGCGTACTTCGTGCCGAGGGCGTTCTTGTCGATGTAGCCCTTGTCGATCCACGACTTGTACAGGGCGGCCCCCGGGCCGAGGTCCTTGGCCAGGGAGCGCTTGCCGGTGGCCGCCTGGAGGTACCAGTCCTTGTCGGGTGTGGTGAGCGTCGGTCCGAACAGCT
Source organism: Streptomyces sp. NPDC091282 (assembly GCF_044757385.1). NCBI lineage: Bacteria > Bacillati > Actinomycetota > Actinomycetes > Kitasatosporales > Streptomycetaceae > Streptomyces > Streptomyces sp. NPDC091282. The sequence goes on from NZ_JBIVUX010000012.1 coordinate 196,148, forward strand.
GCATGAACTGCGCCTCGGTCACCCACTCCCCCGCGGTCTGCATCGGCAGGTAGCCGGCGGTCTTGAGCCTGCCCATGTCGGCGGTCAGCTCGTCCAGGGTGCGCGGTTCCTCGGTGATGCCCGCCTTCTTGAAGGCCGTCTTGTTGTAGAAGACGAGTGACTGGGCCTGCTGGCCGATCGACACGTCGTACAGCCGGCCGTCCAGCCGCTGGGCGTCGGCCATGGGAGCCGAGGTGGCCCACTTCTGGTCGGAGAGGTCTCTGAGGTAGGGGACGACCTTGTTGCTGTGCGAGCCCTCGACCACGTCGGGCGGGCTGCCCGCGGCGAGCTGCTGCGGGAGGGTGGTGTCGACCGATCCGTCGGACGAGGTGGGCGCCTCGATCCGCACCTTGATTCCCGGATTGGCCTTCTCGAAGGGCGCCACCAGGTTCCGCCAGTAGTCCTTCGTCAGGTTCGGGGTGATGTTGACCAGCATCCGGACCGTCCCGGTCGCCCCCGCGCCGGGGTCGCCGCCGTTCGTGGACTGGAACCCTCCGCCGCCGCAGGCCGTGGCCAGCAGGCCGAGCGAGAGAAGGGTGCCGGCCGCCCCGGCGGCTCTGCCATGTCTCATGTCGCACTCCCTCGATACGCTGCTATCGATAGGCGATATGAACGCCTGCGCGACCTCACTGTCAAGAGCCATAACAAAATCGAGGCGATCATCGATAAGATGCGAAGTGGTCTACACGAGGAGGCTTCATGGCGAGCGCCATCGGACAGCCGCTGACGCGGGTACTGCTGTCCGACCAGGTGTACACACGAGTACGCGGCCTGATCATCGAGGGCACGCTCAAGCCGGGCGACCGCCTGGTGGAGTCCGAGATCGCCCGCCAGCTCGCCGTCAGCCAGGCCCCCGTCCGCGAAGCGGTCAAACGCCTGGTCCACGAGGGCCTGGCGCAGCACATCCCGCGGCGCGGCAGCTTCGTCGCCTCGGTCGCCCAGGAGGACGCGGACGCGGCCCGCGCGGTGCGGGTGACCATCGAGGAACTGGCGGCGCGAACCCTGGCCGAGCACCCGTCGGCCACGGCGACGGCCCAGCTCCAGGCTCAGGTGGAGCTGATGCGGGAGGCCGCGCGGGACGGCGACGTCGGCCGGTTCAGGGACGCGGACATCGTCTTCCACCGCATCGTGTGCGAGGCCGGCGGCAACCCCTTCCTGCCGAAGGTCTGGGCCGTGATGGAACCGAGCCTGCGCGCCCTCCGCGTCGTCTCCGATCCGCTGTTCACGGGGGACTGGCAGGAGATGGCCGAGCAGCACGCCGGCCTGCTGCGGGTGCTCGAAGCGAACGACCCGCAGCTGGCGGCGCGGAAGTTCGCCGCCCACGCCCGGGGCGAGATCCCCCTGGGCTGAGCGGGGTCTCCGGTACGGCTCGTGCCCCCGCGACGGTGTGTCGCGGGGGCACGGACACGTCGGAGCGGACCCCGGCGACGGGCCGCGCGGCCAGGCGGGACGCGCCGGGATCCGACTCTATCGATAGGCGATGGGGGCGGCGTTCCGGCAGCTCGGAGGCGCCGGCCGGCCCGGGATCCGCCGGGCCTGCCGGCACGCCGCCCACGGCCGCCTCGTCACTGGGACACCCCGGCCGGTCAGCCCACGATCAGGGGGTCCGCTCCTCGCGGACGAGGACGACGCTCCACGGCGCGATCGCCCGGTCGATGCGCAGTTCTCCGTCGGCCGAGGCACGGACCGTGTGCCGGGCCGGCGCCCCGGCTTCGCGCCTCAGACGTCTGGCCTGTTCCCTGCCGAGCGGATCGGGCGAGCCCATCCGCCTCCACAGCTCCAGGGTGTTGCCGCTCTCGTGGTCCAGGACCTCGACGGTGAACGCCGCGCGGGCGGGCAGTCCCGTCAGGGTGATGCCGAGCCGCCTCGGAGTTCCCGTCGCGAGCGTGCGCTCCGCGACGGTCCGGTCGTCGAACGAGGCGGGCGGAGCCGTCGTGACCTCGGCCGGATAGTGGTAGGCGAGGACGGTGAGCGCGCCGCTGTCGCCGTGCCGGGTGACGACGGCCCCCGGAACCCGGGCCAGCAGTTCGTCGCCGAGGCTGCCGAGGAACCGGTAGGCGTGGAAGACCGGCTTCGGAACTCCCTGGAAGTTGATCATCCCGAAGCCGCCGTGGAAGACGGTGTCACCCGCGCCCGCCTCCTCGAAGACGTCCGTGAACGCCCAGTACGACAGCGAGTCCACCAGTCCGGCGGACTCCAGGTTCGCCTTCACGACGAAGGTCGCCGCCTGGAGGTGGTCGTGCGTGTGGTCCCGGGGCGACGGGCTGGAACTCCACTCCGTCAGATGGATCTCGGCGCCGGGGAACGGGCTCGCGTCGACCGTGCGCCGCAGCACTTCGAGGTCCTGGCGGGTCGCGTCCGCGTGCCGCGTGAGTTTGACGGACCGTCCCAGGTCGTCGAGCGCCCAGTCGGTGGGATAGGGGTGGGCGGACACGAAGTCGACCGGCGATCCGGTGCGATGGCAGTGGTCGAGGAATTCGGTGAGCCAGACCGGCGTCCAGTCCAGTGCGTCCAGGTCGGGTGCGGCGATGGTCTCCGCGTGCCGGGTGAGATCCTCGACCTCACCCGCGAACCGGTCGTCGGGAACGAAGTTGCTGGTCGCCGGGCCGCCCACCCGCAGAGCCGCGTCGACGCTCCGCACGGCGGCCGCCGTGGCGGTGTAGAGCGCGAAGTACTGGCTGCGGGTGCCGTGGAAGAACGGGCGCAGGTTGGGCTCGTTCCACACCTCGAAGTACCACTGCCGGATTTCGCCGACGCCGTACCGGTCGGCCCAGTGCCGGACCAGCGCCGCGACGAGGTCGCTCCATCTCTCCAGGTCCACGGGCGGGGATCCGTTCGCCCTCCACCAGAAGACCGTGTCCCGCTCGGTGGCCAGGTCGCCGGGGCTGAAGCCGAGTTCGACGAACGGGCGGACGCCGAGGTCGAGCAGGCGGTCGAAGAGTTCGTCGACGTACTGGAAGTTGTGGACCGGGCGTCCGTCCTGCTCGCGGTAGACGAACATGTCGTCGTGCAGCAGCCCGTGGAAGCGGACGTAGCGGAATCCGCAGGCGCGCGCGGCCGTGTCGAGCTGTTCCAGCCAGCCCGCCCGCAGGCCCTCGTTGGCGCGGCCGGCGCCGACGCACAGGTTCCAGAAGTGGGCCAGCGGGGTTCCCGGGGACGCGGCGTCCACCCGCGCGGTGATGTCCACTCCGCTGTCTCCGTCCCTCTGTCCGGTCATGTGTCCATGCCTCCGCTCCTGTCGACGCGGCCGGACCACGTCGCCAAATTTCCATACAATCGATAGACGATCAAAGGTCCGGAACGAATCGACGTCAAGACCCACCGGGCCACCACGAAGGGCGAGCGCTCGGATACCACCAGGTCAGAGGCCGTACGTCAGAAGAGGCGCCGCCCGTCGCCCGCGGTCCGACCGGCCCTGGCCGTCCACCCCGAGCGTCATCCGGCACCTCGAATACGTCTCAATCGATAGCGTTCCGAGTCGTTGACACTCCAGAATTGCCCCGGCTAGCGTGCAGCGACTATCGATAGGCGATTGGATCAAGCATGAGACGGTCCACCCCCAGACTGGCGGTGCTCGTGTCCGCCGCGCTGCTCCTCACCGGTGGCGAACTGAGCGCCAGCGCCCAGACCTCGCACGCCACCACCTACTACGTCAGCCCGTCGGGTTCGGACAGCCGGCCGGGCACGGCGACCGCGCCGTTCGAGCACATCCAGAAATGCGCGACCGTGATGGTCGCCGGGGACACGTGCGTCATCACCTCGGGCACCTATCGGGAGCACGTCGTCCCCGCGCACGACGGCACCGCGCGGGCGCGCATCACCTACCGGGCCGCGGCGGGCGCCGACGTCGTCATCGACGGCACGGACGAGGTGTCCGGCTGGCAGCGGGTCACCGGCGCCGACCTCTCAGACCTCACGTCCCACGACGCGACCCTGGACGGATCCCCGTTCGCCTCGGCCGTCGGCGACGGGCACATCTACCGCACGCACGTCACCCTCGATCCCGCGCTCCCCGGCAACCAGGTCTTCTTCGACGGGACGCCGGGCGTCGAGGCGCAGTGGCCCTACCCCGGCGACAACCCCCTGGCGCCGAACCTGGCCTCCGCCCAGTCGGGGACCACGACGAGCCTGTCCGACAGCGCGCTGACGCAGCCCGAGGGATTCTGGAAGGGCGCGCGGCTGACCGCGCACAACTGGTTCGTGAGCGAGACCGGCACCGTCACCAGTTCCTCCGTCGGGAGCGTCACCGCCGCCTCCCTGCCCGACTGCGTCGGCCTGAGCCCGAACCAGCGGACGGCCTACTCGCTCAGCGGGAAGCTGGCGCTGCTCGGGCACGCCGGGGAGTGGTACTACGCGGACGACACTCACACGCTGTACGGGTGGATGAAGGACGGCGACGACCCGTCCGGGCACACGGTCGAGGCCAAGCAGCGCAACGTCGGTCTCGATCTGTCCGGGCGCTCGTACACATCGCTCGACGGCCTCGGTGTGCGCGCCACCACGGTGCGCACCTCGGCCTCCTCCTCACACGACGTGATCGACCGTATGACGGCGCGCTACGTCTCGGCCTACGCCGATCTGGCCCCGGACCCGGCCATGGTGACGAAGCCCGACGGTTGCGCCGTGCTGACGGCAGGCGAGTCGACGTCCGGGATCATCCTCGACGGGCAGCACAACACCTTCAGCAACAGCACCGTCGACTGGAGCGCGGGCAACGGTGTCGTGGCGATGGGCTCCCACAACACCGTCACCGACAACACCATCACCCACACCGACTACCTGGGCAGCTACGCGGCCGGCATCAACGTCATCGGGTCCGACCTCACCATCACCCACAACACCGTCGCCCAGGCCGGACGCAGCGATCTCAACATCGACGACAAGATGACCGGGGCCAAGGTCTCCGGCAACGAGATCGCCTACAACGACTTCTCCGGGTACAACATCCTGGTCAACGACGGCGGCGCCATCTACGTGTGCTGCAAGATCGACCTGACCGGCACCGTGATGCATCACAACCTGCTGCACGACGCGGCCCCCGGCGCGGCAGCCGCACCCGCGCCCGGCATCTACTTCGACAACGGCGCCTACAACGCGACCGCCTGCAACAACGTCGCCTGGAACGGCACGAGTTACGGCGTGGTCCTCTTCAACGGGGACAGCACGTCCGGAGACCGGGCGTACAACAACACCTCGGGCACCGACAGCAGAGCCGTCAGCTTCAACGGCGCGGCCTACGCGAACGTGGACGTGGCCAACAACATCGGTGACACCGACGGCCCGGACGGTGTCACCCGGTCGCACGATCTCCCGTACTCCACGGACCCGCTGTTCGCCTCCCCCGACACCCATGACTACTCGCTCCAGGCGCAGTCCCCCGCGCGGGCGTCGGGAGTGGTCAAGCCGCCCGCGACCGACGGGTACAAGGGCCGGCGGCCCGATGCCGGCGCCTACCCGTACGGAGTCCCCAAGTGGACCGGCGGCTCGTCGCTGCGCACGACGACCGTGCAGGCCGAACGCTACGCCGACAGCAGCGGTGTGGCCCGGCACGCCGCCGGCACGGGCTCCGTGCTCGGCAACTTCGACGGCGGGGACTGGGTCGAGTACACCGGCGTCGACTTCGGCTCGGGCCGCACCATGTTCACGGGCAGCATCGGTGACGATCCCGCCTACAGCGGACGGCAGTTCGCGATCCACACCGACAGCCGCACGGGGCCGGTGATCGGCACCGTCACCGTTCTCAACACCGGTGGCTTCGACACCTACACCGACCAGTCGACGCCCATCGCCCGTACCCGGGGCGTCCACGACGTCTACCTCGTCGCCCTGGGCTCCTCCCCCGGCATCGCCAACATCGACCGCTTCGCCTTCACCGAACCCGCGACGAAGGGCTGACCGTCCCCGAGGGCTGTGCGCCGGCCGGCGCACAGCCCTCCCGCCGGCCCGGTACGCCTGAGGGGTCGCGGTGTTCCGGGAGGACAGGCCGCCGCGGGGCGCGCTCCTCGGAGCCGGGGGTGCCGTGTGGTGTGTCAGTGCCGTGGCCTAACCTTCGCTCACCGGCTACAGGACCGGCACAGGCCGCACACAACGGCCGCACATCCCTGGGGGGAATCACCGTGCGTATCCGCACACTTCCGGCTGCCGTCGCGACGGCAGCACTCTTCAGCTCCGTCGTGCTGACGACGGCCGGCCCGGCGGCCGCCGACACCAGCGTGCCGATCAGCGTCGGCGACGTGAGTGACACCGTCGTCGACGGCGCTCACCAGCACCTCTACGTCAGCGGCGACAGCGCGATCTCCGTCGTCGGCTACAACGGCAAGGTACTCAGCAGGCTCACCGGCCTGCCCCAGGTGACCGACCTCCAGTTGAGCCCGGACGGCAGCACCCTGTACGCCGCGGTCACCGGAGCGGACAAGATCGTCGCGTTCGACACGGCGACCCTCACGCAGACCGCCGAGTACCCGACCGGCAGCGGGACGGCACCGCGCTGGATCGCCCTCACCGAGGGCCGGATCTGGTTCGGCTACGGCGACCAGTGGGACTCCGGACTCGGCGGGATCGACCTGAGCACCGACCCCGCCGCCGTCACCCTCGACCTCGCGGGCGACCACGACTTCGCCACCACGCCGCGGCTGTTCGCCGACCCGGCGAACCCCACCACCCTGGTCGCCCTCGACCCGGGGATCAGCAGCGGGCCGATCATCGTCTACGACATCTCCACCGGCACCCCGGTCATCCGCGTCGCCGCGGACGAGGGCGGCTTCTACCGGGACGGCGCGCTCACCCCGGACGCGCAGTCGATCGTCGTGGCCGGTCCGGGCAACCGCGCGGTCACCGAATACCGGCTCTCCGACCTCCAGATGGTCCACCAGTACCCGGTCAAGGACGAGCCGGAGACCGTCAGCGTCGCCCCGGACGGGACGGTCGCGGCCACCGCGCTCGACACCGAGAACACCGGCGACACCTACGTCTTCCCCGGCGGCGCGGACGCCCCCGCCAGCATCCGCAACCTGTCGGACTCGTGGATGCCGTGGGGCGGGCACTCGACGGCCTGGTCGGCGGACGGCAGCAAACTGTTCGTGCTGACCGGCAGCACGGACTTCAGGCAGCTGCAGACCGTCACCGAACCGCGCAAGTACGTCACGGCGCTGACCGTCGACGCTCCCGCCACCGGCACGCGCGGCAAGACACTCACGGTCAAGGGCACGCTCACCACCGGTCTGAAACTGCCCGCCGGCACCCCGCTGAACGTCGTGCGCACCGACCTGCTGTCCCCGGCGGGCAAGTCGCTCGGCGTCAAGGCGCTCGGCGCGAACGGCACGTTCTCCTTCACCGACGCGCCTCCCGCGGGCAGCAAGGTGCGGTACACGGTGAGCTACGCCGGGGACGCCGCGCACACCGCGTCCTCCGCCTCGGACACCGTCACCGTCCCCCGCGCCACACCCGCCCTCACCCTCACCAACAACAAGAAGACGTACACCTACGGCAAGAACGTCGTCTTCACCGCCCATCTCGGCACCACCTACAGCAACCGCACGGTGGAGATCTGGGCCGACCCCTACGGCGCCGACAAGCCGAACAAGCTCCTGAAGACCGGCAGGACCGACACCCACGGCAACCTGTCCGCCACCGTCACCATGTCCCGCGACACCGCGGTGACCGTCGTCTTCAAGGGTGACGCCCGCTACGCCGGCCGGACCGTCAAGTCCACCGCCTACGCTCACGTGAAGACCGCCAGTTCGCTGTCCAAGTACTACCGGACCGGCACGATCGGTTCGACGCACTACCGCTACTACCACAAGAACACCGACGCCGTCCTGACCACCACGATGACCTACTACAAGGGCCGCAAGGAGCGCCTGGACCTCCAGGTCTACTCCGGCGGCAGGTGGTACACGACGTACTCGGACTACTTCTCCCTCGGCACCAGCGGCAAGTCCATCGTCAATCTCGGGCATCCCGGCAGCTCGGGCGTACGCGCCAGGGTGCGCACCTCGTACATCGACCCGTCCTCGGGCGACAACGTGAACACCACCACCTACGGCTCCTGGAACTACTTCTACTTCAGCAGCTGACTCGCCCGGACACGAGGGGAGGGCGACGGGGCCGGACAGCCCGCCGTCCTCCCGCGTGCTCGGCGCGGGAGCGGTTCACGGCGACGAGGGTCGTGCGGGAGCATGCGTCCGGTTCATCTCGCCGATGGCCTCCCACAGCACCGCTGCCCTGCCGTGGTGCCGACGCGCCAGGTCGGGCAGGCCCGCGGCGGCCTCCAGGTCGCCGATCAGCTGCCAGCAGGTGGCTTCGTCCTGGCGGTCGCCGTGCCGGTGGAAAAGTGTCGCGGCGCGCTCCAACGCCGGGCTCGCCAGGCCCCGGTCGTCCTGACCGGCGTGCACGCGGCCGATCTCCAGCAGCGTGTACGCGGCACACCGCTCGTCGGACAGCTTCTCGAACGTGGCCAGCGCCCGCCCCAGGCAGCGCAGCGCCTCCTCCCGGTGGCCTCGCCGGTCGTGCAACCGACTGAACCGTCGCAGTACGACGGCCACGCGGTGCTCGTCGTCGAGGTCTTCGGCCAGGCGCAGGGCTCCGGTGAACCAGGACTCCGCCGCTTCCAGTCGTCCCTGCATGAGGCGCATCACGCCGATGGAACAGGACAGCTGGGCCTCGATGTGCCGGTCGCCTTCGCCGACCGCTATGGCCAGCGCCTGCTCGACCCGTTCGAGCGCCTCGTCGTCACGGCCCTGCACCCGGCTGACCGTGCTGAGGGTCGCCACCGACAGCGCCTCGCCGAGCTTGTCCACTCCGTCCCGGCACAACTCGATGGAGGACTCAAGAGCTCGGGTCGCCCGGTCGAACTCGTCCTGATAGATGTGCAGTTGGCCAAGGTTGCGAAGCAGCACCGACGCCCCGCGCGCGTTGCCCGCGGCCTCGGCCGCGTCCAGGGCGAGCCGGTGCCCGTGCTGCCAGTCCTGGTACAGGCACCGGTGGTCGTAGTACGTCGCCGTACCGGCCGCCAGCTCCCAGGCCGTCTCGTCCAGGCCCCAGTCCACGGCCAGCTGCACGGCGCCGAGCAGGTTGTCGCGTTCCGTGTCGAACCAGCCGAACGGATCCGCCATGAGCCGGTCCACGACCCCGTCCGGAAGCGAACGGCGCGGCGCCGAACCGGGCGCGGCGGCCAGCAGCCCGCCCGGCAGCAGGTCGGTGCCACGCCCGACCAGATCGAGCCAGACGGACAGCACCCGGACGATCGCGTCCCGCCTGTCCGCCGTCGGCAGCTGCGCGGCGATCTCCACGGCGCAGGTCCTGATCAGGTCGTGCAGCCGGTAGCGCGGCTCGCCGAGGGCGTCGGTGGCGGTCAGCCGCACCAGGCTGGCGTCGACGAGGATGTCCAGCACCTCCTCGGCGTCCGATCGGTCCAGCAGCGGTCCGACCACCCAGCCGGGCAGGGTGGAGGCACCGAGCAGACCCAGCAGGCTCAGCGCCCGCACCGCGTCGGCCGGCAGCAGCCGCAGGCTCAGATCGACGCTGGCCCGCACGCTCAGGTCGCCGATCCGCAGCTCGGCGAGGCGTCGGGACTCGTCCTCGATCCGTTCGCGCAGCACTCGCAGCGACCACGCCGGGCGGCCGGTGAGCCGGGCGCTGGCGATCCGGATCGCCAGCGGCAGGTTGCCGCAGCAGTCGAGGATCGCGTCGGCCTCCGTGGGCTCCCGGGCGACCCGCTCCCGTCCGACGATGCCCGTGAACAGCTCCCGCGCCTCCGCCGGGCTCAGCACGTCCAGGTCGAGGTGGCGGGCGCCGGGAAGATGCGTGAGCAGGGTGCGGCTGGTGATCAGCACGGCACAGCCGTCGGCCGCGGGCAGCAGCGGCAGCACCTGGTCAGCGTGACCGGCGTCGTCCAGGACCACCAGCATGCGGCGGTCGGCCAGCAACGACCGGTAGAGCGCGGCCCGTTCGGACAGACCTTTCGGGATCGCGCTGCCGACGATCGACAGGGCGCGCAGGGCCTCGGCCAGCATCAGCGCCGGGTCCCGTGGCTCGTCCGAGGTTGCCGCGAGGTCGAGGTAGAGCTGCCCGTCGGGGAAGTACCGGCTCGCCAGCCGCGCGGCGTGCGTCACCAGACAGGACTTGCCGACACCTGGACCACCCGCGACGACGGCGACCGGAGCCCGGCTCGGCCCCGACACGTCGAGTAATCGGGCGATCTCGGCGAGCGCATCGGCCCGGCCCACGAAATCGGGCACGTCGAGGGGTAGTTGCCGTACCGGCATCGCCATCGCGAGCCCGGAGAGCGTTGGGGCCGGGTTCTCCGGTGGCGTGGCCGTGGAGCTCCTCGCGGGGGGCGTGGCCGTCAGGTCGGGATCCGCGGTGAGGATGCGCTGGTGCAGCGCCTGAAGCGGCGGGGAGGGATCGACGCCGAGTTCGTCGGCCAGTGTCCTGCGCAGGCCCTCGTACACCCGCAGCGCCTCGCCTTGTCTGCTGCAGCGGTAGAGCGCGACCATCAGGTGTTCGGCGACCTGCTCGTCGTAGGGATGCTCGCGGCGCAGAGCGGTCAGTTCGCCGACGGCCTCTCGGTGCCGGCCCAGCTCCAGCTCGACGGCCAGGCACCGCTTGTGGGTGGCCGCGTGCAACTCGTCCAGCCGTGCCGCATCGGTCTCCAGGGCCCGGCTGCGCAGGTCGAGCAGGGCGCGGCCGCGCCAGCAGGCGAGCGCGTGCCGCAGCGCGGCTGCTGTTTCGGCCGGGCTCGTGGACCGTTCGGCGAGGTGTCGTCGGTGGTCGAACTCCAAGAGGTCCAGCTGGTCTTGAGCCAGGTGGATCTCATAGCCGCCGCGCCGCGTGCTGATCAGGGTGCCGGGGGCTCCGCAGGCGCCGAGGTTGCGGCGCAGTCCGGAGACGGCGTCCTGGACCTGACGGACCGCGGTGGCGGGCGCGTTCGCGTCCCACATGACGGCGACGAGCCGTTCCGTGGTCACGACGTGGTTGGCGTCGACCAGCAGTGCCGCCAGCATCTTGGCCTGCCGCGGCCCGTTCAACGGAACCGTCTCTCCGGCGATCTGGGCGTGCAACGGCCCCAGTAAGCCGAACTTCATGCTCCCCCTGGTACGTGTCGATGAACGCGTCCCCCCGGCCGACCTCGCACTAGGACGAATCTAGGACGACCGACGGATCTGTGTCCATAGCGTCTCTTCCGCACCACCGCACCACTCCCGCTCGGCCACCGACACAAGGAGCATCCGTCAGCCATGGCTCGCAACTGGAAGACCTTCGGCGCACTCGCAGTCGCGGGTTGCTGCGCCGCGATCGGCCTCACCACCGGCACCGCCGAGGCGCAGACGCAGGTGAAGACCGGCAACGTCACGCAGACCGGTGCGTACAACGACTCGGGCAGGACCGGCAACTACCAGTTCGTGGCGAACAACTGGGACAGCCGCTACCAGCGTTACCAGCAGTCGCTCGTCTGGGTGTCCGGGCAGGACGGCGGCAAGGACATGGCTCACTGCCTCCGGGGCAACGGCGGCGCCAACTGGTACGAGTCCTCGATCGTCGCCCGCAACGGCACGAACTCCTCGCACTACGACTGCACGAACAACGGCACGTACAACCAGGGCTTCGACCAGGTGGGCGTCGACCTGAGCAACTGGTGACAGGAGCCTGAGCAGGCACAAAGCGCAACCCCTGGTGCGCGCCGGCCTCGGCGCGCACCAGGGCACATCGGCGCACCAGGGCACGACCGTCGAAGGAGGAGGCCCGGACGATGCTGGGCAGACACAGGACCCGCACGGTCGTGCTGACCGTGGTGGCCGCAACGATGGCTGCGGCCGGCTTCGCGTTCTACCCGTCCCACGAGGGCCCGACAGCCCGGGCAACGGCCAACTCCCGCCGCTTCGTGCTGATCCTGGCCGGTGTGTCCGGCCAGTCGGAGTCCGGCAAGTTCGACCTTGAGGTTGCGGCCCGCACGGAGTCCCTGACCTCCGCGTGCATGAAGTCGCACGGCTTCCGGTACCTGCCCAGAAACCCGCACAGCGTGGTGGACGTCGAGGACGCCTCCGACTTCTCGAGCCTCGCCTACGCACGAAGGCACGGGTTCGGCATATCGGTGTTCCCGCACTTCGCGCCCGAGACCACGGCGGCCAGGAACAACCTCAAGAACCTCTCGGCCGCTTCCCTCAAGGCCTACGACACGGCCCTTCCCGGCTGCGTGGACAGTGCGCAGAGTACGACCGAGAAGGAGTACGGAATCCCGGAGGCGAACTCCGAGTGGGCTCGGGTGGACGACGAGGTGCAGCACGACGGACGGTACCGCTCGGCGCTCAGGACGTGGAGCACCTGCGCGGCGGCGGCCGGTCATCCGGCACGGTCCCGCCTCGCACTCATCACGGCCCTGCGCAAGCAGTACACGTCCGTCATGGCCGGCATCCAGGACGGCGACCAAGTCCTGCCCCAGGACGAACTGGCGGCGCTGGCGGCCCGGAGCCCGGCGTGGCGCACGTTCCACCGATCGGAACTCGACGCCGCCGTGGCGACGTTCCCCTGCTCGCAGACCACCGACCGGGCCTACGCGTCCATATTCCTCCGGTACCTGAACCAGGAGGATTGAGTCCGCCGCGCCGATGCGGAGCCGCGGCTAGACAGCTGCTTCGCGGACCAGCACGACTTCCAGGGTGCGGGGGCCGTGTACGCCTTCGACTCGGTCGAGTTCGATGTCGCTGGTCGCGGAGGGTCCGGAGATCCAGGTCAACGGGCGGGTGGGGTCGAGGCGTTGGAGGGCCTGGGGTACGGAGGAGACGACCTGGTCGGGGGTCCGGACGACGCAGATGTGGTGGTCGGGGACGAGGGTGATGCGGCGGCGGCCCTGGTCGGGGCTGCCGTCCAGGACGATCGTGCCGGTCTCGGCGACGGCCAGCGCGCATCCGGTGACGACGCTGTCCACCGCGTCCAGCTCGGCGGCTGTGTGCGCCGCCTGGTCGGGGACCCGTTCGGGTCCGCCGTCGGGCAGCCACTGCGGCGGCAGCGCGGGAGGCAGCAGCACGCGCCGAGACCCGTGCTCGGCGAGCAACCGGGCGATCAGGCCGGGGAGTTCTGTTTCCGTGCACCGGTGGACCAGGGCGCGGTAGTCGGCGAGGTTCTCCGCCAGCAGGTCCACCGTCTCGGCGACATCGCGCTGTCCGTGTTCGCGCAGGTAGGTCCGCTCGATCGGTGGCTCGGTGTCCGGCAGGCCGGCCAGTGCGCGTCGTACCCGGCCCAGGATCCGTTCCCTGCTGCTCACTTGGTGTCGTCCTTTCCGCCGTTCGTC
>NZ_JBIVUX010000013.1:0-174857 GCF_044757385.1 Streptomyces sp. NPDC091282
CAGTACTCGCCCCTCCTTCACCCAGCCTCCTACATGGGCGCCGTAAGCATCGTCGGTGGCGTTGAACAACAGCAGGTCCAAGGGCTGCGCAACCGGGCTCGTCGCGAGTTCCTGGAAGAGTTCCCGGAAGACTTGGGACTGTCAAACGAGTGGTGTAACTCGGGTAGTTGATGGTTACTGTCGGGCGGCTGAGAGGCGGCCCTCGAAGGTGATGTCGAAGGCGTTCAGTGCGGTCTTCCAGCGCATGGTCCAGCGGGCTTGGCCCTTGCCGGTGGGATCGAGGGACATGATCGCCATGTAGCCGCACTTCAGGGCGGCCTGCTCGTTCGGGAAGTGTCCGCGGGCCTTGACCGCTCGGCGGATCCGCGCGTTCACCGACTCGATCGCGTTGGTTGTGCAGACGATGCGGCGGATCTCGGTGTCGAACCGAAGGAACGGGGTGAACTCCGCCCAGGCGTTCTCCCACAGTTTCACGATCGCCGGATACTTCCTGCCCCAGGCGTCGGCGAACTCGGCGAACCGGTCCAGGGCGGCCTCTTCGGTCGGGGCGGTGTAGACGGGCTTGAGGAGTTTGGCGATCTTGTCCCAGTCCTGCCGGGCGGCATAGCGGAAGGAGTTCCGCAGCAGATGGACCACGCAGGTCTGCACGATCGTCTTCGGCCAGACCGTCCCGACCGCGTCGGGCAGGCCCTTGAGCCCGTCGCAGACGAGCATCAGCACGTCGCCGACGCCACGGTTCTTGATCTCGGTGAGGATGTGCAGCCAGTGCTTGGCGCCCTCCCCGCCGTCGCCGACCCACAATCCCAGGATCTCCCGCCGGCCCTCAGCCGTGACGGCCAGGGCGACGTAGATCGGCCGGTTGGCGACCGCACCGTCGCGGATCTTCACGCGGATGGCGTCGATGAAGACGACCGGATAGACCGGGTCGAGCGGGCGGCTCTGCCATTCCGCCATGCTTTCCAGGACCTTGTCGGTGATGGTGGAGATGGTCTGGCGGGAGACCTCGGTTCCATAGACCTCGGCCAGGTGCGCCTGCACCTCGCCGGTCGTCAGTCCCCTCGCGGCCAGCGAGATGACCATCTCGTCGACGCCGGTCAGGCGCTTCTGCCGTTTCTTGACGATCTTCGGTTCGAAGGATCCGTCGCGGTCGCGGGGCACGGTTATCTCCACCGGCCCGACGTCGGTCAGCACGGTCTTGGAGCGTTTGCCGTTGCGGGAGTTGCCGCCGTTCTTGCCGGCCGCATCGTGTTTGTCATAGCCGAGGTGGTCGGTGATCTCGCCCTCCAGGGCGGACTCCAGCAGCCGCTTGGTCAGCTGCTGGAGCAGCCCGCCCTCGCCGGTCAGCTGCAGACCCTCGGCCTGGGCCCGGTGCACCAGCTCGTCGATCAACTGGTCGTTCACGGCCTTCGCTGACACCGCCTCTGCCGACTCGACAGACGTCGGCTCGGACACGTTCTCACTGGTCATCGATGCATCTTCCATGATCGGGAGTTACACCGAACGTCTTACAGTCCCGACGAGAAAGGGGAGACACAGCAGTACCTGGATGCGTCCGGCGCATATGCTCCACGGTCGCCGCCCGTATGCAGCAACTCAACGCTGACGGCGAATTGAGCAACAGAGGCCTCAAAGCGTTCTCCACGACCAGTGTTGCGTGGGACGAGAACAAGAGAATGTTCCACTGGGCGGCGCACAAAGCGTCGATAAAGGGAGACGCTAGAGTCTGCTCCGAGGACCACTGCGATGAAGAGGCCGTGAGAAATGGCTCAGCCAAGGAAGTTCTGCAGCACACAGAGATCAACGGCGCGCGGAGTGATGAGAAGATCTCCAGCCGCGTCAGGTGCCAGCAGAGCCGGGAGCTGGATCAGTTCAGGGCATCAGAGGCCGAGATGCGCGAGAATGGCCGTTTGTGGCTGCAGCAACAGAACAAGGCCAGTACAGAAGCGCAGGAGGAAGCGATGACAGCAGCCGAGGAAGAGGCGGAGGGGCTGGCCCAGGGATTCTCACAGGCGCTTGAGGACGAGTAGCGGCCACTGCCCGGTGCTCGGATGAAACGCCCACCTGGCTGTTGGTGACTTCGCGGGCGGCGGCCCCTTTGGGCGCCGCCCGCGAAGGTCGTGGACGCTGTCACTCACCGCGGCCCGTTGCGGGCCCAGCGGTGTCCGGGCGGCAGAGGCGTGGCGGGCGTGGCGAAATCCCAGGCGCGCGGAGGGCGTTGTGTCGAGATAACGGGGCGCCGGACGACCTCCTCGAACCAGTCGGCGGCGATCCGCCCCAATTCCTCCGGCGATCCGGTAGCTTCCAATGTCTGCACGTCTTCGCTGGGTTCCGGCCAGAAGTTATCGTTGCGTTCCATGCAGATAAGTTTGGTGCCGACCAGCGTGGCGCCCAGCACTTTTAGGCGAAGATTCCCTCCGAAGTCGACGAGGTACACGATTGCCTCAAGCACCGGTTCCTTGACGACAAAAGCATGATGCAACGCGGCGTCATATCCCGCGTACCCGGAAGGGTGCGGAGCGACGAACTGTTGATCTTCGTCATCCGGGTCCGGGAACAGGAGCACGACAGTATCATCGGGGCGGCATTCCGGCCACATACGCGCGGATTCTCGTATGACGGCCAGGAAAGCCTTGTGCTGCCCATTGGCGCCTTCGTCATCGAACCAATCATCATACATACGCATAGTATATAGGCCGCCTGTCGGCAGGGGATTGCACACGAGTCCGGTCCCCGGACCGTCAGGTCCGGGGACCGGAACATCCCGAAGGGTTGGTGGCTTTCTACCTTTTGTCGGTGGCGTGGACCAAAGCCCAAGCGAAGGTGTACGAGAAAATACCCAGGTAGTCGGTGGCGACCAGGGCCAGTACACAGCCCTGATTCCAGTCGCTCTCTTCATCCCCGCACGTCACCATCGTGAGTGGCAAAGCCATCACGATATTTAACGGCAGCCAACAACTGGCAGCTTCCGGCTCGGGGTGGTCCCGTCGGGGACGGATCGGCTGTGCTGTCGTGTCGGATCAGAGCGGGGCGTCGTCCGAGACTCGTGCCCATTCCTCGCACGGTCGCAGACGCGAGAGGATCCTTGGGCGTCGTCCCTGACCCCGGCGTCGTCATCCGCAGCCAGCTCGTGCAGCTCCTGGATCAGCCGGTCCGGGCTTCGGTCGACATCCACGCGGGGTCGCAGTCCAGAGCGGCTTCAAGCTGATCTGCAGTCCAGAACTCGACAGCCTGGCTGCTGGCCAACAGCACGCAGCGGAGACCGGCGGTGTCCTTGCGCGCGAGCAGGGCCTCGGCCGTCTCCTGGGTGACCCCTGCGTCTTGGAGATCCAAGAGGAGGCGGTGGAGGTCGTCCGCAACTTCGTCGATCTTGTCCGATGTCGCGAGCCGCCGACCGACCGCCGCGCGAACAGACCAGTCCGGGGAGTCGGCACCCTGAACGGCTGCGCTCAGCTCTTGATCGCCGGGAGACGCCATGTTCCCAGCCTGCCAGGGATGTCGTGGATCTCCATGCGCTTTCTAGTCGCGCTGTTTCTTGGCTTTGTTCTGGGCCAGTCGGTAGGGCTCGGTGCCGGTCTCCTCATCAAGACCCTCCACAAGGACGACGGCCGTCTCCCCGCGACGGATCTCCGGAAGATCACGTGGCCGAAGTTGCCCGGACGAGCGAACACCGCGTCCTGCGCACACTGCTCAGGCCAAGCGCGGACGCCGAACGGCTCGGCCGCTGCATCAGCCCCATCAAGAAGGAGGTCAAAGAACCCGGGCTGCTCAGCGAACGGCACGGGGAGCGCTTCGTCGCCATCGACGTCTCTCCCGGCACCGATATGAGCCCGCTGTTCGCCCTGCCGCGACGGGAGGTCGACGAAGCAGACGCCTTCTGGGAATGGGCCGACGCTATGCCGTTCTCGACGGCACCGAGCTGACCGCGCCGCGACGCCCCCAGTGGTCCCGACGCAGCAAATAACCGGAGCCACAGGACGTTGTGAAGCTACGGAACCTTCACCAATTGGGGCCGCTGAAAGCCAACATGCGGGGTTGTTGAACAACGTTACAGCCAGTGGTGACCTTGCCGCGGGCCCCGGTGGTGCTGCTGTCCGCAACTTGAATATGGGGATGCACCTGGATCAATCATTCTGTGCGGGCCGCCGGCCTGCGCTGGGGGTCTCGGCGAATCGCTTCTTGTATGCCTTGACGAAATGGCTGCTGTCGGCGAAGTGCCAGCGTGCGGCGATCTCGGACACGGTGAGGCGTGTCGAGAGCAGCTCCGCCCTGGCGCGTTCGAGCCGGCGTTCACGCACATGGCCCATCACCGACGACGTGCCACCTTGGCCGAACGCCCGGTAGAGGGTGCGGACGGACACGTTCAGGGCCGCCGCGATCCCCTTGGGGTCGAGGTCGGGGTCCGCGAGCAGCCGGGCTTCTATGCAGTCCATCGCCGCCCTGAGGAGCGTGGGTGCGAACTCCGCGTCATCGATGACCTGATCGTTCATCAGTCCCCTGAACAGTTCCAGGGTCGCGTTGCGGGCGGCCCCGGCTGCGGCCGCACCAAGTCCGTCCGCCAGTTCCGCCCAGAGACGGAGATGGGCGAGCAGAAGGGCCGCGGCGGGTGACGCCTGTTCCGCAAGGACTGCCCCTGTGTTCTCCGGGAAGCGGATCTCGCTCGCAGGAAGGACCAGGGTGATCGCCCGGGTACCCCGGGCGACCTCGAAGTCCCAGAGGCCATCGTTCCTTCGCACGCACAGCGTTCCGGCTGGCGCCGTGGCTCGCTGCCCCTTCGTGGCGAAGCGCCATTCACCGCTGAGCGTCACACTTGTCACGATCCGGTCCTCGAGGTGCCCACCCGGGCCCCCGGTACCCCCCGCGACCGCGTCGCTGTACTGGTCCTCCAGGAAGAGGTCGAGCAGGTTCTGCTTCCAGATGCGGGCGCGGTATGTCCCTTCGCTGTGTCGCGGCAGCCGCATGGGCGGAGCCGGCACCGCATCGCCCCCTTGACGCCGCCACTCTCTGAGTAGCACACGGTTTCGATTCTCGTTCGCGTACGGCACGGTGACGTCGACCAGGGGTGGGGAAGGGTTCCCGATCCGCCAAGGAGACACGCTGACTTCGGTGCTCATCCGGACCAAGGTACTCCTGCCCCTGGCAACCGTCCGGGCCAGGATCACCGTGCGGTCTGGGTGGCAAGGAAGTACAACGCACAAGGCCGACGGGTACACGTCGCCGGCGTCCGGGCCTGGTCATCATGATCGGGCGCCTTCTCGCCTTCCCGGCACGAGCGGGTTCTCCCTGCCGGGACGGGCAGGTTTCGCCGGACCTTCGCGGCCCTGGACAGCCAGGGCGCCGATCCGCCTGTCCAGGTCTGTCTCACTCATCAACTGGAGTACTGAGTGTCCGAATCCGTGGTGACTCTCTTCGAGAGTCTGGTGGGCGCTGAGCCGCCGCACGACGTACCCGTTCTGTTCGGTACGGCGTGCGTGATGGGCGGCAGCATCGCGGGACTCCTCGCGGCACGGGTGCTCTCCGACCGCGCGCGCAGGGTCGTCGTCATCGAGCCGGACGACACACCGGCGGAGAGCGAGTCGCGCTCCGGGGTGCCTCAGGACCAGCAGGTGCACACACTGCTGCCGGCCGGCCGGCTGTGGATCGAGCGGTGGCTTCCCGGCGTTTCGCAGGAGGCGCAGGACCGGGGCGCGTCGCTCGTCGGACCGGACAAGCAGTTCGTCGGCTACGACGACATCCGGCAGGCGCCGGACGGCGTGGACCACCAGTTCCTCGCGGTCGGACGTCCTCTGCTGGAGAGTCTCGTCCGTGCCCGGGTCACCGCCCTGCCCCATGTCTCGGTCCTGCGGGGGCAGGTGACCGGGTTGCGGTACCGCGACGGCGCCGTCGCGGGCGTGCGCTTCGCCGGGCCTGGGAGTGGGGAGCGGACGGAGGGGTACCTGGCGGCGGACTTCGTCGTGGACGCGATGGGACGCTCCAGCAGGCTGTCGAACTGGCTCGAGCAGGACGGTTACGACCAGCCCCGGCTCGAACGGCTGGAATCTGCGGTCAACTACGCGACCGCACTGTTCGAGCGCCCGGTGAAGTTCCCGGAGCTGGACGTGGCCACCGTACTGCAGCTGTTCACGCCGCAGTACCCGTCGGGCGGTGTGTCCGTCGCGGCGGCGACCGCGGTCGAAGACCAGCAGTGGCTCGTCATGCTGATGGGCTACGGCGACAACCGGCCCGGCAGGTCGATCGACGCGTTCCGCGCACATTGTGCCGCGCTACCCGCGATCTTCGGCGACATCACCAGCGGCGGCGTCACCCGCGGAGTGGTGACGTACCGCCAAGCGGACAGCAGGCGTCGTCACTTCACCGAAGCAGGCCGCCTGCCGGCGCGTCTGGTCAGCATGGGGGATGCTGTGGCCTCCTTCAACCCGGTCTACGGCCAGGGCATGAGTTCCGCCGCTCTGCACGCCTCCTGCCTGGCCTCCTACCTCGACAGCGGTACCGACCTCGACAGAGCGGCCACGGAGTTCTTCCGCCTGCAGCAGGTGGTCGTCGACGCGGCCTGGGCCGTGTCCGCGGGAGGTGACGCCGCCCGCATCGACGCCGAGAACGGTACCGAGGTGCCGAAGGAAGTACGGCGGCGGCGCCGGGTCATGGAGCAGATCGCCGGCGCCGCCCTCGTCGATGCGGAGGTGTCGCGAGCCTTCAACAACGTCTCCTACATGCTGCGTCACCCCGGCACTCTGTTCGATCCGGAGCTCCTGGAAACGGTGGCGGCCGCCACCGGTAAAGCTGGCGCGAAATGACGGGGACCCCGATCGACCGGTGCATCGGCCTGTCGAAACGGGCTGCGGAAACGGCGTTCGAAGAATCGCTGATGTTGTTCGCCCCTGACGCGATCGTCCGAATCGATCCGGCATCAGTCCGTGGCTGCGCGGCCCCCGCCGCATTCCATCGCGCCCGCTTCGCCGCCTTCGCAGCCCCCGGCATCACCGGAACACAAGGGTGTTCGAAGACGGGACGGTACGGGCCGAGTGGGCAGCTGCGTCCCGCATGACGGACACGACAAGAGAGAGGTGCGAACGCATGGACAGCAAGGACGTGATCGGCGAGACCGGAACGGGACGGGTCGGCCGGGGAGAGCAGCCGGTTCCCGCGCCGGACAGGATCGAGAGGGGTGTCTCGGGCGAGCGGCTGGTGCTGTTCAGTGACGCGGTGACCGCGATCTCCATCACTCTGCTGATCCTGCCCCTGGTGGACCTGGTCCCCGAAGCGGCGTCCGCCCACGAGGGTGCCAGTGAGGTGATCACTGGTCATCTCGACCAGATCTGGAGCTTCCTGCTCAGCTTCGCGGTCATTGCGAACATATGGCAGGAGCACCACCGGGCCTTCTCGACGGTCAGTACGGTCACCCGCTCCCTGACGGTGTGGAACATGGGGTGGTTGCTGTCGGTCGTCGTACTCCCTCTCCCGACGGAGATGATCGGCGCCTTCGGCCGCGACCGGTTCGTGGCGGCGTTCTACTACGCGGTGCTCCTGGTCGGCATGGTGTGCCGGCTCGCCATGCTGAAGGTCCTGAAGAGCAACCCGGCGATGGTCGAGGACGACGGCGAAGAGACCCGTCGGAGGATCGCGCACTTGTACACCGGCAGTTGCAGCAATGTCATCGCCGTGGTCGTGGCGTTCGCCCTCGCCCTCGTCGTACCGGTGCTGCAGTACTACAGCCTTCTGCTATTGGTCCTGCCGGGGCGGCTGCGTTTCACGGGCCCGCGTCGCACGAACTGACCACGGGAACGGCCAGTGCCCGGTGTCCGCCTGAGCCCTGGTGGCACCTGCCACGAGGCTCCGGGACGGGGCGTTCACGGGACGCACGGTGGGGCCGGGCGGGGCATCACCTGTCCGGCCCCGCTGCTCCCCGCGCCTCGGTCCTGGTCGGGCCGGCATGCTTCGGCGGCTCACATGGCCGGGGCGGACAGCTGCTCTTCGCGTCCCGAGTTACGACGCGATCGCCGAGGCCACGGCCGTACGGGGCGCGGCTTCCTCCGCCGGCTCGGCCGGACCTGACTCCCACCCGGCCGGCTTGCCCCGCCAGCCGTAGTGACCGCGAGCGTTGTTGACGGGTGGCGAGTGGGCGGGGACCGGCTATTCACCGCTGACGGGCGTGGGCGAGCCGGTATGTGGTTCAGCCGCCGACGGCCAGGGCCCGCAGTCGGTGCAACGTCTCGCGCATGATGTCTTGCAAGACTTGGTCCTCGGTGGCGGTGACCCATCGCGAGAAGGCGACGCGGAACACGGCGATGCTGGTCTCGGCGGCCAGGCTGGCCTCGAGGTCGCCGATGCCTCGTTGCCGCAAGCTGTCGGCCAGGGCGGCCGACAGGGATGTGAGCTTGATCAACTCGCGTTCGCGGAGATCGGCGTTGGCCATGATCACCGTCTGCCTTTTCCGCGCGAGCTCACGGTCGCCACCCACCATCTGGGCGACAGTGTCGAGTACGGCCGCGACAGCGTCCAGCGCCGACGTCGCCGCCGGCATTCCGTCGAGAGCAGCCAGCGCCTTCTCCTCCAGGGCGGAGGAGTCGGCGAAGAGGACCTCGCGTTTGTCGGCGAAGTGCCGGAAGAACGTGCGGGCGGTGACGCCCGCACGCTCGGCTATGTCCGCCACCATCGTCTGCTCGAAGCCGCGCTCGAGATAGAGCGACAGCGCGGCCTCGCGCAGCCGGTCGCCGGCCCCAGGCTTCCACCGTCCCATACCGGGAGTGTAGGTGATGTCACCTCGTGACACCGTCGCTCCGCCCGCAATGATGTCACTTACTGACATCACCGTGGTAATCTGATGTCAGTAGGTGACATCACTGGCGGAGGCAGCCGATGAAGCGCATCCAGTACCACCAGTACGGCGGACCCGAAGTCATGCGTCTGGAGGATTTCGAGCCGACTCGTCCTGGCCCCGGCGAGGTTCTCGTCCGAGTACGGGCCGCCGCGGCCAATCCGATGGACTGGGGCATCCGCAGCGGTGCCATGCGGATGGTGACCGGGCGGAAGTTCCCGCGCGCACTTGGCTACGACTTCGCGGGCGTCGTAGAAGCGGTAGGCGAGGGCGTCACGCGGCTCGCCGTCGGCGACGAAGTGCTCGGCGGAGCGTCGATCAAAGCATCGGGAGCTTTCGCCGAGATGGTCGTGGCCGCGGAGAGAGGGGTGGTGCAGAAACCCGCGGAACTCTCCTTCGAGGAAGCCGCCGCCATCCCGACCGTTGGTCTCACCGCACTCCAAGCCGTGGTCAAGAAGGGAAGACTGCGGCCCGGGCAATCGGTCTTCGTCAACGGCTGCCTCGGAGGAGTCGGCCGAGCCGCCGCCCAGATCGCGCTGGCGTACGGCACCTCGGTAGGAGGCAGCTGCCGCGACACCGCAAAGCAAGACGCGCGCGACCTCGGCCTCGACCCGATCGTCGAATTCGACTTCGACCCGACGGCGCTCAGAGGCCGATTCGACCTCGTCGTCGACACCGCCGGCACGCTCCCGACCGACGCGGCGAAGAAGATGCTGAAGCCGGACGGACGCATCGTCAGCATCCACCCCACCCCCGTGAACATCGCCAAGAGCGCGCTGCCGGGCCCGTACAACGTCTTGATCACCAGGCCCGTCACGGAGGACCTCGCCGAGGTCGCGCGCACCGCCGGTCGCGGCACACTGCGGGTGCCGATCGCCCGCACGGTGCCACTCGCGGGAGCGATCGCGGCGCTCACGGAACTCGAACGCGACGGCACCCCCAAGGGCGGCAAGCTCATCATCACGGTCGAATGACCACAGGGGCACGGGCGTCACATCCCTGCGCGCGGCTCGTCCAAGCGGTCGTTGCCGCGCACTCCTTCGCCCCGCGGCCGGCAACTGCCCAGCCCCCACCACCACCTCCCAGGAACCCGCAAAGGAACGCACCATGTCCGCATCTGCGGCCTTGATCACCGGCGGAACCAGCGGCATCGGCAAAGCGACCGCTGAACTGCTCCACACCCGCGGCTACCGCGTCATGGTCACCGGCCTCGGCCATCTCGCCGCCACCGGGCTTCCCGAAGACATCACAGTCGTGCGGGCCGACGCACGGTCCCTGCCGGACATCGACCAGGCAATAGACCGGGCGCGCCGGCAGTTCGGCTCCCTCGACCTGCTCTTCCTCAACGCGGGCGTCTCCCGCCCCGGCCCGATCGAAGCTACCGACGAAGACACCTTCGACGCCCTGTTCGACATCAATGTCAAAGGCAACTTCTTCACCCTGCAAAAGGCACTCCCGCTCCTCAAGGAGGGTGCCTCCATCGTGTTCACCGTGGGCGCAGGCGAAGGGATGGGGGCCGCCATGACAGCCGCCAAGGGTGCCCTGCTGCCTCTCGTACGGTCCCTCGCGCTCGAACTCGCCCCGCGCCGCATCCGCGTCAACGCCGTCAGCCCGGGAGTGATCAACACCCCCGCCTACGGCAGGATGGGCATCTCCCGGGAAACGGTCGACTCCTGGGGCCAGGGCATCCCGCTCGGACGTGTCGGCGTCGCCGCCGACATCGCTGAGGTCGTGGCCTTCCTCGCCTCGGACGCCGCCGGCTACATCACCGGCGACAACCTCACCGTCTCCGGCGGCATCGGCATCCACACCCGCCCCTGACGCGCACGGCACCCACCGCACCCTCCGCCGCGACCTCGACGGCCGGGTGCGGTGCGCGTTCGGGGTGATCACTCGCGCTCATCCCCCCCTCCGCGACGCCGGGTCGGCCGGGAGACCGCGGCGCCGTGGACCTCAGTCAGGCGGCCCCGGACCTCGCAGGTGGTCGATCTTGAGGGAACCGTCCGTGAGCCCCATCAGAATCGACATAGCAATGATAAAAATCGACACTGTGTAGACTATTTGCCGTAGGGAGCGGTCCGGCTCTCGCAAGATCTTGCTGGAGGAACAGTGCAGAAGCAGAACTGGCTCATCACCGGCGTCAGCACGGGCCTTGGGCGCGCCTTCGCACAAGCCGCCCTGGCCGCCGGGCACACGGTGGTCGGCAGCGTCCGCTCCGAGAAAGACCTGCGGGCCTTCGAAGGCCTCAGGCCCGGGCACGCTCACGGCCGCATCCTGGACGTGACGGACGGTGACGCCGTCTCCGGCGCGGTCGCGGAGGCCGAGCGGAGCGTCGGTCCTCTGGACGTCGTCGTCGCCAACGCCGGCTACGGCCTGGAGGGCACCTTCGAGGAAACCCCACTGGCCGAGGTGCGGCGGCAGTTCGAGGTCAACGTGTTCGGGGCGATGGCCACCCTGCAGGCAGCACTGCCCACCATGCGCAGGCGCCGCCGCGGACACCTGATGGCCGTCACCTCCATGGGCGGGCTCATGGCTGTGCCCGGCATGTCCGCCTACTGCGGCAGTAAGTTCGCCCTGGAAGGCATCCTGGAGGCGCTGGGCAAGGAGGTCGCACAGTTCGGAATCCATGTGACGGCGATCGAGCCCGGCTCCTTCCGCACCGACTGGGCGGGGCGGTCCATGACACGCGCCGCACGGACCGTTGACGACTACGACGCGTTGTTCGCCCCCATCCGCGAAGCGCGGCAGAAGGCCAGCGGGAACCAGTTGGGCAATCCGGCCAAGGCCGGAGAAGCCGTCGTGCACATCACCTCGCTCGACCAGCCGCCCGCCCACCTCGTTCTGGGCTCGGACGCGCTGCGACTGGTCACGGCCGCGCGCACGGCCGTGGACGAGGACATCCGCGCGTGGGAGACGCTCTCGCGTACGACCGACTTCGCCGAAGGCGCTCAGCTCTGATGCCCGGCCAGCCTTCCGCGCGCGGCCGTCGTACCACCGAGCGCAAGGGGGATGTCCGGGAGCGGGCCATCCTCGACACCTGCGAGGCCCTGCTGGAGCGCAAGGGCTACGACACCATGACCGTCGGCGACGTGGCCCAGGGCGCCGGTATCACTCGCGGTGCCCTGTACTTCTACTTCGGCTCCAAGCAAGAAGTGGTCACGGCACTCGTGGCCCGGACTGTCGAGCATCTGTGGGAACGGTCCCGGATCACCGCGCAGGCGGACGAGCCACGCCGAGCCATCGCGACGGCCATGCAGCGCACGGTCGAGCTGTGGAACGAGCACGGCCTGGTCATGCGCACAGCGATCGACCTGTCGTTGACCGTGCCGGAGATCGGCGAGCTGTGGAACCACACGGCGGACCTGTTCATCGCGTCCATCACCGCCGTCCTGGAGCGGGCCGGCATTCAGTCCGGCACCGGACCAGAACAAGCCTCAGCGATGGCACGTGCCCTGTGCTGGATGATCGAGCGGACCTTCTACCACGCCTCACAGGAGTCCCGCGAGAAGCTTCAGGAGGCGTCGATGACATGCGAACACATCTGGCTGACCAGCGCCGGCCTCATCACCTGAGGTATCTGCCATGGCACGTGGCGAGGCGTGGGCCAAGGTCTCGCCTGCCGGAAGAGCTTCAGGCTCGGAAAGAAGCGGCACGGCAGCGGGTGGAGGAACCGCAGGCCGAGGCCGAGGCCGATGAGCCGACCCCACGGCGGGAAAGGTCCCAAGAGACCTTGTCGCGGCTGGTGACCACGCGGGAGACGTGCACTAAGTCCTGGTACTCCAGCAGCGTTTCGTAATCTGGCCTGGTCAGATAGCGAGAAGCTGCTGGAGTACCAGGCGCCATAGGACGTTCGGCCCTACAGCGACGACGCGCCCGCTGGCTGCGACATACGACTTGAACCGGAGTAGCCACCTCACGCCCGGGCCGGCCGGATGGACCGGCGATCTCCGTCGCAGGGGCGGATGCTTGCACATTCGTCGGCGGGCGCCCACGGTGATCGCCCCGTTTCCGGTGGAACCAGCGTCTGCACCGGAGGCGGATCAGGGGGACGGCGGCTTCGGTGCGGGCCATATGCTGCTCCCGCATGAAGGACCTCGGTAATCGAAGCACCTACTGGGACGGCGCCGGCGCGGCCAAGACGTTCACCCATCCGGTGCATCACGGCTGGCTGGCAGAAGTGAGCGCACACGCGCGGATTTTCGACCAAGGCTGCGGATACGGTCGCGTCATGGCCGAGTTGAGCGATCACGGTTACTCCGACGTGTCCGGCGTGGACCCGTCTGTGGCGCTGATCGAGCGGGGCCGCACGCTGAGGCCCGGCCTGCGTCTGAGCGTCCTCGAATCTCCGCCACACCTCGCCTGCGCCCCGGCAGCCTTCGACGCCGTCCTGCTGTTCGCGGTCCTGACCTGCATCCCCGACAACGAAGACCAGCAAGCACTCGTCACCGAACTCAACCGCGACCTGGCCCCCGGCGGACTCCTGGACGTCAGCGATCTCCTCCTGCAGCACGACGAGCGAAACCGCGACCGCCATGCAGCCCACGACGCCCTGCACCCCCCACCCCGTACGGGGTCTTCACCACGGAGGACGGCGCAGTTTTGCCGGCACCACGACATCACACACCTGCACGCGCTGCTGTCAGGCTTCGATCTGCTGAAGGAACGCACGGTCGAGGTCGCCACGATGAACGCCCACCGGTCCCAGGCGGTGCAGTTGCTGACCCGCAAACGCTGACGGTCACAGCCATTCGCCCGTGACGGCGCCGGGAAACGGTGGCCTTGTCGCGGGCCGCGGAACCTATCGTCTGTCGCGGCAACCGCCCGGTGACGTTCACCGAACGCAGGCGCTGAGCAGGCAACTCTCCACCTCCCCCGGTCACCACGATCATGGCCCTGCGCACTCACCCGCCGACGGCACGCGTCCAGCCCGTCACCACAGAGGAAGAAGCGGGTGAAGGGCGGGGCCGAGGCTGCAGCTGCCTGCGAGCCCGCGCTCGGTCCGGCTCGCCGAACCGCGTCTGGTTCTCGTACGGCAGCGGCGACGACCCGGATCACGTGGCGCAGCCGTCGCCGGGAAACCCTGAACGACGACGGCCCCATGTGCGCCGTCTGATGATGTGCCCGACGCCTCACAGCCGGTACCGCATCGACGATGCCAGTGAGTCCGGCGTGGCCCGGAATGTCCGGCCCCGGCGCACGACAGGCCACCACCGCGATCCTTCAGCCGAGCAGGCAGAAACCCGTACGGGACGCGGCCGGCCTCGGCCTGATCGTGGTGCGGACAGGCTCGGCGAGGCGGTAGAGCGGCGCGCCCCTGGGCGTTCCCCAACAGCCCTGCGGACAACTGGCCATGGCTCGTCGCGCTGGTATGTGCCACTCGTGCCGTTGCCCCGGGTGTGGTCCCAGGGTTCGGGCGGCGGGCGTGGAGACCGTCATCGCGTCTGCGGGCCTCCCTCGCCGCTTCCCCCGTCTCCGGTCGCCGTCAGGCCGCGGCGCCCTGTCCGTGCCCGGCCGCCAGGCGGGAGAACGTCTTGGCCAACGGGGGCCTCTGGATGCAGCGGATCAGCCACGCGACTACGTGAATGCCCAGTTCGGTGCGGGGGGCCGCCTGCCGCACCCGGCCGGGGAACAGTCGCTGAGCGTCATCGACCCGCGGCCGCATCGCGGCCTCGTACGCGGTGAGCGCGTCCGACAGCCGGTGCGGCAGCCGCAGGGCGTCTGCCGCGTCCAGGGCATCGGCCAGCTCCGCCGCGCCGCGAAGCGCCAGAGCCGTACCCAGACCGCTGAGAGGGCTCGCGCACCAGGCGCTGTCCCCGAGCAGCACCACCCGGCCGTCGGACCATGCCGGCACCTGGATCTGGTCGAAGGTGTCGAGGGCGAAGTCGGGTGCATGCCGGGCGGCGGCAAGCAGCTCCCGGGTTCGCCAGCCCACGTCCGCGAACACCCGGTCCAAAAGAGCGAACTGAGCCTCACGGTCATGCCGCGGGGGCAGCCCGGACGCCGCGAAGGTGAACCCGATCTCCTGCTGGCCGGGATGACCCGGACGCGCCTCGACGGCCCGGCTGCCCGGCGCGTTGTGGGTGATGAACCACCCGTCGACCGACGGGGTCCGGGGCGTCTCGTCCATGGTGAACCAGGCATGCGCCAGCCCCAGAGGGCGCCGGAAGACCTCCTCGGGCCCGAAGCGCAGGCGCCGTACCCGAGAGTGCGCGCCGTCCGCGCCGATCACCAGGTCGAACTCGGCGGGCGGCGCGTGCCGGAACCGCACGGACACACCATTGGGGACGTCCTCCAGGGCCTCCACCGTCTCGCCGAACAGATGGGTGACGTGCGCGCCCGCCGCTTCGTGCAGAACACGGGCGAGGTCCGAGCGCAGCAGTTCCTCCTTCGAGACGTAGCCGTTGCCGTCGAACGCCTCCACCGGCATCGCGGCCAGACGACGCCCGCTCCCGTCCACCCAAGCCGCGCCACGCTGGTCCAGCAGACGGCCGAGGACCTCGTCGAGCAGACCCAGCCGGGCAACGACCTCACGGCAGTCACCGCGCAGGTCGACGGCCTGGCCGCCGCCCCGCAGCGCGGGAGCGATCTCCGCGACGGTGACCTCCCATCCCGCGCGTCCCAGCATGAGCGCGACCGTGTCTCCGGCGATCCCGCCACCCACCACAAGCACCCGAGGCATGCTTCCACCCTTCTTAACGCGAATCTGTCGCTTGAAGCGTAGACCGAGACACCCCTCTAACGCGAGTCGGTCGCGTTAGAGGGGTGTCGGATTCGGCCACGCGAGCGAGATCACGGCCAGCTAACGCGAGAGTGTCGCGGTAGTCTGGGTCTATGACGCAGGCAACAGGGACCGTCCGGCCCGGGGGCAGATCCGCCAGAACACGCGACGCGGTGCACGCGGCAGTCCGCTCACTGCTCGACGCCTCCCCCGACGGCAACGTCACCGTCGCCGAGGTCGCCGAACGCTCCGGAGTGCACCCGGCAACCCTCTATCGCCGCTGGCGCACACCCGAAGGACTCGTCCTCGACACCCTCTTCGAAGAACTGAGCCGGCGCGCCCCGCTGCCCGTCACCGGAGACCTACGCGCCGACGCACTCACCTACACCCGACAGCTGCTGGCCGACCTGCGCGCCGACCACAACCTGCTCCTCGCCAAAACCCTGGCCGCCGCCATGCGCACCGGCGGCCTCGGATTCGAGGAACTGCGTCCCTTCGTCGAACCCCGCCTCCACCAGATCCAGGCCATGCTCGCCGCCAGCGGCACCAGCGAACTCGACTTCCAGGACGTACTCGAACTCATCCTCGCCCCCGCCTACACCCACGCCCTCCTCGACCGCCCCCTCCCCTCCGACACCGACGCCGAACGCCTCGTCGACAACCTCATCGCCGTCCTCAACCACCGCAGAACCCGCACCCCCGCCCAAAGCAGCGACAGCGACACATAAGCTCCACAAACCCCGGGCACGAGCCCGGCAGCCCACATCGCCCGGCACCGCAACCTCCCGAACGTACGGGCCACGCTGTTGGCCCTGTGGAGCGCCGGTGGCTACGAGCCCCATGTCCACATCGTCGACGATCCAGTCTGGGGCGGTACCGCAGCGGACGACGTGATCGCCGTCTTCCTCGCCGATGCCATCACCATGCAAGACCATGAAGAGCCACTGCTGGCGGTGGCGGTGGCGGTCGCGACCAGGGACAAGTGCGAGAGCGACGAAGAGTGGGAGGCGTACAACGGATCGGTACGCACCTTCCCCGCCGCAATCCACGACATCCACGCCAACCTGCCGATCGCCAACCTGGACGTCGCCGAAGCCGCCCGGACCGATGCCGCAGGGATCTTCCGATCCTTCTGAGAACGCACCACGGCCGCAGTCGATCTACCGTGGGGCGGCCGCGAACTCCGCTGCGACGTAGAGACCTTCAGCTCGATGGAGAGACGTGGCGGCAAGCTGTACCGGGGCCCGGAAGACCCGCGGCAGACAGCTCCGCCCGCGCGCCTACGTCTGCCTCGCCCAGCCCGCTCCCACGCCGGGCTGTGCGCAGCGCACACCAGAGAGGTCCTCGCAACGGCCGCCCCCGTGGATCCGACCGCGAAAAACAGAGAAGCGCAGACACCGGACCGAATACCGGATCAGGCTTCGGAGGCACGCAGTGGGGTCACGATCGGATACAGCAGGCCCGCTGCCAGCCACGAGTCAACCAACTCACCCTCGCCCTGCGAGCGCTGTGACCGCCCGTCACGCACGATCCCGACCACCCCACGGACCATCCGGCACCAGGGCGGCGCCACCAGCGGCGTCTCGCCCTCCTCGATACCGCCACCGGGCGGCTCCCAGAGCCATGCCCCGTCGAACGGATCGCGCCAGCGGAGCAGTAGCAGGCGCTGAGCAGCATCCAGACAGATGACCCGGGCAGCGGTTCGGTGCACTGTTTCCACCGCCCTGACGCTATGCGGTGCCCGAAATATCCATCAAGACCTCGACGGCATTGACCGACATCTCAAACGCGCTCGAAACGGACCAACTGCCGCCATGGGGCGCCTGTTTCCCTGGCAATCCACCCCGATCACAGCTCCGAAAAGGTCCGCTGCACGGCTGCCGTCACCACCCAGCCCACACCTGCAACATGACGACCGGGAGGCTCAAAAAGCTCCCGCATGATTCTGAGGAACCGGCCATGGGAACGGAAAGATCCGGGGGGGCTCTCTCGGCACCCGCAAACAGGTCGGGCGCCGCTCCATGCGATGGGAGACCGATCAACGATGTCCAATCCAGTGCGGAGCAGAATACGGACGGCCGTGCTCGCGCTCTCGGCCCTGACGGCCCTCGCCTTAGGCGCGACCGCCACGACCGGAGCGGCAGCGGCTCCCGCTGCCGCGAAACAGGGACCCACCTCGGTGGCGTACGTCGAAGTGAACAACAACAGCATGCTGAGCGTCGGCAAGTACACCCTCGCCAACGGCGGCGGCAACGTCTTCGACATCGCCGTGATCTTCGCAGCGAACATCAACTACGACACGGGCACCAAGTCGGCGACCCTGTACTTCAACGAGAACGTGCAGCGCGTCCTCGACAACGCCGCCACGCAGATACGGCCGTTGCAGCAAAAGGGCATCAAGGTCGTCCTCTCCGTACTCGGCAACCACCAGGGCGCCGGCTTCGCCAACTTCCCATCCCAGCAGGCGGCTTCCGCGTTCGCGAAACAACTGTCGGGCACCGTGGCCAAATTCGGCCTCGACGGCATCGACTTCGACGACGAGTACGCCGAGTACGGCAACAACGGCACCGGCCAGCCCAACGCCAGCTCGTTCGTGTACCTCGTATCGGCACTGCGCGCCAACATGCCGAACAAGATCATCAGCCTCTACAACATCGGCCCCGCCGCATCGCGCCTGTCCTACGGCGGCGTCAACATCTCCTCCAAGTTCGACTACGCCTGGAACCCGTACTACGGCACCTGGCAGGTCCCCGGCATCGCACTGCCCAAGTCGAAACTGTCGCCCGCAGCCGTCGAAATCGGCGGAACCTCACAAAGCACGTCCGCCAGCCTCGCCCGCCGCACGGTCAGCGAAGGGTACGGCGTCTACCTGACGTACAACCTCGACGCCGCCGACCGCAGCGCCGACGTCTCCGCCTTCACCAGGGAGCTGTACGGCAGTGACGCCCGCTATACGCCGTAGCCAGATCACGCTTCCTGGCAGCCACTGCCCCCTCGGGGCGACGCACCGCTTCCTGTAGGGCTGCGCCTCGGGCAGACCGCGCCTTCGACAACGTTGTCGAGGGCGCGGTCGTCGCAGAGGGCCGTGGCCTGCGCTGCACCACGGTGCCAGCCTGTTCTCTGGTCGTGCGCTTCGCGAAGCCGTAGCCGGCCGGCATCAGTCAACGTCACGAACACTGCCCGAGGCCGGCCGACGTTCTGCTTCGGGATTGCCCGGTCACGGATGGCCTGCGAGGGCCGAGGAGCCCGTCGCGTACGAGTGACCGCTGGAGCAGAACCACTCCTGCGAATCCCGGCGGCCTGGGGCCGAGTTGGCGAGACGGACGCGCCCTCGAGGCATCAGCGGCCTCTCCTGTCCTGCCGGTGACATGCGCCGAAAGACTTCGGCCGGATTCCTGGCCGAATCCCGCCTTCCGGACCAGCGGCACCTCACAGGTGGGTATCCCTCCGGCAGGCACGTCGGTGCACGCGGGGTGGGAGGAGCCGACCCGGGTGACATGGAGGGGACCAGAGGCCGAAAAGGGACCGTCGCGCCGTAACCGGCGGCGACTCGCGATCCGTGCACTGCGCGACCAAGGGCGTTACGGGCCCAGCCTGCGGGAAGTGCTGCCCGCGTTCGCGGGCGTCACGGTGGTGGTGTGCGGGGTGGCGGCAGGCGTCGCCGAGGCCTACCGCGCACTCGGACCCGGCGTGCTCGTGGCGGCTCTGGCACTCCTCGCAGTTGTCACCCCGGCCGCGGTCCGGCACCATCGCCCACTGGCCCGTCGCCGCCTGGGGCACTACACACCTGAGGAACTCGCGGAACTGGACACGGACGGGCTCGTCCTGGCCGTCTCCCGGATGCTGCGTCGGGACGGCTGGATGGTCCTTCCGCCGCCCACCGGGCAGGACCGGCCACGGGTCCGCGCGCGCAACGGACGGGGCCAGCGCGTCGAAGTGGCCTTCCGTCCCGTGGCCGAGCCCCTGCCCGACGAGGAGCCCGCACGGTCCGCCCGCCAGACGGGCACCTCACTGCGGCTCGTGGTCCACCGGGGCACCTTCACTCACCGCGACGTCCAATGGGCACGGCGCCAGGACAACACCCACCTCATCGACGGCCCACGCCTCAGGAGCTGGGCACGGGGCACTCCCCTGCACCAGCTGACCAACGCCTCCTGAACCTCGATGCAGACAGGCTGAGGCAGCTCGCCCCTGGCCTGACCTCGGTTACGCTGCTGTCGCATCCCCGCCTGCCAGGAATGGACGCAGCAGCGCGAGCAGGGCGCGCGAACGGTGCAGCGGGATGATGTGGCCGCAGTCCTCGATGACGTGTCCGGTCAGGTCGTCGGTGACCGGGCGGAGCTGGCGTTCCAGCGCAGCGCCGACGGGCCGGGCACCCAGCGCCATAGTCGGCACCGTCAGGCGGGCACCGGCGAGCGCCTGCTCGATCTGCGCCGCGCTCTCGGGCAGGGCCCGGTAGTAGGAGAACGCGCAGCTCAATGCCTGCCGCCCGGTGTAGGCGCGAATGAAAGCGTCCCGGAGGGCGGGGCGCACCCCGTCGCCGAGCGTGCCGGCCTTCAGAAACCAGTCGACGTAGGTGGCCTCGTGGCCCTCCAGCACGGTCTCGGCCAGGCCGGGCTCGGCGCAATGGAAGCCGAACCACCACGGCGGCCCGCCGGCAAGAAAGTCCTCGGCGCCGGGCAGAGCGCCCAGAACGGACTCCATGACCACCAGGCGCCGGACGAGACCAGGGCGGCGCAGGGCCAGCAGGAAGGCCGGCGCGGTACCGGCGTCGATGCCCACCACCGCGGCTGAGGACACGCCGAGCGTGGCGAGAAGCGCCGCGGCGTCGTCGGCCAGGGTGCCCGCGTCGTATCCGGAGGCTGGCCGGCTGCTTGCGCCGAACCCGCGCAGGTCCGGCGCGATCACGCGGTAACGGCCCGACAGGTCGGCCATCACGTCCGTCCACACCTCCCAGGTGTGCGGGAAGCCGTGCAGCAATAGGACGGCGGGGCCCGATCCGCAGAGGGCGACGTTCAGTTCGACACCGTTGGCGAGGACACGCCGCAGCTCGGGCATGGAGGGACTCCAGAGGTGGTGAGGAATGGTGACGTGGTCACGCTAGGGAACTAACCTGGTCCGTCCAAGACGGCACTTTCCCCTCAGGTGGTGAGCCACGGGTGACCACATCGAAGCCCGGCAATTCCAGCCGACGCCCCGGCGAGCGCGGTGACCTGCTCGATCCACGATGCCCGACCCGCCAGCTGCTCGACCGAATCGGCACCAAGTGGACGTCCATGACGGTCAAGATGCTGGCCGAAGCAGCCCCGGGTGAACTCCGATTCGCACAACTGCGGCGCCTCATCCCGGGCATCTCCCAGAAGATGCTGTCCGTCACCCTGCAAAGTCTGGTCCGCGACGGCCTGGTCGCCCGCCGCGTCGAGCCCACCGTGCCGCCGGCCGTCCACTACCGGCTCACCGAACTCGGCCTGTCCCTGGAAATCCCGCTCTCCGCCCTGCGCGTCTGGGCCGAGACACACATGCCGGAGATAGACCGCAGCAATCAACTCGCCGACACATCAACCCCCGACCAGGACCTGTCCGGGCGTTGACACTTCCCTCTAGGGTGAGCCGACGGCGGGGCGTGTGAGTGCTGTGGGGATGAGTCGCGCGGAGGCGGTCGCGGTCGCGCAGCGGATCATGCAAGCGGACTACGCCTCGGACGATGAGGCGGACGGCTGGCTGGACCGGCTCGACAGAGCGCCGGCATGCCCGACCGGTCATGTCGGCGGATTGATCTTCTGGCCGCCGGCTCGGGAGCTTTCCGCGGATGAAGTAGTCGATCAGGCTCTGGCGTACCGGCCTGTCGCTTTGTGAGGCCGGTGTTCGACTCCGACGCCGGATGAGCAGAGCCGCGCCGACGGCAGGGCCGACGAAGACGCAGCCGCGCTCGTCATCGCGGCTGGCCACGGCCAAGTACCCGGGGCGGTACCGCACGACACCGACCTCCACCTTGACGAAGTCGCCAATCGGGCAGGCTCGTCGTCGAGCACGACGACGGGCCGCCACACGAGACGGACACGTGGGAACGGATGCTCCAGCTGCGCATCCGCCGCGCGGACGCCCCGGCGCGCCAAGCCGGAGAGAGCGACACGCAGAACGACGTGGCCTCCGCGTGCTGTCGGCTTCCTGCGCTGAAGGCACGGCGCGCACCCCTGTCGACTCTGCGGCGTCCGGCGTCCGGCGTCCGGCAAGGGCTTTCGAGGCCGCTAGCATGACCGGGCCCGGTCGCGGCGACGGCGGCCGTGGACCGGATGAGAGGGCCCTCACGTGAGCCAGCGCCAGTCCGCCCGTGCGGCAGTGTTCTCGGCCGGGTCCTGGGGCACCGCCGCCGCGAAAGTCCTCGCGGACGCCGGCACCAGCGTCGTCCTGCACGCCCGGCGCAGTGAGATCGCCGACGCCGTCAACACCGTGCATCGCAACCAGGGGTACTTCCCGGACATCGAACTGCCGGTGTCCCTGACGGCCACGACCGATCCGGCTGCCGCGCTGGCGGGGGCCGACTACCTCGTGCTGTCCGTGCCGGCGCAGTCCTTGCGCCAGTGCCTGGCCGCGTGGGCTCCGTACATCGAGCCGCGGACAGTGATCGTGTCGCTGATGAAAGGCATCGAGCGCGGCACCGGGCTACGCGCCAGCGGGGTCATCCAGGAGGTAACCGGCATTCCCCTGAGCCGGGTCGCCGTGCTGTCGGGCCCGAACCTGGCCCGCGAGATCATGGAGGAACAGCCCGCGGCCGCCACCGTCGCCTGCGTCGACGAGACGGTCGCCGATCGCTTCCAGGACGCCTGTCACACCGCGTACTTCCGGCCCTACACCAGCACCGATGTGATCGGCTGTGAGATGGGCGGTGCGCTGAAGAACGTCATCGCCCTCGCCGTAGGCATCGCCGCCGGGATGGGTCTCGGGGGCAACGCCACGGCTACGCTCATCACCCGCGGCCTGGCGGAGAGCAGCCGCCTGGCCGTCGCCATGGGCGCCGACCCGAGCACGCTCGCCGGCCTGTCCGGGATGGGCGACCTGGTCGCCACCTGCACCTCCCCGCTCTCCCGCAACCGCACCTTCGGCGCACACCTGGGCCGCGGGCTGAGCGTGGACGAGGCCGCCGCCGCGACGAGGCAGACCACCGAGGGCGTCAAGAGCACCGAGGCAGTCCTCGCCCTGTCCCGCGCCTACGGGGTCAAAATGCCGCTCGCCACCGTGGTCGACGCCGTAATGCACGGCAATGTCTCCCTGCACGCTGCGGCCGCTGAGCTGATGCAGCGGCCGCCCAAGCCCGAACAGGCCGCCCGTTCACGCGTCACCGACGCCACGAACGCCCCCTCCCTTCCGTGACGGCACGGAGACGCACCGTCTCAGCTGCAGGCAGCGCTCGCACCGGTTCAGCAGCGGCGGGAACCGGATCGACGCACACGGCTCGTGCCTGCCCGCCCGGGACCAGCAGCCGATCGAGGTGAGGGATGGCCGTGTGGTGGCTTGACACCCTCACGACAGGGTCCCGCGGCCTGACCCTCCGAGGGCGGCTTCAGCTTCCGGATCCTGTACGGCACCGGCTCTGCGCCATCTCCTTCAAGAAGCGCCCGGAGAAGATGCCCCAAACGCCCGCAGCCGCCGCCACGCCGGCAGCACAGCGCGGGGCCCCTCACGAAAGAGCCCGTGCGGGCGCGGCTCGCGGAAGGTGCGAGCGATCGCTGTGACTTACGTCTTCGCCTTGGAGGACAGCTCAGCCGACCTCGATGACGACTTTGCCGAACAGTCCTCCGGCGCCCTGCGCCTTGTAGGCGGCCGGGGCATCCAGGAAGTCGAACCGACGATCGATCACCGGGCGAATCCCATAGGTTTCCACGTAACGCACCAGGTCGCGGTGCGTTGCCGCGCTCCCACTGCTGCCTGTCGCCAACCACTCATCCCCCTCCAACTCGTCAACAGCAGACGACCTGGAGACCGGGCAGCGCTTCCGGGAACGTCGCCGTCAGGGCTTCTGCATACGATGTGCCGCATGCTGATCTACGTCCCGGCGGCCGCGGTGCTTCTTCTGTTCTGCATAAGGGTGGTGCGCGAGCGGCGCAAGGTCGGCAACGCCGTCCTGCTCGGCCTGTTCCTCGTGTTCGCTGTGGCCGGCTCGTTGCTGCTCCTCGCGGAACGCCGACCCGAACTCGCCAGGAACATCTCCCTCGCCCTGGCCGCGGTGGTGACCCTGGGCGTCGTCACCCTGGCCTGCTTCCTGCTCGTCAACGGCGTCGGCATGGTCCGCAGGGAAGGCTTCGGCCTGGGTAACCTGCTGTCATTGCTCTCAGGCGCCGGCCTGACGGTGCTGCTCGGGCTCGTGGCCGCCGCGGCGGCCGTACGCGACCCTGTCCTGACATCCACAGCCGCAGCGGCGGCCGCCGTCGCCGGATACGCCGGCTTCCTGTTCCTCTGCTTCCTCGGATACGCCCTCGTCTACGGGCGTCTGCCGCTCAACCGTAAAGCGGACTTCGTGGTGGTCCTCGGGTCAGGACTCATCGATGGCTCCACGGTGCCACCGCTGCTGGCCCAACGGCTGGAGCGGGGGCGCAGAATGCACGAGCGGATCACCGCGCGCGGCGGTCACCCCGTGCTCATCGCCTCCGGAGGCCAGGGACCGGACGAGGAACTCCCCGAATCGCATGCCATGGCCGCCTACCTCGTCGACCGCGGCTTCCCCGCCACATCCCTCACCTGCGAGGACCGCTCGACAAGCACCGAGCAGAACCTGCGCTTCAGCAGGAAGATCATGGAAGAGGCGTGCCCGGGATACCGCTGCGTGATCGTCACGAGCAACTACCACGTCCTGCGCGCCGCCGTGACCGCGCGCCGGGAGGGCGTCAGGGGCAACGTCGTCGGATCACGCACTGCCCCCTACTACTGGCCCAGTGCGGCCATCCGCGAGTTCGTCGCCCTGTCCGTCACCTACTGGCGGACGAATCTGGCCGCGTGCCTCACACTGCTGCTCGGCGGGGCGGTTCTGTACCTGCTCCACTGATCGAACCCCCTGACCGGCGCACCCACCAACGCCCATCCATGTGGCCCTCGTTACCCACTTTCGTGACTCCACAAAGGGTCTCCGGCCTTCGCATCGGGTCCCGCCCCCTTGCTTTTCATGATCCGGAGCGGGCGGTGTCACCGATTCCGGTGGCGGCAGGCGTTCTCCCTCCCCGCGTTCAGCGTCCTGGGCGACGCGGCCTCCCGGGCGTGCTCCGACAAGAAGATGGCCCAGGGCAAGCACCGCACCCAGGCCCCGCTCAGCTCCGCCCGACGCCCGACCGACGTCCTCTTCGCCATGCTCCGCGACGGAGCCTTTTGCCAACCTCAGCCGTCGGGCTCAGACGCCTGACCTACCGCTCCACGAGGAGGACGACTCGATCAGTCTCGACATCGGAGCCGAGGATCGATTGACCATCGGCACCCTCCGCGCCCATCAGCACCGGTTTACCCAACCACCACCCGATCTCCCGGAGGAAGCCGCACAGCACATCGAGCCGTTCCTGCCCCTGCAACTCCCGCAGGTCGGTGTCGAAGTCGACGACCTCGTCGTCAAGGAATCGAAAGATCGCCAGCACATCGGCAGTCGGCCAGACCCGACGCCGGGCAGCCGCACCAGCAGCCACCCCGCCATGCTGCCCAGCTCCCCGACCCAAACACCCCTCGTTTTCCTTGACCAACAGCTCGACGCCACCCCAAGCAACTCCCGTTCTCCCCCCGCCGTGTAGAGGCGTCGGCGTTTCGGCCATTTCCTGCATGCAGGCGGTCCAAGCCAGACCAGGGATCCCTTGCCCGCGGGGTCCGGATACACAGTAAGTAGCGGGCTCCCCAGCACGACCGAATGACGTGTGTTCGATATCGCAGCCGTGTCGTTAGACCTCACGACTCTGCCGCAGCGACCGCTCTAGGGGGAACGATGACCTCGGCCATCACGCAGGACCAGCCGCCGCAACCGCCCAGGGGAACCGCACCGCACGACGAAGCGCAGGAGGCCGGTGTTCGAGAGGAGGAATTCCTCTACCGCGACCCGTCGAGGCTCCAGGCCGGTGCGCTGCTGACCTCCCGCACCATGGCCCGCCGCCTGCCCTCGCTCGTCCGGCGCTCGGTGCGGATGGCCTGGCAGGTGGACCGAGGCGCGACTGTCGGACTGCTGGTGTGCCAGATCGCAACCGGCGTCCTCGCCGCTCTCGGCCTCCTGGCCGTCACGGGAACGATCACCGCGCTGGTCGCGTCGGGCGACATCACCGAGCGATTGTGGGACGCCGCCCCGCAGTTGGCCGTGATCGCCGTCGCCGCAGGGCTCCGCGCCCTGCTGGGCATCACCGTGGTCTGGCTGACCGGCCATCTGCGCCCCGTACTCGGGCGGGCAGCGGAACTGACGATGATCGAGGCCGCTCTCGGCACGGAACTGGCCGCCAACAACAAGCCTGGCTACAACGACGCTTACGACATCGCTGACCGTGGCGCTCAGGCCACCCCGGACCTCGTCGAAGAAGCACAGGACGTCCTCGCCGCCACTGCCACGCTCGCCGCCGGCGCCACCGTCCTGACCGTCCTGCACCCGCTGCTTCTTCCCCTTCTCTTCCTCGCCTGCCTGCCACAGGCCGCCGCCTACGTCCGTTCCGCCCGCGTGATCTACCTCGCCGGACTCGAGACCTCCGGCCGGCGCCGGATGCTGGGCAAGCTGCGTTGGCACATGGCCTACCAGGAATCCAGCGAAGAGATGCGCGCTTGCCTGGCCGGCCCCTTCCTCATCGGCCGGTACCGTCGGCTGGCCGCCTCGGTCAACGCCGCCGAACGCAAGGCCGCGAACACCGGTGCCTGGATGGGGCTGGCCGGAGCGGCCGCCGGCGGGGTCGCCTCGACCGCGGTGTGGGCGGCGTTGCTCTGGCTGCTGGCCTCCGGGCGGATGAGCCTGGCGGCCGGCGGCGGTGCCGTCTTCGCTCTCCAGACCGCCACCGGCTCGGTGCGCGGCATCATCAACGGCGGTGCACGCCTGGTACGCACCGGCTGGTACGTGCAGGACTGGCAGAACTTCCTCGACAACGCGCACGGCCAGGCCATGACCGATTCCCGCGGCACCGCACCCGTCACGGCGCCCCCGGAGCGCTTCGAGGTTCGGGAGGTCGCCTACCGTTACGACGGCGCCCCCGAGAACAGCCTGAGCGATGTCTCCCTGCACGTGCGGCGCGGGGAGATCGTGGCGCTGGTCGGGGAGAACGGCTCCGGCAAGACGACCCTCTCACGCCTGCTGTGCGGGCTGCTGCTGCCCACCGAGGGTGACGTGGCCTGGGACCACGCCTCCACCGCCGACCTGGATCCATGGCGGTCGTGGGAGCATGTCGCGCTGGTGCCGCAGAAGTTCACGTATCTGCCGCTCACGATGCGCGACAACATCACCTTCGGGCAGGGCGACACCAGTGACGCGGCCCTGCTCTCCGCCTGCGAGGCGTCCGGCGCCGCGGGAATGCTTCCCGGACTCCGCTCGGGCCTCAACACGCTGCTGACCAGCGAGTGGTTCGGCGGACAGCAGCTGTCCGGCGGGCAGTGGCAGCGCCTGGTCCTCACCCGCGCGTTCCACCGGCAGGCGTCGCTGCTGGTGATGGACGAGCCCACGGCCGCCCTCGACGCCCGCGCCGAGCACCGGATCTTCGCCGGTCTGCGCGAACTGGCCAAGGACCGAGCCATCTTGCTGATCACGCATCGGCTCACGAACGTTGCCGTCGCCGACCGGATCGTGGTGCTGGACAAGGGCCGGATCGTCCAGGAGGGCACCTACACGCAACTCACCCAGGAACCGGGGCTCTTCCGGACCCTGTGGGAGCTGCAGCGCCGGATGAGCGGCGACGCCTCCTCATGACCCCCTCGCCGTTCCGCGCTGCCCACTGATCCGTCCACCGCCTCGGAAGGCATAGATACGTGACCTCTCCCCTCTCCTCTTCGGATCACGTCTCACCACGTGCTGCCCTGCCCGCCGCTCGGTACGCCGCATCCCGGCATGCGGTGTGGCTCGGCGCCGCCGCGATCATCACCGACGAGGCCGGCCGGATCCTGCTGGTGCACCCCACCTACCGCGAGGACGACTCGTGGCTGCTGCCCGGAGGGGTCGTCGAACCCGGTGAACACCCGCACGTCACCTGCCGACTTGAGATCACCGAGGAACTGGGCCTGGATCTGCCCCTGTCGGCCGTGCTCGCCGTCCACTCCTTCTCCCGGAATCGCCCCGACTTCTGCTCAGGCCTGCCCTGCCCCGGCGAGGTCCGGTTCGTCTTCGACGGGGGAATCCTCACCTCCGACCAGGTGGAGGCGATCCGCCTGCCGCACGAAGAACTGTCCGAGTACGCCTTCGTGGAGACATGGGATGCGATGCAGCGGTTGCGTCCCGTGGACGGGAAGATCATGCTCGCCGCCTACCGTGCCCGGCTCGGGAGCACGGCCACCGCCCACCTCGCCGACGGCCGGCACATCCTCGACGTCCCGGCCCTGGACCGCTTGGACGTCCACGTCCGCTACCGGCCCTTGTGGGACAGCCCTCTGCACCGGGGCCCCGTCCCGGGCCCATTGCCCGTGCGGCAAGCCTGGGCGTGGTGCTTCGTCCCCGACGGCCGGGTCGTCGTCGTGGCCGACCCCGGCCCGCGAGGCGCACTTCCGATGCTGCCAGGCGGCACCGTGGAGAGCACCGACGCGACGCCCGAGGACACCCTGCACCGCGAGGCCGCCGAGGAAGCCCAGCTCACCCTGGCCGATCCGGTGCGACTGGGCTGGGTGCTGGACGAGACCGGTGAGGTCTACGGCGGCGTGGGGCCCAACGCGCGGCTGCGCCTGGCAGCACGGGTCACTGCCATCGGGCCGGCCGCCGTCGACCCCGCCACCGACCGCCCCTTCGCCCGCCTCCTCACGGCCCCCGCCCAGGCTGCCGCCCTGCTGGGCTGGGGCCCGCCCGGCGTGCGCCAAGCCCGGCTCGCGATGGAGGCGGCACGTGAGCGGTGGGGCCTGCCCGCCGCCCGCGCCGCTGCCGTCGAGGAGATCCCCGCAGAGGGGATGCGGCTGAGCTGACGCGACCCCGCCCGACCTCGATTCCTCCCGCCGCACACCCTGTGAGGTAGCCCCATGCCACTGTCGTACGACCACATCCGCGCCTCCGTCGACCGATATCTCGTTCGCCACCCTCACGAGAGCGAGCCGCTCGGCGCCTTCCTGGAAGTCCTGGAGCGGACCAGGGACGGCATCGCCAACCGCTCCAGCTTCACCGGACACGTCACTTGTGGCGCGGTCGTCGTCGACCAGCTCGGCCGCGTCCTGCACGTAGTGCACCTGGCGAGCGGGAAAGTCCTCATCCCGGGCGGACGCACCGGGCCTTCCGACGACTCCCTGGCAGCGACCGCACTTCGAGAGCTCCATGAGAAGACCGGGATCCCGTCCGGGTCCGTCACGCCATGGCCCGGCTACGAGGCCGTACCGTTCGACATCGACATCGACATCGACGCCCGCTCCGGCAATGACGAAGCCAACCCTCAACACTTCGCCCTCCGGTTCCTCTTTCGCCTGCGCACCACGCCCGAGGCACCGGTCGTGGCGCGCGAGGAAGAGGTCGGCGGCATCGAGTGGCGGACCGTGGACCGGGTGACCTCTCCGACCCTGCGCGAGAAGCTGCTCAAGCTTCCGACGGAAGCCGAACCGGAGACGGCCAACGCCTCGGCCTTGATCTACAACGACCGCGGCGAGTACCTGCTCCACCTGCGCGACTACTTCCCCGGCCGGATCTGGGAGCCGGGCATGTGGTCCCTGCTGGGCGGCGGCCGGGAGCCCCAGGACACCACGCTGGAGCACACCGTGCGGCGGGAACTGGCCGAGGAAGCCGGCCTCGACCTCGCCGATCTGACCCCGTTCGGAACCGAGTACGCCACCGACGACGCAGGCGCGACCCTGCCCATCGCCATTTACGCCGGGCGCTGGAACGGCGACCCGCGAGACCTCCGCCTGACAGAAGGGGTGATGCTGGCCTGGTTTCCGCCCGATGACCTGCACCGTCTCCGTATCGCAGACACCACCAGCGACCTCGTACGGCGCCACGCGGCCGGCTCCTCGGCCAGCACAGCGGCGAAAGGAGGGCTCGCACCGCGCGAGGAGCACGGAGCTTCGCCGCACGGCACGGTCCTCAATGTCATCGGCGTCCATCTCTACCTGGAGCGGCCCGACGGAACGGTGCTTCT
Organism: Streptomyces sp. NPDC091282; assembly: GCF_044757385.1. NCBI lineage: Bacteria > Bacillati > Actinomycetota > Actinomycetes > Kitasatosporales > Streptomycetaceae > Streptomyces > Streptomyces sp. NPDC091282. The sequence goes on from NZ_JBIVUX010000013.1 coordinate 29,783, forward strand.
CGGGCTACGCCACCCCGACTCAGCGTTCGCTCCGTCCACCTGGCACGTCCTGGCCGGTCACTGCGAGCAGGAGAACGCCGTCGCCTGCCTGATCAGGGAGGCCTGGGAGGAGGCGGGCCTGCACATCGAGCGCCAGGACGTCGACCTGGTGCACGTCGTCCACCACATCGACGGAGCCGGGGACCGGCCGCGCATGGGCTTGTTCTTCCGCGCTCGAGCCTGGAGCGGCGAGCCGGAGCTGCGTGAGCCGGACAAGTGCACCCAGTGGAGATTCTGGGACCCGGCCGCGCTGCCCGACAACCTCGTCCCCTACACCCGGGTGGCCATCGGAAACATCCTGAACGGGCAGCTGTACAGCGAGACGGGCTGGCCGGCATGACCGGCACACCCGGCGACGCACCCGGTCGCGTGTCCGCTCCCACCTCGGCCGGACGTCCGGACACCCGCCTTGTGGTGATCCGCGGAAACTCGGCGTCCGGCAAGTCAAGCGTGGCCCAGGGTTTGCGAGACCACCACGGCCGCGGTATCGCGATCGTGAGCCAGGACGTGATCCGCAGGAACGTTCTCAGGGAACACGACACCGCGCGCGGCGCCAACATCGCTCTGTTGGGCAGAATCGCGCGTGACGCCCTGAACGCCGGCTTCCACGTCGTGCTCGAAGGGATCATGTACGCCGACCGTTACGGCCACATGATCACGTCCCTGGTACGGGACCACCGCGGCGTCTCCAGCTGCTACTACCTGAACGTGCCGCTGGAAACCACCCTGATCCGGCACGCGTCGAAGGCAGATGCCGCCTACCTGGAACAGGTCACCGGCACCCACCTCGCCTCCTGGTATCGCGAACTGGACCTGTTGCCCGGCGGTCTGGAGACCGTGATCCAGGCCGACAGCACACTTCAGGACACCATCGCGCGGATCGTGCGCGAAACAGATCTGACCCCTGCCGCCCCCGTCCCGCCGCCGCAATGCAGGCCGTCACACGGAGCCCCGACGCCCCCTCTGGTGTTGATGTCCGATCCGCGGGTCGCTGCGATCCCCGTGCGCGAGTGCGGGGAACCGCTCGTCGACGTCCGGGACCACGACTTCCGTGTCGATCCCCGCAAGCAAGATCCGGCAGGTGCATTCGCCCACGTCCGCGAGGGCGTCCTGGCCCGACTGCATCACGCCCGCTCGCTCCTGCCCGCCGGCATCGATCTGCTGTTCGTCGAGGGCTACCGGCCGCCCTCCCTCCAGCGGCGCTACTTCACCGAATACCGCGACGGGCTGGCCGTCGCCCAGCCCGGCTGGACAGTTGAACGGCTGCACGAGGCGGCCAGCCGTTACGTGTCGCCGCCGGAGATCGCACCCCACTCCGCGGGCGCAGCCGTGGACGTCACCCTCGTCGACCAGGACGGCCACGAACTCGACCTCGGCACCCGCGTCAACGCCTCCCCCGAGGAGAGCGACGGGGCCTGCTTCACATACGCCCCGGACCTCGGCAATGAGGCGCGTCACCACCGCGCGCTGCTGCTCAACGCCATGGAGAGCGCGGGCTTCACCAATTACGGAACGGAGTTCTGGCACTTCTCGGCAGCAGACCGGTACGACGCGCTGATACGGAGGGAGCCGCACGCGAGTTACGGGCCCATCGAACTGGCCTGACCCACCGGCGCTCCCGTCCACTCCATCGCCACCCACTGCGACTTGGAAGCACGAGGGCGTGCCCACGGCTTGGTCGCGATCCCAAGACCGCAGCAGACGGAACGACATCGAAGGGAGGCACGATTGCGGGGCTTCGTAGTAGCATCGCGGCTGGCACGACTGCCCCACGGGCGGCGGGTGGACCTGTCTCTCCGGCGGGCCGGTATGAGAGAAGACCCGCTTCCTATTGCGGTTGCCAAGCCGTCGGAGCCCGTTTCCGGGGACAAAGCCAGTCAGGGGATGGGCTCGTGGCAGGTGTAGCGGTTGATGATGTCCTGATGCAGTGCGGTTCGCTCGATGTCGGGCAGGTCGCCGCCCTGACCGCCAGTGACCGCGTCCGGGAGATGGCGAAGAAGGCCCTGAGTGAGCTCTTTCACAGTGGCCCACTAATCCCGCAGCGGCAGCCCTCCCGCCGTGCAAGGGACTGACGCCCGCCGGTGGGCGGGGAACCGAGAATTCCGGCCATCCCGCGAGCTCCAGGGTTAGGCGTCGACCCCCTTCAAGGAATCGGGCACCGAGGCCCGTTGGGCATGGCGATAGAAACCGCACTTGCATCAATGGACCCCGGCCCCAACTATCGAAGTAGGCTGACCGGTGTCACCAGTCCGGCCAAATAATGATCAGTATGTCGAACATTTTCCCTCCCCGTACTTTTTACTGACGCAGCCCTTCGGAATTCTCCTCAGAACTCGAAAAAAGCGGGTTCAGCGGAACGGCCCGAAGGGTCTGAGAAGTTTTGATTTCCCGGACAACCCATTTTCTGGCGCAACTCGCGCCAAGGTCCACCCCAGTTCTTCACGGACGTCACCGGAACGCGTCTTGCTGGGGTCGATCCCCGATGCGAACGCCGCGCTTCCCGTCCTGCGGAGATGTTCAGCGACGACCCGAAACGGTCGACTGTGACCTCGCCTGCCAGTCCCTCAACCGGTTGGTCGACGGACTCTGATAATCGATTCCCGGGTTGCCCCTCGATACCGCCAGAGCGCCCCAGCTGTATTGATCACAAGCGTTGTCACTGATCGCTGGGCTTGATCATGACGAGGAACTCCGGTGTATCGGAGCTGTCCAGGACTGCACCGACTCGGAGTCTTCGTGGGGAAGTACCGACGCGGCGCGCCCCGTGCGACACCCCCGTCCGACGGGCCATTTCCCGCAGCCCCACGGACGCCGAGCCCTCGGTCAGCACAAGGTCGACCTCGACACCAATCAACCGCTCCCGAAAGGAGCCCTTATCAGACAGCTCGCACGCTCGCAACAGCATGCTGGTCCGGAAACAGGTGCCCGGATGAAAGTCCTCCTGGCCGACTGCACCTACGAGGAGGCCGGCGAGTGTCCGCGGTCGGGGCACCTGCTGTCCGACCCGTAGGACGCTTACGGATTCACTATGAGTCCGACGGACACCCTGCGGCGGCTCTCACCTCCACAGCGCACGACAGTCTCGTCCGCGTCGCCGAGGCGAAGTCCTACGAGCAGTCCGGGTCGGCGGCCACCAGGGAAGCCCTTTTGCAGGTCAGGCTTACGGCCGGCACGCCCACGGGCGGGCGCGCACCGGCAGTCGGATGAAGCCCACCTACAGACAACAGCCCGAGAGACCTCAACACAGGCCGGTCCCGCGACACCGTCCTGCGGATCTCCTACGGGGCCATCCCCGTCCCGAGCCTCAGGGCCCCCGGCACCGGGTTCCTGCTCCTGGCCGTACCGCGCAGCCCCTACGGCTCGCCGTGCCTGCACCGGCCCAGGTTTCCAAGGGCGCGCGGCGGTCTGGCCAGTCCGCAGCAGGTCAGGCGATCTCGGAGTCGATGCCGGTGATCACTGCGGGGCCGAGTGGCACTCCCTCCGTGTCGAGCCCGGCGTCCCGCAGCGCGGTGTCCGCGAGCCGCCGCGCCTCGCGTTCCGCGTCGGCGCTGGTGTCCGCCTCCACGGTGAGCCTGAGGGCGAAGGTGTTGTCGTCGTTGACGGCGAGCACGTCCAGGTCCTCGGCGCTGCCCAATTTGGTGCCGTGCGGATCTGCGGGCCGCAGCGCCCGCCCAAGCCGCTGCCGTGCCGCGTCGTCAACGCCTGCGGTGAAGGTGCCGGGCACGGTGATCACGTAAGTGGTCATGAGGATCCTTCCGTCGGGTGCCACACCGCCTACCCCAAATCACGGCGAGGAGTGCGTCCGTACTCCGGACGGCTCATCTCCGCGCGGCGAGCGGTCTCGTAGACGAGCTGCCCCCGATCGCGATACCGCTGTACCAAAGCCGGGGGCGGCCCAGATCCGACGCCAGTCGAGGTCTGGCAGCGGATATACCCCGCCGCACCGGCCCGCCGGTGCACCGGGCACCGCGCGGCCGCCGCGGGCCGATGCGACCTCGGCGGGATGGCCCGCGCACTGCCCGACGAGCCCGCGACCATCGGCGAGACCCGCGGCTATCTGCAGAATGCCATCCGCCTACTAGAGTCCAAGCACGAACCGGCCGCCTTCTTCGAGGAAATGGTGCGTCTCTACCCCGACCACCTCAACCGCACGCCGCTCTGGCTCTCGGCGGCCAGCCTCCTGAGTCACTGACACCGCCGGAGCAGGCGGGCATCCGTTGGAGGCCTGAGTCGCCGACCAGCAGCCCCGGCATTACGCAGCCCGTACCTTCGCGGCCCGCACGTGGGGCAGTTGGAGACGCCCGACATGGTCCGGTACCGGCCCATCGCGGAACACGCGGTGGGATGCCGACCTCGCCGCCGCCTCCCTCCACTACCACGCATGCGAAGCCATCTCTGGGCCCCCCACACACATCGAGACGATCACCGTGTGAATGGGCGCATACGGCATCAACGGCTAAGCGGTGGTGGTGAAGCTGGGCGCCTTCGTGGTCGACAGCTGCCGCAGGGCCGGCACGTTGAGCCCGGAACGTCGCACTGACCTGCATGCGCTCAACATGCGCTAGTGACCGTCACGGGTTGAGGAGGCCTCGCCTGAGGGCCCGTCAGCGAGCTGGATCAACAGGCTCTCACGAACCAGATGTCAGTCCAGTCAATGTATCCCGAAGATCCCGAGCTGGCGACGCCCCAGGGCTGTCCATTGGCCCGCAACCATTTCACCGCGGTTCCGGGGGTCTGATGGTTGTAGAACTCTCCGGGCCCGGAGAGTCCGATGGGCTCGTTTACTCCGCACTTGTAGAAGTCGAACCGAAGACCGTTCCAGTCCACGCCACAGACGTGCCCGTAGGCGCAGGAGATGGTCGCGGGCGCGGCTTCGGAGACCTGCGGAATGCCCAGCGTCGCCCCTGCGGCCAGGAGACTCGATGCGACTCCGAGGCCGAGCTTTCTGTTAAGACCCATGACACCCTTCCACACACATGATGCTCCGACAGCGGATGCGTGCAGGTTAGAGACCTCCTGGAAATAGAAACCATCGTTTCGAACCTCGTCGAAATGACAAACCGACCCGACGATGCCAGTGCGGTGCTCGGGAATGACCAGTGGACCCCAACCTTGCCGCCACCCGACAGATCCTCGCCTGTGAAAGGACGCCTCCACGAACCCACGCAGCACGTCGAGAGCGCCGGCCGTGCGCCTTGCCCCACCCGACCCGTCCTGATCACAACGCTGTTCGCGCACCTCGCCCTGCTCAGCCTCATCACCGCCCACGCCACACGGCATTACCCGCAGCCGCGCAACCTCCCTGCACCGGACGCCCGGTGCGACGATCACCCCGCCGGTCCGGGACGCCCTGGCCCCGCTGCCCGTCACGGACGAGCGGCCGGTCGGGTCACCGAGGGCCTCGGGTCCGGGCCCGGATGTCCGAAGTGGTCCTCCAGCTCGTGCCGCAGGAACTCACCGATCTCCGTCTGGCCGGCGCCATCCCGGAGCTGGCGAAGAAGGGGGACGAGCATGCAGTCGTACTCGTCCTGTACATCGTCGGCGACGCCGATCGGATCCCACTCATTGAGTAGATGACGCAGGCGATTCTCGGTGCCGCCAATTCCAGATCGCATCGCCCCAGGCTGGTCGGCGGGACCCGCCACCGTCACTCACCCCCGCATTGATCCAAACGAAACCGCCCAGCCGATCTGACGGCACTCCACTTCGGCGCTCAGGTGGAGGTCGCTGCCGTAGATCTCGTCACCCGTGAATCATGCAGCAATGAAGCCAGCGTCCCGGGCCCGGGGGGGCAGCTCCGTGGCCAGGGCGTGATCGGCGTCGGCTCGCGTTCGATCGTTCCGGTCGGGTGGCCCCGATGGGAGCAGGTCAGGAATCCTCGCGGCAGCGTGCGGCGGCGGTCAGGATCACCCGGTCTGGTGGGCGGAGGCTGGTGTGGGGCAGCGGATTGGACCCGGCGTACGAAGAACGGTGGCAACCGCTGACCAGTTGACCTCCGGTGTGAGAGAGGGCCGGTTCGTATGCCCCCTCTTTCTCATGCCTCATATGTCGGGGCGCGGGTACGTCAGCTGATCTTGCTCCCTGTGCAGGTGGTCGCGATCGACGTGCAGTGCTCGAAGCCAGGAAGGGTCACGAAGAAGCCGTCACGATCCAGCATGCGCTACGAGGGAGTGGGAAAGCCGGTGAATGCCCTCCGTTTCAGCACGCTTGGAAGGGCCGCACGTCCACACCGCTCCGTACTGGCCGGCCCGTTCGTGGCCGTACGGGCGTCTGCGAGTATGCCCAACTGTGCACACTTACTCCCCTACGTCACCAGGTTCACGCTGTGGGGGAAACCGCGGGACTCGTGCGTCGAGGCCATCGCGAACTCGTCGCAGTCCACCGACCCCACCGACGTGTCGGACTCGTACGACCCAACCAGTTGACGCTTCAAGTAAGGCATGCCTAACCTAAGTCGCTCTTGTCATCCCCCCGCTCTCAAGAGGTGGCCAGTCATGCCCCTGCCGAATCCGTCGTCCGGTTCGCTGCTGTTTGCGGCGCCGGCACCGTCGACCCCGCTCGGCCCGTTCGAGGACAGCGCCGTGGCGTGGGCGGCGTGGGTGACCCTGATGGGAACGGTCGGGGTGACGGCGCTGGCCCTGACAGCCGCAGGACCAGCTGCACGTCGAATCGGTGCCGACACCCTTAGCGCGGTGACGACCCGTCTCGCCCGCACAGCCGTCGTCCTGGCCCTACTGGCGGTCGTCGCGGTGCTTACCGACCTCGCTCACTCCGGAGAGGCCGGCGGATTTCACTACCGGGACGCATGGAACCTGCTCTACGACGGCACCAACGCGGGCCGACTGTCCGGGCTGGAGGTGACGATGCTGCTCGTCAGCGCGGCACTCACCGCCCCACTCGCCCTCCGTGCGGCGGCAGTTGGCCGAGTGCGCACGAGTCTGCTCACGGCAGGCCTGGGCACGGGACTGATCGCCCTGGGCACCACCAAATTCCCGGACGCGGCACCCGACGACTGGGGTCGCACCGTCTTCGAGACAGCCACGTGGATGCTTCATCTGTTCGGCGGAGCCGTCTGGTTGGGCGGATTGGCGGGACTGGCCCTGCTGGCCCTTCCCGGTGCCGTACCGCCCGCCGAGCGCGCGGCCTTCTGGTCCACCACCATTCGCCGCTTCTCAGCCGCCGCCATGGGCTGCGTCACCGCCATCACCCTGTCCGGGCTGTTCCTGTACTGGGAGCACGTCGACGGCCCCTCACAGCTGTTCACCACCATGTACGGTCGTGTCCTGGGCGTGAAGATCCTCATCTTCGGAACCCTGCTCCTGCTCGGCGTCTTCAACCAGTTCTGGCTGCACCCGAGGATCGACGCACTGCGGGCCGGCGGTGACGAACGCCCGCTGCGCACCATCCTGCTACGCCAGTTCCCCGCGGTGGTCACCGTCGAGACCCTCCTGGGCATGGCGCTCCTCTTCGTCGCGCCCTTCCTGCACGGCTCGGCGCGCAACCAGGCGTTCCAGGCCGAAACGGCGAAGCACTCCGCGACCGTGATCTCTCCGGAAGATCTGCCGAGGCTCGCCGACAAGGCCGTCAGCACCTCCACCTGGGTGCTGGGAAGCACCGAGACACTCGTCCTCATCGCCTTGATGATCGGCGGATACTGGTACTCGGGAGTGCTGGCCAGGCGACGCACCGCTGCTGCTTCCGAACACGAGCCCACCAGAGGGGGTCTCGTCGAAGCCTGAATTCCCCGGAGGACCGAGATCCCGGAAGGGAAGAATTAGGCCCGTGCCCACAGGCCCCTGTCCGCGGTGCTCGCGTCGGCTGGGGGCCTGTCGCCGTTCCGGAGTTCTCAAGGCGCAGCTCTTGTCTACCTCGGCTGTCCCTGACTGGTTGGTACGGGTGCCACTGGGCGGACTGCGGTGAAGTCATGGGACGCGTAGCGGGTGGCGGAGAGCAGCAGCAGCCATTCGCCGCAGCCCTGCCACGGGGAGAGGTCGCTGGCCCCTCCGCGCACGACCCGCGGTCCGTCCCCGGTGCGGGGGCGTGCGTCCACCGGCGCGTCCTTGAAGTGCGGGATCCATACGTCGGCGCAGATTTCATTGGCCGACCCCATCGCCGCCAGCCCGAAGGCGTTCTCGGCCGCGGAGGTGCCTTGCTCGTCGGCGAAGTCGTCGAGAATCTGGTCCTCGTCCGGCCTGTCGTCCCCGCGGAAGTTCAGGGTGGTCGTACCGGCCCGGGCCGCGTACTCCCATTCCGCCTCGCTGGGCAGCCGGAACGGCAACATGCGCAGCAGGTCGTCCAATTCATCCTCAAGGCGGGCCGTGCTCGTATCCGAGGGGGCGAAGCTGTCCTCGTACTCGGGCAGCCAGTGCCGTACTTGCGCCACGGTGAGCGGATGCCGGGCGATCAGGAACGGTTCGAGCCGCACGTCCCGCACCGGCCGGGCCTGGTCGGCACCGGCGAAGAACGGTTCGAGGTCGTCATTAGCACCGCCGGCCCGCTCGATGGCGCGAACGGCGTCCAGTTCCGCGTCGGACAAGCCCATCCGGAACGTCCCACCGGGTACGGCTCGAAATACAACCCCGGACGGCGTGTGCCGCCAAGCCGGCCGGCCTGCCACGATCTCTTGCGCCCACATGGTGCGGACGCTAGCAGTCGGGCGTCACGGAGGAAGACGGCGACCAGGAGGGGAGCGTGAGCGATTGGTGACCTGCTGGACGCCGGAGTGGGGAGGCTCGCGGGTTCGTGCGTGATGTGTCAGGCAGGATGAGGCTCCAGGTGGCGGCTGCCGGGCGGCTTCGACACTCGGCAGGCTCAGTGGTCTGCCGCGGGTCCGATCGCCTATGTGGAGGCCGAGTACTTCGGTGGAGTCGGCGATTGACGAGCCGCTGTCTGGGCTGACGGTGCACTGGCGCTGAGTCCGCTGGATAAGGCGATCGAGAAGTGGTTCTCTCGGGCGGTCAGCCCCATCTCCCAGGCCCTGCAGCGGCTGGGCGCCCGAAGGGGCCTGGGCGAGGACGAGTTCGAGGCCGTGAGGCTGGACCACCATCGCAGCAACGAGGACTGGATCTCCAGCACCGGCCAGGCCGGGTGGGATCGTTGGTGAAGCACTGGGGGGAAGGCGCCGTTGAGGCAAGCGGGTTGACGGTACTTCTACGCCGCCTCTAAGTTCACGACTTGTAAAAAGTTGTGAACCCCTTGTTTCACCGCACTGATCGTCCACCACAGTCGCATCAGCCACCCGCCGTCGGAACGACCCGCCCGATCCAGCACCCGCACCCCCGCCCGGCGTCGGACGAGCGGGCCTCACCGGCTCACACCGAGCGGCAGGCGACATCCCCCACCCGATCAGGAGTTCCCGTGCCTCTGAGACACCCCCACTGGTGGCGACCGCGCTCCCGGACCTCCGGTCCCGTGGTGCGCGGCCGTCGGGCCACGCTCGCCCTGACCGCGACGGCGGTCGGCGCGCTGCTCGCACCCGTCGCTCTGACCGCAGTGAACGCGCCGTCGGCCCAGGCGGCCGGCGCTCCCGTTCAGGTGTACTTCAGCTCGGAGTCGACCGCGTCGGGATTCGGGCCGGCCAACGCGAACTGGTTCACCAACCCGGCGACGGGGCTGGCCTCGACCCGGTACCAGTTGTCGCGGCAGTCCGACCTCACCGCGGTCTCCGCCTCGGGCACGGCCACCATCACCGCCGACACGGGCACCCGTTACCAGTCCGTCCTCGGCGTCGGCTCCTCACTGGAGGAGTCCACGATCTACAACCTGTCCCGGATGAGCGCGTCCGCGCGTACCGCGGCGCTGCGCAAGCTCGTCGACCCGGTCAACGGCGCCGGGTTCAACATCGCCCGGATCCCGCTGGGTTCGAGCGACTTCACCTCGCGGCAGTTCTACACCTACGACGACGGCGCGGCCGACCCGAGCCTGTCGCGGTTCTCCATCCAGAAGGACATCGACTACAACATCATCTCGGTCCTCAAGGAAGCGAAGGCGATCAACCCCAACCTGCTGTTGTTCGGCAGCGTGTGGAGCCCGCCGGCCTGGATGAAGAACAACAGCAGCCTGATCGGCGGCACGCTTCCCGACGGGAACATCCCCGTACTCGCGACCTACCTGCGCAAGGCCGTCACCGCCTACGCGGGACAGGGCCTGCCGCTGTACGCCGTCACGATGCAGAACGAACCGCTGTTCTCCCCACCGGACTACCCGGGCATGACGCTCACCGCCGATCAGGAACGCAGGATCGCCACCGCGTTGCGCACCGAGCTGAACAGCAACGGAGCGTCGGCGACCAAGATCTGGGCCTTCGACCACAACTTCGGCGACGGCCCGACCTACACCGCCGGGGTCCTCGGCAGTCCCGGCTCGCCCAGCAGCGCGTTCAACTCGGTCGACGGCATCGCCTTCCACGACTACGGCGGGGATCCGACCTCCATGGGCCAGGTCAAGTCGAGCTACCCGACCAAGGACGTGGCCATGACCGAGCGTGCCGTGTGGGGCACCGCCGGCGCGGACCGGATCGTCCAGTACTTCCGCAACCAGTCGATCATGTACCAGGACTGGGTCACCATGCTCGACCAGAACCGCAGCCCTGAGCAGTGGTCCGGGGCACCCGACCCGACCATGTTCATCCAGTCGCCGAGCAACCCGGACACGTACTGGGCACTGCCCGAGTACTACATCGTCGGCCAGTTCTCGAAGTTCATCGCACGGGGCGCCACCCGGGTCCAGACGAACAACGGGACCAGCGGCAGTGTCACCAACGTCGCCTTCCTCAATCCGGACGGCAGCCTGGTGACCGTCGTGGTCAACCAGACGGCCTCCAACCAGCCCGTCACGCTGCGCGCCAACGGCCAGCAGATCAGCAGCACGCTGCCCGCCAAGACGGTGGCGACGTACATCTGGCCCGACGTCGGCGCAGGCAGCACGGGGCCCATCGACCCCGCGAAGTGGTACACGGTCACCAACACCAACAGCGGCAAGTGCGTCGACGACACGGCTGGTTCGACCGCCAACGGCGCCGCCGTACAGCAGTGGACCTGCGTGCCCGGCAGCACCAACCAGCAGTGGCAGTTCCAGGCCACCGACAGCGGCTACTACAAGGTCGTCAGCCGCAACGCGACCAACGCCGTCTGGGACGTCACCGGCGGGACGGGCGCCGGCAACGGAGCGAAGATCCAGCTCTGGGCCTACGGTGGCGGTACCAACCAGCAGTGGAAGCCGGTGCCTGGGGCAGGCGGCACGTACACCCTGACGCCACGCAGCAATCCCGCCCAGTGCCTGGACGTCACCGACGTCTCCACCGCCGACGGCGCCCGGCTCCAGCAGTGGAGCTGCTCCGGCGGTGCCGCCCAGTCCTTCACGCTCACCGCTCAGTAGGCCGGATCGGCGCTGCCCGGCGTTCGGCACCCGCGGTGCCGCGGGACGCGGGGCAGCGCCGCCCGGAAAGGGGACCGCCGGTCGGGCAGGGTGCGGCGGCACGCTCCAGCGCCGCGTTCACCTACCAGGAGCTCACCTACTCCCCCGGGAGTCGACCAAGGCCTGAGACGATGTTGCCGCTCCAAGCTCCAGCGGTGCTGACAGCGGGAATCTGGTCTTATCGGCCGACCGTCGGCGTGCCTGTCGGGTGCCACTCTCGGCGGAGGAGGCCGAAGACCCAGGAGTCGGAAACGTCGCCGTTGACGATGCAGTCCTCGCGGAGTGTGCCTTCGCGGACGAAGCCGAGCTTCTCCAGGACCCGGGCCGACGCCAAGTTGCGCGTGTCGGTCTCGGCCTGGACGCGGTTGACGTCCAGGGTGTCGAACGCCCAGCCCAGGACGGCGTGTGCGGTCTCCGTGGCATAGCCGTGGCCCCACGCGGCGGCTTCAAAGACGTAACCCAGGGACGCACTGCGGAAGTCCGGGTTCCACCGGGTCAGGCCACACCAGCCGATGAACGCACCGTCAGAGACGCGGTCGACGGCCAGCCGCGCTCCCGTGCCTTCCTCCTCGATCGTCCGGCAGATCGCAATGAAGCGCTGGGCACGGACCGGTTCGGTCCAGGGCGGCGAGTCCCAGTACCGCAGCACCTGGGCGTTGCTGTGCAGTGCGTAGAGCGGAGCCGCATCGGTATCGGTGAACGGCCGCAGTCGCAGGCGGGCGGTGTGCAGCTCGGGGGTGAGCAGTGTCATGTGGAGCATCCTGTCGCCCAACGATCGCCCCCGACCATCCATTTACCCGGACTGTCGGGCGCTGCGTGGCACGGTGACCTGGCGCAGAACTGCCGCCTTGGCCCGCTCGAGAACTCACCCAGCCGCGTGCCGTGGTGGAGGACCATTCGTTCGCCGTGCAGCCAGGGGTGCACCCTCCGATCTCGTGGGCCCCCCTGGTCCACGGCCGCCTTTGCTCCGTACAAGCTCGACGCGGGGCGCGCGGGATGGTCACGGCGACCTCCGACCGGGTCCGCCAGCTGGCCGTGTTGCGGCTGACCGGCGCCGCCAGGCGGCACTCGATCAGCCCGGCACGCGCTGGTCCCGGAACGTATGCGGATGGCCCGCCCCCTGTCACGGAGCGGGCCATCGACAGCGTGTAGTGGTGAAAGACGGTCGCCTACGCGGCGAAAGGCTCCATGAGGCTTCAGCCGAACGATCGTCCTCATGGGCAATTGGTGAGGCCCGGGGACACTGTCCCCTTCACCACCACACTGCCTGTAACGCGACTGGCCGGCTCGGCATTCCCTTGGCGGTTGCCTTGTCGCTCATGTCGATGAGCTGTCCGTCCTGCTGGCGACGTCGGCCGTCACGACCCCGGCGAAGGTCATCGCGGTCTTCATTCCCTGCTGGAGCCTCGCAGGGAGATCCAGTATGTACCGATAGGTTGCGCTTTGTGCGAGAAAGCAGTGGGATCAGCCGTCGGTCGGTGCTCAAGGCCATTCCTGCGGGCCTCTCAACGCTCACAGGTGGCCTTCCCGCCAGACAGCCCACGGCGCCGTCCGTGTCGTTCCCACAGCCGGTCGTGGTCGCCTCGCGGTCGGTGCCCGGTCGGCTCTCGTCGGTGCTCGACCAGATCCTCGACGTTCGATTCACCACCGTCACCGTCCCCGGGTACGGCCCCCTCACCACGCGCACCTACAACGGGACGATTCCGGGACCGACCCTGCGGGTGCGCGGCGGGGACGTGCTGCGGTTGACGCAGATCAACGGTCTGCCGCCCAACTCGCCCCACAGCGGGGGTCACAACAGGCCGCACCACGCCAACAGCTTCAACCTGCACACCCACGGCATGCACGTCTCTCCGTCCGGGCACGCCGACAACGTCCTGCGCGAGTTCGCACCGCGGACCGCGGCCCAGGTCGCTGCCGGCGCCGCGGAGCCGCGGTACCTGACGGTCATCGACGTTCCGGTCGGGCATCCCGCCGGCACCTACTGGTACCACCCTCACCTGCACGGATCCACGGCCGAACAGATCGCCGGAGGAATGGCCGGGGTCATCGTCGTCGAGGGCGACATCGACGAGGTGCCCGAGATCAAGGCGGCCGCCGACATCATCGTCTGCATCAACGAACTCAAACTCCAGGACGGCAAGGTCCCCGCCTTCACCTCGGGCAGTTGGATGACCGACATCCCTTCCGTGTTCACCGTCAACGGCACGGTCAACCCGACGATCACGCTGCGCCCCGGAGAGGTCCAGCGGTGGAGAGTCGTCGCCGCAACCGCCTTCACCGCCCTCCAGCTCACGATCATCCACGACCACGGCCACCTGCCTGTGCACCAGATCGCCCAGGACGGCGTCGCCTTCGCCAAGCCGGTCACCCTGACAGAGGTCGAACTCGCCATGGGCAACCGCGCCGACATCCTCGTACGAGGCGGCGAGCCCGGCTCCTACACACTGCGCGCGACGGGAGTGCCCGGGCCTCTCATGACGGTCCGGGTGACGGGTGAGGCGCTCGACCCGCCGATGACACTGCCGGCCTCACTCCCACCGGGCAGACCCTTCCTCGACGAGCGGGACATCTCACATCCTGTGGCGGACCGGGAAGTTGTCTTCCACGCCGACCCCGGCGCCTTCACAGGAGCGTTCCCCAACGCCTTCCGGATGCTCGGTACCCAGGCGACCCCGCCGGCAGACCCGAACGGCGACCTCGCCCACGACCCGGCCTACGGTCTGTTCGACCCCGGCTACACCAATCACACCCTGCGCCTGGGCACCGTCGAACGATGGACCGTCCGCAGCGACGAGACCATGCCGACGTTCAACCACCCCTTCCACCTGCACACCAACCAGTTTCTCCTCACCCACAAGAACGGCCGGCGACTCGACCCGCCCGTCTGGCACGACACCATCGGACTGACCGGCGGAACACCCGGCCAGTCCGCCGCCACCTTCCTCGTCGCGTACGAGGACTTCACCGGCCGCGCCCTCGCCCACTGCCACCAGCTCCACCATGAGGACCTCGGCATGATGCAGACCGTCGCCTACGTCCAAGACCCCGCACCGGCAGCCGAATAGCAACGCCCTCACTGTGAGGGCTTACGGTCGGGTCCTTTCCGTGAGGATGGAGAGATCGTTGTCGACCGTGTAGTAGGGCCGAACGACCGCGCCGCCGATCGCGGCCGTGGGGAGAACGAAGATGTCCTTACGCTCCGCGACATCGTCGAGGAGGCGGCCGATCCGGACCGAGGTCTTGCCGCCGATCGTGACGGACAGGTCCCAGACACGGTTGGCGGCACCGGTGTCACCGGCCAACTCCCCGTAGTCCACGGTGAAGGAGAACCCACGGCCGTCCTTCTCTGTCGCCGGCACGACGGTCCGCTCGGTGCCGCCGCCGCCCCGCACGCGCAGCCGCACGGCCGGAGCCGCGCCGAGGGTGGCGCCGTGCAGCCGTGCCCTGACGGTCATCGAGCGGTCCGTGACATGGACGGCCTCGACCTCCGCGTGGGCGGTGCGCAGCCACGTCCGGACCGCCAGATGGCCGTCCCTGGTGACGTACGGGACACGTACGGCCACCGGTGACGGCCGCTCGCGCAGGTGGCCGTCGAGGAGGGTGCGAAGGTCTCGGAATCCGGGGCCCAGTCGTTGCCGTGGCGCGCCGGGTTCGGGGATCAGGTAGACGTCCCACCGGCCCTCGGCGAGCGCTGGATCCGGCTCCAGGACGGCGCACGATCGGCCGTCCGCCGTCGGTTTCAGGTCCAGGGCATGGAGGATCTTCTCGGGTTGCCCTTTCTTCGGGCGGAGTCGTAGCAGCAGACGGCCCGTGGCCGACGGTGCCCGCAGCACGAAGGTGAGGCGGCCGTCCGCGTCGGCCGTGCAGTCGGTTCGGAGGTCGGCGACGGTCGTCGTGCCGTGTCCGGTGGTCATCGCCTTCCCCTCCGTACCGTGTGCAACGCGCGGGACGCCACGGCTCTCGTCACGTCACGTACGGCGAAGCCCTCGCTGACCAGGGCGCGTTGCAGCCGTCCGGGTTCCGCCGCCACCCGTCGCCCGGACCCGCGCGCGGCCACCGCCTCGTCGATCAGGCACTCGGCCTGCTCCACGACCGGTACGGGGCCGAACCGTCGGGCGTTCTGCAGTGCTCTGCGGCCCATGTGCCGGCGTCGCTCGTCGTCCTGTACGAGTTCCAGCAGGGCGGCGGTCAGCGCCTCGCGGTCTCCGACGGGGACGAGCAGGCCGTCGGCGCCGTCCTCGATGATCTCGCCGGGTCCGTACGGGCAGTCGGTGCTGACGACCGGCAGACCGCAGCGCATCGCCTCCACGATGGTCATGCCGAACGGTTCGAAGTCGGCCGCGGTCGCACCGATCGAACCCTTGACCCACTCCGCCTCCATGGGCGCGGCCGCTCCCATCAAGAAGGCGTGGTCGCTCAGGCCGAGGTCCTCGATGAGCTGCCGCAACCGGGCCTGTTCCTGGCCCCTGCCGTAGATCCGCAGCCGCCAGTCCGGGTGGGCGGCGGCGACCGGGGCGAACGCCTCGACGAGGAGGTCGTAGCGCTTCACCGGGACCAGTCGGCCGGCGGCGACGATCAGCTTCGCGGTGCCGTCCGCCTCGGGCAGCACCGGGTCGGGGACGCTGTTCGGGAGCGCCTTCACCCGGACGCCGGGCAGGCGCATCTTGCGTCGGTAGGAGGCGGCGTCCGCCTCGGTGACCGTGGTCAATGCGTCGAGCCTGCGGTAGGCCCGGCGCAGCGTGGTGCGCAGCCGGGGCGAGTGGCTGTCGAGGGTGAGGTGCTCCTGCCCGATGCGGACGATGTGCTCCGGCGCCTGGCGCGCGAGGTGCACGTTGAGTCCCGGCCGGGTGCCGATGACGACCTCGGCGGCGGTCTGTGCCAGCCACTCGCCGATCCGCAGGTCGGTCAGTTCGCTGTACTGCCGGTAGCGGTACTCGGCGGCGGGGAACACCCGCGCCGGTTTGAGACGCAGTGGATGTTCCTTCTCATGTCTCAAGTCCACCAGGGGCCTTAACGATACGCGTGGGTCCAGGGCGAAGGTCGGGCGTTCGCGGTGTCGCAGTACGGAGACGATCTCCACCTCGTGCCGGTCGGCGAGCGCCTGGGCCAGGTTGAAGGTGGTGGTGATCGTGCCGCCGATCCCATAGGCGTTGTGGAGCAGGAATGAGACCTTCATGGCGGAGTAGACCACACCGGAGTCCGCTTCGTTGCCTGCCGTTACCGGTCCGTTGCCGTGCAGGCCACGTGCCGGCCAGACGA
This sequence comes from Streptomyces sp. NPDC091282, assembly GCF_044757385.1. Lineage (NCBI taxonomy): Bacteria > Bacillati > Actinomycetota > Actinomycetes > Kitasatosporales > Streptomycetaceae > Streptomyces > Streptomyces sp. NPDC091282. The sequence goes on from NZ_JBIVUX010000013.1 coordinate 46,499, forward strand.
GACAGCGGGCCTCTCTCCCGGCGAACTGTCCGACGTTCGCCGGGATTTACTCGATCCCGGCCGCCTGACTCAGGCGGGCAGGCGGGGCACGCTGTCGATCAGCCGGCGGGTGTACGGGTGCTCCGGGGCGCCCAGCACCCGGTCGGTGGGGCCCTGTTCGACCAAGCGGCCGCGTTCCAGCACCGCGGTGCGCTCGCACAGGGAGGCGACCACCGACAGGTCGTGGCTGACCATGACCAGGGTGAGGTCGCGCTCCTGCTTCAGTTCGGCGAGCAGGTCGACGACCTTCACGCGGGTCGTGAGGTCGAGCGCACTGACCGGTTCGTCGGCGAGCAGCACGCGTGGGTCGCAGACGATGGCGCGGGCGATGGCGATGCGCTGCCGCTGGCCGCCCGAGAACTCGTGCGGGTAGCGGTCGGCCGCGTCGGCGGGCAGCCCTACCCGCTCCAGGGCGGCGGCCACCTTCGGCGCGGCGGTCGTACGGCTGTCCAGGCCGAGGGAGCGCAGCGGTTCGGCGACGATGGCGGCCACGCGGCGGCGCGGGTCCAGGGAGGAGTACGGGTCCTGGAAGACGCACTGCACGCCCCGCCGGAAGCGGCGCAGCTGCCGGCGGTCGCGCGGGGCGAGGGGGTCGCCGTCGAAGCGGACGGTGCCGCGGGTGGGGCGGGCGAGGCCGAGCAGGAGACGGAGCAGGGTGGTCTTGCCGGCGCCGGACTCGCCGACCAGCGCGAGCGACTGTCCCGGTTCGACGGCGAGGGACACGCCCTGGACGACGTCGGCGGCGGCGCCCCGGTAGCGGACGGCCACGTCGTCGAGTTCGAGTACGGGGGTCATCGGGCGCTCCTCAGGTCCAGGGCGGCCTCCAGCTTGCGGGCTCCGGCGACGAGCGTCCTGGTGTACTCGGCGGTCGGCGTGCCGATCACGTCGAGGACCGGCCCCTCCTCGACGGCCCGGCCGTCCTTGAGGACGAGGGCGCGGTCGGCGATCTTCGCGACGACGGCGAGGTCGTGGCTGACGAACAGCACGGCCATCCCGCGTTCGCGCACCAGGGTGTCGAGCAGGTCGAGCACCTCGGCCTGCACGGACACGTCGAGGGCGGTGGTGGGTTCGTCGGCGATGAGCAGGTCGGGCTCGCAGGCGAGGGCCATGGCGAGCGCGACGCGCTGGCGCTGGCCGCCGGAGATCTCGTGCGGGAAGGCGCGGGCGATCCGGCCGGGTTCGGGCAGCCGGACCCGGTCCAGGGCCTCCCCCACGGCGGCCTGCAGCTGCCTGCCCTTGAGGCCGGTGCGGCGGGCGAGCGGCTCGGCGATCTGCCGGCCCACCCGCATCAGCGGATCGAGGGCGGTCAGCGGTTCCTGGAAGACCACGGCCGCCCGGCGTCCGCGGACGGCCGTGAGCTGCTTCTCGGTGGCGCCGACGACCTGCGTGCCGGCCAGTGTCACGCTCCCCTCGGCACGCATCCCGTCGGGCAGCAGGCCCAGCAGGGCGAGCGTGGTCAGGGACTTGCCGGAGCCGGACTCGCCGATCAGGCCGAGCCGTTCGCCCGCGTCGATCCGGAAGGAGAGGTCGTCGACCAGGGTGCGGCCGTCGGCGGTGTGCACGGTCAGGCCGTCTACGTCGAGGAGGGTCATGACCGCCTCTGTCGGGTCGCCGGGTCGAGGGTGTCGCGCAGTCCGTCGGCGATCAGGTTGACGCCGACGACCAGCAGGACCAGCAGGACGCCGGGGGCCAGCGCGCCCGCCGGGGCGGTGGTGAAGGTGGCCTGGGCCTCCTGGAGCATGCGGCCCCAGGAGGCGTTGGGCGGCGGCGCGCCGAGACCGAGGTAGGACAGGCCGGCCTCGGCCAGCACGGCGAGGCCGAACTGGAGGGCGAGGTTGACCACGAGGGTGGGCCAGATGTTGGGCAGCACGTGCCCGGCGACGGTGCGGGGCCAGGAGGTGCCCGAGGTACGGGCGGCGGTGACGTAGTCCTGCGCGAGGACCCGCTTGACCAGGATCCGCACCAGCCGGGCGACGACGGAGCTCTGGGCCAGGCCGATGGCCAGGACGGCGGAGCCGAGGGTGGCCGAGCGGGCGGCGACGACGAGCATCGCCAGCAGCAGGGTCGGGAAGGCGATCAGGATGTCGAGGAAGGCGGCGAGGGTGTCGTCGAGCCATCCTTGCGCGAACGCGGCGAGCACCCCGAGGGTGACGCCGATCAGCGCGGCGATCAGCACCGAGCCGAGACCGGCCTCGACGGCGATCCGCGAGCCCGTCATCAGCTGGGTGAACAGGTCCCGGCCCAGCTTGTCGGTGCCGAGCAGGTGTCCGTCGCCGGGACCGGCGAGCCGGCCGCCGGAGGTGTCGTCGGTGGCGTAGGGCAGCCAGACCAGCGAGACGAGCGCGAGCAGCGCGATCAGGCCGGTGAGGGTGCAGCCGGCGAGCAGGGTCACCGAGCGGCGGCGGCCGCGGGCGGGTGCGGCGGCCGGGGCCTGGTCCAGGACGTCGGTCGTGGTCATCGGGCGCCTCCCGACAGCCGGCCGCGCAGCCGCGGGTCGATGATCCGCTGCACGAGGTCGGCGACGAACCCGATCAGCAGGACGGCGAGAGTGGAGACGAACAGGACGCCCTGGATCACCGGGTAGTCGTGCTGGGCGATGCCGGTGGCGAGCAGCGAGCCGAGGCCGGGCAGGGCGTACACGGACTCCACGACGACGGCGCCGAGCAGGGTGGAGGCGAGTTCGATGCCGAGCACGGAGATCACCGGTACGGAGGCGTTGCGCAGGCCGTGCCGCCACATGGCGGTGGGGAAGGACGCGCCGAGGGCGCGGGCGGTGCGCAGGTGGTCGCTGCCGAGGACGTCGAGGGTGGCCGAGCGGACGTAGCGGATCAGGGAGGCGCTCATCACCAGGGCGATGGTCACGACCGGCAGGACCAGGGAGCGGACGGCGTCGGCGGGCGCGGCCCAGCCGTCCTGCGGGAAGCCGCCGGAGGGCAGCCAGCCCGCGTTCAGTGCGAACACCGCGATGAGGATCATGCCGAGCCAGAACACCGGTACCGCCATGCCCAGTTGGGAGACTCCGCTGAGCAGGGCGCCGTACCAGGTGTGCCGCTTGTGGGCGGCGACGAAGCCGACGGGTACGGCGACGAGGACGGCCAGCACGAACGCGGCCAGCGTCAGGGGGACGGTGACGTTCAGGCGGGCGGTCACCTCGGGGCCGACCGGCAGCGAGCTGACGAAGGAGGTGCCGAGGTCGCCGCCGGCCAACTGCCCGAGCCAGTGGGTGAACTGCTCGGGCAGCGGCCGGTCGGAGCCGATCGAGTGGCGGGCCGCCGCGATCTGCTCCGGGCCGGCGCCCACCGAGGTGAGCGCGTTGGCCGGGTCGCCGGGCAGCAGGCGGAGCAGGACGAAGAGCACCACGCTCGCCATCGCCAGCGACACCACCAGGAAGGCGAGGCGTCTGAGGAGGTAGCGCCCCATCAGTCCTTCTTCTTGATGTCGAAGGCGTAGAACTGGGAGTTCAGGCCGTTGAGCGGGTAGCCGGAGAGCTTGGTGCTCGCGACCACGATCTGCGGGTACAGGTAGAGCCAGTCGCTGGCCGCGTCCTCGGCGGTCTGGCGGTTGACCTTCTTCAGCAGGTCGGTCTGCTGCGCGGTCGTGGTGGCCTCCTCGGCCTGCGCGACCCACTTCGTGACCTGCTTGTTGTCGTAGCCCCAGTAGAAGTCGGGGTTGCCGTACCAGACCAGGTCGCGGTCGTTGACGTGCTCCTGGAGCGTCGCCGTGAAGTCGTGGTTCTTGTAGACCTTGGTGTACCACTCGTCGGGCGTGATCGTGTTGATCTTGACGTCGATGCCGACCTTGGCGAGCTGCGCCTTGATGAAGGTCGCGGCCGTGGGGTGCGGGTCGTAGTTGGGGGTGTCCAGGGTGAAGGAGAAGCCCTTGGCGTAGCCGGCCTCGGCGAGCAGCTGCTTGGCCTTGGTGACGTCGTAGGCGTTGACCTTGGTGAGGTCCTCGTACCAGGGGTCGGTGGGCGGCACCATGGAGCCGATGAGCTTGCCGTAGCCGCCCCAGACCGACTCCAGGAGCTTCTTGTCGTCGATGGCGGCGGAGACGGCCTGCCGCACCTTGACGTCCGTGAAGGGCTTGGCCTTGTCGTTGAAGGCGAGGAGCAGCTTGGTGGTGGAGTTGCCGTCGTTGACCTTGTAGTTCTGGTTGCTCTTGAACTGGTCCAAGGCGTCCGGGGACTGTTCGCTGGTGACCACGTCGACGGCGTTGGTCAGCAGGGCGTTGTTGAGGGCGGTGGCGTCCTTGAAGTAGTGGAAGACGACCTGCTTGTTGGCGGCCGCGTCGCCCCAGTAGCCGCCGAAGGGGTTCAGGCTCAGGGCGGAGCCGCGCGTCCACTTGTCCAGCGTGTACGGGCCGGTGCCGTCCTCGCCGGTCTTGAGGTTCTTCGCCTGGGAGTTGATGATCCAGACGTAGGAGAGGTTGTAGACGAAGGAGATCGACCGCTGGGACAGCGTGACCTTGACGGTGTGCGCGTCGGGGGTGGCGATGTCCTTGACGACTTCGAGGTTGCTCTTGCGGGCGGACTGCGAGTCGTCGGCGAGGACCTTCTCCAGGCTGTACTTGACGTCGGCGCTGGTGAGTTCCTTGCCGCTGTGGAACTTCACGCCGTCGCGCAGGGTGAAGGTGTAGGTGAGGCCGTCGGCGCTGGCCTTGTAGTCCTTCGCGAGGAGCTTGTCGACCTTGCCGTCGTCGGTGAGACGGAAGAGCCCTTCGTAGACGTTGCCGTTGAGCGCCTCGGTGACGCCCTGGCCGCCGCCCGCGGTGTTGTCGAGGTTCTGCGGCTCGTACAGGGAGCCGATGTTGACGGTGGCGTTCTTGTCCCAGGTGCCGCCGGAGGCGCTGGTCGCGGAACCACCGCAGGCGGTGAGGACGAGCGCGAGGGATGCGGTGGTCGCGGCGGCGTACAGGGCGGGCTTGTTCAGTCTCATGGCGTGCGTGCGCTTTCGTGCTGCGGTACGGGGAGGGGGCGTCGGGCGATCAGTGCTGTGCGGCGAAGCCGTCGCGGAAGACGGGGTGCTTCTCGCCGGCCTCGACGGGCAGGTGGAAGCGGTTCTGCCGCGGCGGCATCGGACAGTTGTACTGATCGGAGAAGCCGCAGGGCGGCACGAAGGCCCGGTTGAAGTCGAGGACCACCCGGCTGTCGTCGGCGGTGCGCTCGACGAACAGGAAGCGGCCGGCGCCGTAGGTGGTGTCCCCGTTGGTCGGGTCGCCGAAGACGAGCAGGAGGGTGCCGTCGTCGTCGAAGGCGCTGAGGGTGTACTCGCGGCCGTCGACGGTGAGCGTGATGTCGCCGGGGACGACGAGGTCGCGACTGCCGCCGTTGTCCCGGATGTGTTCGAAGGCGATCCGGCGGGCGCCCGGGACCGGGGTGAAGGCGGCCTCCAGGACCCAGGCGGGGTCGTACGGGAAGGTGTCCACGCCCTCGAAGTGGCGGATGGCGGGCGCGTCGGCGTCCCAGAAGCGCAGGCCGTGCTCGGGCTCGCCGGTGACGAGGTCGGTGCGGCTCAGCGTGGTGACCGTCACGGTGTCGGGCTGCCCGGCGCGGGCGGCGTCGGCGTCGGCCTCCTCCCCCGCCGGGAGCCACCGGGTCTCGACGAGGGCGAGGTTGCCGGTCGGCGAGGTGAGCGCACGACGGCGCCCGGCACACCAGGCGTCCCACTCCTGTCGCGGGTCGACGGGGGCCGGGGAGGCGGAGGAGACGGACACGTCGGTACTCATTCGGCTAGCAGGGCTGGACCGCCACGGAAAGTCACAACGTGGCCAAAGCAAGTACTTTATCCGCCATAAGATCGCCTAATGTCAAACACCCGTCTCGACCATTGAGACGGGTGATGGACCAGGTCACGGCTGGTCGCGCCACGGACACGGGTGTTCGGGGTGAAGCCATTCGAGGTTCACGCTCACAGTCGGCGAGATCCCGGCACTCTACGTAGTCGCTCGACTTCGGAGGTCCGGCTCCGCGTGGCCGCATCCGTACTGCCCCGCCACTGCGAATTCTCAGTGTGTAGTGCGTCCGGTTGCACTACGTCGATGCGGCTTGCCCTCCTGGTGCACGCGGGAGGGCAAGTCCCAGGAGGGGCGCGGCAGCCGTAACCGCAGCCTCACCCCCATGGAGCCCGAGATCGGCTGCCGGTATGGGGGCCGAGAAGTGATGGATACCTGTTGCGAAGCAGCGATCACTTCACTTGGTCCTGATTCCGCGGAGATTCCTCTCTCGCCGAACCTGATCACGCCGGAACTCGGCGGGAGACATACCGACTTCCGACCGGAAGACGCGAGAGAACGCGGACTCCGAACCGTATCCGACCAGGCCGGCGACGGTGGCGACCGTATCTCCCGTCGATGAAAGAATCTCCGCCGCCGCCATCACGCGCGAGCGTGCGAGAAAGACACCGACCGTCATTCCAGTTTCCCGCGTGAAATGTCGCAGGAAGGTTGCCCGCGACATGGCTGCCAGTTGCGCGAGCCGCGAGATGGACCAATCATTTCCCGGTTCTTCCAGGACCGCCTGCACGACTTCCGCGATGCGAGGATCCGACGAGGCCGTCCAGAGGGCTTCTCCGGTCGCGGAGCCCCGGGCAGAGCGCAGAACCATCGCAAGAAGCACCGTGGAAAAGGCGGAGAGGATCACCGATGTCCCCGGCCCTCTGTTTCCGGCCTCGCTACGCATGAGTTCGCTGAGGGTTCGCAGCATTGTGTCAGTTTCAACGGAATCACCGAAGGAAACATGAACGGGATCCGGGAGCGTACGGAACAACACGGCGCCGGCTCCGGGATCGAACGCATAGTGCCCACAGAACAAGTCGATCACGGGACTTCCGCCATCCGCACTGTGTGTGGTGATGAACGACTCTTCCTCCACCTCAGCCGTCGGAACCTCAGGATATTTCCCTGGCGTAATGACCCGATGTGCCGCCCCGCCGGGAATCAACACGAAATCGCCCGGCTTCATGTCCACCACCATGTTGGACACGAGCAGCTGGCACTCGCCCTCCAGAAGTACATGGAACTGCGCTTCAAGGAATTGCCGCTCGCCCACGTCCATCCTGGTGGCTGCGCCCAGCAGGCAACGCCTGTCGAGCGTCGCGGTGACCTTTGCCAGGCGAAGGAGGTGACTTACCGGATCCATCGTGTGTGTCTTTCGGAGTGCGAGGCGGTGTGTTGAGGCGGTGTGTGAGGCGGTGTCCTGAGTGGTGATCTTGTCCGCTGCGGGGCCATCGGCGCGCGGCCGTCGCGTACGTGCTGTGAGACGTTCGAGCCGAAAGTTGATCCTGAGCAGCCTGTCTGTCGCATTCTGGTCCGCGCAGACTCGACTCAGCAAGGCTTGATGCCGCCCCTGAAGCACAGAAGGAGCAACGATGACCACGCTCACGCCGGTCACACCGGACGAGGCAGCCGACGAGGTCGCGGACCTCTACACCCAGATGCGGAAGACCATCGGCGCCGTCCCGAACATGGCCCAGTACATGGCCGTCAACCCTGCGGTGCTCAAGGCATGGCTCGCGCTGGCCGGAGCGCTCAAGGAGGGTGTGCTGCCGCCGGCCGTCCGCGAGCGACTGGCCCTGAGCAGTGCCGAGTACAACCGGTGCACCTACTGCCTGTCGGCCCACAGCTTCCTCGCGAAGAACGTCGCCAAGATGGACGAGGCCGAAATCTCGATGGCCCGGGATGCCGCTTCCAGCGAACCTCACACGGACGCCATCCTCAAACTCTCCGACGCCATCTCCCGCGGCCGCGGGTCGGTCGCCGACGAGGACCTCCGGGAGGCCCGGGACGCCGGTGTCACGGACGCGCAGATAGCCGAGGTGATCGGCAATATCGCGCTCAATACCCTGACCAACTACTTCAATCGGTTCAACGACACCCCCAACGAGTACCCCGAGCTCGTCACGCCACGGTAGGAAGCCTCCTTACCCTCACGGGACTCACGTATGAAATAGCCTGGCGGCGTGGCCCCAGCCCTTTAAGGCCATTCGCCATATCATCGGAGAGATAATGCAGCAGAAGAGCAAGCCCTTCGAACTGGCTGACGTCACCATGCGTGCGCGGGAAATCGGCGAGAGCGTGTACGCCGTCATGGCCGCGGACGTCGACGAGACCGACCACACGGCGACGAATGCCGGATTCGTCGTCGGCGAATCGGGTGTTCTGGTGATCGAGTCGCTGAGCAACGGACGCCTGGCCTCACAGGTGATCGGCGAGGTGCGCAAGATCACCCCCGCGCCCATCCGGTTCCTGGTGAACACCAGTTTCCACGGCGATCACTGCTTCGGTAATTTCGCCTTCCCGTCCCAGACGGTGATCATCCACCACGAAGCGACGAAGCGCACCATCGAGGAACGATTCGAGCAGGACCGGGAATTCATGATCGGTCTGCTCGGCGCGAAGGAGGGCATCGAGGAGGTGGTGCCCCGCTCGGCGGACGTCACGGTGACCGAATCATGCTCTGTCGACTTGGGCGGCAAGCATGTGGACATCGCCTATATCGGCTTCTGTCAGACAGAGGGCGATCTCGTCGTCCGTGTCCGGGAAGACAACGTCATTTTCGTCGGCAATGCCCTGCAGGCTCCGCCGCCCGCGTTCCCGTGGTTGCTCGACGGTCGAGTAGCCGACTCGCTCGCCACTTATCGGCGCCTGTACGAGATGCTCGACGACGACACCCTGATTGTTCCAGGCCACGGTGGGACCATGCACCGCTCGGACATTCTGCACTCGATCTCGTACATCGAACGTCTCACGAGCCTAGCCAGGGACGCGAAGGACCAGGGGATGTCGCAAGAGCGGATCCGAGAGGCGCTGGCGATGAAGGAATACAGCGACTACAGCATGTACGACTTCATTCACTTCAACGTCAACATTCCCGCGGCCCTGGCGGAATGACCCCATGACACGGTACGCGCAAAATCCCGCCTTCTGCCGTGAACTCCTGGCGTTCGCACAGAACGTGGGAGCCTTTCGTGGCCTGAGTCGTCGGCCCATCTTGAAGGATCGCCATGCATCCCGCGGTGATGGACTTCGACAACCAACGAGATCATGCTGTGCCGCATGACGGACGAGAACTTCGACGCGATTGTTATCGGCACCAGCCAAGGCGGCCGATTCCTGCCTCTCGATCTGGCGAAGGCCGGCAAGAGAGTAGCCCTCGTCGAACGCGGTCACCTGGGAGGTGTCTGCGTCAACACGGGCTGCACGCCGACCAAGACCATGGTGGCCAGCGCGCGTCTGGCCTATCAGGCGAGGCGGGGTGCCGAGTACGGCGTGCGCACAGGGCCTGTCTCCGTTGACCTGGCCGCCGTGCGCGAGCGCAAAAGGGCCATGGTGGCCGGGGCCCGGGACAACTACACGAGCCGTCTCTCCCAGGACGGACTCCAACTGATCGAAGGCGAGGCGCGCTTCACCGGGCCCCATGCGGTACAGGTCGCGTTGAACGGCGGCGGCATCCGGAATCTCTCCGCGCCTGTGATCGTCATCGACACCGGCACCAGGCCCAAGCCGCTCGCGTTGAACGGCTCTGAGAATGTCCGCCTTCTCGACTCCACGTCCATCATGGAACTGGGCGAACTCCCCGAGCATCTGATCATCCTCGGAGGAGGCTACATCGGGTTGGAATTCGGGCAGATGTTCCGCCGCTTCGGCAGCGAGGTCACCATCGTTCACACGGGTCCGCGCCTGCTGACACGCGAGGACGACGACGTCTCGGCCGAGGTCGCCGCTGTTTTGAGAGACGAGGGCATCACGGTCCTCACGTCCGTGGCGCCCGACCGAGTAGAAGAAACCGACGACGGCCGGGTACGCCTGACCGTCCTCGGACCGAACGGTGAGGAAAAGATCGAAGGTTCTCACCTGCTGTCGGCCATCGGTCGGGTCCCCAACGTAGAGGCACTTGCGCCGGCCTCGGCCGGCATCCGGTTGCAATCCACAGGTTTCATCGAAGTCGACGAGTACTTGGAGACCTCTGTCCCCGGCGTATACGCGATGGGAGACGTCAAAGGCGGACCAGCGTTCACTCATCTCTCCTTCGATGACTACCGGGTCCTGCACGCCAACCTGGTCGGCGGCGAGAAAGTGAGCATGCGCGACCGGATCGTGCCGTACGCCGTGTTCATCGACCCTCAGCTGGGTCGCGTGGGCATGACGGAACGCCAGGCAAGGGAAGAAGGCCGAGACATTCTCATCGGGAGACTGCCGATGAGCGCCGTCGTGCGGGCCATTGAGACGGGAGAGACACGCGGCTTCATGAAGGCTCTCATTGACGCCCGGACCCACCAGATCCTCGGGGCAACCGTGCTGGGCGCCGAGGGAGGAGAGATCATGTCGATCATCCAGATCGCCATGCTTGGAAAGCTTCCGTACACCGCCTTGGCCGATGCCATTTTCACGCACCCTCTGCTGGCAGAAGGACTCAACAGTCTCTTCTCGGCAGTCGGCCCGGTCGACGCCTAGTGCCCCGCCGGTCAGCGCCGTAGCCGTTGCCGTACTGGCGCTCGGTGCGGGTCAGCGAGTGGGCTGGGTGCGTATGGTGCGGCGGGCGAAGGTGATGGTGCATGCCCACACCACGTAAGAGCCGTCGTTGTCGCGCGTCGGGTCCGCGGCCAACTGGGTGCCGGTGCGCCAGGCGCATACGAACATCCAGCCGGGCCCAGCGGGGACGAGGATGTGGGGTGTGCCGTCCAGGATCTCGGCGGGCAGGCCGGCAGTGGCTCGGCGACCTGCTGGTGGGCGCGGACGCCGGCAACTCGCGGGTACGCAGGGGCACACGCTGTTCGTCAAGTCCCTCCAGCAGCAGGCCGCGCAGGGCAAGGCGGCCGACCGCACGCCGTGCACCCTGGTTCCTGCCGATCCGACCCGGGTCAGTCGGCGCAGCCGGTGGTCGTGGAAGCCCACGCTGCTGCCTGCATGCCCGGCACACGCTCGACCCGCTGCCCGCCACCGACAGGCCACTCGGCGACATCGCCGCCGACTACGTACGCGTCACCGGTCGCAACGCCGACTGCACCCGCCGGCTCGCGAGGGACTCAACGGCGATGGCGGTTGCCGTGGTGTCGCGTCTGGTGTCAGCTGTCGAGGTCGTACACGCCCCAGGTGGTGAACGACTCGGCCTGGACGTAGATCCTGCTGCCTCGGGCGACAACCCGCCGACGCCTGGGGGACGAGCCGTCAGGCAGGGTGAGCAGGCCGACGCCCGTTGACTCGACGGATGTTGCGGTGATCTCTCCGTGGACGAGTCGGTCCCGCTCCTTGCCGTAGCCGCCGTAGAAGGCGACCCGCTCGGCGTGGACGGCCACCGCGTGGGAACCCCGTACGCCGTTCGCCCACACCCTGACGGGCCCACTGGTGCGGTCCGGGCGTATCTCGACGAGCGGGAAGTCCGTGTACGGGCACGCCCAGGCGGCGGCGCCCGACACGTTCAGGGCGTAGCAGTCGAAGAGACCCGGGATGCCGGCGTCGTCCGACGTCCAGACGAGTCGGCCCTCGGCGGTCCAGCAGCGGATTCCGATCGGGTTCTCGTCGAAGTGCCCGACCCAGATACGGCCCGTCTCGTCCACCAGCAGGTGCTCGATGGCGTCCCCTACGGTAAAGGACGAGATCTCGCGGCCGAGCGCGTCGAAGACCTGGACTTGGTGCGCGTCCTCGTGCCGGCGGGCGCGGGACGCGGCGACGACGAACCCGCCGTCGGGCAAGCGGTCCAGGTGCGGCCAACGGACCCGTACGGCGTTCAGTTCGGTGCTTTGGACGGTGCCGCCCGGATCGACGGAGACGACCAGTGCGTCAAAGGGACGGACATCGCCGCGGGGCTGCGGAGCATGTTCGGCGAGCAGCCAGTGAGCGGTGCCGAAGACGTCGACGGTACTGGTCAGGACCTGTCGGTCGCGGTGCTCCTGGGGCAGGTCGGCGTAAGGGACGAGGGCGGTGTTCTGCATGGGCGGGCTCTCCTGAGTGGGTGGTCGGTCGCGGCCATCGGGCGCTGGAGTGAGCGGCGATTTGGCGGCGCGCGAGCGGTGGAGAGCGAAGCGGGCCGCCTAGACGGCATGGGCCTTTCTGATCGTCACGAGGTGATCGTGGTCGACATCCGGTCCATGAACAACCCGTTTCCCGGAACCCCGCGCCGCTCCTCGTCTCCGTACGCGGCGCCGAACCGGCCCGCCGCCAGTCGCAGTACCGCGGAGCGTCCCCGGCCGGGTACCGTCCACAGGTCGTGGCCGCGCAGTCCCCATCGGCCGAGCAGTGTGTTGGCGGCGAGGAAGCCGCTGGTGGCTGCCCGTTCCATCAGGGCGACCGGCAGGCCGGTGCGGACGGTGTCGCCGGCGACGACCAGGCCGGGCACGGACGTGTGCACCGTCGGCCGGTCGCCGTGGCCGCCGACCGGGAACAGCGGGCAGTCGGCCCGCCATTCGTGGCGGGCGTCGACCACCCGGGCCTGGCGGGTCTCCGGATACAGGCGGTGCAGTTCGCCGAGCAGTTCCTTGGCGACGGTCTCCCGGTCCGCGTCCTCGGGCAGGGCGTACGCGTGCAGTTCGAGCACCGAACCGCCCGCGCGGGCGGCCCAGCGGGCGGCCTCGCCCTCCCAGGCGTTGAGCACGCTCACGTTGTCCAGGGCGCCGTATCCGCTGGTGCCCAGGAACCCCGGCCGGTCCGCGCGTACCGGACGGTCCAGCCAGAGGCGGGAGACCAGGAAGGGCGGCGCGTTGCGCAGCCGCGCGATCCGCTCGCGCCATCGCGCGTCGCCGAGGCCGGCCGAACGGGCCACCAGGGAACGCAGCCCGGCCGGGTCCAGGGCGAGGACCACCGCGTCGTACGGCTCCGTACGGCTCGCGGCGGTCACGGTGAAACCCTCTGTGGGCGTCACGGAGACCTCGTCGACCGCCGTGTCCGTGCGTACCTCGGCGCCGAGCCGGTCGAGGCGAGCGGCCAGGGGGTCCCACAGGGCCTGCGGGAACGGCTCGCTGGGCACGTCGAACAGCAGGCCCTCGGAGGAACCGAGGAAGTAGACGTGGAACATCAGTGCCATCTCCGCGGCCGACAGCCCGCGTGGATCGGCGAAGAAGCTGCGCGAGAACACCTCGAACGCCAGGTGCCGGGCGGCCGCGGGGAAGCGGATCGCCTCCAGCAGGTCGTAGGCGCTGACGTGGTCCAGTCGCTCGTACACGTCCGGGACCCGCACGTCCAGCAGCGGCAGCGCGGCGCGCGGCCGGATCCGGGGCAGGTCGCGCACGGAGAACGACTCGCTCAGCGCCACGAACCCGAGCGCGCTCCACGGGGGTGTGCGCGGCACGTGGCGGAAGCTGTCCCGGCGGCCGCTGCCGTGCCGAAGCGGGTAGTCGGGCAGCGCGGTCAGGCCGGTCAGGGCGGGGTCGGTGCGTCGCAGCAGGGACCGCAGGTTGTAGTACTGCCGGAAGAAGGCGTGGAAGCCGCGGCTCATCGTGGCCGCAGACCCGTCGGCGAGCCGGGTCCGCCACCCGGCCAGCCGGCCGCCGAGTTGGGCGTCCCGTTCGTACAGGGTGACCCGGATGCCGCGTTCGGCCAGGGCGGTGGCCGCCGTCAGGCCGGCGATGCCGCCGCCTACGACCGCCGCGCGCGGTGCGCCGGTGCCCTCCGCGCGGGCGGCGCCGGACGGTGCGGGCAGCAGTGTCGCCAGCTTGTCCCTGCCGGGGAGAGGCGGACGGGGGCCGCGGGCCGGGGCGGTCATCGTCCCTCCCCGTCCGGGTCGGCCGAGGGGCGGCGGGCGAGCACGGTGTGGGTGATGCCGGTCTGCCAGCCCGGCAGCGGCAGCACCCGCACCCGCTCGAAGCCGGCTCGCCCTACCCGGTGGGCGAGTTGGGACGCAGTGTCGAAGGTGACGACGCTGCGCCACAGGTGCCGGTAGAGCGGCCCGTCGCCGAGCAGCGTGGCGACCGGCAGCACCAGTCCGCCGCAGACCGCGTTCCACACCGCGCGGTGGGCCGCCCGCCCGCTCAGCGCGTACTCGTGCACCGCCAGGCGGCCGCCCGGGGCGAGCATCCGGTAGGCGCCGGCCAGCACCCCGTCCGGGTCCGCGGTGTTGCGCAGCAGGTAGGCGGCGAAGACCGCGTCGAAGGGGCCGTGCACGCCCGCCTCGGCGAGCCCTTCCACCGGCGCGTGCACGAACCGCACCGGCCGTGGCCAGGGCCGCCCGGCCGCGCGCCGCAGCATGCCGGCCGACGCGTCGACGGCGGTGATGTCCGCGCCCGGGAGCACCGCGGCCAGCGCGGCCGTCGAGGCGCCCGTGCCGCAGCCGAGGTCCAGGATGCGCAAGGCCGGACCGCCGGGAGGCAGGCCGAGCCGTCGGGCGGAGCGGCGCAGATGGGCGTGGTAGCCGGGGTTGGCCGCCACCAGCGTGTCGTAACTGCGGGCGGCGTGGTTGAACGCGCTGGCCAGGTCGGCGTCACGCAGCACGGGCATGCCATCTCCGTTGGGGGTCGTCGGGGCGGGGGCGTAGGGTCGGGCCGCTTCGGGGCGGGCCTCATGCCGGCGGGAGGTCTCGGCGCGGGGTGAACGGCAGGGCGAGGACCGAGCCGAGCATCGCGGTGACGGGCACGTGCAGGCCGATGGACAGGTCCTCCGGCAGGCTGGTGCGACCGTCGAGGAACCGCAGCAGGCGAGGCGCGGAGACCCGGTCGAACAGGCGGGTGAAGAAGGCGGGTCCGTCGACGCGGCCGTGGTCGAGTGCGTGCAGCAGCGCGGCGTCCATCAGCCGGGAGCGCCCCGAGTGCGGGCGCGGCGGAAGCGGGTGGCGCCCGGCGTGCAGCGCGGCCGCGACGGCGGCGGCCTGCCGCTGCACCGTGCTGAAGGTGTAGCCCGTCGCGGGCCGGGTGGCCCCGGCCGCGGCTCCGATCCGGAACACCGACGGAGCGGCCTGCCGGGGGAAGCGCGCGTCCGTCATCGGGATCATGCCCTGCTCGCGGGCGGTGACCTCGTGTGCGCCGATCCGCAGGATCCGGCCCGTGTAGTCCCGCAGCGCACGGTCGTACGCGTCGGCGTCCAGTACCTGCCGGGAGAACTCCGTGTACTCCACCAGTGCCTCGTGCGGGCCGGTGGGCAGGACGTAGCCGAAGGACAGCCCGTGCGCCGGCTGCGGGGTACGGAAGTCCATCAACTCCACGGTGGCGGGGTCGAACACCGGCCGCCGGGTGCGTACGAACCAGCCGTGGAAGTGCTGCAGCAGCGTCGTGCGGGCGGCGGGCAGCCGGGCCGGCGGACGCGAGTCGAACACCCAGCGGGCCCGTACGTCCACCTCGCGGCCGTCGGCCCGGCGGGCCCGTACCAGGGCACCGTCGGGTACGGCCGTCACGCTCTCGACGGCCGCCTCGACCGTCGTCACCCAGGGACTCACCCGCAGCGCCCGGCCCGCCAGTTCCTCGAACGCGTCCGAGCCGAGCATCTTGTACCGCCAGGGCTCGATCGCGGCGGTCACCGGCCGCCCGTCGCCCGCCCGCACCCGCAGCCGCTGCCAGGAGGCCGTCAGCGCCCCGTCGTACGGTCCTTCGCCCGCCTCCCAGTAGCACCAGGTGCGGCGCGGCGCGCGCAACGGGCCCGGCGGCGCCGTCAGCACCACCGCCGTCACCGGTCGCGCCCCCGCCGGGGGCCGGGCCAGCAGGAGGGCGAGCGAGAGGCCCGCGGCGCCCGCACCGACCACCGCGACGTCCGGCTCGACCCTCACGGCGGCTCCTTCCCCGGCCCGTTGACCCGACCAGTCTTCCCGCCGCACCGCCCCGGTGGATGCAGCCGTGGGCGTGTCGTGCCGCCGCCCGCTCCCGGCGCCGACAAGTCCACCGAACGGCGCATCCGGCGCGGTGATCCGCGCGGAATGTGTCACGACGCAGCGGAATGTGTGACGACGGAAGACGAGACACGAGCCACGAGAACGGACAGGCGAGCCCGGGGCGAGCGGCCCCGCTCTCCGGACGGCGAGAGGATCCACGATGCGTTCCACCCAGGTGCTCGGCCGCCTCACGGCAGCGGCACCCCGTACGCCGCCGGCCCCGGTCGAACCCAGGAATCCGGACGGCACGGACGGCACGGACGACGCGGGCACCGTCGACGCCGACGTGCCGGGCGCCGTCGGCAGGGAGCTGCGGGACCTGCTCACCGGGCGCCTCGCGGACTGCCGTGCGCTCGACCCGGTGTTCGCCGACGACATCGCCGAGCGCGTCGCCCGCTTCGCCCGGCGCGGCGGCCGCCGGTTCCGTGCCCGGCTCGTGTGGTGGTCGCTGCGCGCCTGCGGCGGCGAGGACACCGTCCAGGTCCGCGCGGCGCTGCGTACGGCGGCCGCGCTCGAACTCATCCAGACCTGTGCTCTGGTCCACGACGACCTGATGGACGAGGCGTCCACCCGCCGCGGCGCACCGGCGCTGCACGCCGACGTGACCGCCCAGTACACCGGCACGACGCCACGGCCCGCGGCCCGGCGGCTCGGCGCGTCCGCCGCGCTGCTCGCCGGCGACCTGGCGCTCGCCTGGGCGGACGACGAACTCGGCCGGCTCGTGCTGGACCCGGAACTGCCCCGGGAGACCGCGCACCGTCTCGGGGAGGTCTGGCGCACCCTGCGCACCGAGATGGTCGCCGGGCAGTACCTCGACGTCCAGGGCCAGGCCACCTCCGCCCTGACCGTCGGACGCGCGCTGCGCGCCGCCTGCCTCAAGAGCGCCCTCTACACCGTGGAACGTCCGCTGGAACTCGGAGCGGTGCTGGCCGGCGCCGACACCGCCACCACCAGGACGCTGTGCCTCGCCGGACGCTCGGCCGGACTGGCCTTCCAGCTCAGGGACGATCTCGACGACGTCTTCGCCGACCCCGCCGCCACGGGCAAGCCGAGCGGCGGCGACGTGCGCGAGGGCAAACCCACCTACCTCCTGGCGGTGGCACGGGCACGAGCCGCCGCCTCCGGGGACCGGGCCGCGCTCGGTGTGCTCGAACACGCCGTCGGCCGGGCGGACCTGACGCCACGTGAACTGGGCGACGTCCGGGACGTGCTGGCGGCCACCGGCGCCCGAGACCTGGTGGAGACCAAGATCGGACGGCTGGCCCGGCAGTCGCTGCGCCATCTCGCCTCGGCCACCCTCGAACCGCGGCCGGCGGACCGGCTGGCCGCCCTGCTGGCCGAGATCACCGGCACCCCCCGGCCGGGCCCGCACCCCTCCCCCGCCACCTCGGCGGGATCGGAGGCGGCCAAGTGACCAGGACGGTGACGGGACCCACCGACCACGTCGTGGTCGTCGGCGCCGGACTGGCCGGCCTCTCGACCACCCTGCACCTGCTCGGCGCGGGCCGCCGGGTGACCGTCGTCGAACGCGACCCGCGGCCGGGCGGCCGGGCCGGACGCCTGGAACTCGGCGGCTACCTCATCGACACCGGCCCCACCGTGCTCACCATGCCGGACATCGCCGACGAGGCGTTCGCCGCCGTCGGCACCTCGCTGCGCGACCGCGTCGACCTCATCCCTCTCCATCCCGCCTACCGGGCCCGCTTCGCCGACGGCAGCACCCTCGACGTGCACACGGACGCGGCGGCCATGGAAGCGGAGATCGAACGGTTCGCCGGAGGCGCCGAAGCGGCCCGCTACCACCGGCTGCGGCACTGGCTGGGCGAGCTGTACCGCGCCGAGCGGGGGCGCTTCCTGGACGCCGACTTCGACTCCCCGTTCCAGCTCCTCACCCCCGACCTGCTGCGGCTCGCCGCTCTCGGCGGTTTCGGCCGCTGGGAGGCGCGCATCGCCCGCCACCTGCAGGACGAACGGCTGCGCCGCGTCTTCTCCTTCCAGGCCCTCTACGCCGGCGTCCCGCCGGAACGGGCCCTGGCCGCCTACGCCGTGATCGCGTTCATGGACACCATCGCCGGGGTGTACTTCCCGCGCGGCGGCATGTACGCGCTGCCCCGGGCGATGGCCGAAGCCGCCGCCGAGGCGGGCGCGGAGTTCCGGTACGGGCAGCGGGTGACCGGCCTCGAACGGACCGGCGACCGGATCTCGGCCGTCCGCACCGCCGATGACCGCATCCCGTGCGACGCCGTCGTCCTCACCCCCGACCTGCCGGTGACGTACCGTCTGCTGGGCCGCGCCCCGCGCCGCCCCTTGCGCCTGCGGCACGCCCCGTCCGCCGTCGTCCTGCACGCCGGCTGCGACCGCACCTGGCCCGAACTGGCCCACCACACGCTGTCCTTCGGGCACGCCTGGCGCGGCACGTTCCGTCAGCTCACCCGCACCGGCGAGCTGATGAGCGATCCCTCGCTCCTGATCACCCGGCCCACCGCGACGGACCCCGGCCTCGCCCCGCCCGGCCGCCACCTGCACTACGTCCTCGCTCCCTGTCCCAACACCGATATCGGCCCCGACGCCGTCGACTGGCCCGACCTGGCCCCCCGTTACCGTGACAGCCTGCTGCGCGAACTGGACCGCAGGGGCCTGACCGGCATCGCGTCGGCCATCGCCACCGAATGCCTGGTCACCCCGGCCGACTGGAGCGGGCTCGGACACGCGGCGGGAACGCCGTTCTCCGCCGCGCACACCTTCGGCCAGACCGGCCCGTTCCGCCCCCGCAACCTGGTGCGCGGCACCGCCAACGCGGTCCTGGCCGGGTGCGGCACCACCCCCGGCGTCGGCGTACCCCCCGTCCTGCTGTCGGGCAAGCTGGCGGCCTCCCGCATCACCGGGCCGCGCGCACGGCCCGCCGGCACCGTCAGCTCCACCCCCGAGACGCGAGGAGCCCGACGATGACGGCCCGCGAACTGGACGCCGCCGGCATCACGGAGCCGCGACTGCGTGACGCCTACACCCACTGCCGCCGGCTCAACGCACGCCATGGCCGCACCTACTTCCTCGCCACCCGGCTGCTCCCGCCCGAGCGGCGCCCCGCCGTGCACGCCCTGTACGGCTTCGCACGCCACGCGGACGACATCGTCGACGTCTGCGACGGCGACCTGCGCCGGCTCGCCGGCACCGGGACGCAACGGCGGGCCGCCGCCCTGGACCGGCTGGCCGACGACCTCGCCCTGGGCCTGGCCGGCGGCACCGGGGCCGCGCCGGTCACCCTCGCCCTCGCCGACACCAGTCGCCGGTACGGCATCGACCACCGTCACTTCACCGACTTCCTCGGGTCCATGCGCAGCGACCTGACCGTCACCGAGTACGCCGACTTCGCCGCCCTGCGCGCCTACATGCACGGCTCGGCGGCCGTGATCGGTCTCCAGATGCTCCCCGTGCTCGGCACCGTGGCCTCCCAGGAAGAGGCCGCACCGTACGCGGCCGAACTCGGCGTCGCCTTCCAGCTGACGAACTTCCTGCGGGACGTCGGGGAGGACCTCGACCGCGGGCGGATCTACGTCCCGCGGGACCTGCTAGCCGCGCACGGCGTCGACCGCGACCTGCTGCGCCACTGCCGGGACACCGGCGGCACCGACAGGCGCGTCGTCGCCGCGCTCCGCGCGTTCGAGGCCCTCACCCGTGCTGCCTACGATCGTGCGGCCCCCGGTATCCCCCTGCTCGACCCCGTCACCCGGCCCTGCATCCGTACGGCGTTCGTCCTCTACCGCGGCATCCTGGACGCCGTCGCCGCCGACGGCTGGGCGGTGCTGCACCGCCGCGCGGTCGTGTCCCGACGCCGTCGCGTCCTGACCGCCGCCGACGGTCTGCTCCGCGTCACCGCGGCGCGCCTCGCCGCCCGCCGTCGGCCGCCGGGCAGCCCCGGCGCCGCCGCTCCGTCGCCCGCCCGCGCCAAGGAGAGCCTGTGACACCCGCCGGACCGCCCAGGCGCGGCCGTCTGCCGCTGCGCCTGCGCCGCAGCCCCGTCGCCTGGGACCGCCAGCGCCCCACCTGGCGCGAGGCGCGTCCCGCGCTGATCGCCGACGCACTCAAGCGTGCGCAGGCCCGGCCGAGCGGCAACTGGTACGTCGTCGGCGCCTCCCGCGACCTGCGCGCCGACCGGCCCGTGGCCCGTACCGTCCAGGGACACGAGGTGGTGCTCTGGCGCGACCGGCGCGGCGCCCTGGTCGCCGGCCCCGGTGTCTGCCCCCACCTGGGCGCGCCGCTGCGCGACAGCCCGGTGCGCTGCGGCACGCTCGTGTGCCACTGGCACGGACTGGCCCTGGACGGCGCCCCGTTCGCCGGCTGGGAGCCCTGGCCCGCGTACGACGACGGAGTGCTGCTCTGGGTACGCCTGGACGAGG
The DNA here is from genome assembly GCF_044757385.1 of Streptomyces sp. NPDC091282. Classification (NCBI taxonomy): domain Bacteria; kingdom Bacillati; phylum Actinomycetota; class Actinomycetes; order Kitasatosporales; family Streptomycetaceae; genus Streptomyces; species Streptomyces sp. NPDC091282. The sequence continues at coordinate 66,719 of NZ_JBIVUX010000013.1, forward strand.
TCGGCGGCGAGGAACCCACCGACCTGCCGACGGTGCCGGTCCGCCCCGACCCCCGCCACGCGCTCGTCGCCGTCTACACGGGGAGCGGGCGCTGCGAACCGGAGGACGTGGTGGCCAACCGCCTCGACCCCTGGCACGGCGCCTGGTTCCACCCGTACTCCTTCGTCGACCTCACCGTCGTCGGCACGCCCCGCCCGCCCGACGGTCGGACGGGGGCGGACGCCTTCGTCGTCGACGTGTCCTTCAAGGTCGCCGGACGGCTCGTCGTGCCCGTGCGCGCCGAGTTCACCGCACCCGGACCGCGGACCGTCGTCATGCGGATCACCGACGGCGAGGGCGAGGGCTCCGTCGTGGAGACGCACGCGACGCCCTTGGGTAGCGACGCGACGGGCATCCCGCGCACCGCCGTGGTCGAGGCCGTCGTGGCCACCTCCGAACGCCCGGGGTTCGCCCTCACGCGCCGTGCCGGGCCCCTGCTGGCTCCGCTGGTCCGGCACGCCGCGGGACGCCTCTGGCGCGACGACCTGGCCTACGCCGAGCGTCGCTGGTCCCTGCGGTCCAGCGGTCGGTTCCCGGGCTGAGCCGACGTCGCACGGACCCTGGTGTGCACCCCACCGCACGACCACTCCGGTCTGGCGCCGCCTTCCGACGGGGATCAGCCGCGGGAGGGGCGCGGGAGGATCTGAGTGGCCGCGCTGAGCAGGGCGAGCGTGCCGCCGAGGGTGAACGCGGCCGAAGCGCCGTAGCCGTCGACGACCATGCCGCCGATCAGTGAACCGGCGGCCAGTGAGATCTGCAGCACGCTGACCAGGAGCGCCAGGCCGCTCTCGGGTGCGTCGGGAGTCGCGCGCAGGATCCACGTCTGCAGTGCCAGCGGTACCGCGCCGAAGGCCGCGCCCCAGAGGACGACGAGCACGACGACGGCGGCTGCGGCGCCCGTCAGGGTGTTGAGGAGGACGACCGTGGCGGCGACCAGGACGGCCGCGGTGACGTGGACCGCGCGCAGGCTGCGGCCGATGATCGCGCCGGCGGCGAAGTTGCCGGCCAGTCCCGCCACGCCGTACCCGAGGAGCACCAACGTCACCGCGGAGGAGCCGAAGTGCGCGCGGTCCTGAAGGTAGGGGGTGATGTAGGTGTAGGCGGCGAAGTGTCCGAGGAACATCAGCGCGGTGGCCAGCAGGGCAACGCGGGCGGCGGGAATCCGCAGGGACGACGTGAGCGTGGCCATGCGTACCGCGCCGGTGGGCGGCAGCGAGGGGAGTCGCAGTGCGAGGGCCACGAGGGCGAGCAGGGCGGCGCCCGCGGCGATCAGGAAGGCGGTCCGCCATCCGGCGAGGTGGCCCACGAGTGCGCCGAGCGGCAGGCTGACCACGGTGCCGGCGGAGATGCCGGCGGTGATCAGGGAGCTGGCGCGGTGGACCGCTTCGGCGGGCACCAGCCGGGCGGCGACGCCGGCACCCATCGCCCAGAATCCGCCGACGGCGATGCCGAGCAGGATTCTCGCCACCGCCATCACCGGCATGTCGGGGGCCAGTGCCGCCACGACGTTGGAGGCCGTGAAGGACACCGCGAGCGCGATCAGCACCTTGCGCCGGTCGAGTCTTCCCGAGGCGATGGTGAGCAGTGGCGCTGTGACGGCTGCCGTCAGGCCGGGTACGACGACGACCAGGCCCACGGTGCCGACGGAGACGTGGAGGCTGGATCCGATGACGGGCAGGAGCCCGATCGGCAGAAACTCCGAGAGCACCAGCACGAAGGACATCAGGGCGACCGAGGCGACGGCCGACCAGTCGCTCCGCGGCGAGGGCGTGGGGCGCCCTTCTGCTCGCGGCGGTTCCGGTCGGCCGACGACCGATGCCGTGCTGGAGTGGTCACTCATGCTGCTTGTCTCCTGGAAGGTTCGGGGGCCGAGGCCGGCCCGGGCCGCGTTGTCGCGCGGCGGCTGCGCCGCGGCGGGGGACGTGCGCGGCCAGGGGTCACAGCGGCGTGACCATGAGGACGAGATCCCGCGGCGAGGGCTCTGTCGGCCCTCGCCGCGGGACGGCGGATCACTCAGATCTGGTTCAGCCCGCCGTCGACGTACAGCTCGGCGCCGGTGACGAAGCTGCTCTGGTCGGAGGCGAGGAAGAGAGCGGCGGCGGCCGCTTCGGCGGGCTCGCCCATGCGGCCGAGGGGAACCTGCTGCGCGAAGTGGGCGCGGAGGGACTTGGCCCCTTCCTCGTCGGTCGCGAGGCCGGTGATTCCCGGGGTCTTGATCGGTCCGGGCACCAGGGTGTTGACACGGATACCGCGGCCGCGCAGTTCGTTGGCCCAGGTGCGGGAGAAGGAGCGGATCGCGGCCTTGGAGGCGGCGTAGACGCCGAACGCCTCTCCGCCGGTGGTGGCGGCGGTGGAACCGGTCAGGATGACCGAGGCGCCGTCGTTGAGGAGCGGGAGTGCCTTCTGGACGGTGAAGAGCGTCCCGCGGACGTTGATGTTGAACGTGTCGTCGAAGTGCTTCTCCGTCACCTCCTCCAGGGTGGCGAATTCCCCGCCGCCCGCGTTCGCGAAGAGCACGTCGATGCGGCGCCCCTGCTCGGCGATGACCGAGAAGAGCCGGTCTAGGTCGGCCGGGTTGGCTATGTCTCCGCGGACGGCGGTGACGTCGTGGCCGATCCCGGCGGCGGCCGCGTCCAGCGCGTCCTGGCGCCGGCCGGTGATGACCACGTGGGCGCCTTCGGCGGCGAACCGCTGCGCCGTGGCCAGTCCGATGCCGCTGTTCGCCCCGGTGACCAGGGCCACCTTGCCTGCGAGTACGTCCGTCATGATGCGCCTCTCCTCGATAGTTCTTGACTAGTTCGTCCATAACGCTAGCCGTTATGGACGAAGCGGTCAAGAAAGCGTAGGGTGATCTGCATGGCACGCCCTCGGAAGTTCGACGAACAGCAGGTGCTCGCGACCGCGCGGGAACAGTTCTGGGCGCGTGGATACGCCGCCACGCGCATGGACGACATCGCCGAGGCGACCGGCCTCGGCAAAGGCAGCCTGTACGGGGCGTTCGGCGGCAAGCAGGACCTCTTCCACCGCGTGTTCGACGACTACTGCACCTCGGTCGTGGACGCGACGGCCCAGCAGCTGCGCGGCGACGACGAGGACGCGTACACACGGCTGTCCGCCCACATCCACGCGGTGGCCGCCGCCTCCGCCGCGGACACCGCCCAGCGCGGATGCCTGCTGGCCAAAGGCACCGCCGAGCTCGCCGAACACGACAAGACCGTGGCCACGCGTGCCCACACAGCGATCGAAACGCTGCACGCCCTGCTGAAGGACGACATCGCCGCCTGCCAGCGCAACGGCGACCTCGACGCCGACGCGGACCCCGGACAGCTGGCCGCACTGGTGCTCGCCGTACTGCGCGGCATCGAGGCGCTGGCCAAGGCCGGAGCCGACGAGAAGACCCTGACGGACATCGCCCGCACCGCCCTCGCGGTCCTGCCACTCCCCGCGAACTGACGGCCCTGGCGGACCGTGCCCTCACGGTGCGGAAGCCGGCCACGGGGTGCCGGCTCTCGAAGGCACCGCGGGACGGTTCGTAGCGGCCGATGACCTCGACCGGACCGGGGGCGGGGGCCTGCCGCTGATCCTCGATGTTCCGGGTCGGTGAGGTTTTCCGCGCGTCACGTCCTGAGAATGGTGCAGGAGAGAGTTCCAGGAGGGACTGTGACGCGAGGAGACAGGGACCGGCCCGGTGCGGGTGCCGGCGACGCGGAGCGGGTGGCGGCGCTGCGCGAGACGGGGCTGTCGGCCGCCGCGGATGCGGGGATGGACCGGTTCGCACGGCTGGCGGCCGATCTCCTCCACGCGCCGGTGTCGCTGGTGTCGCTGGTCGACGCCGACCGGCAGTTCTTTCCCGGCATGACCGGGCTGGACGACCCGTGGGCGTCCGAGCGGCAGACACCGCTGACCCACTCGCTGTGCCAGCACGTGGTGGCGGACGGACAGCCCCTGGTGATCCGTGACGCGCGCGCCGATCCGCGGACCCGGCAGAGCCTGGCCATCCCGGACCTGGGAGTGATCGGGTACGCGGGGATGCCGCTGACCGACGCCGACGGGCACGTGCTCGGCTCGCTGTGCGCCATCGACACCCGGCCGCGGACCTGGAGCGAACACGACCTGAGCGTGCTGGAGGACCTGGCGGCCGCCTGCTCGGCGGAACTGCGGCTACGGGTGGCGTCCCGCCAGCGCGAACAGGCACGGGCCGACGCGGACGAGCTGGCCCGGCGGCTGCGCACGGCGCTGGAGCGCTCGCAACTCCTGCTGCGGGTCTCGGACGCGCTCGCCGGCACCACCAGTGTCGCCGAGGTCCGCCAGCAGGTACGCGACCTGGTCACCGGTGAACTCGAACCCGTCTACGTCGGCCTCGTCCTCGCCGACGGCCCCAGACTGCGCCGCCTGGTCGAAGCATCGGGCAGCGCGCCGATGGAATCGGAATACGAGTACTACCTGCTCACCGACGCCTGGCCGACCGCCCGCGCGGCACGGGAGAATCGCACCGTCATCGTGCACAGCACGGCCGAGCTGGTACGCGACTACGCCCCCGAGGCCGTCGCGGCGTTCACCAGCCTGGGCCTGGCCAGCGCGGTGTGCGTGCCCCTGCCGAGCAGCGCCCTGCCGCTGGGCACCCTCGTGCTGGGCTGGGACCACCACCACGAGATCGACATCCTGGAGCAGGCCGTGCTCGCCTCCCTGTCCGGGTACACCGCCCGCGCGGTCGAGCGGGCCCTCTTCGTCGACCAGCGGATCGACACCGCACGGCAGCTGCAGGAGGCGATGCTCACCGACCTGCCCGACGTTCCCGGACTCGAACTGGCCGCGCTGTACCGGCCGGCCGCGGCCACCGACCTGGTCGGCGGGGACTGGTACGACACCTACCTCCTGCCCAGCGCCACCGAGGGCGGCGAGGACTCCACCACCCCGGCCACCGTGGCGGTATCGGTCGGCGACATCACCGGCCACGACATGCACGCCGCCACGCTGATGGGCCAGGCCCGCAGCATGCTCCGTCAGGCGGACCTCGACCACCCCGGTCAGGGCCCCGCCAGCGCCGTGTCCGCCTTCGAACACGCCAACACCCGCCTCCACCTCGACGCCAGCGGGACCCTGGTCCACGCCCACCTGCGCCCCTGTCCCCCACCGAATCAGGGCACGTGGGAGCTGACCTGGACCAACGCCGGCCACCCGCCCCCGCTCGTCGCCGACCCCGACGGAGCCGTCAGCCAGCTGGAAGAACACGACGTCCTGATCCACCCCGGCCTCGACGCGCCGCCCCGCACGGCACACCGGCTGGCCCTGCCTCCCGGGAGCCTGCTCCTCCTCTACACCGACGGCCTCATCGAACAGGGCCGACACGACATCGAGCAGGCCATCGACGAGGTCATGAAGCAGCTCGCCGCCCTGCGCCACGGCTCGTTGTCCGCACTGCTCACCAGCATCGCCGACAACGTCGCCGGACCGGAAGCGGACGACGACATCGCCCTGCTGGCCCTGCGTGTGCCTTCCCCTCCGGCCACAAGCCGTTGAGCGTTCGTCGCTCGGGGAACGTGGACGGGAAGTGACGGCGGTTTTTCGGGGGCCGCGACAACCTCGACGGGGGGCCGCACGTCTCGTGGGTTGAACGGTGGTTTCCGGGACGGCGTTCACGGTCCTGGCGGACCGGTGCCGGCCCCGCCGTACCCCCTACCCGAACGGTTGATCCTGACGTGACTGAACTGCGCTCCCTCGGCTCGTCCGACCTCGCTGTCTCCCCGCTCTGCCTGGGCGGCAACGTCTTCGGCTGGACCGCCGACACAACCCGGTCGTTCGCGGTGCTCGACGCCTACCTGGCCGCGGGCGGCAACTTCATCGACACCGCCGACTCGTACATGAACTATTTCCCGGGCAACGAGCCGGGACAGTCCGAGAGCATCATCGGCGACTGGCTCGCCACCCGCCGCAACCGCGACGACGTGGTCGTCGCGACCAAGGTCGGTGACCACCCGGAGTTCATGGGCCTCGCACCCGCCACCATCAAGGCGGCTGCCGAAGAGTCACTGCGGCGCCTGCGTACCGACCACATCGATCTCTACTACACCCACTTCGACCGGGACGAGTCCATCCCCGTGGGGGAGATCATCACGGCTCTCGACGATCTCGTGAAGGCCGGCAAGGTGCGTGCCATCGCGGCCTCCAACATCAGCCCCGAACGGCTTTCGGCATCACTGGCCTTCTCCGAACGCGAAGGCCTGGCCCGCTACGTGGCTCTGCAGCCGCAGTACAACCTGGTCTCGCGCGACACCTACGAGGGTGCGCGCCGGGAGGTCGTGCGGCGCGAAGGTCTCGCCTGCGTCCCGTACTTCGCGCTCGCCTCCGGTTTCCTCACCGGCAAGTACCGTCCCGGGCAGAACGTCGAGAACGTACGCAACGTGCCCGGACTCGCCGGCGGTTACGCGGACACGGAACGCGGCGTGCGGGTGCTCGACGCACTGGAGCAGATCGCGGCGGCGCGCGAGGTGGAGATGGCCACGGTTGCGCTGGCGTGGCTCGCGCGGCAGCCGACCGTGACCGCGATGATCGCCTCTGCTCGCACCGCGGAGCAGCTTCCGGCGCTCTTCGCCGCGCAGGACCTGCATCTGTCGGACGCCGAGCTGCGGACCCTGACGACAGCGTCGTCCTGACCGCCAGGCCGGTACCGGTCCCGGGCGGCGGGAACGCCAACCCCCTCCCCCCGAACCGGCCTTGGTGGGCGTGGCCCGGAAACTCCCTGGACCGTCCGACCCGTCTCGGCCATGATCCTCGCGTGACCACCTACCTGGAGTCCGAGCGCCTGACCCTGCGCCCCTTCGTCGCCGCCGACGCGGACCTGCTGATCGAGCTGGACAGCGACCCGGCGGTGATGCGCTACCTCACCGGCGGCGCTCCGACCCCGCCGGAGGAGGTCCGCGATCTCGCCATCCCCAGCATCCTCGCCGGCTACGAGCGGTGGGATCACGACCTCGGCCTGTTCGCCGCGCACGAGAAGGACGGCGGCGCGTTCGTCGGCTGGTTCTGCCTGCGTCCGCTGCGCAGCGGCCCGCGCGAGGAGGCCGAGCTGGGCTACCGCCTGCGCCAGGCGGCCTGGGGACGGGGCTACGCCACGGAGGTCTCGCAGGCACTGCTGGCCAAGGGGTTCGCCGAGCTCGGCATCCGCATGGTCTGGGCCGAGACGATGACCATGAACCGCCCTTCGCGCAAGGTCATGGAGAAGCTCGGGATGACGCTCACGGAGAGCATCCCCACGCCGGACGACATGATCGCGGTCGAGGGCTCCGAACACGGCGGTGTGCGGTACGAGATCACGAAGGAGCAGTGGGAGCGGCGGCAGGCCTCGGCGGTGTGAGGCACGGAGCCCGCAGGTGTGAGCTCACCGGCCTGCGCGGCCCTGTCCCCTTTTGGTGCGCGAGGATCCCCCTGACGGCGTGTGTCCGTCCCGGCGCCGCCACGCATGGCCCGCGCGGCAGCGCGTGGCCGGTGGCGCCGGGACGGACATCACGGCCGGACCCGTCAGGTGCGCGGCTGCTCCGACAGCGCGCGGGTGAAGTGCGTGACGGGGCGTTCGATCCGTTCCCCGTCGAGCGTGATGTCGACGGCCTCGTTGTAGAAGGCGAGCAGTCCACGGACGGCGCCGACCGCGGGCAGCGGGTCCGGGTAGCTCCAGACCAGGTTGGGCGGGACGTCGGCGGTTCCGCGCCACGACCAGTACGAGGCGGTGCCCTTGTAGGGGCAGCCGGTGTGGTGGCCGGTGGCTTCGAGCAGGTCGAGGCGGACGTCCTCGCGCGGGACGTAGTAGCGGGTGGGCAGGCCGGTCTCGAACAGCAGCACCGGCCGGTGGGTGTCGGCGACGACCGTGCCGTCGATCTCGACGACCAGGTGGCGGCTGCTGGGGATGGCGTCCACCCGCTTGTGGGGGTCACGGGGGTGGACGAAGATCTCTTCCTCCTCCTCGTACCAGTGGTCCAGGCCGCGTCCGACCCGCCGGAACCACTCGAAGGCGATGTGACCGGCCAGGTCCTCGGCCGGGAAGGTCCAGGCCGCGTTCTCCACCAGTTCGCCGTCGGCGTCGAGGTCGTAGAAGATCCGCGAGCCGGTGTGCGTGCCCGTCGGTGGGTTCTTGGCCGGCCGGAGCAGGTCCTCGCGCACCTCCGCGCGCGGGAACGCGTACAGCGGGACGGGGACGCCCGGCTCCCAGACGAGGACGGGGTGACGGCTGTCGACGACCGTCACCTCGCCCTTGCGGCCGCGCACCCAGCGCTCGCTGGGCTCCCACAGGAGCCCCTCGGCAGTGGTACGGACGGCTTGGGCGGTGGGGAACGTGGTCATGACCGGCTCTCCTTCGGCTCGCTCAAGAGATGACTTCGGCGACGTAGGGGCGGCTCTCCCGCCAGGCGGCGAGCTGCTCCGGGCGGCCAAAGACCCGCAGGTACTCTTCCACGTTGCCGTTCGCGCGCTCCCACACCGACACGGGCTCGAAGTCGGAGCCGTCCGGGTCGGCGAAGGCCGGCAGCGGCGCCACGACCGTGTCCAGGCCCGGGTGCACGAACACGGCGGAGGAACGGCGGGTCACCGAGCCACCGGCCACCACGCGGTGGCGTCCGGGTCGCAGCCTGCCGTCCGTCCAGTTGGTCAGCAGGGTGCCGGTGAACACCTGGAGGGCGTCGGGCCGGATCGGGACCGGGGTCCAGGTGCCGTCGGGGCGCTGGCCCTGGAGTCCGGCGTAGTCGCCCTCCTGGTGCAGCACGGTGACCGTGGAGCTGTCGGCGTGTTCGAGCAGGAGCAGCTTCTCCTCGTCGGACGCGCTGTCGTAGGGCCACTTGGGGTAGTTGTTGACGACGACCGTCGTGTGGACGTCGTCGCCGAGCGAGAAGGTGTCCGCGGGCACGTCGAGCACGCGCGCGTACAGGGTGAGGACGCGGCGGGCGACGTCCACGAACGCGTCCCGGTAGCGGTGGGTCGCCTCCCGCAGGCCGGGCTCCTGCGGCGGCCACACGTTGACGTGCTGGTAGAGGGTGGCGTGTTCCGGGGAGAGGCCGGCGGCCTCGGCTTCCCGCGCGTCGTCGTACTGGGCGATGTTGAACCGTTCGAGTTCCAGGCGGCCGAAGTCGTCGGGCCACTGGCGCCAGCCCCGGTTGGGGTGTCCGGTGGGGCTGGCCAGCTGTTCCTTCTCGGCGCGGGGCAGGTCCAGGACGCGGCGGAAGCCGTCGTTGAAACCGGCGATCACCTCGGTGGGCACGCCGTGGTTGACCACCTGGATGATGCCGAGGGTCTCGGCGGCGTGGCGCACGGTGGCGAGCAGTTCCTCGGGGGCGTCGTCGGCGAGGGCGGCGGCGAGGTCGATGGTGGGGATGTCGTCCGGCATGGCGGGACTCCTGTGGTCGTGGGTTCGGGGGTTCAGTGGGTCAGGGGGCACAGGATGTCCGCGAGCGCCCCTGGTCCGGGGTGGACGGTGACGAGGTCGCCGTCGGGTACCTGGGTGCGGAACCGGTCGAGGGAGGCCGCGTCCAGCGGGCCGTCCTCGGTGCGGACGAGCAACGGGGCGGGGACGGCGGCGAGTTGTTCCCAGAGCGTCTCGTCGTCGAGTGCGGTGGGCGCGTCGGGCGGCAGGCTGCCGAGGTGGTGGCGCCAGGACCAGGTGCCGTCCTCGGCCCGCTCGGCCTCCAGCCGGGCCGTGCGGGCCGCGTCGGCGGCGCCGTGCTCCGTCAGCCAGGCCGCGGCCTCCTCGCGGGTGGCGAACTCGGGGCTGGGCGTGGGCCACAGCCGCAGGCCCGGGGAGAGCGTGCCGGGCAGCGCGTCGACGAGGACGAGCCGTCCGGCGCTGTGCGGGAACTTCGCCTTGAGGGCGATCGCGGCCAGGCCGCCGAAGCCCCACCCGACGAGGGGCGCGTCCGTCGGCGCGAAGGACCGGGCCGCCTCCTCCAGCGTGGCGGCCAGCCGGCGGGGCCGGTAGTCGCCCCGGACGCGCCTGCTGGAGCGGCCGTGGCCGGGCAGGTCCAGGGCGACGGCGGGCCGGTCCAGGGCGAGCAGGACGTCGTCCCAGGCGCGGGCGCTGGCACCGGCGTCGTGGAGCAGGACCAGGGCGGGCTTGTGCGGGTGCCAGAAGACGCCGCCGACGTGGCCGCCGGTGACCACGGTCATCCAACGGCGTTGTATGACGGGGGCGTTGGGCAGGTCGGCGAACTCGTCGGCGGCGGTGCCGGTGTCGGTGCCGGTGGTCATGGGGGCTCCCAGGGCGGAGAAGGGTCACAGGGGGTCGGCCGCGCCGAGCGCGGCGGTGGCGGGGATGGCGGTGGGCAGGTCGGACGGGTCGAGGTGGCAGCGCACGACGTGGCCGGCGCCGAGGTTTCGCTCCGGTGGCGCCAGGTCCGCGCACAGGCCGTCGATCCGGCGGGTGCAGCGGTCGGCGAAGCGGCAGCCGTCCGGTCGCGCCGGAGCGGTGTCCGCCGCGTCGGGCGTGCCGGTGAGGACCGGACGCGCGGCGGCCTCGACCAGCAGGGCCGTGTAGGGGTGCGAAGGGCCGCCCAGCACGTCGGCGGCGGGTCCCTCCTCGACGATCACGCCCCGGTACATGACGGCGATCCGGTCGGCGAGGTAGCCGACGACCGCGAGGTCGTGGGAGATGAACAGGTACGACGTGCCGGTACGGTCCCGCTGCCCGGCCAGCACCTCCAGCACCGCCGCCTGCACGCTGACGTCCAGCGCGGACACCGGCTCGTCGCAGATGACCAGGTCGGGGCGGCCCGCGAAGCCGCGGGCGATCGACACGCGCTGCTTCTGTCCGCCGGACAGCCGGTCCGGCCGGCGGTCCAGGAGGTCGGTGTCGAGACGGACGCGGTCCAGGAGGGCGGCCAGCGAGGTGGCCGCGGGCTCGGCGAGGGTGGCGAGCGCTCTGCGCAGGATCGTGCGGACGGTGTGGCTGGGGTTGAGGGAGGCGTCCGGGTTCTGGAAGACCATCTGGATGCGCGGGCGTTGAGTGGGATCTCGGCGGGCGAGGCGGGCGGGCAGCGGGGTGTCTCGTAGCCGCAGGGAGCCCTCGCCGTCGGCGGCCAGGCCCGCGACGGCACGGGCGAGGGTGGTCTTGCCGCTGCCCGACTCGCCGACCAGGCCGAGGACTTCGCCCTGCCGGACGGTCAGGTCCACGTGGTCGACGGCGACGGTGCTTCCGAACGTGCGGACCAGTCCGCGCACTTCGACGAGGGCGGTGGCCTCCCGCGGTCTTCCGGGCGGCTCGGGCAGCGCCGTCGCGAGGACCGGGACGGTGGCTCGCCCCGGGTGCAGGCAGCGCACCGTCCGGCCCGGCACGGCCGCCGCGTCCAGCGGGGGTTCGGCCGTCCGGCAGGCGTCCTCGGCCAGCGCGCAGCGCGGCGCGAAGGCGCAGCCGGTGGTGGTCTCGCCGGGCAGCGGCAGCCGGCCCGGCAGGGGCAGCAGCGGACGTTCGCGCCGGGTGACCCCGAGGACGGGGACGGCCGCCAGCAGACCGGCGGTGTAGGGGTGGGCGGGGGCGGCCAGGACCTCGCCGACCCGTCCGGTCTCGACCAGGCGTCCCGCGTACAGCACGCCGACCCGGTCGCACATCCGGCCGATCAGGCCGAGGTCGTGGCTGACGAAGACCACCGCGGCGTTCAGGCGGCTGCGCAACTCCTGCAGCAGACCGAGCACTTCGTGCTCCACGGAGGCGTCGAGGCCGGTCGTCGGCTCGTCCAGGATCAGCAGGCGCGGCTGTACGGCGAGGGCGGCGGCGATCACGACACGCTGCTGCTGGCCCCCGGACAACTGGTGCGGATAGCGGTGCACGAGCCGCTCCGGGTCCGGCAGCCGGACCGTGCGCAGGAGGTCGACGGCGCGTCGCGCGCGCTCCCGGCGTGTCAGGCCCCGGCCGCGCAGCACCTCGGCCAGTTGCCGGCCGATCCGCATGGTCGGGTCCAGGGAGCCCGCCGCGTCCTGGTGCACGAAGGCGAGCCGGGCGGCCCGCCACTCCCGCAACCGCCGCCCGCGCAGCGCCAGGACGTCGGTGCCGTCCAGCCGTACGCTGCCGCCGAGCACCCGTCCGCCGGGCGCGAAGTGGCGGGCCAGGGCGTAGGCAAGCGTCGACTTGCCGCAGCCCGACTCGCCGACCAGGCCGAAGATCTCGCCGGGGGCGACGGTGAACGACACGTCGTGCAGGACCTGGTCGGCATCGTACGCGGTGCTCAACCCCTCGACGAGAAGCCCCTGTTCGTCCGTGTTCACGCGGCCGCACCTCCCGCCGCCCGCCGTGAGGTGTCGGCGACCAGGGCGACCCCGACCACCAGGGAGACGATCGCCAGGGCGGGGGCGAGGACCGTCCACGGCGCGTTGTCGAGCCACACCCTGTTGTCGGCGACGGCGGCGCCCCACTCCGGTGAGCCGGGCGGCTGGCCGAGGCCGAGGAAGGAGAGGGTGGCGGCGGCGAACACCGCGTCGCCGAGCCGGGAGGTGGCCTCGACGTACACGGTGGAGCGGACGTTGGGCAGGATCTCGCGGCCCAGCAGCGACCACAGGGGCTCGCCGCGGAGCCGGGCGGCCTCGACGTACGGCTTGCCGCGCTCCACGAGGGTCGCCGCCCGCACGCTGCGCGCGACGAGGGTGGTGAGAGCGGTCGCGACGACGAGGACGAGCACCGTCGTGGACCGGCCGAGGAAGGCCACGAACAGCACCGCGGCGATGACGGCGGGGAAGACCACGACGGCGTCCACGATCCGCATCACCACGTCGTCCAGCCAACCGCCCACCCCGCCGGTGACCAGTCCGATCACGGTTCCGGCGAGGACGGCCAGCGCGGTCGCCGCCGGTGCCACCGCCAGCACGGGGCGCGCCCCCGCGAGGGTGCGGGAGAACACGTCGCGACCGAACTGGTCGGTGCCCAGCCAGTGTTCGGCGCCCGGCGGCAGGAACCGGTCCTGCGGGCGCTGCGTGTCCGGCGCGTAGGGCACCAGGTGCGGCCAGAACAGGGCGACCGCCGCCCACAGGGTGATCACCGCGGCTCCCACGGCGGAGGCCACGGGCAGGTTTCCTGGCGGCCGCAGGGCCGTTGCCACGGTGCTCACGCCACGCCTCCGAGCCGTATCCGGGGGTCCAGCAGTCGGTGCACGAGGTCGCCGAGCAGCACGACCAGCATGTAGAGCGCGCCCAGCACGAGGGCGCTCGCCTGGAGCGTCGGCAGGTCCTTGTCCTGCGCGGACTGGAGCAACAGGGCGCCCGCGCCGGGGTAGTTGAAGAGCAGTTCGACCACGACGATGCCGCCGAGCAGGTACTGCAGCTGGATGCCGAGGGCGCTGGTGGCGGGCACGGTGGCGTTGCGCAGCACGTGCCGCAGCACGATCCGCGCCTCGCCGGTGCCGCGCAGCCGGGCCGCCCGGACGTACGGGCCCTCGACGACGGCGACGGTGCTGGCGCGTACGTGCCGGGCGACGTAGCCGGTGCAGACCAGGACCAGGGAGACCGCGGGCAGCAGCAGGTGCCACAGGGTCTGGCCGAGGCCGTCGGCGCCGGTCCGGGTCTGCGCGGACGCGGGCAGCCAGCGCAGTTCCACGGAGAACACCACCAGCAGGACGACCCCGGTCACGAACTCCGGTGTGGCGCCGAGCGCCAGGGTCGTGGAGGTGATCGCCCGGTCGAGGACCCGCCCGTGGTACAGCCCCGCGATCACGCCGAGGGTGAGGGAGACCGGGACCAGCAGGACGAACGCGAAAACCGCGAGGAACAGCGAGTGTCCGAGCCGTTCCAGGAGCAGCCCGCGCACCGGCACGTGCAGCGTGTACGACGTCCCCCAGTCGCCGGTGGCGAAGTGCCCGAGCCAGCTGGCGTACTGCACCACCAGCGGCCGGTCCAGGCCGAGTTCGTGGTTGAGGGCGCGCACCGATCCGTCCGTGGCCTCCCGGCCCAGGACCGTCCGGGCCACGTCGCCGGGCAGCACCTGGGTGGCGAGGAAGACCAGCAGGGAGACCGCCAGCAGGGTCAGGGGGACGGCCGCGAGGCGGCGCAGCAGGAAACGGGTCATCCGTCAGACCCGGGAGACGGTGGTGAAGTCGACGTATTGGCTGGGGTGCGCCTGGACGCCTCGGAACCTGCCGCTGTCGTAGGCACGGGCCGCGCCGCCCCAGAACGCGACGACGATCGGCACGTCCTCGTGCAGGGCTCGGGCGATGATCTCGGCCTGCTTGCGGCGCTCGGCGTCGCTCGTCGCCGCGTCGTAGGCCTCGGCCGCCGTGTCGAGGGCCTTGTCGGAGTACTGGGAGCCGTTCCAGACACCGCCGGTCTTCACCATGGGGATGATGAACTGGCTGGGCACGGCGCGGCCCGCCCAGCCGACCAGGTTGGCGGTGGTGAACAGCCAGGGGGTGTCCTTGGTCTGGTCGCCGCCGTAGAACTCCTTGGAGGAGCGCTGGTCGAGGTCGACGGTGATGCCGGCCTCCTTCAACTGGCTCTGCACGGTGACCGCGTAGTCCTTGTTGGGCGGGTCGAAGGTGAGGGTGAAGCGCAGGCTCTTCAGGCCGGCCGCCTTGAGGAGTTCGGTGACCTTGGCCTTGTTCCGGGCGCGCTGGGCGATGTCGGTGGGGGCGGCGGGGAACAGCGGTGCGAACAGGTGGTCGTTGCCGAGGTCGCCGAGTCCGCTGCCGGCGGCCTGGCGCACGGCGGGCCGGTCGAGGGCGTAGGCGACGGCCTGGCGGACCTCCTTGCGGTCGAAGGGCGCCTTGTCCACGCGGAGGGTGAGCACGGTCACGCCGGTGCCCCTGACCTTGTCGACGGCAATGCCCCCGCTGCCCGCGAGGGGTTCGACGAGGGCGGGCCTGCTGAGGAACTGGGCGTCGATGTCGCCGGACTGGAGGGCGACGAGGTCGGCCTGGTCGTCGGCGTAGAACTTGACGTCCACGCCGTCGAGATAGGGCTTGGGGCTGTCCCAGTAGGCCGGGTTGCGGACGAGGACCGCGCCTGTGGAGACGTCGTAGGACTTCAGGGTGAAGGGGCCGGTGCCGACGCCGTGCCGGGTGAAGTCCCCGGCGTAGTCCTTCTTCAGGATCACCGCGTTGTAGTTGCCGGCGGAGACGAGGTAGGGGAAGTCGGAGAAGGGCCGTTCCAGGGTGAAGACGACCGTCGAGTCGCCCCGGGCGCGTACGCCGCCCGCCTTGAGGACGGTGTCGAAGGCGGACAGGGCCGCCGACTTGCTCTTCGGGTCGAGCAGCCGGTCGAACGACGCCTGCACGGTGGCGGCGTCGAGTTTCGTGCCGTCGGAGAAGGTGACGCCCTCGCGCAGGGTGAAGGTCCACCGGCGTCCGGTCGCGTCCGAGGTCCACCTGGTGGCCAGCCGCGGCACCAGCTTGAAGTCCTTGTCGAGCCAGATCAGGTACTCGGCGACCAGTTGGTAGAGCGCGATGGCCGTGCCGTCGTACGCGGTGACCGGGTCGACGGCGGTGGGCGGCGGCGGGGTGCCCACGCTGAGCGTGCCGCCGCGCCTGGCCGGGCCGGTGGCGGCGGCCGTCGCTCCGGCGGGCGAGTCGTCGGTGGCGCCCGGGGCGCAGGCCGCGAGCAGGGCGGCCAGGGCGCCGCCGCCGGCCACGGTGAGGAAGCCGCGGCGGGAGGGTCCGGCGGGCAGGACGTCCTGCCCGTGCTGGGGCAGCGCGCCGTCATCGGATGCAGGCATGGGTTCTCCAGGGAATGACCGACGGCACGGCACAACCGTGGGGAGCTGTACGCGGACGTGGGCGGAGCAGGGGGTGCCGGGGCGAGGTGCGAGGTGACGGGGTGTGCCGTCGCGGGAGCGGCGCGGTGCGCGCGGCCGGACGGGTCAGTGCTGCGTACAGGCGCACGTGGCGACGCGCGCGAGATCCACGTGGATCCTCCGGGTCAGCAACGTGTCAGCGGTCACGAGTCATTGATAACAGCGCGGATCGGCGCCGGACAATGCGGGACTTGTTTCAGAATCGAGAAACTCGCCCGCAAAACTGCGCTCGTAGACTTCCGGCATGACCAACTCCACGCGCCCTACGGCCGGCTGTCGCCGCCCCGGTTCCGACGACCACCGGCCGTCCCCGAGGCACGACTCAGGAGTTGCTCCCGATGCAGTCACCCGCGCACATCCGACGCGACGGCCGGCCGGGCTCTGACCTCGGGAGCCGCATCCCCTTATCCCGCTCCCCCGCCCATTCCTCGATCGACGACCTGCTGGCGCGGGCCCGCGTCCGCCTCGACCGGCTCACCCCCGAGGAGGCGGCCGGTGAACTCGCCGCCGGGGCCCTGCTGGTGGACGTCCGCGCGGATCTGGTGCGGCGGGCGGAGGGCGAGATACCGGGCTCCCTCGTCATGGACCGCAACGTGCTGGAATGGCGGCTCGACCCGTGCAGCGCGTGGCGCATCGAGGAGGCCGCCGACCACTCCCTGCGCGCGGTCATCATGTGCTCCCAGGGCTACATGTCGAGCATGGCCGCGGCGGGACTGCACGACCTCGGCCTGGTGCGGGCCACCGACATCGTCGGCGGCTACGAGGCGTGGCGCGACGCCGGACTGCCGGTGGTGCCCGGCGGCACGATGCCCGGCTCGTACGTGGCGTCCACGCCGTCCCCGATCAGCCTGGACCCGGGCGGTCAGCGCATGCTGGTGGACGGTGCTCCGATCGCCCTCACCCCGCTGGAGTTCCGGCTGCTGACGGCCCTGCTGCGCGGCAACGGCCGGGTCATCACCCGGGAGGACCTGCGCTCGGGGCTGGGCGAATGGGCGGGCAGCCGCAGCCGCTCCGTCGATCTCCACGTCCACCGGATCCGGCGCAAGCTGGGCCCGCGCGCGGCGGCCCTGCTGACCACGGAACGGGGCGTCGGTTTCCGCCTGCGCGCGGCCCCGCAACGGGCCGATCCCGCATGACCCGGCCGAGACGATCGGCTGAACGGCTTCGGCTTCCTCTGAGATGAACGGCCACCCGTCGCCCTCCCCTGGATCAGTGCGCAATGAGGCCCTACCTCGCCGGGCATGGATCGCAGGCGCCGGATCCAGTGTTGCCGTTGGCGAGGCCGCACTCGAGAGGCCTCTAGTCGCGCATCCCGAAGAGGAAACGGGTCGCCCGCGTGCGGCGAACCAGCAGTTCGTAAGCGGTGAGAGTGAGCGTGAAGGCGATCACCACGAGTACGACGTACTCCACCACGATGGGAGCAGACCAGCCGGTCACGAAGTAGGCGACGGCAACCACGATCGGCTGATGCAGGATGTACAGCGGCAGCACGGCTGCGGCCAGATAGGCGTAGAGACGCCGACGCGTCGTCGGAGTCTGGTCCGGCACCTCAGGCGGTGGCTTCAGCCGCCGACGGTCGAGGAGGCCCGGGATGGCGACCACCAGGCACCAGCCGGCCGCACCGAACAGCGCGCGCGAGGAGACGGCCAGGGCGGTCGTCTCCGTGAAGGGCGCGTCGGCCAGGGCGAAGCCGGGACCCGCCGCCGCGAACAACAGGGCACCGAGCCAGGCCGCCCGCCCGGCGTCGCGCCGCATCACGGTGCGGAAGCGGTCGTCGGTGGCGAGCGCGAAGCCCGCGACGAAGAACAGTAGGTACGACCAGCGGTGCCAGCCCGCGTAGTCCTCCTCCATCCCCGCGAAGGCGCAGATCGCCGCGAAGGCGAGGGCCGGCAGGAACACAAGGCCTCGCCGACGCAGAGTCGCCGCTGCCAATCGGTCGCCGATACGGCGGACCCGCTCGCGCGGCAACCCGCGGTGCAACGGCACCAGCATGAGGGAGAACGCCAGAAGGAGCACGACGAACCACAGATGACCGGTCTCGAAGTGCTCGCCCTGCACGACGAAGGGGAACTCTTGGGGCTCCAGGTGGACGTCGTAGAAGCGGGGCAGGAAGCCGAGGTACGACTCGTGGTAGCCGGCGTCGGCCGAGCGCAGCCGGAGCCACTGCGGCAGCGGGTTCAGCGCGAGGGTCGCGAAGACCAGCGGAACGCCGAGCCGCAGCAGCCGCTCGCCCGCGAAGCCCCACGGGCCACGGCGCCGGAGCGAGTGCCAGGCACCCAGGCCGGAGATGAGGAACAGCAGCGGCATGGCCCAGACGACGCCGAACCCGGCGATGATCATGATGGCTTCGGTGGTCTCGGCGTTCTTGACGTAGAAATCGTCGCCGGCAGCGAAAACGAGCGCCGAGTGGAAGAAGACCAGCCCGATCACGACCAGCATCCGGACCGCGTCCAGCTCCGGCCGCCGTTCCGGTAGCGGTGCCTGTGTCGGTGCGGCGTGCGTCGCCATGTCTGTGCCCCCCCATCGCCGGTACGTCACCAGTGTTGGGAAGGTGGCCACCGCACGCCACAGGTCGGGAGGACCGTATTCGCGGCCCCGTCAGCGGGCGAACCGGTCGATCCGGACCCTGAACTCGGCAACCGACAACATCGGCCGAGGCGTTGAACACGGGCGCGGTAGCGGTGCGGCATCGGATGCAACCAAGCGTCACCGCGGTGGCATGTACTGGGCATGAAAGCAACTCTGCGCGCGCGAGCGGGAGTTCCAGACAGGCCGGGGGAGCAATGGATCCGTTGACAGCGGTCAGTGCGAGCAGAATGGCGTCCGGAAAGCGGTTCGCCTTCTACATCTCCGTACAGCTCGCTTCGGTCCTCGTGCCCGGACTCGTCGCGGTCACCTGCATCACCGCGTTGGTCCTGCACGCCGAGCACCCGCACGACTTCGCCTCCGCCGTCAGCCGTGCGGCGCAGAGTATCCGGGGGCCTGCTGTGATCCTCCTGGACGTCTCCTGGCTGGCCTCGGCCTACGTGCTGGGGTATGTGGGCCGTGAGATCGCGTTCCGCATGCTCGGCATCGCGGAGCGGCTGAGCGCCCGGCACCGGATGACCCTGAACACGCTTCACCTGGAGATCGAAAGCGCCTACGGGCAGGCTGTCGTGGAGCGATGCCTGCGCACTCACCCCCTGCTGGGACATCTCCTGCACACGGCACCTCCTTCCCCGCGCTCCGCGGCTCTCCGACAGCCCGGCGGCGCGCTGCGGGTCGGACAGGGCTACGAAGC
Source organism: Streptomyces sp. NPDC091282 (assembly GCF_044757385.1). Classification (NCBI taxonomy): domain Bacteria; kingdom Bacillati; phylum Actinomycetota; class Actinomycetes; order Kitasatosporales; family Streptomycetaceae; genus Streptomyces; species Streptomyces sp. NPDC091282. The sequence continues at coordinate 85,783 of NZ_JBIVUX010000013.1, forward strand.
GTTCACCTACGCCAAATCGTGGCTGCGACAGCACAATCCCGCGCTCGCGCCGGACTCCATCGAGGCCGAGATCAACATCTTGCTCTCCACTCTGATGCCCCTGGCTCTGGGCACGTGGGCTGCGATCTCCTTGGCGTCGCTCGGCGCGACAGCAGTCACCGCAGCCGTCCTGGCCGCGGTGGTCGTCGTCGGCATCGTGTTCGCCCAGGTCCTGCGTCTGCGCCGGAACGAGTGCTGGGAAGCCCTGCGCAACCTCCTGGAGGACCACGAAATGCGGCTCGCTGCCGCGCGGATGCCCGGTTCACCCTTGCCTGGTGCCGATGCGGGCGACGGCAGTCAGGGAGACGGTTCGGCGTGATGACGCAGGTCGGGCAGGATGCATTCGCGTACCGGCGCGACGAGCGAACAGACCGTCAGATGTACGTCCACGGCGGCCTGATGGGCGGCCACGGCTCGGTGGTTGCCGTCCAACAGCACCTGGCCGCCACCGACTTGGTATGCCGGCACGGTGAGTGAGACGGGCTCCGGGCTCGCCGAGAATGCCTGAGTCAGCGCAGTGACCGTGCGTCTGCGACGGTCGGGCCAGCTGTGCAGCGTGCGGTCCGCTTCCCCGACCCGCAGCGGCCGACTACCCGGGCCCTTCCACGAACTGTCCGCTCCCCTCGAATCGGCGTACCAAACGGTGAAGAGCGCGGCCAGACGTTGCTTAGCCTGATCCCCGACAAAGGTTGACACCTGGACGTGTGCGCGGAGTTCTGCCAGGGCGATCCAGTCGAGTTTTGCACGGATACCCGGTCGAAAGCGGGCTTCGAAATCTTCCAGGCTCATTCTCTGGGCATCCCCCTGTGCGGACCTCTCTCGGAGTACGAAGCGTCGTGCTGAAGCCTTCCGGGACGACAGCTTGGCCCGCGCCCGCCGGCCGAGCATGAGACAACTTCGCCAGGTCAGCCTGCTGTCGGGGTTCCGCAGGACCTACGGTCGCGTGAACCCGTGGCTTCGTTCCACCTTCGCCACATGCAGTGTGTAGCTCTGATACCACTCGGCCTGCCCGCGCTTTTGGGCTGCGCGGTGCTCGGCGTCGGTCCGCCACTCGGTGAGGGAGTCGGCGTCCCGGAAGTACCCGACGGTGATGCCGAGCCCGCCGGGAGTCTGCGCGTGGTCCATCCCCAGGTACCCGGGTATGTCCTTCACCAGTTCTTCCATGCGAGCGTTGGTCTCGCTGTAGCCGCTCTGTTCCTGGGTTCGCACGGTAGTGAAAACGGCTACGTAGTACGGGGGTTCATAGGCTTCAACGGGCGTGACGGACGCTTCCGGGTGATCACTCATGGAGTCACCGTAGGGCGGGACGTCCCCACTGATCCAGCTTCCTGCTCCGGATACACGAGGGATCGGCTTCCGAACCTGGGCCGCAGGAACTACCCCAGAGCACAGAACCGGCCCGGTCCCACCCGCGGCGGCCTCAGCCGGGTGGCTGGGTCCCCGCTCGAAGTTCGATGCGCACACTGTCGTCGTCTTCGATGACGAAGGTGGGATCGATGTCCCTGCGCCAGCCGAGCGAGACCATGTAGTAGCGGTGGTCGCGTTCTATGAGGAGGCGTAGTCCGCTGTAGCGGTAGCGGTAGTGCGTGCCGGGTCCGAGATCCTCGTAGACGACTCCGGGCGAGACCATGCTGAGCCGGTCGGTGCTGACGACGACCACGGCGACCCGCCGCACGAGCTGGCCGGCATCATTCCGCGCGTCCTGCCGGCCCAGCTGTCCGGCCACCAGCGCAACCGCCCAGATCAGGAAGAGGCCCGCCACCACGAGAGCCCCGGCCCGTTCCCAGGCGGGGCTGTGCGTTGCTCGCACGGGTGCCGCGGCCCGAGTCCGGCCCAGCAACAGTCCCATCGCCACCAGCGAGGGCGCGACCCAGGCGTTGGGCTGGATCCAACGCCACAGCAGCATGAGGAGGACACCCGACGCCGCCACGGCGATATGGGCGCGGGCGATCGCACGACCGGTCCGCCGCACGCCACGCAGATACCGGTCCTGGACGGGGAGCAGAGCAAGCAGGCGCAGCAGGCCGGGCATCAGCAGGATCAGGGCCAGTACTTCGAGGGTGGGCAGTGTGGCCAGGCGCAGGCTGCGCACGATCAGCTCGAAGGTGCTGAAGCCGATCGCGAAGCTGTCGAGGTGGAAGTAGCCGAAGTAGGCGTTGATGTAGATGTAGCCGGCGTACAGCAGCAGGGAGCCGAGGAACGACACCGCTCCGGTCGCCGAGTTGACCAGGTCCAGGGGTGCCCTCCGGGAGGAGCGGACCGCCGGCGGCCGAGGACCCGGTCTTCGGGTCCGGCGGCGTACGCGCACGCGCCCCGGCCCGCGCTGTACGACACGAGGCCGGGCACCGCGCTGCCCGCCGGGACCCGACACGATCGCGGGCCGGGGCTGCGGCGGCGGTCCGTCGGCAGAGGCTCCGGAGTCGGCCACCGTTCAGCCGCCCTCACCCGCGGAGCCGGTGTCGGACACGTCCGGAGAGGGCAGGCAGGACGCCCCTGGTGTCGGCTCGGGACCGCATGACGACGGCGCGGGCGGCGGGGTTCCCGTGATACCGGGGCCGACCGTCGTCGGGCCCGTGTCCGTGGGAGGCGGTGCCACGGGCGAGAGTCCTGGATCGCCGTCCTCGCCACCCACCTGGCCGACGCTCGTTCCTCCGCTGTCGACCGACGTCGCGCCACCGCCCGGGCTTCCTCCCGACCCACCGTCCGAACTGCCGCACCCGAGCGCGCCCACGCCCAGTAACACCGTCAGGACGAATGCCCCGGCCGCTCTGGAGGCCGTCCCCGCGCCATGCTGAAAACCTTGCATCCCGCTCCCCCTCGCCCGGTTTCCCGAACACGGTGCAGTCACATCATGTGACTCCGTAACCGGACTTACCCCTACAGAGGCCGAGCAACCGTGCGCCGGAGGACCCCTACAGAGGCGGAGCAACCGTGCGCCGGAGGCGAGGCATTTCACCGCCTCGGTGACAGAGTCTTCGCACGCCGTAGTCGGACCGCCGCGCGCATCCCACTCGTCCTCTCCTCGACCTGGTCAGGCGGGCGCGCCGGCGATGGCGTCCAGGGTGCGCAGCGCCTGCGGCGGCAGCTCGATCGTCGCGGCGGCGATGTTCTGCGCCAGGTGGGCACGGGTGGAGGTACCAGGGATGAGCAATATGGTGGGCGAGCGGTGCAGCAGCCAGGCCAGCGCGGTCTGACGGGGCGTCGCTCCCAGGTCGGCCGCGACCCGCTTCAGGGCCTCGACCTGCAGTGGGCGGAAGCCGCCGAGGGGCCAGAAGGGGACGTAGGCGATGCCCCGTGCGGCGCACCAGTCGACCAGGGCGTCGTCCTGGCGGTGGGCGATGTTGTAGTGGTTCTGGACCGCGACCACCGGAGCGATCGACTGGGCCGCCCGGACCTGCTCGGCGCTGACGTTGCTGACGCCGAGATCGCGGATCAGGCCTTGCTCGCGCAGCTCGGCGAGGACCGTGAACGGCTCGACCACGTCCTCCGCGGCGAGGGTGTCGGTCATGCGTAGGTTCACCAGATCCAGCGCCTCCAGGCCCAGGTGGTCCAGGTTGTCGTGCACCGCCTGCACCAGTTCCGGGCGCGACAGGGCCGGCGGCCAGCCGCGGTCAGGGGTACGTCGCGCGCCGACCTTGGTGGCGATGCGCAGGTCGTCGCGGTAGGGGTGCAGTGCCTCCCGGATCAGGCCGTTGACCAGGTGCGGGCCGTAGTAGTCACTCGTGTCCAGGTGGGTGATCCCGGACGCGGCGACGGCGCGCAGCACCGCCAGCGCCTCGTCGCGGTCACGCGGCGGCCCGTAGGCCATCGGCCCGGCCAACTGCAGTGCGCCGTAGCCGACCCGGGTCACGGTCATGGTGTCGGACAGGCGGAGGGTGCCGCCGGGTAGGGCGCTGCTCATCCTGGGCTCCTCAGGCAAGGCGGGGGGTTCCGGAGCCACCAATGTGTCCGCCGGCGTGTCGGGACCAACAGTCAAGAGCCCGAGAGTGAGCACAACCTCCATAGACGAGCTTCTCCTCTGGCGGAGTTAGCGCTGGACGGACGTACCTGCGTGCTGGACCTGGCCCGCGCCACCGGATGGTCCAAGGGCCGTGTCTCTTCCCGCCTGGACGAGCTCCTGTGTGGGCGGGCCCTGTATCTGGCCGTGGACCTGGCGTACGCCCGCTTCGGCTTCCACGCCACCGCCTACCTGTGGCTCACCGTCAACCCGGGCAGCCTGCGGGCCACCGGCGCGGCGCTCTCGCGCCACCCCGAGACCACCTTCGCCGCCGCCGTCACCGGCTCCGCCAACCTCCTGGTCACGGTCACCTGCCGGACCATGAACGACCTCTACGCCTATGTGGCCGACACCGTCGGCGCGCTGCCCGCCGTCACGCAGGTCGACGTGGTCCCGGTCCTGCACCGCCTCAAGCAGGCCGGCACCCGCCTCCACAACGGCCGACTCGCCCCGGCGTGAGCGGCTGGAGGGAGTGTCAGTGGGTGGTGCCATGCTGACGCCGACAACTCCGCTCACGGTGATCAAAGGGGGGCCGATGTCTGGAGAAGGATCAGGGCTCGACTCGTCCTCGGTCGAATTCGACTCCGCCTGGTGTGCCACGGACCTGGGTGAATACCGGACCTGCCGCCACACCTACGAGTACTACCCGTACGAGAGCCTGCCGCCTATCGACTCCACCCAGTTCACGGGAACTTTTCAATGGCTCGGTGGTACCGGCGAACCTGTTCCCGAACAGGTCACGGAGCTCGGCCGCTTGGCAGAGGACCTGTCGGCCAAAGGCTTGACGCTGCCGCCAGACTTCGCCACCTTCCAAGCCGACGCGAAGCTGCGCCACTCACTGGACGAGGTCTCTGTGACCGGCTGCTGGACCGATGTCTCAGAGCCGTTGCCCAGTCCGGTCGAACCTGGAGCCTTCCTGGTGCGATTCCTGCGGGATCAACAGGACTGCGTCATCTGGTACCTCTACCTCCGTTCTCCGAATGAGGCGTTCGTGGTGCACTCCCATCTCGACTACGAATACGAGAACGAGGCACGGCGCGATGAGGACGTCCGGAGGAGCAAAGGGCTGCAATCCTCCGGTGCGCGCCTTCGTTCGAGGAGTTCGTCTACCGATTCTTGATCGAGAACCGTCTCTGGCGTGCTCTCAACGGAGATGCGCCGCCACGGCTCGAGCCTCAGTTGCGTGACTATCTGCGCCACTACGCGCGGCCCGGAATACCCGCATGACCGTGGACTGGACGAAATCATGAGTGGGTGGCGGGCTCTCCTCCCGGCGCAACTGCCTGAACTACAAGCATCTCCTGCAACGCGCCGAAGCCCAGCTAAACTGGGCGTTCATCACCCTCATGAACCGTCGCCCGGCGCGGAAAGGCACACCACGCCGACTGCCGGGCGAGGAAGTCGTAGCCGCGCGCGTCAGATTCGGACATGCCACTCCAGGCAACGTTGGCCTGATGCGCCTTCGAAGAGTGTGGGCCAGTAGTAGAGGAACGGCCCGTCAGATTCCAAAGCATCGGCCAAGATTCGAAAGAACTCCGTCAGACTGGTTGCCCATAGAGTTCCGTCCAGGTCCCCGGACCCGAGGCCCATCTCATACACGTGACCGTACGAGGGTCCGGGACGGTGATCGACAAAGGCAACTCCGCCATCGCCAGGAAGTGCGAACGGCACACAGCGATGCAGATTCACAGCCAGCGCATCGTCCTCCCACAGATCAGCGTCGACGTTGTCAGTACCGACGTCCACGAGCACGTCATACATCATCACGATGTCGTCGACACCACTGAGCCGGTGCCCAGACGGAAGAAAAGAACCAGCGGGAACGCGTATGCGTGAGCCAGAGGCGGCGACAGGTTCAGCAGCTCCATCATGCCGCTGCAGCAGTACCCTCAGCTCCGGATGCAGGTCGAATCCGAGCCGCGACTCCAACTCGATGAGCCGCTCGGGATCCGTCGGCCCTCGCAACATGGACTGATCGGCGGGTGAGTTCACACGGAGCCACGACTCAAAACGAGTCCACTCACGCTCGAACGCAGGAAGATCTATCTGTGTCATGCACTGAACATAGACGGTCGCACTGACGACCAGCCTCCGTGCCGGTCTGCCTGGTCTGACCGACAGGGATTCGAGAACACCTACTGGAGGACTCGGAAGACCTTCCGCGATCCTGACTACGCCGCCAAGAGGGCCCGTGTCGAGCGCATCTACGCGATCGCCGACGGGGAGGTCATACCCGAGAACGGCGAACCCGAAGTCGTTTTTGCCTGGCCGAGTTCCGCCCACTCAACCTCTAGCACCACCCCGTAGGCGGTGACGGGCCGAGCGCGGCGGACGGCACAGGAACCCCGATCGGGAGCCACACCGTGCCGGAGAAGAACTGGGCGAAGCTCCTGGCACTCAACCGCTACCTGCGCAGCCTTCACTGGTCGGAAGTTCGGATCGCGATCGTGCTCGAAGGCATCGACCAGCCGGCCACAAGGGTCAGGGCAGCATGATCCGCAGTCACATCATCTGGCGGAACGAGCACACCGCCGACGGAGGCCTCCGGAACTACTAGACGGGATCCTCCCGGAACGCCTGGGCGATGATCGCGTACCTGGCCGCGATCTCCAGCGGGCCGTCACCGCCGATCGCCGCGTCCGCCGCCTCCGCCCGTGCCAGATACGCCCGCGACCGACGGAGACAGTACAAGCGGATCCCCTCATCAGAGGCCGCCTCGAAGTCGAAGTCTGCGACAGGTGGTTGGGTGAACTCGGCGCGATGCCACGGGCGTTTCTCGCTCATGCCGCCATCCTGCCCACACCGGGCGCAGCAAAGCCCGGCCGGAACGGCGGATGCACGGGGCCCGGGTTCAGCCTGGCACCGTGCGACTCCTTGGTGGTCGCGCCCGCCGCCTCAAAGACGGCCACATCGTTCTGTCGTGCGCTGTCTGCTGGACAACTGGAAGCATGCGCCTTCCCGAGGGCTCCGCCTGACCGTGGGGCCGACGAGCTGCGCCGGACAATGAGGGCGAGGCCCGTCGTACGCCTGGCACGACGGGCCCCGCGCCCATGAGCACGACCACCGCCCACCCAACCGAGGAAGACATGAGCGACGCCCCCGCCAGGGAGGATCCGGCCCAGGCGACCCCGTCCGAGGAGATCCCCGCGCTGCTGCTGAGCATGGTCCCGGAGTGCGCCGATTTCATCGCCGAGATGTTCCACCAGCCCGCGGAAACGGCTGTCCTGACCGAGGACACGGCCGTGATGCTGTACGAGCTGCTGGCCGGATGCTTCACCACACCGGTGCTGATGCCGCAGCTGCGGAGTGACAGTCCGGACACCCATCTGCTCACCCGCTGCTGGGACTTCGTGGAGCGCATCGTGGACCACCCGACGCAGCACGTCGGCGGCGCCGTCTACTTCGAGGTGCTGGATCAGCTCCTCATCGACGGCGGCCTGGTGGAGGCCGCCTGGCCCCATATGAAGGAACGGACCCGGGCCCGTACGCTGCTGATGCTCGACGATTTCGACGTCCGCCTGCCCGGAGTCGACCCGCGCCAGAATCCTCACACGACTCCAGGCCGAGGCGCCCCGGCAGCTCAGCGATTGAAGTAGAACCCCGCGTCGAGGTCGGCGAGCAGCGTGGGGTGGGACGGCTCCCAGCCGAGCAGTTCGCGGGTGGTCTCGTTCGGCATCTTGACGTCGATGTCGATGAAGGGGAAGGCCCTGAAGTGCTCGGCTGCCTGCTCCCCCGACATGCTGACCGCCTCGATGCCCAGGTGGCGGGCGACGGACTCGGCGATGGTGCGGACCGGGACGCCGGCCTCGGTCGCGCCGGTGACCTGGGAACCGGCCGGGGCCTTCTCCACCGCGAGCGCCCACACGCGGGCGACGTCGAGAGTGTGGCCCGCGGACCACGTGTTGGCGCCGTCACCGACGTAGCCGACGACGCCGGTCTGGCGGGCTATCCGGAGGTACTGCGGGATGAACCCGTGCCGGTCGCGCTCGCTGTGCGTGACGTTGGGGACCGCGACCAGGACGGTGCGCACGCCGCGCGCGGTGTACCCGTGGACGGCGAGCGCGACCTTGGCGCGGGGATTCCGGTGGTTCACGAGATCCTCGACGCGACCCATGCCGATGCCCAGGAAGGCCTTGCCCGTGTCGACGAGTTCGCCGCAGATCGCGTGGACGACCTCCTCGTCCTGCGCGGCGACCTCGGCGAAGCGGCCGGACGCGATGCCCTCGTGCTGGAAGCCGAGGTGGACGACCGCGTCGGCGTCGCGGGCGGCCTCGCGCAGGCCGTCGAGGTCGGTCAGGTTGCCGCGACGGACCTCGGCGCCCATGGCCATGACGATCGAGGCCGCCTCCTCGGAACGGGAGAGGCCGACCACGTCGTGACCTGCGTGGATCAGCTCAGGAACAACGGCGGAGCCGATGTGGCCGCTCGCACCGGTGACGAAGACACGCATGAGAATCTCCCCGGAGAGTGATGTGACTTGGTAACGTCACCGTAGCACCGCGACGTTACCAAGTCACATCACTTAGGATGGTTCCCATGGCTCGATGGGAACCGAACACACGGGAACGGCTGGTCCGCGCCGCGGTCGAACTGTTCGCGGAGCAGGGGTACGAGGCGACGACCGTCAACGAGATCGCCGAGCGGGCCGGAGGGCTGACCAAGACCACGTTTTTCCGGCACTTCACCGACAAGCGCGAGGTGCTGTTCGCCGGGCAGGAGATCCACAACCGGATCATGAGCGAGGCGATCGCCGAGGCTCCCGAACCGGCCACGCCTCTGGAGATGGTCGGCCTGGCACTGGACGAACTCGCCTCCTCGTTCACAGAGGACCGTCGGGACATCGGACGCCGGCTTCGGACGGTCATCGCGAGCAGCGCGGAACTGCGCGAGCGCTCCGCCTCCAAGCGGGCGGCACTCTCCGAAGCGACGGCGCAGGCGCTTCGCACGCGCGGCGTCCCGGAACTCGTCGCCGACCTCGCGGCCGAACTGGGCGCACGTGCTTTCTACGGTGCGTTCGACCGGTGGACGTCGTCGGCGGACCCTCGGACTCTCGTCGAGTACGCACGCGAGGTGTTCGGCGAGTTGAAGACGGCCATGTCCTCACTCAAGTAGCCCGCCTGGCGCGAGTGGGTGCCGCCCGCCAATACGCGCCTCGCTGGGCGCTGCTGAGGGTGACCGCCGCGTCCGCGATATGCGGCGTCATCCGGCCCGTAGCCTGGTCACCACCGACCTGCCACCTCCTGCTCGCGATCCGCGTCAGAGATGGCCTTGAGCGGCGGACACGAGCCCCCTGCTCCCCGCGGTCCCCAGGGCCGAGTCCGTACCGGACCGGTCAGGGGCGCAGCAGGGCTCCGGCGGCCTCCTCCAGTAGCGCCACGGCGAGGAGTTCGCCGTCCACCGGACCGAAGTGGTCCAGGGCCCGGCGGTGGATGCGCACTACCGTGTCGGCCATCTCGTGCGGGGTGCCGAGGCCTTGGGCCTCCTCTGTGATGACCTTGAGCTGGTCGTGTATGCGGTCGAGTCCGTAGGAGCGAAGGTAGTCCCCGGCGAACAGGGCCGGCAGGTCCCGGCGGATGAAGTCGCTGCCTGCCGCGCTGTCGGCCAGCGTGCCGTGCAGGGCGGCGAGGTCGATGCCCGCTCGCTGCCCGAGCAGCAGGGCCTCGGCGGTTGCCGCGGCCTGTCCGAACCAGAGGAGATTGATGAGGAGTTTCGTGGTGTAGCCGGTTCCTGGGCCGCCCATGTGGCGGATGCGGTCCGGCGTCGTCACGGCCTCCAACAGCGGGCGGTACCGGTCGAGAACGTCAGCTGGACCGCCCACGAACAGGCGCAGGCGGCCGTGTTCGGCGTCGGCCGGGCTGCCGCCCATGGGTGCTTCGAGCACATCGACGCCGTGCGCACCGGCCCGTCGCCGCAAGTCCCGTGCCGTCGCAGGGGCGTTGCTCGTCATGTCGATCCACACCGCACCGGGGGCCAGCGCGGCGAACACCGCGTCCGGCAGCGCCGACACGGCCTCATCGGGTCCAGGAACGACGGTGACCAGGGCATCCGCTCCGGCGGCGGCCTTCTCCACGGAGGACGCCCATTCCGCACCCAACGCACGTACCGCGGCCTCTCGTTCGGGACGCAGATCGCAAACGGTCACCGTGTGCCCGGCCGAGACGAAGCGTCCGCAGAGAGGTGTCCCCATTCGGCCGGCACCGACAAGGGCTATGCGCGAGGCCAAAGGATTACCGCCCTCTCGGTCGTTGCATCTGCCGCTTCCCACCGCCCCGCTCCGCGGACCGTCGTTCGTTCACTGGGGGCGCCAGGGACGCTTCGGTCATCCTATGAGTTCGTGATCCGAGGCATGGTCCGCGCAGTGGGGCGGTCACCTCGTGCCGACGAAGACGTTCGTGGAGTACGCACCCGGTCAGCCCTCGCGCCGCCGGACCCGTTCGTGGAGTGCGTACCCGGTCAGCCCTCGCGTCGCCGCGCCGGACCGGCGGTGAACGCCTTGCTGCCGGTGACCAGACGCGCGTGATCGAGGAGCCGGTCTTCGATCTCCTGGGCGGTCACGCTGCCGACCAACAGATCCATCGCGTAACCGTCTTCCAGTGCCACGAACGAGCGTCCCAGCGCCGATGGGTCGCCGGTCAGCGTGAAGTCGCCGCTGTCCCGGCCGAGTTCGAGCACCTGTCGGTACAGGTCGGTCTGCTGCCGGACGAAGTCGCGTTGGCGCTGGGCCGCGTTCTCCTGGCGCAGCGCGACGGGGAACAGCTCGAAGAGCAACCGGGTGCTCTGCTCACCTTCTCCGGGCCAGGGCACTCCGCTGTGGATGCAGGCGCGCAGGCGTGCCACGGGACCGTCCGCCGCGGCGATGGCCTCCTCGCGGCTGACGAAGTAGGTCGCGGCGCTGCGCTCGAACACCGCGGCGAACAGTTCCTGGATGTCGGCGTAGTAGTAGAGCACCGAGGCGGGTGTGACACCGGCGGCTTTGGCGACGTCCCGCAGCTTGGTCGCGGTGGCTCCGAGGTCCACCACGGTCCCGACGGTCGCGTCGATCAGCTGGGCGCGGCGTTCCGCCTGGTTTCTGGGTCGTGCCATGGCCGACATGCTCGCACACCGTCACACTCCGGCCGCAGGTCAGCAGGCGACAACCCATTGACCACCCCCCATTCATTAACTAAATTTCGTTTAACGAATCTCCGAACAGACCTGGTGACCCATGTCCCGTCCCCTCCCCCTCGTCCTGGCCCAGGCAGCCCAGCGCACCGCCGGTGACCTGGACGGCCTCGCCGCCGACGTGCGAAAGCGTACGGCTGGACTTCCCGCCGCACCCCTGGTCGTGTACCCCGAGCTCCACCTGGGCGCCGCCGACGCCGGTACCCATCTGTCACCCGCCGAGCTGCCGGAAGCCCTCGCCGAACCCCTCGACGGCCCGCGCGACCGCGCCCTCGCCGAGATCGCCGGCGATCTCGGTGTCTGGCTCGCGCCGGGCAGCGTCTACGAACGCGACGCCGAAGGGCACATCTACAACACCGCGCCCGTGTACTCCCCGCACGGCGAACGCGTCGCGGCCTACCGCAAGATCTTCCCGTGGCGGCCGTACGAGACCGTCACCCCCGGCGCCGAGTTCACCGTCTTCGACCTCCACGGGATGGGCCGGATCGGGCTGTCGATCTGCTACGACGCCTGGTTCCCCGAGACCACCCGCCACCTCGCCTGGATGGGTGCGGAACTGGTCCTCAACTTCGTGCAGACCTCCGGCAGCGACCGAGCCCAGGAACTCGTGCTGTCCCGCGCCAACGCCATCGTCAACCAGCTCTTCGTCGCCAGCGTCAACTGCGCCGCACCGGTCGGCACCGGCCGCAGCCTGATCGTCGACCCCCAGGGCACCGTCCGCGCCGAGGCGGCGGGCGACAGTGACACCACCCTCACCGACGTGATCGACCTCGACGAGGTCACCAACGTCCGCAGACTGGGCACCGCCGCTCTCAACCGTCCCTGGCAGCAGTTCCGTCCCGACGACCGTCCCCTGGCCCTGCCGCTCTACCAGGGCCGGATCGACCCCGCGACCTGGACCGGCAGCACCGCCCACGCCGTTCCGGACACCAGCACAGAGGCCCGTTCCACGCCCACAGAAGCGAGACTGCCGTGACAGATCAGCCCACCCGTATGCGCGGAGACCTCGGGCTCCTGTCCGTGGTCGCCTTCGGCGTGGCCTACATGGCTCCGGCCGTCGTCACGTCCATCTTCGGCGTGATCGCCGCCACCAGCAAAGGTGCGGCCCCTACCGCCTACCTGATCGCCACCGGAGCGATGCTGCTGACCGGTCTCAGCTACGCCAAGATGGCCAAGGTCCACCCCAGCTCGGGCTCCGTCTACACCTACGCCCGCAAGGAACTCGACTCCCGCATCGGCTTCCTCGCCGGATGGGCGCTCCTGCTCGACTATCTCTTCCTGCCGATGGTCGCCTGGCTCCTGCAGGCCATCTACCTCCACGCCCAGTTCCCGGCCGTCCCGGAATGGGCCTGGCTGGTCATCAACGTGGCCCTCGCCACCCTCATCAACATCATCGGGCTCAAGACCGCCGACCGCATCAACCGGGTCCTGCTCATAGGCGTCACCGGCATCCTCCTCGTACTCGCCGCGCTCTGCGTCCACTACGGATCCGGACACGGCGGCGCCCCCGCGGCCTCCCACGCCTTCTGGAACCACGCCACCAGCCTGTCCGCGGTCACCGCGGCCGCCGCCGTCGCGGCCTACGCCTTCCTCGGCTTCGACGCCGTGAGCACCCTGAGCGAGGAAGTGCGCGACCCGCAGCGCACCATCCCGCGCAGCATCGTCCTGACGGTGCTGACCGGCGGCGCGATCTTCATCGCGATCTCCTTCCTGATGCAGTGGGCTCATCCGGGCGGAGCCTTCCCCGACGAGAACTCCGCCGGATACCTCGTCTCCACCACCGTCGGAGGGCGGACCTTCGCCGACGTCGCGAACATCATCAGCATGCTCGGCGGCTTCGCCTCCTGCGTCGCCATCCAGGCGAGCACCAGCCGTCTGATGTTCGTCATGGGCCGCGACGGCGCCCTCCCACGCCAGGTCTTCGGACGCCTCCACCGCAAGCTGCTCACTCCGGTGGCCAACGTCCTGATCATCGGGCTCGTCGGCCTTCTCGCCATGAACCTCTCCCTGGCCGACGCCACCTCGTTCATCAACTTCGGGGCGTTCCTCGGCTTCACCCTGGTGAACCTCTGCGTGATCGCCTACGCGGTCAGGCAGTGGCGCTCCGGGACCCGACACTCGCGTCTGCGCTACTTCCTCCTGCCCGTGGGCGGGGCCGCGGTCGACGTCTACCTGATCACTCAGCTCGGCAGCACCGCCGTCGAGCTCGGCCTCGGCTGGCTGGCCATCGGCATCGTCTGGCTCGCGGTCATCACCAAGGGCTTCCGCCGCCCCGCCCCGGAACTGCAGCTCCGATCCGCCGGTGAAGACGCACCCGCACGGCCCGCATCGGCAGCCGCCGGCCGGCCGACGTCATAGAAAGCTGCCGGTGAAGGGGGCAGAGGCGAAGAGACGTGCCTGCAAGTAGCCGTCGACACGGCGGGGCCGACAGGCAACTCCCCGCGTACGGAGGCATCCCCGTCGACCCCGACCACGTACGGCCATGCCCGCCACCCGCGCCCCGGGAAGGGCGGGCTGTCGGCGGGGGAAGCCCTCTGCGATGATCGAAGCACGCCGCTCCCAGCGCGCCGGGCCGAGTCCGCACCGGCGAACCCCCTCGGCGCCGGACCGGAGCAGCCCCGGCACCGCGACCCGAGGATCCTCAGTGACCTACGACGTCAGCGCCCTGCGCGCTCAGTTCCCTGCCCTCACCGCAGGCATCGCGCACTTCGACGGCCCCGGCGGCACACAGACGCCGACGCCCGTCATCAAGGCCATCGCCGATGCCCTGGGCCGGCCCCTGTCGGTGCGAGGTGCGGTCGCTCCCGGCGAGATCAACGCCGAGCGGATCGTCGTCGACTTCCGGCGCGCGATGGCCGATCTGCTGGGCGCCGATCCGGCCGGCATCGTCTTCGGCCGCAGCGCCACCCAGCTGACCTACGACCTCGCGCGCACCCTCAGCGCGCAGTGGACGCCGGGCGACGAGATCATCGTCTCCCGTCTCGACCACGACGCCAACATCCGGCCGTGGATGCAGGCCGCGGAACGAGCCGGTGCGGTCGTCCGCTTCGCCGAGTTCGACCCGGCCACGGGTGAGCTGCCGCCGGAGGCCGTGGGCGGACTGCTCACCGGGCGAACCCGGCTGGTCGCCGTGACCGGCGCGTCCAACCTGATCGGAACCCGGCCCGACCTCCCCGCGATCGCATCCCTCGTCCACGAAGCCGGCGCTCTGCTCCACGTCGACGCCGTCCACCTCGCCGCGCACGCCACCATCGACGTACGTCACCTCGGCGCCGACTTCCTGGTCTGCTCCGCGTACAAGTTCTTCGGCCCCCACCACGGCGTTCTGGCGGCCGACCCCGCACTCCTGGAGACTCTGCGCCCGGACAAGCTCGCCCCGTCCAGCGACGCCGTCCCGGAGCGCTTCGAACTCGGCACCCTCCCCTACGAAGCGCTGGCCGGGACCACCGCGGCCGTGGACTTCATCGCGGACATGGCTCCCGAGCGGGGCGGCAGCAGGCGGGACCGGCTGCGATCGGCGTACGCGGCGATCGACAGCCACGAGACCTCGCTCCGTGCGGCCGCCGAACACGCCTTGTACGCCCTCGACGGGGTGACCTGCTACTCACGGGCGGCGGACCGGACCCCGACGCTCCTGCTCACCTTCGAGGACCGATCCGCCGCGGAGGCCTACCGCTTCCTCGGGACAGTCGGCGTCCACGCGCCGGCGGGGTCCTTCTACGCGCTCGAAGCCTCCCGCCACCTCGGCCTCGGGGACACCGGCGGTCTGCGCGTGGGGCTCTCGCCCTACAACGACGCGGACGACGTGGAGCGCCTGGTGGCGGGACTGGCGGAGTTCCTGAAAATGCGGCCGGTTTCGTGACGGTGATCGCTGGGAGTGCCGGGTCTGCGGCGCTGAGGGTCAGGAGGCCGCGTTGAAACACTCTCGGCCGGGTCGGCCGGCTGAGGGGTAGTAGCAGCACCGCAGTCCGGAGACGTGCGCAGCGGCGATCATGGGGGTCGTGACCATACCTCCCGCCGTGGAAGCGGCAGTTGGCGCGGTGACGGCCTGCGGGGGTCCGTCAGGGCTGGTGACGTCGATACGGAAACCGCCGTGTGTGGGCCAGCTGCGTATCCACGCCGTCCGGCAGCTCGGGCTGAAGCGGATTTCCAGTCGGGTGCCGTCCGCCACGGTGTCCGACCGCACTGTCACGGGATCCTCGCAGGCCGTGGTCAGAGGATCGCGGCCGTCGCAGGAGCCCAGGCGGCAGATGGGTGGCCGCGCGGCCGCCGTCGGACCGGACCCGTAGGAGGCGTGAATGATCGCGGCGGGTACGACCATGGCCGTACACAGGACGAGAACTCCGAACGCGGTGGCCCAAGGCCGTGCGGAGACCAGAGCGGAAGCGGCGAGAAGGGCGCGATGTCCCGGACCGCTGACGGCCTTTGACGCCCCGCCGCTGCTCGTGTCGTCGCGATGAGGGGTGCTCTGACCGGGCTGAGGGTGGCCGGCGGGTACGGTGCTTCCGCGTCGGTTCCATGCCGCGTCCGCACGTTCCCAGAGTGCCAGGGTGTCCGCCTCGCTCTCGTGCGCCGTGCGGCACATCGCCTGCACGGCCTGCCGCGGAGGGAACTGTTTGCCGTTGAGATAGCGTTCCCAGGACGATGTGCTGATGGCGGTCTTCTGGCTCAGTTCCGTCAGGCTGAGACTGCTGCGGTCCTTGATGTGGCGCAGGAAATCGACCAGATCCCGGTATGCGGCGGGCAGCGTCTGCGGCAGCGGCCTCCACTGGCTTTCCCTGTGCAAGTGCCTCATCAGCGCGCCCCTTTCCCGCTGCGGAAGTCGGTCATGCCACGTGGCGCAGCAGCGACCACGTCCGCTCACCGACGATTCCGTCGGGGGGAACGTGGTCCTGTTGTTGGAGCTTTTTGACCTGTGCTTCCGTCCGCTTGCCGAAGTAGCCGTCCACATCGCCAGGCGTCAGGTGGTGGCGACGCAGGAGACATTGGACCTCCGCCACGTCCGGCCCCGTGCTGTTCAGCGCGACGGTGTCGGAGTCGGTGGTGCTGTTGCCGGCGAGCATCAGCTCTCCCTGCCGGACGTAGGCGCAGTCGTACCTGCCCACTCCGGTCGCACTGACCGCGGGAGCACCGGCCGAGACCGGACGGTCGGCGATCAGCCACCCGGCGACGACAGCGGACAGCAACAGGGCGCCTCCGACGAGGGACAGGGCCACCCCGTGTACCTCCCTCCGCTCCTGTTCATGCTCCTGGCCCTCCCCCGGGCCCGTGGAAGAAGCCGTCGGCAAGTCGTACGGAGGAGAAGCCTGTTGGGAGGGCAACTCCTCAACGCCGCCACTGCGGGGGAGGCATTCCGTCCGGGCACGCGACCGCTGTGCCGCGCAGCGCAGCTCCAGCAAGGGCGAGGCGTCTGTATTCGTCAGGCCGGCCAGTGCCTCGACCGCTGTCGGGGGCGGAAGTGCCTTGCCGTTGAGGTACCGCTCCCAGGACGAGCCGCTGAACGGCGTCTTGGCCTGGAGCATGTGCAGGGTGAGACCGCTGTGGTCCTTCAACCGCCGCAGTTCCTGTACAAGTCGTCGGCCGTCGGGGTCCAAGGTCTCGGGAAGTTCTCTCCACCGCATCACATCCCCCTGGACTGAAGTCTCTTGGACACCGGGCCTCCTCTGCGACCCCTCCGCCCGGGAACGGCGCGACACGGACAGAATTCCGGCCACCGACGTCACGCCCTCCAACTCAGCGGGATTTCCCGAGAACCACCCGACTGCACACGTCGCCGCACGTCACGGGCTGGGACGTCCCGGGATATCACGGGACACCCGACAGCTATGGCAGCCGCCGTACCGCTCCGAAAAGCTCGTGTGGTCTGACCAGCGCACATGAACATCCCCCACTCATCAGCGAAAGCCAGGAAGGATCACATGGCTGCCAAAAGGTCCATCGCCGCCGCGCTCCTCGCGACGGGGCTCATGACGGGACTCACCGTCACCGCGTCCCCGGCCTCCGCCTCCGTCGCCGCGCCCGCAACCGTGTACAGCTGCAACAAGACCTACTACTCCGGATCCGCCCTCACCGAGAAGGGCGACACCGGGACACGCGTGATCGAGGTGCAGTGCCAGCTCCACTACCGCGGCTTCCTCAGCGCGGGAGGAGTCGACGGCATCTTCGGGAACGGCACCTACAACGCCGTCCTGGCGTTCCAGCGGGAGTACCGCAGCATCTGCAACTCCGGCCTGTCGATCGACGGCGTCGTGGGCACCTACACCTGGGCGGCCCTGCGGTCCGCCTGTCCGAGCTGACACGCGGTCACCAGCCACGGGCGAAGTGATCAGCCACCAGAGACAGGAGGTACATCGATGCGCGAAGGCACACACCGGCAACGCGCCGGACGTCACGCGAGCAGGGTAATGACCGCCGCCACGGCCGGCGCCTGCGCCGTCGTCCTGGCCACCGGACCGGCGATGGCGGACGGCTTCGAAGCCCACACCATCGACAACAGTCCGTGCGGCGGAGTCGGCGGAGTCATCGACTTCGTCGACTACGGGCCGGGCGCACCCGGTGGCGGAAACAACGACGACTACACCGTGATACACGACCTGTGCAGCGACGGTCACGGTGTCGAGGGCTACGCATGGCTCGACGGTGCGTACCTCGGCAAGCACTACGACGGCAACGGCTACGCCGGCGATCCGGAGGTGTGGGATCCCTTCGGGAACTTCAAGGGCAAACACCTCGTCGGCATCAAGGTCTGCCTCGTCGACGGCGCGAGCGACACGTCACCGTCGTACTGCGGCTCGTCCCAGCAGCAGATCGACGGCTGACGAGCCACACCGTCGGCGGTGCGCCCGCGTCGCCTGACGAAGCACCGCGCACGAGGAGCCCAACACCTCCGCTCCCCGGCGCCGACACTGGGAGCCGACCCCATGAACGGGCCGGCTCCCCTGCCGCGCTCCGTGGAGTCCCTCGGGCTCGAGACCACCTGGTGACTACGCTGAGCAGCTTCACCTTTCGGAGGTCGGATTGGTACGACGAAGCGTGCTCGGACCGGACTTCCGGCGGTTGTGGGGCGCCTATGCGGTCAGCGCGGCGGGCAGCGCCGTCGGCATGGGGGCGCTGCCGCTGATCGCCGTCCTGGCGCTGGATTCCTCGGCGTTGCAGGTCTCCGTGCTTGCCGCGTTGTCCGCGATGGCCAGCGGGGTGATCGCGCTGCCGCTCGGAGTGCATATCGAGCACCGGTACAAGCGGCCGGTGATGATCACCGCCGATCTGGCCCGCTGTGCCGTGTTGGCGAGCCTTCCGGTTGCCATGGCCTTCGACAGGCTCACCTTCACCCACCTGTGTGTGGTCGGCGTTCTGCAGACGGCGGCGTCCGTCGCCTTCGACGCGGCGAGCGGTGCACATGTGAAAGCCCTGGTCGCACCCGAGCACCGCCTGCGCGCCAACAGCCTGTTCGAGACCACCAACTGGCTCAGCGTCAGCGCTGGTCCGCCGGTCGGCGGCCTTTTGATCGGAGCACTGGGAGCGGCCGCCACGACGGTGGTCGACGCTCTGTCGTTCCTCGGATCGGCCTTGGGCATCCGCCGCATCAGGCAGCCCGAACCCGCGCCACCGGCCCGCGCCGCCGCCTCTCACCTGAGACGGGACATCGCCGCCGGCTGGCAGTACCTCCTGCGGCACCCGGGATTGCGGCCACTGTTCTTCAACGCGCTCCTCTTCGGCGGATCCATCATGATGACATCGCCGCTGATGGCTGTCCTCATGCTGGATGATCTCGGCCTGGCACCATGGCAGTACGGACTCGCTCTGGGACTTCCCTGCCTGGGTGGCGTGCTGGGCTCTCGCCTGGCCCCGCCGCTCACGCGGCGTTTCGGAGAGCGTCGCGTCCTGCTGTTGTCCGGCGTCGCGCGCACTTTCTGGACGATCCTGTTGCCGCTGACACCGTCGGGTGCTCTCGGCGTGTGCGTCATCGTGGCCGCCGACTTCGGCCTGCTCCTCTCCGCCGGCGTCTTCGGACCGTCGTTCACCACCTACCGCATGGCTGCGACGTCCGACGCGTTCATGTCCCGCGTGGGCACCTCGTGGTCCGTCGGTTCCAAGTCGTGCCAGGCCGTGTTCATGATTTCCGGTGGCCTGCTTGCCTCGGCAGCCGGGGTACGAGGCGCCCTGTTCATCGCCGGACTGCTGTGCATGGCAAGCGCTTTGCTTCTGCCATGGCGGGAGCCACCTCTTTCCACCGGGCCTGTTCCAGCGCCCGCAGCGGAAGCGGCTTCGTCCCCGGCTGCCGATGCTTCCGCCGGTCACTGAGGTCGAACTCGTACTGTCGCTGGGGATGATGGCCGGCACTCCGATCGAAGTCTGATTTCCGCTGGTCACAGCCGCTGCTGAGCGCCCGTTTGGGAAGATCGAGGCATGGCGGACTCATCCATGCAGATCAATGCCCTGATCGTCGATGCCACAGACCCCGAGCGGCTCGCTGCCTTCTGGTCCGAGCTGCTCGGCAGGCCTGTCGTGGGGCGTATGGGCCCCTACGTGTGGCTGCGGCGGGAGAACGGCCTGGGCCTGGGGTTTCAGCGAACTGCCGAACCCAAGTCGCGCAAGAACCGGATGCACTTCGACGTCACCTCTCCTGATCCCGCCGCCGAGCAGCAACGGATCGAGCTGCTCGGCGGGCAGAGGCTGGAGCAGTACGCCGACGGGGGGTTCCTGGTGATGGCGGACCCCGAGGGCAATGAGTTCTGCATCATCCCCGAGGGCCCCTTCGAGCTCGACGACGAGGGACGCGCGAGCTACCTCGGCTGACGGCCGAACCCGCTGGACGCTCGTCGTCGGGCTCCGCGCCCTGGATAGGCGGCGGCGAGGTCTAAGGGGACAACCCGTGTGGGGAAGTTCCGCGCCGCCGTCAGCCCTCCAGGGCGGCTGCGAGTGCCCCGGCCAGGGTCACGGGCCGGCGGCCGATCAGGTGGCGCAAGTGGCCGGAGTCGGTGTACATCTCGCCGCGGCTCATGCCTCGGTCGGCGTCGGCGAGGACCGATGCCAGCTCGGCGGGCAGACCCGCGGCGGCCAGTGCCTGGGCGAGATCGTTCACCGGGAGGTCGGCGTAGGAGACCTCCCTGCCGGCCGCAGCGGAGATCGCGGCGGCGAGTTCCGTCAGGGTGAAGGATTCGTCGCCGCCGAGCTCGTACACGGCGCCGGTGTGGCCTTCGGTCGTGAGGACGACGGCTGCCGCCTCGGCGTAGTCGGCGCGGGACGCAGCGCTGATCCGCCCCTCGCCCGCGGCGCCGACGACGGCTCCGTTGTGCAGAATCTGCGGCAGTTGGCCGAGGTAGTTCTCCAGGTACCAGCCGTTGCGCAGCAGGACGTTGGGGATTCCGCGGTCCCGCAGGTACCTCTCGGTCTCACCGTGTGTGGCACCGATGACGGTGGTGGCCGTGTCCGCGTGGGTCGTGCTCGTGTACGCCACCTGCGACACGCCTGCCGCCGCGGCGGCGTCGATCACGCGGCGGTGGTTGGCGAACCGCTCGCCCACGGGGACCGAGGCCGAGATCAGCAGCAGCCGGTCCGCGCCCGCGAATGCCTCGGCCAGGCCGTCGCCATCCGCGAAGTCGGCGCGGCGTACCGTGACGCCGCGGTCGGCCAGGTCCTTGATCCTGGCGATGTCCCGGCCGGTCGCGATGATGTCCGCGGCCGGCATCCCTCGCCGCAGCAGTGCCTCGACGGTGAGCCTGCCCAGTTGTCCGGTGGCTCCGGTGACGACGATCGGCATGATGGTCATTCCTTCCTTCCGCACGTGCCTCGCACGCTGCGCCGCGGTCCGTCCGCTGACGGCACGGAACACAGAATGACCTGCACACTCTCCTTTGGGGAGTAGCCACTTGCTGGTACGGTACTTACCTGATGGATAGCATCGAGGTGAGCCGCATGACGGCGGTCGAGAACGCGACCGGGCCCGTGCCGACATTCGATCCGTACGAGCGCGGCTGCCCCTCGCGGGACCTGCTCGACCAGATCGGCAGCAAGTGGGCGGTCCTCGTGCTCGGCGAACTCGGCCGGAACGGCACCTCCCGGTTCGGCCGGCTCCGGCAGACGCTGGCGGGCGTGAGCGAGAAGATGCTCACGCAGACCCTGCGCACCCTCGAACGCGACGGGCTGATCAGCCGGACCGTCTACCCGGAAGTGCCGCCGCACGTGGAGTACGAGCTGACCGCGCTCGGCCAGACACTGCGGGAACCGCTGAAGGCGCTCACGGAGTGGTCCGTGCTGCACATCGAAGAAGTCATCACCGCCCGCGCGGAGTACGACGAACGCGCCGAGCGCACCCGATAACCGGCCCCGGTCCGTGGTCCGGTGCGACGGCGAAGGGCTGCCCGTCGAGGCGCACACCTCCGCGTCACCGGCGGGCCCTACCCGGGTGTGGGCGCTCTGATGGCGAGGAGCGCCATGTCGTCGTGGCCGTCACTGGGGTGCTGGTCGGCCAGCGTCTCGACGAGTTCCTGAAGCGGAAGGTGCTCAAGGCGGGCGGCGTGTTCGGCCAGGAGGGACATGGTCTGCTCGATGGAGCGATCGGGGTGTTCGGTGACACCGTCGGTGTAGAAGATCACTGTCGCGCCGGGAGGCAGCGAGCGGGTGTGCTCGTGACGCCGTACCGCGCTGTCCACACCGAGGGGGAGGTCGGGCTGCGCGAAGAGGAAGCGGGGGCGTGCGTCGGGGCTGAGCAGGAGCAGCGGCGGATGGCCGGCGGTGCTCCATCGCATCCTGAACCCACCGGTGTCGGAGCCGTCCGGGCTCACGTCGGGTTCGAATCGGGCGAGGCAGAGGGTGGTGACCGGGTTGGCGGTGAGGTCTTCGACCGCGCGGTCCAAGGCGGTGAGGATCTCGGCGGTGCATTCGGTGGGGTCGTAGTGGAGAAGGGCGAGAAGCATGTTGCGGGTCTGTGCCATCGCGGCGGCCGCCCGGAGGTCGTGGCCGACGACGTCGCCGATGACCGCGGCGACTGTGCCGCCCGGCAGCCGGATGGCGTCGTACCAGTCGCCGCCGATGTGCCGGGGAGTGACGGCTGGACGGTAGACGGCAGCGCTCAACAGGGGGCGGAGGTCGGTCAGCCGGGGCAGCAGCATGCGCTGGAAACGCTCCGCGTCCATCTGCGTCTGCCGCATCAGAGCGGCATCGTCGATCGCGAGTCCCGCGGCTTCGGCGAACGAGGCGATCATGGCCTCGTCATGGGCGTCGAACGGCCGCCCGTCCTCCCGGTCGCAGAGGTACAGGTTGCCGTAGACACGTCCCCGGATGCTGACCGCGGCCCCCACCATGCAGTGCATCGGCGGATGGCCGGCCGGGAGACCGATGGAGGCGGGATGAGCGGCGATGTCCTTGACTCTGACCGGCTCCGGATGGGCGATCAGGTAGCCGAGCAGCCCGCGTCCGGTCGGCAGCCCCGTGCCCGACAGTGCGCGCACCTGCGCGTCGGACAGGCCGACCGGGATGAACTCGCGCAGTTGCTCGCCCGAGTCGTCCAGGACTCCCAGCGCGCCGTAACGGGCACCGACCAGGTCCATGGCCGTGCGGACGATCAGTGCCAGGACGTCGGACAGGTCCTGGTCCCGGCTGATGACCGCCTCGTACAGCTCGTGGAGCCGGTTCTGACCGCGTGCCAGGACGACGAGTTGCTCGGCGATCTGCGCCAGTTCCGTCCCCAGCCGCATCCCTCTGCGGGGCGCACGGCCCGAGCCGCCCGTCACTGAGAACCCACCCATGCTTCGTGAAAGGACACCGCCACCGGGCCAAGCGTCGCAGCCCCCTGCGCACACCCGGGTCATATCCCCCTTTCGAGGGCGCGTCCCAGGTTCGGACGGCGGTGACCTCGCCCGCTCACACCCTCCGCCCCGTCGGCCCCCAGATGCCGAACCTCTGCGACGACCTCGACGCCACCATCACCTACGTGAGAGGCCGTGGTGGCCACCGCTCCCCCGCCATGACCGCGGTCAGCCGCCCAGGACGGCGGCCGTGCCGTACTCCCAGAGGCGGTCCGCGGCGTCGGGGGCGAGTGCGTGGGCCGCGACGCCGCCTGGCATGTCTTCATCCCCCTCGACGATGCGCGCTTCCTGGTTGTCCTCGAAGTAGCGGCCGGTCACGCCGTTCAGGAGGGGGGAAGCCGCCAGGAGGACAGAGGTGGAGGCACCCTGTCCGGGAGTCTTGTAGTACGGCAGCGGCTTCAGGTTGCCGTCGCCGTCCATCACGCCGAACGCGCGCATGGTGTCGTCGTCGAGATGCCGTTGCAGGCCGGTGAGGATGTAGCCCGGGTTGAGCGCGTTGGCGGTGATCCCGTCGGACGCCCAGCGGCGGGCCCCGACCGCCAGCAGGACGTCGGCGGACTTGGACTGCCCGTAGGCCGTCCAGGGGTCGTACGGCCGCCGGGCGAAGTGCGGATCGTCGAAGTCGAACGGCGCGTTCCGGTGCGCGCCCGAGCTGACGATCACGATGCGGGCGGATCCGGCGTCCCGCAGCGCCGCGTGCAGACCGGTGGCCAGCGCGAAGTGGCCGAGATGGTTGGTGGCGAGCTGCATCTCCCAGCCGCCGGGCGTGAGGGCGCGTTCGGGGAGAGCCATGATGCCCGCGTTCGCGACGAGGATGTCGAGAGGCCCGCGCCATGCCCGCGCGAAGGCGTCGACCGAGGCCAGGTCGGACAGATCCAGGGCCTCGGCGCGCACTCGGCCGACATCGGCGACGGCCGCGAGTTCCTTGACGATCGGGTCCGCGGATCGCGGGCTCCGCGTGGCGATGGTGACCTCGGCGCCGGCCGCCGCCAGAGCGCGCACGGTGGCGGCACCGAGGCCCGACGCGCCGCCGGTGACCACCGCGCGCCGGCCGGTGAGATCCACCCCGGCGATCACCTCCTCCGCGGTGGCATGGGACGAGAAGGGGGTGGTCAGGCGGGTGGAGCCGTCATCGTTCGCCGGCCGGTCGGCCTGGGAGTTCGTCATCACGCGTCCCACGCTACGAAGCGAATCCTGCACGTTCTATCATCGATCGTCTGGAAATCTTTAGCCATCGTCCAAGTGAGGAGTGGTCGTGGATCCTCTTGAGGACGTGCTGACCCTGCTGAAGACGCGCAGCCATCTGTCCGCGGGTCTGATCGCGGGGGGCCGCTGGGCCGTGCGGTTCGACGCGCCCGACGGAGTCAAGTTCAACGCCGTCCGGCGCGGATCCTGCCGACTGGAGGTCGACGGCGCGGACGAGCCGATCGACCTGGCGGAAGGTGACTGCTACCTCCTCACCCGGGGGCGCCCCTTCACTCTCCGCAGCGCCCCGGACGTCTTCCCCGTCCCCGCAGGCGTCGTGTTCGCCGGGGCCGAGGACGGTATGGCGAGGACGGGGCACGGTGAGGACGTGTTGATGATCGGCGGCCGCTTCTCGTTCGGGGCGCGTGCGCAGGAACTGCTGCTGGACAGACTGCCGCCGGTGATCCACCTGCCCGCGGGGACCCGGCACGCGGAGACGGTGCGATGGGCGCTGACCGCGATCGACCAGGAAATGAGCAACCGGCCGATGGGATCCACCGTGGTGGCTGAGCACCTGGCCATCGTCATGCTCGTGCACGTACTGCGTCTGCACCTGACACGCGAGCCGCGTGCGGTGTCGGGCTGGCTGGCGGGCCTCGCGGATCCCGTGGTCGCCGCCGCACTGGACTGCCTGCATCGCCATCCGGCCAAGCCGTGGACCGTCGCCGAACTGGCCGCCGTCGCGGGCGTGTCACGCTCCGCGCTGGCCGTCCGCTTCAAGGCCACGGTCGGCCGGGCACCGCTGGAGTACCTCACCCGCTGGCGCATCGAACTCGCGGCTCGCCGGCTGCGAGAAGACGGTGCGACGCTCGCCGCTGTCGCCCACGCGGTGGGCTACGGGTCCGAGAGCGCTCTCAGCGTCGCCTTCAAACGAGTCCTGGGAACGTCTCCGGGGGACTACCGCAAACAGCACTCCCGATCGTTTGCCACCTCCGGCTGACCGCACGAGCTGTCAGGCGTCCCACCGTCCGAACGGCAGCCTGGGCGGAACGTCAGTGGCGCCGACGCGAGGTCACCGTGAACTGGGCGCCGTCGGGGTCGCGCAGCACCGCCTCGTGCTCGCTCTCGTCCAGGACGCTGCCACCATGCGCTCCCGCGGCCCGGACGCACGCTTCCACGTCGGCCACGGTGAAGTGCACCTGCCAGTGCGGCCGGACGGCGGGGTCCGGTGACGCCTCCACCGAGCCCGACTCGATACGTGCCACGACGTCGCCCTGGCTGCGCAGCAGCACGTTGCCTGCCGCGTACTCGACCTCGCAGCACCCGGGCCGGTTCGACGACCAGTCGAGGACCTCGCCGTAGAAGATGGCCGCGTCGAAGGCGTTCCTGGTGTGCAGCGTGATGAACGTCGGCGCCGCCCTCCGCCATGCCTCCCATTCGGTGACGAGTTGCCCCTGCCAGATCCCGAAGCGGGCACCGTCGCGGTCGGCGAGCAGCGCCGCTCTTCCGGGCGGGAACGAGATCGGCCCCACCGCCACGGTCGCGCTGCGCTCCCGCACCCGGCCGACCGCCTCGTCCGCGTCCGCGACGGCGAAGTACGGCGTCCAGGCCACGGCCATCTGCCACACGGTCGCCAGCTCGGCGATCCCGGCGACGGGGACCCCGTCCACCAGTGCGGTCCGGAATCGGAAGCCGAGTCGGGCGGTGCGCCACTGCCAGCCCAGGACTGCTCCGTAGAAGGCCTGGGTCGCCTCCATGTCGTGGCTGCTCAGACTCACCCAGCACGGCGCACCGAACACGGAGCCCGTGGAGACGGTCTCGTTCACACCGGAGGAGTGCGTCGTGCCGTAGCTCATGCCATCACGCTCCGGTTCCAAGCGGCGTCGGGCCCGCCGCTCTGACCTCCAGTGTCCGACCGGAATTCGTGTTCCGCACGCCTCCTGGTACGACGCCCCCGGATCCGGGCTCGCCGCTCACTCGTCCGGCAGACTTCGCCACCGAGGGGCGATTCGTTGGTACTGGCGTGACAACACAGCGGTACGGAACGGATGCGCAGTACACGGAGTCACGTGAAGCGCTCCGTCGTGTCCTGGCCCGCAGCGAGCCCGCGTTCATCGGGCGCCTGGGAATCACCGACGGTGAGAGATGTACCGAGAGGCTCGAGTCGCCCGGCTCCCGCGGATCCGTGCAGGCGGACCCCACGGACGGTGGTGACCCGGGCGGCGGACCAGCCCGACGTGAACTGCGATGACGGCGCCCGTGTCCGCTGCCGGGACGGCAGCGGACACGCGGCGGACCGGGCACCCGCGGGCCGGTCCGCTACCGGCGTGAGCCGGAGGCGGAAGCGATCTGCTTCAGCGTGCGCCCGCTGCGCGCGGAACGCGCCAGGAACGGCGTGGGCGCGCCCCGGTCCGATCTCCGCCGATCAGCCCGTTTGACCAGCAGCCATGCCTCCTTCTCGCCGTCCTGTCCCTCGCGGAAGCGCGTGAGGGCATAGCCGCCGTGGAGCTTTGCTCCGTCCAGCCAGAAGGAGGCGTGGCCGTGCCGCAACGCCTCGTCCATGGGGGTCTCGCGGCCCTTGCGGTCGGGCAGCGGATGGTAGGTGCCCTCGTCCCAGATGAGTACCGTGCCGGCGCCGTACTCCCCCTCGGGGATCGTGCCCTCGAAGTCCTGGTAGTCCAGTGGGTGATCCTCGGTGGGGGTGGCCAGCCGCTTGTCGTGCGGGTCGCCGGAGGGGCCCTTGGGGACCGCCCAGGACTTGAGCACGCCGTCCACCTCGAGCCGGAAGTCGAAGTGCGTCGTGCCGGCGTCATGGAGCTGGATCACGTACCGGTGCTCATGGCTGCCCGGATGTTCACCGCCGCCGAGTTCCCGGGTGAGGGAGAAGTCGCGCTTGCGGTGGTGGTCAGCGAGAGGATCCTTGGCGTTCATGGCTTCCTTCCCGGTGATCGCGGTCGTCTGCCTCGCTCGGCGGACGGCCGACGCGGGAGAACCGCCGGGTCCGTGAGCGCTCTCTCCAGGTTCCCAGGAGCCGTGGGTGTCCGGCGCCTCCTGGGGGAGGTAATCGGAACTTCCCCAGTCGGCGTATTCCGGGCTGGCCCTCGTGCCACCGGAGACACTCCGGACCGGACCCCCTTCAGGTGGCCCGTCGGCCGGCCGCACCCGCCCCGCCCGCTGCGAGGTGCTCGGTGAAGAACGCGGTGAGCTCGGGAGCGACCTGGGAGACGTAGCGGTCGTAGAGGTCGATGTGACTGGCGCCCGGGATCCAGTGCAGGTGGTTGGGCTCACCGGCCCTCTTGATGGCTTCCTCGGTCATCCAGGCCGTGGACGCTTCGTCGCCGGCGACCATCAGCAGCGGACGTGGTGCGAGGAGGTCGATGAGGTGGAAGGCGTCGAAGTTCACGATCCTGTCGATGCTGGTGAAGGGGAAGTCGTCGGTCTGGCGCGGGTGCCGTCCCCGGTCGGTGCCGTAGTACTCCCACCCTTCGTAGGCGTACCGGCCGGCGGCGCGCGCTTCGTCCTCGGTGGTGCGCAGGGGGAAGGTCGGGACGGGCTCGCCGGCGGCTTCTGCGGTACGGGCGGCGGCCGCGGCGTCGAGCAGGCTCTGGACGACGGCCGGGTCCTGGGTGCCGTCGGGGCCGACGCGGAAGCTCAGCCCGATGTCGACGGCGCTGACCGTCGCCACCGCGCGGATGCGGTGGTCGGTGACGGCCGCGGGGATGACGTAGCCGCCGGACGCGCAGATGCCCAGGACACCGATCCGGTCGGTGTCGACGTCGGCGCGTGTGGTGAGGTACGACACCGCTGCCTTGAAATCCTCGACACGCTGGGCCGGGTCTTCGAGGCCGCGCGGGATACCGCCGCTCTCCCCCTGACAGGCGGCGTCGAAGGCGAGCGCGGCGAAGCCGGCCTCGGCGAGCCTTCGGGCGTAGGAGCCGGCGGTCTGCTCCTTCACACCGCTGCCGGGATGGCCGACGACCACGGCGGCGAGCGGGCCGTCGGCGGCGGTGTCGGGGGTGTACAGGTGGCCGGCGAGAGGGATCCCGGCGCTGAGGAAGGTCACATCGGTACGCATGGCTTCACCGTGCCCGTCGTTGCCGCGAGGCGGGAGGGGAGGGTTCCTGCCGGGGCACGGTCGTGCCAGGGAAGATTTCTGCCCCCTCTGACCGGGGTGTGGCTCGGGCATAGTGGCTGCCATGTCCGATACGCGTTCACCGCGCTCCGAGCTCGGCGCGTTCCTGAAGGCACGCCGGGCCGAGATCACGCCCGCGCAGGCCGGTCTCGGCGACGACGGGACCCCCCGGCGTGTGCCCGGCCTGCGCCGCGACGAGGTCGCGCGCCTGGCCACCATGAGCACCGACTACTACACGCGCATCGAGCAGGGACGCGTCGGGGCGTCCGCGACCGTGCTCGCGTCCCTCGTGAAGGCGCTACGGCTCGACGAAGCGCAGCGGGCCTACCTGTACGAGCTGGCGGGCAGGCCGGCCGCCTCCCGTCGCCGCCGCCCGGTTCAGCGGGTGCGGCCGTCGGTGCAGCGAATGCTCGACGCCCTGGGCCACTGCCCGGCCATGGTGCTGGGCCGCTACGGCGACATCCTCGCCTGGAACGCCGCCGCCGCGGCCCTCTACCAGGACTTCGCCCTGCTGAAGCCGGCCGAGCGCAACTACTTCAGGCTGATCTTCCTCGATCCGGCCATGCGTGACCTCTTCGCCGACTGGGAGGACGCCGGACGCGTCAGCGCGGCGACCCTGCGGATGGAGACAGCGGCCGCCTCGGACGACCCGCGCCTGGCGGAGCTGGTGGGCGAGTTGTCGGTGCGCAGCCCCGAGTTCCGCGCGTGGTGGAACGGCCGGATCGTCTCGGACACGGCCTACGGCGCCAAGCGCTACCGCCATCCCCTCATCGGCCCGCTCACCCTCGACTGCGACACCTGGACCAGCCCGTCCGACCCCGACGTCACCTTCGTGGTCCTCACCGCCGAGCCCGGCAGCCCCGAAGACCACGCCCTGCGCATCCTCAGCTCCTGGCACACCACCCCAACCCCCACCGACGGCCTCCACGACTGAACCGGCCCGGACACAGCCCTCCACGCGCGCCGCCCCCAGCTTCGGGGGCGGAACGGCGAGTCCCGGGTGGTGTGCCGGC
Source organism: Streptomyces sp. NPDC091282 (assembly GCF_044757385.1). Classification (NCBI taxonomy): domain Bacteria; kingdom Bacillati; phylum Actinomycetota; class Actinomycetes; order Kitasatosporales; family Streptomycetaceae; genus Streptomyces; species Streptomyces sp. NPDC091282. Next base: position 115,117 of record NZ_JBIVUX010000013.1, read on the forward strand.
TCATGTCGGCAAGCCACCCGGATCCTCGTCAGCCGGGCTGCAGGACGAAGTCGTACTCGGCCCGCAGGTACGCGGTGTCCAGCGTGGTTCCGTCGGGTGCCGGGCCCGCCGTCCGTGACGTGAACGGGACGATCAGCGCGTCCTTGGTGCCGAAGACCACGTCGGAGTCGAGGTACTCGCTGCCCTCCTGGAACAGGTGGGTGGTCAGCTTCCGGTATCCCGGTTCGTCGATGAGGAAGTGGACGTGCGCGGGCCGGAAGTGGCTGATGTCCGTCCTGCGCATCAGGTCGCCGACCGGGCCGTCCATGGGGATGGCGTAGCCGCGCGGCGCGATGGTGCGGATGCAGTACGTACCGTCCGGCCGGGTCCGGTACTTGGCCCGCAGACGGGCCTCGTCGATCTCGGGGAGCTGGGCCTCGTAGGCCCCGTCGGCGTCGGCCTGCCAGACGTCCAGTACGACGCCCCCGAGCGGCTTGCCCTCGGTGTCGGTCACCTTGCCGGTGAAGAACAGCGGCGTGCCGTCGATGCCCTCGGACATGTCGAAACCGTAGGGCGCGGTCGGCGATCCGTCGACGTGGAAGGGCCCGAGCACCGTGGCGGGGGTCGCCTGCGGCGCGAACCTGTTGTTCAACTGCACCACCAGGGTGCTCAGTCCGAGCACGTCGGAGGTGAGGATCAGCTCCTGGCGCTTGTCGTCACAGGCCTGGCCGGCCGCGGTCAGCCACCCGACGGCGGCCGTCCATTCGTCCTCGGTCAGCTGCACCTCCCGTGCGAAGGCGTGCAGATGGCGCACCAGCACGGTCATCAGCTCGCCCAGCCGCGGAGAGTGCGCGGTGGCCCAGCGCTGGACGGCCAGCTCGGTGATGTTGTCCTCGTCGACGAACACGGTTGCGGCTCCTTGTTCTGCGGTGCGGTGACCGAGGTGCGGCACTCGCGGGCTCATTCCTCGCGCCGCTCCTCCTCAAGGGGTCCCGCCGCGTGAGAAGTTGGTGGCACGGGGACGGTGTTCCGGTCGACGGACAGGAAGATGTCCTGGGCGACCGGGTGGCGCAGTTCCTCGGCGAGCTGGCCGATCAGTCCGGCGGTGCGGGCCAGCAGCGCGAAACCACGCAGCAGCGGCAGCGGGAGACCGAGGTCCGCGAGGGCGGCACCGCAGACTCCCGCGCCGTTGAGGGGAAGCGTTCTGTTCAGCACGGCCGGGTGCGTTCGGCCGATGGCGGCGAAGAGGCTCAAGTGCGGCCCGAAGACGCCTTCTTCCTGCGCGATGCGCATCAGCCGCGGCGTGCGGGGGTCGCCCTCCTTGTGCACGTGGTGCCCCAGGCCGGGGACGAACCGCCCGGCCTCGCGCTGCTCCCGGACCGTGCGCAGGGCCAGCTCGTCCCAGCCCGCCTCGTCAGTGGGCAGGGCGCCGTCCAGGGATTCCAGTACGTCGTGCAGGAAGCGGCCCGTGTCCTCGGTGACGCCGAGGAAGCGGGAGCCGCCGCCGAGCAGGCCGGCGGCGAGGGCGCCCTGCACGGAGTCCGGCGCGGAGAGGTAGGTCAGGCGGGTGACGATGGCCGTGGGGGTGAATCCGTGGTCGGCCAGCGCGGCGAGTACGGCCTCGAAGACACGTGTCTCACCGGTGCGGGGCCTGCGCTGAGTGGCGAGCCAGAAGGCGAGTTCACCGAAGCCGACGGACCCCATGATGTCCTCGGCCAGGTCGTGCCCGAGCAGGGTGATGGTCTTCAGGTCGGAGGCGCCCAGCGCGGTGGGGTAGGCGGGTCGGGCTTCCGGCTCAGTCACGGTCGGCCGCCTCGGGTGCGCACAGCCATTTACGCAACTCCTCGCCGTGTTCGTCGAGTTCGGGCGGCGGCAGCCGGTAGGTGGCCGGGGTGGCGGAGAACCGGATGGGGTGCCGCGTGGTGGGCACCGCACGGCCCCCTTCTCCCACGGTGACGACCGGGTCGAGTCCGAAGCGCTCGGCCATGGCGAACCCGCCGTCGATGGTGTTGATCGGTCCGCTCGGCACACCGGCCTCGACCAGGGCCTCGAACCATTCGGTGGCGCCGCGCGTCACCAGCCTCTCGACCAGCAGCGGCCGCAGCTGTTCACGGTGTGCGGTGCGGTCGGCGTTGCGCGCGAACCGCGGGTCGTCGGCCACCTCCGGTATGCCGAGCACCTCGCACAGTCTGCGGAACTGGCCGTCGTTGGCGGCGGTCACGATGAGGTCGTTGTCGGCGGTGGGCAGCGGCTCGTACGGGAAGACGCTGGGGTGGGCGTTGCCCATCCGGTACGGCACGGTGCCGCCGGCGACGTAGGCCGAGCTGTGGTTGACCAGTCCGGTCAGAGCCGAGGACAGCAGGTTCACCTCGACGAGCTGGCCCGTCCCCGTGGCGTCGCGGTGCCGCAGCGCCGCGAGGATGCCGATCGCGGCGTGGTTGCCGGCCATCACGTCGAAGACGGATATCCCGGCCCGGTAGGGCGGGCCGTCCGGGTCGCCCGTCAGGCTCATGAGCCCGGAGACGGCCTGCACCATGAGGTCGTAGCCGGGGACATGACGTCCGGGCCCGGCACCGAATCCGGTGATCGACGTGTAGATGAGCGCGGGGTTGTCCCGCCGGACCGACTCGAAGTCCAGTCCGTACTTCGCCATGCCGCCGGGCTTGAGGTTCTCGATCAGCACATCCGCCCGGCGGGCCAGCTTCCGTGCGACTTCGACGTCGTCCTCGTCGCGCAGGTCGAGGGCGATCGAACGCTTCCCCCGGTTGACCCCGAGGTAGTAGGTCGAGACCCCACCGCGAGTGGGGGGCGTCCAGGCTCGGGTGTCGTCGCCGCTGGGTCCCTCGACCTTCACCACGTCCGCGCCCAGGTCGGCGAGCAGCATGGTGGCGTAGGGCCCGGCGAGGATCCGCGAGAAGTCCGCGACCAGCACACCGGACAGAGGTGCCGCGGGGCTGTGCTGTACGGGCTTCGCGTTCTGGGACATCATCCTCGCCCTCCCGTCCGCACAGCGGACGTTTGTCCGGAGATCGATTCTGAGTGCGGTACGACCGGCGCGTCAAGACGTCGCGCCGACACCCGTCGGCCGGACGGCGTGCGGCACGGTCTCCAGCCGCGCGAAGTCCCCGCTGATCCGGCCGGCGGCCTGCAGGAGGAGCGGCAGGTACTCGTCGAGCAGCACCCCCACCGAGGTCTCCGCGGCGTGCGCGTTGACGTTGACGCTCGCGACGACCCGTCCCGAGCCGTCCCGCAGCGGAGCGGCAACCGACCTGATGCCCTTGGCGAGTTGCTCGTCGGTCATCGCCCATCCCCGCGCCCGCACCTCGCGAAGTTCCGACTCCCACTCCGTTCGATCCGGGTGCCACACGGAGTTCAGGCCGGATCGGGTGGGCTCGGCGAGGACCCCCGCCACGTCGTCGGGCGGCAGGGCCGCCAGCAGGACCTTCCCGAGCGAGGTGGGCAACGCGGGGAAACGCGTGCCGATCTGCACGGCGAGCGTGACGATCTTGGGTACGGAGACCCGGGCGACGTAGACGATGTCCGAGCCGTCGAGCTGAGCGATCGAGCAGGACTCGTTCGTGCGCTCGACGAGCCACTCCAGGTGGGGGCGGGCCACGTCCCACAGCCCCGTCGAGCGCACGTAGGCGACACCGAGGTCCAGGACCCGCGGGGTCAGGGAGAAACCGCCGTCCTGCGGGCGTACGTATCCCAACTCGACCAGGGTGAGCAGGATCCGGCGCGCGGTGGGCCTGGCCAGTCCGGTCGCGGTCGCCACGTCGGTCAGCGACATGACCGGTCGCCGGGGCCGGAACGCGGTGATGACCTCCAGACCCCGGGCCAGCGCCTCGATGAAGTCCGGACCGGTTCCTTCACGCGGCATGACAGCTCCTGTGCGTCTCGACGGCTTCATTTCGACCTCGTCCGCCTGGCGGACGGCCTTTCGAAGCCACTCTACGCAGCAGAACGGGGTGCGAGGTCGCGACTTCGGCACCGCCCGCGGTCAACTGACCGCAGGGCGGACGCCTGGTGAAGGATCTGAGGGGATTTTGCGGTGCGCGCGGGATTGACAGTCACCACTGACCCGATGAGCATCAATCACCAATCAGCAACCGGGATACGGACAGTTGTCCGACGTAGGCGGGAGACACAGCGATGCCCCGGTCCACCCCCTTCCACGCAGGACGCCCCATCGTCTTCCGAGGCGGCACGGTGCTGCCCATGACTCCCGAGCGCCGGGTACTGGCCGACACCGACGTCCTCGTGACCGACGACCGCATCACCGCGGTCGGCCCGCGCCTCGCCGTCCCGGAGGGCACGGTGGAAGTCGACGCGTCCGGCGGCATCGTGATGCCCGGCATGATCGACACCCATCGGCACATGTGGCAGACGGCGATGCGCGGCTACGGCGCCGACTGGACCCTGACCCAGTACTTCGTCTGGTACTACCTCGAACACGGCAGGGCCTTCCGCCCCGAGGACGTGTACGCCGGAAACCTCCTCGCCGCCGTCGAGGCCCTGGACGCCGGGGTGACCACGGTCGTCGACTGGTCGCACGGACTGCAGACGGTCGACCATGCGGACGCCGCGGTCGACGCGCTGCAGGCGGTGCCCGGCCGCTTCGTCCTCGCCTACGGGAACATCCAGCAGGCACCGGCGGAATGGACCGCGGCACCGGAGTTCCGGGACTTCGTCCGCCGCCGCATCACCGGCGACGACATGCTGGGCTTCCAGCTGGCCTTCGACGTCACCGGAGACCCCGCCTTCCCCGAGAAGCCCGCCTTCGACGTCGCACGCGACCTGGGCGTCGCCGTCACCACGCATGCCGGCGTGTGGGGGGCCACCAACGACGACGGCATCCGGCTGATGCACGAGCACGGGTTCATGGGCCCGGAGACGGTCTACGTGCACGGCTCGTCCCTCTCCGCGGACTCCTACCACCGCATCGCGGCGACCGGCGGTTCGATCTCGGTGTCCACGGAGAGCGAGCAGAGCGCCGGTCAGGGCTATCCGACGACCTGGGCGATCCGCTCCCACGACATCCCGGTCTCCCTGTCCATGGACACGAGCGTGTGGTGGAGCGGAGACCTGTTCTCCGCCATGCGCAGCACGCTCGGCGCCGACCGGGCCCGCGAACACCTGGCCGCCCACGCCAGGGAAGAGACGATCACTCACTGCGCCCTGCGCGCCGACCAGGTGGTGGAGTGGGCGACTGCCGGCGGTGCCAGGGCACTTGGCCGCGAGCACGATCTGGGCACCATCGCGGCGGGCAAGAAGGCCGACCTCGTCCTGCTGAAGAACGACCACTCGCCGGTCTCGTTCCCCGTGCTCAACCCCTACGGGCACGTGGCGTTCCAGGCCCAGCGCGGCGACGTGCACACCGTGGTCGTCAACGGCCGCGTGGTCAAGCACGAGCACCGACTGCTCGACATCGACCTGACCGCCGTACGGCGCACGGTCGAGCAGACGGTCCGGCACCTGCGGTCCACCATCGGCGAGGAGGCCTGGGTGAACGGCATGAACCCGGACGTCCCCGAGACGAAGGTCCTCGACAACCCCTACACGTACACCGACTACCGCAGCACCTCGACACACAGCCACTGACCGCGGCACGCCGGAGGGCCGAGCCGCTTCCCGGCGGCTCCGGTGAACTGGGGAACTCCAGGCGCGACGTCACCGGTGGCGCCGGCGCCCGGAGAACTGCCTACGAACAGCTCGGACCACACCAGCCTCTGGACGTCTTCCGCACTCGGCGCCGAGCGGAAGTCGTGCTCGGTATCCCTCGGGCCGCTCGCAGAGTGGTACGCCGCAGCAGCGAAGGGTTCGCCTGCAGGGGTGCCTGCAGGAGCCCTGGTGTGCGGGGGTGTGGGAGGGTAGCGGGTGCAGGAACGTGGACAGCTGGAGAGTGAGGACTGGCATGCGGGACGCGTACCACGCGGAACTGGATGCGATCGGCGAGGGCCTGGTCGGCATCGCGAATCTGGTCGGTTCCGCCATGGCACGGGCCACCAGCGCGCTGCTGGACGCGGATCTCGACCTCGCCGAGAGCGTGCTCGGCACCCACGGTCGGGTCGAGGACCTCCAACGGGACCTGGAGGACAGGGCCATCACCGTCCTGGCCCGCCAGCAGCCGGTCGCCACCGACCTGCGGCTCGTGGTCACCTCACTGCGCATGAGCGCGGACCTGGAACGCTGCTCGGCCCTCGCCCAGCACGTCGCCAAGGTCGCCCAGCGGCGCTACCCCGAACAGGCCGTCCCCCAGGACCTGCGCCGCACCCTCCTGGAGATGAGCCAGCTCGCCCAACGGCTGATGGCACAGGCCGCCGACGTCCTGGTCACCCGTGACGTCGAAGCCGCCGCCCAGATGGAACAGGACGACGACCGCATCGACGAACTCCACCGCGGCATCTTCCAGCACCTCATGGACGACCGCTGGCACCACGGAGTGGAAACCGCCGTCGACGTCACCCTGCTCGGCCGCTACTACGAACGCTTCGCCGACCATGCCGTCTCCATCGCCCAGCGCATGGTCTACCTCGTCACCGGCGAACACACCGATCCCGCATAGAGCCCCCGATTCAGCGGAACTCGTGGACCACCTCGATCTCGCCGACGATGTGGGCATTGAAGTCGTCCAGTTCCTCGGCCGGAACCCACAGCTCGAGGATCGTCTGCCCGCCGGCCTGCTGGACGGGGTACCGGCTCAAGAACTCCGACTCGACCTCGAAACGAGTGACGAAGCCGGCGCCGTCGTGCTTCACGTTCCAGTCCCGCGCGATCCTGACCGCGTAGTCCTCGTTGAGGACCGGGTAGAAGATCGGCTGCTCCGGCAGCCGGGGCGGCCAGGCACGCCAGTTCAGCTCCCGAACCAGATCCAGCTCCCGGGGACCGGTGGGGCGCCACAGGGTCGTCGTCACTAGCCGGCTGGTCATCTGGCATCACTCTCTGAACGTGACCGGCGGAAGCGGTCGGGAGACCGGACGATACCGACACCGCGCGCTCAGCAGCTACGCAGTTTCCACGCCCCGGGTGACTCCGTGACCAGCGGTTAGGGGACAGTCCCTACGGGATGTACCGAAAGTGGATCAAGATACTGGTCCCGGGCCCGGCCCTGGCCCATGCCATGTGATGCTCGCGTCATGAATGATCAACGCGAGATCGCCATCGTCCGCTGGCCGGGTCAGCTCGCTTCGGCGCCTGATGAGCTGGCGGATCTGCTGGCGGCCTATCACCTGCAGACGCAGGCCGAAAAGGGTGAGGCCGTCGCCGGCGTGGAGGAGTTGCCACCGCGCTACCGGGTAGAGATCGCGGATCCACGAGCCGTATTCGCTGACCATGTCGTGCTCCTCGCGTTCAGCCGGGACACCGCGGCGGGCTGCCTGGTACTGACCGCACCTGTCGACGGGCGGTCCGAGGTCAAGAGACTCTGGACGGACCCAGGGTTCCGCGGGCGGGGCATTGCCTCCCGTTTGATCAGCACCGCGCTCGTGCATGCAGCGGAGAGCGGCGTGAGCACGGTGCAGTTGTCGGTGTGGAAGTGGCGGACGGGCGCGATCGCCCTGTACAAGCGGCTCGGATTCACCGTCGTCACGGAGTCGTGGGACGAGCGGGATCAACTGGTCTGCATGGAGCGATCCTTGTGAGTGAGCACAATCCTGCGTTGCCGCGACATGACGCTCAGCGGACGACTGCGGCAAGTCGGTCAGGCCTCGGCCCGCACCGTGTCCACGAGCGTTTGCACGGCGAGAGGGCCGAGCGCGTTGGAGGCCAGTGGGCTGTCCCCGCGTAGCTTCCGGCGGAGTACGACGCAGCCCGCACCTGTGACCGGCGCCGTAGCGCTCGCCGGGCGATGCTCGGCATCGCCCGGCTCCACACTCCGGCCCGCGCAGGACAGCGCAGGCCCCTTACGGGGCAGCCTCCTGACGGAACGCGATCGTCAGGGGCGCGTGGACGGAGTGGCGGGGAACGGTGATCGTCAGTGTGTCCGTGGTGGCGTCCCAGGTGTAGGCGTGTGCGGACAGGGTCCTACCGGCTGCCGTGACGCGGGCCGGTGCTTTCGTGCCGCGGACCGACACGGTCCAGGTGCGCTGCCGGGGCTGGCCGTGGAAGGTGCCGCGGGCCGGGCCGATCGTCAGGGTGTGGACGCCGCCGGACTCCTTGTAGCGGATGGCGGTGGTCGCGCTGTGGAGCCGGCCGACGGCCTTGCCGTCGTCTTCGTAGAGGCTGGTGGAGCCGGAGGCCCCGGCGGCGACGGTGAGGGTGACGTCGGTCAGCGGGCTGAGACCGTCCGCGGCGACGTCATGGGTCCGGGTCGGCAGGATGCCGCCGGCCCTGACGAAGAGGGGCATCGTGTCGAGACCGGTGGTGATGTCCTGGGTCGTACCGCCGTCGTAGGTCTTGCCGGTGAAGTAGTCGGTCCACCGGCCCGGCGGGAACCAGACCGAGGTGGTGGCCGAGGTGCCGCCGGTGGTGACGGGCGCGACCAGCATGTCGGAGCCGTAGAAGTACTCGCTGTCGGCCGTCGTGTACGCCTTCTCCTCGTCCGGGTACTCCAGGTACATGGGGCGGACGATCGGCAGGCCCGTGCTGTTCGCCTCCTCCGCGAGCGTGTACGTGTACGGGACCAGCGCCTCACGGAGGTTGAGGAACTTGTCCGCCGACTTCCGTGCGGCCGTGCCGTACTGCCAGGGCAGCCGGTCGCTGTGGTTGCTGTGCAGGCGGTCGATCGGCTGGAAGGTGCCCAGTTGGACCCAGCGGGCGTAGAGGTCGTCGGGCAGCTTGTGCGTGGTGTAGGTCTTGCCGTCCGAGGTGTAGGTCTCCGAACCGGTCAGGCCCGTGGTGTCGTTGTGACCGCCGATGTCGTGGGTGATGGCCGCCATGCCGGTCGCCGCCGACTCCCCTGGGGTGTAGCCGACTTCGAGCTTCAGCGTGCCCCAGGTGGACGAGGTGTCGCCGGTGAAGTGGACCGTGGAGCGCTTGTCGGCCCACGGCCCGGTGGGCAGTCCCTGCTGACCGCTGTAGCCGCCGGCCTGGAGTGATCCGTAGGCCCGGGAGAGGACGAATCCGCGTCCGATCCGCTGTGCGGTGGCGGTGGCGTACTGCTGGTTGATCCAGGCGTCCGGGGTGACGCCGGGGAGGGTCGAACGGGCCGCGTCGCAGCACCAGTCGAGCCACCAGAAGTCGTTGCCCTGGTCGTCCATCGTGCGGTGCAGGTCCAGGTACGCCTTCAGCTGGTCGGGATCCCCGAAGTCGAAGGTGTAGCAGTCGTCCCCGGCGCCCGAGGCGCAACCGCCCTTCACCAGCTTGCCCTTGGCCGTGGCCTGCGCCTGGGCGAACTGCGGGTCGGACGCGAGGATGCTGGGGTGCACGTTGAGCGTGTTGTGCAGGCCCTCGGCGGCGGACCAGTCGAAGAAGCCCTTGGGGTCCGGGAACTTCACCGGATCCATCTCCCAGCCGCTCCAGCTATTGACGGCCTTGAAGTCCGTGTCGGTGACCAGCACGTCGAGGGGGACGCCCTCGGAGCGGAACGACGGCAGGATCGTGTTCCGGTAGTCCGCCGCGGTGCGGTCGATGTACTCCGAGTACCAGACGCCGTAGGCCCATTGGGGAAGGAGCGCGGGCGGCCCGGTGAGGGTGGCCAGGTCGGCGAGACCCTGCTTGTAGTCGTGCCCGTACGCGAACAGGTAGCCGTCCTGGTACGGGGCGCCGCCGTGACCGGGGCGCGGTGTCACCTTCTGGGTGCCGGTGTCGTAGAGCGCCGAGGACGTGTCGTCGAGGAGGTACCAGCCGTCACGGTTGAGCAGTCCGGGCGTGGTGACGAGGGGGCCGCCGTTGCCGGTCACACCGTCGAGTCCGCGGCGGTAGCCGCCGAGGGCGATGTGCGGGGGCGGGGCCGCGCCGGTGGGCGTGGTGACCGCGAGGGTGTCCGCGTTGACGTGACAGCTCGTCGCCTCGGGGCAGTTGAGCGTGATGTCGTCGGTCCCGGCCTTCAGGGTGACGGGGACGGAGGCGGTGTCCCAGGTGTCCCAGTCGGCGGTGGCAGGCAGCGACAGCGTGCCGCTGGTGCCGCCCGCGGACACCGTGGCGGTGCGGGTCCGGTGCAGGCCGTCGCTGCCGGTGCCGTTGGCGTAGCGCACGTGCAGGGTGTAGGTGCCGTCGGCGGGGACGCCCACCACGTGAGTGGTCAGGGTCGAGCCCTGGTTCAGCTCGGCGACGAAGCCGCTGCCGGCGTACCCCTTGTGGTCGGTGGCCCTGACGGCGGTCCCGCCGGTGCGGGCTCCCTCCGCCTCGCAGCTCACGGCGAACCGGCAGTCGGCCGCGGCCGTGCTGGAGACGGGCGGGTACGGGTCGCCGGGCCGTACGACGGCGACGCTGTCCACGTTGACGTTCCCGGAGTCCGTCGCGGTCCGGGTGAGGGCGAGCGTGTGGTGTCCGGCACCGAGGTGCAAGGGCACGGTCGCGAGCTTCCAGGTGTCCCAGTCCGCCGTGGCCGGCAGGCTCACCGTCTGCGGGCTGCCTCCGTCCACGGTGACGGACAGCGTGCGGGTCTGCGTCTGCCCGTCGCCACCACGGGAGTTGGCGTACCGCAGGCCGAACTGGTAGTCCCCCGTGGCACTGACATCGATGTCAGAGGTCAGGGAGCCGCCGGTGCTCTGGAATCCCGCGGCGAAGCCCGTCCCTGTGTAGCCGGTGTGGTCGGTGGCCACCGAGACCCCGTCGAGCCGGAGGTTCTCCGCCTCGCACAACTCACCGGTGCCGCAGGTGAGATGCTGCCAGGGTGTGGCGGTCACCTGGGCGCCGCCCGCCGTCGTCTCGACGGAGAGGTTACCGGTGTCGAACTGGCCCGAGTCGATCCGGTAGCGCACGGTCATGGCGCTGGTCCGGACGGTGAGCCAGCCGTCGGACCTGTCGGTCGAGTAGGCGGTGGGGGTGAATCCGGCGCGCCCGATGGCGTTGAAGGTCGGCGCGTCGGTGAACTTGCCGTCACCCGCGTACTCGGTGCGGATCAGTGTCGGCGAGAGGATCTCGAAGCGTGCGTCCCCGGCGGTGACGGTCGGGATCCGCAGCCGAGGGCTGCCTGCCTTAGCCGTTGCGCCTTGCGCCGACGCGGCCGACGCGGCCGACGCACCGGAGAGGGCGACGGCGGCGACCGTACCCAGAGCCGCGGTGATCCCTGCCCATCGGCGCAGGGATCTCGACCGCCGTCTCCTACGAAGGAACCTCATGAGTGACTCCGTTCTCGGTGACTGGTGACGGGCCCCCGTCGCACCCGCGCGGGTGCGCCACTCCGCTGATTTCAACGATGCAAAATCACAGGGGAATCACAGCACACCGCCCGTGGCGGCAGCCAGATGGATGCGCGTGATTCCTGAGGGTGTGTTGGACGTCAGTGGGCTGGACGCGTCCGCGGTGGCATGGGAGTCCGACTGCGGCGGGGGCGCCGCGGACTTCCTCGCTCCGCGGACACCGTCAGCCTTGCGGGAAGCGCAGCGGGTGACCTCCTCCGCGCGGTCACCGACCGCTGGACGACCGTCCCACCGCGCTCTGTGCGTCGGCTGCCGCGAGCACGGCATCAGCCAGTTCCGCGACGGACCGTCCGTCACCGGCGTCGATGCGATCCATGGCCAATCTGTCGACGGCGTCGCTCATGATCCTCTGGTAACGCACGCTACGCGCAAGGAACTTGTCCATCAGGACCTGTTCCTTGCCCCTGGCTGCCTCATAACAGCCCGCCGTGCGAATGCGAGAGCGCACCAGCGACTCGTCGGCGGTGAGCCACACGGCGGCCGTGTGCGGGACCTGGAGCCGTGCGACACGGACCGGCCAGAGCGCCGAACCCTCCAGGACCAGGCCCGCGCTGCCACGGTCGTCGGCTGCACGGACCGTGATCAGCTCTTCGATGCGGGGCCACAGGCTTTCGTAGTGGTCAAGGACAGACGTGATCAGTTCATCCACCGTGAGCGATCCATAGTGCTCGGCGACATGGGCCGGCACGTCCCACTCCGGGGTTCTCCAGGGTCGCCCAGGATGCCGGGCCAGCCCGTCGGTACTCAGACACTCGAACCCGACCTTTTCCGCCACCACTTGGGCCACGGTCGACTTCCCGACGTTCGACGTCCCGCCGATGAGGATCACTCGTACATCACGCACGTCACCGACCCTACTGAGCCTCCCCCGCCGACGCCCGCAAGCGGCGGAGACAGGCGACGCGGCCCGGCCGCCCGAGCGCTGCTCACGTCACCTTGATGACGACCTTGCCCGACGTGTGGCCGTTCTCGACGGCGGCGAGGGCGGCCGGGGCGTCGGAGAGTGTGTGGACCGCGGTGATCACGGGCGCGAGGACTCCGTCGAGGGCCAGGCGGGCCGCTCGCTCCAGGTTCTCGCGGTCGAGGCGACGCTCGACGAAACGGCCGCCGAGTTCGGGCACGGTCGGGTCGCCCACGGCGATGACGTTGCGGGGATCCTTCGCCAGCGGGGCGACCGTCCGCAACGAGGTGCCTCCGACCATGTCGACGATCCCGTCGAAGCCGTCCGGGGCCAGGTCGCGCGCCGCGGCGACGACGTCTTCTGCGGTGTAGTCGATGAACCGCACCCCGGCGGCCTCGGCGTGCCCGCGCTTCGCGCCGCTCCCCGTGCCGATCACGCGCAGCTCGCGTTCGGCAGCCAGCCGGGCGACGGCGACGCCGACGCCGCCGCCGACCCCGTTGACCAGAATCGTGGCGCCGGCCGGGAGACCGAGCTGGTCGAGCGCGTCCACCGCGGTCGTCCCGGCCACCGGCAGCGTCGCCGCCGTCGTCATGGACAGGCCCGCCGGGATACGCGCGGTGTTCGGCGCGGACAGCACGGTCGTCTCGGCGTAGGTGCCGCCACCGGTCAGGGCGAAACCGAAAACTCCGTCGCCCACCTCAAGCCCGTGAACATCCTCGCCCAGGGCGAGAACGGTCCCTGCCGCTTCCATCCCCAGCACGAGAGGAAACGGGCGCCCTCCGTCGAGCCCGGGGACCAGCCCGGCGCGCAGAAGGTGGTCGAGGGGATTCACGCCCGCGACCTCGACCCGGATCAGCACCTCTCCGCGGGCGGGGACGGGATCGGGTCGATCGAAGTACTCCTGCACCTCGGGCCCGCCGTACCTGCCGAAACCCCACGCCTGCCCCATCTGCGACTGCCTTCCATGTGACCGACCCCGGTGATTCCCAGGCCGTGCGGCCATCCTCACCTCTGACACCAATGTCAGGGGCAACGGGTTGAGACGCAGGTCACAGGGTCACGCCGAGCGGGCCACCGTTCCGTCGACAGTCGACAGCTCCGCCCGGTGCCGGGCGTTGGCCTCGATCAGCGCGTCGAGCGCGTTCCGGGTGTCGACCAGGCGCACGATGTCCGCGTCGATCCGGTCCCGCTCACGTGTCATCACCGCGAACGCCATCTCCACGGTGCCCGGGTCGGCGGGGGTCTCCACGCATGGCAGTACCGTCGCGATCAGCCGACTGGACATACCGGCGTCGAACAACTGCCTGATGAGCGACACGCGCTCGATCTCGGCGTCGGAGTAGTGCCGCTGGCCGGTCTCGGAACGGCTGCTGGCCAAGAGGCCCTGAGCCTCGTAGTACCGCAGCGAACGCGGACTCACCCCCGTGCGCCTGGACAGCTCGCCGATCCTCATACCGGGGAGCCTACGCCCGCGTGCCGCACGCCTGGATCGCCCACTGCGCCCTCAAGACCCCCGTCCGACGTCCCCGGTGTGCACGGGCGGCTCCGGCTCCGGGCGTCAGCTCGTGGCGAGGCGCCGGTGGACGCCGGCGGTGCCCGCAGTGCGGGCCGGCCGCCGGCGTCGTCATCGGTCATGCACAAGCGGTTCCGCGTCCTGTCCGGTGAGCATCACCGGCGGCGGACGTCCCGGCGTCATCCGCGTGCGAACTCGAGCAGGTCCTTGTTGAAGATCTCGGCGTACTTGGGCACCATCGCGAGGCCGTGCGGCGCACCCTCGTAGACCTTGTACTGCGCACCCTTGACGATCTTGGATGACTTGTCGCCCGCGGCGACGATGGGCACGATCTGGTCGTCGTCGCCGTGCACGATCAGGGTCGGCACATCGACCTTCTTCAGGTCCTCGGTCGTGTCCGTCTCGGAGAACGCCTTGACGCAGTCGTAGGCGCCCTTGATTCCGACCGTCATGCTCCAGAGCCAGAACTCGTCACGCGTTCCCTGGGTGACGGTCGACCCCGGTCGGTTCGCACCGTAGAACGGCGCGCTGAGGTCCTTGTAGTACTGGGAGCGGTCCGTGAGCACACCCTGGCGGATCTCGTCGAACACCTCGATCGGCAGACCTTCGGGGTTGGCCTCCGTCTTGAGCATCAGCGGCGGAATCGCGCCGACCAGGACCAGCTTGGCGACGCGACCCGTGCCGTGTCGGCCGATGTAGCGAGTGACCTCGCCGCCGCCGGTGGAATGGCCGACGAGGATGACGTCGTGGAGGTCTTCGGCCTCGATCACAGCGGCCAGGTCGTCGGCGTACGTGTCGAGGTCGTTGCCGTCCCAGGGCTGTCCCGAGCGGCCACCGCCACGCCGGTCGTGGGCGATGGCGCGGAATCCGTTGTCCGCCATGAGCTTCATCTGGGGATCCCAGGCGTCGCCGGTGAGGGGCCAGCCGTGGGAGAAGACGACGGGTTGGCCAGAGCCCCAGTCCTTGTAGAAGATCTGAGTTCCGTCCTTGGCAGTGGCGAAGGGCATGGTGTGCGTTCCTCTCGCAGCTCGCTCGCCGCTCCCTGCTTCACGCCGCCTGGGCTGTGACAGGAGCAGGCGTAAAGATCACGCTAACCACGCGCCATGGTTTCGGCACGCCGGAAAGCACCGCTCTGAAGGAGAGCGGTGCGGCAACGCCTGACGCGATGCAGAGGCACGATGCGCATGGTGCACTGGAAGAGTCAGCTGACCTGCGCAGTCGGCCGGATGATCACCTGGCGTCCTACTTGCTCGGGGTCACGCGGAGGACAAGGTATGGGGTCGGACATTGACGTACTCGTTGTCGGAGCTGGGCCGGCGGGGCTGCTGCTCGCGGGCGACCTGGCCGAAGCAGGGCTTCGCTGCACCGTCGTGGAGCGCCGGGAAGGCGAATCGAAGCTGACGCGTGCGTTTGCCGTGCACGCTCGGACGATGGAGCAACTGGACGCCCGCGGTCTCGCGGACGATCTGTTGCTGACCGGAATCCGCAACCCGGTTCTGCAGTTCCTGCACATCGATCTGTCCCGGCTGCCGAGCCGCTATCCCCATGTGCTGGTGACACCGCAGTACAACACCGAACGCCTGCTTCTGGCCCGTGCCCAGGCGCGCGGCGTGACCATCATGCGGGGCCACGAGGTGACCGGTGTCCAGCAGGACGAAGCCGGTGTCGACGTAGCGGTGCGGGCGCCGGACGGGGCCGAGGAAAGTCTGCGTGCGGACTTCGTGGTCGGCGCGGACGGTCGCAACAGCTGTGTGCGCCGCTCGCTCGGCCTGCCTTTCCCCGGCCGGTCCGCGGTGCGCTCGATGATGCTGGCGGACGTGCGCCTGGCCGACCCGCCGCGGAAGCCGCCCACCGTGGGAGCGATCGGGGACGCCTTCGCCATTGTGGTGCCGTTCGGTGACAGCTGGTTCCGGGTCATGGCGTGGAATCGCCGTCACCCGATGTCCGACGACGCGCCGGTCGATCTGGACGAGATCCGTGAAGTCGCCCGACGGGCCCTCGGCAGCGACTTCTCCATGCACGACCCGCGGTGGCTCTCACGTTTCCACAGCGACGAGCGCCAGTCGCCGCACTATCGGGTGGGCCGGGTGTTCCTCGTGGGCGACGCCGCACATGTCCACTCCCCCGCCGGAGGTATGGGCCTCAACACCAGCATCCAGGACTCCGCCAATCTCAGCTGGAAGCTGGCGGCCGTTCTGCGCGGCCGCGCACCGGACTCGCTGCTCGACACATACGAGAGTGAACGGCACCCCGTGGGACGCAGGGTCCTGCGGATGAGCGGTGCGCTGCTGCGCGGAGTCCTGACCACGCCGCGAGCACTGTGCGGGATCCGCGATCTCTCAGCCCGTACGGTGCTCAAGACCCCTCGGATGGCCAAACTGCTGGCCATGGCGATCTCAGGACTCGACATTTCCTACGCCTCCCCGGCCGGCGCACATCCGCTGGCCGGGAAACGGGCACCCGATGTCCCGCTGAGCGACGGGCGTCGACTCTACGAAGCACTTCGCGCCCGCCGCTTCGTACTGGTCATCCCCGACGACTCCCCTCAGCTCTCCTCGCTGATCGGCGAGTGGTCCGACCAAGTGGAGATCGTGTCCGCACAGGGCTCGACGAACAAGAGTGTGCTGGTCCGGCCCGATGCCTACATCGCGTGGGCCGTCTCCGACGAGTCGCCTGAAGGCCGTATCGACGCGACCCGCGACGCGCTGGCGGAGTGGTGCGGCGCACCGGCGGCGCGCCCGGGAAGCAGGACTACGCTCGCGTGACGCCTCGGCCCCATCGCGACGCCCCCTCCCCTCTGGCGCACGTGGTGTCAGAAGTGGTCGACGTCGACGACGGCCTGCGCGAAGGCGGTGGGTGCTTCCTGGGGAAGGTTGTGGCCGATGCCGGCGAGGGTGCGGTGGGCGTACTTGCCCGTGAACCGGTCCCGGTAAGAGGCGCCGTCGCCCGGAGCGGTGAAGGGGTCGCGTTCGGGGTCGAGGGTGATGGTGGGCACGCTGATGACGGGGCGGGTGGCGAGGACCTTCTCGTAGCGGTCGTACCGGCGCTCACCGTCCGCGAGACCCAGCCGCCAGCGATAGTTGTGGATCACGATGGCCGCGTAGTCGGGGTTCTCGAAGGCGGCGGCGGTGCGCTCGAAGACGGCGTCGTCGAAGTCCCAGGTCGGTGAGACCGTGTCCCACACGAGCCGGCACAGGTCATGCCGGTCCGTCTTGTCCTCCATGGCCAGTCGGCCACGCTCGGTCGCGAAGTAGTACTGGTACCACCAGGTGTACTCGGCCTTCGGCGCCAGCGGCTTCTGCTGCGCCTCGACATTGGTGACCAGGTACCCGCTGACGGAGACCAGTCCCTTCACCCGCTCCGGCCACAGCGCCGCGATGATGTCGGCGGTTCGCGAGCCCCAGTCGAAGCCGGCCAGCAGCGCCTTGTCGATCTTCAGCGCGTCCATCAGCGCGAGGATGTCGAGCGCGACCGCCGACTGCTGCGCGTTGCGGACCGTCCGCGAGGACAGGAACGTCGTCGACCCGTGCCCGCGCAGGAACGGCACGATCACCCGGTACCCCTGCGCGGCCAGCAGCGGAGCCACGTCGATGTAGCTGTGGATGTCGTAGGGCCAGCCGTGCAGGCAGATCACGACCGGGCCGTGCCGGGGACCCTCCTCCGCGTACCCCACGTCCAGCACTCCCGCCCGCACCTGCTTCACCCGCCCGAACGACGTGTGCGTACCCGGCACCACCGTGGGCACGACCGGCACCAGCGCCTCACCCGCATTGCGGACGTCACGGGCCTCGACCGCACCCGCATCCGTCTGGAAGCCGGACAGCGACACGGCCGCCGCCCCCGTACCGATCCCCAGAACCTTGCTGAAGGTACGCCTGTCGATCATGGAAATGCCTCCGTCATGCATGAGTGAAACGCACACGTACCACTCTGCGGCACGCCCGGCGAGCTGACTGTTTCACGAGATGCGTCACCCGTCAAACAAGTGACGCTCTCGATCCCGGAAGACGCCAGCGCACCGGCTCTATCGCTCCATCACTGCTTGATCAGGGAGAAATTGCCGTTCGACACCGCTCCGGAAGGCAAAGAAGCACCTACGACATCCGAACCCGTCGGCACGCCATCACTGGTCGAGCAAGTGATGATCGATCCAGTCGGCAGGGTGTCCCCCTTCGGAACCCAGGCACCTCGCGTGGCGACCTAGCCGGGGTACTCCTCCTCGGCCACCCGGCGGCCCCAGACGGTGTGCGTGCCGGAGTCGTCGGCGGCCTGGTAGGCGATCTGTGTGGTGAAGCAGGCGGGCGTCGCGCCGTGCCAGTGGTTCTCGCCGGGCTCGATGTGGACGCTGTCACCCGGCTTCACCTCCTCGACGGGCCCTCCCTCGCGCTGGACCAGACTGATCCCCTCGGTGACATGGATCGTCTGGCCGAACGGGTGGGTGTGCCACGCCGTACGCGCTCCGGGCGTGAAGCGGACGACTCCGCCCATGATCCGCGCGGGCGGCGCCGGCGGGCTGATGACGTCGATGTAGACGTCCCCGGCGAACCATTCGGCGGGACCGGTCATCGTTCCGAGCCCGTTCCTCACGATCTTCATCCTCGTCCTCCTGTGATTGCGACCGGCGGTCCGGCGGCTGCCGGGAGCTTCGCCGCACCCAGCAGAGCACCGTCGTGGAGGGGGGTGAGAGGCCGCGCGCGTCCAGGTACTCGCAGGGCACCCCCCGGTCCCGGGACCGGGAGTAACCTCGCTCATCGTGGACACGAAGACCGAGGTGCGGGACTTCCTCACGTCCCGGCGGGCGAAGATCACCCCCGAGGAGGTGGGCCTCGTCTCCTACGGAACGCGGCAGGTTCCGGGCCTGCGGCGCGAGGAGGTGGCGACCCTGGCGGGGATCAGCGTCGACTACTACAACCGGATGGAACGCGGCAGCCTGGCGGGCGTCTCGGACGGCATCCTCAAGGCCGTCGCCGGTGCGCTCCGGCTGGACGAGGCCGAGCGAGCGCATCTCGTCGACCTGGCCCGCGCCTCGCAGAGGCGTCCCTCCCGCGGGCGCCGTGGCCCGGCGACCGCGCGGGGCGTCCGTCCCGGCGTCGCGTGGATGATCGACGCGATGGACGGCGTGGCGGCCTTCGCCGTCAACGGCCGCCAGGACATACTCGCCGCCAACTCCCTGGGACGCGCGTTCTGCGCACCCGTCTTCGAAGCCCGGGAACCCGCGAACATGGTCCGCTTCACCTATCTCGACCCCCGCGCCCGGGAGTTCTTCGCCGACTGGGACCGGATAGCCAAGGAATGCGCCGCGGCCCTCAGGGCGCAGGCAGCACAGGAACCCTTCGACCGGGAGCTGTCCGACCTGGTCGGTGAACTGTCCACCAGGTGCGAGGAGTTCGCCGCGTTCTGGGCGACCCACGACGTGCGCCTGCATCGCCGGGCCGAGAAGCGCTTCCACCACCCGCTCGTCGGCGACCTCACCCTGCACTACGAGCGACTCGCGATCTCCGCCGACCCCGGACTGGAGATCCTCACCTATGTGCCGGAACCCGGATCACGCTCCGCGGAAGCGTTCGCCTTCCTGGCGAGCCACGCGGGAGGGGACCGCGGCCGGCCGGGCCACGTCTCCCCTCAGCCCCTCGGCTGAGCAGGCGTACGGCACGGGATCGATCAAGTCGACCGGTCCCGGGACGTCGCCGGCGCCCAACTTGGCCTCTTCTCGGCGGGAGTTGTCGACCGTCCGCTGCGGCCTCAGCCGAGAAACCCCCTTGATCCGTGCACATCACATATAGATGCTTCATAGCGATCAACTCACGGACCATGGAGGCACATCTTGAGACCCACTCGCGCCGCTATGCTGCTCGCCGCGACCGCTCTGACGCCCGCCCTTCTCCTCACCGCACCGGCCTTCGCCGCAGACGCGACCACGTCGACCACGCCCGTCGTCACCACGCCTGCCACGGCGTGCCCGGACGTCTCCGCCGGCACCGGGACTCCGACCGACGGCCTGACGGACGACCAGGTCAGGGCCGCGGTGGAGGACATCCTCACGGACGCCGACGCGGGGACGGGCGTGCTGCGCGAGGCCAACAAGGCGCTGACCGGCACGGCGCAGGACATGCGCGCCTTCCTGGACACGGGCTGCCGCCTCGCCCAGGCCGAGGACGACTCCGTCGCGGTCGCCCACGTCCTCGCCGTGGCCACCCAGAACGGTGACAAAAAGGTGGTCAAGACGGCCAACGCCGCCCTGGACGCCGGCACACCGGAAGCGCTGCGCGCCTTCCTGCAGACGGGATACGCTCAGGCCCAGGCCGAGGACGACTCCGTGGCGGTGGCACACATCCTGTTCGTGGCCACACAGAACGGTGACAAGAGAGTGATCGCGGAGGCCAACTCCGCGCTCGACGCCGGCACCGCCGACGCCCTGAGCGCCTTCCGGTGGACCGGATACCGGCTCGCCCAGGCCGAGGACGACTCCGTCTACATCGTCCGCATGCTCACCGACCCCCACATCAGCGACGCCATGTACGACGCGATCCAGGCGGTCCTCGACGACGGCAGCCCGGAAGCGCTCCGCCACTTCCGCACCGTCGGCCAGTACGAGATCGACAACTGAGCACAGCGCGACCATGTGCACCGACCGGGCCGGGCTCGCGTCACGCGCGGCCCGGCCCGGCAACGCGGCGGATAGGGAGGCCCGGCGGTCACGGGGCCACTGTCAACACGATCTTTCCTTGGATGTGCCCCCGCGCGGCCCGCCGGTGTGCGCTGTGTGCCTCGGGGAGTGGGTAGGTGCTGTCCACGCCGACCTGGAGTGTGCCCTCGTGGAGGAGGCGCCCGATCTCGGCGAGCTGGGAACCGTCGGAACGCACCTGGATGTTCGAGACGGTGATGTCCCTGCCTGCGGTCTCCGCCGGGTCGTACTGGGCGAAGAACACCGGAAGCATGGTGCCGCCGCGCTTGAGCAAGCTCAGGAGGCGTGAGCTGTCCGGGCCACCGACGGTGTCGGTCACCAGGTCGACGTCCCTGACCACGTCCTCGGCTCGTGTCCTCGTGTAGTCGATGAACTCGTCGGCGCCGAGTTTGCGCAGGAACTGCTCGTGTCGGCCCGAGGCCACTGCGATGACGTGGGCACCCTTCCATTTCGCCAGCTGGACGGCGAAATGGCCCACTCCCCCGGCGGCCCCGTTGACCAATACGGTCATGCCCGGCCCGAGCGGCACCGGCCGGTGCACCCGGCCGGTGAACGGGGACGGCACGTCGTGGCCCAGATCAATCAGGTACTGCCAGGCAGTGAGCGCGGCCATCGGCGCACCGGCCGCCTCCACGTGGTCGACACCGGTCGGCTTGTGCGCCAGGTCGGAAGCCGGTGCGGCCACGTACTCGGCGTAGGTCCGGCCGTCGAATCCGGGGAACCGCAGCATGCCGAAGACCTCGTCGCCGACGGCGAACCCCTTCACGTCGGGAGCGACCCCCTCGACCACGCCCGACATGTCGGTACCGGGGATGAGGGGATATTCCAGCGTCGGCCTCATCTCGGCCGGCATGACCTTCATCCCCTCACGCAGATACCAGTCCGGCGGGTTGATCCCCGCCGCGTGCACCCGGACGAGCACCTCCCCCGGACCGATCGCGGGAGCGGGAACCTCGTCGTACTGCAAGACCTCCGGGCCGCCCGGTTCGCGGAACTGGATCGCCTTCATCGCGCTTGTCTCACTTTCCTGGGAAAACACTGCTCCTTCAGTCAAGGCCCGCGACGGCTCGGCCGTCCAAGACCGGTTCGGCAACCTGATCATTCCGAAAAGGCATGACGCATTACGCTGGCAAGGTGAACGACCTCGGACAGGATCTGGAACTGCGGCTGGTGCGCTACTTCACCGTGGTGGCCGCGCACCGGCACTTCGGCCGGGCCGCCGCCGAGCTGCACGTCGCCCAGCCGGCACTGAGCCGCCAGATCCAACGGCTCGAGAAGTATCTCGGCGTACGGCTGCTGGATCGCGCGCCCCAGGGGACCCGGCTCACCGAGGCGGGCGAAAGGTTCCTCCCCCAGGCCCGAGCCCTGCTGCAGGCGGCCCGCCAGGCGGAGCTGACCGTACGGGAACAGGCCGAGACGGAGCACATCACCATCGGCTACGTCGAAGACCTGGTGATCACCGCAGTCGTACAGGAACTGCGCCGCCGACACCCGGACGCCGAGATCTCCACCCGGTACCTGAGCTGCCGTGACGTCGACGCGCTGCCCGACCGGCGCGTCGACGCTCTCATCGCCCGGGCCCCGCTGCCGCTCTCCGCCGACGACGTGGTCGCCACCCCGCTGTACGAGGAGCCGCGCATGCTCGTGGTCCCGAGCGGCCATCGCCTGGCCGGGCGCACGTCGGTGGCCGCAGAGGAACTGGCCGGTGAAGAGGTGGCGCCCTGCGCGTCCGGGACCGCGGACTGGGCTTCCTACCGGATCCTCGGGGCCGGCGTGCCGCCGATCGAGAGCTACGAGGACAAGCTCGAACTCGTCGCGAGCGGCGGGGCGATCGCTGTGCTGCCCGTAGGTGACCGGCGCAGCTCACTGCGTCCCGGCCTCGTCACCGTCCCGCTCGAAGGTGCTCCTCCCAGCCAGGTCGTCCTCGTCAGCCGCAAGGACGACCCGAACCCGATGATCAGAAACCTGCGGCTGGCCGCCAAGACCGTACAGCGGTAAGCCTGTTGTGGCGGTTCGATGTCCCACGCTCAGGCCGGGCGGGGCTGCGACCGGGGACGGGCTCCGTTGGCCGCCGGTCGCCGCTCCGGCTGCCGTGGCTTTCCTGTGGGGCTGAGTGGTGCCTGGCGAACTCCACGCAGCCCCCGGTCGCCGTCGGCGTGCCGCGGACCGGCGGTGTGCGACGGGGGCTGCGGCGAGCGTGATGACCGGGTCAGGCGGTCTTGATCGCCGGGTCGGAGACGCCCGGGGTGCCCGTCTCCACGTGACCGGCGAAACGGCGCAGGAAGGTGCTGTCCGCGCTGGAGACGACCTTGACGTCGTACCAGTGGCCCGTGGTGGACAGGTCCACCGTGCAGGGGACGGAGGCGCCGGGGCCGACCTTGAAGGTCTGGGCCGTGCCGCCGTAGGCGTTGGTCACGGTGAGACTGACCGCGGCCGTGCCGGAGTTGGTCATGGTGAGGGCGAGGTTGCCGGTCGATGCGACGTGGCGGGCCGTGACCTCGGGGCCGGCCGTCTTCGCCGGTCCCTTCCAGGTCCGCAGGAAGCCGTTCGGGCCCCACGCGGTGAGGTTGATCTGGTTACCGGTGGAACTGCTGGTGCTCCAGGTGTCCGAAAGGGTCTTGCCGGCCTCGACCGTGTAGGGCCAGGGGCCGTCCGTGCGGTTGCCGGAGGTGATGTGGAAGTGCGCGCCGAGCACCGTGCCGCTGGAGAAGGACAGGGTGAACTGGCCCGTGGAGACAGTGGCCTTGCCGTCCGCGTAGGGACTGTAACCGAGCGGGCGGGTCGGCTTGGTGCCCGCCTCCTGCTTCGGCAGGGTGCCGGTGGCCGGAGGCACCGGGTGGTAGGAAGGGTGGGTGTTGTGGTCCGGCGGCACGTAGCCGGCCGTCGACGGGAGGGCGGCCGGGGAAGCGTCCGCGCGGGTGAAGTCGAAGGCCGAGGTCAGATCGCCGCAGACCGCGCGGCGCCAGGGAGAGATGTTGGGCTCCTGCACGCCGAAGCGCTTCTCGATGAAGCGGATCACCGAGGTGTGGTCGAAGGTCTCGGAGCAGACGTAACCGCCCTTGCTCCACGGCGACACGACGATCATCGGCACGCGCGGTCCGAGGCCGTACGGTCCGGCCGCGTAGCCACCGCCGCCGGCGTACAGGTCCTTCGAGACGTCCGCCGTGGACAGGCCCCACGCCGACGAGGTGGGCGGGTACGGCGGAACCACGTGGTCGAAGAAGCCGTCGTTCTCGTCGTAGGTGATGAAGAGCGCCGTCTTCGCCCAGACCGCCGGGTTCGCGGTCAGCGCGTCCAGGACCTGGGAGACGTACCAGGCACCGAAGTTGACGGGCCAGTTCGGGTGCTCGCTGAAGGCTTCCGGCGCGGCGATCCACGAGACCTGGGGCAGTGAGCCGTTCACCACGTCCGCGCGCAGCCGGTCGAAGTAGCCGTCGCCCGCCTTGGCGTTGGTGCCGGTACGGGCCTTCTCGTACAGGGCGCTGCCGGGCTGCGCGTTGCGGTAGTTGTTGAAGTACAGCAGTGAGTTGTCACCGTAGTTGCCGCGGAAGGGATCGCTGATCCAGCCCCAGGAGCCGGCGGCGTTCAGGCCGTCGCCGACGTCCTGGTACACCTTCCAGGAGATTCCGGCGGCTTCGAGGCGCTCAGGGTACGTCTTCCAGCCGTACCCGGCCTCCTGGTTGCCCAGGACCGGGCCGCCGCCGACGCCGTCGTTGCCGGTGTGACCGGACCACAGGTAGTAGCGGTTCGGGTCCGTCGCGCCGATCAGGGAGCAGTGGTAGGCGTCGCACACCGTGAACGCGTCGGCGAGGGCGTAGTGGAACGGTATGTCCTTGCGCGTCATGTACGACATGGTCGTGGCGGTCTTCGCCGGCACCCACTTGTCGTACTTCCCGTTGTTGTACGCCTGGTGGCCGCCGGCCCAGTCGTGGTTGAGGCCCTCGACGAACTGCATGCCCAGGTTGTTGACCTGCGGATTGAACGGAAGGATGTCCTTCGTCCCGTTCGACTGGTAGAAGACGGACTTGCCGTTGTCCTGGAGAACCGGCCGCGGGTCACCGAAGCCCCGCACACCCTTCATCGTTCCGAAGTACTGGTCGAAGGAACGGTTCTCCTGCATGAGGACGACGATGTGCTCGATGTCCTGGATCGTGCCGGTGGAGACCTGCGCCTCGATGGAGGCGGCTCGCGCGATGCTCTCGTTCAGGATCGTGGTGGCGGCGGTGCCGCCGGCGATCTGAAGAAACCTACGGCGGTTGAGTTCTGCCATGGCGTGACGACCTCTGTGGGTGGAGGGGAGTCGAGGGGCGTGCCAAGGACAGCGGTCTCCGCGTACGGGAGGGAGATTGCCGTCCGACGGCCGGCCGTACAGCCGGAGAAGGGAAGGTTACCCTCCGACGGACTGCGCCCCTTCGGGTGATCGCCGCTGGTGCCGCCGCGGCTCTCCGGTCGTCGCCGCCTACCTTTCCTGGTGATCATCCAGGAAGCCGGGCCGCACGGAAGGACGACCACCATGGGCGCGTATCAGACCAGGGCTTTCCGCCTGTTCGATCTCATCGACACCAGCAAGAACGGTTACATCGACTACGAGGACCTGCCGCGTGCCGCCGGCGATCCGGGCAGCGCGGAGGACCAGCGGGCCCGTATCGTCCGGACGTTCATCGCGGGCGTCGCGAAGGCCGCCGACTCCAACATGGACACCCGGGTGACCAGGACCGAGATGATCTCCTGCGTGGAGAAGACGATGGTCGGGAAGTCGGTCTCCGGTCTCCCCGGCTACGTCCGCGAGGTGACGGCCGGAGTCTTCGCGCTGATGGACGCGGACGGAAACGGCAAGATCGGCAAGAGCGAGTTCGAGAAGTACCTCAAGTCCCGGAACGTCACCGATCCTGCCGCCACGGCCGAGTTCGCGCGCCTCGACCGCGACAGCGACGGGTCCCTCACCCCTGAGGACCTCGACCACGCCATGCACCGGTTCTTCACCGCCCCGGAGAACGACGTGCCCGAGCACTGGATCCTCGCCGCCTTCTCCGCCTGACGCCCCGGGATCCTGCCCGCGGAGGCGGCCGTCAGTGGTGGAACAGCCTGAGGCCGGTGCGGGCCAGCGTGATCCCGTGCTGTCGGCAGGCTTGCCCGACCTCGTCGGACCTGATGGATCCGCCCGGCTCCGCGATGTACCGAACACCGTGCCGCCGGGCGTGATCGACGTTGTCACGGAACGGCAGGGCGCCGTCGGAGGCGAAGGCCACCCGGTCGAGCCGCCGCATCCATCGAGCGCGTTCGTCCGCGGTGAACTCCCCCGCTGGAGCGGCCAGCGCCTCCGCCAACCGCCCTTCCTCGTCCGGCGTGAGGTCGCCCTCGATGAAGCGGATCCGCCAGTTGATGCGGTCCTGGCGCCGGATGCCGGGGCGGAAGGACAGCGCGCGGACTTTCGGGTGACGGCGCAGCCACCAGGCGTCGGCCTTGGCACCGGCCAGACGGGTGCAGTCGACCCGGGACTGCTGACCGGCACCGATGCCCAGCGTCACGCCGTCCCGCACGTAGCACACGGAGTTGGACTGGGTGTAGCGGAGCACCGCCAGCCCCAGCACCAGGTCGGCCGCAGCCTCGGCGGGGAGCATGTCGCCACCGTGGCCCAGCAGTTCGGCGGACAGCTCGACGTCGTCGCGCCGTTGTGTCAGGCGCAGTCCGAAGACCTCCCGCGTCTCCTCGCCCGGCGGCACGAAGCTGTCGTCCGCCTCCATGATCAGGAAACGGCCGTTCTTCTTCTTGCTGAGCCGCTCGACGGCGCCCGGCTCGTATCCGGGAGCGATGATGCCGTCGCAGACCATGCCGGTCAGCAGTTCGGCGAGTTCGGCATCGACGGGGTGTGAGACGGCGGCGAAGTCACCGTAGGAGGATCTGGGATCGGCGTCCCGCGCCCGCAGGTAGGCACCGGCCAGCGCGCCGACTTCGTGCCCGGCGACCCCGTGGAGTTCCGCGGCGACTTCGTCGACGGCCCCGGAGACTGCCGCGCCGGCCGGCGAGACGTGCTTGAAGGAAGCAGCCGCCGGCCTGCCCAGTGCCCGGCCGGCCTCACGCACGAGCTGCCACGAGTTCAGGGCGTCCAGCATGTTGATGAACGACGGCTCTCCGTGCAGCAGCCGAACCGGCCACCTGCCCGGGGTCACAGGGCCGGTATACGCAGGCTCCTGTTGCGGGTTGAGTCCGTAGCGCAGTTCCACGTCTTGGCCTTCTCAGCGGGACATCGCTGACGGAGACGCCCAGGCGGTCGACGCTCACATCGGATCAGGCACGGCCGCTCCCCGGTGGTTGTCCACCTGCGCCAGTCGCGGCCCAGGACAACTCTAGCGGCGGGCGGCCCGCCTGACATTCCGTTCATAAGTTGTCGTTGCGCGGCCGATCCTCTGCGGCCGCGCAGCCGGTTGACGTCTGGGGGTTCAGCTTGACGATCTTCCACTCCAGGAATCGTCGAGTGCCCTTCCAGGGGTGCGCACCATGAGCATCTCGTCGATGCAACTGCGCAGCCCGGCGTCGGAGGGATCGACCCAGGTGAGCCATGGCACCGGCTGGAGCAGGTCGTCGTATCGACGGATGCCGGGGTCGGTGAGGAGGGTGCGAAGTTCGTCGGGGGCCGGGTCGGTGACCAGGCAGAGCCAGGCCAACCCGGCGCCGATACGGACCTCGGGCGGCCGCCCGGGATGCGACCACAGGTCATGCGCCCACGTGTGAGCGAGCTCATCCCGGTGTTCACGGGCGAGTTGGGCGATCGCCAGGATCAGGCTCACCCGGACCACCGCGTCGTCTTCCCGCGCCAGTCCGGACTGCAGAGCCGAGGAGACACGTGAGTGCTCGCCGGTCGCGGCCGCCAGGACGTAGGCCGTCACGAAGCGGACCTCGGGGTCGGGGTCCGAGAGAAGGGGGAGCAGAAGGTGCAGGTCGTCCGTGACGGCCTGACGGGCTGCCTGGATCGTCCAGTCCACGGGGCACATCGTGCTGCCCTCGACCACCGACGGGTCCTCGGCGACCTGGAGCAGGCCTTCCCGCGAGCCGTCGCCCATGTGCTGACACCGGCCTGTCTCCGCGACCAGGCGAAGAGTTCGGGCACGGAGTCCTCGGTGTCCGCTCGTCGCGATCCGGAGCAGGAACGGCACCGCCAGTGCTCCCACCGCGGTCGTGCCGCCCTGGTGGTGAAGACATGTCCAGAGCCGCGACAACGCCCTGTCCGCCGTCTCGGCGTCGTCGGAGGCGAGCGTGGTGAGGAGTCCGGGGATCTCCTCGCCGGGGCCGTAGAAGTGCGGGAACCGCCGCCAAGGCACCTCGTCGTACCTCAACCCGTCCTTGACCTGCCGTGAGATCGCACCCACGGCCGTCCGCACGTCGCAGTCCGCTCCGACCCACCGGTCGGGCCAGCCGGCCCAACGGTCATCGTCCATGGACTGGCCTTCCCGTTCCACCGACAGCATCCGAACCCCGAGAAGTCCGATGACTCATGATCACGCAGGCGGAGGCTGTGGCACGCCCGGCGGGACGGTTCATGCGGTGACGACCTCGATGCCGGCTTCCCGGAGTGCGGTCAGTTGGGCGGGGTCGGCGGTGGGGTCGGTGACCACCGCTTGCATGATCGCCGGCGGGCCGACGTACGCGCGCGCGGTCCGGCCGATCTTGCTGCCGTCGGTGGCCGCGATCACGCGGCGTGCGGAGGCGACGGCCGCCTTCTTCACCATCGCCTCGTCGAGGTCGTAGGCCGTCAGTCCGTCGTCGGCGGTGAGGCCGCAGCAGCCGAGGACGGCGGTGTCGAAGCGCAGCGCCCCCAGCGAGGCCAGGGTCAGCGGTCCCACGAGTGCCCCCTCGGGCATGCGTGGCTTGCCTCCCGGGACCAGGAGTTCGGTCGGTTCGGGGCTCTCGGCCAGGACGGCGAGCGCCTGGAGCGACAGCGGCATGACCGTGATCTTCCGTCCTCGCAGCAGGCGGGCGACCTCCAGGCAGGTGGTGCCGCTGTCGAGCAGCACGGTCTCGGCGTCGGTGACCGAGGAGGCCACCGCGGCGGCGATACGGCGCTTGATGTCGACGGCCTCATGGACGCGCAGGGCGAACGGCGGCTCCTCACCGCGCAGCAGCAGTGCGCGGGCACCGCCGCGCATCCGCTCCAGGACCCCCTGTCCGGCGAGGTGGTCGAGATCGCGGCGGATGGTCATCTCGGAGGCGCCCGTCAGGCGTGCCAGGTCCGTGACGGTGATCGTCCCCGCGTCCTGGACCTGCTGGGCGATGAGGCGATGCCGTTCCGCAGTGCTGCTCATAGCCGTGATTCAACACCATCGTCATCGAACATACGAGATGTGCGATTGACCGTGTTTCAAACATCGCTGATGTTCGTTATGGTTCTCGGCATGGACAGAGGGCTGCGCGTCGCACGCGCCGTGACATTCGTGTATTTCATCCTCAACGGCACACTGCTGGGCATGTGGGTGGTGATGATCCCCGCCGTCGAGGAGCGCGTGGGTATCAGCCACGCGACTCTGGGCGGCTTCCTCGTCCTGCTCGGGGTGGGCGCCTTCGCCGGCATGCAGCTCGGCGGCAGGCTGTGCGACCGGATCGGCTCCCGCCTCGTCGTACCCGGCGCGGCGGTGCTCTGCAGCGCGACCCTCGTGCTCCCCGGCCTCGCCGACCGGCCCTGGGCCCTCGGAGCCGCTCTGCTGGCCTTCGGCTTCGGCAACGGCACCCTGGACGCCAGCATGAACGCCCACGCCGTGCAGGTCGAACACGCCTACGGACGCCCGGTGATGTCGGCCTTCCACGCCACGTTCTCCGTCGGCGGCGTCCTGGCCGCACTCGCCGGTGCCGCCGCCTTCGGTCTCGGCTGGGGCGTGCCCGCCGCACTCATCGCCGTCGGCGCCCTCAGCGCCGCCGTCTCCCTGGGCGCGGCGCGCGGCCTCCTGCCGGCCACGCCCCACGACCCCGCGGACGCCTCCGAGGCAGGCGCGCCCGTGCGCGGCAGCCGGGCCGTTCCGACGAGGATCTGGTTGCTGGCCGTCCTGGCGTTCCTGATCATGCTGTGCGAGGGCGCCGCCAACGACTGGAGCGCCCTGCACCTCAAGACCGTGCTCGGCGCACCGGAGAGCACCGCCGCCTTCGCCTACGGCACCTTCGCCGCCGCCATGACCATCGGCCGGCTCCTCGCCGACGGCATCTCCGCCCGCTTCGGGTCGGCGAACGTGCTGCGCCACGGATCGGCCCTGGCCGCCGTGGGCATCACGCTCGTGGCGCTCGCCCCGTGGATCCCTGCGGCCCTGGCGGGCTGGGCCCTGTTCGGCCTGGGCCTGTCCGGCTGCGTCCCCCAGCTGTTCAGCGCCGCCGGACACGCCGAACCGACCGCGGCCGGAGCCAACGTGTCACGGGTGGCCGGGCTCGGCTACATCGGCATGCTCGCCGGTCCCGCCGTCATCGGCTGGCTGACCCACGTGATGGCCCTCAACCACACCTTCCTGCTTCCGGCGCTCTTCTGCGTCGTCGCCGCGGCGGCGGCCGGAGTCCTGCGTACGCCCGCGGCCGGCGGCCCCGTCACCGACGCCCGGCCCCGATCCGCCGAGGCGGCTTCCTGACGGCTGCGGCGCGGCGCGGGTGACAGACGAGGGGTGCTTTTGTGGCTCTGCGGCGCCTCGTGGTTTTGTTGAGGGTCGTCGGCGGACCTCGCTCACGGCCCTGAGACCCCTGGAGAAGTGAGGCATGTCGGTGATCGTCGTCGGAGGCATGATCGGGATCGGCAAGACGAGCGTCGCCGAACTGCTCGCCAAGGAACTGGGCAGCAAGGTCTTCTACGAGAGCGTGGACGACAACCCGATCCTGCCGCTGTTCTACACGGCGAGCCCCGAGGAGATACGGGCCAATCGCTACCCCTTCCTTCTCCAGCTCTACTTCCTGCGGACCCGGTTCGCCTCGATCAAGGAGGCGTACCGGCAGAACGACAACGTCCTCGACCGGTCCATCTACGAGGACTGGTACTTCGCCAAGGTCAATCACGACCTGGGCAGGATCAGCGCCCTGGAGATGCAGGTGTACGAGGGGCTGCTCGACGAGATGATGCGCGAGATCGAGGGCCTGCCGTACCGCAAGGCACCCGATCTGATGGTCTACCTCACGGCGAGCTTCGAGACGGTGATGAGCCGCATCGGACTGCGCGGCCGCGACTTCGAGCAGGACCACGCACTCGTGGAGTACTACCGGGCACTGTGGTCCGGGTACGACGCGTGGGTGCACGAGCATTACTCGGCAAGTGACGTCCTGGTCATCGACATGAACAGCACCGACGTGGTGAACAACCCGGAGGACGCGGCGCGCGTGACCCGGCAGGTCCGCGACGCCCTTGCGGAGGCCGGGCACCGGGCCTGAAGCTTTTCCGTTCTTCTGAAGCAGTGCCGGGGGCCGGGGCGACGCGCCTCAGTCGCCGCCCGGCATCGGCCGCACGGTCCGCGCGTCACTGAGCAGTGGCGCGGCGGGCGTAGGCGCGGGCGGCGCGGGCGCGGTCGCCGCAGCGGGTGGAGCACCACTGGCGGCGGCCGTAGCGCAGCAGGTAGCGGTTGCAGGGTGCCGAGCCGCAGGCGGTGAGTCGGTCCGCGTCGGGGCCGGTGAGCAGGTCGGAGGCGTCGGCCGCGAGAGTGGCCAGGGCGTGGTCCACGATCGCGGTGGTGGGGTGGACGGCGGCGCGGTAGGGGCCGGTCCTGTCGTCCCACCGCAGCAGCGGGGCGGTGGGGACGCGGGTCATCGCGTCGTTGACGGCATCGACCGCGGCGGGAAGGGCGGGCAGCCCCTCGGCGCGGGCGGCGAACAGCGATCTGATCTGTTCGCGCAGCGAGCGCAGTTGCGCCGCGCACATCTCCCGCATACCGGCGTCGACCGGAGCGAGACCGCGTTCCGCCAGCCAGTGATTCGCCTGTTCGGGAGCGCCGAGAAGGTCGACCGTGTTCCCGCCCGGCAGCGTGATCGCACTGTTGGCGAGGGCGAGAGAGAGATGCTCTTCCTCGCCCTGCGCGGGCGGCGGGCCGGGCTGTTCGGTCACGGACTCCTTCATGTTCCTCATGGTACGGGTTGCACGCATCCGTGAGAAGCGGTTACGGTCGTCTCACGTTTCGACGATACCTATCCGTGAGGTGCCCGGTGTCTTCTCTCCCCGCGACGACCAGCCAGTTCCCTGTCCGTGTCTTCGGCGGCCCGACCGCCCTCTTCGGGTACGGCGGCCTGCGCTTCCTGACCGATCCGACCTTCGACGCCCCGGGCGACTACGGCCGTCCCGACGGGCGGTTCCTGACCAAGACCGCGCCCTCCAGCGGCACCCCCGCCGATCTCGGTCCCGTCGACGTCGTCCTGCTCTCCCACGACGAACACCCCGACAACCTCGACACCTCCGGCCGGGCCCTGCTCGCCGACGTCCCGCTCACTCTCACCACTCCTGGTGGCGCGCAGCGTCTGAAGGAGAAGGCCAAGGGCCTGGCCGACTGGGAGTCCATCGAGCTGGACCGTCCCGGCGGCGGCACGGTCACCGTGACCGGCGTCCCCGCCGTCCACGGTCCCGGCCCGCGTGCCGAGGTCGAGCCGATCACCGGCCAGGTCGTCGGCTTCATCCTGACCGGTGAGGGTCTGCCCAGCGTCTACGTCAGCGGCGACAACGCCTCCCTCGACGCGGTCAGGGAGATCGCGGGGCGATTCGCCCCCATCGACACCGCCCTCCTCTTTGCCGGCGCCCCCCGCTTCCCCGCACTCTTCGACAACCAACTGATCGTCCTCGACAGCGTCCAGGCCGCCGAAGCCGCCCAACTCCTCGGCGCCCGCCGCGTGGTACCCGTCCACTACGACAGCTGGGCCCACTTCACCGAAGGCCACGAGGAGTTGGCAGCCGCCTTCGCCGCCTCGGGGCTGGCCGGCCGGCTGGACTGGGGGCAGCGGGGCTGACCCCAGTCTCCGCGGACGGTCAGCCGTCAGTACTCTCCGAGCCCCGACTCCCTCCACAGGCGAACCGTCGCGTCGGGCCACGTGAGCCGCCAGTGACAACGGATGCCCATGGCCGTCCAGCCGTTGGGCCGACAGGCCCTCTTCGGGAGACCGGCACGTCGGGCGGCGGTCGCCGCGTCGTACGCTCTGCGGGCCTCGCGAACCGCCTCGGCGGAACAGCCGGCCCGACCGGTGAACACATGGACGCCCTGTCGGCCATCGCCGAGCCGCGCAGGAACGGTGACCTGGTAAACCTGCAAGAACATGGTCATTTCCTTGGTCCTGGATACAAGGGATGCGCAGTGCGGGCAGGCGGGCCGAAGGGTCACGACCTGCCTGTCGTTTCGTCTCGTCCGCCTTCGGCCAGGTCATCGACAGACGGTGGACTTTCTCCTCGCCGCTGAACGGCTTCACCATGTCGAACAACACACAAGGAGAATAACTTCCACGATGCGGATAAATCTTTCCTAAATATGGAATGCGTGAATGTTGACGGCATGTCACGCAGGAGCTGTGCGCCTCCTCACTCCCTGTCGTGCGCGGCTGCTCCCCGCCCTGCGGCCTTGCGCGCCGGGACGTCGTCACCGTTACCTTCCGTGTTGTCACATTCCTGATCAGGTCATCGGGGTGACTTGTCCGGGAAGGCGGGAACGTTCACGGGGCGGGAGTCGGAAATGGGCGGACTGGCGGTTCCGTTGTGGGATCCGGGCAACGGGCAGGGCATACGGCAGCTGGCAGAGCTGGGACTGGCCCTTGTGCTGTCGAGCCTGATCGGCTGGGAAAGAGCCGCGCAGCAAAAGAGCGCAGGCCTGCGTACACACACACTGGTCGGGATCGCGAGTGCTCTGATGATGGAGGTCTCCCAGCACGGCTTCTCGAACGTACTGGGTCTCGATCACGTGTCCTTCGACCCGTCGCGTGTGGCGTCCCAGATCGTTTCCGGGATCGGCTTCATAGGCGGCGGCATCATCTTCGTACGCAGCGACGCGGTCCGCGGGCTGACCACCGCGGCGACCGTGTGGCTCACCTGTGCGGTCGGCATGGCCTGCGGCGGCGGACTGCCCCTCCTGGCCATGGCGGTGACGGTCCTGCACTTCCTCGTCGTCCGCGGCTACCCCTTGCTCCTCCGCAAGGTGAGGACCGACCCCGCACCGTCCGCCGTCGAACTGCGTATGTCCTATCGCACGGGAACCGCCCTGCTGCCCCAGCTGATGCAGACCTGCACCCGCCGCGGATTCCGTATCCTCCAGATCAGAGTCCAGCAGACGCCCGGTCAGGCCGACCCCGCCCGTGTCCTGCTCGAACTTGACGGAAGTGCCGACACCGGCGGCCTCGCCACAGAACTCCTCCAGAACGACGGCGTGATCGACCTCGCCCTGCGCCCCTCGGCGGAGCCTGAATGACCGAGCGCCCCGATCTTCGGCGGCCAGGCGATCCACCCGGCCGGTGCGGGCACGGACCGGATCAGTGACTGGGGCGGCACCGCCCAGGCCGGACAGCAGTTCGTCGTCGCCGGGGTCCGGGGCGGCTGGACCGCGATCTGGTTCATCGCGCGCGGGTGTGGCTCCACTCGCCCGTCGCCATTGACGACTGCTTCACCTCCGGAGAGGTCGTCGGCGAGGGCAGGAGGATGTACACCATCCAGGACAACCACCGTGTGGCGATGGTGTACGCGAACGACGTCACCGCGACCACCGCGATACACCACTGGGACCACTGGAGTGCCGTACGAGCGCGACGACCCCGGTCGGTACCGTCACCGGCCGTGCCGAGGGCCGCGGTTCAGACCCGGTCCTCGGGTGCGACGTAGTCGAAGGTCGGGCCGGCGGCGAGACCGTCGTCGTCCTGCATGGCCATCAGGCTCTGCGCCTGTCCCTTGGCCGCGTACATCGTGCCCACCGACATGCCCAGCATCGCCGGTTTGCCGTTGAAGGCCTGCTCCAGTTGGTGCAGCATCTTGCAGTACGTCTGGTTGAACGCTTCCTGAGCGGTGCGGATCGCGCTGCCCTCGGGATGGTCGTCGAGCCGCGGGTTGGGTCGCAGCGGGCGGACACCGGCGAGGTCCACGCTCACCGCTTCTCCGGTCGGTCCGGACTCGGGCGTGTCCCCCTGCTGGTAGCGGCGGCCCAACGCAAGTTCCTGGAACCGGTAGTAGTGGGACACCGCCTTGGTCTCCGGGTGGAACAAGTCGGCGTCCCCGTCCCAGACCTCGGCACGGGCAGCTCCCTCGCCCTGCTCGACGATCTCCTCCAGCACCGCGAGCGCCGAATCGAGGTCGGTGACCGGGCTCAGGCGCCCGGCGGTGTGGGCGAACGGGCCGCCGGCCACCTGACGGGCCGGGTCCCCGGTGAAGACCTTGTCCTCGCCCAGGTCGGCGCACAGGCGCCGCAGCCCCTTCTCGACGGCGTCGTAGAACTGCCCGATCGTCTCGTAGTTGTCGCCCTCGGCCCGGTCTCCCGCATGTGCCGGCTGTTCGAGACGGAGGAACATGCGGAGCGCTTCCTGCCCGAACGGCAGCAGGGCCAGCTGGATGGACGGGTCGGCGTGGGGCATGGTCCGCGGGTGGCCAGGCAGCAGGTGAGGGGCGTCCAGCCGGGGTGCACCGCCGACCGCGTTGAGCAGGTTCGCGACCAGTGCGAGGTGGATCATCTCTTCTACGAAGACACCGCCGATGAGCTGTGCCGCGTCCGCGTTGCGCTCGGGGTCGAGGGAGTACAGGGCCGTCAAGTACGGCGGCAGCGTGGAGTGTTCCACTTCGATGGCCCACTGCAGGTGCCTGCGGAGATCTTCCAACGTGGCGATGCCCGTCGTCGAGACGTCGTCGGAGGTGTCGAACGTGTCCTGGAGCATGGGTGAGAGGCTCACTTCCGGTGTCGTAGCGAGGGGGCGGGCGGCTTGCCGCGGCCCATGGCAGAGCGCCGATGTCGTCGTTCCACGACGAGCTTTCGGTCCATGACGAGCTGTCGGTGCGCGGCGAGCTGCCGGTCCACGGCGAACTGTCGGTCCACGACTCTGCGCAGAAGCCGCCCTTGGTTCACATCACTGACAGGACGCACACCACATCTGTGACACCGACGCGGAGAATTCGGCCGCCGGCGTCCCGGGAAGGTCTTCCAGGAAGCCGGCGGCAGGCGTGCCTCGCAGACATCACCGGCCGGCAGGTGCGGACCGCTCCAGGGACGCCAGGTGGTCGTCGAACGTCCGGCGGCCCAGGACGTACTGCCCGCGTGGCAGCAGACCACCGGCGGCGATCGCCCTGCCGGCCCGGCCCGGGAGCGACACCGGCACGACGAGCCGCCGCCGACCGTGTGCGCGCACGATACGTCGTGCCATGTCCGCCATGTTCAGCTGATCTGGTCCCGCGATCTCCTGCGCCCTTCCCGACGGACCCTTCAACGCATGCTCGACGAGCTTCTCGGCGACGTCCCGGACGGCGACGGGCTGCGTGAGCATGCTCGGTATCGCGACGACGGGCGACCGGTTGTCCAGCAGCGGCTCGGGGAACTCGAAGAACTGGGTGGCGCGCAGGATCGTCCAGGGCACTCCACCGTCGCGGACCATCTCCTCCTGTACGCGCTTGCCGAAGTAGTAGCCGAAGTCGACTTCGTCGCAGCCGACGATCGACAGGGTGACCACATGCTCGGTTCCGGTCGCCCGGGCGGCGGAGAGCAGGTGGCCGGTGGCCCGGGAGAAGAAATCGACGGCGGGCCTCTTCCGCGTCGTGACGATGTTCGACACATCGATCACCACGTGGCTGCCGGACAGCCTCTCCAGGAGACCGGCACCGGTGGCCAGGTCCACACCGTGCGAACGGGCGAGGATCACGGGCCGATGTCCCGCGGCTTCCAGCTCCGCGACGACGTACTTCCCCACCAGACCGGTTCCCCCGGCCACGGCCACCTGCATGTGAAGCTCCTCCCGCTGACATGGTCTCCGGCTTCGCACCACAGACCGGACGACTGGTCCGGTTGTGACAGGACACCGCCTCCGGACCGGCGGTGCCTCAGGGACGGAGCCGTGACCGCCCCGCCCGGTTCTGGCGACACGGGCCGGCTGTCACACGCGCGCACGCAGTGCGGTCTGTACGGAAGGGGGATGAGTGACACCGCTGTTTTCGTCCCAGAGCCGAGAGGAAGATCCATGACCACCCGCATCATGTCCGTCGCCGAGGCCGAACGACTCACCCGCTCGACAGCGATCGGCGCGGCCGCGTGACGCACTCAAGCCGGCCGCGGGAACTCCCCCGCGCAACCGAGGATCCGTCCTCCCCTCTGTCCCCGGGCACCCATACGATCTCCGTCCGCCATGGTTCGGCCGACGTCGACGTGCGCTACCACGTCGCCGGCACAGGCCCCGTGTGCCTCGCGCATTCGGGCGGACCGGGCATCGGCTGGGACTACCTGCGCATGCCGGACCTCGAAGCCTTCCTGACCATGGTCTATGTCGAACCGGTGGGCACGGGCGATTCTGGTCGGCTGCCCGATCCGCGCGACTACACCGTGCCCACCTACACGCACTTCCTGCACGGAGTGATCGAGCATCTGGCCGTGCCTCCGGTCATCCTGCTCGGCCACTCTCATGGTGGTTTCGTCGCCCAGCAGTTCGCTCTCGACCATCCCGAGCAGCTTGCGGCCCTCGTCCTGTACGACACCTCACCGGTGACGGACGACCAGTTCTGGGCGGCGGCGGTCTCCTCCATGGAGCAATTCGTGAGCGGCCATGCCGACGACCACCCGGAGACGGCCGGATACGTCGAGGCCCTCACCACCCGTCTCGAACTCCTCGATGACGACGGCACCACCGCCGTCCTGCGGACGATGATGCCCGCCTATGTCTTCGACTACTGGGGAAGAGAGGCGGAGTTCGCGCCGGCCCGCCGGTCGATGCGCATGTACGCGGCTGCCACGCGCGGAGAGGGCCCGCCCTTCGACGTCCGCGACGAACTGCCGGACATCGCCACACCGACCCTCGTACTGGCGGGCCGTCAGGACTTCATCTGCGGCCCGCGCTGGGCCGCTCTCCTGCACGAGGCCATTCCAGC
The DNA here is from genome assembly GCF_044757385.1 of Streptomyces sp. NPDC091282. Classification (NCBI taxonomy): domain Bacteria; kingdom Bacillati; phylum Actinomycetota; class Actinomycetes; order Kitasatosporales; family Streptomycetaceae; genus Streptomyces; species Streptomyces sp. NPDC091282. The sequence goes on from NZ_JBIVUX010000013.1 coordinate 152,524, forward strand.
GGCCGAGTTGACGATCCTGGAGAGCACCGGCCACCTCGCACATGTCGAACGGCCCGGGCAATTCGCCGCCGCGGTGGGCGCGTTCCTGGAGGCTCGGGGTGTCCTCAACGGTCAGCAGACCTTCTAGGACATGTCTGGTCGATCTCGTGACAGAGGCAGGTGGAGACGGCGGTCTTGCCTGTTTGATGAAGGGCTATAGAGGGGCCAACTCCACTCTGCCTTCGAATCGGCCACCCACCTGACCGGCGAGCCAGTGGACGCGGGTGATCTGGTCGCCGTTGCGGTCCCGGACGTGCACGTGGACGGTGTGGTCCTGCGACAGCTCGTCCTGGTAGAGGTCCCGGGAATTCACTGTCAGCGTGAGGTATGCGTACTTCTGCGAGATCGTTTCCAGCCCGGCTTCGGGAATCGCAGGCCACGCGTCCAGATCCCACCGCACAGCTGCGGGGTCTGGCCCCATAGCAGCGATGAAGAGCTCTGCACGGTCCAGGGGGCGACCCCAGTCGAACACTCGGATCGGCAGGCAGTCTGCTGGGTTGTCGCCGTCCTCCGACGAACCGTGCTCCTTGCCGGCCGAAGCCCACCATTCGAGGTCAGGGAGTACGTGACGTACTTGCGCAAGGACATCCGGCGACCTGATCACGGCTTCGAAGTCGACTTCGGCGTGATCGATGTCCGCCATGCCCAGCAAGGTCCGCACCGCACGCATCGCTTCAGGCAGGTCGGTGGTTGTGAAGACAGCAGCCGCAGCAGAGTTACTCATTCCAGAACCTTAGGGTGGCACCCGTAGGGCCGGTCCGTGCGGGTGCTGGCCTGCTTCGCGTCAGTCAGGACCGGAGCCATGTTGCAAGTGCCGCTGCAGTGTCGGAGGTAGACGTAACCGCGCTCGTCCGACCACGTGGCCACGGCTCGGGACTGCTTGAGCTGGTTGATCGCCCGTTCCACGGTACTGCGTTTCCTGTAACGATCCTCGTAGAGCCGAGTGGCCGCCTACCGCGCGAACCCTTCCGCAGACGGGCTGCCTGACTGCCGGACTTTTCCGGGATCGTCTGCCGGATGTCCCGGCGCCGCAGGTACTCACGGCACGGACCGTTGCCGCATCCCTTGCCGGCCGCGAGGCTAACGGGCTTCGCGGCCGAGTCGGCCTCGAAGGAGAAGGAGCGCACGGGCGCGGCCCGAGTGGCCGGCCACAGCTTCACGGTCCGATCCAGCCGGGCACGCGTTGGTCGGCCGGGATGGTGCGGTCGGTGGCGCGGCCGGCTGATCGGGGCCCCATGCGGCTCTTGGCTGTCTCGCGCGGGGCAGTTGGCCGCTCTCGCCCGAGCCCTGGATCTGCACGTTTCGTGAAGGTCACGCGGCGAGCGTGCGGAGACCTGCAGCCGGCGGTGGTGCGGAGGCGTGCCGTCCGGTACGGGGCCGGGTGCTGCTCGACTCGGCCCTGCGGCATCGCTCGCGCAGGAGGAGGGTCGGAAAGCGGTCGGCGTCATGACGTGTGCATGCACCTCGTGGGATCGGTCGAGCGTGGGCCGTGCGGCGAACGTGGAGGCGGGTCGGCGACTCTGAAGCGGACGCGGGGCCCTGTGCGCCGTCGAGGACTCCCCGCACGCGCGTAGACCGTCCGAAATCCGCCCTCCGGCGTCCGCCAGCGACAGGTGGCGAGCAACCGCACAGAAAGGCACCGGGCGCCGTTTTTTGTATTTTTCCTTACCTTTCTTTGAATCGAGGAATGCAGAGCCGGAGAGAAGCGGAATACGGCGAATCGCATTCCGCTTGCCCGTCGCCGTCAGAGCGGTGCTCTTTCCGCAACGGCGGCTCATGGCGCTTCAGGTGCGGAGATGAGCCATTGCGGCGCTTGGGCAACGATGTCGAGGGGCGGGGCGCAACGGAATCAGTTGTCCGCGGTCCGCCCCCTCGTTCCGGAGCGTCTGGAAAACGCTTGCCCCATCTCTCTTTTCGGAATCCGGCATCTGGAGGCCGGATCGAATGGCGTGAATCGAGCCTTGATCCTTTCGTCCGGCTGGAACAACTTTGATTGCTGCCGGCCGCCGGTCGGTACGAGAAACTTCGAGAAAGGACCGTCATGAAGTCGACTGTCGCCATGCGCAAGAAGGCCGGTTCCAAGAAGATCGCGGTGCGCCGCACCGGCGACGTGCGCCTGACGTCGGCCGCCTGTCAGTGCCCGTACTCCGTCCAGGCCTGACCGCCTCGCCGTGCCACGACCGGGTGCGCCGCCTGCCGGCGCACCCGGGCTTTTCTCATCAGGAAAACTTGGAGGGTCTGTGGCCGGTGACGGCCTCGTTTTCCATGAACTGAGTTTCGTTCCGGAAGGCGACGAGGTGGTGGTCGGTCGCCTGGACACCGGTTCCTACGCGGTGTTCCCGGCCGACGGGGCGGAACTGCTCAGGCGGCTCGGAGAGGGAATGCCGCTGGTGACCGCCGAGGAGTGGTACGAGTCGACCTTCGGCGAGGAGGTCGATCTCGAGGATTTCCTGACGACGCTCCACGAACTGGGCTTCGTCAGCGACGACGCCCAGGCCCAGCCCCCCGTTCCCGCCTCGCGCGTGCGACTGCGCGGTCTCGGCCGGGCCGCCTTTTCCCCACCGGCGTGGCTGCTGTACGCGCTCGCGGTGGGCCTCTGGATCCGGGCGGCCGTCGTACGGCCCGATCTGGCACCGGATCCCGGGCAGATCTTCTTCACGCACTCCCTGCTCGTGGTCCAGCTGGTCATCACCTTCGGGCAGGTCCCGTTGCTGCTGGTGCACGAGGGATTCCACATCCTGGCCGGCCGCCGGCTCGGGCTCCCGACACGGCTGAGCGTCAGCAACCGCCTGACGTACATCGTCGCCGAGACGCAGATCAACGGGCTGCTCAGCGTGCCCCGTTCGAAACGCTACCTTCCCTTCCTCGCCGGGATCCTGTGCGACGGCGTCGTCTTCGCGCTGTTGGGGCTCGTCGCCGATCTGACCCGGGATCCGGGGGGTTCGTTCTCCTTCGCCGGCCGGCTCTGCCTCGGGCTGGGTTTCACCGTGGCCGTGCGCATGCTGTGGCAGTTGCAGCTCTATCTGCGCACCGATCTCTACTACGTGCTCGCCACGGCATGGAACTGCCACGATCTTCACGACGCCGGCATGACCCTGCTGAAGAACCGTGTGTGGCGTCTGCTGGACCGCCCGGAGCGTGTCGTGAACGAGGAGAACTGGACGCCTCGTGACCGCCAGATCGGCCGTTTCTACGGGCCGTTCATCGTCCTCGGGTACGGCGCGCTCGCCGCGATCACCGTCTTCGTCAGCATTCCCGTGACCGTCGACTACGTCCGTATCGCGGGCCACGCGCTCGGATCCGGCGAGGTGAACGCGGGGTTCTGGGACGCCGTGCTGTCCCTGTGCATGAACGTGGCGCAGATCGTCGCCCTCGTCGTCCTGTCCCGGCGCAAACGCCGTGCGATGAAGTCCGCCCACTCCATCACGTCATCGTCCCCGGAGGTAGAACTCGCATGACGGGCCATCTGCGGATCGTCGGCACCACAAGAGGCGACCGTCTGCACGCTGTCGCGGCCCATACCCGACAGGCGCTCGTGGTCCGCTGTCACCAGCGGTTGCGGGGCCCGTACACCGGGGTGGACACCATACTGACGACCGTCCTGCCGGAGGCCGCCTCCCGCTGGCCGGAACTCGTAGAGGAGCACCGCGTGGCGCTCCTGTACGGCATGCCCGAACTCGCGCAGCTCATCGGACCGGCGCCGCGGACTCTGGCCGACGACGCCCCGTACGAGGAGCGGACCAGGTTCTTCGGCGCCGGGTGGATCCGGTGCATGAGCCAGGGCATCGTGACCTTCCTGCTCGAACACGTCCGGCGCGCGCACGACACCGACGCGTTCGAGATCGTCTTCGAGGAGGTGCACGCCGCGGAGGCCACCACGCAGGAGTTGATCGCCCTGCTGCTGCGCCGGGCCGATCCACGCCTGCTGCGTGTCGTGGTCTCCGCCACCGCGGGCAAGCTCTCCGACGAACTCGACGGCGCGCTGGCCGAGGTGGACGTCGTGGCGGCTCCGCGTTCGGAGGGGCCGTCGGTCGCGGACCGGTCCGTCCTCGACTGGGCCCGTGTCTATGTGGACAGCGACTGCACCGACGACGATCCGTGTGCCCTGGCCGGCTACCGGCAGACCGACCCGCCGACTCGTGCCCTGCTGCACGACCGGCGCGGTGACGCTTTGGCCGAGACGGCCACGTGGGGGGTGCGGATGGGGGCCGTCGCCCTGCACCGCGAGCACGGCAGCGACCCCGGCGGCGCGGGGCGTGCCGCCCTGCTGGAGGCTCAACGCCACGCCGTCGCCACCGGCTTCTCGGCCGCCGTGGTGGACCTGGGGCTGCGCGGCCGGAAGGTGACGGATCCGCTGCTGCACGAGCACGACTACTGGGAGTTCACCAGGGAAGCGGCCGCGGCGTGCATCCCGGTCGGGCGCCTGGAACAGTCCATGGAGCTGTACCAGGGTCTGCTCCGCCGCTTCACGGACCCCAAGATCCACATGATGACCAGCTACGCGATCGCGATGCTGCACACCCGGTTCCTCAGGCCCCGCGACCACGAACTCGCCGTGCAGTGGCAGCACAACGCCGTCGCCATCGCCGGGATCCTCCCGGACCCGGCCGAACGCCTCACGTACAGCGTCTTCCACGACAACGGCCTGGCGCTCGTCGAGATGCACCGGGGGAACCTCGGCCGCGCCCTGGGCCTCGTGGAGTCGTGCATCGGACGCCTGGACGAGAAACTCGACGAGGGACAGTGGGCGCTGCACCGCTCCCAACTGCTCTACAACCGCGCCCGTCTGCTGGTCGCGCTGGGCCGGCCGGACGAGGCCCACGCCGACTACAGCCAACTCGTCGACATGGACCCCTACTACACCGACTACCTGTCGGAGCGGGCCCGTATCTCCCGTGACCGCGGGGACTTCGAGGCGGCCCTCGCCGACTACGACCGCGCGGTCCGCCTCGCCCCGCCCTTCCCCGAGTTGCACTACAACCGCGGTACGGCCCGGGTGCACGTCGGAGATGTCGCGGGGGCCCTCGCGGACTTCACGCTCGTCCTGGAGATGGAACCCGGTGACCTCGACACGCGTGTCGCGCGGGCCGAACTGCTCCTGGAGGCCGGAGACCTCGACGCGGCGGAGTCCGACATCGGCACGGGCCTGCGTCTTCACCCCGGGGAGGTCCAACTCCTCTGTCTCCAGGGCACGCTGCTGTTGCAGCGCGAGCGGTTCGACGACGCCCTCGAAGCCCTCGACCAGGTGCTCGCGAAGGATCCGCACTATCCGGCCGCGCTGATCAACCGAGCCGTGGTCCACTTCCGGCAGGCGAAGCCGGAGATGGCCGTCGCGGACCTGTCCACCGCGCTCGAAGCGGTCGGTGAGGACCCGGACATCCTGCTCAACCGCGGTATCGCCCACCTGGCCGCCGGCCGCCCCGACCTGGCTCTCGGGGACTTCGACCTGGCCATCGTCCTGCCGGACGCCGACACGGACGAGATCCGCGAGCAACGCCGGCTCTGCACCGCCGCCGGCGCCAGGTAAGCGAACGGGATGCGGGAGGCGGGTGCCGGCCGTCAACCGGTGCTCGCCGACCGTTCCTTGGCCGCGCTGAAGCCGATGGACGCGGTGAGCAGGGCCTGAAGTGCGGCGATCAGGGCGGCCAGTGTCCAGAGCCATGCGATGTCGTCCGGCGGGGGGCCCGCGCTGACGCCGTACCTGCCCTGAGGATCGACGGTGACGGTGACCTGGTCACCGACAGCCAGCTTCCCCGCGCCGATGGCACCGAGCGGACGGTGATGGGACACGTCGGCCACGACCGCTTCCGTTTCGGCGTCGTACACACCGCCGCCGGCCTGCAGAGCGGTCACGACCGCCTGAACGGGCCGGCCGCGCTCGTGCAACTGATGGTCCTTCAGGGCGATCCAGCACACGAACATGGTCACAGCGACGCAGACGGCCACCGCTGTCTCCCGTGTGCCGGTGCTCTTGTCCCGCAGGTCGTACAGGCCGAACGCCACTGCGACCAGCGCTCCGCACAACAGGACCCCGCCGAAGCCGAGGACCATCGTGTTCCGCCATCCGACGGGCGTCAGCGACGCACCGTAGACGACGGCGAACGCCGTCGCCGTCAATGCCGCGCTGGCCGGCACCGCGAGTGCGGTCCACAGCAGCCGTACGCCCCGCCTCCGTCCGGTGCCGCTCACCGATTCCTCTCTTCTGCGGTCAGACCGCGTGGCGGCAGCAGGCCGAAACTCTCCAGCAGCCGCAGTGGCTTCGAGACGTCGGGACGGTCCTCGGTGAGAGAGGGAGCCAGCGGGTTCTCGGCGAGCAGTCGAGCAACGCCGTCGAGGAGGACCTGGGGACGGTGGAAGCCCGCCTTATGCTCGGCCACCCGACGGGCGGGCAGCCCGGTGAGTTCCGTCAGGTGATGCTCGACTCCCGGCGGGTGCGGTCCGGTCAGCAGCAACCCTCCTGTGGTCGCCTGCCGGGCCGTCTCAGGCGGCGCGTCACGGAGCACCTGCTCCACGAGGGCCGCCACCGGCCCGTAGGCAGGGGTTACGACGTCGCGCAGTTCGGCCGGTGACACGGTCGCCGTGCCCGGCGGAGAGGGCAGGATACGGTCCGAGGTGATCGGTGTCCCGTAGACGGGCCCGGAGCGTGGTATCCACGGCGAGGGGCCGAACGCGCCGTCGTGAACGACTGCGGCCCACGCCTCTTCCAGGCCCACGTCCAGGCGGTGCACGGCCCGCAGGTGCTCGGCCACGGTCTCGGCCAGGCCGCGCGTGCCACCTGGCGCCAGTCCGCTGACGATCACTTCCCGCTCGGTGACGACGGCGACCGAGGTGCGCACGGCATCCTGGTGCACCACGACACACGCGGACGGCTCCGGGTCCAGGCCCGCGCCGGCCAGGGCCGCCACCGCCTCGTCCACCACCGTGACCACCGCGGCCGGCCACAGCTCCCGGGCCGTGTCCACGGCCGGCCCGACCCCCGGGTGCCCTCCCGGTGCCACGAGAACCATGGACCCGATCGGCGCCCAGAGTTGCGCCCGCTTAGCCACACCGACCGCAAGGACGTGTGCCGCGAGCGACGCGTCCGCTTGTGGGTTCGGGTCCCAGGCCAGTTCCAGCACCACCTGCGAGTACCGGGCGCTGCGCCCCGTCACCTGCAGTCGTATCTCGTCAAGAGCCCACCAGAGCACGCCGCCCCCCGCACCGTTTTCCTGTGCGGGGATCGTAGATGACTGACGACGCTCAGTGCGGCCCGGACACGACCCGCATCTGCGTGGACCGGGGGAATTCCGCCGGTTGTTGGGGGTCTCAGCTATGTTCTGAGGTCAGACAGCCGCGGGAACGGGGAGAGACCATGGCGCAGTTGTTGGGGCCGCTGGAGCTGACACAGGACGGGTGGGTGATCGGAGATCCGACTCGAACAGGAGGCCTGTGTGTCCTGCTCACCCCGGAGGGTCTTGAGCACCGACGGCACGGCGCAGCAGAACCTCAACTCACCCTCCCGTGGGCCCGTTTCATGGAGCTGCACGTACAAGCCGCCTTCCGGAAGTGGCAGACCACGCCCGGCCTTCCTGCCCGGCCCGGCGCCGACATGGGCCGCGACGGCTGCTCGCTGTACGGCCTCGTGCGCCACCCCTACGAACCGTGGCGTGTGCGCTACACCCATCACCAGCGAGGCTACAAAGGCAGCCACGTCATGGTGCTGAAGTTCCTTTTCGCCCAGCTCAGCGAAGCCAAGGCTCTGGACCGGCTCGGGGACCGGGAGTGGGTGAGTGCGGCGGTGGCCCAGCTTTCGAACTACACCTCCTGGAACGGTTCCAGAGCCAGACAGCTGGTGGAGACGACCATCCGGAGCCTCGGCACCTGATCGGTTCCGGTGGCCCCTCGGTCGCCGCGCCCGCCGGCCTCCGTCGGGCCGCCGGGCGCGGTGCCGTGTCAGTCGGGTGGGGCCGGAGCCGGGAGGGCCGCCACCACGTCGATCTCCACGAGGATGTCCATCAAGTCGGATCCCACGGTGGTGCGTACGGGGCAGGGGGCCTCGAAGAAGGCTCGGTAGGCCGCGTCGTATGCGGCGAAGTCCCGTTCGAGGTGCTGGAGGTGGGTCGTGACCTTCACGACGTCCCGCAGGGTCAGGCCCTCGGCGGCCAGGACCGCGCTGACGTTGCGCAGCACCTGGGCGGTCTGCGCGCCGACGCCCTGCGGAACCTCGCCGGTGGCCGGGTGTTGCGGGCCGAAGCCGGCCGTGTGGAGGAAGCCGCCCGCTACGACCCCTTGGGAGTAGGCGCCGGCCGGACGTGGTGCGTCGGGGGTGCTCACGGGCCGCTTGCCGTTCGGTGTGCCGGTCATCCGGTCAGGTCTCCTTCGCGCTCGTTGACGGCGGCGTAGTGGAGGAGCTTCTCCTCGTCGACCGTGACGCCCAGGCCGGGCCCGGACGGGACGCGCAGTCGGCCGTTCTCCAGGTGCAGCGGCTCGATGATGTCGTCCGCGTGCAGGTAGTACATGCTGTCGATGGCCCGTGACAGGACGGGGGTGCTCGCGACCACGGCCAGGTGGGCCGCGGTGGCGATGCCGAGTTCGCCGCCGCTGTGCAGGTTCATGCCCAGGCCGAAGGTCTCGCAGTGCGCGGCGAGCGCCTTGGTCGCGGCGATGCCGCCCCATTTGTAGACGTCCCCGTGGATGACGTCGACGGCGTTGAGCCGCATGGCCGGGGCGAACTCCTCGAAGCGGACGACGCACATGTTGGTGCACAGCGGGATGCGGATCTTCGCCTTGACCTGGCTCATTCCCTCGATGCCGACGCAGGGGTCCTCCAGGTACTCCAGGTCGAGTTCCTCCAGGGCGATGCCCGCGCGTATCGAATCCGGCACGGACCAGGCCGCGTTGGGGTCGACGCGCAGGTTCAGGTCGGGGAGTGCCTCGCGGACGGCACGCAGGATGGCGACGTCTCCCCGGGAGTCCCGGGTGCCCTTGAGCTTGACGGCCTCGAAGCCGCCCTCGGCGACGACGCGTACGGCGTGCTCCGCCATGGCCTTGGGCAGGTAGGCGCCGGTCGCACCGGGTGCGTCGGCGCGGGTGATCAGCGCGGTGATCGGGACCTCGTCGCGCACGGGGCCGCCGAGCAGGTCGGTGACGGACTGACCGGTGGCCTTGCCCATGGCGTCCCAGCAGGCGACGTCGACGGCGGCGATCGCCGCGTAGCCGAGGTAGCCGTAGAAGAAGGGGACCATGTGCTGCCTGCGGTGGAAGCTCTCGACCGCGAAGGGGCTGGTGCCGATCAGGTCGGGGATCATCCGGCGGACGATCGCGGCGACCGGCCGGCCCCACATCGTCTCGCCCCAGCCCTCGACGCCCGTGTCGGTGCGCACGCGGACGACGGTGCGGGTCTCGCCGGTCTTGGTCTCGAAGGAACTCGTGAAGGGATTGACGAGTGGGAGGTTGACGACCCACACGTCGACGTCGGTGATCTTCATTTCTTCTCCTCGCGTCATCGGGCTGACCGGCTCGCGGTGTCGAAGGCCCGGATCGCGTGCGCCAGTGCGCGCGCCCGGTCGTCCAGGAGCAGCCGGCCCCGGTCGGCGTCGGCGCCGGACGGGTCGTCGGTGGAGCCGCCGACCCGCTCCCACTCGCCGTGGCGTTCCACGGTCAGGCCGGGGTGGGGCGGGTGGTCGAACAGAGGTGGGGGTTCGACGGGGGTACGGGCCGGTACGGGGGTGCGGACCAGGTCGGGGTGGGCCGCGAACATCAGGGACGTCTCGAACCATCCGGCGTGTCCCGGGGTGACCTCGGGCCGCCCGGCCGGGTCGTCGCCGGTGGTGAGGGTCCAGTAGGAGCAGGCGGCGGCGGTCACCTCGGCGCGCAGCGCGAGCCGTTTGACGGCGAGCCGCATGATCTCGTCGTTGCCGCCGTGACCGTTGACGACCAGGATGCGTCGGCAGCCGCTGGTCACCAGGGAGTCGAGGATGTCGTCCAGGACCGCGGCGAGGGTGGCCGCGGACAGCGAGACGGCCGCGGCGAACAGGTGGTGGGGGCTGTGCCCGAAGGGCAGGGCGGGCAGTCGTACGACGTGCGGCGCCCCGGGCTCACGGTCCAAAAGGTCCAGTGCGCGGTCGACGACCTCTTCGGCGAGCAGCGTGTCGGTGCCCATCGGCAGGTGCGCGGCGTGCTGCTCCTGCGAACCGATGGGCAGCAGGACGATGCCCTCCTCGCCGGCCCTGCGTACCTCACGCCAGGTGAGTTCGGTCAGCCTCGATTGACTCACGGTGCTACCTCTCCGAAACGGGGCCATGGCAGAGTCGGCGCATGGTCCACAAAAGTTCCCTGTTGCGACTGGTCCCCGACGCTGCGGAGCAGCCGGCCGCTCCTCCCGCGGCGCCGCGGCTGGGCGCCGTCGAACTGGTGCCCGGCCGGGTCAGGGCGGCCGTGCTGTCGATGGCCGGCCGGGTCATGGACCGCACCGAGTCGTCGTACGACGCGGCGCGTGCCGTCCCCGCCGACATCGACCGGGCGCTGGCCGGGGTCGCGCCGCTCTTCGCCGAGCACCGGTTGCAGGGGATCGGGGTGGCCGCTGCGGGGCTCGTGGATCCCGGCGCGGGCCTGATCCTGGAGGTCAACGACGTGCCCGCGCTGCACGGCTATCCGGTGGCCGACCGGCTGGCCGCGCTGACCGGGGCCGGGGTGCGGGTGGAGCACCGGGCGCGGTTGCAGGTGCTGGGCGACCGCTGGTTCGGCGCGGGCCGCGGGCGGCGTACGTTCGCCTCGGTGTCCACCGGCGAGGTGCTGGGCGTGGGCATCCTGTACGACGGTGAGGTGATGGCCCCGCCGGGCGGCCGCAGCGGCGCGCACATGACCGTGTCGGCCAGCGGTGAGCGCTGCACCTGCGGCAGCCGGGGATGCTGGAAGACGCTGGCCACCACCGGCTGGCTGCGGGCACGGGCGCGTGCCGCGGGGCTCGGTCCGGCGTGCTCGCTGGAGTCGCTGGTCGCCTGCGGTGATCCGCTGGCCGACCGGGTGGTGGAGGAGTACGCGCACAACCTGGCACTCGGGCTGGTGAACGTGCAGCAGCTCTTCGCGCCGGGTCTGTTCATCCTGCACGGCGAGGCCCGCGAGGGCGGGGAGCGGTTCCGCGTCGTGGTGGAGGAGCGGCTGCGGGACGCGGTCGCCTTCGCGGGGGCCGAGCGGCCGCGGGTGCTGGTCGGTACGGCGGCCGTCGACGACGTGGCGCTGCTGGGCGGGGCGGGGCTGGTCCTGTCTCACACGTAGGGCGGGCGTGGAGGCGGGGGCCTGTGCCGTGCGCACGGGTGTCGCCTCCCGTGGAGCGGTCCTGGTCATCGGCTCTGCCCGCCCGCCGTCGCCGCGGCCCGCTCGGCGGCCCGGCGCCCGCAGCGCGGGTCGAGGACCGGTACGGCGTCGAGCAGGCGCCGGGTGTACGGGTGCTGCGGGTCGCGCAGGACCCGCGTCGCCTCGCCGACCTCGACGAGGCGGCCTTCGCTCATCACCGCGACCCGGTCGGCGACCTGGGCCACCACGGCGAGGTTGTGGGAGACGAACAGGTAGGTCAGGCCCAGGCGTTGCTGGAGGTCGGCCAGCAGATCGAGGACGGTCGCCTGCACCCGAACGTCCAGGGCGCTGGTGGGTTCGTCGAGCACCAGCAGGCGGGGGTGGAGCGCGAGGGCGCGGGCGATGGAGACGCGCTGGCGCTGGCCGCCGGAGAACTCGTGGGGGTAGCGGTCCTGGATGCCGGCGTCCAGGCCCACGGCTTCGAGGAGTTCCCCGACCCGTTCCCGGTTGCGGGCCCGTGCGCGCCGTCCGCGGGCCTCGGGATCGTGGGTGACCAGGGGCTCGGCGACGATGTCGGTGATGCGCATGCGCGGGTTCATGCTGGAGTAGGGGTCCTGGAGGACGACCTGCATCTGCCTCCGGATGCCGCGCAGTTGGGCCGCGGAGAGGGTTGCGAGGTCCTGTCCGTCGAAGCGCACGCTGCCGGCGGTGGGTTCGAGCAGGCCGAGCAGCAGCCGGGTCAGGGTGGTCTTGCCGCAGCCGGACTCGCCGACCAGGGCGAGGGTCTCGTTCTCGTGGACGTCGAGGGAGACGTCGTCGACGGCGACGTTGGTGTGCCGGGTGCCGAATTCCTTGCGCAGGCCGACCAGTTCGAGGATGACCGGAGCGGGCGCTGCCTCGGGGGTGGACGTGGGTGTGGTGCCGTCGGTGCTCATGCCGCCTCCAGTCGCGGGGTGGCCGCCAGCAGGGTGCGGGTGTAGGGGTCGGCGGGCCGGTCGAAGACGTCGAGGACGTCGCCGGTCTCGACGACCTTGCCCTGGTTCATCACCGCGACCCGGTCGGCGGTCTCCGCGACGACGGCGAGGTCGTGGGTGATGAGGACCACGGCCATGTCGTGCCTGTGCTGGAGGGTGACGAGCAGGTCGAGGATCTGGCGCTGCACGGTGACGTCGAGGGCCGTGGTCGGTTCGTCCGCGATCAGGACGCGGGGGGCGGGCCACCAGGGCCGTGGCGATCATCACGCGCTGGCGCAGGCCGCCGGAGAGTTCGTGCGGGTACTGGCGGTAGCGTGCGGCCGGGTCGGGGATGCCGACCTCGTCCAGGGCGGCCAGTGCGGCTTCGGCGGCGTCCGCGCGGGACATGCCGGTGTGCAGCCGCAGGACCTCGGCGACCTGGCTGCCGACGCGCTGGAGCGGGTCGAGGCAGGTCATGGGGTCCTGGAAGACCATGGCGATGTCGCGTCCGCGGACCTTGCCGAGTTCCTTCTCGGAGAGTTTCAGCAGGTCGCGGCCGTCGAAGCGGATCTCGCCCCCGGTGTAGACGCAGGGCGGGCTGGGGTTGAGCCGCAGCACGGACAGCGCGGTGGCGCTCTTGCCGCTGCCGGACTCCCCCACCACGGCCAGGGTTTCGCCGGCGTGGACGTGCAGGGAGACGTCCTGGACGGCGTGGACGACGGAGGTGGCGAGCCGGAAGTCGACGCTGAGGCCGTCGATCGCCAGCAGCGGTTGCTCGTCGTCCGTCCGCCGGGACGGTTCGGGGGTGCGTCGGTCGTTGGTCATCGGCGGTAGGCCTTCGGGTCCGCGACGTCCCGCAGGGCGTCGCCGGTGATGTTGATGGCGAGGGAGGTCAGCATCAGGGCGATGCCGGGGAAGACGGCGACCCACCAGGAGGTGCCGAGGTAGAGCTGGCCGTCGGAGAGCATCGCGCCCCAGGTGACGGTCTCCTTGGGCACGCCCAGGCCGAGGTAGCTCAGGGAGGCCTCGGCGACGATGGCGGCGGCGACGTGCAGGGTGCCGATGGTGGCCAGCGGTGCCATCACGTTCGGCAGCAGGTGGCGGCGCATGATGGTGACGTCCGTGACGCCGATGGCGCGGGCCTCGGTGATGAAGTCGCGGCTGCGCAGCGACAGCACCTCGGAGCGTACGACGCGGGCGTAGGAGACCCAGCCGGTGAAGCCGAGGACCAGGATCACCATCCACAGTCCCGAGCCGAGGAAGCCGACGACGGCGAGCGCCAGCAGCAGCGCGGGGAAGGCGAGTTGCACGTCTGCGAGGCGCATGAGGGTGCGGTCGACCCAGCCGCCGAGGTATCCGGCGGACAGGCCGACGACGGTGCCGATGACACCGGCGAGCAGGGCGGCGCCGGCGCCGACGAGCAGGGAGACCCGGGCGCCGTAGACGACGCGGGAGAGCATGTCGCGGCCGAGCTGGTCGGTGCCCAGGAGGTGGGCAGCGCTGCCGCCGTGCTGCCAGGCGGGAGGCCGGAGCCGTAGCAGCAGGTTCTGGGTGTTGGGGTCATAGGGGGCGATCAGCGGGGCGGACAGGGCGGCGACGAGCAGCAGCGCGAGGACGACGAGGGCCGCCACGGCGAGCTTGTTACGCAGCAGCGCCCGCAGGACGGCGGACCGGGCGCCGGTGCCGGGGCCGCCGTTCGGTGTCCGCGCCGCGGCCCGGTCAGTGGTGGCGGGGGTCATGACGGTCATCGGGACGTCCTCACCCTCGGGTCGAGGAAGCTGTAGGAGAGGTCGACGAGCAGGTTCACCACGACGAAGGTGGTGGCGAAGAACAGGACGGTGGCCTGGACGAGCGGGAAGTCGCGGTTGGAGATCGCCTCGACGGTGAGCTGTCCGACCCCCGGCCAGGAGAAGACCCGTTCGGTGAGGATCGCGCCGCCGAGCAGATTGCCGACTTCGAGGCCGACGACGGTCACCACGGGCAGGGAGGCGTTGCGCAGTCCGTGCCTGAGGACCACCTGGAGGGGGCCGAAGCCCTTGGCGCGGGCGCTGCGGATGTGGTCCGAGGAGAGCACGTCGACGAGCGAGGAGCGCAGCAGCCGTGCAACGACGGCGACGGAGTACACGGCGAGGGTGATCGCGGGCAGGATCAGGTTGGCGAAGGTGCCGTAGCCGGAGGCGGGCAGGACGCGCAGCCAGACGGCGAAGACCAGGATGAGCAGGATGCCGACCCAGAACGGCGGGGTGGACTGGCCGAGCAGGACTCCGGTCATCACGGTGCTGTCGGTGCCCCGGCCGCGGCGCATGGCGGCGACGATGCCCGCCGGGATCGCGATGACGAGGGTCACGGCGAGGGCGGCGGCGGCGAGTTGGAGGGTGGCGGGCAGCCGGTCGGCGAGGATCTCGCTCACGGGCTGTCCGTAGACGAGGGAGTCGCCGAAGTCGAGGTGGAGCAGTCCCCAGAGGTAGTCGAGGTACTGGGAGAGCAGGGACCGGTCCAGGCCCAGGGAGTGGCGCAGTGCCCGTTCCTGTGCGGCGGTGGCGTCCGGTGGCAGCAGGATCTTCACGGGGTCGCCGGACAGGCGGACCAGGAAGAAGGTGACGGTCGCCGTGCAGAAGAGGACGAACACGGCGATGGCCAGGCGTTTCCCGACGTCGCGCAGGAGTGCCGTCCCGCGGCGGGGGCGGGCGGCCGGTGCCGCAGGTGCGGGTGGTCGGTCGAGGGTCGGTGTGCTCACCGGGTCACCTCCGCGCTCTCCATGGCGAGGACGCCCGCGGCTCCCGGGATCCAGCGGGGCCGGTCGTTGCGGGCGTAGATGTTGTCGATCTGGTAGAGGAAGACGAAGGGTGCTTCCTCGCGCATCAGGCGTTGCAGGTCCGAGAGGGCGCGGGTGCGCGCGGCCGGGTCCTCGGACAGTTCCTCGATGTCGATCAGGCGGTCCGCCTCCTTGGAGTGCCAGCGGCTCTGGCGCCGGTCGCTGCGGACGTTGGACTGGACGATGCCGGCGCCGTCCAGGGTCCACACGGTGCTGGCGGCGAGGTAGATCGGGCCGAGGGCGCCGCGGTTGTCCGAGGTGAGCCGGGCGGAGTAGGTACCGGGGTCGAGCAGGTCGACGCGGGCGTCCACGCCGACGCGGGACAGCAGTCCGGACAGGGCCTCGGCGACGTTGGCGTCGACGTTGGAGGCGGTGAGCATGGTGGAGAAGCCGTGGGGGTGGCCGGCCTCGGCCAGGAGACGGCGCGCGGTGTCCAGGGAGCGGGTGAAGGGCTTGACGGTGGGGTCGAAGCCGAAGGCGCCCCGTGGGACGAGGGCGGGGGTCTCGGTGGCCTTGCCGCCGAGTACGGCCTTGATCAGGAGCGGTACGTCGATCGCGTGGTTGAGCGCCTGACGTACTCGGCGGTCCTGGAGGGGGCCGCGTTCCAGGGTGTTCAGCGACAGGTAGGCGGTGCGGATCCCGGTGTGGCCGTCGATCTTGATTCCGCCGTAGCCGTCGAGCTGCTGGGCGGCGTCCGGGGTGAGGCCGGCGACCAGGTCGACTCCGCCGCTCTGCAGGGAGGCCAGTGAGGAGGAGGCGTTGGGCGCGGGGGTGAAGACGACGCCGTCGAGGGCGGGGCGGCCGCTCCAGTGGTGGTCGTAGGCCCGCATGCGCAGTTCGTGGTCGCGTTGCCAGCTCTCGAAGACGAAGGGGCCGGTGCCGACGGGGTGTTCGGCGAACGCGGCGTCGCCGGCCTCGGCGAGGTGCCGCGGCGGCACCACCACGCCTCCGAACAGGGAGAGTTTGGCGGGCAGGATCGGGTCGTGGACGGTGGTGTGCATGTCCACGGTGTGCCGGTCGACGACGGTGACGCCTTTGACGAAGCGCAGCTCGACGATGGGCGACTTGGTCGCGGGGTCGAGGAGCCGCTCGATGCTGAAGGCCACGGCGTGCGCGTCGCACGCCTCGCCGTTGTGGAAGGTCACGCCGGGGCGCAGGGTGAAGCGCCAGGTGTGCGCGTCGGTCGCCTTCCAGGACAGGGCCAGCCTGGGGTGCAGCCGGTTGTCCAGGCCGCGGGTGGTGAGTGTGTCGAACATGTTGATCAGCACGTTCATCGACACCATGTCGCCCTGCTTCTGCGGGTCGAGTGTCTTGGGGTCGCCCGGCTGGGAGACCCGCAGGACGTTGCCTGCTCTGTCCGCCGCGGCCGTCGTGCCGCACGCGGTCAGGAGCGCGGGGGCACTGAGGGCTCCGAGCAGCAGACCACCGGTCCGCAGGACCTGGCGCCGGCCGGGACGGCCACGGTCCGCCGTGCACCCCTGAAGAAAACGTTCCATTGAAGAACACCTCCGTTCCGTCAGATGGAATGCGGTTGGGTTAAGCTAAGCGACATGGTGAAAGCGGTCAACACCCGGTCGGTCGACCAGGAACTCGTCAAGGGCCCCGTCGACAAGGCCATGGAGGTGCTCGAAGCACTCGTCCAGCCCGGCAGTCCGCACCGGCTGGGGGAGATCGCGAGCCGTACGGGGCTGACCAAGCCCACCGTCCACCGGCATCTGCGCACCATGGCGGAACACGGTTTCGCGGAGGCCACCGAGGGCGGCAGCTACCGTCCCGGTCCCCGCCTGCTGGGCCTGGCCGCGGCGGCGCTCCACGACAGCCGCGTCCTCGAACTCGCCCGGCCCGCCCTGGCGGACCTGCGCCGGCACACCGGCCATGTGGCGTTCTGCGCGGCCCGCGACGCACGGGACGCGGTCTGCCTGGAGCAGTCGGAGCCGGCCCGCGAGTACCGGATCAGCATCCGTCCGGGTCACCGCGCCCCGCTGTACGCCTGCGGTGTGGGTCTCGCGATGCTCTCGGCCCTGCCCGCGGACGAGCGCGACGGCGTGCTCGACACGCTGGACCTGGAGGCCCGCACCCCATCCACCCCGACCGACCCGGCTCTCCTGCGCACCCTGCTCGCCGAGGCGGCCGAGCGCGGCTACGCCGTGGACGACGAGTACGACGAACTGGACGTACGGTCCGTGGCGGCACCCGTGACGGACGCCGCGGGCCGGGTCGTGGGGGCGGTCGGGATCGCCGGGGTGACCTTCACCCTGGACTCGGACAGCGTGGAGGTGTTCGGGCCGATGGTCCGGGCCGCCGCGCGCACGGTGTCCGCCGGGCTCGGCGCCCGCGCTCCGATGCTCGGCCTGGTGCGGCCCGAAGCCCGGGAGGAGCGCTCGTGAGCGCACTGGCCGACCTGCTCGGCCGGGGACGGGAGCGGCGCATCCACTCCGGCGCCGCCTGGTCCGTCGGCGACGCGTCGGGCCCGCTGGACCGCGGCTGGACCGGAACCCGGAGCTGGGACGGACCGCCGCTGGACGGTACCGACGTGTGGGACCTGGCCTCGGTGACGAAGCCGCTCGCCGGGCTGGCCGTGATGGCCCTGGTGGAACGCGGCACACTCGGCCTCGACGACACGGTGGGCGACCACCTCCCCGGCTACCAGGACGGCGACAAAGCCGAGTTGACGGTACGTCACCTGCTCACGCACACCTCCGGCATCCCCGGCCGGGTCCCGCTCTACCGGGAACACCCCACCCGGACCGCGCTCTTGGAGGCGGTGCGGCTGCTGCCCCTGACCGCGCGGCCGGGCACGCGGGTGCAGTACTCCTCGCAGGGGTTCATCGTCCTCGGGCTGATCGCCGAGGCGGCGTCCGGAGAACCGCTGGACGCCTTGGTGGAGCGGCTGGTGTCCGCGCCGCTCGGTCTGCGGGACACCGGCTTCGCACCGGACGCGGCGCGCCGGGCACGGGCGGTGGCCACCGAGGACTGCCCGTGGCGCGGGCGGGTGGTCGTCGGCGAGGTCCACGACGAGAACGCGGTCGTGCTCGGCGCGCCCGCCGCGCACGCGGGCCTGTTCTCCACCCTGGAGGACATGGAACGCATCGGTGCCGCGCTGGCCGCCGGCGGCCGCGGCCTGCTCCGCCCGGACACCTTCGCGCTGATGACAGCCCCGCACACCGACGGCCTGGGGTCGCGCCGCGCGCTCGCCTGGCAGGGCCGCGACCCGGTCGGCTCCCCCGCCGGCGAGGTGTTCGGCCCCGACTCGTTCGGGCACACGGGCTTCACCGGCACCAGCCTGTGGGTCGACCCGGCCGCGGGACGCTACGCCGTGCTGCTGACCAACCGCGTCCATCCCAGCCGGGCGGGCGACGCGATCGCGGCCGAACGCCGGGAGTTCCACGACCTCGCCGCCCGGGCGGCCAGCTGACTCACCGAAGCCTCGCACCGGTTGGCCCCCGGCAATCCCGGGATTCCAGGTGAGGAGGCGACGGGCTGCCCGGGCGTCGGGCGTCGCGCGCCCGTTCGTGACGTCCTCAGCGCTTGATGCCCACCCCGGCCCAGAGGCTGATCTGAGCGTCGGTCGGCTCGGTCCCGTCGGCCGGCGCGTCGGGGCGCCAGCGGTGGCAGCACACGATGCCGGGCTCGATCAGGTCGAGCCCGTCGAAGAAGCGCTGCACGTCGCCGTGCGAACGGAACTGCACGGGAGCACCGGACTTGGTGTAGACCTCCGCAACCTTGTTCCAGGTCACGGGGTCGAAGTCGGGCGTGCAGTGGTTCATGGCGAGGGCGCTGCCGGCCGGGAGCGGGTCGAGCAGCTGCCGGATGATGGCGTAGGGGTCGTGCGGATCGGTGATGAAGTGCATGAGCGCGTTCAGGGAGAGGGCGATGGGCTGGTCGAAGTCCAGCACCTCCGCGTCCTGTACGGCGCTCATCAGCGTGCCCGGATCCCGCACGTCGGCCTGGACGTACGCCGTGCGTCCCTGCGTCGTGCTGCGCATGAGGCGCTGGGCGTACTTGAGGACCATGGGATCGTTGTCGGCGTACACCACGCGGGCGTCGACCGCGACGGACTGGGCGACCTGATGCAGGTTGGGCTCGGTCGGGATGCCCGTGCCGATGTCGAGCCACTGCCGGATGCCGTGCTCCCGCGCCAGGACCCGCGTGGCCCGGTGCATGAACGCGCGGTTCTCCCGCGCGGTCACGTAGATGCCGGGGTGGGCTTCGGCGGCCACCAGGGCCGCGTCCTTGTCGATCTCGAAGTGGTCCTTGCCGCCGAGGAAGTAGTCGTACATCCGGGCGGAGTGCGCCCTGCTCGTGTCGAGGTCCTGGCCGGCCTGCCTGGTGTTCATGTTCTCCCCTTCACGCGTGTGTCTGACGGCCCGCAGGCCAAGAGCTGGGCCACGGTCAAAGCCCCTCCGTCCGCCGCCGGTCACCCGACGGCGGATGTGCTCGGCCGGATCTCTCCGACCCCAGGACCGGACGTGACGATCCCGTCCGGCACCTGCGTCGACGCCACGTCGGCACCGTTCTCCTGAGAGGCTGTCAACGTCGTTATTCTGACGCGGACTTGATGCACCACGCTACGCCCGCGCCTCCATTGCTGAAATTATCAGGGAGACGGTTGCAGCGTGAACACGGTCAGGACACCATCCGCTGACGGGAGTTGAGTCCTGACTCAGGCGTGTACGTCCAGCTTGGGGCGGGATACATCCGCTGATCAGCGGCAACTGTACGTTCGGGTCCGGACGCCCCGATCCCAGGGTCCGCCCGTCAGCGCTGGAGGATCTCCACCAGGCGGGGACCGGTGGCCGACATCCCGTTCCGGATGTACTCCGTGAGGTCGGCCAGCGACTCGGCCCGGTGCGCCTGCACGCCGTAACCCCGGGCGATGTCCAGCACGTTGAGGCCGGAGATGTCGAGGTAGTCACCCTCGGGGACGTGCAGGATCTCGGAGAACTCCTGGAGGGCGCGGTACTTGGTGTTGGTGCAGACGACGAACGTGACGGCGACGTCGTGGCGTGCCGCGGTCCACAGGGCGGCCGGGGTGTACTGCATCGCCCCGTCCCCGATGAGCGCGACCACGGGACGGTCGGGATTGCCGAGCCGCAGCCCGATGGCGGCCGGCAGGCCCCAGCCGAGGCCGCCCGCGGCACAGTAGAAGAGCGACTTCGCGCGGGTGATGGTCAGGCGGTCGCGCACCAGGTCGGACGAGGTCCACTCCAGGGCGATGACCGTGTCGTCGTTCTTGCCGGCCTCGACCGCGTCGAGGATCGCCTCGGTCGTGAAGTGCGGTCCGCTGGTGTCCGCGGCGGCGAGCGTGCGCTCGGCGGGCCAGGGCCGTTCACTCGGGGCCACCGACGCGGCGATCCGTACCAGGGCGTCGGACGGGTCGCCGACCGAGATGCGCCCGAAGGGTGCCCGTGCCGCCTCGTCCGGGTCGTCGGTGACCGCGTACACGCTCACGCCCGGACGCAGGAACTCGTCGGTGGAGGGCGCGTGGTAGCGGAAGACGGGCGCTCCGACGCAGACCACGACGTCGTACGGTGCCAGCACATCGGCGATCGCGCCCGCGGCGGACGGCAGTTGGCCCTGGTAGCAGCGGTGCCGGGTCGGGAAGGGCGAACGGGGTGGGCTGGGCGCGATCCAGACGGGCAGGCGGGCGCGCTCGGCCAGCGCGACGGCGGCCTGGAATCCCTCCTCTGTGTCCGCGCCCGGTCCCAGCACCAGAGCCGGCGCCGACGCTTCGTCGAGGGCCCGGACCAGGGTGTCGAGCGCCTTCCGCGGGACCACCGGGGCGCCGTCCACGCCCCGGTCGAGCAGGTGCGTGAGGGCGCCATCCTCGGCGGGTTCCGTCCAGTCGTCCAGCGGGACCGACAGGTAGACCACGCCGCGTGGGGCGGAGTCGGCGAGCATCAGGCCCTTGGAGACCAGGGCAGGCCCGTCCTGAGGGCGCAGCGGCTCCCCCGACCATTTCACCAGCGGGTCCGCGAGCTTGACCGGGTCCACGTTGGTGAGCATCGCGCCGACCGGGACGTACCGCCGTGCCTGCTGGCCCGCCATGATGACCATCGGCGTGTGGCAGTCCGCCGTGTTGGTCATGCAGCCCATCGCGTTGCCCGTGCCGGAGGCCGCGTGCAGGTTCAGGAAGCCGATCGTGCCCGACGCCTGGGCGAAGCCGTCGGCGATGGCGATGGCGGCGCCCTCTTGCAGCACCAGGTAGTAGGGGATGTCCTCCGGGAGGCCTGTGAGGAAGGACAGTTCGTTCGACCCGGGGTTGCCGAACACCGCCCTCACGCCGTGGTGCCGGAGAATCCCGTAGAAGGCGTCACTGACAGTAGCCACGACAGGCCCCTCGGATGCGAAACAGGTCGGTTCTTCGACTTTACGAGCAGCCATCGAACCCGGCAAATTAGACACATTCTGGGCAAGGCACTTTGCCGCCACCTCCTCGCGCCCGGGGCACGTTCGGCGCCAGCGGTCTACACCAATGCGGGAGCGCTGCAGAGCCATGCCAACGCGACCGACGTCGGAGTGACCGTCGGGGCCGGGCACAGGACGGCGGGACCTCCCCTATGGCCGCGCCCCCCTCACGACGAAGCCACCGGACCCAATCACCTGACGGCCGCGCACCCTCTGCACGACAAGGCGCCGGAATACAGGAATCCGTTTCACCCACGCCAGATATCCCGCCGCGGCAACTCTGCGGAAGAGTTCTTCTATGCCCACGATCGACGCTTGAGTTCCGCTTTCGGAATTTGAACAACGCTCACGTCTCGCCGGCACTGAAAAGCCTCGACAGAAGTCCCGCACGAGAGAGCGGAATCAGAGCGTCAGTCGGCATTCGTGACGGCAATGACGCGGGCGCGATTCCGAAGGACTCCCAACCTTCGTGAAGAAACCAACATCTCGGACAGACCCTCACGCAACCCTGCACAGAGACCCTGTTCAGCACGGCCCAGAGGATGATCAAGAGGGACAAGCCGACTCTTTCCGGCACCGCTCAGGCCAGGCGGCCATCACCCAGCCCACGACACCTCGCCCCCGCGCGATCCGACACGCGGAGAGCGGCACGGCATCCGCCCGCCTGCGGGGACACAGGAACACCCGCACCGCTCACCGGTCTGGACCTGTGCAGGCGACCGGCCCCCCCGCCCCCCCCCCCGGGGGGGCGCGCCCCCCCCGGCCGCGGCCCCCCCCCCCCCCCCCCCCCCCCGGGGGGCCCCCCCCCGCCCACCGGGCGGCCACGCGCACCCGGGTAGTGCGCG
>NZ_JBIVUX010000014.1:0-125983 GCF_044757385.1 Streptomyces sp. NPDC091282
CACGCAAGCCGTCGCCCATGATCCAGGGCCACGCTCCCACGCTCCACCACGACAGGACTGCTGGGGCTGGGCTGCATGATCGTGTTACGAGCACTACTGGGCCAGGCTCTCCAGCACCTCCGGCGAGGTGAAAGACATCATCGCCAACGGCGCCACCAGCGGCCAGACGACCGTCACGATCGCCGGCACCGACAAGGCGTTCAACACCACGGGCTGCAAAGCCTGGAGGAAGATCAGCTAGAGGCGGAGATGCTGGCACGACCCAGGCACGGACCGCACCGGGCGAGGGCGGATCTGGGCCGGATAGCCTGCCACCTCTTAAAGGGGAGGCACGCGACCCGGAACCCATTGCCTCACTTGCTGCCGGCTAGGCGCTCTGACCGGGCATCTCGGGCAAGCTGGCAATGCTCGAAGCACCGAAGTGCGATCTCCCTACAACCCACGCCCTAAGGGGCTCAATTTGTTGAGGAGATCAATCCATGGATCCGTTTGCGCTTCTGCTGATCGCCATCATCTTCATGATTGTGCGCGAGAGGTCATAAGCCCGGATGAGAGGTGCTTAGAGCACCGCCGAGGGCCCTTTCGGGGGTCCTCGGTCATATAGCCGGTCTGACGACTCCTGAGGCCGATCAACCGTGCTGCGCGGCGACCGCTCCCGGGCACGTCTCCCGTGTCAGATCCCGAGGTCGGTGAGCACCGCACGGTCAGGCATCCAGCGGCTCCGCGCCGTGCGCCTGCGCGATGGCGTCGATACGGCGAGCGAGGTCGAAGTCCGCCTCGGTCAGCTTGTGCCCGGCATCGTGCATGGTGATCCCGAGCCACAACCGCCCCGCCGCAGATCGATGTCCGCATGATGGCTGATGAGCCGCTCGAGATCGGCGACGTGCACGATCATCGCCACGTGGTTTCCAACAGAAGGCCCACGGCCAGCCATCGCTCCCTCCTCAGACGAACATCCCTCGCGTCGTAACGCCCAGTGGTAGCCTCATCCTGGCCTCCAGGGGGCCTGTCCTGACGCTGAGCTGCCCCAGTGCAGCGTCATCCACGGGATGAAGAAGCCTTAGCTTCACCAGGTTCGATTCGTGTGTCCGATTGCACCCTTACCGGGTGCGCCGATCAGTTATCGGGCGCTTCGGGGCAGCTGCGTTCGAGGACGGATCGTGCCGTGTCTGCTGGCGGACGCCTCGCTACCCTTGTGCGGACTCGGATCACCTACACCGGTGAGCCGTATCAATTTGCTCTGGAAGCCTTCAAGAACGCGCGTACTCCGATTCCTTTGCCGGACTCCACAGGCGATCAGGCGCTACTTGAGTCGCAGGTCTTGTCAAAACTCGGCGACGGCGGATCCTGGTCTGCTCACCCCACGGGTATCGCTGGTGTACGCCTGAGCCCAGACAGGCCCATCGTGGTCTATCTCGACAGTCACGTTGAGCTTTCCCAAGGCGGGAGCTATCCCGTGGCATGGCACGCCCTCGATCGCCTCTTGCCATACACCGCAGATGGCATCCAAGTGGATGGCGTCCTAGGGCTGCGCATCGCCGCAATCCGTGGGAGCGACCTACACCTTACTCTGGCGGAGACCGAGAGTCGCCTCATCATCCGCGGCGTCCCCGGCACCACATGGGAGGACTACCTCGACGAACGATGGGATGACCTGGTCAGGCTCCACGCCGCACCCTTGTGGCGATCCCCCTCATTCAGCGATCTCGAACGGCGGGATGAGCAGTCGCACCCACTGGTCCGGGGCGTAGAAAAGGACATTGCATGGGCAGGTGCGGGTTTGCTGCGCAGGATCGCACTGTTCCACACGTCCAGTTTTGCCTACTCCACACGGTCGTGGATATCCGGCAGCGAGTGGATCTTCGAACTGGACACGCGCCATGACATTCGTCTCGATCACGACACCCTGCTTGCCAGGCTCACCGACCCCGTTTGGGGGATGCCAGTCCGCGTCATCAAGCATCACTGCACCTGTGACGACCCACCTTTGGAGCACGACTGGTACATGCGGCAGTGCACTTACGAACTGGCGCACAGCGACGGCCCGAGATGCGGGCTCCAGTTCCGATTCCGATGGGGCCACGCCACATACGGAAAAGACGCCAGGAAACAACTTGAAAGGCTCGGCGCCGACGCCGGCTGGCTCGATCGTGTACTTCCGGGGGATGCACAAGGCTCTCGTGGGGAGGCGGCCCCGTGAACTGGGACACCATCACGCTTTACGTTTTGGCCAGCTTCGGCGTCGTTCTTCTCGCTCTAGGTCAGCTCCGCGAACTTCTGGGAAAGGTCGCTGAAGTTGTCAGCGCATGGCACGAACTTCGGAGCAGCATGCGTCGGAGTCCCGAGCCCCAGCGCGCGCCGTCTACCGCGCGGCAGAGCCTCAATGATGAGTGATTCCCACATCCCTGGACCTGTACATCGACCGGCCGGCTATGTGTTTGATGGCAGCGTTCGCGGACCTCACCCTGGCCTAGGGCCAGGGTGAGGTCCGGGCTAACGACCGGGCTTGGGTGCCTGAACCTGCTACGTGATGGATAAACACGTGCCTGGGACTGAGGACGTGGACGGCTTCCATCCCGTCTGGGCATGGTGACGCCACAGTCGTCCCTATGTCCATCCGTCCAGCGACACCTGGGGCCCATGGGTGAGATACCGGTGGAGCGCGCTCGCGGTGGTGTCCACGAACTCCTCGGGGATGGCATCGACATCAACCCAACAGACCTGGGCGTGCTTGCGTGGCTCACGGTTCTCCGGTTCTCCGGTCCACTCGTGAGCGGCGAAGACGACGGTGAGGAAGCCGTTGGGGGCTTCGACGCCCCAGGCGCCGTGGATGATGTGGGCGACCTTCAGGGACTCCGGTTTAACGGTCAGGCCGGTCTCCTCGTAGAGCTCGCGTACGGCAGTTTCGGTGACGGGCTCGCCGGGTTCGCTCTTGCCGACGGGGAGGTCCCACATGCCCTGGGCGAACTTGGCGTTCTGACTCCGTTGGAGAAGGACGACGCGGTTGGTGGTCTTGTCGTGGACGATGACGGCGGCGACCAGCAGGGTCATGGATTCGAGGGCGGGCGGTAGGTCTTTGGGCTGGTCGTCGGTTGTCCGCTGAGCCACGGCTGGTGTCCCTTCGTCGGCTGGCTGGTGTCCCTTCGTCGGCCGGTTGGTGGGCAGCTTAGGCCAGTGTTTCGCGTGCGCGGCGGGCGAGTTCGGCGGCTCCGGGCACTTTGCGGCGCTGGTAGATGGAGAGGGTGGAGCGGAGCGAGGTGATCGCTTTGCGGGTGCGGTCGGACGTCATGCCCTCCATCAAGGTCAGGGCTTGCGCCCAGGCAGCGACGGCTTCGTCGGCGCGGGTCTGGGCGGCGAGGCTGTCGCCGAGGTCGGCGTAGGTGAGGGCATGGACGCGCTTGTACTTCTCCGGGTCCCAGCGGATCAGCGCGTCGCGGTGCTGCTGTTCGGTGCCGATGTGCTCAGCGAGGTCGGTGAGCGTGCGGGCGGTGTGGCTGGCAACGGTGCCGGCGGCTGGGCCGCTGACGCGGGAGTAGCTGGGCTGAGGTACGTCGTCACGCAGCAGGGCGTCTTCGGCGGCGAGCAGGGCACGGGCCGCTGCGGGCCTCTCACCAACGGCGGCGAAGGCACGAGCGTGGGTGATGTGCAGGAGCGCCTCGGTCTGGCCGTCGACATGGCCCAAGCCGCGGACGAGTGCGCCTTCGACGAGGTCGACGCAGTGGTGGGGCTGCTTGAGGCTGAGGGCCTGGTGGGCGAGGGCCCGCATCATCCAGGCGGCGTGGCCGTGCGGGTCGGCTTCCCAGGCGAGCTGGTAGCCGACCTGGTAGTAGCGCTGGGCGGCTCCTTCCTGGCCGAGGTCGTGGTGCTTCCACCGTGCCAGGTAGGCGAGTTCGGTCACCGCGCCGAAGGCTGCCCGTCGTAAGGCTTCACTCACGTAGCGGCCCCGGAGCATGGGGGCAGCGGTGTCGGCGAGGTACGCGGTGACCGTGGTCAGGCCATGCCCGCCGCCGAGGCGCTCGTCGGCCGCGCTGAAAGCCGCAGTGATCTGGTGTACGACGTCCACGTCCTCCGCTCCGACCACGGACGTGCCGGTGCGGGCGCGGAGCATGCGGGCGGTGGCCTCGTGATCGTGGGCGAGCGGCATGGCGACGCCAGCCGTGGTGAAGGCGGCCACCGCGAGGAAGCGGTGGCGCTCAACATCAGCCCGGCCGAGGTCAGTTGCGGCCAGGACGGGATCCCTTTCGGCCGGCTCCTCGCCATCAGGTGCCCGTAGACCGATCTCGGTCTGGGTGATGATGCGGCCTGTGCGGTGGGAGAGGGCTTCGGCGAGGTACTGGCCGGTCCGGCCGGTGGGCTGGCGGGTGCCCTTGGCCCAGTGGGAGACGGCGGACTTGTTGGTCTGGAGGATCTCGCCGTTCTCGGCCGCGATGCGCCGGACGTCTCTCGCCAGGGCCTCGTAGGTGCAGCCGGTCGCGGAAATGGTTTCGCGCAGGCGGGAGTTGGGGTCTCTCGGCGCTGCCACGCTCGCCTCCCGTCCAGGGCTGTAAACCGCGTATACCGCTTCAACTGGTTCTCACCGTACCCACTGTGCGTGACGGAGGGTTCACTAATCATCAGCCGCCCGGCCCCGGTCCGACACCGTGACCAGGCTCCCCCTTCGGTCGGGCGGCCCCCGACGTTCCGTACGCCTACACCGGGTTCGGGCATTCCTGTGCCCGGATCCGGCCGATCAGAGACGGAGACACGGTGACCACCATCGACACCGCGGCCATCACGGTCGTACTGCCCGAGGCGTTCGACGAGCGCTGGAGCCGCCTGCCCGGCATCCAGGTCGACGGCTGGCGCATCACCATCGACCCGGCCGAGTACTTCTTCCGCTTCGAGTCCAGCACGTGGCTCGCCGCCGGCATCGACGTGAAGATCGTGTCGGACACTCTCGGACACAGCGACACCCGCATCACCCGGGACATCTACCAGAGCGTCCTCCCCCACGTCGGCAAGAGCTCCGCCGAGGCCACCGCCAAGCTGGGCCCGCTCCAGCGCAAGGCCGAGGCGGAGAAGGCGGCCCGCAAGGCCGCGAAGGCCGCCCAGAAAGCCAAGGAGAAGGCGAAAGCCCAGGCCAAGGCGAAGAAGAACAAGGCTCGGAAGAAGCCCAAGAAATAGGGCACCGAGCCCACTCCGCTCACGCATCGCTCACGCAAGCCACCCCACGGCACCCCAGCCGTGTGACCCGTCATGCCCCGAGCAACACAAAAGTCCAGGTCACGGGCTATGTGACCTGGCCTTCGAAGGAGCCCCCTGTCGGATTCGAACCGACGACCTACGCATTACAAGTGCGTTGCTCTGGCCATCTGAGCTAAGGAGGCGTGCGCGCGGGTGTGGTGGGCGCGTGCCTGTGCAGTGTACCCAGCTCCCAGCCGGTGCCCGTCGAAAATTTCCGCGAAGTTCACAGGCCTCCAGGTACTGACATGGAGGGTGAACGCCAGGTACCGTCCTGACCCAGTTCACTCCGGTGGACTACACCAACCACCTTCCTACAACGGATCGTCCGGCACGTTCCTGCCGGTAGAAGGGGGCCTCTGAGCCATGGCCACTGTCACGTTCGACAAGGCGACCCGGATCTACCCGGGTTCCACCAAGCCCGCCGTAGACGGACTCGAGATCGCGATCGAGGACGGCGAGTTCCTCGTCCTGGTCGGTCCCTCCGGTTGCGGCAAGTCCACCTCGCTGCGGATGCTCGCGGGCCTGGAGGACGTCAACGGCGGCGCCATCCGCATCGGCGACCGCGACGTCACGCACCTGCCGCCGAAGGACCGGGACATCGCCATGGTGTTCCAGAACTACGCCCTCTACCCGCACATGACCGTCGCCGACAACATGGGCTTCGCGCTCAAGATCGCCGGCGTCAACAAGGCGGAGATCCGGCAGAAGGTCGAGGAGGCCGCGAAGATCCTCGACCTCACGGAGTACCTGGACCGCAAGCCGAAGGCCCTCTCCGGCGGTCAGCGCCAGCGTGTCGCGATGGGCCGCGCCATCGTGCGTGAGCCGCAGGTCTTCCTCATGGACGAGCCGCTGTCCAACCTGGACGCCAAGCTCCGTGTGTCGACGCGTACACAGATCGCCTCGCTCCAGCGCCGCCTCGGCATCACCACCGTCTACGTCACCCACGACCAGGTCGAGGCCATGACGATGGGCGACCGCGTGGCGGTCCTCAAGGACGGTCTGCTCCAGCAGGTCGACTCCCCGCGCAACATGTACGACCGTCCGGCCAACCTCTTCGTCGCCGGCTTCATCGGCTCCCCCGCCATGAACCTGGTCGAGGTGCCGATCACCGACGGCGGCGTGAAGTTCGGCAACAGCGTGGTGCCGGTCAACCGCGAGGCGATCCAGGCCGCCGCCGACAAGGGCGACCGCACCGTGACCGTCGGTGTCCGTCCCGAGCACTTCGACATCGTCGAGCACAACGGCGAGGCCGCCGCCTCCCTGTCCAAGGACTCCGAGGACGCCCCGGCGGGCCTCGCGGTCTCCGTGAACGTCGTCGAGGAGCTGGGCGCCGACGGCTACGTCTACGGCAGCGCCAAGGTCGGCGACGACCTCAAGGACCTGGTCGTCCGCGTCAGCGGCCGCGCGGTCCCGGAGAAGGGCGCCACGCTGCACGTCGTGCCGCGGCCGGGCGAGACACACGTCTTCTCGACCTCCACGGGCGAGCGTCTCTCCGACTGAGCGATCAAAGAGAGAAACCTCTGACCAGGGTGAACTTGCCCAGGTTGACGGAAAGGGCCCCGCGGCCTGCTGCGGGGCCCTTCCCGTTGCCCCGAATTACCCCGGCAAGCGGGTGATTTTCGAGCAGCGTGCGTCAACCCCGTACCCGAAACACGGCACTTCTCCATCCCCCGAACCGGTGACTAAATGTCGCCAAATCATTACCGCACGCTACCCTCACACGCGTGAAGCACTCCACCACCCCTCAGACGCGACGCGGCCACCGGGGCGGCCCTGCCCGCCGTATCGGCCGCACGCTCGCCCTCGTCCTGCCCGTCGTCCTGGTGCTCTCCGGGACCCTCGCCGTCACCCGCGTCAACTGGACGGGAAGCCCGCGGAACTCGGTGCTCACCGCGACCGACGTGACCGGCACCCGCCTCTCCTCCAAGGCCGTCTCGCGGGCTCCCCAGGACGTCCTGCGCGAGCAGCTGATGACCGAGCTCCAGCACAAGAACCCGGGCCAGGTCCTCACCCACCTCCAGCAGGCGGTCAACGGCCACCCGTCGCTGGCCGGGCACTGCTCGTCCATCGCCCGTGCGCTGGGCCGGGCCGCGGTGCGCATCTACGGCGCCTCGCGCGCCCAGTCGTACGCCCGCCCGGTGTGCGACACGTCCTTCGCGTCCGGCGTGCTGGCGGCGCACAGCTGAACACCGGCCGGTGAGCGGATGACGGGTCGCCGAGGGCCGTCGTCCGGCGGGAAGCCGGCCCGGGGGCGCGTCGTACAGTTCGGGGCATGACCCATCCGAACGCCGCGTTGCGCCCCACTCAAGCCGTGGTCCTGGCCGGTGGCCAGGGCTCACGGCTTCGTCCGTACACCGACGACCGGCCCAAGCCGATGGTCGAGATTCCCGGTACGGGCACGCCGATCATCGGCCACCAGCTGACCTGGCTCGCCGAGGAGGGCGTCACGGACGTGGTGGTCTCCTGCGGCCATCTCGCGGACGTCCTGCAGAAGTGGCTGGACGCCGCCGACCTGCCGCTCTCCGTCACCACGGTGGTGGAGAGCGAGCCGCTGGGCCGCGGCGGCGGCCTGAAGTACGCCGCCGCGCACCTCCCGCACTCCGACCGGCCCTGGTACGCCACGAACGGCGACATCTGGACGCGGTTCTCGCTGCGCGACATGGCCGACTTCCACACGGAGCGGGACGCGGTGGCCACGCTCGCGCTCGCCCGGCCCCGGATCCCCTGGGGCGCGGTGCAGACGGACGGCTTCGGGCACATCACCGACTTCATCGAGGCGCCGCCGTCGACGTTCGAGATCAACGCCGGCGTGTACGTCTTCTCACCCGAGTTCGCCGAGATGCTTCCCGAGCGCGGAGACCACGAGCGGACGACGTTCCCGCACCTGGCCCGGAGCCGGCGGCTGGCCGGGTTCCCGCTCCCGCAGGGCGCGTACTGGCGGGCGATCGACACGGCGAAGGACCTCACGGAGGCGGCGAGGGAGTTGTCGACGCTGGGGAGGTAGGCGGGGCGCGGCGCCCCTCGTCGGCTGCGGGCGGTGCGATGTCGTCGGCCGCGGGCCGGTGGGGGCTTGGCACGCAGTTCCCCGCGCCCCTTCGAGGTACGCGGAGGCCGCGGCGCCCCTCGTCGGCTGCGGCCGGTGCGATCTTGTCGGCTGCGGGCCGGTGGGGGCTTGGCGCGCAGTTCCCCGCGCCCCTTCAGGGGCGGTTCGTCACCGGTGCCGACAGCGGGCCCGGAATCCATGCCGAAGCGGCCCTGCGTCTGTCAGGTGCGGAACCCATGCCGAAGCGGCCCCGCGTGTGTCAGGTGCGGGGCCGCTTCGGTGTGGGGGGGTCAGCCGAGGAGGCCGCCTACCAGGCCGGGCTGGCCCGAGGAGGTCGAGCCGCCGCCGGTGCTGCCGGTGCCGGTGCCCGCGCCGCCCGTCGAGGAGCTGCCGCCGGTGGCGGTGCCGCCCGAGGTGGGGCCGGCCGTGGTCGGGGCGGGCGCCGTGTGCTGCGGCGGGGCCTGGCCCGTGGTGCCCTGGGTCTGGCTGGGCGTGGTCGTGGTCGCGCCGGTGCTGTGGGTCGCGCCCGGGGCCGTCGCGGACTGCGAGGGGCTGGAGGTCGCGCCGCCCGACGGGGCCGTCGAGGCCGACGGGGTCTTCGCCTTGTGCTCGGCCGGCTCACCCGGCAGCGGGGAGCCCGGGAGGTTGTTGCGGGGGGCCTCGCCGGGGCCGGGGACGACCACGCGGCTGGAGTCGCGGACCGCGCCGCCGAGCAGGGAGCCGACCAGCAGGGTGATGCCGATCGTGATGCCCGTGATCAGCGCGCCGCGGCGCAGCACGAAGGCGCGCAGGTCCCAGATGTCGGAGTGCGGGCCGAGGCGCCGCCAGGCACTGCCCGCGAGACGGCCGTCGACGGAGTAGACGGGCGCACCGGCGATGATCAGCGGGGACCAGGCGGCGAGGTAGATGATGTCGGGCGCGTCGTAGGCGGGGACGGTCTTCCAGCTGACGGTCACGATGAGCGCGGCGGAGAGCAGGGCGCCGACCACCGCGGCCACCCGCTGCCAGCAGCCGAGGACGGTCAGGACGCCGACGATCACCTGGAAGAAGGCGATGACCAGGCCCGATCCGACCGGGTGCTGGAGGGCGAACTGGCGCAGCGGCTCGGCGACGTCCCACGGGTGCAGCGTGTTCAGCCAGGTGACCATGGAGCCGCGCTTGCCGCCGTCGAAGTAGACGGGGTCGCACAGCTTGCCCATGCCGGCGTAGATGGAGATGAAGCCGAGGAAGATCCGCAGCGGGAGCAGGACCACGCCGAGGTTCATCCGGCGGCCCGGATAGTAAGCGTGCCGGGCCGGGTCGTCGGAGTGCCGCCTGGTGCGACGCGGCTCCTCGAAGTCCTCGAACCCGTCGTCGTAGGCCTGTTCGTCGTAGGACGGTCCGCCGTAGGCCGGTTCGTCGTACGCGCTGCCCGCCTGCCTCATGGGCGGCAGCAGCCGGCTCTCGCCCGGGACCGGGGAGCGCGGATGGCCGACCACCGGGGTCTCGACGGTCTGGTCCAGGTCCGCGTAGCCGTCGCCGACGCGCGGGATGACCTGGGTCGCGCCCGCCGGTTCGACGGGGTCCTCGGCGTGCCGGACGCTGCCGCCGCGGACGGCCTGGAGCAGCCGGTGGGCACCCGTGTCGTCGGGCGCGGACCGGCCGCTCCACACGACCGGACGGCGACGGCCCGGCGCCGCTCCCGCTCTGCCCGGCGTGCCGGCGGCCGGGACGCGCGCGGTGTTCTCGGTGGCGCTCAGGTGCCGTGCGACCCGGGGAGATTGGGTACGCCGTGTCGATACGCCCAACTGCACGCGGAAACTCGCGTGGTTGACGATGACCTGCGCCGGATCGCTCGGCACCTTCACCATGCTCAGCGCGGGAGCGTCGTCGGGCCCGGAGGCGAATCCGGAGCGAAATCCCGGCGAGCGGTCCCCCGTGGGAGTGCGGGGTGTTCTGGTGTCCACACTCATCTAACCGAGTGACGTGGAGTTAGGACACTGCTTTGACCGCCCCGAAGTGTCCGGACCCCGTCAAGGATGCGCAGGACGCCGGAATCACCCCGCCCGGGTGAGAACCCGGACGTGTGTCCACTCTCCGGGGCGGCTCACCGCCGACCGCCGTCAGCCCCGCTGCCGGGACGCCTCGTACAGCACGATGCCCGCCGCCACACCGGCGTTCAGCGACTCGGCGCCACCCGGCATCGGGATGCGCACCAGGTAGTCGCAGGTCTCCCCGACCAGGCGGGACAGGCCCTTGCCCTCGCTGCCGACGACGATGACGAGGGGGCCCGAGAGCGCCTCCAGGTCACCGACCGCGTGCTCGCCGTCGGCGGCCAGGCCGACGACCACGATGCCGGCCTTCTTGTACGCCTCCAGCGCCCGGGTGAGGTTGGTGGCACGGGCCACCGGCGTGCGGGCCGCCGTGCCGGCCGACGTCTTCCAGGCGCCCGCCGTCATGCCGGCCGCCCGCCGCTCGGGCACGACCACGCCGTGGCCGCCGAAGGCGGAGACGGAACGGACCACCGCGCCGAGGTTGCGCGGGTCGGTGACCCCGTCGAGGGCGACGATCAGCGGGTCCTCGCCGCCGTCGTACGCGGCCGCCGCCAGGTCCTCGGGGTGCGCGTACTCGTACGGCGGGACCTGGAGGACCAGGCCCTGGTGGTTCAGGCCGTTCGTCATCCGGTCCAGCTCGGGGCGCGGCGCCTCCATGAGGTTGATGCCGCCGCGCTCGGCGGCGAGCTGGAGGGCCTCGCGGACGCGCTCGTCGTTGTCGATGAACTGCTGGACGTAGAGCGTCGACGCCGGGACGCCCTCGCGCAGCGCCTCGACGACCGGGTTGCGGCCGACGACCAGCTCGGAGGTGCCCTTGCCGCCGCGGCCGCGGGGCACCGGACGGCGCTGGGCCTGCTTGGTCTTGGCGGTGGCGATGCGGTTCTTCTTGTGTCCCTTGCGCATCTCGGCGGGCGGGGTCGGGCCCTTGCCCTCCAGGCCCCGGCGCCGCTGGCCGCCACTGCCGATCTGCGCGCCCTTCTTGCCGGACATGCGGCGGTTGTTGGCTGCCATGGGTTACCCGTCTCCGTAAGCTTCGATTCGTACGTACGTCTTATGCAGTGTGCCGCCCGGGGAGCCGGGCGGCACAGTCGATCTTGGTGGGCCGGTGGTCAGGACTTGAGGGTCCAGCGGGGACCCTGGGGCCCGTCCTCGATGGCGAGACCGGACTGGCCCAGCTGGTCGCGGATCGCGTCGGCGGTCGCCCAGTCCTTGCGGGACCGGGCCGACTCACGCTGGTCCAGGACCAGCCGCACCAGCGCGTCCACCACGCCGTGCAGGTCCTCGCCCTGCTCGGCGCCGCCCGACCAGTGCGCGGCGAACGGGTCGAGACCGAGGACGCCGAGCATGGCACGGACCTCGGCGAGGCGGGCCACCGCGGCGTCCTTGTCGTCGGCCGCCAGCGCGCTGTTGCCCTGCCGGACGGTGGTGTGCACGACGGCCAGCGCCTGCGGGACGCCCAGGTCGTCGTCCATCGCCTCGGCGAAGGCCGGCGGCACCTCGGACGAGGGCTCCACCACTCCCCCGGCCAGCTCCACCACCCGCTGCGCGAAGCCCTCGATCCGCGCGAACGCCTGCTCGGCCTCGCGCAGCGACTCCTCGCTGTACTCGATCATCGAGCGGTAGTGCGGGGTGCCGAGGTAGTAGCGCAGCACGATCGGGCGCCACGTCTTGACCATCTCGGAGACCAGGACCGAGTTCCCGAGCGACTTCGACATCTTCTCGCCGCTCATGGTGACCCAGGCGTTGTGCACCCAGTACTGGGCGAAGTCGTCGCCGTAGGCCTTGGCCTGGGCGATCTCGTTCTCGTGGTGCGGGAAGATCAGGTCGAGGCCGCCGCCGTGGATGTCGAAGGCGGTGCCGAGGTACTTGTGGGCCATCGCCGAGCACTCCAGGTGCCAGCCGGGCCGGCCGCGCCCCCACGGCGTCTCCCAGCTGGGCTCGCCCGGCTTGACGGCCTTCCACAGCGCGAAGTCGCGCTTGTCCCGCTTGCCTGTCTCGCCCTCGCCCTCCGGCTGGCGGAGGTTGTCCAGCTCCTGGTTGGAGAGCTCCAGGTAGTCCGGGTAGGAGCGCACGTCGAAGTAGACGTTGCCGTCGGCCTCGTAGGCGTGTCCGCGCTCGATCAGGCCGCGCATCATCTCGATCATCTCCGGCACGTGCCCGGTCGCGCGGGGCTCGTACGTCGGCGGGAGGCAGCCGAGCGCGGTGTAGCCGTCGTTGAACGCGCGCTCGTTCTCGTAGCCGATCGCCCACCAGGGGCGGCCCTGGTCGGCGGACTTGGCGATGATCTTGTCGTCGATGTCCGTGACGTTCCGGATGAACGTCACGGCATAGCCGCGGTATTCGAACCAGCGGCGCATGATGTCGAAGTTCAGGCCCGAGCGGATGTGCCCGATGTGCGGGGCCGCCTGCACGGTGGCACCACAGAGGTAGATCGAGACACAGCCCGCGGTGAGCGGGGCGAAGTCACGGATCTGCCGGGCGTTGGTGTCGTACAGGCGAATAGTCACGGCACCTAGGGTAGTGGGCCGACGGGGCTGGATGGCACCGGTATGTGGAGCACCGTTGCGAGGTGCGGGTGCGCTGTGGCTCGTCACGCGGTTCCCCGCGCCCCTCGGGTGCGACCGCTCACGCCGCCTTGACGACCAGCGCCGTCGCCACCGCCATGAGGCCCTCCTCGCGGCCCGGGAATCCGAGGCCGTCCGTGGTGGCGCCGGAGACGGAGACCGGTGCGCCCGCCGCCTCCGAGAGGATCTTCTCCGCCTCGGCCCTGCGCTTGCCGATCTTCGGACGCGGCCCCACGACCTGTACGGCGATGTTCCCGATCAGGAATCCGGCGTCACGGACGATCCGGGCCGCCTCCGTCAGCAGGGTCACGCCGGAGGCGCCCGACCACTCCGGGCGGCCGGTGCCGAAGTGCCGGCCCAGGTCGCCCAGGCCCGCCGCCGAGAACAGCGCGTTGCACGCAGCGTGCGCGACCACGTCCGCGTCCGAGTGGCCGGCCAGGCCCGGTCCCTCTCCCTCCCACTTCAGGCCGCCGCACCACAGCTCGCGGCCCTCCTCGAAGGCGTGGATGTCGGTGCCGATGCCGACGCGCGGCAGGAGAACCTCAGAACCCATCGTTCAGCCTCCTGCGGGCCAGGACCGCCTCGGCGAGGACCAGGTCGAGGGGACGGGTGACCTTGAAGGCCTCCTCGTGGCCGGGGACGACCACGACCGGTCCGCCGAGCTGCTCGACCATGCTGGCGTCGTCGGTGACGTTGTCGGTGACCGTCTCGTGGGCGCGGACCAGCGTCGCGCGGTCGAAGCCCTGTGGGGTCTGGACGGCCCGCAGGCGGGCCCGCTCGGGGGTGGCGAGCACGGGCTCCGGGTCACCGGCGACCCGGGCCGGCTCGACCTCCTTGACCGTGTCGGCGAGCGGGAGGGCGGGGACGACCGCCCGAGCGCCGTCGCGGACCGCCTGGACCACGGCGTCGACCGTGTCGACGGGGACCAGCGGACGGGCCGCGTCGTGCACGAGGACGATGTCGTAGTCGGGGGGCAGCGCGTCCAGGCCGAGCCTGACCGACTCCTGGCGGGAGTCTCCGCCGGGGACGACGAGGAAGTCGGTGCGGTCGGGCAGGGCATGCGCGTCGAGGAGGGACTTGACCTCGGCGGCGCCGTCGGCGGGAGCCACCACGACGACCAGGGAGACCGCCCGGGAGGCGGCCAGCGCGCGGACCGCGTGGACGAGCATCGGCGTGCCGTTCAGCGCGCGGAGCGCCTTGGGAGCGCCCGGACCGAGCCGTACGCCCCGGCCGGCGGCGGGAATCACGGCGGCGGTACGCGGTTCCGTACCCCGTTCCGTACGCGAAGGACGCGAATCGTCAGACATCGGTTCCTGTCAGGTTTGTGTGCGGGCCTGGCGTGGGTATGGCCTGGGAAGTGCCGGGCGCGACGCCTTGACCGGACCCTTCCGTGACACTGGTCGAGCCAGCAGCCCGGGCCCGGCACGCCTAGTATCGGGGTTCGGCCGGCGGTAGCGGTGTTCCGGCCGGGGCGGGAGTTCCGGGAGCGCCGGTTTCCGGACACAGACATGCCGCAGCGCCCGGCGACAGGTGTGTCATCGGGCACCGCGGCATTATCAGTGTGCGGAGTTTCGGCGTGCCGAGCTGGGCCGCGTCAGGACGCGAGGACCTCGTCGAGCAGGGCCTCGGCCTTGTCCTCGTTCGTGTTCTCCGCGAGGGCGAGCTCGCTCACCAGGATCTGGCGGGCCTTGGCGAGCATGCGCTTCTCACCGGCGGAGAGTCCGCGCTCGCGCTCACGACGCCACAGGTCACGCACGACTTCCGCGACCTTGATGACGTCGCCGGAGGCGAGCTTCTCCAGGTTTGCCTTGTAACGACGGGACCAGTTCGTGGGCTCCTCGGCGTACGGCGCGCGCAGCACCTCGAAGACCCGGTCCAGCCCGTCCTGACCGACCACATCACGCACGCCGACGAACTCCGCATTGTCCGCTGGCACACGTACCGTCAGGTCACCCTGGGCGACCTTCAGCACCAAGTAGGTCTTGTCCACGCCTTTGATCTGGCGAGTTTCGATAGCCTCGATCAGCGCGGCCCCGTGATGGGGATAGACCACGGTGTCGCCAACCTTGAACGTCATGTGACAGGTACCCCTTCCGTGGCTATCCAGGGTAACACGGAAACCGGCGGTTCTGAATGGCGTTTTCGCAGGTCAGGGCATATCTCGGGGCTTGACAACAGCGAGTGGAACGTGCTGCGCGGGCCGTCCGGAACCAGGTATTCGCAGGTCGGAGCGGCTCTCCGGGCAAGCCGAAACCTGCCCGTCACACACCTTCACAGGGCCGCCCAAGTGGTCGAACGTCCCCATTTGTCCGCTTCCAAGCGTACGACTTCCGCTACTCCGTTCGGTTGCCGATGCCGGATCGGAGACGTTTCCAGAATTGATCACAGGCGTGCGGCCGAACGGGACGTGATCAATTTTCCCGGCGGTCCCGCATTCCTTCACGGAAATTTTGCGCGTGGTGTCGCGAACCAGTTATGTGAATGCCCGACGAGCGCCGTCCAAAGTGACCGCGGAGTCGCTTGTGCGGCTGTGAGGGTGCAGCTCCGCAAGAGAAGCGGGGGGCTTGGGGAGGGTCGGGTGCGACCACGCGGGAACGGCTCGGTAACCTAAGGCCGCTGACAGACACTTAGGGCGGCTTTATAGGGGGCCGCCCGTGCGTTCAAGGAGTTGCCGCCGCCGTGAGCAGCAGCCTTCGACGCGGCGCCCTCGCCGCCTCCGCCATCGCCGTCTCCGTCGCCGCGCTCTCCGCGTGCGGTGCCGGCAACAACTCCCAGACGCTGGAGATCAAGCCGGACAACGCAGCGACGAGTGTCGGTGCCATCAAGGTCCAGAACGCGACCGTCATCACCCAGCCCGACCTGACGTCGACCGGCCCGGCCGTGGTCGCCGCCACCGTCTTCAACACCGGCACCCAGCCCGAGACGCTCCAGTCGATCGTCGTCGCCGGCACCAACAAGACCGCCGAGCTGCACGCCACCAAGTCCCAGCCGCTGACCATCGCGGCCGGCGGCCGCCTGATCATCGGCGGCAAGGGCAACGCGTCCGCGGTGCTCGGCAGCAGCCGCGAGGCGGTCAAGGACGGCAACGCGCAGAAGATCACGTTCACCTTCAGCAGGACCGGCGACGTCAGCCTGCGCGCGTTCGTCGTGCCCGCCGAGAGCTTCTTCACGGGCTGGGGCCCGAGCGCGGTCCCGTCCGCCTCCGCGTCCTCGTCCGCCTCTTCCTCGGCCTCCTCCTCGGCCTCGGGCTCCCCGGCCGCGGGCTCCACGGCCAGCGAGAGCGCCAAGGGCAAGAACAAGCCGTCCGAGGGCGCCACCCCGAGCGACTCGGCGTCGGAGTCGACGAACGCGGGCTGACCGGTCGTCCGGACAACGCGACAAGGGCGGCACCCCCGAGGGGGGCCGCCCTTCGCCGTACGGTCGTCCGGCCCGTGCGTCCGGCCCGTGACGGGCGGCGGACCGGGGCCGAGCCCGCCGTTTACGGCTCGAACTTGTAGCCGAGGCCGCGGACCGTCACCAGGTAGCGCGGGGCACCCGGGTCGGGCTCGATCTTGGCGCGCAGGCGCTTGACGTGGACGTCGAGGGTCTTGGTGTCACCGACGTAGTCGGCGCCCCAGACCCGGTCGATGAGCTGCATGCGGGTCAGGACGCGGCCCGCGTTGCGCAGCAGCATCTCCAGCAGGTCGAACTCCTTGAGGGGGAGGTCGACCTTGGAGCCGGAGACCGTCACCACGTGCCGGTCGACGTCCATGCGGACCGGACCGGCCTCCAGGGCGGCCGGGGTGACCTCCTCCGGCTCGCCGCGACGGCGCAGGACGGCCCGGATCCGGGCGACCAGCTCGCGGGAGGAGAAGGGCTTGGTGACGTAGTCGTCGGCTCCTATTTCGAGCCCGACGACCTTGTCGATCTCACTGTCCTTGGCCGTCACCATGATGACGGGGACGTTGGACCGGCCGCGCAGCTGGCGGCAGACCTCGGTGCCCGGCAGGCCGGGCAGCATCAGGTCGAGGAGGACGAGGTCGGCGCCGTTGCGCTCGAACTCGTCGAGTCCGTCGGGGCCCGTGGCCGCCACTGCGACCTCGAAGCCCTCCTTGCGGAGCATGTACGACAGGGCGTCGGAGAAGGACTCCTCGTCCTCGACGACGAGCACTCGGGTCACGGAAGGACCTCCGGGGCGGGAAGCGGTTCGTACGGGGATGACTCGGTGGTGCCGGCCTCGTCATCGAGGTCGGGATCGGGGTGCTGCGAGGCGCGGTCACGAGCCGCGCCCGCCTCCGGCAACCTGAGGGTGAAAGTGGAGCCCTGGCCTTCGGCGCTCCACACCGTGACCTCCCCGCCGTGCGAGGCGACCACGTGCTTGACGATGGCGAGACCGAGACCGGTACCGCCGGTGGCCCGCGAGCGGGCCGGGTCGACGCGGTAGAAGCGCTCGAAGATGCGCTCCTTGTCCTTGTCGGTGATGCCGATGCCCTGGTCGGTCACGGCAAGTTCGATCATGTCGCCGCCGGGCGCGGTGAGCCGGCGGGCGGCTATCCCGACGCGGGTCCGGGCCGGGGAGTAGTTCACGGCGTTCTCGACCAGGTTGCCGAGGGCGGCCGCGAGCTGGCCGCGGTTGCCCCAGACGTGCAGGTCGGCGGTGCCGCCGGCGGCCATGGTGATCTGCTTGGTGCCGGCCTGGTGGCGGCACCGGTCGATCGCCTCGGCGACGAGTTCGTCCACCCGGACCGGCTCGGCGTCCTCCAGCGGATCGTCGTTCTGCACTCTCGACAGGTCGATGAGCTCCTGGACCAGGTTGGTCAGGCGCGTGGCCTCGATCTGCATGCGACCGGCGAAGCGCTGCACGGCCTCCGGATCGTCCGAGGCGTCCATGACGGCCTCGGAGAGGAGGGAGAGTGCGCCGACCGGGGTCTTCAGCTCGTGGCTGACATTCGCCACGAAATCGCGTCGTACCGCCTCGATCCTGCGGGCCTCGGTGAGGTCCTCGACGAGGAGCAGGACGAGCCGGGAGCCCAGCGGCGCCACCCGGGCGGAGACGGCGAGCGCCTCGCCGCGTCCGGTGCCGCGCCGGGGCAGATCCAGCTCGACCTGGCGTATCTCGCCGTCGCGCCGGGTGTCCCGGGCCATCTGGAGCATCGGTTCGACGGCGAGTTTGCCGCCGCGCACCAGTCCGAGGGCGTACGCCGCCGAGCTCGCCTTCACCACGATGTCGCCCTCGTCGAGGACCACCGCGGAGGAGCGCAGGACGCTCAGTACGGTGTCCACGCCCGGGGGCAGTACGGGGTCGGTGTGCAGAGAAGTCCTGGTCGGTCGCTTCTGGTCGCGTTCGCTCCAGCGGAACGCCAGCATGGCGATGACACCGGTAAGTACACCGGCGATCGCTGCCGCTGCGGCGACCGCCGCGTTCACGTCCATGCAAACAGGTTAAGCAGGGCGTACGACATCCCCACAGTCCGCGAGGTGTCAGCTCGAACACTCGTCGCCCAGAGTTCACCTTGGAGCCAGTATTGGTTCATTTGCGAGGGCAGAAACGGACGCGCGGGGACCCGAACATGGGAGCGTGGGGTTCGCAGCTGGTTTCGGCCACGGGCCCCGGCCCCCGGAGCCCCGGAGAACACACACGCACGAGAGGGAACCCTGATGCGGGACGCGTACCACGAGGAACTCGATTCGATCGGCGACAGCCTGGTCGACATGGCCCGGCTCGTCGGATCGGCGATCGGGCGCGCCACGACGGCGATCCTCGACGGCGACCTGAAGCTGGCCGAAAGCGTCATCGAGGCCGACCAGAAGGTGGACGAGCTCCACCACGACCTGGAGGCCCGCGCGATAGCCCTGCTGGCCCGCCAGCAGCCGGTGGCGACCGATCTGCGGATCGTCGTCACGTCGCTGCGCATGTCCGCCGACCTGGAGCGCTCGGGCGACCTCGCCCAGCACGTGGCGAAGCTCGCCCGGCTGCGCTACCCCGGGAACGCGATCCCCCACGACCTGCACGCGACCATTCTGGAGATGGGCCAGCTCGCCCAGCGCCTGATGGCCAAGGCCGCCGAGGTGATCATCACCAAGGACGTCGACCTGGCCCTCCAACTGGAGCAGGACGACGACGAGATGGACCTGCTGCACCGCACGATCTTCCAGCACCTGCTGGACGACCGCTGGAAGCACGGCATCGAGACCGCCGTCGACGTGACGCTGCTCGGCCGCTACTACGAGCGGTACGCCGACCACGCGGTCGCCGTCGCCAAGCGCGTCGTCTTCCTGGTCACCGGCGAGCACGCGGACGAGCTGCAGCCCGACATCCAGCCGGTGACGGGCGTCGAGGGGGCCTGACCCCGGAGCGCGGACGTGGGCGGGCCGGGGCTCGCGGGGCGTGGGCGGGCCGGGGCTCGCGGGGTGCCGAGGGGCCGGGCGCTCACCGGTCGCCGGCGGGCCCGGGGGCTCGCGGGGTGTGGGGCGGGCGTGTGGGCGCCACTGTGCGCCGTTGATGCGCCCGGTGAAACGGGCATGAAATGGGCAGGGCATGAGATGGGCGGGGCACCACGCTCTGCCCCTAGGGACCTCTAGGAGGGATCCATGGCCGAATCCCCCAGCACCACGCCCGACCCCACACAGCAGCGCGAGACCGAGCAGCCCGCCGAGATCAAGAACCTTCTCGTCATCGGCGCGTGCGGGTGCGGCTCGGGCTGCGGCTGCGGCTGCCAGTCGGGCAGCCCCTGCCAGTGCGGCTGAGCACAGGTCCGACACACGAGGGGCCCCCGACTCCGGTCGGGGGCCCTTCGCACGGGTCGCGTACCGCCGTCAGACGGCGGGCAGTGCGTCCAGCCAGCCGACCAGCAATTCATTGATCTCGTCGGGCCGTTCCTGCTGGATCCAGTGGCCGCAGCCGTCCAGGAGATGCGAGGAGACCAGGCCGGGAAGGGTGACCGGGTACGCCGCGACGGCGTCGGCCAGCCAGGTCGTGGAGGCGTCCAGGCCGCCGCCGGCGAACAGGGACGGCTGGGTGATCGCGGCACCGTCGTAGGCGGCGAGGTCCTCCCAGTCGCGGTCCATGTTCCGGTACCGGTTGAGCGCTCCGGTCAGCCCGGTGCGCTCGAACTCCCCGGCGTACACATCGAGATCGCGCTCACCGAGCCAGCCGGGCAGCCGTCCGGCGGGGAACCGCTCCCTCAACGTGCCGCCCTCGCCGACGAAATGGGGATCGGGAGCGCCGGGTCCGGGCATGGTGTCGCCGGAGAAGGCGGCGTAGAAACCCGCCAGCCAGCCCCGTACGTCGGGCTCGATCTCCGCCTCGGCGCGCCCCGCCTCCTGGAAGTACGAGACGTAGAACTCCTCACCGCCCATCCCCGCGAAGACGTCACTGGGCCGCGGGCCGCCGCGCGGGGCGTACGGCACGCTCAGCAGCCCCACCGCGCGGAAGACGTCCGGCCTGAGCAGCGCGGAGTTCGCCGCGATGACGGAACCCCAGTCGTGGCCGACGACCACGGCCGTCTCCTCACCGAGCGCGCGCACCACGAAGGCGTTGTCCTCGACGAGTTCGGCCATCCGGTAGGCGTCCGGCGCGGCGGGCCCGCTGGAACGCCCGTACCCCCGCACGTCGATCGCGACCGCGCGGTATCCGGCCGCGGCGAGCACCGGCAGCTGGTGCCGCCAGGAGTACCAGCTCTCGGGGAAGCCGTGCACGAGCAGCACGAGGGGCCCGGCTCCCTGCTCGACGAGATGGATCCGCCGTCCACCACCGGAAACAACCCGATGCGTACCTTCCATGAGCCCTCCTCGATCGCGGCTTCGTCGCCTCACCACGGATCATGGGAGCGGCGCGGACGGGACCACGAACACATTTGCCGAACCGGCAAGCCCGCGGCGCGCACCGCCCCGTCGTCCTCGTCCGGAAAACCGGCGGCCCGCCGCCAACGACCTTGTTAGGGTGCGCCGATGGCAACGATCAGGCAGGTACAGGTCACCTTCGACTGCGCGGAGCCCGTGCGTGTCGCCCGCTTCTGGTGCGAGGTGCTGGGGTACGTCATGGCGACGCCGCGCGGGTTCGCCTCCTGGGACGCATACGATCACTCGCAGCCTCCGGAGGAACGGGGTTCGTGGGCCGCGTGCGCCGACCCCTCGGGCGCCGGACCCCGGCTGTACTTCCAGCGCGTTCCCGAGGGCAAGGTCGTCAAGAACCGCGTCCACCTCGACGTACGGGTCGGCACCGGGCTCGTGGGCGACGAGCGTCTCGCCGCGCTCGAAGCGGAGTGCGCCCGCCTGGTCCCGCTCGGCGCGGTACGCGAACGGCTCCTGCACGACGAGAACGACTCGTGCATCGTGATGCGGGACGTCGAGGGCAACGAGTTCTGCCTCGACTGAGCCCCGCCGGGTGGTCAGGACGGGCGGGCGCCGAGGTGCGAGGCTGGAGTGAGGGACCCGAGGGCCCCCGCCCGGGGTCCCGTCGACTGTCCGGAGGCCGCCTACCGGAAGCCGCGTACCGGTGCGGCTCGGACCGGGCGGCCTGTACCGGGGCCGCGCGACCGACCCGGAAGGCAGGTCCCCCCATGCGCACGTCGACCCGGCTCGCCGGTGCCCTCACCGGCCTGACCCTCGCCCTCGGCGGCACGGTCCTCGCCGCGCCCGCGGCCCGGGCGGACATCCCCGCCTGCACGCAGATGGCCGAACGGGCCGGTGCCTCCGCCTCCGACGCGGTCACGGCGGCCTGCGGCCGTGGCGTGTCCGGAGACCTTCAGACATGTGTGACCGGGCTGACCGGAGCCGGGGCGGCGGGCGGCGGAGCGACCGCGGCCTGCCGGGCGGCGGCCCACGAACCGCGGTGACGCACCCGCCGCGCGGCCCCCGCGGGGAGTGCCCATCCTGAGAAGGAGGGCGCCGACGTCACCAGCCCCTCGCTCCCGAAGGCCGGACGAAGGTGCCCGGGAGGCGGAGGACATCATGCGCATACGAAGAATCCTGGGCCTCGCCCTGGCCGCGGCCACCCTCATCGGCGTGAGCGCCGCCGGTGCCGGGGCCGCGTCGGCGCCGAACATCTCACGGGACGACTGCGCGGCAGCCGGCGGACACGTCGTCTCCCGCGCCTACGC
The DNA here is from genome assembly GCF_044757385.1 of Streptomyces sp. NPDC091282. Classification (NCBI taxonomy): domain Bacteria; kingdom Bacillati; phylum Actinomycetota; class Actinomycetes; order Kitasatosporales; family Streptomycetaceae; genus Streptomyces; species Streptomyces sp. NPDC091282. The sequence continues at coordinate 21,944 of NZ_JBIVUX010000014.1, forward strand.
CGGCGAAGCCTGCGCACTGCCCGACGGGACCACGCCGGCGATCACCTGACGGCAAGCAGTGCCCAGGTCAGAGCTGGTTGAGGTCGATCTCCACCGGGAACGGGGCCGCCGCCTTGACGGCTCCGGCGAACACGTCACCGTCACGGTAGGTCTTCGTCGCGGGGTCGAGAACGTAGGTGTACACGAGCGGGACGCCCGTCGCGGCCTGCTCGATCCGCCAGTAGAAGGCGATGCCCGCCTTGGCGTACTGGTCGACCTTGACGATCCGGTCGGTGGTCTCCGAACCCGGCGACACCACCTCCGCGACCAGCAGTACGTGCTCCGGGCGGGTGGGGCTGATGTCGATCGTGTCCGCGCGGTACACGACGACATCCGGACGGCGATTGGTGAGGGGCAGGTCCTGAAGCCGAACATCGAAGTCCGTGTCGGCGTTCCACTCCGGCCCGGCGGCGGCGTCCAGGGCGTTCGCCAGGATCCGCGCCAGCCGGTTGTGCCGCTTCGAGGCGCTCGGACTCACGACGACCATTCCGTCCACGATCTCGATGCCGACGCACTGCTCCTCGGACCAGGACTCGTACTCCTCGGCCGTGATCTGCTCATGCATCCACGCAGGGGCCACCATCTCGGCCGTCATGAGACACCTCCCGGACACCGTGCGGCGGGCCCGATCCCGCTGGACTCAGCGTACTGTCCATCCCTCGAAGGAACGGCCGGTCTCCGATCGACTGCCACCCGCAGTCACCAACAAGCCCCCGCCTTGCCGAGAAGCCGCAGGCGGGGGCTTGACAGCGTCGCGTTACTTCTTCTTGCCCTGGGTCCTGCCGGGGATCTTGGTGAGCTGGGTTTTCGCTGTTCAGGGGCGACGGGCTCGTGCGCTTGGTGGTCCTCGGTGGTCGTCATCGGCGACTGTCGAGCGTCCTCGGACGGCCCAGAGACGGCCCAGCCATGGGCGCGCTGAACGGCGTCAGCCGACGGAAGCGGCTCGCCACTGCGCGGTGATGCAGCCCTCTTCCATGTGCCACCACTCTTTGGTCACCCCGTGCCGGAGCAGCCTCTGCACCTTGGCGAGATCAGCGGTAGGCGGGACGTCCAGGGCGACCATACGGAACCTCTCGATGCCCTCGCCGTCGACGCCGAGTTTGTGGAACGCGTTGATCACGCTCTGCCGTGCGGCTCCCGAACCGCCGTCTCGGAGGACGATGAGGCGGATGGTGCAGTTCTCCGAACGCCGGACCACGTCGCCGGCCCACCGCACACCTTCCTCGTCAGGCTGGGTGGCCACGACGTCCCCGCAGGCGATGCCGCGGACGAACCACGGAATGTTGTCGAGCCGTGCGGTGCCGTCGCCCTGGTCGACCGCCCACAGACTCTCCACCGACGCCGGGGGCCACTCGTCCTCGATCTCCAGCCGGAAATGCACCTTCACGTACGGGCCTTCGGGGTTCGTCATGGTGCCCAGGATGCACAGTCCTGCCACGCCTGCCGGAGGTGGGTGACGGGAGAGGTCTGGTGAGAGTTGGACGCAGGTTCGTCTGCGCCTCAGCCGACGACAGTCAGCCACTACGTCGGGTGCGCCGACCGATCAGGCGCGCGTATGCCTCGCTGTACCCCCACCTGCCCCAGCCACGCTGGCGATGCCGTCGACCAGAGCAGGCCACGACGGCCGACCGTGACGACAATGCCGGAGCCCTCAGCTTGGGAAGCTGCGGGCTTTGGTGGCCCGCTCGTGCGCTGACCTGGGCGAACGGCCTGGGCGCTGCCCTGTCGGCCTCGGCGGCTTTCACCGTGATTCCCCGCTGTTCCCCGCTCGATCTGGTGCGGCTGTGGTGCAGCTGCCATGTCTCGTGCGCGTCAGAACGTCGACCATTCTTGGCCGGGAACACAGTCCCAACTGTTCTCAGCCCACTCGCGGATGAGGAAGAGCGGCCGGGTGAGGACGATGTCGCCTGCTCGTTGAGCGCGCACGATGAGTCCGAGATCCCCCGAGCCCGGATCTGCCGCGTGCGTATAGATGAGGTCGAATTCGTCGGCTTCGGCGTGCTTGCACAACCAGTCCTCGGCCTCGGACGGCACGCGGGCGACGAGAGCAGTGCCGTCCAGCATGACCTGCGGGCCGGCAAGAGCATCGACGGCTACGCAGGCCAAGGTCTGCCCCATCGTGTAGTAAACGGTCACCCCGGACTCGGTGAACTGCGACTCGACGAGTTCGTAGTCGCCTGACGAACGCTGGACAAGGCGACGGGCCGAGGCCTCGCTTCCGAGGGCTGCACTCACGTCGTCGGGGGCCATCCCGAAGTGAAGGGGCCCCACACTGACCTGCGGCACAAAGACCCACTGCGCCCGCTCGCTGTCCATCTTCGCGTCCCAGATACCCACCGATGCCCCCGAAGTTCGCCAACCTCTACTCGCCCTGGCCTGGTCCAGGAACGTGGAGCAGGGTAGCTGGAAGCCTGTGCACGCTTTCCAACTGTGGTGGTGGGGCGATGGGGTGTGTACAGGACCGTTCATCTGCGTTCATGGGCGGTTGGCCATGGGAGCGGCTATCGGCTTCGGTCTCGCCTGAACGGCGGTGAACGGCGCTGAATGAGACGGAAACTGAGACGGACAGCGGGAGCAGGCTCGCTAGCATCTTCGCTGTTGAAGGGAGGAGTTGTGGCACTGGTCCGCAAGGGGTCACGACGGATCGCTGTCGACGGCACGGTCTACCGGTGGCGGCTGCGAGGCAGGCCGACGTATGACCAGGGCCTGGCATGGTCGCCTTGCACGTTCGCGGTCGAGCATGCGGACACCTCAGGTACGACGCTCGTGGTCACCACTGACCAGCCGCATCCGAGCAATTGGATCGGTCGAGGAGCTGTGCCTGTGCTGCCGTCCGATGTTGTCGCGGCTGTTCGGCTCGCTCTGCGAGAGGGTTGGACTCCGACGGCTCGGGGCTCCGTGTTCCACCTCGACCAGTCCGCTGGCTTCACGCCTTCACACTGAACAGAGCCGGAGAATCGTTGAGGCCTGTACCTCAGCCGACGACAGTCCGCCACGACGGCGGGTGCGCCGACCGATCAGGCGCGCGTGTGCCTCGCTGCACCCCCACCGGCCTCCGCCACGCCTCCGTCGGTGGTTGATCAACCACCGAAGCGGCTGCGCAAATCCTCGGTGACCCTCGACATCATCCCTATCGCGCCTTGCGGTTGGCCCTCCGCCAGCGGATATTCCGTCTGGGGGTCGTAGGCAGTCAGCCCCGTTTCCTTCCCGACGATGGCCGCCAGGGCAAAGATCTTGCCGAGCACGACCGCAGCGTCTTCCCCTGCATGCCAGTAGGGCACGGTGATGCTTACCTCGTCACCGAAGACGGACAGGTCGATGCCGGTGCCCGAGTGGCTGAGGTCTCGCGACTCATGTTCGTACTCCGTGATGTCCACTTCGCCCAGCAGCAGCCGGGCCTGCGGGACTATGCGTTCCCAAGCTTCAAGGAGGCGGGCTGGGATCGGCTCGCTGTGCTCGGCCGCGTCTTCCATCGCTTCCAGGACTGCCCGTCGCGTCGGCTCAAGAAGTAGATGTCGTAGCTCATCGCGCGCTCGTAGACACTCCTCTCGCTGGCCACAGTCGACCCTGATCTCTCACGACGATGGCGTTGCTCACCAGTCCCGCCACCGGTCCGTGAGCTCGTGCCGGCCGAGCCCGTGCCTGGCGGTCAGGGCCGCGACGTCGACTCCCTGTTCGGTGAGCGCCTCATCGATGTAGGCGCACAACTGCTCGCGCTCATCGGTTTCGAAGGCGCACTCGTCGTGAGCTTCGTTTACGGCGTTCAGGGCCAGGACGACGCGCTCCACTGCAGCGTAGATCCGTGGGTCGTCTCCTTCGGTGAGCATGGGCAACTCGGCCTCGAACAAGTCGAGGACGGCATCGGTCTCCAGCAAGAGCTCTTCGGGGAACAACTCGACCATGCACGCGCAGTCGGGATCCAGGGTGCCGGCGGCAAGCTCCGCGGCCTCCTTGGCTATGCCCCTGCGCCAGTTCGTCGTCGGTCTCTCAGCCATGGAGCGGACCGTACAGCGCAGGTCTGACAGCAAGATCCGTCTTAACGAGGGAACCTCAGCTTGGGAAGCTGCGGGCATTTGGGGGCGGTTGGGGCGCTGACCTGGGCGAACGTTCAGCCTGTGGTCCTTCTATGGTCGGCCGCGTTCGCCGTGGTTCCCCGCTGCTCCCCGCTCGTTCTGGTGCGGTAGTGGTGCAGCGCTGCGGCGGCCAGGGGGTGATCAGCCGGGCAAATGCCATTCATCGAGGCGGATCTTCACCTGACAGTTGTGGTCCGCGTGCCAGATCACCTCGCCAGCTACGGTGGCGCCCAAGGCAGGCAGTTCCATGCGGTGAGGCATGGCAGTGATCTCGGCAAGGCCAACTGCATTCGGCACGCCGTCGAGGAGGAGGAATACGCCGAACGGTTGTCGGCCGATGACCCGTCCACTGACGTGAGAGCCGAGGGGTAGTGCGGAGACCGTTGCTGGCCAGCTCTGGCCTATGACATCCGAGGCCGGCAGCAGGGAGCGGTCCGGCCAACTGAACTCGAGCATTGGCCCATCATCATTAAGGCGGTGACCGTTGTCGACAGGAGGTCGCAACACCTCACCGCTCGACCGCGCGAGACCAACACCTTTTCCAACTGTGGTGGTGGGCTACCGGCGCGAGTGCAGGGGCGTTCACCTGCGTTCATGGACGGCTGGCCGCCGGTGCAGGGACGGCTTCGGGTCTCGCCTGACCAGCCGTGAACGGGGCTGAATGAGACGGAAACTGAGACGGCCGACCATGGTCCTAGAGCTGGCCTTGCCACCATGGCGCGTCCAGGCTGTCAGCTGGGATGATCCTGGCCCTTGCCAGAATCTTCTCGTCGAGGGCCCGCACGAGGGCACGCAACTCACGTGCGCTCTTCCTGGGCAGCGCGTGAAGCACGGCTTCGAGGTGCTCACGGAAGCCGCCGCCGTAACACCCGCACTCAGGGATGCCGCAATCGGGACCCGTGAGGGGGTCTAGAAGATGTCTGAGGGGTCCATGGGCATAGGCCTGCCAGTGCCAGAACGCTTCTTCTGTGGCTTCGGGGCAGAAGCGGGTCCGCTCCAGCCGACGCAGGTCAGCTGTGCAGGAACCTGAAAGGCGATCAATGAACGGGTACCGTCGCCGTCGCCAGGGGCGGACAGGGAGGTCGCCCCGCAGGGCTGACGGGCGCCTACGCGGCATTGCCCCTTCGATTGTCGGTCATGGGGGCAAGCTACAGAATCACGCGTCAGGTGGCCATCGCGTATCCGGTGGCCGAAGCCCTGAGCTTGGGAAGCTCGGGTTCTCGGCGGGAGGGCTGCCTAGCCGACCTGCGGCAAAGCGGGCGCGGAGGCTGGCTGATCGGTGGCCTCGTCCCCGCCATTCCCCGTGGTTCCCCGCCCGTTCCGGCACGGATGTGGCACGCGCGACCTTGGGTCGGTGTGTCTCCCCTGCTGCCATGGTCCGCAGGCGTGCTGTGCGCGTATCGGTCAGAAGGGAGGTTCGAGATCGCCGCGGCCACCGCTGTGCGGCCCTCGGTCCTGGCCCTCCTCGGAGAGAGGCTCCGGGCCGGGCGGATGGTGACCCCATGCTTCGAGGGCCCTCCACGCGACGCGACGGTTGGGGTCGTTGGTGCTGGTGTCCAGGATGCGGCGCGCGTGCACGGCAAGGTGAGCACGGTGCCCGGTGAGCGCGGGGTGTTCGGCGAGGAGGAGCGCGGCGATGGCGGCGGCTTCACGCACATCCTCGTGGCTGTCATGCAGGAAGGGCGCGACGGCCCTGTAGAGCATCGGGCGCCGGTCCCGGAAGTCCGCCACGGTGGTGTCGCGGGCGAGGAAGCCGGGAAAGTAATCCTCGTTGCGGGCGACGATCTCGTCGGAGGCGTCGTGAACGGTGAAGGCCAGCCAGCCCAACAACGTCGCGAGGATGGGGCGGTCGCGATAGGGCCGTCGCGTCATGGCCGCCGGGTGGGTGAGGATGCCGGCGACGTACATGACGGCGGGGGCGGTGGCTTCGTAAATGGTGTTCTGGTGGCTGACCAGCTCGCCCAGCTCCCACAAAGTGGTGACCTGGACCTTGGGATCGGGCTCCAAGAGGCGCGTCAGAATCTTGGGAAGGTCCTCACCTGACCCGAAAGCCGTCTGGAGCGAGCCCCAGTTGGTTTCCGCAAGGACAACCTGGTAGGGCGGCAGGTCAGGCTCGCGGAGCGCCCCGGCATGGGAACGGTTGTGAGCAACGGGCCAAACCTAGACGAGAGGTCTGACGCCAACCCTTCCAGACCAGTCGCTCGGTCTGCGGTCCTGCCACGGGCGCCGCTGCTGTATCGCTCGATCGTTTGGTCCTGCCGTGTGACGTGACGGGCCAACCAAGCAGCTGAGGCCACAGAGACGGCTCCAGTACAGCGACAAGCCCCCTACCGACGGAACACCCGCGGGCAGGGGGCTTGATCAGTGCGTGTTACTTCTTCTTCCCCTGGTTCTTGACCGCCTCGATCGCCGCTGCTGCCGCCTCCGGGTCGAGGTAGCGGCCGCCCGGGGTGAGGGGCTTGAAGTCGGTGTCGAGGTCGTAGAAGAGGGGGATGCCCGTCGGGATGTTCAGGGACGCGATGTCGGCGTCCGAGATGCCGTCGAGGTGCTTGACCAGGGCGCGCAGGCTGTTGCCGTGGGCGGCGACGAGGACCGTGCGGCCGGTCAGGAGGTCGGGGACGATGCCGTCGAACCAGTACGGGAGCATGCGGACGACGACGTCCTTCAGGCACTCCGTCTGCGGGCGCAGCTCCGGCGGCAGCGTGGCGTAGCGCGCGTCGTCGAACTGGGAGTACTCGGCGTCGCGGGCCAGCGGCGGGGGCGGGGTGTCGTACGAGCGGCGCCACAGCATGAACTGCTCCTCGCCGAACTCCGCGAGGGTCTGCGCCTTGTCCTTGCCCTGGAGGGCGCCGTAGTGGCGCTCGTTCAGGCGCCAGCTGCGGTGGACCGGGATCCAGTGGCGGTCGGCCGCTTCGAGGGCGAGCTGCGCCGTGCGGATGGCGCGCTTCTGGAGCGACGTGTGGACCACGTCGGGGAGGAGGTCGGCGTCCTTGAGGAGTTCACCGCCGCGGACTGCCTCCTTCTCGCCCTTCTCGTTGAGGTTGACGTCCACCCAGCCGGTGAACAGGTTCTTCGCGTTCCACTCGCTCTCGCCGTGGCGGAGGAGGATCAGCTTGTACGGTGCGTCGGCCATGGGTCAGAGCGTAATCCACGGTTTCGGGGCGCAGAGCCGCCGCCCGGAGGCCGTCCCAGCCGTCGGACAGTTGACGGCTTTTGTTAATTGAGTGGCTCAGTTGAGCGGATCAAAAGTAAGGTCCGATCATCTCTAGCAGCACTTACGTCTTGCCCTGGGGGAGCCATGCCGTCCGTCGCCCTGCGACGCGCTGTCCGGGAGACCGTAGCGGGTCTGCCCCGTGAGTTCTGGTGGCTGTGGACCAGCACCCTCGTCAACCGGCTGGGCGCCTTCGTCGCCACGTTCATGGCCCTCTACCTGACCCTGGACCGCGGCTACAGCGCCTCCTACGCCGGCCTCGTCGCCTCGCTGCACGGGCTGGGCGGGGTCGTCTCCTCGCTGGCCGGCGGGGTGATGGCCGACCGGCTGGGACGGCGGCCGACCCTGCTGGTCGCCCAGGGCTCCACTGCGGCGGCCGTCGCCCTGCTCGGGTTCGTCCAGGACCCCGTCGCCATCGCCGCCGTCGCCTTCCTCGTCGGCATGGCCTCCAACGCCTCCCGGCCGGCCGTGCAGGCGATGATGGCCGACATCGTGCGGCCGCAGGACCGGGTGCGGGCGTTCTCGCTGAACTACTGGGCCATCAACCTCGGGTTCGCCGTGTCGTCGATGGCGGCCGGGTTCATCGCCGAGGTCAGCTACCGCGCCGGGTTCCTGATCGAGGCCGGGATGACCGCCGTCTGCGCGGTCCTCGTCTTCGTGAAGCTGCCGGAGTCCCGGCCGGAGCGGATCGCGAGGAGCGCCGGTGCCCCGGGCGGCGAGGTGAGCCTGCGGACCGTGGTGCGGGACCGGCGGTACATGGCCGTGGTCGGCCTGTCCTTCCTCGTCGCCCTCATCTTCCAGCAGGGATCCGTGGGGCTGCCGGTGGCGATGGGCGAGGCCGGGTTCTCGCCCGCGGACTACGGCACGGCCATCGCCGTCAACGGCGTGCTCATCGTCGTCCTCCAGATCCCCGTCACCCGGTTCATCGAGCACCGGGACCCGCGGTCGCTGCTCACCGTCTCGTCGCTGCTCGCCGGGTACGGGTTCGGGCTCACCGCGTTCGCCGGGTCCGTCGGCGTCTTCGCGCTCACCGTGTGCGTGTGGACGCTCGCCGAGATCGTCAACGCGCCCACCCAGACGGGGCTCGTCGTGCGGCTGTCGCCGGTGCACGGGCGCGGGCGGTACCAGGGGATGTACACGATGTCCTGGTCGGCCGCCGCGCTCATCGCGCCGCTGCTGTCCGGTGTCGTCATCGACCGGTTCGGCGCGCGGTGGCTGTGGGGCGTGTGCGCGGTCGTGGGGACGGCGGCGGCCTTCGGGTACGGGGTCCTCATGCGCAAGCTGCCGGACGAACGCACCGGCGAGGAGCGCGTGGTCGAAGAGGGTGGGGGTGTGGTCGGGGAGCGTGCGGCCGAGGAGCGCGTGCCGGGTGTGAAGGACGCGGGCGCCGTCGAGGCCGGGGGCGGGGCCGAGGCGCTCGCCTGACCGGCCCGCGCGCTCCGTCCTGCGTCCCGCGCCCGCGGCGCCCGCCCCGTCCGGCCCGGTTCAGTTCGTGCAGCCGGTGACCACGACGGGGCTGCCCGCGCAGTTGGTCGGGATGTTGCGGGTGACGGAGGAGGAGGTCACCGTGAACTGGTTCGTCGTGTAGACGCCGCCCGGCGCCACCGTGGAGGCGTTGTCGCGGACGTGGCTGTGGTCGAGGGTGACCGACCCGGCGTTGTTGTAGATGCCGCCGGCCCGGGAGGCGCCGTTGCCGTTCGCGCTGTTGCGGAGGATCTCGCTGCCGCTCAGCACGAGCACCGCGGTGGTCGTGGAGTTGTGGATGCCGCCGCCGGCTCCCGTGGTGCCCCCGACGACGTTGCCGCTGACCTCGGTCTTCTCCAGCCTGAGGTTCGACAGGTTCTGGATGCCGCCGCCGGTGGTGCCGCCGGTCGTGTTGTTCGCGATCTTGCTGTCGCCGAACTCCAGCGTCCCGCCCCCGCCGTTGACGACCCCGCCGCCGCCGACGGCCGACGTGTTGCGCCTGACGAGGCTCGCGTGCACGTAGGCGTTGCCGGAGACCCTGGCGAGGGCGCCGCCGACGGTGCGGGCGTGGTTGCGGGTGAACTCGGAGTCGTCCACGCTCAGCGTTCCCCCGGTGTACAGCCCGCCGCCGTTGGTCGCGTTGTTGAAGGCGATCCAGCCACGCCGTACGACGGCCGTCGCGCCCGCCGGCACCGCCACACCGCCGCCGCTGCCCGTCGCGGTGTTGTCGGTCACGTCGACGCCGGCCAGCGTGAGCTTGCCGCCGGAGTCGACCAGGATGCCCCCGCCGTCGCCGCTGCTGTTCCCGCCGCGGACGGCGAGGTCCTCCAGGCGGAGGTTGCCGCCGGAGGTGACGTGGAAGATCCGGAACGCGGCCGTGCCGTTCCCGTCCCGGACGACCGTCGCGCCGTTGCCGAGGACCGTGAGCCGGTCGGCGATCGGCGGCAGGCCCTCGCCGCTGCTGAAGGGCGAGGTCAGGTGGTACGTGCAGGCGGACGAGAGGGAGAGCGTCTCCCCCGCTGACGCCGCGACAATGGCAGTGGTCAGAGCCGTCGAGCTGCACGGCACCCGGGTGGTGTCGTCCTGGCCCGCGGCGGACGCCGTTCCGCCCGTCACGCCCGTCACGCTCGCGACGACCGCCGCCACCGCCGCCATGCTGCTGAATCCGATGAGTCGCATGACAAGTCAGATGCGTCGTACGCCGGTGAACGGGACGAGTGTGATGATCGGATCACCCGGTCACGCGCCACGATTCCACCGGCCGGTCCAACCGAACGACGCACCCGTCCGGTCCTGGCCGACGCGTCCCCCCTCCCCCTCACGGATGCATCCGCGCCCCCTTCAGCACCTTGTCCACCCCGTTCCGCGGCCCGTACACCGCGAGTCCCACCAGGTCCAGCTCCGCCGTCGGGACCGCGCGGACCGCCGCGCGGTTGTCGCGGTCGTTGCCGGTGGTGAAGAGGTCCGCGGTGAACACGGCCCGGGGCAGGGCCCTGCCCAGGGCGCGCGCGTGCGCCGCCGTCATCGTCTCCTTCGTGCCCTCGAAGACCAGCACCGGCTGCCGGAACATCGGCTGGTACGCCACCCCGTCGGCGTCCTCGTACGGCTCCCCGATCACCTCGGGGACCGCCGTGCCCAGGCCACTGACCAGGAACGCGGTGACATTGAGGCGCTGCCAGGGCTCCAGGTCGTCGCGGAGCAGCACGGCGATCTTGGTGTCGAAGCGGACGTCGGACGAGGCGGGGGCGTGGGGCTCGGTGCTCATGCCATGAGACTGCCGATCGCCCTGCGGCCTCGTCTTGTACGTTGTTTGCATGGCCGCCCGGCAGCACCTCACGGAGGAAGTCACCGCCTGGCGCCCCCTCGTACCGGGCGTCACGGAGGTCTTCCACGCGCACTTCACCGAGTACGCGTACCCGATGCACGTGCACGACGCCTGGACGCTGCTCATCGTGGACGACGGCGCCGTACGGTACGACCTGGAACGGCATGAGCACGGCACCCCGGGCGACACGGTCTCGCTGCTCCCGCCGCACGTCCCGCACAACGGCTCCCCGGCCACCGCGGACGGCTTCCGCAAGCGCGTGGTGTACCTGGACGGCACCCTCCTCGGCGACGAGCTGATCGGCGCGGCCGTCGACGGCCCCGACCTGCGCGACCCGCTGCTGCGGCGGCGCGTCGGCCGGCTGCACGCCTCCCTCGCCCGCCGCGGCGACGAGCTGGAGGCCGAGAGCCGGCTCACCCTGATCGGCGACCGGCTGCGCGCTCTGCTCCGCCCCCGGCTCACCGCGCCGCCCCGGCCGCCGGACCCGGTGCTCGCCGGCGCCCTGCGCGACCTGCTCGACGAACGGGTCGACGAGGGGCTCGCCCTGGCCGAGGCCGCGCGGCTGCTGCACGCCCACCCGGCCCACCTGGTACGGGCGTTCAGCCGCGCGTACGGCATCGCCCCGCACCAGTACCTGATGTCCCGCCGGGTCGGCCGGGCCCGCCGGCTGCTGCTCGACGGCGTCCCGCCAGGCGACACGGCCACCGCCACCGGCTTCTACGACCAGGCCCATCTGACCCGGCACTTCAAGAAGCTGGTGGGGGTGACCCCGGGGCGCTACCGGGACAGCGCGCGCTGAGCCTCGTACAGGTTCCGCGGCCGTACCGCGTCCCAGGTGCCGTACAGCTCCAGGCGGGAGTGCAGGTCGCCGGTGAAGTCCGGGACGTCGGTCTGGTCGAACTCGGTCACCTCGTTGAGGCCGACCGTGGCGGACCAGGGGGCGAGGCCGTCGAGGCGCATCAGGCCCGCGCGGCCGTTGGTGACGCGCACGTTCCAGTGCGTGAAGCGGGCGCCGAAGAGCGGTCCGGCGTTGGCGTCGCCGCCGTGCCGGCCGTTGTTGTCGACCGTGATGTCGGTGCGGACGTTGGCGAAGGGCAGGCCGCGGTGGGAGTCGAAGGTGCCCATCCGCATCTCGCCGCGCGACCACACGTTGTGCGAGGACAGGCCCTCGACGTTGATGCCGTGCAGCTGGGTGTCGGAGGGGGCCGGGACCGTGCGCTGCTCGACGGTGAAGTCCTCGACCAGGTTGTCGTGGGAGCCCTCGCGGCAGAAGTAGGGGTGGTGCTCGCCGCGGCCGCCGACGCGGGTGCGGCGCAGGGTGCAGGCGGAGGCGGCGACCAGGCCGAAGCCGTTGTCGACGTTGCGGACCGTGACGTCGTCCACCCAGCAGTCGTAGGCGCATTGCAGGACGACCCCGTTGTAGCCCTTGTCGAGGAGGTGCGGGGACTGCGGGGTCTCCATCACGTCCAGGGTGAGTCCTTCGACGCCGGCGCCGGTCAACTCCGGTACGTGGGTGGTGAGCTGGGGGTTCCACTCGGGCCTGAGGTCCAGCGGGAGCGGGCGTTCCAGGGTCACCCGGTGGCCGCGCACGGCGGTGACGCGGACGGGCCACTCGTAGGGGACGTAGGAGAGGAGCTTGGTCTTGTCATCCCAGTAGTACGCGGCCGGTCCCGGGCCGTCGCCCGACATGTGCTGCAGGAGGGTGTGGCCGGCGTCGTCGGCGACGCGGAGCAGGACCAGGCGGCCGGGGCGCAGCCGGGACGGGTCGGTGACGGTGATCGTCCACTGGCCGCGGCGGGCCGGGGCGATCTGGGTCAACTCCTCCCATTCGTCGCGCTTGTTGCCGGTCCAGCCCTCGAACGGCCAGTCCTGCGCCCTGATCGCGGCGGTCAGCGAGTCCCAACGGGCCTTGGGGGCGAGCCAGATGAGGCCGCCGGCCCAGGACCACGCCGACTTGGTGCCGCCGTAGCGGGAGCCGTAGGGGCCGATCAGTTCGGTGAGGTTCTTCGTCGCGTACAGCGTCGTACGGCCGCTGCCGGCGCCGCGCAGCACCACGTTGTCGTAGCCGAGAAGGACCAGGCCGTCGATGCGGAAGGTGCCGGGCGGGATGGTGACCGTGCCACCGCCGGCCCTGGCGGCAGCGGCGATGGCACGGTTGATCGCGGGGGCACAGTCGGTGACGCCGTCGGCCACCGCGCCGAACGCGCGGACGTCGGCCACCACCGGGAGGCGGCGGATCCGGGCCGCGCCGGCCCGGCCGACGTACGGGATCTGCGGGTGAGTGAAGGGAGCGCGGGTGAACTCCCGCCAGAGGGAGGGGACCTGACCGCCCGACGGGCCCGGTGCGCCGGGTGTGCCGGGTGTGCCGGACGTGTTCGGTGCGCCGGACGGGTCCGATGCGCGGGCGGGGGTGCCGGTGACGGCGGTGGCGGCGACCGCCGTGGCGCCGGCAAGCAGGCCCCGTCTCGTCATGCCGTGGTGCGCGGTGCTCATTCCGTACGTCCTTCCCATGGCGGCTATTCATGGTTGTGAACGTTGTTCATATGTGCGTCGGCCGTGAGCATGCCACGACACCCGGTCACGTCGAAAGGGTCGTGCGGGTGTCAATCAGGTCGGGACCTGATGTCAGTCGGTCGGACGCTCGATCAGATGCGTGAACGCGTCCAGGTTCCGGGTCGACTCGCCGCGGGACACCCGCCAGGCGTACTCCTTGCGGATCGCGGCGGCGAAGCCCAGCTCCAGGAGGGTGTTGAAGGCGCCGTCCGCCGCCTCCAGGACCTGGCCGAGCAGCCGGTCGATCTCGTCCGGGGTGGCGGAGGCGAGCGGGAGCCGGGCGGTGACGTAGATGTCGCCGAGCCGGTCGACGGCGTAACTCACGCTGTAGAGCTTGAGGTTGCGCTCCAGGAGCCAGCGGTGGACGGCCGGTTCGTTCTCGTCGGGGTGCCGGATCACGAAGGCGTTCAGGGAGAGCGAGTGGCGGCCGACGAGGAGGGAGACGGTCGTCCGCAGCTTGCGGGTGCCGGGCAGCTGGACGACGTAACTGCCGGGGCCGGGGCTCTCCCACTCCAGTTCGGCGTCCTTCAGGACCCCTTCGATGACCTGCGCGGCCTTGTCGACATCACCCATGGGCCGAGCGTACGCGACGGCGGTGGGACTGGGTCGCGGCCGTGTAGACCTCCGCGGTGGCGGCGGCCGAGGCGTCCCAGCCGAAGCACTGGGCGTGCCGGGCGGCGGCGTCGCCGAAACGGTTCGCCAGGGTCGGGTCGTCGGCGAAACGGCACAGCACGCGCGCGTAGTCGGCGGGATCGTGACCGCGCACCAGGAAGCCGGTCTCGCCGTCCCGCACCGCCACCGGCAGACCGCCGACGGAGGCGCCGAGGACCGGGGTGCCGGCCGCCTGCGCCTCTATCGCCACCAGGCCGAAGGACTCGCTGTAGGACGGCATGACGAGGACGGAGGCGGCCCGGAACCAGTCCGCGAGCTGCTCCTGGCCGACCGGCGGCCGGAACCGGACGACGTCCGCGATGCCGAGCCGCGCGGCCAGCTTCTGCAGGCCCTCCGGCTTGGCGAGGCCGCTGCCGCTGGGGCCGCCGACGATCGGCACGACGATCGAGGAGCGCAGCTCGGGCCGCTCGTCGAGGAGCACGGCCACCGCCCTGAGCAGCACGTCGGGAGCCTTCAGGGGCTGGATTCGGCCCGCGAAGAGCGGGATCAGCGCGTCCTGCGGGAGGTCCAGGCGGGCGCGGGCGGCGGCGCGGCCGTCGGCGGGGCGGAACCGGTCGAGGTTCACGCCGGGGTGGACGACGGCGACCTTGGCGGGGTCGGCGCGGTAGTGGCGGACGAGTTCGCCGGCCTCTTCGGCGGTGTTGGCGATGAGCCGGTCGGCGGCGGAGACGATCTGGGTCTCGCCGATCACGCGGGCGGCGGGCTCGGGGGTGTCGCCGTCGGCCAGGCTGGCGTTCTTGACCTTGGCCATGGTGTGCATCGCGTGCACCAGCGGGACGCCCCAACGCTGGGCGGCGAGCCAGCCGACGTGGCCGGAGAGCCAGTAGTGCGAGTGGACCAGGTCGTAGTAGCCGGGGCGGTGGCCGGCCCAGGCCTGCATCACGCCGTGCGTGAAGGCGCACAGCTGGGCCGGGAGGTCCTCCTTGGCGAGGCCCTCGTAGGGGCCGGCGTCGACGTGCCGGACGAGGACGCCCGGGGCGAGTTCGACGGTCGGCGGGAGGCCGCCGGAGGTGGCCCGGGTGAAGATCTCGACGTCTATGTCGATGGCGGCCAGGCGCTGCGCCAGCTCGACGATGTAGACGTTCATGCCGCCGGCGTCGCCGGTGCCCGGCTGGTGGAGCGGCGAGGTGTGCACGGAGAGCATGGCGACGCGACGCGGGCGGCGGCTGCGGAGAAGCCGGGCAGCAGCCGACGGGGAGCGTCGCCCGAGCCTGCTGACGTACTGGCTCACGTGGCGGTCCTCCTTGATGCGGGCATGCCTCTGGGAGGGTGTGGGGCTCCCTCAGGCAGTGCAACGCGAAGGTCTCGATTCCCATTCCTGGGAATAGGGTTTTTACCGGGGAATTACCTGTGATCGCTCAACCGTTCGAGGCCGGGGCGCGTGAGAGACGCGCGCGCTTACCCTCGTACCCATGACCACCCGCGCCTCCCGCCCCGTGGGCACGGTGACGCGCGGGACCACGAACCCCAACCGGCTGCGCCGGATGGACCGGTGGATCGCCGCCACGCACGGCGCCGCCCTGCGCCGCGCCGCCGACCCGGTCGCCGTCGACCTCGGATACGGCGCCGCCCCCTGGACCGCCGTCGAACTGCTCGCCCGGCTGCGCGGCGTCGCGCCGCGCACGCGGGTCGTCGGCATCGAGATCGAGCCGGACCGGGTCGCCGCCGCGAAGCCGTACGAGCGGGACGGGCTGGTCTTCCGGCACGGCGGGTTCGAGATCCCGGTCGCCGGGCGGCCGTCGCTCGTCCGGGCGGCCAACGTGCTGCGGCAGTACGACGAGCGCGAGGTCGCCGCCGTCTGGGCGCGGCTGTGCGCGCGGCTCGCGCCGGACGGGCTGCTGGTCGAGGGGACCTGCGACGAGATCGGGCGGCGCCACGTGTGGGTCGCGCTCGGACCCGGGGGACCCCGGACGGTGACCTTCGCGACCCGGCTCGGCTCCCTGGAGCGGCCGTCGGACCTCGCCGAGCGGCTGCCCAAGGCGCTGATCCACCGCAACGTGCCGGGTGAGCCGGTGCACGCGTTCCTGCGGGACTTCGACCGCGCCTGGGCGGCCGCCGCGCCCTACGCGTCGTACGGCGCCCGGCAGCGGTGGATACGCGCGGTGCGGGACCTGGCGGGCGACTGGCCGGTCACGGACTCGGCGGCGCGCTGGCGGCAGGGAGAAGTGACGGTGGCCTGGGGCGCCTTGGCGCCCTCGGACTGACCCCCGCCGACCGGGAACGATCTCGGTGAGGTGTTCGTCACAAAGGCGGGGAGATCGTCATGTCCCGGGGGGAACCAGGGGAGGAAGCCACCGGCCGCTCCCTCTGTCGGTTTGCGGCGTGACGTGGCACGATCCTCCCCGTGCCACATGTTACTGACGGTTAATCAGTTCTTCGGGGAGGGGTGGCCATGGGACCGGACAGGAACGGCGTCCGGGCGGGCGGGCGTCGCGCGAGCACGGCCGCCGCCGTGACCCTGGTCTGCGCGCTGACCGTACTGGCGGCGCCGGGCACCGCGTTCGCGGCGCCGGACCCCACGCCCGCCACGAGCGGTTCCCCGAGCGCCCCCGCGACACCCCCGCCGGACAAGGACCTCGAGGCGGTACGGGCGAAGCTGGACGCGCTCTACCACGACGCGGCCGTCGCCACCGACGCGTACAACGCCGCCGAGGAGGCCGCCGACAAGCAGTCCGCCGCGATCGTCGACCTGGCCAAGAAGATCGTCAAGGGCCAGCAGAAGCTCGACGGGCTGAAGGCGCGGGCGGGCCGGGCGGCGGCCGCCCAGTACCGCACCGGCGGACTGCCCGACTCCGCCAAGCTGCTGCTGAGCGACAACCCCTCGCAGTTCCTCGACGGGGCCGGCCGGGTGCTGGAGGGCCAGCGCGCCACCAAGGGCCTGATCGGGGAACTGACCCAGACCCAGCAGGACTTGAAGCAATACGCGGCGGACGCGGCCGACCGGTGGGACGAACTGGAGGCGGGCCGCAAGGCGAAGGCCGCCGCGAAGAAGAAGATCCAGCAGCGGATCACCGCCGCCGAGAAGCTCCAGTCCAGCCTGGAGAAGAAGCAGAAGGAGCGGCTCGCCGAGCTGGAGCGGGCGGCCGCCGACAAGGCGCAGACCGCCTGGCTTGACACCGGGATACTCGACGAGATCCACACCAAGGCGACCGCGGCGGGCAGGAAGGCGGTCGCGTTCGCCACCGCCCAGATCGGCAAGCCGTACGTGTGGGGCGCGGAGGGGCCGGACTCCTTCGACTGCTCCGGCCTGACCTCGCAGGCCTGGGCGAGCGCCGGGCGGCCGATCCCGCGCACCTCGCAGGAGCAGTGGAAGCAGCTCAAGCACGTCGACCTCAAGGACATGCGCCCCGGCGACCTGATCATCTACTTCGACGACGCCAGCCATGTCGCGATGTATGTCGGCGACGGCGCGATCATCCAGGCCCCGCGCCCGGGACGCACGGTGACGCTCGGCGGCGCCGGGACGATGCCGATCCTCGGCGTGGTGCGCCCGGACGCCTGAGCACCGCCGGGCACTTCGGGCGTGATGTCCCTTTCGTGAGCTGCGCCATGTGACCCAGTCCACGCCAACACCCTTGGAAACCGGGGCACCGCGTGAGCTTCGTCATTCCCGCCCGGCGGTCTTCTTGTCCAACTGCGGTACGTCCCGCGGCATATGCCAATGGCCTGAGACGGAGCGACGCGGCTCACACCATTCCGTTGCGGCGGCCACTACCGCTATGGTCCCCGTCTGGTGGGTCGAGGTCCCTCGCCCCGCCGTGCCCTCGGGGGGAGGGAAGGAACCCGACACGATGCCCGTACCCGTACCGCGGCAGAGAGCGATCCCGGCCGTGGAGAGTGGTCAGGCGCCGGCCGCCGTGCCCGCACAGGGCGGCGGCCCCCTCAAGGAAGAGGCCAACCGCACGGAAGCCGCCGCGCCGAACAGCGGCGGCACCACTCTCACCCTGCTGCTGATCGAGGACGATCCGGCCGGCTCGCCGGTCCTGCCCGAGTTGCGGGACGCGTCCGGCACCTCGATCCGCGTCCGGACCGCCCGCAACCTCACCGAGGCCGGGCGGCTGCTGACCGACGACGTCCACTGCATCCTGCTCGACCTGGCGCTGCCCGCGCCGGGCGGCAAGGAGACGGAGGACGAGCTGGCCGTGCTCAAGCACGTCCTGGAGATCGCGCCCCGGCACGCCGTGCTCGCGCTCACCGCCTCCGGTGACGCCGAGCGCGGCGCCGAGGCCGTGCGCGTCGGCGCGCAGGACTACCTCTTCCGCGACGAACTGGACGGCCGGCTGCTGAGCCGCGCCATCCGGTACGCCGTCGAGCGCAAGCGTTCCCTCGCGGTCGAGCGCAAGCTCGCGGAGGGCCGGATGCGCGCCCAGGAGAACCGCCGCCTGGAGCGGGGCCTGCTGCCCACGCCCCTCCTGGAGGGCTCCGCGCTGCGCTTCGCCGCCCGCTACCGCCCCGGCCGCTCGCGCGCACTGCTCGGCGGCGACTTCTACGACACCGTGCGCACGCCCGACGGGACCGTGCACGCGATGATCGGCGACGTCTGCGGGCACGGCCCGGACGAGGCCGCGCTCGGCGTGGAGCTGCGGATCGCCTGGCGGGCGCTGACGCTGGCGGGGCTGTGCGGTGACCAGCTGCTGGGCACGCTGCAGGAGGTGCTGGAGCACGAGCGCTCCGACGAGGAGATCTTCGCGACGCTCTGCACGGTCGACATAACTCCCGACGGGCGCCGGGCCGGAGTGTGCCTGGCCGGGCACCCGGCACCGCTGCTCGCCCGGCCCGGCCGTCCGGCGGAACTGCTGCCGTACGACAACAACGGGCCGGCGCTGGGCATGCTCGAGGGCGCCCGCTGGCCGCGCACGCAGGTGGAGCTGGGGGCCGAGTGGAGCCTGATGCTCTACACCGACGGCCTGATCGAGGGCCGCGTCGGCTCCGGCGGGGAGCGGCTCGGCCAGGACGGCATGCTGGAGATGGTGCGCCGCCAGCTGGGCGAGGGCCTCGGCGGCGAGGCGCTGCTGCGGGCGGCCGTGAACGAGGTGCGGGAGATGAACGGCGGCGAGCTGACCGACGACGTGGCCCTGGTGCTGCTGGACCGGCAGGGCTGACCGGCGCTCGCCGCGGGGGCCCGTGCGGGCCGCCGCCGCGCGCCGTCCGTGCCCGCCGTGTCCGGCCCGGGTCTCCGGCCTGGGTCAGCGGCCGCCGTTGTACGGACCGTACGGGCCGTCGCTGCTGCTGCCGCCGCGCCGGCGGCCGAAACCGCCGCCGGAGACCTGCCGGAGGGCCGGGCGGACGTCGACGAAGAAGACGATCGTGGCGACCAGGCCCGCGAGCTGGAGGAACAGCATCGGGACCAGCAGGTTCACCGCGACCGCGACACCCAGGATGATCAGCCAGAAGCCCTTGTTCTGCTTGTCCGCGGCCCGGTAGGCGTCGTCCCGGAAGAGCGCGGCCATGACCAGCGCCACCACGGCGAGGACCAGCATGGCGAGGTAGAGCAGCCCCAGGAAACTTGAGAAGCCCTGCATCAGCACAACGTCCACCACCCGTTTCGGCTTGTTCCTACGCGGCCACCGTACCCGCTGGTCCGATACCGCTACCCCGATAACGGGCCGGACACCCGAGGAGTGCCCGGCCCGTGCGTCCCCGCGCCCTGCCGGTTACTTGGCCGGCGGGGTGGTCTTCTTGGCCGGGGTGGCCTTGCGGGGCGCCGGGGCCTTCTTGGCGTTGGCGACCGGGGCCTTCTTCACCGCGGCCGGCTTGGCCTCGGCGGCCTTCGGCTGCTCCGCCTTCTTCTCGTCGGCCTTGACCGTGACCGGCTCGGGCTTGCCCTCGACCGCGATCGCCAGGTCCTCGATCTCGTCGGCGGCCTCGCCGCGCCACGTCTTCACGGCCTGCTCACCGTGCTCGGCGACCTTCTCGTAGGTCTCACGGGCCTTGACGGCGTACTCGGCGGCCACGCCGACCTGGCGCAGCGCGAAGTCCTGGGCGGACTCGCCGAGCTTCTTGAGGTCGCCGTCCAGGGAGACGATGAAGTCGTTGACCCGGGCCTGGAGGGTGGCCTGCGCCTCCTTGGCCTTGACACCGGCCTCCTTGGCGCGGCTGGCGGCCTTCTCCTGCACGGCCTTCGGGTCGGTGTTGCGGACGGCGTCGATGCGGGCCGGGGCCTCGGCACGCAGCTGGTCGACCAGACCGGGGACCTTCCTGGCCTGCCGGAGCGCGAGGTCGGCGGTGCCGGCGGCGAAGTAGAACGGAGTCGGGTCGCTGAGGGTCTTGCGCAGATCGTCGGTGATGGCCATGGTGATGGTCCTCCCGGATTCAGGTTCGGCTGAGGGTTTTGCGATCCGTGGCGCGGCGGCCGGCGCGCTTGGCCGGCTCATCCGGCCGTCCGCCCCGGATCGGTCTCGCTGCCGGCATCACTGCCGGAACCGCTGTCGGCGTCGCTGCCGATGTCACTGCCGGCCTCGCTGCGGGTGCCCCGCACACCGTCGTCCCGCACACCACCGGCGTCGGTGCCGGCGGCGCTCGCGCCCTCCTCGCCCGACCCGAAGCCGTTCTCCTTGCGGAACGACTCGTAGATCTGGAGCAGCACCTGCTTCTGCCGCTCGTCGAGGGTGGGGTCGGCGAGGATGACCGCACGGGTCTCGACCTCGTTCAGATCCCGCTCGGCGTCGAGGATGCCGGCGCGGACGTACAGCGTCTCGGCGGAGATCCGCAGGGCTTTCGCGACCTGCTGGAGCACCTCCGCGCTCGGCTTGCGCAGCCCGCGCTCGATCTGGCTCAGGTACGGGTTGGACACCCCGGCGGCGTCGGCGAGCTGCCTGAGCGACAGCTGCGCGTTGCGCCGCTGTTCGCGCAGATAGTCACCGAGATTGCCGACGTTGAGCGATGCCATGTCTCCCACCCTGCCTCATCCTCGCTAACAATTGCAAGCACCCGCTTGCAAAAGTGTTTCCCGGCGTGTCGCCGCGGCTCCCCGTCGAGCGGCCCCCTCCGCCCCGGCACCCGGCCCACTCTGAGTAGGACAGCTCATGTGCTCCGCGAGGCCCGCTGCCAGGCTCTGGGGCATGACGGACGGCAGAGGGGCGCCGGTGGCGCTGCATCTCTTTCTGGTGTGGGCGACGGCCACGGCGACCGTGCCGGTGCTCGGGTTCGGGCTGTTCCTGACGGGCTGGACCGCCGGCACCGGGGCGGCCCTGTTCGTGCTCGTGTGGGCGGTGCCGCTGCTGGTGGGCGTGCTGACCCTGGTGGGCGCGTCGGCCAGGACGCTGGTGCCGCTGTGCGGCTCGGTGCGCGGGCGGCTCGGCTGGGCGGCCCTGGTCTTCGTCCTCGGCACCCTGGGCGTGCTGGCGGGCCTGTCCGTCTACAGCGACGGCGTCGGCCTGGGGAGCGCCGGTGCCCGGATCGCGCTGACGGGCGTGCCGTACGCCGTCGCCGCGGCCTTCTTCGTGCCGGGCCGGTGGGTGCGGCTGGGGGCGGTGGCCGTGCTGGCGGCCTGCGTCGGCTACGGCGGCCTGATCGGCCCGGCCCAGGCGGACCGGGAGCGGCGGACGGCCCGGACGGCCCGCTACCGGGAACACCCGGAGCTGCTCTACCTGGGCGCCCCGCCGCCCGGCATGCGGGTGGCCGACGCCCGGGTCGGGGCCGCCTTCTTCACCGTCTCCTACCGCGCCGTCCGGGAGGGGTACGACCTGGCGTACGCGGGCCTCACCGTGCGTGCGGCGGACACCCCGGCCCTGCGGTGCCCCGAACCCGCGCAGAAGGCGGTGACCTGCACGGTCGACGCGCACGGCGAGCGGCGCACGGTCGAGCGCATCCCCGGCGGTGTCCGCGCGGTCACCCTCACCCGCCGTCGCGGCGGCACCGAGGCCGAGGTGACCAGCCAGTCCCTGGACGAGTCCCGCCTGCGCCACGTCCTGGACACCCTGCATCCGCTCTCCGACACGGAGCTGGCGGAACTCATGCGGGACAAGGCGATCACCGAGGCCTACTGAACCGGGCCCGCCCTCACCCGGCCGCTCCGCCGAGCACGCTCTCGCAGGACTCCCAGGCCGGCCCGGTCAGCAGCGGCCGGAAGCGGGTGAACAGGCCGAGGAGACCCGCGCCCCACTCCTCGCGGAAGGACGGGTCCACGACGGCGAGATCGAGTTCGTTGGCGGCCGTCAGCTCGGCGAAGTCCTCGCGCGCGCCGGGGCCCGGCACGACGGCGCGGCCCGTGAACCGGTCGTGGAACGGGGCGCCGGCGTCCGCGAGCGCCGGATAGGTGGCCTTCCGGTCGCAGGAGCCGTACAGGTACACCAGGGCCTCGGCCTCCGTACCGATCACCGCGGCGAGTTCGCTACGGCGGCCCGGCGGCAGCAGCGCGGCGGGAAAGCCGTCCGTCCCGTAGAACGCGTGGCACAGGCCGGCGAGCCGGAGCGCGGGGCGGGCTCCCCAGGCGGCGAGCCGTTCCTCGACGCGCAGGAGGTGCGCGAGGAGGGTTCCGCCGGGGTGGTCGATACCGGCGGCGCCGAGGTCCCGCAGGAGGACGACGGCATCCTGGGTGGCGGTGGCGGGCACCGGGATGTCGGACACGCCCGGGATCATCCGGCCGCCGCCCGTGCGCCGTCAACCGTGCGTCGCCAGCCAGGACTTCAGCGCGCCGAGGTCCGCCGGGGTCAGGCCGAACGCGTGGTCGACGCGGTGCAGCAGGGCCGGTCCCCGGTGGTGGGTGGCGACCCATGCGCGGTCGGCCTCGGTGATCTCGTCGTCGATCCAGATGAACGGCCGCTGCCGCGCCCACGCCACCAGCGTCCGCGTCTTCCAGTGCAGCAGGGCGGGCGGCTCGTCCTCGTCGGGCCACTCCACGACGGGCAGCGGGGGCAGGCCGAGCCACGGGGCGACGCAGTCGTTCGCGTCGTCCATCCACGTGGTGGCCCACACCAGCTCGCAGCCGAGCGCGGCCAGGCGCGGGCCGAGCGCCGGGTCGATCCGCGTGACCAGCGGGTTCGAGGGGACACCGACGGACTCGTAGGCCGGGTACGTGTGCCCGTCCGGGGCGCCGAAGGGGAGGAGGGTGCCGTCGATGTCCAGGAAGAGAAGCATCGGGGACAGGATCCCTCAAAACGGCAGCGGCCTCGCGTGCACGACGTCCAGCCTGGTCACCGCCCGGGTCAGCACCACGTACAGCCGGTGCAGGCCGCGTTCCTCGCCGTCCGCCACGGCCGCCGGTTCCACCGCCACCACGTGGTCGTACTCCAGGCCCTTGACCAGGCTGGCCGGGACCACCGCCACGCGGGCGCCGAGCTGGTCGGGTTCCGCGGGTTCGATGCCCGCGGCGGTGAGCGCGGCGCGCACCTCGGCGACCTGGGCGTCGGCCGCCAGCACGCCCACCGAGCCCTCGCGGGCCAGGGCCTCGCGCACCGCGGTGACCGTGGCGGCCGGCACGTCACCGGTCGGGCGGATCGTCAGCTCCCCGTCCGCGCGGTGCGAGCGGGCCGGGGGCACGTCCGTGTCCAGGCGGGCGAGCAGCCGGTTGGTGAGGTCCACCACCGCCGCCGGGACCCGGAAACCGGTGGTGAGCGGGACGACCGTCGCGTCCGGCTTGCCCAGGTGGCGCAGGACGGTCCGCCAGCTCCGCGCGGACCACGGCGTGGTGGCCTGGGCCAGGTCGCCGAGGACGGTGAGCGAGCCGAAGGCGGCGCGGCGGGCGATCGCCCGGCACTCCATGGGCGACAGGTCCTGGGCCTCGTCCACGACGATGTGGCCGTAGCCCTCGGGATGTTCGACGAGCCCGGCGATCTCGTCCAGGAGCACCAGGTCGGCGGGTGACCAGCGGGCCGACTTGCAGGAGCGCGGCGGGCGGGTCCAGATCAGGGCCCGCTGCTCGGCGGGGTCGAGGACGCCCTCGGCCGCCCGTGCCAGCACCTCGGCGTCCGTGAGGAGTCCGGCCAGCACCTCCTCGGGGCGCACCTTCGGCCAGAGGGTGTCCAGGCAGGCACTCATCGCGCGGGACCGTTCCAGGCGGCGGGTCCAGGCGGCCGGCTGCGGTCCGGCGCGCCGTTCGGCCTGGAGCTGTACGGCCCGCATCGCCCGTCCCCGTACCCGCTCGCGTCCGATGGCGTACGGCGGTTCCTCGTGCCGTACCGCCGTGACGATCCGGGTCAGTTCGGCGGTCGACAGCCGCCAGGTGCAGGTGCCGTCGGAGAGCGACAGGGGCCGGACGGCCTCGGCGGAGACATGGGCGTACAGCGCACGGCGCAGCACCTCGGCCGTCCGCGGGTCGTGCTTGAGCGCGGCGGCGCGGGCGGAGTCGGTGCCGGTGGCCGGATGGCGGGCGATCTCCTCGTGCAGGGTGGTCTGGCGCACGCCGGTCTCGCCGAGGGCCGGCAGCACCTCGGAGATGTAGGAGAGGAAGGTGCGGTTGGGGCCGAGGATCAGCAGGCCGGAGCGGCGGATGCGCTGGGGGTGGGTGTACAGGAGGTAGGCGGCGCGGTGCAGGCCGACGGCGGTCTTGCCGGTGCCCGGGGCGCCCTGGACGCACACGGAGGCGCCGAGGCCGGCGCGGACCAGGTCGTCCTGGTCGGGTTGGATGGTGGCGGCGATGTCCCGCATGGGGCCGACGCGGGGCCGTTCGATCTCCCGGGCGAGGAGGGTGCCGGGGCCGGACTCGCCCGCGGCCAGCCGTTCGTCCTCCCAGCCGGTGAGGTCGGCGGAGTCGCCGCGGCTGCCGGGCGCCCAGCCGAACCGGCGCCGCACGGCGACGCCCTGCGGTGCGTCGGGGCCGGCCTGGTAGAAGGCCCGGGAGACGGGCGCCCGCCAGTCGACGACCAGCGGCGGGGCGGTCGGCTCCGCGCTGATCCGCAGGCGGCCGATGCGGTAGCTCTGTCCGGCGTGCTCGCCGGAGCCGAAGCGCAGCTTGCCGAAGAACAGCGGGCCCTCGGGGAGTTCGCGCATCTCCTTGGCCCGGCTGCGCAGCCGGTACCCGAGGACCTCGGCGTCGGCTCCGGAGGCGGAGACGTCCTCGCCGGTGACGACGTGCTCCACGGCGCCTTCGACCATGCGGGCGAGGGCGTCCCGGCAGGCGTCGTGGTACGCGCGTTCACGGCGGAGTTCCTGGTCGGGGTCCCGGTCGGGGTCTTGGTCGGGGTCCTGGGCGGGTTCCTGCTGCATGGGGACAGCGTAGACGAGAAAATGTGACCCGGTTAAATTATTGACCGTGACGCACGAGCTGGACCCCCCGCCCGGGACGGACGGGCCGCGCGGTTCGCTCCGGCCTTCACTCCGGCCTTCACTCCGGCCTTCGCTCCGGCAGGTCCGCCCGGTCCCCCAGCACCCGCTCCAGCCGCCCGAACGCCCGCTCCGCCGCCGCCACCGCGTCCTCCCGTACGGCGTCGACCCGCTCGCCGGCCGCGATCCGCCGCCAGTTGTCCTGCGCGAGGATCCGCTGTACGGCGATGATCTGGCCGGCGGCCAGCCGGGCGTCCAGGGTGCCGCCGAGGGCCTCGGCGAGCGCGGCCTCGGACCGCTCCAGGTAGACGTGCTGGCGGGCGACGAGGGTGGCGGTGCTGTTGAGGAGGGTGTGGAAGGCGAGGACCTGCGGGTGGTCGTTGAGCCCGGTGATCGGGTCGTTGCGCCGCAGGCCGTCGAGGAAGTGGTCGCGCACCGCGCCGACCGGGGACGCCGCCCCGGCGACCAGCCGCGCGGTCTCCGTCTCGTGGTCGGCGATCCGGTGCAGGACCAGGTCCTCCTTGACCGGGAAGTACCGGAACAGCGTCGGCTTGGAGATCCCGGCCGCGGCCGCCACCTCGGCGACCGACACCGCGTCGAACCCCTTCGCCAGGAACAGCCGCACGGCGATGTCCGACACGTCCTCGTACATCCGCCGCTTCTTGCGCTCACGCAGGCCCGTCTCACCCATGGGACGAGCCTACGCAGGGGGGGTCAGGCGAGGGCGCGGGTGAGGTCGGCGGCCGGGGCCGAGGTCCCCGGTCTCTGCGGACGATCCGGAATCACAGCGATGTGTCGCCGCTCGGGCTCCCGTTCTCACGGCACCAACGCATCAGGGCCGTGACGATCCTGCGGGTTCCCGGCGGCTGGTCGAGCCCCAGGACCGGCGCGGCGTCGGCCAGGACCCTGCGCAGCTTGAACGCGGCGGGAGCGATCCGCCGCCGGCCCACCTCGGAGCCGGTGTCCAGTTCCAGCGCGGTGCGGATCACGTCGGTGAAGACGGACTGGGCCCTCTTGTAGGCGAGCAGACGCCGGAGATCGTGCTCCCACCCATTCGTGCTGTCGGAACGGACCCCCTGGACGGTCTCCCGCCAGCGCCGGGCGACGGCACGCGCGTGCCGTGCCGGATAGCGCATCAGGTGGAGGTGGGTCGCCAGGTCGTAGAGCGGATCCCCGACCATCGCGAGTTCCCAGTCGATCGTCCACAGGCGCTGTCCGGCGTCGACGATGAAATTCTCGCGGTGCAGGTCCGCGTGGAGCAGGCAGAAGGGGCGTTCCTTGAGACCAGAGACGTTTTTTCGCAGGTACCTGAACGACTCCTCGCCCAGCCAGAGGTCCTCGAAAAGCCCGGCGAACCGGTCCAGGTTCGCCTGATAGACACGCTGCTCGGTGAACAGGACCAGGCGCTCCAGAAAGCCGTTGGTGTCACCGTCCTCGGGACGGTCCTCGGCCTCGCAGCGCCGTTCGGCGGACAGGTCCTCGGGCAACACCTCGATCATCTGTCCGAACAGATGCATGATCTGACTGAGGAACAGGTCGGGAACCGCTGTTCCCGACCTGTGAAAACAGCCGAGCGTATCCCCCTCGATAAAACGTTGCAGCCCGATCCCGCCCACCTCGATGAGGTCCGGGATTCCCTCGATCCGGCCGCTGAGAGACCTCAGCAGCTGCTCCTCGGAATCGAAGCACCTACGGTCGAACCACAAGAGGTCGGCCCGCGGTTCACGGCACTTCCACCGCCCCGACCGGTCGCCCTCCATCTCCCCGGACAACGGAAACACATAGGTCTCGTGGTGATAGCCGTGGAGCGGGCCTTCGACCACGCTCGCGTCACCACTGACGTCGACTGCGTGCAGCCGAGCGGGGGAAACTGGTTCGGGTGACATCGCCCGTTTCTTTCGCCGTGACCCTTCCAGAGGGTGCAGAAGTGGGAGCACGGTACTCCTGTGCTGGCGTGCATCGTGCCAGACGGCCACGACTCGTCGAACTCGATCCCGCTGAAGGGCGACTGAACGCACTGGTGTGCAGCGGCGTATTCCTTTGTGTCCGCCGGTCGCCCCATGAGCTGCGGTACTGGCCGCCGCGTCCGCCGTGGTCCACACTGACCGAGGCGACGGGAGGAAGCCCATGGGCAGCGCAGCCGATCAGCGTGCCGCTCTGCGACGGCTGCTGACGCACCCGGACGAGGACGGGCGTGCGGGGGCCGTGCTGCTCGATTTCGACGGACCGGTCACCGACCTGTTCCGCGGCAGATCGACGGCCCCGGTGGCAGACAGGATCAAAGAAGCCGTACGGGCATTCTGGGGACCGCTCGATGCCGACGTCGAGTCGTGCGACGATTCCCACGGAATTCTGCGCCGCCTGCGGGACATGTACGACCGCCCGGCCTCCGCACCGCGCGATCCGCGCGCCCTCCTCGTGGCGGAGAAGATCGTCACCGCCTATGAGTACGAGGTCGTCGAGACCGCCGATCCCGCGCCCCACGCACTCCGCCTCATCGACGTGCTCGCCGATCACGGAATTCCGCTGGTGATCGTCAGCAACAACGCCGACGGGCCCATCTGGGAGTTCTTCAAGAGCGCGAAGGTCCAACGGCAGGAGAAGGTCACAGCAGTCGTGGGACGAGACCCCCTCGAACTGCGCAACATGAAGCCCGATCCCGATTCCGTACTCCGTGCCGTGGATCTTCTGGGGACACGGCCCGGGCGCTGCCTCCTCGTCGGCGATCAGATCACGGATCTCCAGGCCGCCCAGCGGGCCGGCACGCCCTTCCTCGGATATACGCAGTCATCCGAACGTGCGGCGCGGATGCTGGATCTCGGTGCCTACTGCGTCGCCCGCTCGCACGAACCGCTCATCAACGCGGTGGAGAGCCTGTCGAGGCCCAACTGACCTTCTGGTGCTGGAGAGTGGCCCCGGGCATGATGGCCGCCAGGGGAACTACGGCGCCGCGCCGCCGGATCCGATCAGCGGCGTGTACAGGGGGTATGGGTGTTTTCTCGTGGTCCGGGCGGCAACAGCCCCAGCAGGCTCGATCGAATCCGGCGCATGCTGAGCGACTGGAAACCCCGCCTGGTCAAGTCCGTGCTGGCCCTGATCGCCGTCCTCGGAGTCGCCGCCGAACTCATCGAGCCACTCGGTAACGCCCTCAAAGGCCAGCAATTGCTGGGGGGTTCCTTCGCGGCACTGGTCGCCTTCATCCTTTTCGACGCCATCAGCGAGTCGGACGCGGAACCGAAGGAGATCCCGGGCGTCTACGTGTTCGCCGGCCGCGACCAGTTGCACGAGGAGTTCAGGGAGGCGTTCGAATCCCGCCGGATAAGGATCGACTTCTCGGGTTTCACCATGGAGACGCTACTCGAAGCACTGGCGGTGCCGTTGGGGAGGATGGCCGACCGGGAAGTGCGCGCCGTGGAGCTGAAACTGTGCCTGATCATCGCGCACCTGAATCTCCCGATGGGACTTCCGGGCGGCCTCGTGCCCGTTCCGCGGAACGGCGACTCCGATACCACGGGGTACTTCTTCCAGGACTCCCCGGAGAACCGCGAACGCATGCGGGAGGAATTCACGCGGCGGAACTGGTCCAGGCTCAAGGAGATGCTCAACGCCGTACAGCGGAGGAATCCCCACCTGGCCATATCCTGCGAACTGCGGGAGTCGCCGCAGACGCCGGGATGGAAGCTCTACGTCCTGAACCAGGAGAAGGTCTTCACCACTCCCTACGGGATCGAGCGCGACAGGATCGAGTGGCGCGGCAGCCACTACGACATCCTCGACACGAAAGGCTTCGCACAACTCTACGGCAGAGCCCGCTACATCGGTTGGGATCTTCGTTCGAAGTCCCGCCAGACCAAGCAGATCGCGGAACTGCACATGGAGTGGCACCGGAACCTGTGGATGAAGCTCGCCGAGAACAAACCGGAGCGCCCCGTGATCAGCGACCCGCGGTGGACACGCCCGGCAAGCCTGAACGTGCCCTCCTGACGGGACCTAGAGGGCGAGCAGTTCCCACACCGCGTCGAACCACCGGGTGGAGGCGGCGACGAATGCGGATCCGGGTGAGACCGGATCCGCGTCACGGTGGTGATGGCCCGCAGCCGCTCCGGCAGGCGCGGATCGTCCGGGTGGTCCTTCGCCCGCGGGTAGGGCATGTCCTGGGTCTCGGACGGCAGCAGCATCCGCAGGTGGATGCGCCGGGGCGAGATGTCGCGCGCCCTGATCCGCTCGGCCTGGACGCGGATGTGGGCGTCCAGGCTCTCCGAGGTCAGGGTGGAGACGTCCAGGGTGACCTCGTCGCGCTCGAAGGCCTCGCCGATCACCGGCCCGAGCGTCATCGGACGGTGCCGGGACCGGCCGGCCCGGGGTGCCGAGGACCGTGCGTGCTGCCGCACGACCCGGGAACCCCTGCCCCGCCCGCTCTCGATCCAGCCCTCGCTGCCCAGTTCGCGCAGGGCCCGCTGCACGGTGTCGCGGGAGACACCGAACTCCTGCGCGAGCGTCTCCTGGGACGGCAGGAAGGAGCCCAGCGGATAGCCGCCGTCGGAGAGCCGGACCCGCAGTTCCTCCGAGACCCGCTGGAACGCGCCGCCGTCCTTCGTCCGCTTCGTCACATGGCGTAGGTGCCTCCTGGGAATCCGCCGCAAACAACTCCCGCTCAGACAGGCCCTAGTCCCGCAACAGCGACAGCAACGACTCCAGAGAACCCACCACGAACTCCGCGCCGGCCCCGGTCAAGAGCTTGGCTTTCCGTTCGTTACGCGCGTAGCCGAGGAACGGGACCCCGGCCCTGCGGGCCGCCTCCAGGTCGGAGGGTGAGTCCCCGATCATCAGGGCCGCGTCGGGGGCGGCGCCCATCGCGCTGAGGGCGCGGTTGAGGCAGTACGGGTCGGGCTTGAGATGGTGGAGTTCCTTGGTGCGGCCGTAGATGTGCGGGTGGAAGCAGGGGGTCAGGTCGCGGTCGTCCAGGTAGGCGCGGACCACCCGCGGGGAGTTGTTGGTGGTGATCGCCATCCGGGCGCCCATCGCCCGCCAGGTCCGGATCAGGATGTCCGCGTAGGCCGTCGGCATCGCGGTGGAGGTGGCCCGCAGCTCCTCCTCGGTGAGACGTTTCTCCAACTCGTCGACCAGGTCGCTGCCCGGGTGCCGGCTGTCCACCGCGCGCAGCACGAGGTGCGGGTCGAGGGAGTCGCGCTCGGGTTCGGTGACCAGGCCGTGCAGACCTCGGCTCGCCAGCCACGCCATCAGGCCCTCGGCCACCCGTGCCGCCGAGTGGCCCGCGAACAGCCGGCAGATCGGCCCGTCGAAGTCCCACAGGACCACTCGGGCACGGGTGACCTGCTCCCGCAGCCGCTCGGTCTCCTGCGCCGTCTCTTCCGTCACTGGTTCTGCCTGCGTCGCATCAGAAGTCACTAGGAGAGTGTCAGGTCCGTCGTAATGGTTTCCCAGAGGGCGTCGAACCACTTCTGCGATTGCTCCACGAACGCGGCGTCCCGGTGACCTGCCCGCTTCTCGAAGGAGAAGAGCAGCGACTCGGAGCCGACCGCGTCGTACATCTCCAGCGTTCCGTTGTCGGTGAGTTCCTCGCGCCGCGTCACCATGTAGTAGCCGAACAGCGCCTCGGCGCCGTTGAGCAGGTACAGCTTGGCCGGCGGGGTGAACGGCAGGGCCCGGAAGGTGACGTTCACCTCGATCTTGTGGGTGGAGCGCAGGGACTGCAGGTTGTACTGGAGCACCTGGCCCTGGGCGTTGCGCATGCCCAGCCAGCGGGTGTGGACGGCCTCGTCGTCCCCCTCGACCGGCACCGGGAACGCCAGGTTGATGTCGCGGCCCGGCAGCAGGACGCGGACGTCGATGCTCTCGGGGCGGATCCGGCCCTCGTGGATCAGCCGGAGCGGTTCGGCGAGCGCCGGGAGCAGGCTCTGGGCCGTGAGGCAGGCCGCGTCGATGCGGACGCGCGGGGCGGTGAACGCCGCGGTCATGCGGGGGCCGAGGCCGACCATCGTCGGCTGCGGCTCGCCGAGGGGCCGGGTGGCCTGTTCGGCGACGCGCGGCGGGCTGCCCTTGGTGACGTTGGCGAGGAGGCCGTCGTCCTGCAGCACCCGCAGCGCCTGGCGTACGGCGCCCCGCTCCACGCCGAACTCCTCGGCCAGCTCGGCCTGGGTGGGCAGGCGGTCGCCCACCTTGATGTCCCCCCTGCGGATGCGTTCCCGCAAGGCGTCGGCGATCTCCTGGGGTGTGCTGCCGGCGTTCACTGCCACGTTCTCCTGGGTCACGACCAAACGCTACAACTCTGATCCATCTACCGGGAGTTGTTTGAAGATTGGTTATAACTCACGGCCAACCGGGAACAACTTAATCAAAGTTGGTTACCAACTTGATTAAGTTGGTGGAAGCTTTGCTTCCCGACGATGGGGGAACCGACATGCCCGCCGCTCTCACCCTCTTCTCAGCCGTCTTCGTCGTCTGCTTCGAACAGATGGTCCAGTCGAAGTACGGTGCCACTGGCATTATCGGCCTGCTCCTGCTCACCGTGGGGATCAAGGCCAAGAGCCCGGCACTCAGCTCCGTCGGCGCGGTCCTGCTCGCGCTGCTGCTCACCGGCCCCGCGCTGTGAGAACAGGCCTCAGGCCGTCAGCTGCAGGTCCGAACTGATCGTCTCCCACAGGGCGTCGAACCAGCGCGTGGACTGGTCCACGAACGCGGTGTCCCGCAGCCCGGCGCCCTGCTCGAACGCGAAGAGCATCGACCGCGTGCCCTCGGCGTCGTACGTCTGCAGGTGCTCGTGGCCGATCTCCCGCTCGTGGCGCCCGAGCGTGTAGTACGCGAACAGCGCCTCCGCCCCGTTGAGCAGGTACAGCTTGACCGGCGGGGTGAACGGCAGCGCCCGGAAGGTGACCCGGACGTCGATGCCGTGCGTGGCCCGCAGCGCCAGCAGGTTGTGCCGGAGCACCTGGCCCTGGGCGTTGCGCTGGGCCAGCCAGCGGTTGTGCACCGTGTCCTCGGCCGAGGCGTCCAGCGCCGTCGGGAACGCGAGGTCGATCTTCCGGCTCGGCAGCAGCACCCGCACGTCGATCTTGGCCGGTTCCAGCCGTCCCGCGTGGATGAGCCGCAGCGGCTGGCCGAGCGCGAGATTGAGGGAGACCGAGGTCAGGCAGAGCGCGTCGATCACCACCTCCGGGGCCGCGAAGGCGGCCTCTATCCGGGAGGCGAGGGCCACCATGGTGGGCTGCGGCGGCGCCTCCGGGCCCACGGCGAACCGGACGGGCCCCGGATCAGGGGCGACCGTCGCCGGCGCGCCCTTGGAGGCGTTGGTGAGCAGATGCTCCGACTGGAGGATGCGCAGCGCCTGCCGTACGGCTCCCCGTTCGACGCCGAACTCGTCGGCCAGTTTGGCCTGGGTGGGCATGCGCTGACCCGGCCGCAGCACCCCGGACCTGATCCGGGTGCGCAGCACTTCGGCCACCGCGTGGTGGGACGCCTGGGGCCGCTGTGGCCTCTCCCGCCCACTGGCGGAGGCGTGTTCCGGGTCCACGGACAAACAGTACAACTTCCCGCCATCTTTAGGCAGTTCGCGGGAAGGTGGTTATGAGTCGCGTCCAAACGGAGATAAGTACAGTGGAGTTGGCCACCAACTTCTGCAACATGGTCTCACTTCCCCGGTGGTTGGCCGACGGGGTTCCCTTCCGGAGGGGAGCCGGGAGCCCGGTCGAACAGGGCGGCCACCGGCGTGCACGACCAGCGCACCACACCTGAGCACAGTCACAACTGAACACCGACAACCGAATGACGGCAGACCCGCACAGCCACAACTGCATAGCTCCAACAGCTCGCTACGGATGAGCAGATGTCAGCAAGGTGGTTCAGGCACCGCCGCCGCCGAGGGAAGGGGACCGTCTCAGAAGAGGTCCGGGCACCAAGGCCGCCCGGACGTGCGCAGCAGGGCGTCGGCCTCCTGGGCGGCGCCCACTCGCGTTTCCCGGACCCGGCCGAGGGTGTGCAGCCGCGCCACGGACTGGTCGCCGAGCCAGACGGTCGCCAACTCGGCTATGCCGATGACGAGTTCCGGCGCGTCGGTGGTCGGCGCGCAGGACGCCCGGCCGCCCGCGGCGTCCAGCCGGAACCGGCCGCCGGCCAGCCCCTGCGGGTCCGTCACCTCCAGCACCAGCGAACCCTCCGCGTCGTACGTCCGCGCCTCCAGGGCCCGTACGACGTCCAGGATCCGCACCCACAGCCAGTCCGCCTGCGTGGTGATCCGAGCGGCGCGCGGGTCGGGGAGGTAGTGCGGCAGCAGGTCGTCCGGCGACCGCCAGCCGCTCTTCACCCGGGCGACCCAGTCGATCGAGCACAGGTAGTGCCACAGGGCGCGCTCGGCCGCCGGGGTGGCGCCGAGCAGCCACTTCACCGTGGCCGTCTCCTCCGGCTGCTTGCCGTGCCAGGTGCCGTCCGCCGTGTACGCCACCATTCCCTGGACCTCGCCGTCCGGCGACCGGTAGGCCGCGTGGAACGGTTCCGTCCAGTCCGACTCGAAGCGGACCGCGCCGGTCCGCAGCTGCCACCACAGCTCGTTGCGGCTGACCGCGCCGGGCGTGCCGCGGCGGATCCGCTCGTGCAGCTCGGGGCCGGACTTGCGGACGTCCTCGGCGTCGATCAGGTCGATCCGGCCGCCGTCCTCGGGGGCCGACCAGCGCGGGTCCAGGCCGGTGCGGCCGACCTCGACCGTCCACTCCGTCAGGGTGGTCGCCGGGCCGAAGCCGTAGCGGCCGTAGATCCGGTACTCGGCGGCGATCAGGGTCGCGACCACGTCGCCGCGCGCCTTCGCCGCGGCGAGGTCCTGGCTCATCATGCGGGTGAGCAGGCCGCGGCGGCGGTGGGTGGGCGAGACGGTGACGTTGGAGATGGCGTCGGCGGGGACGGCCGTGCCGCCCACGGTGGTGAGCTCCTGGTCGAAGGAGCGGAACGTCGCGACGCAGCGGGAACCGTCGAAGGCGCCGAGGAGCCGGCCCGGCACGAACTGCCGTCGGCGGGCTTCGATCTGGTCGTCCGTGAGGGAGGGCTGCTGGAGGAAACCGGTGTTCAGGGCACGGTGCCAGTCGGCCAGCTCGGCTGCGGTGATGGGTCGGACTTCGACGGCGTCAGTCATGTCAGCACGTTAGGTGCTCGCTCGGGCCGGTGCCGATCGAATTTCGGCCGCGGACCGGGACGGACCCGTGCGGCCCGGGACAGGCTCCGCCCCGAAGAACCCGCCGAAGTCCACGTCCCGAGAGCCCCCGAGAGCCCCCGAGAGCCGCGCCCTACGTCAGCAGGTCGTCGACCTGGGCCTCGCCCTCCCGGTACCGGCGGGCGATCTCGCCGCTCGAATCGTCCGCCGTCCGCTGCAGGCGCTGCCTGCGCCTGGACACCTCCTGCTCGTAGCGGACCAGGCGGCCCATCGCCGCCGTCAGTTCCGCGTCCGTGCGGGCCTGGAGGTCGGAGAGTTCCACCTCCGCCAGCATGTCGGCGGCCAGGCGGCCGTACTCCTCGTTGTGCGGGGTGCCCAGGGTGACGTGGCGGGCCGAGGAGCGGTGGCGGGCCGGGGCGTCGGTCAGGATCTCCGGGAGGCGGTCCACGACCGCGGCCGCGCCCGCCGGGGAGCGGCGGGCCAGTTCCGCCCGGAGGATGTCGATACGGCCCTGGAGCAGCCGTCGTACGTAGCTGAGGTCGGCCTCGTCGCGCTGCGCGTCCCGGCGCAGGACGCGCAGCTCGGGCAGGCTCAGGCAGGCCAGGTCGTACTCCGGCGGCTCCGCGGGCAGGGTGATGCCGTCGCCGCGTTGTGCGGGCGGCCGGGGCAGGCTCTGCGTGCTCTGCGTGCCCTGCGTCTTCAGTCGCCCGGTGCTCGGTGTGCTCATACGCCTCTACCGTCCCCTCGACCGGTGTGTGGAAGCATGGTGCCACCCCAAGTGGCCGCAATGTGACCGAGTGCCCCCGAACGGCCCTAGATGTGAGGTTAAGGATCCGTGACCGGCCCCGCGCGGGGGCCGTCGGAGCACCCGGCATGATGGTCGGCATGCGAGCTGTGGTTCAGCGGGTGGACGGCGCCAGTGTGGTCGTGGACGGCGAGACGGTCGGCGCGATCGAGGGCGAGGGGCTGTGCGTGCTCGTGGGCGTGACCCACGACGACACCAAGGAGAAGGCGGCCCAGCTGGCCCGGAAACTCTGGTCGATCCGGATGCTGGCCGAGGAGCGGTCGTGCAGTGACGTCGACGCGCCGCTGCTGGTGATCAGCCAGTTCACGCTGTACGGCGACGCGCGCAAGGGACGGCGGCCGACCTGGAACGCGGCGGCCCCCGGCGAGGTGGCCGAACCGCTGGTCGAGGAGGTCGTGGCGCGGTTGCGGGCGCTGGGGGCGACGGTGGCCACCGGGCGGTTCGGGGCGCAGATGCGGGTGTCGCTGACGAACGACGGGCCGTTCACCGTGCTGCTGGAGATGTGAGCAGGTCCCGGCAGTCCCGGGCCAGGCCCGCCATGCCGAGTTCCTGCGCCGTGCCGAGCGCGGTCCTGGCCAGGTCGTGGGCGGTGGCGCGGGCGGCCGGGGAGCCGGTGCGGATGCGGGCGCGGGCCTCGTCGAGGCGGAGCCGGGCCATCTGGGCCGGATAGCGCCGGGCCAGGCGCACGGCCCGGCCCAGGTGTCCGAGGGCCGTCTCCGGTTCGCCGGCGACCAGGGCGAGCAGGGCGCTGAAGCGGGCGGCGGGGCCCAGCAGGACGGTGGGCCAGCCGGCCAGGACCACGTCGTCGGCGTGCGCGTCGAGGAGGGCGCGCAGCGGCGGGACGTACGCCGCCAGGTCGGCCGGGGCCTCGGTGCGCTCGGCCAGTTCGGCGCAGACCAGGGCGAGGATCGCGGCGGTGGGCACGGACCAGCCGCTCGGCGGCAGGCGGGTGAAGCCGTCGGTGTCGGCGGCGAACGCCCGTACCTGGTCGACGGCCTGCTCGTACCGGCCGGTCTCGCACAGGGCGAGGGCCAGGCCCGCCCGCCACACCGGGAAGTAGCCGCGCTGCTGGACGCCGGCCATCCGCGGGGAGGCGAACAGCTCGGCCAGCCTGCCCTGTTCGTGGCGGAGCCAGAACTCCTGGCCGAGCACGGTCTGGCCGAGGGCGTCGGCGGGCATCGACAGTCCGGCCTCCATCGCGGCGGCCACCTCGCCGGCCTCCCCGAGGATCCACCGCGCGGCGGCGGCGAACTCACCACGCCACAGGCTCAGCAGGGCGTCCAGGGTGCGCTGCTGCCAGTGGGCGAGGCGGCTGCGGTGGCGGGCGGCGTACTCGCGGTGGACGCTGACGGTCGCCTCGGCGGCGGGCACCCGGCCGGTGCGCAGCTGGTCGATGGCGAGGGCGACCAGGGCCTCGCCCTGGAAGTAGGCGGAGCGGGAGCGGACGGCGAGGTCGCGGAGTTCGCTGGAGAGGGCGAGCAGTTCCCGGGCCGGCGCGAAGTCGTACAGGGCCCAGCGGGTCTCGGTCAGGATCTCGCAGTGGGCCTCGTCGCCGATCAGGCCGGGGTCGCGGCGGACGGTCTCGCGCAGCTCCGCGAGGGTCAGGCGGGCCAGCCGGGCGCCGGTGCGGGGTTCGGCGCCGGTCATCGCGGTGTCGTAGCCGATGGCCATGGCGAGTTTCTTGGCCCGGTGGGCGGTGAGCTGGAGGCGCAGTTCGACGGCGGGCGGGTCCGTGCGGCCTGCCAGGCCGGCCAGGCAGGCGTCGATGCGGAAGAGCAGGTCGCGGTCGACCTGGCCGGGGTCCGACCAGCGGCGGGCGCTGCGGACGACGGCGTGGGCGCGGGCCAGTGCGTCGCCGCCCGCGGCCTCGTAGGCGGCCTGGTAGTGCCGGCCCGCCTCGTACATCTCGCCGAGGAGGTGGCGGGTGTCGCCGCGCCGGATGTGCTGGTCGTAGGCGGCGCCGTAGCCGCCGGGGTGCGGCCGGTCGGCTACGGCGCGGGACCCGGCGGCACGGCGGCCGGGTCCGTCCGCCGCGCCGTCGGGCCCCGCGGCCCGCTCGGGTCCGGGAGGCAGCAGGGCGAGCAGGGCGCCGTCGGCCCGCAGGGCGGCGTCGCAGCGTTCGGCCAGCAGCCGGCCGGGCGGGCGCAGGCCGTTCTCCACGCGGCTGAGGTAGCTCTTGCTGTAGTGGACGCGGCGGGCCAGCTCGGCGAGGGAGAGTCCGGCGGCCTCCCGGCGCACGCGCAGGGCCTCGGCGAACTCCTCCTGCGGTGTCAAGGCGCCTCCCCCGGGGGCACGCCGCCCGATGGTCGAACACGTGCACACCGTGTTCAGGAAGTCGCTGCCCGTTGCCAATTATGGAGTGTCAACGGCATATCTCGCAGGGAGCTTGCGGGAATCCCCCGGGGCCGCACGGAATCCGGGGTTCCGTGCGGTCCGGCGGTCGTCGCTACGGTTCGACGAT
This sequence comes from Streptomyces sp. NPDC091282, assembly GCF_044757385.1. Classification (NCBI taxonomy): domain Bacteria; kingdom Bacillati; phylum Actinomycetota; class Actinomycetes; order Kitasatosporales; family Streptomycetaceae; genus Streptomyces; species Streptomyces sp. NPDC091282. The sequence continues at coordinate 59,406 of NZ_JBIVUX010000014.1, forward strand.
CACTTCCTGTGCGGCGGCGGTGTCTCCGGCGATCAGCCGGGCGTCCACCGGGACGTTGCGCTTGACCAGTGCCAGGGCCACCGGGCCCAGTTCGTGGTGGCGGACCGAGGTCGTCACGACACCGATCCTGCGGCCGTCCTCGCCGTCGTCGGCCAGCCGGATCTCGGTGCCGGGCGGCGGCAGGTGCACGTCGCTGCCGTCCAGGTGCAGGAAGACCAGGCGGCGCGGCGGCTTGCCGAGGTTCTGCACCCGGGCGACGGTCTCCTGGCCCCGGTAGCAGCCCTTCTGCAGGTGCACCGCGGTGCCGATCCAGCCGAGCTCGTGCGGGATGGTGCGGTGGTCGGTCTCGAAGCCGAGGCGCGGGCGGTGGTTCTCCACCCGGAGCGCCTCGTACGCCAGCAGGCCGGCCGCCGGGCCCGCCTTCGCGGCGAACGGCTCCAGCTCGGCGCGGGGCAGGAAGAGATCGCGGCCGTACGGCGTCTCGCGCACGACGGAGCCGTCCGGGGGCTCGGCGATCGAGCCGGCCGGGAGGTGCACGACGGCGAACTCGTCGGTGCGGTCGGCGACTTCCACCCGGTAGAAGAACTTCATCGACTCCAGGTAGGCGATCAGCGCCGGGGCGGTGCCGGGCTCCACGTGGGCCCAGACCGTCGTGCCGTCGTCGACCAGGTACAGCGCGTGCTCGATGTGGCCGTTGGCGGAGAGGACCAGCGCCTCGGTGGCCTCGCCGACGGGCAGCTCGCTGACGTGCTGGGTGAGCAGGAGGTGCAGCCAGCTCAGCCGGTCGTCACCGGTGACGGCCACCACGCCCCGGTGGGAGAGGTCGACGAAACCGGCGCCGTCGGCGAGGGCGCGCTGCTCACGGAACAGGTCGCCGTAGTGGGCGGCGACGCCTTCGTCCACGCCCTCGGCGGGAACGGCGCCGGGCAGGGACAGCAGGAGGCTCTTCATATGAGTAAGCCTACGACTCGGTAATTGAAGTCTGGACGGTTGCGGGCTCGGCTCTTCCGCGCGCGCAGTCCTGGCAGCGGCCGAAGATCGCGAAGTGCTTCATGTCGGTCTCGAAGCCGAACTCACGGCGCAGCTTGGCGGTGAACTCAGCGGCCACCGTCACGTCCGCCTCGATCACGTTCTCGCAGTCGCGGCAGACCAGGTGGATGTGGTGGTGCCGGTCGGCGAGGTGGTACGTCGGCGCCCCGTGCCCTAGATGGGCATGGCTGACCAGCCCCAGCTCCTCCAGGAGCTCCAGGGTCCGGTACACCGTCGAGATGTTGACTCCCGACGCGGTCTTCCTCACCTCACCGAGGATGGCGTCGGGAGTCGCGTGCTCGAGGGTGTCGACGGCTTCGAGCACGAGTTGCCGCTGCGGCGTCAGCCGGTAGCCGCGCTGCCTTAGGTCGCTCTTCCAGTCGGTGCTCACCACACCGAAAGTCTAGAACCACTCGGCGGCGACCACTTGGCGGCTACTTGAAGAAGGCGATGCCGTCGTCCGGCATGTCGCTCGGCAGGGCCTTCGCCCAGCGCTCGACTTCCTCCGGGGTGACGACCTTCTTCAGGTGCGCGGACATGTACGGGCGCAGCTCGACCTCGGGGGTCTGCTTCTCCCCCACCCACATCAGGTCGCTCTTGACGTAGCCGTACAGGCGCTTGCCGCCGGTGTACGGGGCGGAGGCGGCGGTGCGGGCCACGGCGTCGGTGACCAGGTCGATCTGGGGCTTCTTGTCGGCCATCTCGCCGTACCAGATCTCGATGACACCGTCGTCGCGGGTCATGGTGACCTCGACCCTGCGGTTGGCGTCGATGCGCCAGAAACCGTGCTCGGTCTCCAGCGGGCGGACCTTGTTCCCGTCGTTGTCCAGCACCCAGGTCTGGGAGTGGTACTCCAGGAAGTCACGCCCGTCGTGGCTGAAGGTGGCCTCCTGGCCGAAGTTGCACTTCTCCGAGCCGGGGAAGTCGTGGACGCCGGCGCCGGCCCACTTGCCCAGCAGGAAGGCGAGCGGGACCAGGTCCTTGTGCAGGTCGGACGGAATCTCGATCATGGCGGCGGTTCCTAGGCGGTGGGGATCAGCGCTGGCCCTGGTACAGCTTCTTCACGGTCAGTCCCGCGAAGGCGATGACGCCGACGCAGACCAGGACCAGCAGGGTTTCGAAGAAGATCTCCACGGGTGCTCCTTGAGCGAGGGTGGGCGTACGTACAAGAGCCGGGCCCCAGCTTACGCGGCCGGGGCCCGGGACTCCTGGCGAGGTCAGTCCAGCAGTTCGCTCTGCAGCACCACCGTCTGCTGGAAGGGGACGGCGGGCGCGAGGCCCTTCCTGGACTGGACGATCAGGGCGAGGGCGTCGCCTGAGGTCAGGTAGGCCTCGCGGACCTGCTCGGCGCCGTACGGCTTGGCCTCACCGATCACGGCCGTGTGCACGTCGTCCACCCGGGCGGCCGAGGGGAAGCCCGGGTCGGGCTCGTAGATCTCGCCGCCCTTGATCCGGTACAGCGGCGCCTCGTACGACGTCAGCTCGTCGTCGAGCATGTGCTCGGCGACCGCCGCCGTGTCGAACTGGAGCAGGTAGACGCGGGTGTGCGTGCCGTCGGCGGTGGTCCAGCCGCGGGCCGCGATGTGGCGCAGCCCGTTGTCGGTGAGCCGCTGCCGGACGTCCTTGCGTTCCGTCGAGACGGCGAACTCCTTGAGGAACGTGCCGGTGGCGAGCCATCCGTCGGTCCCCTTGAGCGCCGCGTCGGCGGTGGCGCCCTTCGGCGCGGGCAGCACGAGTGCGCGCAGGTCGGCGAAGTGCGTTCCGGCCGGGTTGCGGTCCTCGTCGTTGGGACCCGGGCTTCCGGACGGCAGCGGCGGCCGCACGAGCGTGGGGTACGCCCAGCGGCCGTCGGACCGGGTGGCCAGGCCGGGTACGTCCGTCCGGTCGAGCCTCGTGATGCCGTACGCGGTCCCGGCACCGGCGACCGCGAAGACGGCGACGACGGAGACCCAGCGGAGCGCGGCCCGCAGCACCCGGCGGTCCTTCTTCGGCGCCTGCGGCGGCACCGCGTCGAGCCCCGTCCCTGCGACGGTCCCCTCGCCTTCGCCGCCGACGGGGACGGCCGGTTCGACGGGAGCCGTCGGTTCCACGGGAGCCGTCGGTTCCACGGGAGCCGTGGGGGTCTCCGAGGGGTTCGTGTGCGTGGTCATACCGATGCTCCCGGCTCCTTGATGCGGTCGAACTGCGCGCGGAGCATGCTCGCCACGTCGTCCTTGTCCAGCGGCTTGCCCGCGAACGCCGTGGCGGTGATCAGGACATCGCCCACGTAGCCGGTGCAGAACATCATGTCGAGCTTCTCGGCGGAGTCGGCGACCGGCAGGAAGCAGGAGGCCGAGTCCTTGTAGCCCTTGATCTCCGGGCCCTTGCGCAGCACCTTCAGCGTGTCGAAGAACTCCCTCTGGACGGCCGCCACGGAACGGACCGTCCGCTGGTTGCCCAGCTGGGCCAGATCGATCTCCACCGTGTACTCGGTGCCGCCCGTCCCGTAGTTCAGGTAGCTGCGCATCGCCATGCCCTTGACCGGGTCCCGGTCGATCTGCCGCTCCAGCCGCTGCCGCTGCGAGCGCGGCAGGTCCTTGACCGACTCCTTGCGCATCAGGGCCGTCTGCTCACCGGAGAGTGCGACGTCCGACCCGAACTGGGCCATGTCCGGGCCTCGTCGGTGGAGGGTGTCGTAGGGCAGCAGCATGCCCTGGAGTCCGCTGTCGGCGGCCGGCTTCGTCGCCTTGGCGGCCTTGGGCAGGCGCCAGACGGGAGCACCGGCGTCACGGTCCGCGCCCTGCACGGCCACGGCGGTGCAGGTGATCCCGGCCAGCACCGCGACGACGAGCACGCCGACCCCGCCGACGACGGCGATCCGGCGGCGGTCACGCGGCCGCTTCGGCACGTCCGGCACCGGGTCGGCGGCGGTGGTCTCCGCGGCGGGTTCCGCGGCGGGTTCCGCGGTGGACTCGGCGACGGGCGAGGGAGAGAGGGCGGGCTCGGGCTCGGGGACGGCGGGCGTCTCGGGGTTCTCGGTCACAGCCGCTCCATCTGCCGCTTCGCCAGATCCAGCACCTTCGTCTTCGGGATCGGCTTCGTGTCGTACATCCAGATCTCCATGGCGACGTCACCGCGCCACGCGTGCGCCTCGGCGGAGTACAGGCCGACGCCGTAGGAGGTGTCGGGCTTGGTGTGGACGTACGCCATGCCGTCGCCCGTGCCGGGGACCGGCCAGCTGTCGGTGTCGTGGTCGCCGTCCGGTTCGGCGTAGTAGTACGCGCCGTCCGCCGCGTCGGCGGCCTCCGTGGCCGTCTGCTCCTGGCGGTACTGGATCAGCTCGATCTCGACATTGAGGTCCTCGCCCTCCCGCCAGGTGGTCACGGCGGCCCGGCGGAACTCCTGCGCCCCGATCAGCCGGCGGAAGGCACCGGCCGGGCTCTTGTACGTCTCCGCGTACTCGCTCGCGTCCATCCATCCGTCGCTGCCCACCGGTATCACCGCCTTGCGCGCCCCGGTCGGCTTGCCCAGCAGCAGCTTGCGCAGGTCGCCGTCGACCTTGACCTTGCGGTCCTGGGCGGCCGACAGCGGCTCGGGGCCCGGTCCCTTCGCCTGGGCGACGGACGGCTGGGACAGCGATGGCAGGGCGGTGGGCTCGCGGTCGGCCTGGATCAGGTAGCCGACGCAGGCGCCGGCCACGACGCCCAGCACGGCGGCGGTGGCGACGAGCACGCCGGTGAGACGGCGTGGCCCGGGTCTTCCGGGCGGTGTGTCTACGGGTGGTGCGTCCGGTCTTTCAGGTGGTGCGTCTGCGGGTGGTGTGTCTGGCGCGTCCAAGTGGATCCCCCCAGTGGAAACGGGCGCGCGGATTCCTTGATCCGCGCGCCACAGGAGACTCATGGCAGACACACTGAGTTGTACAACGATTAATTACGATCAGGACACCGCGGCGAGCCAGGCGGCGGCCACCGCCGCGCACAGCAGCGTCCCGTTGAGGGCCACCTGACGGTCCCCCATCCGCAGGTGCACCCTGATCGCCCCGACCTGGAGGACCGCGAGCCCGACCGCCGCGGCCACCGCCGTCCGGGGGGCGACGCCGGTCAGGCGCGGGAGCAGCAGCCCGAGGGCGCCGAGCAATTCCACGGCACCGAGCGCCCGCACGGCCCGCATCGGCATGCCGTCCACCCACGCCATCATCGGCCGCAGCCGCTCCCGGCTCCGCACGGCCTTCAGCCCGCCCGCGTAGAGGTAGAACAGCGCGAGCAGACCGGCGACGATCCAGTACGCGACGCTCATGAGACGCGCCTCCACGTGACGCAGGGGACGAGAACCCCGCCGTCGTCGGGGCCGACGATCGATACGGCGGGTTCGGTGGGGTGGTCGTGGGTCGTCATGCCTCGATTCGACGGCCGGGACGGTACGGCTGTCCAAGACCTGTTCCGCCGCCCCGATACCCGATCGGTATCGTGGCCGTATGGAGCGGATCGAGCTGCGGACGCTGCGCTATTTCGTGGCCGTCGCCGAGGAACTCCACTTCGGCCGGGCCGCCGCACGGCTCCACATGAGCCAGCCGCCGCTGAGCCGCGCGGTCAAGGGGCTGGAGACGGAGATCGGAGCGGCGCTCTTCGAGCGGTCCCCGGCCGGTGTCACCCTCACCGCCGTCGGCGCCGTGCTGCTCGACGAGGCCCGTGCCCTCCTCGACCGGGCGGAGACGCTTCGCGTACGGGTCGCCACGGCGGCCGGTGCCGCCACGCTCACCGTCGGCCTCCTCGGCGACAGCACGGATCCCGGTGTGCGGCGGCTGGCCCGCGCCTACCGCGACCGTCACCCGGGCGTCGCCGTCCGCATCCGCGAGACCGACCTCACCGACCCCACCTGCGGACTGCGCGCCGGGCTCGTGGACGTCGCGCTGACCCGTGCGCCCTTCGACGAAACCGGCCTGGTGGTGCGGGAGTTGCGCGCCGATCCGGTGGGTGCGCTGCTCCGCGCCGACGATCCGCTGGCCCGCCGGACGAGCCTGACGCTGGCCGACCTCGCGGACCGGCAGTGGTTCCGGTTCCCGGCGGGCACGGACGGCCGCTGGCAGGCGTACTGGAACGGCGGGACGGCACGGGAGGGACCGGTGGTGCGGGCGGTCCAGGAGTGCCGGCAGGCGGTCCTGTGGAACGGCACGGTGGGCATGACGACGACCGGCCACGAGCCGGGCGCGGGGCTGGTGACGGTACCGGTCGTGGACATGCGGCCCAGCCGGGTGGTGGTGGCATGGGCCGCGGGAGACACCAATCCCCTGCTACGGCCGTTCGTCCAGGTGGCGGTCGACGCCTACCGCGACCAGGACCTGGGGGATATCCCCCGCCCTGATCCTGGGGCGGACCGGATCGCGCCCTGGCCGGGGCGAAAATAGCGTTCGGCCATGATGTCGACTCCGCGAAGGCTCCTCGCACTGGCCCTCGGTACCGCCACCCTGCTCTCCTCCGGGGTGGCCGCCGCCGCATCTCCCAGGTACTCCCTGCGGCGGGACGCCGACGCGATCCACGCCCTCGGCGTCAGCGGTGTGCAGGCCCGCGTGATCGCGCCCGACGGCCGGCAGTCGGTCGCCACCAGCGGCACCGCCGACCTGGACACCGGACGTCCCGTCCCCGCCGACGGCTACTTCCGCATGGCCAGCACGGCCAAGACACTGGTCGCCACCGTGGTCCTCCAGCTGGAGGCCGAGGGCAGGCTGTCCCTGGACGACACGGTCGACCACTGGCTGCCGCACGTCGTACGGGGGAACGGCAACGACGGCCGCCGGATCACCGTCCGCCAACTCCTCCAGCACACCAGCGGCATCCACGACGACCTGCCCGGATACACCACGCCGGAGGAGTACTACCAGCAGCGCCACGACGTCCACGGCCTCCGGCAGCTCGTCGCTCGTGCGATGGCCCACGCACCGGACTTCCCGCCCGGCGAGGGCTGGGCGTACTCCAACACCGGGTACGTCCTGCTGGCCCTGATCGTCCAGGAGGTCACCGGCCATCCCGCCCACCAGCAGATCGAGGACCGCGTCCTGCGCCCGCTCGGCCTCGACCGGACCCGGTGGCTGGGCACCTCGCCGGCGCTTCCCCGGCCGCACGCCCAGGCCTACCAGTACTTCGGCCCCGGCTCCCGGGTCGACGTCACCGACCAGATCCCGGTGGACCCCGAGAACCTCTCCTGGGTCACGACCACCCGCGACGAGAACCGTCTCCTCCGCGCGCTGCTCGCGGGCCGTCTGCTCCCGGCACGCCAGCTGGCCGAGATGAAGCGGACGGTTCCCGTGAACGCGGAGGTCCAACAGCTGTGGCCCGGCGGCCGATACGGACTCGGCCTGGTCGAACGCCCGCTGAGCTGCGGCGGGAGCTACTGGAGCCACGAGGGCGGGGACGGCGGCTACATCACCCTCAACGGCGTCACCGGCGACGGTGGGCGCAGCGCGGTGGTCTCCATGTCCGAGGCCCGCGGCGACACCCCGGACCACATCCTGGCCCAGGAGAACGCGGCGAGCGCCCTCATCGACCACGCGCTGTGCGGGTGACTCCGCCGACGAAGGCCGACCAGGCGGACGCCCCGAAGACAAGTGCCCCGCGATCGGGGTCCTTGCTGTCACGGACGGGGACGAGGGAGGGGAGGCCGGGGGCGACTTCGAGGCAGTTGCCGCCGTCGGTGTTGCTGTGGCTGCTCTTGCGCCATGTCACGCTGCTCAGGTCGATGGCTCGCACGGCAGTTCCTCCAACATCCGCAATATGAACGTCCGCGACTCGGCCGGGCTCAGCGCCAGGTCACGTACCGCATCATAGGTGCGATGCAGGCGTTCAACCCTGCTTGTTTCTTCGACCAGTTCGCCCCGTACGTCGTTTTCCGCGTAGACCACCGTGCGGCCGTCCGCCAGTCGGAGAAACATCGCGTCGGTGTTCACCAGGCCGTGCAGTCCGGTGCCGAACGGCAGCACGTGAAGGCTGATGTTGGGCCGTCCGGCCACCTCCACCAGATGCTCCAGCTGGTGTCGCCAACCCTGCCGGTCGCGCAGCGAGTTACGCAGCACCGCTTCGCCGAGAATGACGCGGAACGGCGGCGGATCATCGCCGTCCAGCACGCTCTGCCGCCCCATGCGTGCGCCGACCTGTTGCTCCAGTTCCTCGTCCTTGAGACCGCCTGCCATCAGCGCTTCACGGACACATCCGGGCGTCTGCAGCAGCCCGGGTGGCATGCTCACGGAGTACTGCCACAAAGCCACCGCCTCGGCCTCCAGCATCATGTACCGCCGGTACTGCTCCTTGAACTGGGACGGGTCGCCGACCGCCAGTTCCCACAGGGCCAGCAGCAGCCCCGGCGTCCCGTAGTACTGGTCGAGCGCCTCGACGATCTCGGGGCTCCCGAGGCTCCGTCCGCTCTCCATCTTGCCGAAGTTGGAGGCGTCCCAGCCCAGTTCCTCCGCCAGCTCCCGCAGGCTCACCGCCTTCTCCGCACGCAGGTGCCGTAACTCCTCCGCGAACCGTTGCCTGGGCTCCTGACTGCGTCCCGTCACCACCCGCCTCTGCGGCACCGCACCCCTCCCTGGTACGCCATGGAATTTGTGGAATTAGCGCCGCCAGACGGGGAAGAACCGCTCGCCATCGGCGTGCCTACCCCACCTCCGGGCCATGCTCGTAGCAGCCTCGATACCCAGAGTAGTCCAACTGGCGCATTTCGTATAGATGTTGGACGAAAGGAGCAAATGCCATGGAGCCCGGAACGCTGTTCTACGACACCGCCACCGACCAGGTCGGCGAGTACCGGGACCGGTCGGGGCCGTACGCGATGCTGCGGCCCGTCGGCGGCGGCAGGGAGTGGCAGGCCGACCCGGCGGCACTGCGCCCCGCCACCGACAGAGAACGGCTCAGCGCCGGGGTGCGCGCGGCGAACGACCGCAGTACGTGGGGCGTGCCGTCGGGGACCGACGACCTGAGCCGGCCGCCCCGGCCCGTTCCCGGCTGCGCCGCGTGCGCGCAGCTCGGTGACCGCAGGGAGGCCGCGCTGGTCACGTTCGACCACAGCGCGGCCACCGACGCGAACGTGCTGCTGCGGCAGCACCAGCGCGCGGAGCACCAGCCGTGACGCGGCCGATTACCCTGCACGCATGGCGAAGAAGCTCGTGATCAAGGTGACGGCCGGGGCGGACGCCCCGGAGCGGTGCTCGCAGGCGTTCACGGTGGCGGCGGTGGCCGTCGCCAGTGGCGTCGAGGTGTCGATGTGGCTGACCGGGGAGTCCGCGTGGTTCGCGCTGCCGGGGCGGGCCGCCGAGTTCGAGCTGCCGCACGCCGCTCCGCTGCCGGACCTGGTCGACTCGATCCTGGCGGGCGGCACGCTCACGCTCTGCACGCAGTGCGCGGCACGCCGGGACATCACGGAGAAGGACGTCATCGAGGGCGTGCGGATCGCGGGTGCGCAGGTCTTCGTGCAGGAGGCGATGGCCGAGGGGACGCAGGCGCTCGTCTACTAGGCCGCGTCCGGTTCAGGACCGCGGGCGCCTCAGGGGCGCGGGGATCCCGCGTCGTCGTACCGCCGCCGGGCCGCCTCGACGTGGTCGAGGTGGCCGGCGGACCAGTCGGCGAGGTGCGCGAAGAGCGGGGCGAGGGTGGCGCCGAGGTCGCTGATCTCGTACTCGACGCGCGGCGGCACCTCGGGGTGATAGGTGCGGACGACCAGCCCGTCCCGTTCCAGCTGGCGCAGCCGCTGGGTGAGCACCTTCGGCGTGATGCCCTTGATCCGCCGCTCCAGCCGGACGAACCGCTGGCGGCCGAAGGTGTGCAGGGACCAGAGGATCGGCGTGGTCCACCGGCTGAACACGATGTCCACGACCGGGGAGACCGGGCAGGCCAGCTCGGGGTCGGACAGGGCGTCGGGCGCGGAGCGCCGGGTCTCGGCCGTCATGAGCCACACCCCTCGGAGATAGTCACTTTCCTCTGGGTACCTACTATACCGACGCTGCTAGCGTCACCGTCGTCGCGGAAGACCACCGGAAAATACGGGAGTTGGACATGATCGTGGTGACGGGTGCGACCGGGAACGTGGGCCGGCCGCTGGTGGCGGCCCTGGCCGCGGCCGGGGAACGGGTAACGGCGGTGTCCCGGGGGATCGCTCCGGCGGACCTGCCGGACGGGGTCGTGCGGGTGCGGGCCGATCTGGCCGAGCCGGAGAGCCTGCGGACCGCGCTCGACGGCGCCGGTGCGCTGTTCCTGCACGACGGCGGCACCGGCGGGCACGGGCTCGACGCGCGGGCCGTGCTGGCGGTGGCCCGGGACGCCGGAGTGGCGCGGGTGGTGCTGCTCTCCTCGCAGGCCGTGGCGACCAGGCCGGAGTCGCCCTCGCACGGCGGAGCGATGCGGGCGGTCGAGGACGCGGTGCGCGGGTCGGGCCTGGCCTGGACGGTGCTGCGGGCGGGCGGCTTCGCGTCCAACGCCTTCGCGTGGGCCGGGTCGGTGCGCGCCGAGCGGACCGTGGCCGCGCCGTTCGGTGACGTCGGGATTCCGGTGGTCGACCCGGCGGACCTCGCGGAGGTCGCCGCGGTGGCGCTGCGCAAGGACGAACACAACGGCCGGACGTACGAGTTGAACGGGCCCGCGGCCGTCACGCCCCGGCAGCAGGCGGCGGCCATCGGTGCGGCCCTCGGCGAGCCGGTGCGGTTCGTGGAGCTGACCCGGGACGCGGCGCGCGCCCGGATGACCGCCTTCATGCCGGAGGCGGTGGTGGAGACGACGCTCGCGGTGCTCGGCGAGCCGACCGCGGGCGAGCTGCGGCTCAGCCCGGACGTCGAGGACGTGCTCGGCCGTGCGCCCGGGACCTTCGCCGCGTGGGCGCGGCGCAACGCCGGGGCGTTCCGGTAGGCCGCGGCGGGGCGGGACTCAGGACCGGGGGCGTTTCTTGCCGTCCAGCTCGTCCCACCACTCGTCGGACTTGGGATCGCCGGACGGGTCGTCCCACCAGCGGTCGTCCGGGCCGCGGCGGTTCGCGACCATCGCGGCGACGGGCGGGATGACCATGGCCACCACGCACATCCCCACGGCGGCCGGGACGGACCAGATGCGCACGACGCCCCAGGCCAGGACGAAGAGACCGATGCAGATCCCCATCATGACGAAGTAGACGCGACGCCGCCGGGCCAGCATGCATCCAGGGTAGGACGGGCGGGCGGACACGGCGAAGGGCCGCACCCCGGGTCTTCGGCCCGAAGGTGCGGCCCTCGTGTCCGTCCGGCAGGTCAGACCGCGATCGCGACCTCGGCCAGGCCGCCCTGCTGGGCGACGACCGTGCGGTCGGCGGTGGCGCCGGGAACGAGGGCGCGGACGGTCCAGGTGCCCTCCGCCGCGTAGAAGCGGAACTGTCCGGTGGCGGAGGTCGGGACCTCCGCGGTGAACTCGCCAGTCGAGTCGAGCAGGCGGACGTAGCCGACGACGGGCTCGCCGTCCTTCGTCACCTGCCCCTGGATCGTGGTCTCACCGGGCTTGATCGTCGAGGCGTCCGGGCCGCCGGCCTTCGCTCCACACATACCGAAACTCCAGAGGTCTTGAAAGGTCGGGGCTTACTTGGCGGCGCCGAGCTCGATCGGGACGCCGACGAGGCTGCCGTACTCGGTCCAGGAGCCGTCGTAGTTCTTGACGTTCTCGACACCGAGCAGCTCGTGCAGGACGAACCAGGTCAGCGCCGAGCGCTCGCCGATGCGGCAGTAGGCGATGGTGTCCTTGGCGAGGTCCACCTGCTCGTCGGCGTACAGCTCCTTGAGTTCGTCGTCCGACTTGAAGGTGCCGTCGTCGTTGGCGTTCTTCGACCACGGGATGTTCCGGGCGGACGGGACGTGGCCCGGACGCTGGGACTGCTCCTGCGGCAGGTGGGCCGGGGCGAGCAGCTTGCCGGAGAACTCGTCGGGGGACCGCACGTCGACGAGGTTCTGGGTGCCGATGGCCGCCACGACGTCGTCGCGGAAGGCGCGGATCGCGGTGTTCTGCGGCTTGGCGGTGTAGGTGGTCTCGGTGCGGTCCGGGACCTCGTCGACCAGCTCGCGGGCGTCCAGCTCCCACTTCTTGCGGCCGCCGTCGAGGAGCTTGACGTTGTCGTGGCCGTAGAGCTTGAAGTACCAGTAGGCGTAGGACGCGAACCAGTTGTTGTTGCCGCCGTACAGGATCACCAGGGTGTCGTTGCCGATGCCCTTCGCCGACAGGAGCTTCTCGAAGCCCTCCTGGTCGATGAAGTCGCGGCGGACCGGGTCCTGCAGGTCCTTGGTCCAGTCGATGCGGATCGCGCCACGGATGTGGTTCTTCTCGTAGGCGGAGGTGTCCTCGTCCACCTCCACGATCGCGATGTCGGCGTTGTCCAGGTTGTCCTGGACCCAGTCGGCGTCGACCAGGACGTCGCTGCGGCTCATGCTCTTTCTCCTCCGGGGCAGGTGCGGCGGTGCGTGCGAGTGCGGGGTGCGCGCGCGGAAGCGCGCACGGGTCCCTCGGCAAGGGAGGGCAGGGGGATGCGGAGGCAGCGGCCTCCACCGTCAGAAGGGGCGACAGAGCATGGCGGCGACGCGGCACAGGTCGACTGCCCGCCGCTTCGTGAGATCCGCCTGACGCTTCATGGGCTCGATCGTAGGGACGGATGACCGGGCATGTCACCGGCATGTCGCATGATGAGACACGATCGTCCGGATTGTGGGACGGAAAGCGGCCCGGAGGCGTGACCGGGCCGCGGCGGCCGCATCGCGGTGGGTGCCGTTTCTACGGTACGGACGCCTCCGTCTCGGCAAATGGACAGGTTCCGCCGGCCGTCGCCGAGCCGCCTTCTACCCGGCGAGCCGGACGTTCGAACCCTTCACGCCGATCTCCACACCGTCGGCCGCCGCCTCCACCCGGTCCAGCCGGATGCCGCCGGGCAGCCTGTCGATCGCCTGCTTGAAGTCGGACGCCTGCCGGAACCGGTCCTCGATCAGGCTGACCCCGGCCAGCTTGGGCAGGTTGTCGGCGTGCACCTGCACGGAGTCGCCCTTGACGGCGACCGTGCTGACGAGGTCCACCTTCTGGTGGGCGTTCACGCCGGGGACGGTGATGTCGAGGGTGACCTTGATCTTGCCGTTGCCGCCGTCGGCGAGGTTCACGACCCTGCCGGTGAACCCGAGACCGAGGTCGGTGGGCTGGGTGTCCACGTTCTTCAGCAGCTCGGCGTAGGAGATGAGCGCGCTGCCGGTGGCGGTCCGCGCGGTGGCGGAGCTGTAGTCGCCGGTGAAGGTGACGCCCTTCATGTCGGCCTTCAGGTCCTGGATCCGGATCGACTTGCCCGCCGTGCCGGTGCTGGCGTCGTAGTCCTTGATCCCGACCTGCACGTCGTCCAGCGTGCCGCCGGCGACCTGGGTGAGGAAGGGGAACCCCTTGATGGAGACGTCGGGGTCGCTCGCCAGACCCTCCGTCGTCTTCAGCTTGCCGGCGGCCTCACCTTCGGCGAAGTGCACGGCCACCCGGTCCACGACCACGAAGAGCACGCCGAGAATGACGACGACGATCAGGAAGATACGCAGGGCTCGCATGGTGATGGGGTCCCCCGGGTCGGCGTTCGATAACGGCGGGGTTCACGCTAACCCCGCCACGGCCGCCGACCGGGAAATTGTCGAACACCTGTGACAGGCGGGGCGGACACGACCTAGCGCCCCAGGATCCACACCGCCGGCGCGGCCGCCGCCAGCGGCAGGGCCACGCCCGCCGTGAAGTGGACGAACCGCGACGGGTAGTCATAGCTCGCCGCACGGTGACCGGCCAGCGCGCACACCGCGGCCCCGGCGCCGATCAGCGCGCCCTTGGTGCCCACCGCGGTCATGCCGCCCACCGCGATGCCCGCTCCGGTCGCGGCCAGCACCGACACGGCCACCGAGGCGACCGTCGGCAGCGGCAGCGCACGGGCCACCACCGCGACCGCGACCGCCGCCGCGCCCACCGACGCCGCGTGCGGGTCCGCGCCGAGGAAACCGGTCGCGATGATCGCCAGCGCGGAGGCGGCGACCGTGGCCATCAGGCCGTACATCCGGGTGTCGGGGTCCGCGTGCGAGCGGAGCTGGAGGACCAGGGAGAGCAGGACCCAGATGCCCAGCGGGCCCAGGATCGCCGCCGGCGCCTGGTCACGGCCGGCCACCAGGACCGCGGCGTCCGCCGCCAGCGCGCCCAGGAAGGCCAGCGCGATGCCCTGCCGGGCCGGCCACATGCCGTTCAGCCGGAACCAGCCCGCCGCCGTCACCGCCTGGAGGACGACCAGCGGGAGGGCCAGGACGTACGGGGAGACCGGCGCGGCCACCGCCAGCAGCAGGCCCAGCAGGGCCGTCAGCAGGGCGGGCTGCATCCCCGGCTCGATGATCGGCGAGCGGCCCTCCAGGCGGGCCCGCTGCGCGTCGGTGACGCGCGCGTTGCCGGCCAGGGTGGCGGGACCGTAGCCGCTGCCGGACTCGCCGGGACCCGCCCCGGGAACCGGGGGAGGTGCCTGCACCGGCTGCTGCGCCTGCTGCTGGACGTGGCCGGGCTGCTGCTGGGCCGGAGGCTGCTGGGCCGGCGGGTACGCCGACTGGGGCAGGTACGCCGTCTCCGCCGCCGGCTGCTGGGCCGCCTGCACCGGCGCGTGCGTCTGCGTCTCCCAGGTCTGGCCCTGCCACTGCTGCGTGGCGTACTGCTGCTCCTCGTAGCCCCACTGCGGCTGGGCGGGAGGCTGCTGGTACGGGTCGTAGCCCTCGTACGGCTGGTTGGTCATCGGTCTCGCTCACCCTCCTGCGAACGGCGGGAGCACCTCGACCGTGCCGCCCTCGGCCAGCCGTACCGTCTCATGCTCGCGCGTCCCCGCGGGGTCACCGTCGACGAGGAAGGAGCATCGCCGCAGGACGCGCGCGAGTTCTCCGGGGTGTCGCGCACGCACCGCGTCCAGCGCCTCGGCGAGGGTGTCCGCGTCGTACGGCTCCTCGGCGACGCCGGCCGCGGCCTTCGCGGCGGCCCAGTAGCGCACCGTGACCTTGGGCATCAGCTTCCTTGAAGACTCGGCGGTGACCGATGGGAACATTCGATCGGCTGTGTGGCTGTACAGGCTCAGGCTAGCCCGCCCGGGACACCGCCCAGTCGCCGATCCTGGCGAGCAGCCGGTCGTCCGCGGCGTGTTCGGCGTGCCCCATGCCGGGCTCCAGCCAGAGTTCGGCGGCGTCACCCGCGGCGTCGGCGAGCATCCGGGGGTGGTCGACCGGGAAGTAGCCGTCGCTGTCACCGTGCACGATCAGCAGCGGCGTGGGGGCGATCCGCGGCACCGCCTGCACCGGGGAGAGCGGCACCGGGTCCCAGTCGCGGTGGTGGATACGGGTGCGGAAGCCGTAGCGGCCGACCAGCCGGCCCGCCGGCCGGGTGACCAGCCAGTGCACGCGGCGCATGGGGGCGGTGCCGCGGTAGTACCAGCGGGCGGGCGACGACACGGAGACCACGGCGTCCGTACCGGGGTCCAGCGCCGCGTGCCGCAGCACCACCGAGCCGCCCATCGAGAAGCCGACGGTCACCACCCGGTCGTGCCCGAGGCCGCGCGCCCAGCGCACCGCCGCCGCCAGGTCGAGGACCTCGCGGTCACCGACCGTGGTGCGGCCGCCCGAGCGGCCGTGGCCCCGGAAGGAGAAGCTGACCACCGGGGCGAACCGGTTCAGCGCGGCCACCACCCGTCGAACATGCGGCCGGTCCACGTCGCCGGTGAAGCCGTGGGCCAGGACGAACACCAGGTCACGGGAGGGTGGCCGGGAGCCGTCGTATACAACGGAGGCGGGATCGTATACGGAATCGATGGAAATCCCGTCGTCCGTGCGCAGAAACGTCCGGATAGGGGCGCTTCTGCTCGTCTCACAGTTCGGACGAATGACGGAACGTGCCACATGACCTGCCGGACCGTTGTTCATGTGGGCTATTCTGCTGTGCAGAGGACTCGGGCAGCGCCGCCACCGGGTCCTTTTGTGCTTTCGGAAGCTCTGTATACGAAGCGGGAAACACCAGGTGACCGCGGACGTACGGGGGCTCGGGAGCGCAGCGCAGTGTCATTGCACACAGTCCTCGCAGGGACCGAGGAGGAACCAGTCGTATGAGTTCTCTGCTGCTCCTGACCAACGCCCTCCAGCCGTCGACGGAAGTACTGCCCGCACTCGGGCTGCTCCTGCACAACGTGCGGGTCGCCCCCGCCGAGGGCCCCGCCCTCGTCGACACCCCGGGCGCCGACGTGATCCTCATCGACGGCCGCCGCGACCTCCCGCAGGTCCGCAGCCTCTGCCAGCTGCTCCGGTCGACCGGACCCGGCTGTCCGCTGATCCTGGTCGTCACCGAGGGCGGCCTCGCCGCCGTCACCGCCGACTGGGGCATCGACGACGTGCTCCTCGACACCGCGGGCCCGGCCGAGGTCGAGGCCCGGCTGCGGCTCGCCATGGGCCGCCAGCAGATCGTCAACGACGACTCGCCGATGGAGATCCGCAACGGCGACCTCTCGGTGGACGAGGCGACGTACAGCGCCAAGCTGAAGGGACGGGTCCTCGACCTCACCTTCAAGGAGTTCGAGCTCCTCAAGTACCTCGCCCAGCACCCCGGCCGGGTGTTCACACGTGCACAGCTCCTCCAGGAGGTCTGGGGGTACGACTACTTCGGCGGCACCCGGACCGTCGACGTGCACGTACGACGGCTGCGCGCGAAACTCGGCCCCGAGCACGAGTCCTTGATCGGGACCGTCCGGAACGTCGGTTATCGATTCGTTACCCCGGAGAAGGGCGAGCGGGGCGAGCGCGTCGGTGACGGGGCCAGGGCGCGCGCGGACGGTCCAAAGCCGGAGGATGCGGACGCTTCGGCGGCCGTGGACACGGCAGAGGTACCGGCGGAGGCGTAGTGGCGGTCGGGCGACGGCATGACCGCCGCCCGGACGGGGCATTGCTTCCGCAAGCCGGGCTCCGGTTTTCCCTGCCCAGAGCGGGTCCATCCGCGTAGACTCCGCGCGTGGCCAAGGTGACTCGGGATGATGTGGCGCGGCTGGCGGGAACTTCGACCGCCGTGGTCAGTTATGTCATCAACAACGGACCCCGGCCGGTCGCACCGGCCACGCGCGAGCGCGTTCTCGCCGCGATCAAGGAACTGGGGTACCGGCCGGACCGGGTCGCCCAGGCGATGGCGTCCCGGCGCACGGACCTCATAGGCCTCATCATCCCGGACGCCCGCCAGCCCTTCTTCGGCGAGATGGCGCACGCCGTGGAACAGGCCGCGTCCGAGCGCGGGAAGATGGTCCTGGTCGGCAACACCGACTACGTCGGCGAACGCGAGGTGCACTACCTGCGCGCGTTCCTCGGCATGCGGGTCTCGGGCCTCATCCTCGTCTCGCACGCGCTGAACGACCTGGCCGCCGCCGAGATAGACGCCTGGGACGCCCGGGTGGTGCTGCTGCACGAGCGGCCGGAGGCGATCGACGACGTGGCGGTGGTGACGGACGACCTGGGCGGCGCCCAGCTCGCCGTCCGGCACCTGCTGGAGCACGGCTACGAGTACGTGGCCTGCATGGGCGGCACCGCCGACACCCCGGCCGTCGGCGACCCGGTCTCCGACCACGTGGAGGGCTGGAAGCGGGCCATGGAGGAAGCGGGCCTGCCCACGGAGGGCCGGCTGTTCGAGGCGCCGTACAACCGGTACGACGCGTACCGGGTGGCCCTGGAGCTGCTGGCCGGCCCCGACCGGCCGCCGGCCATCTTCTGCTCCACCGACGACCAGGCGATCGGCGTGCTGCGGGCGGCCCGCGAACTGCGCATCGAGGTGCCGGGAGAGCTGGCGGTGGCCGGCTTCGACGACATCAAGGAGGCGGCGCTCGCGGATCCGCCCCTGACGACGATCGCGTCGGACCGCCCGGCGATGGCGCGGGCGGCGGTGGATCTGGTCCTCGACGACGGGTTGCGGGTGGCGGGGTCGCGACGGGAGCGGCTGAAGACGTTTCCCTCACGGTTGGTGGTACGGGGCTCCTGCGGCTGCGGGTAGCTGTTCGGCTGCGGCCCGGTGGGGGCTTGTCGCGCAGTTCCCCGCGCCCCTAAAAGCAGGGGGCTGCGGCTGCGGGTAGCTGTTCGGCTGCGGCCCGGTGGGGGCTTGTCGCGCAGTTCCTCGCGCCCCTGAAAGCAGGGGGCTGCGGGTAGCTGTTCGGCTGCGGCCCGGTGGACGCTTCTTGCGCAGTTCCCCGCGCCCCTGAAGGGGCGCGGGGAACTGCGCGAACGGCCCCCGCCGGGCCGCGGGCGCTTGCGGACCCTCATGAAGGGTTTCTGAGAGACCGGCCCGACCTGCGAGAAAGTTCTTTATATCGGGCAAACGCGGTTCTCGCGGCGTTCTCAGCGGGCCCTCAGGTGGCTCTCATGGTCACGGGACAAGCTAAATGTCATGACCGAGAGCCTCCGCCGCAGCGGCGAGTACGAGAACCCCCAGGGTCCCCAGGGTGACGCCTACCAGGGCGCGTACCCCCAGCAGCAGCACGCCTCCGCTCCCGTGAACCCGGAGTGGCCCCCGCCGCCGGCCTACCAGCCGACGCCCCAGGCCACCGCCCCGGGGACGGAGACGGAGACGCACTCGGTCCACGCCAAGCAGAAGCGGACCCGGGGCCCGATAGCACTGCTCGCCGCGGTGGCGATCGTCGCGGCGGCCGTCGGCGGCGGCACGGCCTACGCCTTCCAGGAGCTGACCGGCAAGAACGACACCGTCTCCTCCTCCACCACCACCAGCGTGGTCCCCTCCAGCAAGAAGGGCGACGTCGCCACCATCGCCGCGGCCGTCAGCCCGAGCGTCGTGGAGATCACCGCCACCCTCAGCAACGGCACCTCCACCGGCTCCGGCGTCGTCATCAGCGGCGACGGCGAGATCGTGACCAACAACCACGTGATCTCCGGCGCCCAGTCGATCAAGGCGACGACCAGTACCGGCAAGACCTACACCGCCGAGGTCGTCGGCACCGACAGCGCCAAGGACCTCGCCCTCGTCAAGCTCCAGGGCGCCTCCGGCCTCCATACCGCCACCCTCGGCAACTCCAACGGTGTCCAGGTCGGTGACACGGTCGTCGCGATCGGCTCCCCCGAGGGCCTCAGCGGCACCGTCACCAGCGGCATCGTCTCCGCGCTCGACCGCGACGTGACCGTCGCCACCGACGAGGGCCAGGACCAGCAGAGCCAGGGCGGCGGCGACGGCCAGTGGCCGTTCTCCTTCGGCGGCCGGCAGTTCAACGGCGACACGGGCTCGTCCACGACGACCTACAAGGCGATCCAGACCGACGCCTCGCTGAACCCCGGCAACTCCGGCGGCGCGCTGATCGACGCCGGCGGCAACATCATCGGCATCAACTCGGCCATGTACTCGGCCAGTTCCGACTCCTCCTCGTCCTCCTCGGACGCGGGCAGCGTCGGCCTCGGCTTCGCCATCCCGATCAACACGGTCAAGTCCGACCTGGCCAAGCTGCGGGCGGGCTCCACCAGCTGAAGCACGGCACCACCAGCACACCGAGCGCAAGGGAGTACGTCATGATCAAGCAGGTTATGCACCACTCGAGCGGTGACAACCCGGCCGGCTTCGACCTCGCCCTCGAGGTGGCGTACGAACTCAACGCACCGAGCGCGACCCCGGCCCCGGCCCCGCGCGCCCCTGAGATCGTGCCGGCCCCGGAGCTGATGGGCCTGCGCGTCACCGCGGCCCGCACCCACCAGCGCAAGGTGCCGCTGAGCCGCATGACCCTGGTACGCGGTTAGGGGCGTACCACCCCACCGGCGTGCATACCCGACAGCCCGGAAACATGCGAGGCTGAGGAGCACCCACCCCGCCCAGGACCACCACACCCCGAGGAATCGCGAGCGATGAGCCCCGCCGAAGGCGACCGTGACCCCCAGCGCATCCTGATCGTCGACGACGAGCCGGCCGTACGCGAAGCCCTCCAGCGCAGCCTCGCCTTCGAGGGGTACGAGACCGAGGTCGCCGTCGACGGGGCGGACGCGCTGGAGAAGGCCACGGCCTACAAGCCGGACCTGATCGTCCTCGACATCCAGATGCCGCGGATGGACGGCATGACCGCGGCCCGCCGCATCCGCGGGGCGGGCGACACGACTCCGATCCTGATGCTGACGGCCCGCGACACCGTCGGCGACCGCGTCACCGGACTCGACGCCGGCGCGGACGACTACCTGGTCAAGCCCTTCGAACTCGACGAACTCTTCGCCCGTATCCGTGCCCTCCTGCGCCGCAGCTCCTATGCGGGCAGCGTGGCCGAAGGCGGCCAGGAGGACGAGGCACTCACCTTCGCCGACCTGCGCATGGACCTCGCGACACGCGAGGTCACCCGGGCCGGCCGGCAGGTGGAACTGACCCGCACGGAGTTCACGCTCCTGGAGATGTTCATGGCCCACCCCCGCCAGGTCCTCACCCGCGAGCAGATCCTCAAGGCCGTCTGGGGCTTCGACTTCGAGCCCTCCTCCAACTCCCTCGACGTCTACGTCATGTACCTCCGCCGCAAGACCGAGGCCGGCAACGAGTCCCGGCTCGTCCACACCGTGCGCGGCGTCGGGTACGTCCTGCGCCAGGGCGGCGCCGAGTGACCGGGCTCGCCCGCCGCTTCCGCACCCTCCCGCTCCGCGCCCGCCTGTCGATGCTGGTCGCGGCGGCGGTCGCGTTCGCGGTGGCGGCGGTGTCGGTGACGTGCTGGTTCATCGTCCAGGGGAAGCTGTACGAGCAGCTCGAGAACGACCTGCAGAAGGTCCGGGGGCCGGCGCAGGCGGCCGCCCAGAACGCCCTCTTCGACTGCAGCGACAAGGTTCAGGGCGCCAACGGCCTGCGCGTCGACTACGGGCAGGTGGTCAAGGTGGACGACACGA
This sequence comes from Streptomyces sp. NPDC091282, assembly GCF_044757385.1. NCBI lineage: Bacteria > Bacillati > Actinomycetota > Actinomycetes > Kitasatosporales > Streptomycetaceae > Streptomyces > Streptomyces sp. NPDC091282. Next base: position 80,311 of record NZ_JBIVUX010000014.1, read on the forward strand.
TCTGCCTCACCCGCGGCTCCACCGGTGTCATCAAGGTCTCTCAGGCCGACAAGGACGAAATCCGGTCCGGGAACGTAGGGGTCCTCTACTTCCGCAACGGAACCGACGAGGACGGCACCCCGCTGCGTGTGATGACCCAGGTGTTCGACACCGACACGGGTTCCTACGTCGGTCTGCTGACCGCCGTTCCCCTCAAGGGCACCCAGGACACCCTCAAGGACCTCGCCCTCATCCTCCTCCTCGTCTCCGGAATCGGAGTCCTCGGTGCCGGGGCCGCCGGGCTGGCCGTCGCGCGGGCCGGGCTGCGGCCCGTCGACGAACTCACCGAGGCCGTCGAACACGTGGCCAGGACCGAGGACCTGAGCGTCCGCATCCCCGTGGAGGAGAAGTCGGACGACGAGATCGCCCGCCTGTCCCGGTCGTTCAACTCGATGACGACGTCCCTCGCGAGTTCCCGCGAGCTCCAGCAGCAGCTCATCGCCGACGCCGGCCACGAACTCCGCACGCCCCTCACCTCGCTGCGCACGAACATAGAGCTGCTCACCCGCAGCGAGGAGACCGGCCGCCCGATCCCGCCGGCGGACCGCAAGGCGCTGCTCGCGTCGGTGAAGGCGCAGATGACGGAGCTGGCGTCGCTGATCGGCGACCTCCAGGAGCTGTCCCGCTCGGAGGGCCAGCGGGGCGAACGCGTCCAGGTGGTCGCCCTCCAGGACACGCTGGACGCGGCCCTGCGCCGCGCCCGCCTGCGCGGCCCGGAGCTGAAGATCACCGCGGACGTGCAGCCGTGGTTCGTGCGCGCCGAGCCCTCCGCGCTGGAGCGGGCCTTCGTCAACATCCTCGACAACGCGGTGAAGTTCAGCCCCGAGGGCGGCACGATCGACGTCACCCTCGACCACGGTGTCCTGACCGTCCGCGACCACGGCCCCGGCATCCCCGAGGACGAACTCCCGCACGTCTTCGACCGCTTCTGGCGCAGCCCCGACGCGCGGGCCCTGCCGGGCTCCGGCCTCGGCCTGTCCATCGTGGCCCGCACGGTCCAGCAGGCCGGCGGCCAGGTGACCCTGGCCCGCGCGAGCGGCGGCGGCACGGTGGCGACCGTACGCCTGCCGGGCGCGCCCGTCCCGCCGCCGGAGACCGTGTAACCGCCTTCCGGGCTGCCGGAAAACCCCTTGCCCAGGCGGCTTATCCTCTCCCCAGCAGCGCACCCGTTCGGTGCGTCGGGGGAGGGGTTCGGGCGTGGACGAGAGCGGGTTCGTGCGGGAGTACCGCAAGCGGCGCAGACCGCCCGGGGCGCATCTGCTCCTGCTGGGGGCCGTGTTGCTCAACGTCCTCGTGCAGACCGGTCTGCGCGAGAACGGGGGCGGGTACTGGTGGGCGCCGCCGGTGATGGTCCTGCTGGTCGTCGTGACGCTGGTCAGGGTCGTGATGGAGCAGTACCTGGCGTACACGAGGGTCACCGGCGCCGGGATCACCGCGCGCCGGCCGCTGCGGACCCGTACCTGGGCCTGGTCCGAGGTGTACGACATCCGGGTCGAGCCGCTGCCGCGCGGCTCCGGCGGGACCGGTCCCCGCTGGTTCACGTACCTGTACGACGTCGAGGGCCGCCGGTTCCTGCTCCCGCACCTCGACGACTGGCAGCTGGCCGATCCCTACGCCGAGGTCTCGGAGGTGTGCCTGGCCGCCGCCCCGCAGCGCAGCCTCAGCTGGGAGCGGCGGCCGGACGTCGAGCGGCGGATCCTGCGCGGGGCGGTGCGGCGCAAGGCGCTGCTGTGGGGCGCCAACGGCGCCGTCGCCATGATGCTGGTGATGTTCGTGGTCACCCTGGCGCTCGTCTTCGCGGACTGGGCGGACCATCCGTTCCTGCTCATGGTGTGCGTCCCGGTGGCCTCGGGCGCCGCGCTCAGCGCCGTACTCCAGTGGTACTGGACCACCAGACCGCCCCGTTCCCTGGCCCGGCGGACCGACTGAGTCCACGGCGAAACGAGCGAGGAGGCACGGGACATGGAGCGTGTGTACCGGAGGCGGAACCGGCTGCCGGGGCGTTACTTCCTGGCGGTGGGCCTTCCCCTGCTCGTGGCGTTCGGACATCTCTGGACGGCCGGTGCCGAGGCACGCCGGTGGGGCTCGCTCGAGATCGGGCTGCTGGTCCTGCTCGCCCTGGTCATGCTGCCGCTCAACCAGTACCGGGCGCACACCCGGGTCACGGTCCGCGGCATCACGGCGCAGTGGGCGCTGCGCGCACGGACCTGGGCCTGGCACGAGGTCTACGCCATCCGGGCCGAGCCGGTACCGGGCCGGAACGCCGGGGCGTCGTACCCCGATCTGATCGTCTACCTGTACGACTTCCGCGGCCGCCGGTTCCCGCTGCCTCAGGTCAACAGCTGGCAGCTGGCCGATGCACACGCCGAGGCCGCCGGTCTGCGGCTGGCCGCCGACCCGTACCGCGGCCTCGGCTGGGAGCCGCGTCCGGATGTCGAGGAGCGGATCGTGCGCGGGATCGCGCGGCGCAAGGTGTGGGGGACGGTGACCGTCCTGGCGGTGGTGGCGGTGCTCCTGGCCCCTCTGGTCGCGGTCGCTCTCGGCTGAGCGGCGGGTGCCGTCAGCGGCGGAGGGTCAGCGTCGTCTCGGGTGCCTGCTCCGGGGCGGGGCGGGCCAGGGCCGTGTAGGCGCCGTTGCGGGCCAGGAGGTCGGTGTGGGTGCCCGCCTCCACCAGGCGGCCGCGGTCGATGACCAGGATGCGGTCGGCGTCGGGGGCGAGGGTCAGGTCGTGGGTGATCATGATGGTCGTGCGGCCGGCCATCAGCCTGCGCAGCGGGGTCATCACCTGGCGGGCGGCGATCGCGTCCAGGCCCGCCGTCGGCTCGTCGAGGACCAGGACCGGCGCGGCGCGCAGCATCGCGCGGGCGATGGCGATCCGCTGGAGCTGGCCGCCGGAGAGCGCGGCCGTGCCGGGGGCGATGCGGGTGTCGTAGCCGTCGGGGAGCGCGGCGACGAAGTCGTGGGCGGCGGCGTCCCGCGCGGCCCGTTCGATCTCGGTGTCCGTCGCGCCGGGACGGCCGCACCCGATGTTCTCGCGGACCGTGCCGGTCAGGATCAGCGTCTCCTGCGGGAGCAGGGCCACGTTCTCCCGCAGGAACTCCAGGGGCAGGTCCGTGAGCGGGACGCCGTCCAGGCTGATCACGCCGTCCGAGGGGTCGTAGAAGCGGGTGAGGAGGGCGGCGAGGGTGGACTTGCCGGCGCCGCTCCTGCCGGTGACCAGGACGAGTTCGCCGGGCGAGGCGGTGAGGTCCAGGTCGCTCAGGCAGGCGTGGGGCGCCTGCGGGTAGCGGAAGGAGACCTGGTGGAAGGCGATCCGGCCGCGCACCGGCCGGCGGGCGACGGGGCGGGCGGGGTCGGTGACGGCGGGTTCGGCGTCCAGGATCTCGCCGATGCGTTCCGCGCCCGCGGTGGCCGCGGTGAGGGTGAGGCCGAGCTGTCCGAGGTCGCGGACCGGCGGGTAGAGGTAGCCGAGGAAGGCCGCGAAGGCGAGCAGCTGACCGAGGGTCATCCGGCCCGCGGAGATCTCCCAGACGCCCAGGCCGATCACGGTCAGCACGCAGAGGGTCTCCACGACCTCGACGAGCTGCGCGTACATCTCGCCGAGCCGGGCACCGCGCACGCTCGCCCGCATCCAGGCGCGGGCCTCGGTGCCCAGCCGCCGCTCCTCGTCGCGGCGGCGGTTGTACGCCTGGGTGAGGACGATGTTGGCGAGGGACTCCTCGACCACGGAGGTGATCGCCCCGTCGGCGGCCCGTTCGTCCCGGGAGGCCGTCCTGATCCGGCCGGCGAAGCGGCGGGCGGCGAGCAGGAACAGGGGTGCCAGGACGAAGGTGACGAGCGCCAGGTCCCAGCGCAGCAGGCAGGCGGCGGCCGCGTAGAAGAAGGCGGAGAAGGCGGCGGCGACGGTGCCGACGACACCGGAGACGACCATCTGCTCGATGGCCTCGACGTCACCGGTGAGGCGTTCCACCAGGTCGCCTCTGCGGTGCCGCTGGAAGAAGTGCGGGGGCAGGTCCTGGACGTGCCGGAAGACCTTCTCGCGCAGCCGCAGCACGAACCGCTCGGCGGTCCAGGCGGCCAGTGAGTTGCCGAGGTAGCCGACGGCGGCGCCGAGCACGGCGACGCCCAGCCAGGCGCCGGCCGGGCCCCAGAAGGCGGACGGCGAACCGGCCGCCAGGGCGTTGTCGGTGAGGTCGGCGAAGAGCAGGACCGCGGCGGTCTCGGCGAGCGCGGACACCACCACGCAGGCGATGATCACGCCGAGCGCGCCGCGGTCGCCGCGGGTCAGCGGCCAGAAGCGGCCGAAGGCCACCCGGGCTTCTCTCATGGTCGACGACTCCGTTCCCCGTGCCGGTGCGGGCATGGCCGAGGCGGGGCCGCCGATGGCCGGCCCCGCCTCGCCCCGCACCGCGCAATTTCGCTTTGAATTACGCCTGTAAATTCTTTGTCAGCGATTGTCGCCGACCGGGCGGCGCTTCGGAGCGGGCTTCTTCGGCGCGGGCTTCCTCGGGGCCGGAGCGGGCTTGTGGTTCTTCTTGACCGGGACAATCTTGTGGAAGCTCATGGTGTTCTCCTTGTTCTGTCGTCCGCGCCGTTCGCTTTCGACAGAGAAAACACTACGTGTCCCGAACACCGAAAAAAGCCATTTCCTCTGAGACCTCAATGAATTGCGGCTGAGATGAATTTTCAGAAGCAATGCGGAACCAGATCGCGCTTCACACAGGCTTTATCCAACGGAAAGGGCCCGGTGCGCGGGGTGCGCGCACCGGGCCCGTCCGTACGGAGTCAGCGGCTACCGCACGACCGTGATCCGGTCCGCGGCCGGCGGCGCGAGCGGCGCCGTGGCCGAGGAGTTGGCCGTCAGGTAGTCCGCCAGGGCCGTCAGGTCGTCGGTGCCGACGACGTCGCCGGTGCCCTGCCCGAGGGTCGTGAAGCCGTCGCCGCCGCCCGCGAGGAAGGAGTTGGTGGCGACGCGGTAGGTGGCCGCCGGGTCGATGGCGGTGCCGTTCAGCTTCACGGAGCCGGTGACCACCCGGTCCGCGCCCGTCTTCGTCAGGTCCAGCGTGTAGGTGAGCCCCGAGGACGGCAGCAGGATCTTCGGCGCGGCCTCGTTGGCCCCGCTCACCTGCTCCTTGAGCACCTGGACGACCTGCGCGCCGGTGAAGTCCTGGAGGTTCACGGTGTTGGCGAAGGGCTGGACCGTGAAGCCCTCGGCGTAGGTCACCACGCCGTCGCCCTCACTGCCCTGGGCCGCGTAGGTCAGCCCGGCCCGCACCCCGCCCGGGTTCATCAGCGCCAGGTCGGTCTCCGGGTCCAGCTTCCTGCCGTACGCCAGCTGCGCGTCGGCGATCAGGTCGCCCATCGGGGACTCGGTGCCGGTGCTGTTCACGTCGGCGGAGATGTAGCCGATGGCGCGGTTGCCGATCGGGGCGGCCAGCGTGTTCCACTTCCCGATCAACGCGGTCATGTCGGACGCCTTGGCGACGTCCCGGCTGACCACGTGGTTGGCCGACTTCACCGCCGTACGCGCGATGTCGCCGGTACGGCGGTCGTAGGTCAGCGTGGTGTCCGTGTAGAGGCGGCCGAAGGAGGCCGCGGAGGTGACCATGCGGGGACGGCCGGCCGGGTCGTCGATGGTGCAGACGTACGCGGTGTGGGTGTGGCCGGTGACCAGCGCGTCCACGGCCGGCGTCACGTTCTTCGCGATGTCGACGATCGGGCCGGAGATGCCGCTGCCGGCGCCCGGGGAGTCGCAGTCGTAGTTGTAGTTCGCCGACGCCGGGAACCCGCCCTCGTGCACCAGCGCCACGATCGACTGGACGCCCTGGCGCTGGAGCACCTTGGCGTACTTGTTGATCGTCTCGACCTCGTCCTTGAACGCCAGCCCCTTGACGCCGTCCGCGGAGACGATGCCGGGCGTGCCCTCCAGGGTGACGCCGATGAAGCCGATCTTGACGTCCTTCTTCTTCCAGACCCAGTACGGCTTCAGGATCGGCCGGTCCGTCTTCTCGTCGAGGACGTTGGCGGCCAGGTAGGGGAAGTCGGCGCCCTTGAACTTCTTGTCCGTGTAGCAGCCGTCGGTGGGGTGGCAGCCGCCGTTCTGCAGCCGCGCCAGCTCCCTGGCGCCCTCGTCGAACTCGTGGTTGCCGACCGTCGTGACGTCCAGGTCGAGCTTGTTGAGCGCCTCGATGGTGGGCTCGTCGTGGAAGAGCCCGGAGATCAGCGGGGAGGCGCCGACCATGTCACCGCCGGCGGCCGTGACGGAGTACGGGTTGCCCCGGCGCGCCTGGCGCAGATGGGTGGCGAGGTACTCGACACCGCCCGCGTCGACGGTCTTCGTCGTCCCGTCGGCCTGCTGTTCGGTCACCCGGCCCGACGAGCCCGACGGCGGCTCCAGGTTGCCGTGCAGGTCGTTGAAGGAGAGCAGCTGGACGTCCTGGTAACGGCCGGGGCCGTGGTGCCCGTGCCCCCTGCCGGTGTGCGCGTCGGCGGGCAGCGCGCTCGCCAGCGCGGCGACGGTGGCGAGCCCCGCGGCCGACGCGAGCAGCGCGTAGGCACGCCCTCTGGACGGTCTGGACTTCGCTGGCATGGAGCCCCCCTGTGGGTCTGCTGAGAAGTGGCCGGTGCGGCGCAGCCTAGGGTCAACGCGCGTAGCGCAACAGGGGGTTCATGGTTACATCTTGGTTGCCGGTTGCCCTTCCCTTTACCTTCGTCCTTGCCCCCACTTTGGCCGTCCGGCCCCGTACCCTCGTACGCATGACCAGCGACGACACCGCACGGCCGCCCCTGCACTCCCGCTCCATCGACACCTACTCCGCGCTCGCCCCGGACCAGGCCGAGGCCGTGCTCGGACTGCTGGCGGAGGCGGCCCGGTCCGACGGCCAGCAGCCGGTGTCCGAGCAGGGCCGCATCCAGATCCGCGGCGGCGCCCGCGAGGGCGTCTCCCACCTGCTGCTCACCGTCGGCGACGAACTCGTCGGCTACGCCCAGCTGGAGGACACCGATCCGGTGGAGGCACCGGCCGCGGAACTCGTCGTCCACCCCGCGTACCGCGGCCACGGACACGGTCGCGCGCTCGGCTCCGCCCTGCTCGCCGTCTCCGGCAAGCGGCTGCGCGTGTGGGCCCACGGCGGCCACTCGGCGGCCCGGCACCTCGCCCAGGTGCTCGGTCTCACCCTGTTCCGCGAACTGCGGCAGATGCGGCGCCCGTTGACCGGCCTGGACCTGCCCGACCCGAAGCTCCCCGACGGCGTGACGGTCCGCGCCTTCGTGCCCGGCCAGGACGACACGGCCTGGCTCGCCCTGAACGCGGCCGCCTTCGCCCACCATCCCGAACAGGGCTCGCTGACCCAGCGCGACCTGGACGACCGCACGTCCCAGCCCTGGTTCGACCCGGCCGGGTTCTTCCTCGCCGAGCGGGACGGCGAACTGCTCGGCTTCCACTGGACCAAGGTCCACGACCAGGAACGCCTGGGCGAGGTCTACGTCCTCGGCGTCTCCCCCGCCGCCCAGGGCGGCGGCCTCGGCAAGTCCCTCACCACCATCGGCCTGCGCCACCTCGCCGGGCGCGGCCTGCCGACCGCGATGCTCTACGTCGACGCCGACAACACGGCCGCGGTGGCGGTGTACGAGCGGCTCGGCTTCACGACCCACGAGACGGACCTGATGTACCGCACGGAGACGTGAGCCGCGTCGGCGCGTGAACCGGCCCGGTCAGCCGTCGCCGCAGTCGTCCTTGCCGCGGGGCACCGGCACGCCCAGCAGCAGGGCCGCCCGGGACACCGGCGTCCGTGCCGAGGTCAGCTCCGCCCAGTGGGCCCTCACCCGGGCCGCGACCGTGTCGTGCGGCTCGCGGAGCAGGGCCCGTACGACCTCGGTGGCCTGCGACGAGACGCCCATGCTGCCGCCGTCCGGGGTGAGGACCGCGGCCGGGCCGGTGAGGCTGTCGTCGATGCGGAGGCGGCGGAAGGTGGCCTCCGGAGCGGGGTCGGTGGCCAGGGCCAGCCACATCGTCGTGACCGCGCGGGCGTCGCACATCTCGATGGTGGCCATCTCGTCGCCCGCCACCAGGACCCGGGCGACGCCGACCGCGAACTCGGGCACCCGGTTGCCGCCCCACTGGGTGCCGACCGTGACCGTGTTCCGGACCGAACTGGTCGGCAGGGTGGCGTCCGTGGACAGGTCGGTGATCGCCTGGATGCGCTGGCGGACCGTCAGGCGGGTGGTGGCCGCCTCGCCGCCGGCCTCCGCCCGCACCCGGCGCACCACCGCCGCCCAGTCGGCCGTCCAGCCCGTCCAGTCCGGGTAGGCGCAGTACCGGGATCCGTCGCGCGTCACGCACGTCTGGTACGCCGCCGGGTGGTCCGCCTCCGCCTTCCGCGCGGCCTGGACCGCGGCGGAGGTGCCCGGACTCTGGCCGATCACGCCGGCCACCGTCGCGGCCAGGGCCACGGCCGCCACCACCTGGAGCACGCGGGTCCGCCCGCCCGCCACCAGCACCGCGGCACCGCCCGCCAGCACCGTCAGCCCCGCCAGGTACAGCGCGTGCCAGCCCGCCGGGCGGCCCAGCAGCTCGCCCGGGACCGGGGTGCCGCCGCTCTCCTGCACCGTCGGCCACAGCCACTGGACGGCGTGCCCGCCGCCCGTGACGCCGTTGACCACGGTGAGGACGACCGCGAAGGCGATCACGAACAGCACCGGAGCCGCCGCGTGCGGCAGGACGCGGGCCAGCAGGACACCGACCGCACCGGAGAGCAGCACCGTCAGCGGGGCGACGGCGAGTTCGGCGAGCGAGCCGTGACCGGCCGCGCCCGGCAGCAGCGCCGCCCGGCCGAACTGCACGCCCACCACCAGGCCCACGCCGACGGCGAACGGCACCACCGACAGGGCGTGTGCCAGCGTGCGCCGCGGCAACGGCATGGCCAGCACCGAGAACTGCTCCGCCGTCCCGTGCCGCCGGTCCAGCAGGGCGGCCCGGTGCACGCAGGCCAGCAGGGCGACGCAGAGCAGCACCGGACCGCCCTGGGTGGCGCGGTCGGCGTCGTGCAGGACCGGGTAGGCGTCCATGCCCTCGCCCCGGGCGAGCATCTGGTAGCCGACGTACGCCAGATAGGCCAGGCCCAGCAGCACCACCGGGATCTGGAGGGCGAGTTGGCGGGCCTCGAAGGCCGCGAGGGCCAGCACGGAACCGGTACGGCGGGCGGTGCCGCCGTCTTCCGGGGCGGCCGGTTTCACCAGGGTCGTCGTCATGCGGCCGCGGCCTCCGGGGTCTCGTCGTCGAGGACCAGCAGGTAGCCGTCCTCCAGGGTCGGTTCGAGCAGGTCGGCGCCGGCCGGCGGGGCGCCCACGTTGCGGTAGGAGCCGCTGCCGGTGCGCCAGCCCGCGCGGGCACCCGGCGCGCGTTCGCCGCTGCTCCACACCCGGCCCGCGGCCCGCGCGGTCAGTTCGGCGGGCGTGCCGTCGAACCGGACCCGGCCGCCGGCCAGGACGATCACGTGGTGGCAGAGCATCGCCACGTCCTCGGTCTGGTGCGTGGAGAGCAGGACCGTGCGGTCCTCCCCCGCCTGAGCGATCAGCTCCCGGAACCGCATGCGCTGCTCGGGGTCGAGGTGGACGGTCGGCTCGTCCAGGACCAGGAAGGCGGGGTCGCCGACCAGGGCCGCGGCCAGGGCGACCCGCTGGCGCATGCCGCCGGAGAGCCGTTTGACGCGCAGGCCGCGGACGTCGGCGAGGCCGACCAGGTCCAGGACGCGCCGCACCTCGTGGTGGCGTGCGGTGCGGCCGGTCAGTTCCTTCAGGACGGCCACGTAGTCGACGAACTCGAAGGCCGTGAGGTCCGGGTGGAACCCGGGGTTCTGCGGGAGGTAGCCGAGCGAGCGGCGGACGGCCAGTCGGCCGGCCGGGGTCGACGGGTCCTCGCCGCCGACGGTGAAGCCGCCGCCGTCCGGCGGTACCGCCGTGGCCAGCACCCTCAACAGGGTCGTCTTCCCGGCGCCGTTCGGGCCCAGCAGGCCCGTCACGCCGTCCGTCAGACGCAGCGGGACGCCGTCCAGGGCCCGGGTGCCGCCGTAGCGCACGGTGAGGCCGGTGGCGGAGACAGTGGTGTGCACGGATGACTCCAGATCAGTAGGGCTGGGCGTCGAAGCGGTCCCGCGCCCGGTGCAGCAGGAAGGTCGCCAGCGCGGCCAGCGCGGCGGCCGCCGACTGGCCCGCCGCGGTGAACGCGAACGGCGTGCCGGCGGGGTGCCGCGCGGCCACCGCCATCAGCAGGACCCAGGCCCCGCCGACCAGTCCGGGGCCGAGCAGCGGACCGAGCCGCGCGGAGAGCGCGAGCCCGGCCGCGGTGAGCGCCAGGGCCGGCAGCAGCCAGCCGAAGGCGACCAGCCCGAATCCCGGCAGGGCCAGCGCGGCCAGGCAGTTGAAGCCGAGCGAGGCGGTCAGCGCGGCCACCGTACGGATCATCAGCAGCCGGAAGCCGTGCGTCGGGGCGACCGCGGCGATCTCGTACGCCGGATCGAGCGCCGGTCCGTACGACAGCGCCACCGCGGCCAGCGGCAGCAGCGGGGCCAGCGCCAGGAACAGGGCCGGGGCGTCCACCAGGCGCACCACGGTGACCGTCAGCGCCAGCACGAACGCGACCGACGCCAGCCAGGAGCGGCGCAGCACCGGGGTCGCGGTGAGCAGCCGCGCGGTGTGCTCGGCGACGCCCAGCCGGGTCAGCAGCCGTTCGCCGCGGCCGGGCCGCGGCGCGTCCAGTTCGGCGTCCAGGCGGTCCCAGCCGGCGTCCAGCGCGGCCGGGTCGCTGACCGCCGCGAGCACCGCACGGCACTCGGCGCAGGAACCGACGTGGGTGTCGGCCGACCACAGCAGCGGCGGCGCCAGCTCGCCGCGCGCGTAGGCCCGTAGTTCTTCCTCAGCGACATGCCAGGTCATGCCAGCTCCTCCCGCAACTGCTTGCGCGCCCGCATCGCCCGTGTCTTGACCGTCCCCGGCGGGATGCCGAGCAGGACCGCCGCCTCCCGGGTGGTCAGCCCGTCGATCACCGTCGCCTGGAGCACCGCCCGCAGCTCCGGCGAGAGCCGGACCAGGGCCCCGGCGAGGTCCCCGTGCTCCACCCCCGCGAGCACGCGTTCCTCCGCCGAGGCCTCGTCCCGGTGCCGCAGGCGTGCCAGCGCCTGCCGCAGCCGGCCCCGGGCGCCGTCACCGCGCAGCGCGTCGACCAGCCGCCGCGACCCGATCCGCCACAGCCAACCGGCCGCGTCGCCCTCCTCGTGGTAGCGGGCCGTTCCCCGCCACACCGCGAGGAAGGTCTCCTGCACGACGTCGTCGACGACCGCCGGATCGGCGCACCGGCCGCGCAGCCGCGCGGACAGCCACGGCGCGTACCGCCGGTACAGCTCCTCGAAGGCGCGCCGGTCCGCGTCCGCGGCGATGGCCCGCAGCAGCTCCCCGTCGCTTCTCGTTCCGCTCACGTCTCCTCATCGCACGAGCCCGGCCGATCGGTTCACCGGTTCCGGGTTGACTTTTGACCCGGCCTTCCACCACCCTTTCACTACTCAATTAGTGAAAGGGTGGTTGTACGGGTGGTCGAGTACCGCATCGACCGGCGCTCCGGCGTCGCCACCTACGTCCAGATCGTCCAGCAGACCAAGCAGGCGCTGCGCCTCGGCCACCTGCGGCCGGGAGACAAGCTGCCCACCGCCCGCGAGGTGGTCGAGGCCACCGCCATCAACCCCAATACCGTCCTCAAGGCCTACCGGGAGCTGGAACGGGAGGGCCTGGTCGAGGCCCGGCGCGGACTGGGCACGTTCGTGAAGCGCTCGCTGGGCACCGCCCCGGACCCCGAGTCCCCGCTGCACGCGGAGCTGGCGGACTGGGCGGCCAGGGCCCGCGCGGCCGGCCTGGACCGCGACGACATGGCCGCGCTCTTCACCGCCGTACTCGAGAAGCACGTCGAGAAGCACGTCGAGAAGCACCTGCAAGGAGAGAGTTCATGACCGACACCGCGATAGCGGCGTCCGCGCTCGGCAAACGGTTCGGCCGACGCGGGAGCTGGGCGCTGCGCGACTGCGGCTTCCGGCTGCCGGCCGGCCGCGTCTGTGCCGTCGTCGGCCCCAACGGGGCGGGCAAGTCCACGCTCCTCGCCCTCGCCGCCGGACTGCTGGGCCCCACCGAGGGCGAACTGACCGTGCTCGGCACCGGCCCGGCCGAGGCCCGCGCCCGGGTCGGTTACGTCGCCCAGGACAAGCCCCTGTACCCGCAGCTCACCATCGCCGAGACGCTCCGGATGGGCGCCGGCCTCAACCCGGAACGCTGGGACGCGGCCGCCGCCGAGCACGTCGTGGCCGGCGGCGACCTGGACCCGGCGTCCCGGATCCGCGCCCTCTCCGGCGGCCAGCGCACCCGCATCGCCCTCGCCCTCGCGCTCGGCAAGCGGCCCGAACTGCTGCTCCTGGACGAGCCCATGGCCGACCTGGACCCGCTGGCCCGGCACGAACTGATGGGCCTGCTCATGGTGGAGGCCGCCCAGCACGGCACCACGATCGTGATGTCCTCGCACGTGGTCGCCGAACTGGAGGACTCCTGCGACCACCTGCTGCTGATCGGCGGCGGCCGGGTCCGGCTGGCCGGCGAGATCGACGACCTGCTGGCCGCGCACACCCGCGTCAGCGCGCCCGCCGACGCCGGCCTCGCCCCGCACACCGTCGTGGACTCCCGGACCACCGGCCGGCAGCTCAGCGCCCTGGTCCGCCCGGCGGGTCCGCTGCCCGCCGACTGGAGCACCGGCACCCCCTCCCTGGAGGAACTGGTCCTCGCCCACCTGCGCAACCCCGAGGCCCCGGCCCTGACCGCGGTGGAGGCCGCCGTATGACCACCCTGACCACGGCGACCGCGCCCGCGCCCGCCGCCCGGCCCCACCTCACCCGCTGGCTGCTGCGCCTGCACCGCCCCGCGCTGTACGTCTGGTCGGGCCTGGTCCTGGCCCTGGCCGCCCTGCTGCTCGTGCTGCACGGCCCGCTGACCGACGCGGCGGCCGACGCCTGGCACCAGTACCGCGGCTGCCCGGAGTGGCCGAAGCGGTGCTCGTACGACCAGAAGGCGATCCTGCGCTACAAGGACTGGTACAACTACGCCACTCTGACCGCGGCCGCGGTGCCCCTCCTCGCGGCCGGCTGGGCGGGCGGCGCGCTGGGCAGGGAGATGGAGTCCGGCACCGCCCGGCTGGCCTGGACCCAGTCCAGCACCCCCGTGCGCTGGCTGGCCGTCCGCCTCGCGATCCCGGCCGCGGCCGTCGCCGCCGGGACCGGACTGCTGGTCTGGCTGCACCACCTGGCCTGGGCGGCGGGCGACGGCCGTATCGACACCGCCAAGGAGTGGTACGACGTCTGGACCTTCCACACCAACGGCCCCACCCTCGTCGTCCTGGCCCTGTGCGGCCTGGCCGCGGGCGCGCTGACCGGCCTGCTCTCCCGCCGCGCCCTGCCCGGCCTCGGCCTCGGCCTGCTCCTCACCGGAGCGATCTGGGCCGCCGTCCAGCTGCTCATGCCCCGCCTGTGGCCCTGGCGGACCCGTTCCGGACAGGCCCTCTTCGACCTCCCCCACAGCACCTGGACCTGGCGGTCGGGCACGCTCACCGGCGACGTCCCCTACGGCGACTACCACCCCGCCTCGGACTACTGGCCGCTCCAGCTGACCACCAGCGCCCTGCTGCTCGCCGTGGCGGCCCTGCTGACCCTGGGCTGCTTCCTCGCACTGCGCCGGCTGACCGGAAGGACGACCGCCTGATGACCGCCCTGCCCGCCGCCCCCGTCTCCGCCCGCCGCTCCCTGCACCGGCTGCACCGCCCGGCCCTGCTCGTGTGGACCGCCTTCGTCCTGCTCGCGACGGGCTGGCTGCTGTGGCTGCACTTCTCCGAGGTCCCCGCCGAGCGGGCCTGCCGCATCGCCCAGCACTCGGCCGCCGACAGCCTGCCCGGCTGCGCCTACTCGGCGTTCACGGACGCCAACAACCTCTTCAACGTCCTCGGCGAGACCCTCGGCTGGTCCGCCGTCGCGGTCGCCGCCTGGGCGGGCGCCGCGCTGATCGGCCGCGAGCTGGAGTCCGGCACCGCCCGGCTGGCCTGGACCCAGTCCGTCTCCCCGGCCCGCTGGCTGGCCGTGAAGCTGACCACGGCCGCCCTGCCGCTGCTCGCCGGGGGCGGGCTGCTGGCGCTGGTCTTCGGCCTGGTGTGGACCGCGGACCGCGACGCCCTGGTCACGGAGTGGACCTGGGACCGTGTCTTCATCCCGCGCGGCCCGCTGCTGCCCGCCCTGCTGCTGCTCGGCCTCGCCGTCGGCACGCTCGCCGGCATCGCCCTGCGCCGCACCCTGCCCGCGCTGGCCGTGGCCGCCGCCGTGACCCTGCTGATCAGGCTGTACCTGCGCACGGCCTGGCAGCCGCTGCGCGGCACCCTGCACGGTTTCTGGCCGGTTCACCTCGCGGCCACCGCCCTGGTGCTCGCCCTGACCGCGGCGGCCTTCGGCGGCGCGTTCTCCCTCTTGCGCCACCGGACCCGCTGAGAGACCGTCTGACCCGTGCGTCCCCCGGCCGACGGCAGGGCGCACGGGGTCCGTGGGAAGGTCGTACCCGAACGTCGCTTTCGTGATCCCGGAGAACGCCGCGGCCCGATCTTCGACGTCCGTGAGCCTCCCGCAGCTATCCCGTACGCCATGTCTTCGTAACCATTGGTTCAGGCTGACTTGCGACGCTCAGCCAATGAAACCCGCCGTGCCAGAGCCGTCGCCGAACCCGCAGGGGTTCGCGGGAAACGGGGTCGTCCAGCTCCCACCCGCCCGTTCCGACGCGCCTGTCACGCCCCGGGCGCGGAAGAATGGGGTCATGAGTCAGCAGAACGCCCAGGCAGCCGAGGTCCAGCACGCCCAGCCCTCCGTAGGCTCCATAGCCGCGCACCGCCCGCACACCGTGGCCGCGGCGGTCTCCGACCTCGAACCCGACATCGACGCGGACCTCGACGCGTACGAGGAGGCCCCGCACGACGGGCCCCAGCTGCCCCAGGGCCGCTTCCTGGACCGGGAGCGCAGCTGGCTCGCGTTCAACGAGCGGGTCCTGGAACTCGCCGAGGACCCGAACACGCCCCTGCTGGAGCGGGCCAACTTCCTGGCGATCTTCGCGAGCAACCTGGACGAGTTCTTCATGGTCCGGGTCGCGGGCCTGAAGCGCCGCATCGCCACCGGCGTGGCCACCCGGTCCGCCTCCGGGCTGCAGCCCCGCGAGGTGCTGGAGATGATCTGGGCCCGCTCCCGCGAGCTGATGGCCCGGCACGCCGCCTGCTACCACGAGGACATCGCGCCCGCGCTCGCCGAGGAGGGCATCCACCTGGTCCGCTGGGCGGAGCTGACCGAGAAGGAGCAGGCGCGGCTCTTCACGCTCTTCCGGCACCAGATCTTCCCGGTCCTGACCCCGCTGGCGGTCGACCCGGCGCACCCCTTCCCGTACATCTCGGGCCTCTCGCTGAACCTGGCCGTGGTCGTCCGCAACCCGGTCAGCGGCCACAAGCACTTCGCCCGGGTCAAGGTGCCGCCGTCGCTGTCCCGCTTCCTGGAGAGCAGCACGGGCCGGTACGTCCCCATCGAGGACGTCATCGGCGCCCACCTGGAAGAGCTGTTCCCGGGCATGGAGGTCGTGGAGCACCACGCCTTCCGCCTCACCAGGAACGAGGACCTGGAGGTCGAGGAGGACGACGCCGAGAACCTGCTCCAGGCCCTGGAGAAGGAACTCATGCGGCGCCGCTTCGGGCCGCCGGTGCGCCTGGAGGTCGAGGAGTCCATCGACCGCGAGGTCCTGGACCTGCTGGTCCGCGAGCTGAAGGTGTCCGAGGCCGAGGTCTACCCGCTGCCCGGCCCGCTCGACCTGACCGGCCTGTTCCGCATCCACGGCCTGGACCGGCCGGAGCTGAAGTACCGCAAGTTCGTCGCGGGCACCCACCGCGACCTCGCCGAGGTCGAGTCGGCGTCCGCGCCCGACATCTTCGCGGCGCTGCGCGAGCGGGACGTCCTGCTGCACCACCCGTACGACAGCTTCTCCACCTCCGTGCAGGCCTTCATCGAGCAGGCCGCCGAGGACCCGGACGTCCTCGCCATCAAGCAGACCCTGTACCGGACCTCCGGCGACTCCCCGATCGTCAACGCGCTCGTGGACGCCGCCGAGGCCGGCAAGCAGGTCCTCGTCCTGGTCGAGATCAAGGCCCGCTTCGACGAGCACGCCAACATCAAGTGGGCCAAGCGCCTGGAAGAGGCCGGCTGCCACGTCGTCTACGGCCTGGTGGGCCTGAAGACGCACTGCAAGCTGTCCCTGGTGGTCCGCCAGGAGGGCGAGACGCTCCGCCGCTACAGCCACGTCGGCACCGGCAACTACCACCCGAAGACGGCACGGCTCTACGAGGACCTCGGCCTGCTGACCGCCGACACCCAGGTCGGCGCCGACCTGTCCGACCTGTTCAACCGGCTCTCCGGCTACTCGCGCCGGGAGACCTACCGCCGCCTGCTGGTGGCCCCCAAGTCGCTGCGCGACGGGCTGATCGCGCGGATCAACAAGGAAGTACAGCACCACCGGGCCGGCCGTCCCGCGTTCATCCGCATCAAGGTCAACTCGATGGTCGACGAGGCGATCATCGACGCCCTGTACCGCGCGTCCATGGCGGGCGTGCCGGTCGACATCTGGGTCCGCGGCATCTGCGCGATCCGGCCGGGCGTCACGGGACTCTCGGAGAACGTCCGGGTCCGCTCGATCCTCGGCCGCTTCCTGGAGCACTCCCGGCTCTTCGCCTTCGGCAACGGCGGCGAACCCGAGGTGTGGATAGGCAGCGCCGACATGATGCACCGCAACCTCGACCGCCGGATAGAGGCGCTGGTCCGGGTCACCGACCCGGCCCACCGAGCCTCGCTCATCCGGCTCCTCGAAACCGGTATGTCCGACTCCACCTCTTCCTGGCACCTGGCCGCGGACGGCGAGTGGACCCGGCACGCGACCGACGCGGACGGACAGCCCCTGCGCAACATCCAGGAGATGCTCATAGACGCCCGGAGGCGCCGGCGTGGCACAGCAACACCTTGAACCGACGGACCCGACGGCCCGGGTCGTGACCGGGGACGCCCTCGCGGGCTACCTGCGCGCCCAGGCCACGGAGTTCCTCCGCGCGCTGCGCCTGCACCGGGAGACCGGGCCGGCCGGCACGGCGGAGGAGTCCGTCGACGCGGCCCGCGCGCTGCGCCGCTCCGCCCGGCGCATCAGCGGCAGCCTGCACACCTTCCGCCCGCTCCTCGAAACCGACTGGTCGGAGGAGATCCGTCCCGAACTGGCCTGGCTGTCGGGCACCTTGGGCCTCGAACACGCCTATGAGGCAAGACTGGAGCGCCTGTTGCTGGCGCTCCACCGGCTCTCCGGTTCCACGACCCTTCCGGGACAGGCCACTTCGGAGGGCACGGTCGAGCGCGGCAGCCTCACCGTCGGCGCGGCCAAGGCGGGCGCCCTGCTCGACCGCCAGCTCACCCTGGCCCGCACCCGGGCCCACTCCACGGCGCTCCAGGCGCTCGGCTCCTCCCGCTTCCACGCGGTCGCCGACAAGGTCGCGGTCCTGGCCAGCGAGGTCCCGCTGACCGCTGCGGCCCCGACGGCCGACCTGCGCCCGCTCGCCTCGGCGGCGGAGGAACGCCTCACCGACGCCGTCGCCGGCCTCCCGCTGGTCACCGCCGGGCACCCGTACAACGCCGAGGCCCTGGTCCACGGCCTGTCCCCGGACCCGGCCCCGCACCCCCAGGACGGTCCCTGGCACCAGGTCCGCCTGCTGCTGCGGCTGCACCGCTACGCCCGCGAGGTGCTGTGCGGCGGCGGCGCCCCCGTGGACGTCCGGCTGCTCTCCGCGGGCCAGGCCCTGAACCGGCACCGCGACGCCTCCGAGGCGGCCGCGGCCGCGGCGGCCGCCGCCCGCACCCCGCGCATCGCGCCTGCGACCGCCTACGCCCTCGGCGTGCTCCACGCCGACCAGCGGCACGAGGTGGAGGCGGCCCGGTTCGCGTTCCAGCAGGCGTGGCAGAAGCAGCGGGTGGAGGCGGTGTGAACGACACCCCGGTGCTGGCGGCCGGCTGCGTCCTGTGGCGCCGGTCACCGGTGGACGGGGACCTGGAGGTCTGCCTCGTCCACCGCCCCAAGTACGACGACTGGTCCCACCCGAAGGGCAAGCTCAAGCGCGGCGAGGACGCGGTGACGGGCGCGCTGCGCGAGGTGGCGGAGGAGACCGGGTACGCGGCCCGCCTCGGCGGTGAGCTGTCCACGGCCCTCTACTACGCCAACGGCCGCCCCAAGCAGGTCCGTTACTGGGCGGGAGAGGCGGGAGAGGGCCACTTCACGCCCAACCACGAGGTGGACCGGATCCTGTGGCTGCGCCCTCAGGAGGCCAGGCGGCGGCTCACCCAGCCCAGGGACGCCGAACTGGTGGACGAACTCCTGGCCTCGCTCCACAACGCCCCCTAGGGCAGCGGACGGGATCCTCCTCAGCCGCCCTCGGCCACATGTCCCGCGCCGTCCGTCCGCGCGAGACTCCGGGCCCGGCGCGCCGGGCCGCGCCACCCGCACACGCACCGCGCGTAACAGAACGGCCCGTGCTCCACCAGGCTCGTGTCGTGCCTCTGCCCCTGCAAGCCCCGATCGGAACCGTCCTTCTGCGCCACTCCGACAACGTTACCCACCCCCGGTAAAGGGCCGGTATGCGTGACGGGCCCTGCCACCCCTCGTTAAGCGGAACGACAGGGGGCCCGTGACGGACGTACCGGCTGGGGGTAGGCAGGCGATGGATCGGCGGCAGCACAGGCGGGCCGGAAGGACGGCCGTCACCGTGGGACTCATGGTCGGACTCGGCACGTGCGCGACCGGCTGCGGCGGGGCCTCGGCGGAGGGCGCCGGCGGCGGACCGGGCGACACCGCGGTCGCCGTCCTCGAGCGCGCGGCGGACACCCTGCGGGCCGCCGCCACCTCCAGGGCGACGACGTCGATGGAGATGGCGGCCGGCGGCACCCGGGTCACCATCCGCGGCGAGGGCCGCTACGACTACCGCCATCAGCTCGGCGAACTCACCGTCGTCCTCCCGCAGGACCCCGCCGGCACCCCCGAGCACCGCCCGATCACCGAACTCCTCGCGCCGGGCGCCCTGTTCATGAAGAACAGGGGCGCCGGGGTGCCCGCCGACAAATGGGTCAGGGTGGAGACCGCGAGCCTGTCCGACGGCAACCTGGTCACCGGCGGCGCCACCGACCCGTTCGCCGCGGCCGAACTGCTCCTCGGCACCCGCACCGCGGCCTATCTGGGCAGGACCGAGGTCGCCGGGACCGAGGTCCGGCACTACCGGGGCACCGCCGACCTGGCGGCCGCCGCCCGCGCCGCCTCCGCCGGCAACCGGCCGGCGCTGGCCGCCGCGGCGAAAGGGTTCGCCACGGCCGAGGTGCCGTTCGACGCGTACCTCGACGACCAGGGCCGCCTCCGTAAGCTGCGGCAGCGGTTCAGCTTCGTCAACGACAGCAGCAAGGGCACGGTGGCGGTCGCCTCGACGACCCTGCTGTACGACTTCGGCACACCGGTGGACGTAAAGTTGCCGCGTTCCCGGGACATCTACGCCGGCAGGATCGCCGAAAACCAGCCAGCGCACTAGTCCGGGATCGGCTCTGTACAACCTGTGAACTAGCCCGTCCGTGCCATGCGCGGTGTGTAGACCGCTCCCTACTCTAGGAAGTCGGTGACGGCAGAGAAGAGGTGATGCACGTGGCTCCGGTCGGCGGTACGGCAGTTCAGGACCACGTGGCCCTCGCCGAGATCGAGCTGTGCGGAGAGCTGATCATCGCCGCGTCCGCCGCCGAGGACCGGCTCAGCCTGGAGAGCATCGACGAGGTGCTGCGCGTCGCCGAGGAGCGCGAGGACGCCTGAGTCCGGCCGGGCCCGCGAGGCCGGGGCGGCGGGCCGGGTCAGGGCCCGGGTCGGCGATTTCAGGTCAGCGGCCGCGGCCCCCGGCGGGCGGCTCCGGGTCCGGGGTCTCAGGTCCGCAGCAGGCGGGCGATGGCCTGGGTGGCCTCCTCCACCTTCGCGTCGATCTCCGCACCACCCTTGACGGCCGCGTCGGCGACGCAGTGCCGCAGGTGTTCCTCCAGCAATTGCAGCGCGAACGACTGCAGGGCCTTGGTGGAGGCGGAGACCTGGGTGAGTATGTCGATGCAGTAGGTGTCCTCGTCGACCATGCGCTGCAGGCCACGGATCTGGCCCTCGATCCGGCGCAGCCGCTTGAGGTGCTCGTCCTTCTGCTTGTGGTAGCCGTGCGTGGCCGCCGGAGCCCCGTGCCCGGAGGGCTTCGTGGCGCCGGCCTCGGTGGTCGTCATCGCGTCCTCCGCTGTGCCGATACATATACCCCTAGTGGGTATATGGTAACGAACTTTGCTGGGTATAGGGCCCTCGGGACGCCCCCGTGCTGATCACCGCGCCCGATGGGTGACACTGGAGGACGGCCCATTAGCCGTGGCCGGATGATGCGCCTAGCATCAGCCTGACCGAAACCCATGCATACCGAGGACCCCACGTGCGCTTTCGTCTGACCCCCAGGGAGACGAGCTTCTACGACATGTTCGCCGCATCCGCGGACAACATCGTCACGGGCTCGAAGCTCCTGATGGAACTGCTCGGGGCGGACGCGTCTGCCCGGGCCGAGATCGCGGAGCGGATGCGGGCAGCGGAACACGCGGGTGACGACGCCACGCACGCGATCTTCCACCAGCTGAACTCCTCGTTCATCACGCCCTTCGACCGCGAGGACATCTACGCCCTCGCGTCCTCCCTCGACGACATCATGGACTTCATGGAGGAGGCCGTCGACCTGGTCGTCCTCTACAACGTCGAGGAGCTGCCCAAGGGCGTCGAGCAGCAGATCGAGGTGCTGGCGCGGGCCGCCGACCTCACCGCCGAGGCGATGCCCAACCTGCGCACGATGGAGAACCTCACCGAGTACTGGATCGAGGTCAACCGTCTGGAGAACCAGGCCGACCAGATCCACCGCAAGCTGCTCGCGCACCTCTTCAACGGCAAGTACGACGCGATCGAGGTGCTGAAGCTGAAGCAGATCGTGGACGTCCTGGAAGAGGCGGCGGACGCGTTCGAGCACGTGGCGAACACGGTGGAGACCATCGCGGTCAAGGAGTCCTGAGGCGTCGATGGACACCTTCGCGCTCGTCGTGACCATTCTGGTCGCGCTCTTCTTCACGTACACGAACGGCTTCCACGACTCGGCGAACGCGATCGCGACCTCGGTCTCCACCCGGGCGCTGACACCGCGTGCGGCGCTGGCGATGGCCGCCGTGATGAACCTCGCGGGCGCCTTCCTGGGCTCCGGGGTCGCCAAGACGGTCAGCGAGGGTCTGATCGAGACCCCCAAGGGCTCCAGCGGCATGGGCATCCTGTTCGCGGCGCTGGTGGGCGCGATCGTCTGGAACCTCGTCACCTGGTACTTCGGCCTGCCCTCGTCCTCCTCGCACGCGCTGTTCGGCGGCCTGGTGGGCGCGGCTCTGGCCGGCGGCACGGACGTCCTGTGGAACGGCGTCGTCGACAAGGTCATCATCCCGATGTTCGTGTCGCCCGTCGTCGGCCTGTTCCTCGGCTACCTGGTCATGACCGCCATCATGTGGCTGTTCCGCCGCTCCAACCCGCACAAGGCGAAGCGGGGCTTCCGGATCGCCCAGACCGTCTCGGCGGCCGGCATGGCCCTCGGCCACGGCCTGCAGGACGCCCAGAAGACGATGGGCGTCGTCGTCATGGCACTGGTGATTTCCGGCCACGAGACGTACGGCGACCCGATCCCGGTCTGGGTCAAGATCGTCTGCGCCATGATGCTCTCCCTCGGCACCTACGCCGGCGGCTGGCGCATCATGCGCACCCTCGGCCGCAAGATCATCGAACTCGACCCCCCGCAGGGCTTCGCGGCCGAGGCGACGGGCGCGTCGATCATGTTCACCACGGCGTTCCTCTTCAAGGCGCCGATCTCCACGACCCACGTCATCACCTCGGCCATCATGGGCGTCGGCGCCACGAAGCGCGTCAACGCGGTCCGCTGGGGCGTGGCCAAGAACATCGTCCTGGGCTGGTTCATCACGATGCCCGCCGCCGCCCTGGTGGCGGCCGCGGCCTTCGGCCTGGTGGACCTCGCGTTCCTGTAGCCACCGCGCCCGGCACGCCGCCGTGCCCGCCGCCGTCCGCCTCCCGATGTGATCATGCGGGTGGGAGGCCGTGCGTCCGGCACGGCCGCGGAGAACGGGACCGGTGAGACGTCCGGTGGGTCAGCGGGCAGGGACGATGCATGTCATGGCTGGCAACGGCCTCGGGGACTTCGCGGCCGTGGCGATGGCACGGCCGCCCGGCCCGCCGGAGCGGGTGCCGACCGTCGTGCTCGTCGGTGACGAGGGCCGGGCCGTACTCGCACCGGCCGGCGGCCCGGAGGGCGTCGTCCGGGTGACCCCCGAGGTGCTGGCCGGGCTCTCGCAGGACCTGGACTGGGTCCGGGCGGCTCACGCGGCGGGCGTCCGGCTGGTGCTGGTGGACCGGGAGCTGCCGACCGCCGCCGTCCTGGACACGCTCGCCGCGCTGCGGCGGGAGCTGGACGGCCCCGCCGTCGAGGTGGTGTCCGTCGGCGGGCCGTTCCCGTGCGCCTGCGGCTCGGAGCGGCTGCTGCCGCCCGGACCGGCGGGCGACGCCGTACAGGCGCTCTTCGGCCCGCTGGAGCACGTCACCGTCTGCCTGGTGGGTCCCGGGGCCACGGCCGGCCACTGGGCGTTCGTGTCCGCGCTGACCTCGGCCGAGGGGACGACGGTCGCGGCGGAGACCGCCCGGGAGTACGCCACGTGCGCCGTGCACGACTGCTCGGACGCCCTGGCGCTGGTCTGCGCGGGCACGCTGGGCTTCGAGGGCGGCGTGGCCACGTTTCCCGGCGGCCTGATCACCCGGGTGGACCGGAGCACGGCCTCGGTGGTCCGGTTCGCGGCCGCGGACGAGCCGCTCGCCCTGGTCCCGCACGCGTGCGGCACGGCACCGGAGCCCGGACGGCCCCTCCCGGACGAGACCGCAGGACGGCCGGACGCGGTGACCTGGAGGCGGCTCGCGCAGGACATGGGACTGACCGGCCCCCGGATGGTCGAACGGGCTCGGGCCCGGCTGCGGGAGTCGGGCACGGAACCGGACGCGTTCCCCGTCCACAGGCTGTGGACGGCCGACTGACGATCCCGGGAGCCGCCCAAAGACGCGGACGGGCCCGCCCCCGGGAGCCAGGGGCGGGCCCTTTTGCATCCTCGCGGTGGCACCGCCATGCAGCACCGCGAGGGGTCAGGTCCGGCTCAGCCGAAGCGGCCGGAGATGTAGTCCTCGGTCGCCTGGACCGACGGGTTGGAGAAGATGCGCTCCGTGTCGTCGATCTCGATCAGGCGGCCGGGCTGGCCGACGGCGGCCAGGTTGAAGAAGGCGGTGCGGTCGGAGACACGCGCGGCCTGCTGCATGTTGTGCGTCACGATGACGATCGTGAAGCGCTCCTTCAGCTCACCGATCAGGTCCTCGATGGCGAGGGTCGAGATCGGGTCGAGGGCCGAGCAGGGCTCGTCCATGAGTAGCACCTTCGGCTCGACCGCGATCGCGCGGGCGATGCACAGACGCTGCTGCTGACCGCCGGAGAGGCCGGAGCCCGGCTTGTTCAGGCGGTCCTTGACCTCGTTCCAGAGGTTCGCGCCCTTGAGGGACTTCTCAACGATCTCGTTGAGCTGGCTCTTCTTGTAGTTGCCGTTCAGCCTCAGGCCCGCGGCCACGTTGTCGAAGATCGACATGGTGGGGAACGGGTTCGGACGCTGGAAGACCATGCCGATCTCGCGGCG
The DNA here is from genome assembly GCF_044757385.1 of Streptomyces sp. NPDC091282. Classification (NCBI taxonomy): domain Bacteria; kingdom Bacillati; phylum Actinomycetota; class Actinomycetes; order Kitasatosporales; family Streptomycetaceae; genus Streptomyces; species Streptomyces sp. NPDC091282. The sequence goes on from NZ_JBIVUX010000014.1 coordinate 104,289, forward strand.
GACCGACACCGGGTCGATGCCGGGACCGTAGAGGTTCTCGTCGTCGAGGAGGACCTTGCCCTCGACGCGGCCGCCGGGGGTGACCTCGTGCATGCGGTTGAGCGTGCGCAGGAACGTCGACTTGCCGCAGCCGGAGGGGCCGATGAACGCCGTGACGGTGCGCGGCTCGATGTTCATCGAGATGTCGTCGATGGCCTTGTGGGAGCCGTAGTAGGCGGTGAGTCCGCTTACGTCGATTCGCTTGGACATTACTTCTTCACTTCCAGGGAGTCGGTCGCCGTGGGCCGCGTCAGCGACCGGTCTTCGGGGCCTTCCAGCGGGCGATGCCGCGGGCCACCAGGTTCAGGATCATCACAAAGGCGATCAGCGTCAGCGACGCCGCCCATGCACGGTCGTACGCGGCGTTGGCACCCGCGCTGTTCGCGTACTGCTGGTAGATGAACAGCGGCAGCGACGACTGCGCACCCTCGAAGGGGTTGTTGTTGATGAACGGGTTGCCGAACACCAGCAGCAGGACCGGGGCGGTCTCACCCGCGATACGGGCGATGGCCAGCATGACACCGGTGGTGATGCCGCCGATGGAGGTCGGCAGGACCACCTTCAGGATCGTGCGCCACTTCGGCACGCCCAGGGCCAGCGAGGCCTCGCGCAGCTCGTTGGGCACGAGCTTGAGCATCTCCTCGGTGGAGCGGACCACGACCGGCATCATCAGGATGGCCAGGGCCAGCGATCCGGCGAAGCCGAAGGGCTGCATGTCGAAGATCAGCATGAGGCTGAGGATGAACAGACCCGCGACGATCGACGGGATACCCGTCATGACGTCCACGAAGAAGGTGACCGCCTTGGCGAGCCGGCCGCGGCCGTACTCGACGAGGTAGACGGCGGTGAGGATGCCGATCGGGGCACCGATCACGGTGGCGAGACCGACCTGCTCCAGGGAGCCGATGATCGCGGCGTAGGCGCCGCCACCGGCCTCGGAGTCGGCGACCACACCCATGGAGTGGCTGAGGAAGTAGAAGTCCAGGACCTTCACGCCGCGCGAGATGGTCACCCAGATCAGGGAGACCAGCGGGATGACGGCGATGATGAACGCGACCCAGACCAGCGAGGTCGCGATCCGGTCCTTGGCCTGGCGACGGCCCTCGACCCTGGCGGCGATGGCGAAGGTGCCGACGATGTACAGGAGGGCGGCGATCAGACCCCACTGGATCTTGCTGTCCAGGCCGCCGACGAGGCCGATGACCACGCCGAGGACGATGGACCCGCCGATGATCGCGTAGGGGGACCACTTGGGAAGGGTGGCGCCCTGCAGGCTGCTCGGGTGCTTGACTGCTGCGGTGCTCATGCGTTGGCCCCCGAGTACTCCGCACGGCGCTGGATGATGAAGCGGGCCGCGCCGTTGACCAGCAGGGTGATGACGAACAGGACCAGACCGGAGGCGATCAGCGCGTCACGGCCGTCCGCGGTCGCCTCGCTGAACTTGCTGGCGATGTTCTGGGCGAAGGTGCCGCCGCCCGGGTTGAGCAGGCTGGCGTGGATGTCGAAGTCCGGGGAGAGCACGGTGGCGACGGCCATCGTCTCGCCGAGCGCGCGGCCGAGGCCGAGCATCGAGGCGGAGATCACGCCGGAGCGGCCGAAGGGCAGCACCGACATGCGGATGACCTCCCAGCGCGTGGCGCCGAGAGCGAGTGCCGCCTCCTCGTGCATCTGCGGGACCTGGCGGAAGACCTCGCGGCTCACGTTGGTGATGATCGGCAGGATCATGATCGCGAGCAGGATGCCGACGGTCAGCATCGAACGCGGCGCGCCGCCGTCCCAGGAGAAGATCCCGGTCCAGCCGAAGTACTTGTCGAGCCAGCCGAACAGCCCGGTCATGTGCGGTACCAGGACCAGGGCGCCCCACAGGCCGTACACGATGGACGGCACCGCGGCGAGCAGGTCGATCACATAGCCGATGGTGCCGCCGAGCCTGCGCGGCGAGTAGTGCGTGATGAACAGCGCGATCGCGACGGCGATCGGGACCGCGATGGCCATGGCGATGATCGAGGAGACCACCGTGCCGAAGGCCAGCACCGCGATGCCGAAGGTCGGCGGGATGAGGTTGGTGTTCCACTCGAAGGTGGTGAGGAAGTTGCCGTGGTCGCGGCTGATCGCGAGGGCGGCCCGGTAGGTGAGGAAGACCGCGATCGCGGCCATGATCACCAGCAGCAGGATGCCGGAACCACGGGAGAGACCGAGGAAGACCCGGTCACCCGCGCGGGTGGCGCCCCGGGCGTTGCGCTTCTGCTCGGCCGCGCCGTGTCGTGGGGTGGGAGGAGATGCGTCTGTCGTCTGTGTCGATATGTCCATCGGGTTCTCCGGTCTGCGGAGCCGCCCCGGCGGGCGGCTCGGAGGAGCCGCACACCCCGGTGTGCGGGCGTACGGCTCCGGGCGGCGGTGCACCGGACGGTGCGGCCGGGCTCCTCACGGAACTCGGCCGCACTCGCGGATCTTTAGCTCAGGCCCTCGATGGTGGAGCGGACCTTGGTGATGATGGCGTCGGGAACCGGGGCGTAGTCGATCGTGGAGAGGACCTTCTGGCCGTCCTCGGAGGCGATGTAGCGCAGGAACGCCTTGGTCGCCGGGAGGGTGTCGGCCTTGTTGCCCTTGTCGCAGACGATCTCGTACGTGACCAGGGTGATCGGGTAGGCACCCTCGGCCTTGGTCTTGTAGTCCAGCTGGAGCGCCAGGTCCTTGCCGGTGCCGACGACCTTGGCGGCCGCGATGTCGGCGGTGGCGGAGTCGGTGGACGGGGCGACCGGCTTGCTGGCACCCGTGTCGATCGAGACGGCCTTGATGCCGTCCGAGACGTAGGAGAGCTCGAAGTAACCGATGGCGCCGGAGGTCTGCTTGACCTGCTGGGCGACACCCGCGGACTGCGGAGCGGACTGGCCGCCCTTGGCCTGCCAGGCCTTGCCGCCGGAGTACTTCCAGTTGTCCGGGGTGGTGGCGATCAGGTACTTGGTGAAGTTGTCCGTCGTACCCGACTCGTCCGAGCGGTGGAACGCCTGGATCTTGAGGTCGGGGAGCTTCGCGTCGGGGTTCAGCTTCTTGATCGCCGCGTCGTTCCACTTGGTGATCTTGCTGTCGAAGATCTTGGCGAGGGTCGGCGCGTCCAGGACCAGGTTGTCGACACCCGGGACGTTGTAACCGAGGGCGATCGGGCCGCCGACCATCGGGAGGTCGATGCCCTGGCCGCCGGCGCAGACCTTCTTGGAGGCGGTGACCTCTTCCGGCTTCAGCGCGGAGTCGGAGCCGGCGAAGGCGACCTGACCCTGCGTGAAGGCGGTCACACCGGCACCGGAGCCGGAGCCCTTGTAGTTGATCTGCACGCCACAGGCCTGGGAGAAGGCCTTGACCCAGGCGTCGATCGCGTTCTTCTGCGCGGAGGAGCCGTCGGCGAGCAGCTGGCCCTTGGCGTCGTCGCACTTGATCGAGCTGGCGTTCGCGGAGGCCGAGGCGGTGCTCGAAGAACCGCTGCCGCCACCGTTGTCGTCCGAGCCGCACGCCGAGAGGGTCAGGGCACCGGTGACGGCGACAGCACCGAGAGACAGGGCGCGCAGCCGGTTCTTGCGCTGAAGCTTCACTTTCGGGAGTTCCTTCCAGATGCGCCACCGTCGGCGGCGTGCGAGGTAATCGTGGTGGGGGGAGGGCCTCCTGTCTGTGCATTCATGGCCGCTCACCGCACCGGGTAAGGCCGAAATTAGGCAGAACAGGTGAAGGCGCCGATGGCCATAGGTAAACGGAGGGTGAACCCCTGCCGTCAACCCGGTTAGGTCACGGAACGCTTACGGTGAGGGCACGCGCCGGTTCCAACCAACGGGTTACGCGAACATTTATTCGCCGTTCGCCATCGCAGTCGGTACGACGTCACAGCGCTCGTCGCCCCGACACGGGAACCCGTGTGCGACGCACGCCGTCTCGTCCCACGAGAGCCGACGAAAGGCACGGGCATGGAACGGCGTTCCTTCATATCGGGCGGGGCCGCCGCCCTCGCGGCGAGCGCACTGGCGGGGTGCAGCTCCGGCAGCACCCCCACGTCCCGCGCGACCGGGGCACCGCCCGCGTCCACATCCTCTCGTACGGCGCTGAAGACCACCAGCGCAGCGGCCGCGGCCGACTGGACCGCCCTGGCCCACGCCCTGGACGGCACCCTGGTCCGCCCCGGCGACGCGAACTGGACGACCGCCCACCAGCTCTACAACACCCGCTTCGACGGACTGAAGCCGTCCGCCGTGGCGTACGTGGCCCACGCCGACGACATCCGCACCACGCTGTCGTACGCCCAGGCCCACCACCTGAAGGTCTCGGTCCGCAACGGCGGCCACTCCTACGCGGGCTACTCCTCAGGCGACGGCCGCCTGATCCTCGACGTCTCCAAGCTGAACCGCATCCGGGTCTCCGGCGGCACGGCGGTCGTCGGCGCGGGCGCCAAGCTGATCGACGTCTACCGCGGCCTCGCCGCCAAGGGCGTGACCGTCCCGGCGGGCTCCTGCCCCACCGTGGGCGTCTCCGGCCTGGTCCTCGGCGGCGGCCACGGCGTCGCCTCCCGCGCCTACGGCCTGACCTGCGACAGCCTCACCCGGGCGACGCTGATCACGGCGGACGGCACCCAGGTCGTCGCCGACGCGACGACGAACAAGGACCTCTTCTGGGCGCTGCGCGGCGCCGGCAACGGCAACTTCGGCGTCGTCACCGAGCTGCAGTTCCGCACGCACCCGACCCCGCAGGGCGTGACGGCCTACCTGACCTGGCCGTGGTCGAAGGCCGCGCAGGTCCTGAAGGCCTGGCAGGAGTGGGGACCGTCCCAGCCCGACGAGATCTGGTCGTCGCTGCACCTGGAGAACTCCGGCAGCGGCCCGCGCGTCTCCGTCGCCTGCTTCTCCATGGGCACGTACGGCGAACTCCAGAACGCGGTGGACGCCCTCGCCCACAAGGCCGGCGCCAACGCCTCCTCCGTCTCCCTGCGCCGCCACGGCTACGAGGAGGCCATGGAGATCTACGCCGGCTGCTCCTCCTTCGCCACCGAGCCCCAGTGCCACCTGCCCGGTGCCACGCCGGGCCGCTCCACGGCGGGCAGGCTGGGCCGCGAGACCTACGCGGCCCGCTCCGACTTCTTCGACCGCTCGCTCTCGGCGGCCGGCATCCAGACCGTGCTGCGGCAGATCGGCGCGGTGCGGGGCGGCGCCGGAAGCATCGCGTTCACGGCGCTCGGCGGCGCGGTCAACCGGGTCTCCCCGACGGCGACGGCATTCGTGCACCGGCGGTCGCGGATGCTGGCGCAGTACATCGTGTCCTGGGGCGCCGGATCCTCCGGGAGCACCGGCCAGTCCTGGCTGGACGCGGCGCACACCGCCATGCGGCCCTACGCCTCCGGCGCGGCCTACCAGAACTACGCGGACCCGACGCTGACCGGCTGGAAGAAGGCGTACTACGGGGACGCGGTGACCAAGCTCGGCAAGGTCAAGGCGCAGTACGACCCGAACCGGTTCTTCTCCTCCGCGCAGGGGCTGTAACCGGCCGCGGGCGTCGCGGAGGGACATCACCGCCGCGGCGCCCGGTACGAGCTGCGCCCGCACGGGGCCCCCGCCCCGACAGGGCGGGCCCCGGGGTCCCGGTTACGCCGCCAGGTCCCGTTCCTCGGACTCGACCGGCGTGCGGGCGCCGGGCACCAGTCCGACCCCCGCCGACCGCCTCCGCACGATCCACCCCAGCCGGGCGGACCCCTCCACCGCCTTCGTCACCGGCGTCAGCAGGGCGGTCGCCAGCGGGGACAGCAGCAGCACGACCGCCGTGCCGAGGGCGAAGCCGCCGACCACGTCCGTCGGGTAGTGCACGCCCATGTACACCCGGCAGAACCCTTCCAGCAGCGCCAGGCCGATGCCCGCGAGACCGAACCTCCGGTGCGCGACGAACAGGCCGACGCCCAGCGCCATGGTGATCGTCGCGTGGTCGCTGACGAACGAGTAGTCGGTCTTGCCTGAGACCAGGACGTCCAGCCCCTGATGGGTGAGGAAGGGCCTGGGCCGCTCGACGAAGCCGCGGATGGGGACGTTCACGAGGACGGCGATCGCGGCGGCGAGCGGCGTCCACACCAGCGCGGCCACCGTGCCCGCCGCGTCCTCGTCGCCCCGGCGCCGCACGGACCACCAGCACCACACCACCAGCAGCACCATCGCGACCAGCAGCCCGTACTCGCCGACGAACTCCATGGTCCGGTCGAACCAGTGCGGTGCGTCCTTGGCCAGGCTGTTGATGTCGTAGAGCAGGTCGACGTCGGGGTTGGATCCGGATTCGGCGAGTACAGCCATCGTGCCTGCGGCCCCTTCGTCGTCGTCCCGGACGCACCTCGTGTGCGTCGCTCGCTGCCACCCCCGTGGTCGGCTACGTCAACAGGAACGCACGGCCCCCCTGAGTACGTTCCACCTTCCACCGAATGATCACGCAGACGTTATCGAAGAGAGACACAAAGCCCCAGCTCAGGGGGTGGGTTATACGCTCCGTTCACACCGTGGTCGGGAGCGCTTTCGCGCCATCCTCGGTGACCCGGGTCGCCCCGAAGTAGTCGGCGCCGTCGATGGGGTCGAACCGGATGACCGCCCCGGTGTAGGGCGCGTCGATCATGTAGCCGCCGCCGACGTAGATGCCCACGTGGTGGATGGCGCGGGAGTTGGACATGTCGGTGGAGAAGAAGACCAGGTCCCCCGGGAGCAGCTCGTTGCGCGCGGGGTGCGGACCGGCGTTGTACTGATCGTTGGCGACCCGCGGCAGCGTGATCCCGACGCTCTCGTACGCCGCCTTCGTCAGCCCGGAGCAGTCGAACCGGCCACCGTCCTGAGCTGTGCCGTTGCCGCCCCACTTGTACGGGGTGCCGAGCTTGTTCTGGGCGTACTCGATGGCGCCGGCGGCCTGCCTGGTCGGGGAGAGCCGGCTGACGGGCGCGGCGAAGCTGTCCGCGAGCGTGGTGATCGTTCTGACGTAGTTCTGGGTCTCCTTGTACGGCGGCACACCCTTGTACTTGATGACCGCGTACGCGCCCGCGTTGTAGGCCGCGAGCATGTTGTCGGAGACGTTGCCGGGGACGTCCTTGACGTACGAGGCGAGCTGGCAGTCGTAAGAGGCGGCCGACGGGATCGCGTCGTTCGGGTCCCAGACGTCCCGGTCGCCGTCACCGTCGCCGTCGATGCCGTGGGTGGCCCAGGTGCCCGGGATGAACTGCGCTATCCCCTGCGCGGCCGCCGGGCTCTGCGCCCTCGGGTTGAACCCGCTCTCCTGGTAGAGCTGCGCGGCGAGCAGGGCCGGGTTGATCGCGGAGCACAGGTTGCCCCACTTCTGCACGAGCGTGGAGTAGGCGGCCGGAACGGCCCCCTTGGCCAGCGCCTTGCCGGCACCGCCGGCGCCGCCCAGCAGGTTCCCGGCGACGACGTACACCCCGACCACGAGCAGCATGACGAAGCTCAGCCCGAGGCCGACCGCCGCGCCACCGATCACCCAAACTTTCCGCACGCCCCAACCCTCCCCCATGCCAGGGCTGTTCAACGCCATTTAGGCCGAGAGTGGCGCTATTTAGCGGCAGGAAGGCGTGCCTGACACCGTCTCAACCGGTCACGACGTCCTTGTACAGCTCGCCGGCCTCGCTCCCGAGCACCACGCTGTAGGACGTGTCGGCGGTCGAACCGCCCTGCTCGTGCCCGCCCAGCACCCCGACCACCTGGTGGTCGCCGTTCACCCAGGGACTCCCGCTGGTGCCGCCGGTGAACTCGGGGCAGTCGATCCGCTGCTGCGTGGCGCTGTGCGCGACCGGCTTGTTGGTGCAACTCACCGGCACCTCGCGGGAGTCGGGATAGCCGGTGACGGTCACCGCGGTGGCCCCGGTGGCCATGCCGGAGACGAACCGGTTGGCGCCGGTCACCTCCTCGACCTGCCTGCCGCCCCGTTCCTCCACGGCGGCGAAGGCCACGTCGCTGTCCTCGTCCCGCCCCTTCGCCCAGCCGTCGGGCAGGTACCGCTCCGCCACCTTCCACACCCCGTAGGGCGCCTGCCCGTCCCGGTACCCCGGCACGAAGACGAGCCCGCCCGCGTCGTCGCCGTCCACGCAGTGCGCGGCGGTGACGATCAGGTCGCGGCGCGGGCTGTGCACGACGGAGGCGGTGCAGAAGTGGTGCCCGGCCAGGTTCCCCGCCTGGTCGGCGCTGAACAGCGCCCCGACCCGTGCGCTCTCCGCGGTCGGCCCGACCAGCGCGGTCACCCCGAACGGCCCGGGGCCGTCGTCGGCGGCCGCCACGGACGCCGAGGTGGCGGCCAGCACGGCGGCCGCGCCGAGCGCGAGCCGGCGCGAGACGGAAGAGATGCGCGAGGTGCTCTTCATCAGCGCCCACTGTGTCCCAGGAAGGTGAGAAACGGTTCCCTCTTTCACTGAGATTTTTCTGTGAACCGCTTCACTGAGATTTTTCTGTGAACCGCGCCTCAGAACGTCGTCGTCATCCCGCCGTCGACCGCGATCGTCTGGCCCGTGATGAAGGAGGCCGCGTCGCTCGCCAGGAAGACGACGATGCCGGCGATCTCGGCGGGGCGCCCCCAGCGGCCCAGGGCCGTGCGCGTGCGCAGCCACCGCTCCCACTCCGGGTCCTCGGCCAGGTCCGCGTTGACGTCCGTGACGAACGTGCCCGGGGCCACCGAGTTCACCGTCGTGCCGCTGGGTCCGAGGTCGGCCGCGAGCGCCCGGGTCAGCCCGTCCAGGCCGGCCTTCGCCGTGGCGTAGGCGACGTCCCCGGTACGGCCCAGCCGGCCGACGACCGACGAGACGTTGATGATGCGGCCCGGGGTGTGCCGCGCGGCCAGGCCCCGGGCGACCGTCTGGCTCAGCGCGTACGCCGAGGTCAGGTGGAGGTCCAGGAGCGCGGACAGCTCCTCGGGGGTCATCTCGTGGCCCCCGCGCCGGTCCCGGTGGCCCACGTTGTTGACCAGGATGTCGATCGCGCCGAGGGCGTCCACGGCCTCCTCGGCCGCCTCCCGGTCGGTGACGTCGAACGCCGAGCCCACCGCGTCGAGGCCCTCGTCGCGAAGGCGCCCGGCCACCGTCTCCAGCGCCGCCGGGTCACGGCCGTTGAGGACCACCCGCGCGCCGGCTTCCGCCAGCCCCCGGGCCATCTCCAGGCCCGGTCCGCGCACGGAGCCGGTCACCAGGGCGGTGCGCCCGCCGAGCGCGAAGTCCACGCCACCGCCCATCCGGCCGCCTCCCGGAAAACCGTCGTGTCCGTCGTGTCCGTCGTGTCCCGCTCACCGTATCCGGCGGCCGGGGACGGCCCCGCGGGCGTCCGGGTGCCGGGCGGCGGTCACCGGCCCCGCCGCGCGGTCGCCGCCGGGGCCCGCCCGCCGGTGCCGCGCGGTCTCATCCGCCGGTCGCGGTCCGGACGGCCCCGGCCCCGAGCGGCCACGTCACGCCCGTCATCTCCTCCGACAGCGTCCACAGCCTGCGGGCCGCCACCGGGTCGCTCGCCGCCGGGCTGCGGCCGGCCAGCGCCGGTGCGCCCCGCATCCCGCCCATGCCGTCCGGGCCGACGTAGCTGGCGCCGGGCAGGTCCTGGGTCGCCGCGTACAGCGTGGGAAGGGCGCCCGCGCGGTCGTCCTGGGCGACGACCAGGTTGCCGAGGCGCATGCCGAGCCGGGCCAGCGGGTTGGCGGTGCGGCTCTGGAGGTTGGTGGCCGCGTAGCCGGGGTGGGCGGCCAGCGCGCGGACCGGGGAGCCCGCCTCGGTGAGCCGGCGCTGCAGTTCCAGGGTGAACAGCAGGTTGGCCAGCTTGGACTGGGCGTAGGCGCGGTTCGGGCTGTAGCGGCCGCGGAGGTTGACGTCGGCGAAGTGGATCACGCCGTCGCCGCCGCGGTGCAGCCCGGAGGAGAGCGTCACCACCCGGTCCGTGAGATACGGCAGCAGCAGGTTGGTCAGCGCGAAGTGGCCCAGGTGGTTGGTGCCGAACTGCATCTCGAAGCCGTCCGCGGTGGACTGCTCGGGGAGCATCATCACGCCCGCGTTGTTGATCAGCAGGTCCAGCGGGCGGTCCCAGCCGGCCGCGAACTCCCGTACCGAGGCGAGGTCCGCCAGGTCCAGGCGGCGCACCTCCGTGCTGCCGGTCAGCCCCGCGGCGGCGGCGCGCCCGCGCTCGGGGTCCCGCACCGCGAGGACGACGTGCGCGCCGGCCCGCGCCAGCGCGTCCGCGGCGGTGCGGCCGATGCCGCTGTTGGCGCCGGTGACGACGGCCGTGCGGCCGGTGAGATCGGGGAGGTCGGATGCGTTCCAGGTGCCAGTTTTCTCAGCCATGGCGGTCAATGTAGGCGTCGACAACAATGCTGTCAACGACAACAAAGATGCCACCGCCAACATACGGGTTACGATGCCCTCCATGCCGCACAGCCGCCCCTACCACCACGGAGACCTGCGCGCCGCGCTGCTCACCAGCGCCGAGCGCACCCTGCGCGAGAAGGGCACCGCCGCGCTGTCCCTGCGCGAACTGGCCCGTGACATCGGTGTCAGCCACGCAGCGCCCGGCCGCCACTTCAAGGACAAGCAGGCCCTCCTGGACGCGCTCGCGCTCAGCGGGTACGAGCGCCTGCAACGGGCCCTGGACATCGCCGACGAACCGGCCGCACCGCTGGAACCGCGGGTCACCGCGCTGGCACGGGCCTACCTCACCTTCGCGGTGGACCACCCGGAGCTGCTGGAGCTGATGTTCGCGCGCAAGCACGACCCGGAGAGCTCGGTGCAGACCGCCGAGGTCATCGACGCGTCCTTGGGGTCCTTCACCCGCCTGGTCGCCGACGCGCAGTCCCGGGGCGAGATCATCGAGGGCGACCCGGAGCGGCTCACGCTCGTCGCGGCCGCGAGCATCCACGGCCTCGCCGCCCTCATCGCCGGCTGCGCACTGCCGGCCCACGAGGCCATGGCCGGACTGGACGAACACGTGCACCACGTCCTGCACGGCCTGAAGCCCCGCTGACGACGGCCCGGCACGCCCCGGTCGACGCGCGTCGACGGCCGTGACGGCGCCCTCGGGTCAATCGGACCCCAACACCGGGCCATCCACGGCCCAATGATCAGTATTCCGCGGCCGTCCTTCAGTAACGCGGAAGTCAGAATTCCGAAACCCACCTTGTTGTCGCGTACTGAACAAGGCGATGGTCGTCGCGGGCCGCCGCCCCCACCGGCAACCACGCCGGTGGCCCCCACCCGCAGGCCTCTGTCCCCCTCTTCCAGGAGGCTGTACGTTGCGTACGACCACCCCCGACACCCCCCACATACGCGGCAGATGGCGCCTCGCCGGCTCGGCAGCCGCGGCCACCGCCGCCCTGCTCGCGGCCGGACTCGGCACCGCCGCGCACGCCACCGCGGCCACCGCGACGACCCACGGGGTCAGCGCCAGGACCGTCGCCGCCCAGGTCGCCAAGGCCCACGTGCGATACGAGAAGGCCGGCTGCGGTGCCACCCCGAAGAAGGGCTTCGCCGCGTGCGACGCCCTGCGGGTCACCGGCGGCACCACCGCCTACATGGAGAAGCAGGCCGCGCTCAAGGGCGTGACCCCGAAGACCGTCCGGCCGGACGCCGCGTCCGCCTCCCCCACCGGATACGGCCCGAGCGACATCCAGTCGGCCTACGGCCTCACCTCCGCCGCCGCCTCCGACGGCTCGGGCGAGACGGTCGCCATCGTCGACGCCTACGACGACCCGAACGCCGCGGCGGACCTCGCGACCTACCGCTCGCACTACGGCCTGTCCGCCTGCACGACGTCCAACGGCTGCTTCAAGAAGGTCTCCCAGACCGGCTCCACCACCTCGCTGCCCTCCGCCGACAGCGGCTGGGCCGGAGAGGAGTCCCTGGACCTCGACATGGTCAGCGCGACCTGCCCGCAGTGCAGCATCCTGCTCGTCGAGGCCAAGTCGGCCTCCGACGCCAACCTGGGCACCGCGGTGAACGAGGCCGTCAAGCTGGGCGCGAAGTTCGTCTCCAACAGCTACGGCGGCTCCGAGTCGTCCTCGGACACGTCGTACGACACCTCGTACTACAAGCACCCGGGCGTGGCCATCACCGCGAGCGCCGGTGACGAGGGCTACGGCGCCGAGTACCCGGCCGGCTCCCGCTACGTGACGGCCGTCGGCGGCACCGCCCTGAAGACCTCCTCCAACAGCCGCGGCTGGACCGAGTCGGTCTGGAAGACGTCCAGCACCGAGGGCACCGGCTCCGGCTGCTCCGCCTACGACGCCAAGCCCACCTGGCAGACCGACACCGGCTGCGCCAAGCGCATGATCGCCGACGTCTCCGCCGTCGCCGACCCGGCCACCGGCGTCTCCGTCTACGACTCCTACGGCGCGGACGGCACCGGCTGGAACACCTACGGCGGCACCAGCGCCTCCTCCCCGATCATCGCCTCGGTCTACGCCCTGGCCGGCACCCCGGCCGCGAGCGACTACCCGGCCCAGTACCCCTACGCGGCGGCCGGCACCTCCGCGCTGAACGACGTGACGAGCGGATCCAACGGCTCGTGCTCCACGTCGTACTTCTGCACCGCCCGGTCGGGCTATGACGGCCCGACCGGCTGGGGCACCCCTGAGGGGACCGGCGCCTTCACCGGCTGAGCCCCGGCAGGACCTCCCCGTCGGGTCACGGGGAGCCGCCACCGTGAGGGGGACGTGGGGTCCCCTCGGCGGCACGCAAAGGGAAACGGGTCACGGCAGCCAGCCGCGGCCCGTTTTCCCCGTCCTCGCACACCTGGGCAACTCCCTTGAAAAGGCTGCGAGTCGGGCTAAACACCCGCCCCACTCCCCCAACGGGGCCTCCCTCAAGGACGTCACGAGCGGCACCCCGCAAGGCGTGACCGCCTTCACCGGCTGACCTCCCGTCACCACCCCCGTGGGCCCCGGCTGCTGCCGGGGCCCACCGGCCATGTCCGCGCGGTCACCGTGAGAACATCGTCTCGACCCCTCACCCGACCGGCCGCCATCCAACGTGCCAGGTCATAAAGGGGGTCAACGACGGAACCACACGACAGGTTCCGCTCAGGCCTCATTGCCCGGCGTGACCTGCCGTGATACACAGAGTGACCGTACGATCCCTTCGTACGAAACCCGCCAATCGATGACGTCAAGTCGACATACTCCGGCGACGTTTTCGGCGAGAATGATGCGTGACCTCTGCACCCGGCAGGGGCGAACGGAACTACCCACCAGGGGCGGTGACTTACGTGTTCTATGCGGCCGACAAGGGAGACATCAACACCATCATCGGCGGGATCGCTCCGGACTGGGGCCCCTTCGGCAGCCTGGGCAACGAGGCGAAGACGATGATCCAGGTGGTCATGGCCGTCGCCATTCTGCTCTGCCTCGGCATCGCCGTCTGGGGTGCCGCCAAACAGCGCATCGGCGCCACGGCCCTCCGCGACACCTTCAGCGCGGAACAGGGCAAGGGCCTCATCATCGCCGGACTGACCGGAGTCTTCATCATCGGCTCACTCGGCACCCTGTTCACGATCGTGTACGGCATGGCCGTCTAGCCAATCTGCACCTCCCTTTCCCCCGCTCCGAGGTTGCGTTTCCCTGATGTCGAGTCACCACACCGCGCCCGCGCGGGAACCAGCACGGCTACCGTCGTACTGCTACGCGTTCCGGCACGACGTGGAGGGGGAGTACCCGGCATGAGCCTCGGAGACGAGCCCGGCTACCCGGAGACGGGCCACACCCGCACCCGGCTGCCCGAGAGCGACCCGTACGGCGGCGCGTCCCGCCGCGGCGGCCGCTCCTCCTCCAGAAGCCTGGTGACGGTCGTCGGCGTGGTCGTCCTCCTCATCGCGGCGATCGCCTTCGCGAACAGAGGCGGCGGCGGGGACTCGCCCGCGGCGAAGACGACCGGCGGCAACGGCTCGCAACCCGGCACGTCCTCCACGGCGGCGAGCGGGACACGACCGGTGGAGACGAAGAGCACCGAGGGAATCCCGACCGGCTTCGCCCACAGCGAGCAGGGGGCACAGAGCGCGGCGGCCAACTACTCCGTCGCCCTCGGCTCGACCGACATGTTCGTCACGGCCAGGCGGCACGCGATCGTGGACACCATCTACTCCCCCGACGCCGCCGCCAGCAGACAGTCCGGGCTGGACAGCGCCTACTCCAGCGCGAAGTTCCTCACGAACATCGGCCTCAACAAGGACGGCAGCGCACCGGCCGGCCAGACCTTCGTCTCCCGGGTCGTCCCGGTCGGCACCAAGGTCACCATGTTCAGCACGGACACCGCCACGGTCGAGGTCTGGTACACCTCACTCTTCGGTCTGTCCGGCGCGGCCTCGACCAACCCGGTGACCGAGAGTTGGTACACCACCTCCTACGAACTGACGTGGGCCGACAACGACTGGAAGATCACCGACTTTCAGCAGAAGGACGGGCCGGTTCCCGTCGGTCGTGACCAGCAGGCCTCCACCGCCGACGACATGACCAGGGCCGTGGAGGAATTCGGAGGGTTCACGTATGCGCGCTAGCCACCGTCTCCTCAAACTCGGCGTGATCCTCGGCGCCCTTCAAACGGCCGCGGTGCTGCAGGCCGGCTATGCCGCCGCCGCGCCCTCCCCCACCGCCACACCCAGTGGCGACGCCTGCGACCTCATTCGCGGCCCCGCCAAGGACTACTGCGAGAAAGGCGGCGGCAGCGGAGGCGGTGGCTCCACCACCGACCCCCTCACCTCCACCCTCGACCCCCTCTCCTCCCTCGCCCAAGGCTGTGCCAAGGCCGCCTCCTGGACCGTCGACAAGCTCAGCGCCGCCGTGAAGGAGACCGCCAACGTCGACTTCACCAACGAGAAGTTCCTCCAGCAGTACGCCGTCGTCTTCGCCGCCTCGACGATCCTCACCCTGCTGCTCTGGCTCCTGGCCGTCGCCAAACGCGCGGTGCGAGGCGTCCCCCTCAGCACCGCCATCTCCGAAGCCGTCGGCTTCCTCTGGCTGACCGTCCTGGCGTCCGCCTTCACGCCCCTCATCCTCTACACCGTCGTCTCGGCCACCGACGGCGTCACCGACGTCCTCGCCAAGACCACCGGCAACCAGACGGACACCTTCTTCGGCACCTTCTCCGGCGCCCTCGGCAAGGGCGACGACATCGGCGGCGGCCCGATCATGCTGATCGTCGTCTCCCTGGTCAGCATCCTCGCCGCCGGCGTCCTCTGGCTGGAGCTCGTCATCAGGGCCGCCCTGCTCTACGTCGGCGCCCTCCTCGGCACCGTCGTCTACGCCGGCCTCGTCGACAAGAACCTGTGGGGCCACGTCCGCCGCTGGGCCGGCATCATGATCGCCGTCATCCTCGTCAAGCCCGTCATCGTGATAGTGCTCGGCCTCGCCGGCGCCCTGTCCTCCGACGGCGGCCCCGACGCGTTCTCCGCCGTCGTCTCCGGCCTCGCGATCATCCTGCTCGCCATCTTCGCCAGCGCGATGATCTACCGCTTCGTCCCCGGCTTCGGCGACGAGATCGCCGCCGGCCGCAGCAACCGCATCATGTCGGGCGCCGAGGGCAAGGCCGCCGCGGTCATCAGCAGCCCCGCCAACCTGGTCGCCCAGGGCATCAGGACGCACAGCGCCCGCGCCGACAACAACGGCGGCGGGGGCGGCGGTTCCGGCGCCTCCGGTGCCCGCCCGTCCAACCCCGCCTCGGGCGGCGTCGCCGCGCACAGCACGCGCACCCCGAACGGTGGTGGCGGCGGATCTGTCCCCTCCGCCGCACCCGCACCGCGCGCGCCCAGCCCGATCAACACCCCGCACGCCGGCAACACCCGCAACAACAGCTCGGGAGGTGAAGGGCGTTGACGACCGAGTCCCACCTGTCCCATCCGGTCACGCCCCGCCGTACGTATCTGATCGGCCGCGCCAGGCCGAACGCGATCGTCGGCAGGAACCGTGAATCCGGCGAGATCGTGCTGATCATCGCGGGCGCGTTCCTCGGCATGATGTGCGGGCTCCTCGTCCCCGTCCTCTCCCTGCGGATCGTGCTCCTCATGGGCTTCCCGCTGCTCGCGCTCGCGGCGGTCTACGTGCCCTACAAGCGCCGCACGTTCTACAAGTGGTTCGAGATCAACCGCAGTTTCAAGCGCACCCTGCGCCAGGGCACCGTCTACCGGTCCACCGCCGCCGAGGCCGGCACCCGCATCGACGGCCGCGAGGTCGAGATCGGCCCGCCGCCCGGCATCGGCCGGATCAGCTGGCTCGCCGCACCCTTCGGCCCCGACGAGATCGCCGTCCTCCTGCACGCCGACCGCAAGACCGTCACCGCGGCGATCGAGATCGAGGGCCCGGGCGTCGGTCTGCGCGACTCCGAGGACCAGGAAGCCCTCGTCGACCGCTTCGGCACCCTGCTCAAGCACGTGGCCAACGGCGACGGCTTCGTCACCCGCCTGCAGATGCTCGCCCGCACCCTCCCCGCCGACCCCGACGCCCACGCCAAGGACGTCGCCCAGCGCGGTGACGAGAAGGCACCGGGCTGGCTGTCCCAGTCGTACGACCAACTGCAGTCCATGGTCTCCACCAGCAGCGAGCAGCACCGCGCCTACCTCGTCGCCTGCATGCACTACTCGCGTGAACTGGCCGCCGAGGCCCAGGCGATGGCCCGCGCCGCCCGCCCGCAGTCCGGCCGCAAACTGGACCGCGACGCCGGACTCGCGGTGGTCATGGCCCGCGAGCTCACCGACATCTGCTCCCGCCTCCAGGAGGCGGACATCCGCGTCCGCCAGCCCCTCGGCCAGGGCCGCCTCGCCTCCCTCATCCACTCCATGTACGACCCGGACCACCCCATCGACCACATCCAGGCGATGACCCAGCGCAACGCCTGGCCGGCCGAACTGGACGCCATGGAGCCGACGTTCCTCCAGGCGAAGACCCGCGAGTCGTCCACCCGCGCGCCCTGGTGCCACGCCACCGCCTGGGTCAAGGAGTGGCCGATGACCCCCGTCGGCGTCAACTTCCTCGCCCCGCTGCTCGTCCACACCCCGGACGTCATCCGCACGGTGGCGGTCACCATGGACCTCGAACCCACCGAGGTCGCCATCGAACGCATGCTGACCGAGAAGACCAACGACGAGGCCGAGGCGTCCCGCGCCGCCAAGATGAACCGGACCGTCGACCCCCGCGACATCGCCGCCCACAACCGCCTCGACCAGCGCGGCGAGGACCTGGCCAGCGGCGCGGCCGGCGTCAACCTGGTCGGCTACATCACGGTCTCCTCCCGCACCCCGGAGGCCCTCAACCGCGACAAGCGCACGATAAGGGCGTCCGCGGGAAAGTCGTACCTCAAACTGGAATGGTGCGACCGCGAGCACCACCGCGCCTTCGTGAACACACTTCCCTTCGCCACCGGAATCCGAAGGTAGAGGCTGATGCGCTGATGAGGGACCCGCTGTCCGTCCTCACCGAAGCCTTCACGTCCTTCCTGTTCGGGAAGGTCGAGACGACCCGCTCCCCGGTCCGCACCTCGACCGGCCAGGCCCAGGCGGTCTACCTGCCCACCGCCGCGCCCGGCCTCGGCGACTCGGGCGTCATCATCGGGCGCGAGGTGTACTCCGGCAAGGGCTACATCTACGACCCGTTCCAGCTCTACGGCCAGCAACTCCCGGCCCCGCACTGGCTGGTCCTCGGCGAGTCCGGCAACGGCAAGTCGGCCCTGGAGAAGACCTACGTCCTGCGGCAGCTGCGCTTCCGCGACCGGCAGGTCGTCGTCCTGGACGCCCAGGGCGAGGACGGCGTCGGCGAATGGAACCTCATCGCGGAGGAGCTGGGGATAACTCCCATCCGGCTCGACCCGACGGCCGCCCTGAACCACGGCATCCGCCTCAACCCGCTGGACCCCTCGATCACCACCACGGGCCAGCTGGCGCTGCTGCGCACCATCATCGAGGTGGCGATGGGCCACGGCCTCGACGAACGCTCGGGCTTCGCCCTCAAGGTCGCCCACTCCTACGTCAACGAGACGATCCTGGACCGCCAGCCGGTCCTGACGGACATCGTCGAGCAGCTACGGCACCCCGAGCCGGAGTCCGCCGAGGCGATGAACGTCGCCATAGACGACGTACGGGCCTGGGGCCTGGACGTCGCCCTGGTCCTGGACCGCCTGGTCGACGGTGACCTGCGCGGCATGTTCGACGGCCCGACGACCGTCGGCATCGACCTCGACGCCCCGCTCATCGTCTTCGACCTCTCCCACATCGACCGCAACTCCATCGCCATGCCCATCCTCATGGCGATCGTCGGCGTGTGGCTGGAGCACACCTGGATCCGCCCCGACCGGAAGAAGCGCATCTTCCTGGTCGAGGAGGCCTGGCACATCATCAACAGCCCGTTCGTCGCCCAGCTCTTCCAGCGGCTGCTGAAGTTCGGCCGCCGGCTCGGCCTCTCCTTCGTCGCGGTCGTCCACCACCTCTCCGACGTCGTGGACGGCGCGGCGGCCAAGGAGGCGGCGGCGATCCTGAAGATGGCGTCGACCCGGACGATCTACGCCCAGAAAGCGGACGAGGCACGCGCCACCGGCCGGGTCCTCGGCCTGCCACGCTGGGCCGTCGAGATCATCCCGACCCTCACGCCAGGCATCGCCGTCTGGGACGTCAACGGCAACGTCCAGGTGGTCAAACACCTGGTCACCGAGACGGAACGGCCGCTCGTCTTCACGGACCGCGCGATGACCGAGTCGTCCGCCGACCAGCTCGCCGCCGACGACGCCCTGCGCGCCGCCGAACTGGAGGCGGAACAGCGGGCGGCGGCCTTCGTCGAACAGCACCTCGGCGACTCGGAATCGACGGTGGCGTAGGGAGGACCCGATCGTGAGACCGGACCCCCGGCAGGAGCGCGAGTACGAGCAGTACGGCGGCGGCGGCATCCCCGACGGCCTGCTGATCGGCATACTCGCGTTCCTGCTCGGCATCACGGCACTGGTGTGGACGGCGACCGGCCTGGCGGCCTGGTTCGCGCAGGGCGCCTGGCCGTCGTCCGTGGACCTGACCCACACCCCGCTCGCGATGCGCCACCTCGTCGGCGCACCGCACGACATCGCGGGCGCCTGGCCGGACACACCGCCCGCCGAGCTGTCCGGATGGGGGCTGTTCTGGGGCCTGTTCATCGGCCAGCTGATGATCCTGCTGGTCCTGACGGTCTTCGTGATGGGCACGGTGGCCCGCTGGCGTGCGGGCAGAAGACGACGAGCGGCGGAGAAGTACGCGGCCGCCACGGCGGCACCGCTGCCCGAGCCCCGCACGGCACCTGCACCGGCTCTCGCACCGGAAGCGGCCCCCGGACCGAGCCCGGCGCCGGCCGTCCCCGTCACCTCCGAACCGCTCGTGCCGGACCCGGTCCTCATCGAGTCGACGGCCGCCTTCCTGCCCGCGGGCGGCGCGCGGACGGCCGGGTGGACGGACCTCCACATCGCGCCCAGGGACACCCGCCGCGCCACCGCGGCCCAGGCCATCCGCGACGCGGCCGGCCCCGCCCTCGTCGTCACCTCGAACCCGGCCCTGTGGTCCGACACCAAGGACGCCCGCGCCAAGCTCGGCCCGGTCCTCCTCTACGACCCCCACCACCTCTGCGACACCCCGGCCCGCTTCCACTGGTCCCCCACGGCCCACTGCGAGGACAAGCAGACCGCGATCCAGCGCGCCCAGGCACTCCTGACCCCCGTGAGACCCACCGCCAGGATCGACCAGGCGGTGGGCGACACCGCCGAGACCCTCCTGCGCAGCTACCTGCACGCCGCCGCCCTGGAGAACCGCACGATCCGTCACGTCCACCGCTGGGCCCAGGGCACCGGCGTCCAGGACGCCGTCCGGACCCTGCGCACCCACCCGAAGGCGGCTCCCGGCGCGGCCGGCGAACTCGAAGCCGCCCTCACCTCCCACCCCGAACGCCGGGACATCGCCCAGGAGTTGACGGCCCGCGCACTCGCCGCCCTGTTCACCGTCAACATTCGCGAGGCATGCACGCCGAACCGATCCGATGCCCTCGCCCTGGATTCCTTCGTCTCCGAAGGGGGCACCCTTTACTTGGTGGGTGAATCCATCGAAGACCCCAGGACCAACCCGGGCGCGATGCCTCTTCTGACGGCTCTCGCCTCCAGCGTGGTCGAGCACGGCCGGCGCATGGCCGAACGGTCATCCTCCGGTCGGCTCGACCCACCACTCACCCTGGTCCTGGACGACGTGGCGGCCGTGGCACCCCTCCCCCAGCTGCCGGACCTGCTCGCCACCGGAGCCGACCAGGGCCTGCCCGTCCTCGCCCTGCTGCGCTCCCACGAACAGGCCCGCTCCCGCTGGCCGCACCGCGAGCTGCCGGTCCGCCCGACCGCCTAGGAAGCCCACTCCAGGACGAACTCGAACTCGTCCTCCGAGTCGTCCTTGTCGAACGGCACGGTCACCCCGCTCGGCACGAACCCCGCCTTGCGGTAGGCCCCCTGGGCCCGCTGGTTGTCCTGGTGCACCATCAGCCGCACCCGCTCGACGCCCTGCTCCCGCGCCCAGGCCACACCGGTGTCGAACAACGCCTTGATCAGACCGTTCCCCCGGTGCTCGGGCCGCACGAACACCCCGACCACGTGCCCCTGCCGCCGCTCGACCAGGGCTCCGGTCCAGTCCGTGGAGCCGGCCTCCTCGACCAGCACCGTCAGGCTCCCGGCCCACGTCCCGTCCGCCGCCTCGGCGACGAACTGCCGGGCACCGCTCGGCTCCTCGGCCGACCGTGCGGCCCGCTCCCGGTAGAGGGAATCGGGCCGCTCGACCGCGTCCTCGTAGGTCTCCATGAAGGCGATACGCGCCACCGGGTCCCGCAGCGCGACGAGCCGCAGCCGCTTCACGGCCTCCCATTCGCCGGCCCGTATCGCACGAACAACGTAGTCACCACTGGTCATCCCATCCATGACGGCCACGGTAGCCGCCGCCGTCGGCTCGCCTCACCTCGTTTACGACGCCTCGCACGGCGCCCGTTGTCAGTGCCCCGGCCTACTGTGGAGGCCATGACGACTCTGCCGAACCGGCCGAACACCGCCCTGCTGATCGTGGACGTGCAGAACGGGGTGGTGGACGGCTCCCACCATCGCGACGAGGTCATCGCCAACATCAACACCCTGCTCGCCAAGGCTCGTTCCGAGGCGGTCCCGGTGATCTGGATCCAGCACTCCAGCGACGAGCTGAAGCCGGACAGCGCTCCCTGGCAGTACGTCCCGGAGCTGGTCCGCGAGGAGGCCACCGAGACCCTCGTCCACAAGCGGTACGGCGACTCCTTCGAGGACACCGACCTGGAGTCCGTCCTGGCCCGGCACGGCGTGGGCCGCGTGGTCGTCACGGGCGCCCAGACCGACGCCTGCATCCGCTCCACGCTGCACGGCGCCCTGGTCCGCGGTTACGACGCGACGCTGGTCGCAGACGCGCACACCACGGAGGACCTCACCGCGTACGGCGCGCCGGCGCCGGAGCTGGTCATCTCCCACACGAACCTCTACTGGCAGTGGCAGGAGGCCCCGGGCCGAAAAGGCGGCACGGTCGCCACGACGGACGTGACGTTCTAAAAACTCCTGGAAATGCAGAAAGGCCCACACCATACGGTGTGGGCCTTTCCCAATATTTGTTCGGCGGTGTCCTACTCTCCCACAGGGTCCCCCCTGC
>NZ_JBIVUX010000015.1:0-124482 GCF_044757385.1 Streptomyces sp. NPDC091282
GGGGGGCCCTCCCGCCGGGGGGCCGTGCGCCCGGGGCGCCCCCCGCGGGGGGGGCGGGGGCCCCCCCCCGCCCGCCCGGCCCCCGCGGGGGGGGGGGGGGGCGCCCCCCCCCCCCCCCCCGCCGGTGCTTCCGGCGCCGGGCACGCCGGGGGGCGCACCCGGCCGCCGTCGCGGGACTCAGCCGGGGAGCTTCCAGTTCTGCGCCGCCGTGGCGTTGCAGGTGTAGAGCTGGAGCTGGGTGCCGTTGGCCGTCGAGGAGTTGGGGTCGTCCAGGCACAGCTTGGACTCCGGGTTGACCAGTGACCCGTTGGCTCCGGCGGTCCACTGCTGGGCGCCGCTGCCGTTGCAGGTCCACAGCTGGATCAGCGTGCCGTTGGTGGTCCCGCTGTGGTCGGCGTCCAGGCACTTGCCGAGGGTCCGGATCGTTCCGTCACCGGCGACGATCCAGTCCTGGGCGTAGGTGCCGTTGCAGCCCCAGATCTGGACATGGGTGCCGTCGGAGGTGCTGGAGGACGCGTCGTCCACGCAGAGGTTCGAGGCCACCGCCGAGGTGAGCGGGCCGATCCGCGGCGAAGCGGGCGCGGTGGTGTCCCCCGCGTACGAGGGCGGAGCCGCGCTCGCCGCCGTCGCCCAGGAGGTGTTGGCACCGGTGCCCAGGGTGAAGTCGAGCGTGCCGCCGGACGTGATCGCCGAGGTGGGCGCGTAGGCGTTGTTCCACGCCGAGCCGTTCCACGCCGCGGACTGCACGTACGGGGCGTTGTCCGCGGCCCCGTTGCCGTTCACGGTCAGCGTCCTGCCCGAGGGCAGGGTGATCACGGCCTGCGTGAACAGCGGTGAGCCGAGGGCCAGGTCGGAGGTCCCGGGCGTCTCGGGGAACATGCCGAGCGCCGACCACACGTACCAGGCGCTCATCGCGCCGAGGTCGTCGTTGCCGTCGGCGAGACCGCCGGGCGTGTTGGACCAGATCTGGTCCTGGATCGCCCGCACGGTGCCCTGCGTCTTCCAGGGCTGCCCGGTGTAGTCGTACTCCCAGGGGAGTTCGATGCTCGGCTCGTTGCCGACCCAGGCGTAGCCGTTGGCGCCGGTGTAGCTGCGCAGCACGGTGTCCAGGTAGTGGTTCATGGCGGTGTTGCCGCCCTTGGCGCGGGCCAGGCCGCCGACGTTGAACGGCACCATCCCGGTGTAGATCCAGGAGTCGGCCTCGACCATGTCGGTGCCGCTGGTCGGGTCGAAGCCGCCGGTCCACGAGCCGCTCGCGTTGCGGGGCTCCACGAAACCGGAGGCGGGGTTGAGCACGTTGCGCCAGTCCTGGGCGCGGTTGGCGTAGGTCTTCTGGTTCGCGGTGTCGCCGAGCGCGCCGGCCAGCGCCGAGATCGCGAAGTCGGCCGTGTCGTACTCCAGGGTGGTGGCCACCGGGCCGTAGAAGTTGCAGCAGCCGTAGCTGCCGTCGTGCGGCATGTAGCCCGGTGAGTTCAGGTAGCCGAGTCCGGGACGGTCGTTGTTGGCGGTGCTCGCCTGCTTGACCATGTCGGCCAGGGCGGTGGCGGTGTCGAAGTTCCGGGCGCCGAAGGCGTAGTAGTCGGCGAGGATGGCGTCCGCGGGGTCACCGACCATGACGTACGACTCGCCGTTGTTCTCCGACCACTTGGGGAAGATGCCGGTCTGCGCGTAGTCGTCGACCATCGACTGGGCGGTGTCGGAGGCGACCTGCGGGGCGACCAGCGCTTCGAGCTGGGCCTGCGAGCGGTAGATGTCCCAGCCCGAGTAGTTCGCGTACACCGCGCCGTGGCCGGAGTCCACGGTGTGCGTCCTGCCGTCGAAGCCGTAGTACTGGCCGTTGCTGTCGCTGATCACGTTCGGGTGCAGCAGCGAGTGGTACAGCGCGGTGTAGAAGCTCTGCTGCTGCGCGGCGGTGCCGCCGGCGATCTGCACCTTGCCGAGCGTGCTGTTCCACGCGTTCTGGGCGGCGGTGCGGGTCGCGTTGAAGTCCCAGCCGCCGTTCTCCGAGGTCCGGTTGGCGACCGCGTTGGCGACCGAGACGTAGGAGACGCCGACCTTGGCCTGCACGACCGGGTTGGACGTGGTGTTGAAGGTGACGTAGCCGTTCGAGGCGGCGGCGGCCGGGGTGGCGGCGTCCTTGGTGGCCTTCGGTTCCGCGGCCCTCGGGCTCTTGCCGTGCAGCACCGGCGCGCCGGGCTTCCCGGCGGCGTTCTTCGACGCCTCGGCGGGGGCCGAGGCGGCTGCCGGCGCCTTGGCGACCGAGCTGCCCTGCGACGCGAACGGCTGGTCGAAGACCATGTCGAAGTACACGGTGTAGGTGTTCCCGGCGCCGCAGAAGCGGCCGCTGGTGATCTGCCCGCTCACCTCGGTGTTCGACACCTTGGTGAACTGGGTCGCACTGGCACCGTTCTGACTGCCGGTCAGCTTGAAGACAAGGTTGGCCTGGCTGGTCGAGGGGAAGGTGAAGCGGGCCATGCCGCTGCGGGTCGTGGTGGTCAGCTCGGTGGTCACCTGGTTGTTGAGCGTGACCTTGTAGGACCCCGCGGACGCCGACTCGTTGGCGTGCGAGAACGCGTCCGTGGCACCGGTGTTCACGGCTCCCACCGTGGGCAGCACCGGTATGTCGCCGGCGGCGCCGCAGCCGGGTCCCGCGATGTGGGTCAGGCTGAAGCCGGTGATCGACGAGTCGCTGTACTCGTAGCCCCCGCCGTCGGGACGCGACGGCGTGTCGGGGCTCCACTGCACCATGCCGAACGGGACGTCGGCGCCCGGGAAGTCGTCGGCCTGGTTGGACGTCCCGATGAACGGATTGACCAGAGTCGCAGGCGAGGTGACGAGCGCGGCCTTCCCGGCCGCCCACGCGGGCGTGCACAGTCCGGCCGCGGCGAGCGCCGCGGCGGCGAGGAGACCGATCGCCATGGTTCCGGGCGGTCTCGACAGTCGAGTGATCACGGGGTGTGCTCCTCTACTCGGAAGTGGAGGCCAGACAACGTTGTCTTCGCGTCGAGAACGCGACCCGAGGAGGGATGGAGCGCCGAGATCGCCTTGATCGCCGCAGGCTGACAACGTTGTCCAACCGTGGAGATGAGGTGCCTGAGATGCGAGTGCCTGGCGGGGACCCTGGGCCGTGATCGCCCGAGGGGCAGAGCGGGAACTCCTCGTGAAGCTAGCCACAAGGCAGGAGCATGTCAACGATTGCGGCAACCCCCGCTCCCCGCGGGCGCGGTCGCGCTCACCGGCCCGTGCGAGCGACTACGGTGGCGGATCCGGCACCAAGGGAGGCACACATGATCGACGTCGTCCTCGGAGTGGACGTGGGCACTTCCAGCACCAAGGGCGTGGTCGTCGACGGGGCGGGCCGCATCCTGGGCGAGGCCGTACGACGTCACGTGGTCGACCGTCCCCGGCCGGGGCACGTCGAGATGGACGCACAGGTGTGGTGGGACGAGTTCGTCTCGCTCGCGGCCGAACTCCTCGACCGCGACGACATCGCCGTGCGGGCCGTGGGAGTCAGCGGCATGGGCCCGTGCACGCTGCTGGTCGACGGCGCGGGAGAGCCGGTGCGGCCGGCGGTGCTGTACGGCGTCGACACCCGCGCCACGGAGCAGATCGCCCGGCTGAACCAGGAGTTGGGCGAGGACACGATCTTCCGCAGGTGCGGCTCCGCGCTGTCGTCGCAGGCCGTCGGCCCCAAACTGGCCTGGATCCGGGAGCGGGAACCCGAGGCGTGGTCACGCGCCCGCCGTCTTCTCATGCCCGCGTCCTGGCTGGCGCAGCGGCTGACCGGCGCCTACGTGCTGGACCTGCACTCGGCCAGCCAGTGCACTCCGCTGTTCGACATCCACGGACGCCGCTGGATCGCCGAGTGGGCCGAGCGGATCGCCCCGGGCATCGAACTGCCCCCGCTGCACTGGCCGGGTGAGGAGGCCGGACGGGTACGGACGGCCGTCGCGGGCATCCCGGCCGGCACTCCGGTCGTCGTGGGGACGATCGACGCCTGGAGCGAGGCCGTCAGCGTGGGCGGCCACCGGGTCGGCGACCTGATGCTGATGTACGGCACGACGATGTTCCTGGTGAACACCGTCGACCGGCTCGTGACCAGTCCGTCGATGTGGTCGACGG
The DNA here is from genome assembly GCF_044757385.1 of Streptomyces sp. NPDC091282. NCBI lineage: Bacteria > Bacillati > Actinomycetota > Actinomycetes > Kitasatosporales > Streptomycetaceae > Streptomyces > Streptomyces sp. NPDC091282. The sequence continues at coordinate 4,123 of NZ_JBIVUX010000015.1, forward strand.
TCGGCGCGCTGCCCGGCACCCGCTGCCTGGCGGGCGGCATGGCCACGTCCGGAGCCGTCACCGACTGGCTGGGGCACCTCTTCGGCGACGTCGGCCACGGGGTGCTGTTCGACGAGGCGGCCGCGTCGCCGCCGGGCGCGAACGGCCTGGTGATGCTTCCGTACTTCGCCGGGGAACGCACCCCCCTGATGGACCCCGAAGCCCGCGGCGTGATCGCGGGCCTGACGCTGGGTCACAGCCGGGGCGACCTCATGCGGGCGGCGCTGGAGGCCACCGCCTTCGGGGTGCGGCACAACGTCGAGACGATGCTCGCGGCCGGTGCCGACATCCGGCGGATCGTCGCGGTCGGCGGCGGCACCCGGGGCGGGCTGTGGCCGCGGATCGTCAGCGACGTCACCGGTCTCGAACAGGCCGTCCCGCGCACGACCATCGGCGCGAGCTACGGCGCCGCGTTCCTGGCCGCCGGACTGGTCGGCCGGCCGGACATCACGGCCTGGAACCCGGTGGAGTCGGTGGTCCGGCCCGATCCGGCCACCGCGGCCGTCTACGAACGCCGGTTCGCCCAGTACCGGGACCTGTACACGGGCACCGCCCCGGTCGTCCACGCCCTGGCCCACGACCAGGAGACCGGCCCCTGAAGCCGCGGACGAGGGGCGCCCGACCGGACCGGGCGGTGCGGTCGGACGCCCTCGCGGACCGTTCACCGGCGGGCGGTGAACGGTCCGCGCTCGTGCGCCGGGGCTACAACTCCGAGACGAAGTAGGGCTCGACGGTCATCCAGCCGTTGCCCGAGGCGCCGTTCAGCCGTCCGGTGGAGTTCTGGGCGAGGGTGTACCAGGACTCCACGTAGTCGGGGTCGTCGGTGAACCAGCTGTCGGGGATCGCGCTCAGGACCGCGTTCACCAGCGGGATGTAGGTGCCCTGGTCGGTCACGGTGAGCAGTGCCGTGGTGATCGCCTCGGCGAGCGCACGGTAGTTGGTGCCGTCGTCGTCCTCCATCATGACGACGTCGGCCAGGTCGTACTTGTAGGTGGACCAGTTGACCAGGATCTGGTTCGGGTAGTAGACGGTGCCGTCGTAGTCCAGGTAGGGCATGTCCACCGAGTCGACGCGTGCGGCGCCGTCCTGGCCGAAGCCGGTCACCAGCGAGAACATCTCGGCGGCACCCTTGAACCACGGCTCCTCGTCGTCGTTCACCTCGACGGCCGTGACCTTGGTGGCCCACCAGCCGCCGTTCGCGGCGGCCGCGCCGGCCGCCGTCCTCGGCCGGGAGGCCAGACCCTTGTCTGCGAAGGCGTTCTGCAGCACCCGCAGCCCGGCTCGGTGCGCCTTGGTGACGTCGATGTCCAGGACGTACAGCGGCCGGTCGGGGACGCGCGCGGTGTCCACGGCGTGGGCACGGCCCTGACTGTCGTACGCCGTGAGGCTCCTGGCGTCGTCGGCGGTCGCGGCGACCGCGATCCAGGGCGTGGCCCCGGCGGTCAGGCCGGACCGCATGGACGGCGCGCCGAGCCGGACGCGCAGCAGCGATCCGGTCGACGCGGGCAGGCCCTTCAGTCCCGCGATGCGGCGGTCCGCCGCGGCGACGGAGGCGAACAGGTCCCTGCCCCCGGCGGCGGTGGCCCCGCCCGTGAGCGCCTGGAGGTCCACGTCCTCGGCGCCGAGCGCGGCCGTACGGACCTGCGCGCGCCAGCGCGGGTCACGCAGCGAGACGGACAGCGTCCGCGCGATCTCCTGCTCGGCCGCGCCCACCGCGGACGTCCGCGACGGTGCCGACCGGTCCCCGGCGTCCCGCTGCGGCGCGGCGATCGCCGGCTGGACGGTGCCGCCGACGGCCGCGGACAGCATCACGCCGACGAGAAGGCCGCGTCTCTTGCTTGATCTGCTCACCATGCTCCTAGTGGTGTCGGTCGCCGCCGCGCCCACGGTGGGCGGGCGGCCGTATCGGGGGTGCCGGGCCCGGATCGCCTCGGGTCCCCGGCGCCGCCCTCGCCGGGCGGCCTTCGGAACCTCGCGATTGACCCGTGCATGACATAAAGAGAACGGGGGGGGGTGAACGGGCGCGGGCGCATGCCGAGGGGCGCGCCTGAGCCTGCCGGTTCGGCCGTGCACGCCATGCCCGCCGCACCCGGGAGGACCGGCGGGGCGGGCGTCGGGGCCGGGACGCGCGGCTAGCGGGGGCTGTCGGCGGCCGGGCGGCCGCGCGGGCTGCCCAGTGAGCCGAGCATGATCTTCTCGGTGCCCGCGAGGTACGTCTCCGCGGCCCGCCGCGCGCCTTCGCCGTCCCGGTCCACCACGGCGCGCACCACCGGCGCGAGCCGGTCCGCCGCACGCGCCGCGTCCTCGAACGGCGCCCGCAGTGCGGCCCGTACCGGGAGGTAGGCGTTGAACAGCGTGTTCGTGAGGAGCAGGTAGACGCGGTTGCCCGTGGCCCGCGCCAGTTCGCGGTGCACTTCGGCGTCGGCGAGCTGCACGGCGTCGGCGGCGGCGGCGTCCGCGACCTGGCGGAGCAGGTCCTCCAGCCGCCGGGCCTGCCGTGCGGTGCGCCGGACGGCCGCGCGGCCGGCGATCAGGACGCCGACGTGGCGCCGTACCTCGAAGACCTCCCGCAGCCAGGTGGGATCCTGTGCGGCCAGCATCGGAAGCAGGTCGGCGCCGCCGACCCGCAGGTAGTCCAGGATGCGGGTGCCGATGCCGTGCCGGGTGCTGAGCAGTCCCGCCTGCTCCAGCCGGGTCAGCGCGTGCTTGAGGGTCGTACGGGTGACTCCGTACCCGGCGGCCAGCTCCCGCTCCGGGGGCAGCAGCGATCCCGGTTCGTGCGTGCCGTTCAGGATGTCGTCACGCAGCCGTGCTTCCAGCAGGTCGACCACGGTTCGGCGCGGAATGCTCTCGACGGCCACGGAGGATCTCCCAGGCTTCGGTCGGTCGTTCAGCGGCTCACCGGTCCGGTGGCCCACTGGTGCAGCGACTTCTTGGTCCAGTGGCTCAGCCACCGCCTCAGTGAAGCAGGCCCCTTCCCGTCACGTCAATCACCCGACAGAACACCCTGGTTGCCCGCGAAGGGTGCTGCACGGCAGCGCTCCTACGCCAGGTCCAGCCCCGTCATGAGTTCCGCGAAGGAGCGGGCGGCCGTCGGGGACGTGAAGAGCCGGTCGAGGCGGGCGCGGGCCAGGTGGCGCAGGAACGGGCCCGACCCGGTGTCGTCGCCGGCGTCGTGGACCGTCCGGGTCAGCCAGTGGGAGAACTCCTGGTCGCTCCAGACGCGCCGCAGACAGCGCCGCGAGTAGGTGCGCAGCCCGGAATCGTCGTCGTCGCGGACGTGGTCGCGGACGGCGCGGGCGAAGAGGTCGGCGTCGTACAGGGCGAGGTTCATGCCCTTGCCGCCCATCGGGGACAGGATGTGGGCGGCGTCTCCGACCAGGAACAGCCGTCCGTACTGCATCGGATCGTGCACCAGGCTGCGCAGCCGGAAGGTCTCGCGGTCGGTGATCTCGCCGGCGGTGAGGGCGGGGTCGGCCAGGCGGCTGCGCAGCGCTTCCCAGACGCGGGCGTCGGGCCAGGCGTCGGGGTGGTCGTCGGGCGGGCACTGGAGGTAGTAGCGGCTGCTGTGCGGCCCGCGGGGGAAGTGCGCCGCGAAGCCCTCGGAGCCGACCGCGAGCAGGGGGTGGGCGGGTGGCGGCGCGTCGGCGAGGACGGTGAGCCACCCGATGCCGTGGTCGAGGGTGTGGGCGGTGAGCACGCCGTCGGGGACGGCGGAGCGCGTGACGCCGTGATCGCCGTCGCAGCCGGCGACGAAGGCGCAGGTGATCGCGTGCCGGGTGCCGTCGGCGGAGCGGTAGCGGACGGTCGGGCCATCGCCGGTCAGGTCGTGCAGGGAGACGTCGGCCGTCTCGTAGCGCAGGTCGGCGCCGTCGGCGAGCAGCGTGGCCGTGAGCTTCTGGACCAGGACCTGCTGGGGACACAGGCGCGCGGGAGGACCCTCGGCACCGCCGGTGTCGTCGACGAAGTGAGGCTCGCCGTCCACCCGGAACTCCAGGATGCCGTCGTGCGGAGCGCCGCCCAGCACCAGGTCGGCCAGTCCCCAGGACTCGAACATCGCGACGGCACGGCTCTCCACGATGCCGGCCCGCTGACGCTGCGCCACGTACGCGCGGCTGCGGCGCTCCAGGACGACGCAGTCGATTCCGCACCTGCGCAGCAGCGCGGCGACCGTCAGTCCGGCCGGACCCGCGCCGATCACCACGACGGTCGCGGACTGCGCGACCTCCCCCGACGTGCTGTCCGCTTCGGTCACTCGGCACCTCCGCGGCCAGCGTAGCCGAGTGAATGAAACGATGCGCCACTCTATTGACGCCGCTCATCAACTTTCATACATTTCCACCGCATTAACGGTTTGAAACGTTTCAATCACGCCGTTCGCCCACCGAGCCGTCCTGCTTCGCCCAACCCGTGTGAAGGAGTACTCCGTTGGCCAGTCAGACCGCATCCCCCGCTCCCGGCTCGCCGGAATCCCCGGTCAGCAGACGCGGCTTCCTCGGCACGGCGTCGGCGCTGGCCGCCGGTGCCCTCGCCACGGGAGCCGTCGGCACCTTCGCCGGCCCCGCGCTGGCGGCCGGCGCACCGGCCGGGCCCGTCGCGCTGTCCCCGGCCCGCTGGATCTGGTACCCGGAAGGCGACCCCGGCTCCTCGGCCCCCGCCGGACACCGCTACTTCCGCGGCCGCTTCTCCGTCGCCGAGGGCGAGGTGACCGAGGCCCAGCTCGTCGTCACCGGTGACGACTCCGTCGACGTATGGCTGAACGGCAAGCCGCTCGCCGCCTCCCGCAGAGTCGCGGAGTCCTGGCGCGCCGCCCTGTACGTGGACCTGCGGCCCGCCCTCACCGCGGGAACCAACACCATCGCGCTGGCGAGCCGGAACGACGGCGGCGCGGCCGGCGTCATCGGACGGATCCGGGTACGGACCGCCGGCGGCACGACCGAGGCGGTGACCGACGGCGGCTGGTCCGCGGGCAAGGACGTGCCGGCGGGCTGGGAACAGCCCGGCTTCGCCGACGACGGCTGGCCGTCGGCCCGGGACCTCGGCGCCTACGGCACGGCTCCCTGGTACTCCCGGGTCGCCGCTCCCGACCTCTCGGCCCCGTCCCCGCTGAGCGTGGCCGCCGCCACCGTCGAGCGCCGTACCCTCCCCCTCGGCATCGACACGGCGCACCCGCGCTTCGGCTGGATCCTGGACTCGGCCGAGCCGCAGCAGCGCCAGGGCGGTTACCAGATCCAGGTCTCGTCCACGTCCGGCGGCAGCGGCGACCTGTGGGACAGCGGGCGGGTCCCGTCCGACCGGCAGATCGACATCGCCTACGCCGGGACGCCGCTGAAGAGCCTGACCCGCGGCTTCTGGCGGGTGCGCGTCTGGGACACGCAAGGCCGGGCGTCCGCGTGGAGCACACCGGCGTGGTTCGAGACGGGACTGCTGGCGCCGGCGCAGGAGTGGTCCGCCGACTTCATCGGACGGGCGCCGGGCCAGGACCTCTCCGGGGCCGCCTGGATCTGGTACCCGGAGGGTGATCCCGCCTCCCAGGCACCCGTGGCCACCCGCTCGTTCCGGCGCACCTTCACGCTGGACTCCGCGCCCGCCGCCGCGACCCTGATCGTGACCGGGGACGACACCGCGGACGTCTGGGTCAACGGAACCCGGGTGAGCAGCTCCCGACGCGTGACCGACTCCTGGAAGACCGCCGCGACGGTCGACGTCACCGCGCGGCTCAGGAGCGGCGCCAACACCCTGGCGATCGCGAGCGCCAACACGACCCTGTCCCCGGCCGGGCTGATCGCCAAACTGACCGTCACCGGCGGCCCGACGGTGGTCACCGACGACGGGTGGCGGGCGCACCAGGACCCGCCCGCCGGCTGGCAGGACCCGGGGTACGACGACGGCGCCTGGCCCGCGGCACGCGCGCTCGCGACCTACGGCGGCGGCCCGTGGGGGTCGAACGTGCAGGTCGTGGGTCCGGCACCGATGGTGCGCACGAGTTTCGAGGTGCGCGGGCGGATCGCCTCGGCACGGCTGCTGACCACCGCGCTGGGCCTGCACGAGACCCGCCTCAACGGCGCGAAGGTCGGCGACGACGTGCTGGCGCCCGGCTGGACCGACTACGCCAAACGCCTCCAGTACAAGGTGTTCGACGTGACCGCGCGGCTCCGGCAGGGAACCAACGTGCTCGGCGCCTGGCTCGGCAACGGCTGGTTCTCCGGCAACCTGGGCTTCGCGGGCAGCCGGCACTACGGCACCCGGCCGTTCTACGGCGCACAGCTCCTCGTCACGTACGCCGACGGGTCCACCCAGCTGGTGAAGACCGACCGCGGCTGGCGCACGGCCACCGGCGCGATCACCGCGGACGACCTGTACCAGGGCGAGAGTTACGACGCGCGGCTGCACGTCCAGGGCTGGGACTCGCCCGGTTTCGACGACAGCGGCTGGAGCGCCGTCACAGTCCGGGACGGAGCCGTCCCGCCCCTGGTGGCGCAGGTCGACAACGGGGTCACCGTGCAGCAGGAGTTCCGCCCCGTCTCGGTCACCGAGGCACGGCCCGGGGTGTGGATCTTCGACCTGGGGCAGAACTTCGCCGGCTGGAACCGCGTCGCGGTCCGCGGCGACGCCGGCACCACCGTCACCGTCCGGCACGGCGAGGTCCTCAACCCCGACGGCACGCTGTACACCACCAACCTGCGCGGCGCGCAGGCCACCGACTCCTTCACCCTCGCCGGCACCGGGACCGTGGAGACGTACGAGCCCCGGTTCACCGTCCACGGCTACCGGTACGCCGAACTCAGCGGCCTGCCCGCCGGTTTCCGGCCCGACGCCACCACCGTCACCGGCCGCGCGGTGTGGACGGACGCCCGGCAGCCGGGCTCGTTCAGCGCCTCCGAACCGCTGCTCAACAAGCTCCAGCACAACATCGTGTGGGGCGAGCGCAGCAACATGCTCTCGATCCCCACCGACTGCCCCCAGCGGGACGAACGCCTGGGCTGGACGGGTGACATCGCCGCCTTCTGCGCGACCTCGACCTTCAACCTGGACACGCACGGGCTCCTCGCCAAGTTCGTCGACGACCTGGCGGACGCCCAGCAGGCCGACGGCGCCTTCACCGACGTCGCGCCGGCGGTGACCGGCGGGGCCGGCACGGCCGGCTGGGGAGACGCGGGAGTGGTCATTCCGTACACGCTGTGGCAGCGGTTCGGCGACCTCACCGTCGCGGACCGGCACTTCGCGGCGATGGCCCGCTGGGTGGACTACCTGCAGGCCACCTCCGGCAGCGACCTGATTCGCGATCGGACGACCTACGGGGACTGGCTCAACGTCGACGACAACACGGCCCAGGACCTCATCTGCACCGCCTACTCCGCCTGGTCGGCCCGTCTGGTGGCCCGGATGGCGGCCGCCACCGGCCGCGCCGCCGAGGCCGACTCCTACGGTCAGCTCGCCGACCGGGTCGCGGCCGCCTTCCGCGCGCGGTTCGTCTCGGACGACGGCACGGTCCGCGGCGGCACCCAGACCGGCTACGTGCTGGCCCTGGCCTTCGAGCTGCTCCCGGCGTCCCTGGCCGGTGCGGCGGCGGACCGGCTCGCCGCGAAGGTCGCGGCCACGGACGGACACCTCAGCGTCGGCTTCCTCGGCGTGGAGAACCTCCTGCCGGTGCTGGCGGACCACGGCCACGTCGAGACGGCCTACCGGATCCTGCTCCAGCACGGCTTCCCCGGCTGGGGCTACATGATCGACCACGGGGCCACCACGATCTGGGAACGCTGGGACGGCATCCGCACGGACGGCTCCTTCAACGACCCGGGCATGAACTCCTTCAACCACTACGGCCTCGGGTCGGTCGGTGACTTCCTCTACCGCCAGGTCGGCGGTCTCGGCCCCGCGAGCCCCGGGTACGCCGCACTGCGCATCGCGCCGCGGCCGGGCGGCGGTGTGACCTCGGCCGTCAGCACGTACGACACGCCGTACGGCGCCGCGGCCAGCAACTGGGCCGTCTCCGGGGGCCGGCTGCGGCTGCACGTCACCGTGCCCGTCAGCACCTGGGCCTCCGTCACCGTGCCCACCTCACGGCCCGAGTCGGTCGCCGCCCCGGCGCAGGCCGTGCCGGCGGGCCCGGCGACGTACCATCTGCCCGCCGGTGCCTACACCTTCACGGCGAGCGTCTGACCGGCCCGGACCGTACGCGGGGACGGGGCGCAGGCGCCGTCCCCGCGCGGCCGTGGCGGGCCGCCGGCGGGCTCCGCTTTGAGAAGTGACAGCGATGAATCCGATGTGCGTGAGCTGTTGGACTCGGCAATCGCGCCGGGGCACAGTAGGCACGTTCACCCCACGAACGGCACGAAACCCACCGTCACCTGCGGAGACCCCCATGAACCACGTCGCCGATCCCGAGCGGTACAACGGCACGATGCGCTACCGGCGCACCGGGCGTTCGGGCCTCGACCTGCCCGTCCTTTCGCTGGGCTACTGGCACAACTTCGGTGACGACCGGTCGTTCCAGTCCCAGCGGGACATCGCGCTGCGCGCCTTCGACCTCGGGATCACCCACCACGACCTGGCCAACAACTACGGCCCGCCCTACGGCTCCGCGGAGATCAACTTCGGGCGGCTGATGAAGCAGGACCTCGCGCCGTACCGGGACGAGATGATCGTCTCCACCAAGGCTGGCTGGGACATGTGGCCCGGCCCGTACGGCCAGGGCGGCGGCTCCCGCAAGTACCTGCTGGCCTCCCTCGACCAGTCCTTGCAGCGCATGGGCCTCGACTACGTCGACATCTTCTACTCCCACCGCCTCGACGCGGGCACGCCCCTGGAGGAGACGATGGGCGCGCTGGACACCGCCGTCCGCCAGGGCAAGGCCCTGTACGTCGGCATCTCCTCCTACGACGCCGAGCGCAGCCGGCAGGCCGCCGCGATCCTGCGGGACCTCGGGACGCCCCTGCTCATCCACCAGCCGTCGTACAGCATGGTGAACCGCTGGATCGAGACGGACGGGCTGCTCGACGCGGCACGGGACGAGGGCTTCGGCGTCATCGGGTTCACGGCGCTCGCGCAGGGCCTGCTCACCGGCCGCTATCTCGACGGGATCCCGGAGGGCTCGCGGGCCGCGGCGGGTACGTCCTTCGACACGGGCTGGCTGTCGGACGACATGGTGGAGCGGCTGCGGGCGCTGAACGCCGTCGCGCAGCGGCGCGGGCAGACCCTCGCGCAGATGGCGCTCGCCTGGGCGCTGCGGGACGAGCGGGTCACCTCGCTGGTCATCGGCGCGTCCCGCACCGAGCAGCTGGAGCAGAACGTCGCCGCGCTGGACAACCTGGACTTCACGGCGGAGGAACTGGCCGAGATCGACACGTACGCCGTCGACGGCGGCGTCGACCTGTGGCACGACGCGAGGACCGGGCAGATGGGCTGAGACCCCGCGCACGCCGTCCGCGGCCGTTCCGGAAGAGTCATTCGGGACGGCCGAAGCGGTGCGCGGCCCAGAGCAGGGCCAGCGCCCCGGCGACCGCCAGGAGACCGCCCTCCAGGAGCAGCGGGGGCTGACGGCCGTACCACTCGATGCCCGCGGCGGTCGCCGCGTCCGGCACCCGCAGCGCGATGCAGCGGCGCAGCACGTCCACTCCGTAGGCGAGCGGGTTGACGGCGGCCAGCGCATGCGCCCAGCCCGGCAGGTTGTGCAGCGGGAAGAAGCCTCCGGAGAGGAACAGCAGCGGCATCATCACCAGGCCGAGCAGCATGTGGAAGATCTCCGGCCGGTCGATGCTGACGGCCAGCAGCAGGGCCAGGGCCGTGACGGTGAAGGACGCCAGGATCATCGCGGCGAGCAGGAGCGCCAGCAGGAGCGGGTCGTACGGCAGCCCGACGGCACCGGCCAGGCCGAGCAGGACGGCGCCCTGGACGGTGGAGACGAGGGTGCCACCGGCGCAGCTGCCGAGCAGCAGGGTGGGCCTGCTGACCGGGGCCATCAGGAGTTCGCGCAGGTAGCCGCTCTGCCGGTCGGTGATCAGGCGGACGCCGACGATGATGGCCGGCGCCTGCACGGTCATCATCAGCATGCCGGGGAAGAGGTAGGTCTGGTAGCCGACGCCGAGCGAGGAGTTCGGGATCAGCGCGGCCAGACCGCCTCCCAGGACGAAGAGGTAGAGCACCGGCTGGAGCAGCATCAGGCCCGTGTGGACGGGCTGGGACGCCATGCGCAGCAGGTCGCGGTGGACCAGGGCGTGCACGGCGCGCAGTTCGTGGCGCGGCGAGGGCCCGGACCCGCGGCCGGAGCCGGCGGCGCTCTCGTGGGCGTCCGAGGCCGGGAGGGCGGGCGCGGTCATGGGGCCTCCTCGGCGACGGGCTCGGCGGCCGCCGGAGCGGTGGCGTCCGAAGCGGTGACGTCCGGAGCGGGGTGGGACCGGGGGGTGTGGATGCTGCGGCCGGTGTGGTGGAAGAAGACGTCGTCGAGCGTCGGCGGGGTCGCGGACGCGGCGTGCACCGCGATGCCCTGGTCCGCCAGCGCCGCGCACAGGCGCGGGATCCAGGCGCTGCCGTCGGGCACGCGCAGGGAGACTCCGTCGGGGTCCGCGGTGAGGACGGTGCCCGGCGGGACGGCACGGGCGACGACCTGGCGGGCCGCCGTGTCGTCGCCGGTGCGCAGGACCAGCCGGTCCGCGCCGATCTCGGCCTTCAGCGCGAGGGGCGTGCCCTCGGCCACCAGCCGGCCGTGGTCGAGGATGCCGAGGCGGTCGCAGTTCTCGGCCTCCTCCAGGTAGTGCGTGGTGACGAACAGCGTGCTGCCGTGCCGGTCGCGCAGGGCCCGCAGGTACTGCCAGACCTGGGCGCGGGCGTGCGGGTCGAGGCCGGTGGTCGGCTCGTCGAGGAACAGCACCTCGGGCGCGTGCAGCAGGCCGCGGGCCAGCTCCAGACGGCGGCGCATGCCTCCGGAGAGGGTGCGTACCAGGGCGCGCCGCCGGTCGGCCAGTCCTACCGCGTCGAGCATCTCGGTGACGCGGACGCGGGCGTGCCTGCGGCGCAGGCCGTACAGGCGGGCGTGGATGTGCAGGTTCTGCTCGGCCGTCAGGTCCGGGTCCAGGGCGCTGTGCTGGAAGAGCATCCCGACCAGTCTTCGTACCTGGTCCGGACTGCGCAGTACGTCGGCGCCCGCCACCGTGGCCCGGCCCGCGGTGGGGCGGGCCAGGGCGCACAGCACGGCGAGGGTGGTGGACTTCCCGGCGCCGTTGGGGCCGAGGAAGGCGTACGTCTCGCCCCTGAGCACGTCCAGGTCCAGGCCGCGCACGGCGTCGGTGGTGGTCCCGTCGGGGCCCGGGTAGCTCTTGACCAGGCCGCGGGTCGTGATGGCGCGGTCCGGCCGGGCGGCTGGCCGTTCGGCGTCCGGATCCCCGGGTCCGGCGGTGCGGGGGGTCGCTCGGGTCCTGGCGTCGTCACCGGCGTGTGCCTGCATGGTCGGCTCCTCGTCCACGGGGTGTCCTGTGCGGGCCCGCCGGCCGCGGCGGGGCGTGCTCCGGCCGGCGGCGGCCCGTGGACCGCCGCCGGCCGGAGGTTCTCGGCTACGCGCAGCTGATGCCCACACAGACGGTGTTGAGCAGCGTCAGCAGGCCGACGCAGGCGCACGTGCCGGAGAACGACGCTCCGTCGAAGTCGACCGGGTCGGTCTCCGGAAGGGCGTGCAGGTGGGCCAGCAGCTCAAGGGTCTGGTTCTCCATGACAATCTCCTTCTCTGTGCGTCGGCGACAGGTGTTCCTGTCGCTCAGCCCGGCTGCTGGACTGTCCAGTGCCGGGAGTCTGCGTGGCGGTTCCTCAGGAGGAACGCCAGGATTCCCGCGGACCCGTCGCTCCAGCTCGTCGAGACGTCCCCGTACTCGTTGGGGAAGACGACGTGGCTGCCGCGGTGGGCGCGTTCGGTGACGATGAGGCGGGCCAGTTCCCCGGCCGCCTCGCGGTGGACGGGATCCCCGGTGGCGTCGGCCATGTCGAGGAGGAAGTCGCCGTTGCCGGCGAGTCCGTGGCACTGGGCGAGACCGGCCCGGGAGGCGCGTTCGACGACGGCGTGCGCGGCTCCGCGGGCGAGGTCGCCGTACCGGTCGTCGCCGGTCCGTTGCCACAGGCGGATCAGGAAGGACCCGATGCCGGCCGAACCGTGGCACCAGTAGGGGGCGGTCGGCGGGTCGGTGGCCTGGGCGGGCCACTGGACCGCCCGGCCGACCGTCTCGGCGTGGGCCACCAGATGCTCGCCCGCGGCCACGGCCAGCTCCAGGTGGTCCAGGCTGCCGGAGACGCTCGCGGCGGTGAGGAGGAAGCTGCCGATGCCGGCCGATCCGTGGGCGAAGCCCAGATAGCGTTTGCCCGCTTCCTCGGACACGGCTTCCGCGGGGACCGGCCAGCTCACGCCGGAAGGCTCGGGCTCCGCGGCGGCAGCCAGCCGGTCGGCCGCGTCGACGACCAGACGCGCCAGGCGCGGATCGCCCGTGCGGTGCCACAGGTGGGCGGCGGCCAGTCCGCTGCCGGCCGTGCCGTGGGTGATGTCGTGACTGGGTGTCGGCTCCGGCGGGGCCAGCGCCAGGGCCAGCGCGTGGTCGGTGAGTCTGCGGTCGGCGACGGCACGGCCGGCGTCGTACAGGGCCCAGGCGATGCCGCGGCCGCCGAAGTGCAGGCCGGGGCGGATGGACCGGGCGTCGGTGCGGGCGGCGATCCAGTGGCCCGCGGTGGAGATCAGCTCCGGCAGGCGGGGGTCTCCGGTGAGCTCGAAGTACCGTGTCAGGACCGCCAGTACACCTGCCGCGCCCTGCTGCACGGTGCAGGGGTCGGTCTCCCCGGCGAGGGTCGACACGGGCCACAGCCGCGGCTCGTCGGAAGGGGTGATCGTCTCGACGAGGTGGTTGACCATCCCGGCGACGGCGGCCTCGGTCCCGGTGTCCGGCCCGCTCGACCGCACCGGTCCGGGGGTGGGGCGCGCCGGCCGCGTCAGGTCGATCCCGTGCAGGGCGTCCCGCGCCCTGTCGGGGTCCCAGCGTTCACCGGGGTCGTCCCGCATCAGCCCGAGGATCATCTCCGGCAGGCCGTCGGGCAGGCGCAGCGTCCCCGCGCAGGCGGTCAGCCACTCCGCGAATCGTTCTTGTGCCGGTCTGGTGTCGGGGTCCTCGGGCAGCAGGTTCGGCACCTTGCCGGCGAGCACGAAGCACATGGTGGCGCCGAGGCTGTAGTAGTCGGCCGTCCGGGACACCGGGGCGTCCAGCAGACGTTCCGGAGCGCTGAACCCGGGGGTGCCGACCCGGGTCGGGAGCGGCCGTTCGTCCTCCAGGGCGGCGAGCTCCAGGTCGATCAGGCGCAGCTCCCCGTCGGGGCGGACCATCACGTTGCCGGGTGTGAAGTCCCGCAGGACACAGCCGCAGGCGTGGGCCGCCGCGACCAGGTCCACCAGGCGTTCGACCTGGTCGAGGGCGTCCGCCCGGTAGCGTTCGCTGCCCAGGTCGCGGAAGCGTTCGGCGACCCAGTTGCGCAGCGGGACGCCCGGCACCTCCTCCTGGGCGAGGAACAGGTGGCCGCCCATCTCGAACATCGCCAGCAGTTCCGGCGCCAGTCCGGTGTGCTTCAGTTTCTCCAGGGTCCTGGCCTCGGCGCGCAGCCAGTCGCGGACGTCGGCGCCGGACGCGTCGCCCTCCACGTGCGGCCGGGCCTCCTTGATCACCACGGGTGCGCCCGTGGTGACGTCGGTGCCCCGGTAGACACCGCCCTTGTTGGTGTGCCGGATCGCTTCCCGTACCGAGAACCGGCCGCCGAGCAGGACCGGGCGGCTCGCCGCCTTCTCCTGTCGCGGCGGGAGCGGTACGGAGGCGGGGAAGGGGCTGACCGCCCAGGCGGGCGGGGCGTACTGCCCGGTGCGTTTGTCCTCCACCGGGTTGCCGTCGGGGTCCTCGATGAACCACACCAGCAGGCCCTGGTCGGACAGCCGGCGGCGGCCGACGAAGGCGCCGTAGCGGTAGTGGACGAGGCTCTGCGGGGCGTAGGGCTGGTCGGAGAGGATCCGCGGGCCGGCCAGTCCCGCCGTGGCCCGGTGCAGCTCCAGCGCCACGCGGGCCGCGTCGCCGTCGGAGGGCGGGTAAACGGTGATGAACTTTCCGGAGTTTCCGCGCGGAGTGGCACGGGTATTGAGCGCGCTCACCTGTTCGAGCGAGCGGACGAACTTGAATGCCGATTCCTCGGCCAGCAGAACGTCCAAGGCCTTCACGAGGACTTCGGGAGCGGAGGCCGCCGTCGCGGAGACATGCAGTTTCCAACCTTGCCGGCGTCGAATTCCGGACTGCCGGGTGAGGCGGCACCACAGGTCGTCCGCGTCGACCGTCCAGCGCGCTTCCGTACCTGTGGCCTGTAATCTCTCACGTAACAGATTCTCGAGGTCGACTTCAGTTGCGTGGCTCGTCATCCGCGTCCCTCTCAGCGGGAAAACCGCTGGTTGGAAATTCCTTCGGTAGGAAAAAATGTACAGCCGGCGCGGCGGCCAAATCCATCCTATTCCGCGAGCGCACGGTGTTATTGCGGCGGCGGATGGCGCAGTCCGGCGCAGTGGGAGGCGCGTGGCCGACACACGCCCGAAATACTCCGACCGTTCGACCTGATGGCGCTCTGAATTCGATCCGAAATAAAAGGCGTGCGACCACTTTTTTCCGAAAAGGGCTCGACGTCGACAATCCAGCGGAACCACTGTTCTCCCCCGGTCCCAGCTTTCCCACTCGTCGCCGTGAACCCGGCGAGAACGCACGCGTGCTTTCCGGGTCCGCGCCTATGTCCGCCCCGGTTCCGAACCCGGGGCCGAGTGAGCACGCGCCACACCCGTGACGAAGGCGGCGGCAATCGGCGCGGAGGGACGGCCCGTTCACCACCTCGCGCCGGGGCCGGGTGCGCTCAGGCGAAGGCCAGCGAGCGGAACGCGTCGCGGACGGGGACGAGGGAGCCGTAATCCCTGGTGTAGTACGACGCGTTGGTCAGCAGGACCGCCCAGCGGCCCTGCCGGGGAGACAGCCAGGCGGTGGCCGCACCGGAGCCGTGCGGCTCCCAGACGTCGTCGGCCCCGGCCGCCGCTCCCGGCGCCAGACGCCAGAACAGGCCGCCTGCCGGGGCGAGTTCACCGGTCTGCGGGCGCAGCGACTCCTGGACCCAGGCCACGCCGAAACCGGGCTGTGCCTCGCCCCGCCCCGGCTGGAGCAGGTGCCGGAGGAACGCCGCGAGGTCGGGAAGGACGGTGAACACCCCGGAGGCGCCGCACACCCCGCCGAGCAGGCGCGCCGACGCGGCGAGCGCGGTGCCCCGCAGACGGATCCCGGTGTGCCGGTCCACCGCGGTCGGCGCGCAACGGTCCGCCGTCTCCCGCGGCAGCGGGCCGAAGCGGGTCCGTGTCATGCCGAGGGGCTGCCACACCTCGGTGTCCGCGAGCGCGTCCAGGCCGCGGCCGGAGAGTTCCTCGACGAGCCGGCCGAGGACGAGGGCGGCGCGCTCGGTGTACTCCACGGCCTGCCCCGGCGGACGGCGCACGGCGTCGTGGAGGATGCCGTCGCGGACGTCCCGGGGGTCGGTGCCGTACAGGCTCACGAGGCTGCCCCGGAGCGGGACGCCCGCCGTGTGGGTGAGCAGGTCGCGGGTGCTCACCCGGCCCAGCGGGCGGCCGCGCACCTCGGACCAGAAGTCGCCGAGGTGCGCGTCGAGGTCCAGTTCACCGGCCTCGACGAGGCATCCGACGGACGACCACACCGCGAGGATCTCCGTGAGCCCCTCGACGTCGAAGACGGTGTCGTGCCGCATCGGTTCGTCGGCCCGGTCGGGATCCAGCACCCCCGGCGTACCGAGGACCATGTTCCTCGAACGGTCGCCGACGGCCCAGACGGCGCCCGGGCAGACCTTGTCGCGGACGCCTTCCTCGACGGTCCGGCGGATGCGGTCGATGTCGAGTTCCAGGGCCATGGTCTCCCGATCTGTCCAGGTTCGTCCGTCTCCCGCGCTCAGCGTAGTGAGACGGCCGGGAAGGACCCGGCTCCGCCACGACGGGCCGCCCACGCGGTTCGCGGCGACGGTCGGCCACCGCGAGGGCGAGGGGCGGGGGGGGCGGGGGCCGCACCGTCGCCGGGCGGGAGCCGCCTGTCGGTGGACAGCCGCCGTGCGCCGCCTGTGGACAGGGGCCGGTGGAGCGGTGGCGAGGTGCTGCTCGCGCGGGAGGGCGGGCCGATCGCGCGGATCGGCGGGCGACCGGGCGGCTGACGAGCCCCGTCCGGTCGGCGGCGGGCCGCCCCGGTCATGGACGTGAGCCGCGGGCGGGTGAACCGGGGGCGCAGGCCGCACGTTCCCGAACGGGGAGCAGCCGCCCCGCCGGTGGACGAGCGCCTCTCCCCCGTCGGCGGTCGGGCACCGCCATGGTCACCGGACGGGACCCGTCGCCCTGTCGGTGAGCGAACGCCGCCGCGTGAGCGGCCGGGCTCCGCCCGGTGGCGAGCCGGCACCGGCCAGGGAAAGGACCGGTGCCGCGGACCCGAGACGACGGCCGACGTCGTGTCGGCGGGCGGGGGCCCGCCGACCGGCTGAGGTCGCGCCGCCAACCGGCGGGTTCTGGGAGGCGGCCGTCGGGCCGCGGGGCACCGCCGGGGTACGCATCGACCGGGGCATGCGAGGAGCGGAGCGCACATGATCCGGGTGCTGGTGGTCGACGACGAGGCATTGATCCGTACGGGGTTCACGCACATCCTCGAATCGGCGGAGGACATCGAGGTGGTCGCGGCGGTGGCCGGCGGCCAGGCCGTGCACAGCGCGCGGGAGCTGCGCCCCGACGTCGTCCTCCTGGACATCCGGATGCCCGACGTTGACGGGCTCACCATCCTCGCCGACCTCCGCCGGATGCCGGAGCCGCCGGTGGTCGCCATGCTCACCACGTTCGACACGGACGAGTACGTGGCGACCGCGCTGCGTTCGGGCGCCGCCGGATTCCTGCTCAAGGACACCGATCCCGAACAGCTCCCCTACTTGGTGCGTGACCTGGCGGAGTCGGGGACCGTGCTGTCGTCCAAGGTGACGCGTCTGGTGGTGGGCGGGTTCCTCGACAACACCGTCCGTGAGCCGTCCGCCCTCGCGCTCACCGCCCGGCTCACCGAACGCGAGCGTGCCGTGCTCGTCCTCATGGCGGAGGGGCTCGCCAACAACGAGATCGGCGAACGGCTGCATCTGAGCACCGGGACCATCAAGGGCCATGTGACCAACGTGCTCGGCAAGCTCCGGGTGAGCACCCGCGTCCAGGCGGCCCTGATCGCCGAGCGCGCGGGGCTGCTGGCGTCCGCGCAGGACGAGGGGGCGCGGTGAACCGCCGGCAGCCACGGGCCGCGCTCGCGGACATCGCCGTCGTCGCGGTGGCGCTGGCCGACGCCTGGGCCCACGTCGATCTGGCCGACCGGCTCACCACGGCCTGCGCGGTCGTCGGCGCCCTCGGCCTGGCGCTGCGTCACCGGATGCCGCTGACGACGTTCGTCCTCGCCCTCCCCACCGGCCTGGTCACCGACGCGGTGGTCACCCCCATGGTCGCGCTGTACACGCTGTCCTCCCTCAACCGCCACCGCCTCCTGCTGGGCACCTGCGCGCTCATCTACGCGATCATCGACTTCCTGCCCTGGCCGTGGTCGTCGCTGGACGCCACGGAGCTGTCCCAGACGAACAACGTGTTCCACCTCAGCTACACCCTGGCCACCGCCGCCGCTCCGGTGTTCCTGGGCCAGCTCGTGCAGGCCCGGCGCGAGCTGTCGCTGCGGATCGCCGACATCTCCGAGGCCCGCAGGCAGGAGCGGCTGCTGACCGCGCAGAGCGTGCTGGCCAAGGAGCGCGCCCAGCTGGCCAGGGAGATGCACGACGTGGTCTCCCACCAGGTCAGTCTCATCGCCGTACAGGCCGGGGCGCTCCAGGTGGGCGGCCGGGACGCCGAGACGCGGCACGCCGCGGCCACCATCCGGCGGCTGAGCGTGCAGACCCTGGAGGAGCTGCGGCACATGGTCGGGGTCCTGCGGGCGTCGGGCAGCAGGCCCACCGAGCTGACCCCGCAGCCCTCGCTCGCCGACCTGGAGCACCTGCTGGAGGCCGGCGGCATCGAGGCGAAGCTGGAGATCGACCTGCCCGAGGAGCTGCCGCCCACGGTGCAGCGCGCCGTCTACCGGACCGTGCAGGAGGCGCTGACCAACGTCCGCAAGCATGCTCCCGGCGCCCGCGTGACCGTCCGGATCGGGCTCCGGGACGGCTCGCTGCGCGCCACGGTCACCAACACCGCCCCCACCCGCAGCGCGCTCGTCCTGCCGAGCGCCCGCCACGGTCTGGCGGGACTGGCCCAGCGGGCGGAGCTCCTCGGCGGCACCGTCACCTCGGGCCCCACGGCCGAGGGCGGCTACGAGCTGCGGCTGGAACTGCCCCACGAGCCGCACCGCTGAATCCGGGCCCCGCCGCCGCTCCCGCCCGGCCGGTCGGCGGGGTGGCTTCGGACACCTGGGGGATAGTGCCGGACGGCGCCGGGCCCGAAGGTGGAGGGCACGGGGCTCGCCCCGTCGGCAGCCAGATCCGGCCAGGAAAGGGGTAGTCCCATGTCGATCCACCTGACGCTTCTGTGCGCCCCCGGCGGCGACGCCACCGTGGACCCGCTGCTCGGCGACGCCCACCTGAGCGAGCACGGCATGAACATGGCCGGGTATGCGAGAGCAGTGCTCTCTCCGCATCAGCCGGCCGTGCGGACCCCGTCGATCCGCTGTTCCGAGACGGCCGACGCAATCGGCCTGGTGGCGTCGTCCGAGCCGCTGCTGCGCGATCTCGACGTGGGCACCTGGCAGGGCCGCGCGGTCCGTGACATCGCCGCGACCGATCCCGACGGGTTCAGCGCCTGGCGCACGGACCCGGACGCCACCCCGCACGACGGCGAGTCCGTACGACAGCTCTGCCGCCGGGCGGCGGACTGGCTGAGCGGCGTGGCGCCGGACACCGGGCGCGCGGTGGCCATCGCCGAGGCGGCCGTCGTCCGGGCCGTGCTCGTCGGGGCCATGGCGGTACCGGCGCGAGGTTTCTGGCACCTGACCGTGCCGCCCCTGAGCGCGTTCCTGCTGACCCGGCGGGACGACGGCTGGGACGTCCGGTTCGGCAGGCGGCGCCTGCGGTCCGTACCGAGGCCGACCGCCATCAGCTGGGGCTAGAAAACACCACCGAGCGCCGCCCCTCCCGGTGACCGGGAGGGGCGGCGCTCATTCGATCCCGAGCGGTCCGATGCCCAGGTCCTCCCGCATGGCCTGCCGCATCCGCGCCATGGCGGCCCGCCGCCGCGCGACCAGGGGCGCCTCCTCGGGCGAGCCGACGGCGACACCGCGGGCATAGGCGTCGCGCAGGGCGCGCAGCCCGTGGAACGCCTCGTTCCCCGCCGCCACGACCCGCGTCGGCCCCACCAGCCACAGGGCTTCGCTCGCCGTGTAGACGCCGCTGCCGCGCACGGCCTCCCGTACGGCCGCGTCCCGCGTGGACGCGGTCAGGTGATCGCCCAGCGCGACGGCCCGTATCTCCTCGCCGGCGGCCTTGAGAGCCGAGACGTACACGGTGTACGCCTCGCGCCGGATCTCCCACGCGTGTCTGTCCTCTTCGCGCCGCCACCGGTTGCGGTCGGCGATCAGGGTGGCCGCGATCCCGATGGTGGCACCGGCCAGGGTGGAGAGCAGGGGCATCCAGTCCATGCGCCGCAGCCTGTCCGATCCGGCCCGCCGGCACCAGTGCCGGCGCTGCGGGACGCGGCCTGGCCCGCGCGGGCCGGGGTGCGGGGCCGACCGCCGCGTACGACCATGGACGCATGGCATATCCACTCGTCCCCCCTGGGGAGACTCCGCCGGCCGAAGGCTGTACGGCGGAGGCGCACGAGGAACGCGCGGACGGCGGCGCGTGGGAGCACCCGGGCCTGTGGCTGGGGCTGATCCTCATCGGCGTCGCGATCGTGGCCGCGTACTTCATCGCGCGGATCTTCCCGATGTGAGCCGTCGGCGGTCCCGAGCAGCCTCCCGCCGGAGTGCACCCGGCGCGGGGCCGCGGCGAGGCGCGGGCGCGCGATCGGCCGGTGCGGGCGGCGCGGCCCGCCGCGATGCCCGGTGAGGTGTGCGGTCGGCGGTCTCGGGGTCCCGTCTCCGGGCCGGCCCACGGCCCCGGTGCCGCGTCGGTGATTGCTGAGGGAGCCGTATGGACTCCACGCCCTCCCCCACCCCTTCGTCCTCCTCGCCGTTCGACATGGTCAGCAGCGCCCTGGGACGGTACGTCCCGCAGGCGCCCGCGGAGCGCGCCGCACGCCCGCAGCCGGCCGAGGACCTGCCGGAGTCCGGGCGTCAGGACCGGATCCTGGGCGTGGTCAACCTGGACAAGGACCTGTTGGTCCTGCGCCGCAACCTGGACGCCCCGGTGTTCGCCGGTCTGGACGCCGTGCCCGGAAGCCCCTTCGTCGACCTGCTGCCGCCCGGGGACGTGCCGACGGTCACCCGGCGGCTGCGGCAGGTCCTGGAGACCGGTGAGGCGCATGTCGCGCGGATCCAGCGCCTGCGGCGCGACGACGGCTCGGAGCTCGTGGTCTCCCTGAGCATCCTGCCCGCGGCGGCGCCCCAGGAGGGGCTGACCG
This sequence comes from Streptomyces sp. NPDC091282, assembly GCF_044757385.1. NCBI lineage: Bacteria > Bacillati > Actinomycetota > Actinomycetes > Kitasatosporales > Streptomycetaceae > Streptomyces > Streptomyces sp. NPDC091282. The sequence goes on from NZ_JBIVUX010000015.1 coordinate 24,809, forward strand.
TCTCCCTGATCGCCATGGCCACGCGGCTGCACCTGTACGCGGCCGAGACCGCGATCGGCACGTCCCTGGACATCGGCGAGACCGCGCAGTCGCTGGCGGAGTCCCTGCTGGCGTGGGGCGACGTGGCCGCCGTCGACCTCGACTTCACGGTGTGGACGGGCGAAGGGGTCACCGGGCAGGCACAGGGACGCATCCGGTTGCGGCGGGCCGCCCTGGTGCCGGACCGGGTGTGGCCCGAGGGCTACGTGACACCGGGCGACGACCTGCCGAGCGACGCGAGCCGGCTGCTGGCGCAGGCGGTACGGCGGGACGACACACCGCAGACCATCGTCATGCCGGACCGGAAGGCGGTCGAGCGGGTCCTGGGCAGCCCGCGGGTCATGCGGGCGCTGGTGCCCGGCGACCGGTCGGCCGGCGTGGCGTGCATTCCGCTGGTCCTGGACGGCTCGCCGCCCGTCGTGCTGGGCGTGGCCGAGGTCTGGCGGCGGGCCGACAGCCCCTTCCGCGACAGTGAGCTGTTCGACCTGCAGGAACTGGTCGCCAGGACCGCCCACCACGTCGACCTGGCCCGTCAGCACCAGCGTGAGCACAAGCAGGTGCTGGCGCTCCAGCGCAGGCTGCTGCCCCGCGCCGGCGGCGACACGATCGAGATCGCGAGCGTGTACCAGCCCGCGACACCGGACAGCGCGGGCGTCGGCGGTGACTGGGTGAACAGCTTCCCGCTCCCGGACGGCCGGACCGCGCTGGTCGTCGGAGACGTCGTGGGTCATGGTCTGGGAGCCGCGGCCACCATGGGCCAGCTCAGCATGGAGGCCCGCGCCCTGCTGTCGGCGGGGCTGGCGCCGGACGAGGTGCTGGAGCGCCTGGACGAGACCGTGACGCTGCTGGACGACGCGGATTCCGGGCTGGCGGCCGGGTACAGCGCCCTCGGGTCGACCTGCTGCATCGCTCTGTACGACCCGGTCAGCCACAGTCTGGCGCTGTCCAGCGCCGGACACCTCCCCCCGGTCCTGGTCTCACCGGACGGCCGGGCGAGCACGCTCGCGGTCCGTCCGCATCCCGGTCTCGGCGCCGAGTTCGCGCTGCGCGAGCCGTTCGCCGTGCACACGTTCGACGTACCGCCCGGTTCGCTGCTCGCCCTGTACACCGACGGTCTCGTGGAGGATCCGAGCGTGTCGATCGACGAGGGCATCGGCATGCTGGCGGACGCCGTGTCCGCGGTGCACCCCTGGGACGGTCTGCAGCAGGCCGCCCGGCACGTCGTCTCGACGCTGGCTCCCCTGCACGAGCGCGACGACGTGACGCTGCTGCTGGCGCGGATGATCGGCTACCGCAAGGGTGACACCGCGACCTGGCGGCTGCCCGCCCGCCGTGACGCTCCCGCCCGTGCCCGCGCACACGTCCGCGCGCTGCTGCTGCGCTGGGGCACCCGGGACGGCACCCGGGACAACGCGGTGCTGCTGGCCAGCGAGCTGGTCACGAACGCCGTGCGCTTCGCCACCGGGCCCGTCACGGTACGGCTGATCCGGTCCGGGCACGCCCTGCTGCTGGAGGTGGGCGACACCGGCAACGGCAGGCCCCGGCTGAGCCGCGGCGGTCTCTTCGACGACGCCGGCCGCGGCCTGCACGTCGTCCACAAGCTCACCACCCGCTGGGGGGTGCGGTGGACGGACGCCGGCAAGGTGGTCTGGGCGGAGGTGATGAGGTGACGCGGACACCGCGGCCGTCCCTCAGAGCCACTCCCCTTCCAGCGCGGTCGCGCTCAGGCCCGGCGCGGCCGCGTACAGGACCGCGCGGCTGCCCGGCCGCTGACCCGCGGCGTGGGCCCGCCGCATGATGTCGAAGACGGCGGCGCCGCCGCGGTTGCCGGTGGTGTAGCTGTCCCGGCTGTGGGCGAGCAGTCCGGACGGCCACGTGTCGGGCATCGTCTGCTCCATGTACTCCAGCACCCGGGTCCCGCCGGGGTGCGCGAGCAGGACGTCGGGGTGCCAGGGCGCGGGGTCGTCCTGGTGGCGCAGGCGCAGCCACTCCCACATCGCGGTCACCGTCTCCTGCACGGCCCGCGGCCCGCGCCGGTCCATCACGAAGTGGGTGCCGTCCGCCCGGGTGTCCAGGCGGTGCAGGTCCTGGGTGTCCGGCAGGGTGTGGTGCCAGGCGGCGTCCAGCCGCAGCACCGACTGCTCCCTGCGGCGGCCGGTGACCACCGCGGCGACCGCGGTGTCCGCGAACAGCAGCCGGACGATCAGGGACTCCAGGGTGTCGTCCGCGGGCTGGTAGGTGGTGCTCAGCGCCTCCGAGATCACGACCAGGACCACCCGGTCGGGATCCGCGGCCACGAGGTCGGCCGCCAGCGCCAGCGAGCGGGTGCCGGCGATGCAGGCCCACTGGGTGGCCGGCAGCAGCAACACGTCGTCGCGGAGCGAGAGCCGGTTGGAGAGGGCGACGTCCAGCCCCGGCAGCGCCGGGGTGGTGGAGTGACTGGTGATCAGGCAGTCGACGTCCGAGACGTCCAGGCCGGCGGCCTGCAGGGCTCCGCGCGCCGCGCGCTCCCCGTAGGACTGCACCGCCTCCCAGGCCGGCGCGGTGCGCTCCTGGACGGTCTGCGGCACGGGTATCGCCTCCAGTGCGGCGATCGCGCGGTCCACGTCCTGCTGGGCGAACCCCTCGCGCGCCAGCGCCTCTTGGGCCGGGCCGTGGCCGACACCCCGCAGGCCGCCGCCCTCGCCGGGGGCGACGGCGGACTCCAGCGGCAGCATCCAGCCGCGGCTCGCTATGCCCGTGCTCGCCGCGATGCCGTCGACCCGCGGCGCCCAGGGCGCATGCGGATGGCGGTCGCGGACCTCCGCCACGATCTGGCTGGTCTCCACGGTGTGCTCGCCGTGGATGACGGCGGGAGGACAGAGGTATGCGGCCATGATGAGACACCTTTCGAACGAAAAGGGGTGAATGTCGCAAATGCCGTGCCCTGGGTCACCACGGAGGGGCACCCAAGAGGCCGGTCGCGGGCTCCACTTCGGGAGCCGAGCGCCGCGTCGAGCATGGCCGCCAAAAGGACATTTCCGCTGTGATGCAGACAACTCAGACCGGCATGGGTTCGCGTGACAAGTCACACACCCCCGCGCCGGAGGCCGTCGCGGCCGCCTCCTGGGCCGGAGCTGACCCGCCGTCAGCCGGGCCGAATGCCGGGCAATCCGAGAGTCGCGCGCCGGGCGTGGCGATAATCGGCACGTGAGCGGCGATGAGTCCACCGATGCGTCCCAGGGGCTGGCCACGCGGAGCACGACGCGCTGGCGCTCCTTCGTGCAGACCGAGACCGGCAGTGCCGTCCTCCTCCTCGGCGCGGTGTGCGTCGCCCTGCTGTGGGCCAACATCGACCTGCGCTCGTACGACGCCGTGTGGCAGGCCCGTTTCACGATCGGGTTCGACACGAAGCACCTGTCGCTGCCCCTGCACGAGTGGATCAACGCCGGTCTGATGAGCCTGTTCTTCTTCGTCGTCGGCCTGGAGGCCCGGCACGAGTTCGACATGGGCGAACTGCGCGACCGGCGCTGGGTGCTGCTGAGCGCGGTGGCGGGCCTGGGCAGCATGGTCGTACCGGCGCTGATCTACCTCGCCTTCAACGCCGGCCGCGACTCCGCGCACGGCTGGGGTGCGGCGATGTCCACCGACACCGCGTTCGCGCTGGGCATCCTGGCCGTGCTCGGATCACGGCTGCCCGCCTCCCTGCGGGCGTTCATCCTGTCCATCTCGGTCGTCGACGACCTGGTCGCGCTCCTGGTGATCGCGGTCTTCTACAGCGACGACATCCACCTGCCGGCGCTGCTGGTGGCGGTGGGCACCCTGCTGGTGATCATGCTGCTGCGGCTGGCCCGGGTCCGGAAGGGACGGTACTGCGCCGTCCTGTCGGTGGTCGTGTGGGTGGCGCTGCACGAGGCCGGCGTCGACCCGGTGGTCACCGGACTTGCGGTCGGCGCCTTGGTCGTGGCCTATCCGGCGCCGCGCGAGGACCTGGAGCAGGCCAGCCGCCTCTTCCGCCTGTTCCGGGAGCAGCCCACACCGGAGCTGCAGCGCTCGGCCGTCCAGGGCCTGACCGCCGCGATCTCGCCGAACGAGCGGCTGGAACAGAAGTTCCTGCCTTGGGTGAGCTTCGGCATCGTGCCGGTGTTCGCGCTGGCCAACGCCGGTATCGAACTGAGCGGCGCGAAGCTGGCCGACGCGTTCACCTCGCCCGTCACGCTCGGCATCGTGTGCGGCTGCGTGGCGGGCAAGGTGATCGGGCTCGTCGGGTCCATGGCGGCGGCGCGGCTGGTGTCCGGAGGGCGGCTGCGGCCCAACGTCGGCTGGGGCTCGGTCACCGCGGGCGGCGCGATCGCCGGAGCGGCCTTCACGGTGTCCCTGCTGATCGCCTCGCTGGCCTTCGAGGGCGAGGAGCTGGACCAGGCGCGCATCGGCATCCTCGCCACCCTGGTCGGCGCCTTCGCGGCGAGCTGGGCGGTCACCGGCGTGATGAACCTGCTGCCCGCCGCCCGCCGGGCCCGTGCCCTGCTCGGCGACACCGATCCGCTGACCGACCTCGCGGTCACCGTCGACGCGCGCCACGACCGGATCCGCGGCCCCGAACACGCGGCGGTCACCCTGGTGGAGTACGGCGACTTCGAGTGCCCCTACTGCGGGCAGGCCGAGGCGGTGGTGCGGGAGTTGCTGGGCACCGACGCGGACGTCCGCTACGTGTGGCGGCACCTGCCGCTGACCGACGTCCACCCGAACGCCCAACTGGCGGCGGAGGCATCGGAGGCCGCGGCCCGCCAGGGCCGGTTCTGGGACATGCACGACCTGCTGCTGGACCGGCAGGACGCCCTCGGCGCCCGCGACCTGCTGCGCTACGCGCGCGAACTCGGGCTCGACGAGGAGCGGTTCCGGCGGGACCTGGAGCAGCACCGCGGTGCGCCCCGGGTCGCGGAGGACGTGGACTCGGCGGACCTCAGCAGCGTCTCCGGCACTCCCACGTTCTTCATCAACGGCCGGCGCCACCACGGCGCCTACGACATCCAGACCCTGGAGACGGCCGTCGACCTGGCCCGGCAGCGGGCGCTGGCGGAGCACGCGGGTGCCGGGCGGCCGGGCCCGGCGGCGGACTGAGCGGCCGGGGCCGCGGCGCCCGCCGCGGTACGGCGGCCGGGGCGGGGCCGTGGCTGCGCCCGCGCGGGTGACTCCGCCGTACCCACCGCGCGGCAGCCGGGACCGGCGGGCGGCCCTGAAGATCATCGGAGGGTGACGACCTCTCACGGCCCTCGCGCCTCGCACCCCGCACGCCGCACGGCGCTCTCCGCCGGGCTCGGTGCCCTCTCGCTGCTCTGCCTCGCGTCCCTGTCCGCCGCGCCGCCCGCCGCCGCGCACGAGGCGACCGTCCCGCGCGCCCCCCGGCCGATGACGGCCGCCGAGTCGCGCACGGCCGCCTACCTGGAATCCATCCGCCACGACCCCCGGCTGCTGCGCGGCTTCTTCCGGCACCTGCCCAAGGGCGGTGACCTGCACAACCACCTCTCCGGTGCGGTCAGGACCGAATACCTCATCGAACTGGCCGCCGAGGACGGGCTGTGCATCGACACGGCCACGCTGACGGCGGTCGTGCCGCCGTGCGGCGCGGGCACCCGTCCGGCCGCCGACGCCCGTACCGACCGCGACTTCCACGACGCGATCGTGCGCGCCTGGTCGATGCAGGACTTCCCGCCGGACCAGAACGGCCACGACCACTTCTTCGACACGTTCAACAAGTTCGGCGAGGTGCCCTGGCGCCACCGGGGCGAGCTGCTGGCCCAGGTCGCCGACACGGACGCGGCGCAGAACCAGTTCTACCTGGAGACCATGGTCACCCCGGCCTCCGACGGCGCCCGGCAGCTGGCCGCCGAGGTCGGCTGGGACCCCGACCTGGCCGCGCTGCACGCCAAGCTCGTGGCCGGCGGCAGACTCGACAGGGTCGTGGCCGACGCCCGCAAGGAGGCCGACGACGGCGACGCCGCCTTCCGGACGGCCGCCCGCTGCGGCACCAGCCGTCCGCGCCCCGGCTGCGCGCTGACCGTCCGCTGGATCTCGCAGGTCAACCGCGGCAGCGCACCGGAGCGCGTCTTCACCCAGCTGGCCCTCGGCATGCGGCTGGCCGAGCGCGACTCGCGGTTCGTCGCCGTCAACCTGGTCCAGCCCGAGGACTGGGACAGCTCGCTGGCCGGTTACCGCCTCCAGATGCGCATGGTCAACTACCTGCGCACCGTCTACCCCAAGGCCCATGTCACCCTGCACGCGGGCGAGTTGTGGCCCGGTCTGGTCAAGCCCGAGGACCTGAAGTTCCACATCGCGGACGCCGTGAACGTCGCCGGCACCGACCGGGTCGGCCACGGCGTCGACCTGGTCCACGAGGACGGCTGGCAGCAGACGGCCCGCACGATGGCCGCCCGCGAGATCGCCGTCGAGGTCCCGTTCACCAGCAACGCGCAGATCCTCGGGGTGAGCGGCGCCGAGCACCCGTTCGCCACCTACCGCTCCTACGGGGTGCCGGTCGTGCTGGCCACCGACGACCCCGGCGTCTCCCGCATCGACATCACCCACGAGTACCAGTACGCCGCCCAGACCTACGGCCTGACCTACCCCGAGCTGAAGGACCTGGCCCGCGCCTCACTGGAGTACGCGTTCCTGCCCGGCCGGAGCCTGTGGCGCGGCAACCCCACCCGCGACGGCTACCACCCGGCGACCGCCTGCGCGGGCCGGCTGCCCGGCAGCGGCCGCACTCCGACGGCGGAGTGCCGCCGGCTCCTGGACACCAGCGCCAAGGCCGCGGTCCAGTGGCGACAGGAAGCCGCCTACGCCACCTTTGAGAGGTGAGTCCAAAAGTTCCCAATTCCGGCTGACCAGGTGTCGGGCGGCGCACGGCGGGTCATCCATGTGCCGCCCGGACCGACCAGGACGAAGGGGTGCAGGCGGCACCGTGCTCACCGCGTTCATCAATGCCTTCAAGACGCCCGACCTGCGGAAGAAACTGCTCTTCACGCTGGGCATGATCGTGCTCTACCGGGTCGGCACCCATGTCCCGATCCCCGGCGTCAACTACCGGGCCGTCCAGGCGTGCGTGACCGAGGCGTCCGGCAACCAGGGGCTGTTCGGGCTGGTCAACCTCTTCAGCGGCGGTGCGCTGCTCCAGATCACGATCTTCGCGCTCGGCATCCTGCCGTACATCACCGCGAGCATCATCCTGCAGCTGCTGACCGTGGTCATCCCGCGCCTGGAGGCGATGAAGAAGGAGGGCCAGGCGGGTACGACGAAGATCACGCAGTACACCCGGTACCTGACGGTGGCCCTCGCCGTGCTGCAGGGCACCGGCCTGGTCGCCACCGCCCGCAGCGGCGCCCTGTTCTCCGGCTGCTCGGTCGCCGCCGGCATCATCCCGGACCGGTCGATCTTCACCACCGTCACCATGGTGATCTGCATGACCGCCGGTACCGCCCTGGTCATGTGGCTCGGTGAGCTGATCACCGACCGCGGCATCGGCAACGGCATGTCGATCCTGATGTTCATCTCGATCGCCGCCTCCTTCCCGTCCGCGCTGTGGGCCATCAAGAAGCAGGGCACCCTGGCGGGCGGCTGGATCGAGTTCGGCTCCGTCATCGTCGTGGGGCTCGCCATGGTCGGCCTGGTGGTCTTCGTCGAGCAGGCCCAGCGCCGGATCCCGGTCCAGTACGCGAAGCGCATGATCGGCCGCCGGGCCTACGGCGGCACCTCGACCTACATCCCGGTGAAGGTGAACCAGGCGGGCGTCATCCCGGTCATCTTCGCCTCCTCGCTGCTGTCTATCCCGGCCCTGGTGGCGCAGTTCTCCGGCGGGGACTCGGTCTGGAAGCGGTGGATCGCCCAGAACCTCACCAAGGGCGACCACCCGGTCTACATCGTGCTGTACTTCCTGCTCATCGTGTTCTTCGCGTTCTTCTACGTCTCCATCTCGTTCAACCCGGAGGACGTCGCGGACAACATGAAGCAGTACGGCGGCTTCATCCCGGGCATCAGGGCCGGGCGGCCGACGGCGCGGTACCTGTCGTACGTGCTCAACCGGATCACCTGGCCGGGCTCGCTGTACCTGGGCGTGATCGCCCTGGTGCCGACCATCGCGCTGGTCGGGTTCGGGGCGAGCCAGAACTTCCCGTTCGGCGGCACCAGCATCCTGATCATCGTGGGTGTCGGCCTGGAGACGGTGAAGCAGATCGAGAGCCAGCTCCAGCAGCGCAACTACGAGGGCTTCCTGCGCTGACCCCGCGAGGGACATAGTCGGTAAAATCGGTACAGTCGGTGATCAGAGCGCGACGTCCGTCGTCCCGTCCCCGAAGGAGCGGCCATGGGTGGGCCCGAACCGATCAGCGCCGAGGGCCGTCGCGCGCTGGAGCAGCAGCTGGCCGATCTGCACGCCGAGCGGCGGGACGTCGCCGCGACGCTGGTCGGCGACGACGCGCCGGGCGACCACGCGGACCAGGCCGACGAGTTGCAGCGCGCCGACGACCTGCGGCGCCTGGACGCCCGTATCGAGGACATCACGCTGCGGCTGCACCAGGCGGCCGTCGCCCGGCCGGCCCCCGCGGGCGTGGTGGGCGTCGGCTCCACCGTCACCGTGCGGTTCGCGGACGGCGCGGTGCAGAGCGTCGCGATCGGCGAGATCGCCTCCGCGGACGACGAGAACCTGGTGACGGAGGACAGTCCGCTCGGGCGGGCACTGCTCGGACACCGGGTCGGCGACACCGTCAGCTTCGAGACGCCGCAGGGCGGCACGGACGCCACCGTGGTCTCGCTGGAGGGCGCCTGACCGGGAGCGGCGCACCGGATCCCGGGTCAGGGGCGGGGTCTCACTCCCCCGGACCGGCCTCCGGGGTGACAGGGGCCGGCTGGTCGGCCGGTGTGACCGGCTCCGGGTGCCGGTCGGAGGGCGGCCTGCGGAACAGTGAGGCGGCCCTGTTCAGCAGAGAGACGTATCCGGCCGACAGGCGGCGCACCGCGTCGACGACCCGGGCCGGGGTGTGCGCGCGGAGGTAGCGGCGGGCCCGGATGTGGGCGCGGTCCACGGCCAGTTGGGCCTTGGCACCCGCCTCGGTGGGGCCGAGGTCGTCGGTGAGGGAGATTTCGAGACCGCCGTTGTACGGGGCGGTCAGGTTGTACAGGAAGGTCGTCAGGGCCGCCAGACACGAGCCCAGGACGACTTCGAGGATGATCACGCTGAAGGCGATGGTCAGGAACGTGCTCAGCCGGGGCAGTGCGTCCGGCGCGAGAAGGGCGGCCAGGCCCCAGGCGGCGACCGAGGCGACGACGGTGAGGATGCCGAGGCCTCCGAGGAGCAGGAAGCTCATCACCGTGACGGACCAGGGTTCCGCCTCGGATATGCGCATCCGCATCGTCCGCGGCCGGGACGAGGGGCCTCGCGCGGGGCGCCGGGGTAGCCGGTCGCGGACGGTGGACGGGGCCGGACCGGGCGCCTCGCCGGGCCGCGGGCCGTCGGCGCGGGGGCCGAGTGCGGGAGCGGGCGGGGACACCGGTCCGGCGGGAGCGACGCCGTCCTGGGCGGGCTCGGCCGGTACGCCGGGCTCGGCCGGGGTGTGGGGCTCGGCCGGGGTGTGGGGCGGCCGTGCGGAGCCGCCGCGCCGGAGCCGTCGCTCGCCCTCCTGGCGGTATGCGGCACGGACGGCCGCCGTCCGCTCGCCGCCGTTCTCGCCGGATGCCGCGTTTCCGGGACCGGCGGCCGACCGGGACTCGTCCAGGGTGCCGACGGTGTCGTCGAGCCGGGGCGTCACCCGCTTGCGGGAGGTGTTACGGGTCCTGCGCTTGGCGCGACTCATGCGCGTCTCCCTGAGTGGCCTGGCAGTCCCGCGGGGCCCCTCCCGCGTCGGACGGGCCCTCGTCGACCGCCCGGCGGCCGGTGGGGGCCTGCTGGTCGTTGCCTTCGACGGTATGGGCTCCGGCCCGAGCCTGCATTCCTGGCGGGGCACCCGGGGGGCCACGAGGCCGGCGACGGCGGGCGTGCCCGGTCGCCGGCCGGCGCGTCAGGCGCTGTGGACGCCGACCTCGTACAGGGAGTAGCCCCACCCGGTGCCGCGGGCGAGGCCGTGGACGCGGACGTAGCGGGCCGGGGTGGCGGTGAACCGGGCCGTGTCCAGGCCGCCGTCGCCGGTCGTGGTGGACCAGGCGGTGCTCCAGTTCGCGCCGTCGGCGGACAGCTCGATGCGGTACGAACGGCCGTACGCGCGCTCCCAGTCCAGCGTCACCCGGGAGACCAAGCGGGTGGCGCCCAGGTCGACCTGCCACCACTGGTCGTCGCTCCAGTCACTGGCCCAGCGCGTGGTGCCGTCGCCGTCGACGGCTCGGTCCGGGCGGTAGCTGGTGAAGGGGTTCCACTCGGAGGAACCGGCGCTCGCCGGCCGTCCCGCGGCGAGGTTCACCGAGGCCTGGTGCCGCTCGGTGGCCCCCCAGGTGCCGAGGTAGGACTCGGCGCCGCGGAACAGGTCGTCCACCACGTCCTGGCCGCCGACCCGCCTGATGTCCTCGATCCAGTCGGGGACCATGCCGACGTGGGCCGCGCCGTCGGTGTTGATGTCGAAGGTGCGCTCGCCCGAGGTCTGCCGGTCGACGAGGGAGCCGCCGTCGACGCTCCGGAAGGGGTACGTCACCTTGTTCGCGGCGTCCGCGCCCCGTGGTGCGGGGTGGTCGCCGATGCCGTTGAAGTCGGTGCCGAAGCCGTAGCCGACGCCGTACCGGTCGCGCAGCGTCTTGGTCCGCGCGGCTTCGGCGACGAACCCCTCGGAGCCGTGCATGTACTGGGCCACGAAGCCGCCGAGGGCGTAGACGCGGCCGGTCCAGTCCAGGTCCATCCAGCTGTGCGAGGAGATCACGCCCGGGTAGGACGCGGACTCCAGGACGTCCAGCGCCTGGCCGACGGCCTTGACGCCCATGTGGTCGATCTCCAGCATCATCTTGCGTTGCATCATGCCGCGCACCGCGTACTCGCCCAGCTCGGTGAGGCCGCGTTTGTTGCACTGCGCGTCCGAGTCGTAGGCGGGGACGGTCACGCCCGCCGGGAGGTCCGACTCGGCCTTCGACGGGGCGTCGCCGATGGGGTTGTCGTGCTGCGGGCCGGTGCACTTCTCGGTCTGCCAGAAGGTGCCGGTGGACAGGAACTGGCCGACGTTGATGGCCGTTCCGAGGCCGCCGGAGTCGAAGCGGACGCCGCACAGGGCGTTGTCGAACTTGTGGCACAGGAACATGGAGCGCACGCCGAGCGCGTACAGCTCGTCCAGCCCCTTGTCGATGTCCGCCTTGCCGCACTGCGGGACGTCGAGGATCTGCTTGCAGCCGAAGGGTTCGGAGGTCTCCACGCCGAGCACGACGGCCAGCTTGCCCTGCTCGACGACCGACCGTGCCTGCGCGCTGTCGGTGACGATCCGGAACCAGCCCTTGCCGGTGCCGCCGTACATCCGGTCGATGTACGCCTGGAGGTCGTAGGTCATCTTCGCCTGCAGCCGGATCGAGGTCATCTCGTCGCAGCCGCGGTCCTTGAACGGGTAGACCGAGCAGATCATCCCGTTGGTGACGAGGTCGTTGACGAGGACCCGCTGGCCGCCGCGCCAGGCCCGCTCCACCCAGGCGTAGTAGTCGGCCTGATGGGTCATCGAGTCGTAGGCCGGCCAGTCCTTGAACGTCGGCCAGCCGGCCGGGTCGTGCTTGCCGTCGCCGCCGTGGGTGATGTAGTCGAAGAGCGCGAGCGAGCCGTCGGGGTAGTGCTCGGGACAGTCCTTGAGGGCGTCGGCGACCCCGGCCTCGGAGAAGACCTTGCCGCAGATCAGCCGGCCGCCGAAGGCCTCGTTGCCGAACAGGTGGTTGTGGGCGTCGACGAAGCCGCGGACCTCGCCCGCCGCGGTGGTGCCCGTGAACGGTTCGCCGGTGACGCCGATGCCGACGTCCGGGGCGGGCCGCGCCGCCGGGGTCCACCAGTCGCCGCCGGCCGCCGCACTCGGGGCGGGCCCGAGGACCACGGCCAGCACCAGGAGCAGCAACGACATCACGGTGACGTTTGCGCGTCGGCGGTACGAGCGTCGAGTCTGCGTCACGGCCCCATCCCTCGGTCGCGGGAAGACGCGGTTGGCCAACCCTTGAGGTTGTCATGACCCGCGCAATACCTCGGACGAGGATGGAGCCGGCCGGCTACCGAGTCAAGGGCCGCGACCGCCCGGCCCGCCGACTCAACCGCGTGGCTGGCGGGCCCAGTCGCCCAGAACGGGCACGCAGGTCCTGACGAAGTGCTCGTAGTCGGCCGGGGTGTTGTAGACATGGGCGGACACGCGCAGGTAGCCGACGCCGCCGAAACTCGTGAAGGCCGCCTCGACGGACAGTTCGCGGGCCACCCGGTCGCGCAGCGCGTCGGCTTCGATCCGGGTGCGCCCGAGGCCGTCGGGCAGCCGCACCAGCCGCATCCCGGGGACCGGCATGCCGACGTCGACCCGGCTGTCGTCACCGGTGAGCGGGGCGAACGCGGCACCGATGACCTCGGCGGCGTGGTCCGCCAGCAGGTCCATGTACCGGCGGGCGGCGGACCAGCCCCAGGTGCGCTCCACGAAGTCGAGGGACGTGGGCGCGGCCAGGTAGGAGGTGGCGTCGAGGGTGCCCTGGTGGTCGAAACGCGTGGGATAGGGCTCCCCGGCACCCCACGAGTCGATCAGCGGGTGGAGCAGGTCCCGCTGCGGTCCGCGGGCGACGAGGGCCGCGGTGCCGCGCGGCGCGCACCCCCACTTGTGGAAGTTGCCGGTCCAGAAGTCGTAGGTGGCGCCGTCGAGCGGCGCGGCGAGCAGACCGGGGGCGTGGGCGCCGTCGACGAGCACCGGTACGCCCCGCCGGCGTGCCTCCGCGCCGATCCGCTCGACCGGCAGCCGGCGGGCGGTCGCCGAGGTGATCTGGTCGACCACCACGAGATCGGTGGCGTCCCCGATCTCCGCGGCCACCGCCTCGTACGCCTCGTCCGCGTCCGCGCCGAGCGGCACCCGCGCCGTGCGGATCCGGCCGCCCCAGCGGCGGGCCAGCCGCTCGGCCCCCATGGTGACGGCCCCGTAGCCGTGGTCGGTGACGACGATCTCCCCGCCGCGGCGGCGCGGGAGGGCGTTGTAGACCACGCTGGCACCGGCGCTGGCGTTCGGCACCAGGGCGAGGTCTGCGGCGTCGACGCGGAGGAAGGCGGCGAGCTCGGCGCGGGTGGCGGCGAGCCGTCCGGGCAGCTCCGGGAACCACACGACCGGCGCGCGCTCCATCTCGGCGCGCAGCCCGGCCTGCCGCTCCTGCGCCACCAGCGGTACGGCGCCGAAGGAGCCGTGGTTCAGGTGGGTCAGCGCCGGGTCCAGGGACCAGGCGTCGGCGGCGGGGGCGCCGTCGGCCAGCAGCAGGGGGCGCGGCGCGACGGCCACCTCGGTCTCACTCACGTCAGGAAGCCTCCGGGAACAGGGCGATCACCCGGCATCCTGACACGGCGGCGGCCGCCGCCCGAGGCCGGGTCGGCACTCGCCCTCGCCGCGCCGCTCAGTCCACGGGCCAGGTGTGCGCGGCCGCGTTGAGATGCATGTAGTCCATGTACGCGGTGGTCATCCGGCGCAGCGCCTCCCGGCGGTCGGAGACACCGGCGCGCTCCAAGTGGTGGACCGTCTCCGCCTGCCACAGGGCGCCGTTGCGGGCGTTCACGCAGCGCTGCTCGACGATGCCGAGCATGGGCTCGCGCCAGGAGGCGTCCAGGCCGGCCAGTTCCAGTCCCCGGTGCGCCAGCGGCAGCAGCCGCCTGAGCACCAGCTCCGTGACCGGCACCTCGCCCACACCCGGCCAGTACAGCCGGGCGTCGATGCCGTCGCGGGCCGCCGCGTGCAGGTTCTCCTCGGCGACCGCGAAGGACATCCGCGACCAGACCGGCCGGTCCTCGTCCACGAGGGCGCGGGTCAGGCCGTAGTACAGGGCCGCGTTGGCGATGATGTCGGCGACGGTCGGACCGGCGGGCAGGACGCGGTTCTCGATGCGCAGGTGCGGGCCGCTCTCGGTGACGGCGTACACGGGGCGGTTCCAGCGGTAGATCGTGCCGTTGTGCAGCGTGAGTTCGCCGAGCTGCGGCACGCCGCCGGCGTCCAGGACCCGGCGCGGGTCCTCGTCGTCGCACAGCGGCAGGAGCGCCGGGAAGTAGCGCACGTTCTCCTCGAACAGGTCGAAGACACTGGTGATCCAGCGTTCTCCGAACCACACCCGCGGCCGCACCCCCTGCGCCTTGATCTCCTCGGGACGGGTGTCGGTGGCCTGCTCGAACAGCGGGATCCGGGTCTCGCGCCACAGTTCCCTGCCGAAGAGGAAGGGCGAGTTGGCGGCGAGGGCGATCTGCACGCCGGCGATCGCCTGGGCCGCGTTCCAGTAGGACGCGAAGTCCTTCGGGTCCACCTGCAGGTGGAACTGGGTGCTGGTGCAGGCGGCCTCGGGGGTGATGGCGTCGGCGTACATCGACAGGCGTTCCACGCCTTCGAGGCCGATCCGCAGGTCCTCGCCGCGGGCCGCGAAGATCTGCTCGTTCAGCAGCCGGTAGCGCGGGTCTCCGGACAGGGCGGTCTCGCCCACGTCCGGCTCGCCCAGCGTCGGCAGGATCCCGATCATGATGAGGTGCGCGCCCACCGTCGCGGCGCGGTCCTCGGCGTGGTTGAGCGCGTCGCGGATCGTCTGCTCCCAGGCGCCGGGTCCACCGGAGGTCAGCTCCCGGGGCGGGATGTCGATCTCCAGGTTGAACCGGCCCAGCTCACTGGACCACGCCGGGTCGGCGATCGCCCGCAGCACCTCGGTGTTGCGCATCGCCGGCATCCCGTCGTCGTCGACGAGGTTGAGTTCGATCTCCATGCCGACCTGCGGGCGCTCGCTCTCGAAGCCCGACCCGCGCAGCATCTGCGCCAGTACGTCGAGACAGGTGTGCATCTTCTCGCGGTACCGGCGCCGGTCCTCCCGTGTGAACACCCGGGCCGGCACATCACGTCCCATCGGGCCCTCCCGGGTCCTCTCGGCGGATGCCTGCCGTCCCAGCGTCGCACCTACCGGGCGTCCCGGACACTCGCGACGACGGCGCTCACGGGGCGCGATCGGCCGGTCCCGCCGGAGTGACCGGCCGGGCCACAGGGGGTGACCCGCCGCAACCGCAGAGGGTGATAGGCCCAAAGGGCATGAGGTGACCGGCCGAAAGGCTCCGGACCAAGCCGCTGAAACGATTTGGACCGGCCCGTCGAACCCGTCGGAAGCAGCACGTCAAAGCGGTCGGAAGGAACCGCAAAAATGATCCGGACCGGCCCATCGGAGCGGTCCGACACCGACCCGTCGAAGGAATCCGACACCGACCCGTCGAGACGGTCGCGGTCGGCCCGTCCGACAGGCGGCCACACCCGCCCGACCGGTCCCGGGCGACGCGTCCGACGCGGCCCGGCGGGACACCCGGCACGTGATTGGCATGGACCTGCCCAGGATCCCCGGCTAGAGTCTGCCGCGCACGTCTGAGAGCGCTCTCACCGGTCTGCTGTTCCACCCCCACACCGCCGGAACGACGAAGGGCCACTCCCTTGAGACGCACCACAGCCATGCGCTCCGCCCTGTCCGCGCTGCTGCTGCTCGGCACCTGGGCGACCGCGAACACCCTGCCCGCCTCCGCCGCCGACACCCCGGCGCCCTCCGCCGAGGCACCCGCCTCCGCCGCCCTCCTCTCCGCCATGGAACACGACCTCGGCCTGAGCAAGGCGCAGGCCGAGAGCCGCCTGGCCGCCGAGAAGAAGGCGACCGCCGTCGAACGCAAGGCGAAGCGGGCCGCCGGGTCGTCGTACGGCGGCTCCTGGTTCGACGCCGCGAGCGGCACCCTCACCGTGGCCGTCACCCGCGGCGCGGACACCGACGCGGTCCGCGCCACCGGTGCGGCCGTCCGCCTCGTCCCGCACAGTGCGCGCGAGCTGGGCGCGGCGAAGGCGCGCGTCGACGCCCTGCACGCCCCCGCCGGGATCGCGAGCTGGTACGTCGACCCCGAGGCAGGCGCCGTCGTCGTGAACGTCGTCCGCACGCAGCGTGCCGACAACGATGTCCGGGCCTTCCTGACCCGGGCCCGCGCGTCCGGCCCCGTCGTGGTGCGCGAGACCGCGCACACGCCGAGCACCCTCGCCGCCGGAACCGTCGGCGGCGACCCGTACTACACGGGCAACGTCCGCTGCTCCATCGGCTTCTCCGTGTACGGCGGTTTCGTCTCCGCCGGGCACTGCGGTCAGCCGGGTGCCGCCGTGTACGGCTGGGACGGCTCCTATGTCGGCAACTTCCAGGGGTCCTCGTTCCCGGACAACGACTACTCCTGGGTGAACGTGGGCAGCGGCTGGTGGACCGTACCGGTGGTGCTGGGCTGGGGCACGGTCTCCGACCAGCTCGTGCGCGGTTCCGCCGAGGCACCCGTCGGCGCGTCCATCTGCCGTTCGGGCTCCACCTCGCACTGGCACTGCGGCACCGTCCTGGCCAAGAACGAGACGGTCAACTACAGCCAGGGGGCGGTCCACCAGCTCACCAAGACGAGCGTGTGCGCCGAACCCGGCGACTCGGGCGGCTCCTTCATCAGCGGCGACCAGGCACAGGGCGTCACCTCCGGCGGCTGGGGCAACTGCGGCTCCGGCGGCGAGACCTGGTACCAGCCGGTCAACGAGATCCTCAGCAGGTACGGCCTGACGCTCCACACGGCCTGATCCCCCAGGCGGGTGCGTGACGCACAACCGGCGTGGGCACGTCGGCCGTTCGGCCGGCCGTCCGCGCCGGTCCGCGCCGCGCACCGAGGACGGGTCCGCCGGTACCGCCGTGGACTTCGCGGGCCGTCACCGGCGTGTACCCGGCCCGGTCCGGGTACCCGCAGGACTTGATCACGTACGGTGAGCGGGCCGAGCGCCGGTTCACGATCGAGGAAAGGGGCGTCCGCCTTGTCCGACACGTTCTCGGATGATCTGAAGCAGCTCGTCGACAGCACGCCGGTGTTCGCCGTCGTGGCGACCGTGCAGCCCGACGGCAGCTGCCAGCAGTCCGTCGTCTGGCTCCTGCGCGACGGCGACGACCTGTTGTTCTCCACGACCGTGGGCCGCCGCAAGGAGCGGAACCTGCGGCGCGACCCCCGCGTGAACATCATGATCAACCCGCCCAACGCGCCGTACACCTACGCGGAGATCCGCGGCACGGCCGAGATCACCACGGAGGGCGGCCAGGAACTGATCGACCGGCTGTCCCTCAAGTACACCGGCAAGGAGTACCGCGACTTCAACCCGGCGTCGGCGGACGACGCGCAGCGGGTCGTCGTCCGCGTCACGCCCCGCAAGGTCGTGGGCACCATCTGAGGCCGCGCGGCCGCGGGACGGCCGCGGGCGTGGTGTTGAATACCTGCCCATGGGAGAGAGCGGACGCGCGGCGAGCCGGACGGCGGTACTGGTCTGCCAGGGGCGGGCGGCGGCGGACGGGAGGATCGCCGCCGACCGGTTCACCGATCCGGTGGCGCTCCTGCTGCTGACGGACGCGGAGCGGGTGCCCGTGACCGAGGTGCGGGCGGGCACGGTGCCGCAGGGCTGGCAGGCGCGGGTCGCGTTCGAGGGCGTCCGCGCCTGCGCCGAGGTCGTCGTGCCGCGGACGTCCGCCATCGACGACGCCCTGCGCGCGCGGCCGTCGGGGCAGCTCGTGATCCTCGGCGCCGGTCTGGACACCCGCGCCTGGCGGCTGGCCGAGCTGGCCGGGACGGATGTGTGGGAGGTCGACCATCCGGCCTCCCAGCAGGACAAGCGGGCCCGGCTCGCCGCCGTCCCCGAACTGCCGGACGCCGCCCGGTCCGTGCGGTTCACGCCGGTGGACTTCGCCGTCGACGCCCTCGGTGCGGCGCTGGACGCGGCCGGGCACGACGCGTCGCAGCCGACGACCTGGCTGTGGGAGGGCGTCGTGCCCTACCTCACGCGCGACGAGGTCCGCTCGACGGTCGCCGCGCTCGCCGCCAGGTCGGCCCCGGGCAGCACGCTCGTCCTCAACTACCAGGCGCCGTCGGCAAGGGCGTCCGTGGGCCGGCTGCTGGCCCGCGTCCTCGGCAGCTCCGTGACGTCGGGCGAGCCGTGGCGCTCGCTGTGGCCCCCGGAGCGGATGGCCGGCCTGCTGGCGGAACACGGCCTGCGGGTGGTCTCGGACGACGACCTCCACACGCTCGCGCAGCGCCTCGGCAGCCCGTCCGGCCGCCGTTCGTCGCTGCGTTCGGGCCGGGTGGCCGTGGCGGAGTACCAGCGGGACTGAGCGTCCGGGGGCACGAGAGACGTCCGGACGCCGACGCGCGGTGCCATCGCCTGGCCGCCCGCCCGCTCCCCCGGCTCCGGCGCCGCCCGCGTCACCTCGGCTCCCACCAGGGCGGTCTGACACGCGGTCGGCCGGAACACCCCTCCTTGCGAACGGTTCCCGCGCGTACCTCCTGTACGCGTACTGTTCGCCCGTTGCACGCTTTACCCGTGTCTTATGACGGCGGCCGTGCGCGACGGGTGCGATCCCGTGCGTCCACTGCCGTCTCGCCCCGAGTCCGCACGATCCGGGGGTCGTACGGGCTGACAACGTTGTCCCCCTACGGGCCGGACCGTGCGGTGTATCGCGACGTTGGAGAGGTCCCGTGCCTGTCAGACCCGATGCCCCCGTGCCCCGCCCGATCCCACCGAGAACCGCCCGCGGGCGAGGCAGGCCCTGGCGTGCCACGGTCGCCGCGCTCCTCGCCGGCGCGCTCGGCGCCGCCGCACTGGCGGGCGCGGGCACGGCCGTGGCCATACCCGCCTCCGGCACGTCCGCGGGCACGCCCGGCACGGACTACACCAAGCTCGTCGACCCCTTCGTGTCGACCGCCGGCGACGACGGCAACGACATGCCCGGCGCCCAAGCGCCGCACGGTCTGGCCAAGGTCAACCCGCTGACCACGCCGAACCGCAACCACACCGGGTACGACTACAACGAGACCCGCATCGCCGGGTTCACCTCGACCAACCTCGACGGCGTCGGCGGCTCGGGCGGCGGCGGCGACCTGCTCGTCGTCCCCACCTCCGTGCAGTACGACAAGCGGCCCGCCGCTGGCTCGTACGCGCACACGTACAGCCACGCCGACGAGACCGCGACGCCCGGCTACTACCAGGCGGGCCTCGGCGCGATATCCGGCACCGCCTCCGCGGTGACGCAGGGCCCCGGCACCATCGAGGCCGAGGCGACCGCGACGACGCGCACGTCGCTCCAGCGCTACCGCTTCCCGGCCGGGGCCTCCCCCGAGCTGGTCCTCGACCTCGCCAACAACTTCACCAGCCGTACCCGCGCGACGATGAAGGCGGCCACGCTCGCCGACGGCACCATGTCGATCAGCGGACTCATCGCCGGTTCGTTCAACGGCGCCTCGTACAAGCTGTACTACGACGCCACCACCAACGTCCCCGTCACCTCGCTCAAGAGCTGGGGCAACGACGGGAAGCTGACCGACGCCACCAGCCAGGACGGGACCGACACCGGCGCCGTCCTCGGCTTCGACAAGGCGGCCGGCGACGACGTCGAACTGCGCATCACGCTCTCCCCGATCAGCGCCGAGCAGGCCGCGACCGACCAGCGCAACGAGGTCGGGGGGCTCACCTTCGACCAGGCGCGTGCCCGTACCAAGGCGGAGTGGAACAGCGCGCTCGGCGCGGTCGACGTGCGCTCCTCGGCGAAGTCCGACCCCGGGTCGACGCTCACCAAGGAGTTCTACACCCACCTGTACCGCATGTACGCGCTGCCGGTGAACGCCACCAGCACCAACGGGACCTACCGCGGCGCGGACGGCGCGGTGCACCGGGCGAACGGCTTCACGTACTACGACGGCTGGTCCACCTGGGACGACTTCCGCAAGTACTCGGTGGAGGCGTACATCGACCCGGCCACCTACCGGGACATGATCCAGTCGCTGATCGAGCTCTTCGCCGACCAGCGCGCGTCCGGCAAGAGCCTCGGCAGCCTCACCCACTCCGTGCCGACCGTCCGCTGGGAGCGCTCGGCCGTGCTGGTCGCCGACGCGCTGTCGAAGGGCTTCAAGAACTTCGACCGGCTCGACGAGGCCTATCCGGCGCTGCTGGCGTACTCCGGCTACTACACGGGCGCCCAGCTCCGCCAGGGCTACGTCTCCGGTGACCCCGGTACGACCGTGCAGCGCGGCTACGACCAGTGGGCGCTGTCCGTCATCGCCGACGCGCTCGGCAAGAAGGACGACGCGAAGAAGCTGCGCACGCAGTCGACCATGGCCATCGACAACCTCGTGAAGTCCGGCGCCTGGACGGCGGCCGACGGCACCGAGGTCGGTCTGCTCACCCCGCGCGCCACGGGCGGCGACTGGCAGAGCGCCGACTACGAGAAGTTCGAGGCGGCCGGCCTCTACCAGGGCACGCTGTGGCAGTACCACTGGTACGACGCCTACGACATGGGCGGTCTCATCAAGGCCATGGGCGGCGACCAGGCAGGCAAGGCCGCGGTGGAGCACATGTTCGGCGAGGACTCCGCCGCCGACGACGGCTCGACCATGCTGCACTCCAACGCCAACGAGATCGACCTCCAGGCGCCGTACCTCTTCAACTACGTCGGCGAGCCCAGCCTGACGCAGAAGTGGGTGCGCGCCATCTACACCGGCGCCACCTGGAACCGCTACATCGCGACCGGCTCCACGAACGAGGCGCCCAGCTCCGGCGGCCAGTTCACCCCGCCGGTGAAGACGCAGGTCTACAAGCTGTCCCCGAACGGCTTCCTGCCGACCATGGACAACGACGCCGGCACCATGTCGACCATGTTCGTCGGCGCCGCGCTCGGCCTGTTCCCGGTGACCGCCGGCTCCAGCCAGTTCCAGATCGGCAGCCCGTTCTTCGACTCCACCACGATCAGCTATGCAGGCGGCTCCAAGTTCACCGTGAAGGCCGACGGCGTCTCGCCGAGCTCCTACTACGTGCAGAGCACGACCCTCAACGGCAAGCGGTTCGACAACACGTGGCTGGACTACTCGCAGATCATCGCCGGCGGCACCCTGGACTTCACCATGGGCTCCAAGCCCTCCCGGTGGGGCGCGCACACCGAGTCCGCGTACTCGCTGGACACCGACGGCGGCGACACGGGTGGTGACAGCGGCACCGGAACCGGCAAGGACAGCACGGTCCTCTCCGCCCGTCCGGGCACCGTCGCCACCGCGGCGGACGGCACGGTCGACGACAGCGTGCGGCTCACGCTGTCCGGGCCGGCCGCGTTCGACGCCCGCGAGGGCACCAGCCTCACCCGGTCCGGAGCCGCCAGCGTGACCGGCCTGCCGGACGGGGTCCGCGCCGACCTGCGGGTCAGCGGCTCCCGCACCGCGACGCTCGCGCTGTCCGGCAGCACCCGAACCGACGTCCGCTTCGGCATCACCTTCCGCGACGCGGCCTTCGCCCACCACGTGCCGGCCGCCACCGTGACCGGCACCGGGATCTCCGCGACCGACCCGCTGCGCATCTCGGCCGCCGCGGTGTACCGCAAGGCGCTCGGCGCGTTCGTCGACGAGGCGTCCCTGGTCCGCGGCGGCGACTACTCCGACGGCTCCTGGACCGTGTTCAGGTCGGCGCTCGACCGCGCCCGGACCGTCGTCGCCGACCCCGCCTCCGCGACCGGCACGCTGATGGCCGCGAGCGACGGGCTGCACTCCGCCGCCGACGCGCTCACCCTCGACGAGGGCGGCTTCGCCGTCCTCCAGGCCGAGGCCGCCGACCAGATGGAGGGCCCCAGCCTGGTGAAGGAGGCGTACTACTCGGACGGCGACCTCGGCGGCGTCACCGAGGGGGCCTGGGAGCGCTACGGCAAGCTGGACTTCGGCGGCGTCGCCCCGAAGAGCGTCTCGGTCCGCTACGCCAACGCCCAGGCGACGAACGCGAAGCCGAGCAGCGTCGACATCCACGCCGGCACCGCCGACGGGCCGGTCGTGGCGACCGTGCCGCTGCCCGGAACCGGCGGCTGGCAGTACTACAGCACGGTGCAGGCGGCGGTCACCGACCCGGACGCCCTGCTCGCCGCCAAGAGCGCGACGTTCGTCTTCCACGCCCCGACCGGCCAGCAGTGGGTGTCGAACTTCGACTGGTACCAGTTCTCGCCGAACGAGGTCTCCTCGTCGCCCACGACCACGCTCGCCACGCTGACCGCGGTCAACAGCACCACCACCGGCGGCGGTTCGCTTCCGCTCAACCTCGCCAACGGCATCTTCGAGAACGTGACGGACGGCGCCTTCGCCGCGTGGAAGGACACCGACCTCAAGAGCGGCGCCGACAGTCTCACCGTCCGCTACGACAAGCCCCAGTCGCGGGCCGCGTCCGACTCGCACATCGAGCTGCACCTCGGCTCGAAGGACGGCGCGAAGAAGGTCGACGTCCCGCTCGACTACACCGGCTCCGGCTGGGGAACCGTCGCCACCACGACCGTGCCGCTCGACCCGAACGTCTTCACCGGCGTCCAGGACGTCTACGCGGACTTCGTCTCCGGCACGCAGACGTCCTCCCAGCCCTACGTCGGCAACGTCTACTCGCTGGCCCTGACCCGGCAGGCCGACGCCCCCGTGGGCTTCGACGCCACCGCGTTCCGCTCGAACAGCGGCGGCGGCCTCAAGAGCGAACCGGTCGGCTGGACGGGCTCGGGTTCCACCACCGACCTCGGCGGCACCTACGACGGGGCCTGGCTCGACTACGGCGACATCGACTTCGGCACCTCGCCGAAGACCACCATGACGCTCACCTACGTCAACAACTCGGCCCGCTGCGGCACGGGTTCGGCCGTCCAGCTCTACCTGGACTCCTTCGACGCGGCGAACCCGGGCACGCCGTACGCGACCGTGCCGCTGCCGGTCACCGGCGCCGCGTGGTCGTCCGGCGGGACGACCAGCCTGACGCTGCCCAAGGCGGTCACCGGCAAGCACGCCGTCCACCTGCGGCTGACCACGACCCCGGACTCCTCGCACCCGTACGTCGCGAACCTGGGCCGGATCACCTTCGCCCACGTCGACACGCCCGCCGTCACCGACAGGACCGCGCTGCGCGAGGCGATCGCCCGGTACGAGGGACTCGCCGGTGACGCGGACCGGTACGACTCGATCGACTTCGGGGTGTACCTGCGGGAACTCACCGCCGCCCGGACCCTCGCCGACGCGGACGACGCCACGCAGACCGAGGTCGACACCAGGACCCGCAGCCTCACCCTGGCCGCGGGCCAGCTGGTGCCGCTGCCGCGACTGAAGCTGGAGGACCTGGTCACCACCGCGTCGGCCCTCACCGACGACCGCTACACGGACGCGTCCTGGAAGGCGTTCACCACCGCGCTCACCGCGGCGAAGGCCGCCGTCGCCGACACCACGGCCACGGACGCCACGCTCACCGCGCGGTACGACGCCCTCCGCCACGCCGTGTCCGCGCTCGCCACCAGGCCGAGGACGGCACCCGCCGCGCCCGGCGCGGTGTCGGCGGCCTCGTCCGGCACCAGCGTGACGGTCGCCTGGTCCGCACCCGCGGACGACGGCGGCTCCGCCGTCACCGGCTACCGGATCGACCTCGGCGACGGCCACCGGATCACGATCGACGACCCGGGCACCCGCAGCACCACGTTCACCTGGCTCCGCTCCGGCCGGTCCTACACCGCGCGCGTCCAGGCGGTGAACAAGTTCGGCGCCTCGCCGCGGAGCGCCGCTACGGCACCCGTGGTGACCGGCGGCGGCAAGCCGCAGAAGCCGCACGTGACGGGCGTGCTCACCGACGGCAGGCAGGTCCGCGTGACCTGGCGGCCGGCCGGCGACGGCGGCTTCCCGGTCATCGGCTACACCGTGACCCTGAACGACGGGAGCACCGCGCACCTGCCCGCCACCGCGGACACGGCCCTGCTGACCGCCACCGGCAAGGCGAAGGCGCACACGGCCGCCGTCACCGCGGTCACCCTGGCCGGCACCTCCGACGACCCGGCCGCCACGGACCCGGCCGCGACGGCGGACGCCGCCGACCCGGCGTACCAGCCCTCGCCCTTCCCTGACTCGACGCTCAAGGCGGACTACGCCTCGGACAGCTGGCCGGGCACCGGCGACGGGACCGACTACTTCTACGGCCTGCTCAACGGCATCGGCGACCTCGGCACCGGCACCCTGGCCGCCAACACCAAGGTGCCGGCCGGCACCGCGCTCACCGCCGAGAACGACAGGATCGCGGTGGCCGTCAACAACGCGGCGACCCAGAAGGAGGTGGACCGGGCCGAGGTCGACGCGACGAACAGCTCCACCGTCACGATGGCCGACGGGCTCGGATCCCGGCTCGGCAAGATCTACGGCGACGCCCTCGGCGGCGGCCTGCTGCCCAAGACCAGCGCGCTGTTCTCACGGGTCACGCAGGGCCTGGACAAGGTCGACGCGGCGAAGAACCACTACGACTACCTGCGCCCCTACGTGCGGCTCGGGTTCGTCGGCGACGGCGGTGACGTCTACGAGTCGCAGGACGGCTCCTACGGCAGCCTCACCACCAGCGGCTCGTACCCGAGCGGCCACACCTACGGCGGCTACGAGGCGGGGACCGTCCTCGCCACGCTGCTGCCGGAGCTGGCGCCGTCGATCCTCGCCCGCACCTCGGAGTACGGCAACAACCGCATCGTCCTCGGGTTCCACTACCCGCTCGACGTGATGGGAGGCCGGATCGCCGGCCAGGCGACCGTGGCGCACCGGTGGGCCGACCCCGAGTTCCAGGACCTGCTGCTGCAGGCCCACACGGAGATCGAGAACGTACTGCTCGCGCAGTGCGAGAGCGAGGGGTACGGGGACACGCTCGCGGCCTGCGCGGGCGACCCCTACGACGGTCTGAGCACGACGCAGGACGTCGACCTGTACACCCAGCGCCTGACCTACGGGTTCTCCCAGGTCGGCAAGGGCGGCCAGGCCCTGCGGACGCCGTCCGACGCGGCGGCCCTGCTGATCACCGCCTTCCCGGACCTGACCGCCGCACAGCGCACCCAGGTCCTGGAGCAGACCGCGACGGACTCGGGCTACCCGCTCGACCTCACCGCGGACGGCGGGGCGAGCTGGCAGCGGATCAACCTGGCGGCGGCGATGGCGGCACAGGTCGTCGTCAACGCCGACGGATCGGTCACGGTGACGAACCACTCGGACGCCACGAAGGCGAGCGTCGCCGACGCCCGGGCGATCAAGGTGGGCGGCGTCGCGATCGACGGGTTCGATCCGGACGTGTCCACCTACGTCGTGGACTGGCCGGAGAACCGCGGGATCCCGGCCGTGTCCGCGGTGCCCGCGGAGCCGGGCGCGCGGGTGAGGATCACCGACGGCAGTGCGGTCCTCTCCTCGACCGGCTCCCGGCTCACCACCCGCACCATCAAGGTGACCTCGGCGAACGGCTCGGTCACCCGGACCTACACGGTCGGCATCCAGCGCACGGACCACGACGACCGGCCGGGCACGGGCGGAGGCCACGGCACCGTGGCAGGACCCGGCGGCTGGGCCGCTCCCGGCACGCCGGGCGGCGGGCTCTGGTCACCTGCGACGGAGTGGGCGCTGACCCGGGGCAGGCCCTGAGTCCGGTCCACCAGCCGACCGCCGGACCCGCCGCGCCCTCCGGGGCGCGGCGGGTCCGCGCCGTCCGGGGCCCCTAGGAGACGTCCGGGGTGTTCATGGCCCAGCGGATCGTGCGGGTGAGCAGGTGACCGGCCGGGCGCACCGTGACGTCCTCGACGACCGCGAGGCGGGGCAGCCGCAGCAGGGTCCGGGCCCAGGAGGGCAGCAGGGTCACTGCGTTCGCGGCCAGGATGCCGTAGAGCGGACGGACCGGCAGTGGCAGCGGGGGTTCCAGGAGCAGGAAGCGGGCCGCGGACCTGGCCTCGGGCGTGGCCCTGAGTTCGGGCCGGTACGCGGCCAGCCGCGCGGACAGCTCGCCGCGGTCGCGCGGCGGGTCGGGCACCCCGAGTGCCTCGGCGACCCGCGCGGTGTCGGCGACGTAGGCGTCGTAGCCTTCCCGGTCCAGCGGCGCCGAGCCGTAGCGCTGGTGGGCGCGCAGGAAGCACTCCGTCTCCGCCGCGTGCACCCATCCGAGCAGGTGCGGGTCGGCCGCGTGGTACGGCTCGCCGTCGGGTGTCCTCCCGCGGACCTTTTCGTGGATGCCCCGCACCGCGGCCACGGCCGCCCCGGCGTCGTCCGCCGTGCCGTAGGTGGTCACCGCCAGGAAGGCGCTGGTGCGCTGGAGCCGTCCCCACGGGTCGCCGCGGTAGCCGGAGTGCGCGGCGACCGCGGCCATGGCGAGGGGGTGCAGGGACTGCAGGAGCAGGGCGCCCAGCCCGCCGACGAACATGGAGGCGTCCGCGTGGACGGCGCGGATCGGGCGGCCGGAGGCGAACCAGCGGGGGCCGGGTGTGCCGTGGATGCGGGCACGGGTCGCCGGTCCGTCGGGGCCCGCCACCCGGCGGAAGAGCATCGCGCCCACCGACGCGCGGACGTCAGGCACCACGGCCGCCACCTTTCTCGCCCCTCGCATCGTGTCACCGGCGGCCCGGCGCCGTCACCCCCTGCGGCTCTCGCGTCCTTGCACGATCCTCGCGATCACGGGAGTGGCGGGGCAGCGGGGTGCTGGAATGGACGCATGTCCCTCGAAGAGTTCCGCGTCCTGCTGGAGCGGCACGCACGGCCCGACTGGAGCACGGCCGTCGACGGCGTCCTCATCTCGAAGGTCGACCGGCCGGACCCGCCGGCGCCCGCCATGTCCGGCACGGTGCTGGCGGTGATCGCGCAGGGCGCCAAGCGTCTGGCCCTGGGCGAGCGGGTCTACGAGTACGGCGCCGGCCAGTATCTGGTCGCCTCGGTCGACCTGCCGGTCACGGGACAGTTCACGCAGGCGGGTCCCGAGCGGCCGGCGCTCGGTTTCGGCCTCGCCCTGGAGCCGTCCGCCGTCGCCGAACTGCTGCTGCGGGCGGGCCCCGGCGACCTTCCCCGGGCCGGCGCAGGGGTCCCGTCGGGCATCGCCGTCAGCGACGCGCCGGCGGCGCTGCTGGACGCGGTGGTCCGGCTGCTGCGGCTGCTCGACGAGCCGCGCGACCGGGCCGTGCTCGCGCCGCTGGTCAAACGGGAGATCCTGTGGCGGCTGATCACCGGCGAGCAGGGGGCGACGGTCCGTGAACTGGGTCTGGCCGACAGCGGCCTGAGCCATGTCTCACGGGCCGTGCGCTGGATCCGCGAGCACTACGCGGAGTCGTTCCGCGTCGAGGACGTGGCCCGGATGTCCGGCATGAGCGTCTCCGCCTTCTACCGCAACTTCCAGGCGGTGACGGCGATGAGCCCCATCCAGTTCCAGAAGCAGATCCGGCTCCAGGAGGCCCGGCTGCTGCTGGCCACCCGCCCCGGCGACGTGACCGGTGTCGGGCGGCGCGTCGGCTACGACAACGCCTCGCAGTTCAGCCGGGAATACCGCCGCCAGTTCGGGGCGCCGCCGAGCCGCGACGCCGCCCGCCTGCACGACCTCACCCGGGCTCCGGCAGGCATCCTGCCCTGACCGGATCCGGGTGCCAGGCCGTACCGGCTAACCGCAGGTCAGCGTGGGTGTCCCCCAGTCCCCGTGGTCGTTGCCGTTGCCGTCGCCCGCGTCGCCGACCTTGAGGTCGACCACCTGGGCGCCGCTGACGTCGACGTCGAGCGGAACGGCGGCTTGCCGGCCGTGGAGCGTCGGCGTGGTGACCAGGGTCCTGCCGTCGGCGACGACGGAGAAGGTGACGGTGCCCGCGCCGCCCGTCTCGTCGTCGACACCGACGTCCGCGGTCAGCCGTGAGCACTGTCCGGCGAGGTAGAGCTGGACGTCGCTGACGGAGTTGGTGCCCAGGCCCTTGGCGTGGCCGACGCCCGCGATGGTGATCGGGCGGCCGTCGCCGGCTGCCTGCTCGCCGACGCTGCTGTCCCTCTCGACCGGGCCCCAGCCGTTGGTGGCCGACAGGAACGGCAGGTCGCTCACGTCGCTCTTCCCGGCGGGCGGTGCCGGCGGGATCCCGCCGACGATGCGTTCGTCGGTGCCGGTGGCCTGCCGGCCCTTCTGCCGGTAGCGCACCGTGGCGGTGAGCGCGGAGGCGGACGGCGTTGTTCCGGCCGGTGGCCGGACCGTCCAGGTGAAGGTGGCCGCTGTGCCGGGCCGCAGGCGCCCGACCGACGCGGGGCTCGGGGAACCCACGCTCCAGCCCTCGGGGGCGGCGAGCGACGCCGTAAGTCCCGAAGCCGGCTGCCCGTCCTTCGGCACCCGCACCGTCGCCCGCGCGGTGAAGGCCTGTCCCGGCTGGGCGGTGTCCGGCACGTCCAGGGTGACGTCCGCTCCCGGGCGCTTGGGCATCGCGTAGGTCCGGGCGTCGTAGCGGGGGCTGTCGTTCTGCGCGACGCGCAGGGACGAGGCGTAACTGCCGTAGTCGGTCAGGGAGACCTTGCCGAGGCCGCCGGTGCTGCCGTCGAGGTTCCACACGGCGAGGGCGATGCTGTTGTGGCCGTTCGGGTTCAGGATGCCGTCGGGGACCGGGAACGTGTGCTGCGGGCCGAGGTAGTTGACGTAGTTGCCGACCTGCCAGCCGTTCACGAAGATCGTGGCGCGGTACTTGCGGGCCGGGTCGTCGGTGAACGTCAGCCCGAGCGAGGTGTCCTGGCCGCGCGGCAGGTCGAGGTCGGCGTCGGTGCGGTACCAGGAGACGCCGGGCGTGGTGTCGGTCGTCGGGAGGGACACCCGGTTCCAGTCGGCGTCCGGGTAGCCCGGCAGGGACCAGCCGGCCCGTTCGCCGTAGAGGCCGCCCGTCGAGAGCGGGCCGCGGACCGTGTCCTGGAGGTCCTCGCCGCCCCGTACGCCCTGGAGGCGCCAGGTGACGGACGTCAGCGGCGCGCCGACGAGGGAGGCGCTGGTCAGACCGCGCGCGGTCTTGTTGCCGTTGGAGGATTTGTAGTCCTCCTCGTGTCCCATGTCAACCGTGAGCACGGAGATGACGTTGTCGCCCGTGGACTTCACGGAACCCGCGGGAAAGGTGAAGTCGCCGCTGCCCGTGGTGGAGCTGCCCAGGAAGGTGCCGTTCAGCCAGGCGGAGAACGCCTGGGCGCCGCCGCCGGAGTCCGAGACCAGGTGGATGCCGGTCTCCTCGCCGGTGGCGCGGAAGCGGCCCCGGTACCAGGTGTTGCCGGTGTGGAAGCCGTAGTCGTCCGCGTAGAGCACCGGCGGCGAGCCGGCTCCGGAGACGCTGTTGGTGGTCGCCTTGTCGGCCACCTGCCAGGTGGTGTCGTCGAACCCGGGGGCCGCTTCGGGGGATTCCTCGGCGTGCTTCCAGTCGTCGAGCGCGGGGAGGTGGACGGGGGCGGCCACCGGGATGTCTCCGGTACGGCTCCCCGTGGCGGTGGCGTGACCGTCCAACGCCTGCCCGTTCCAGGTGATGTGGGTCGCGGAGGTGAACACCTCGATGTTCTTGTCGTCGGCGTTGTCGCCGGTGAGCGCCAGGGTCCGGCCGCCGTGCAGGCTGGTCGCCGTCCGCAGCAGGTGGGTGCCGCGCACGAGCACCGGGCCGCTCGCCGTGTCCTGACGCCAGAAGGTCTTCGCCGTGGCCTTGTCGCCGACGAGCAGCAGGAGCGGGCGCTGTCCGGCGCCGCTGACGCTGACGCGGATCAGGCCCTGGTGCGTGTAGTCGAGCCGCAGGTCTCCGGTGGCC
Source organism: Streptomyces sp. NPDC091282 (assembly GCF_044757385.1). NCBI lineage: Bacteria > Bacillati > Actinomycetota > Actinomycetes > Kitasatosporales > Streptomycetaceae > Streptomyces > Streptomyces sp. NPDC091282. Next base: position 54,605 of record NZ_JBIVUX010000015.1, read on the forward strand.
GGGTCCCAACTGGTGGCGACCGTACCGCCGTCGGTGGTCACGGTGGGCTCGGTGGCGTAGTGCAGGACGGTCTCGCCGTCGCTGCCCCGGTCGCCGTAGAGCACGGCGACGTCCCGGTTCGCGATGGTCGCGTTGGTCATGATCTCGGAGGTCGAGTACCGCAGCTGCGTGTCGCCGAGGCGGTAGTCGGCCACGATCACGTGGGAGTCGCGTCCGTCGAGGGTGATCGCGGTGCCGGGCTGCTGCGGCACGACCGGGTAGGTCGGCTCGGCGGTGGCGGCCGTCGGTACGTCGATGGCGTCGACGGCCACGTAGTCGTCCGTCGATCCCGGGCTGTGGTTCCCGGCGACGACGATCTTCAGTGTGTGCGCGCCGGGCGTCAGGCCGGTCTTCTGGAAGAGCACGGCCTGGCTCTCGCCGCCCGAGTCGTCGACCGTGGCGGTCTTGGTGCCGTCCAGGTAGACGTCGGCGTAGCCGTGGTTGCCGGTCTTCGAGCCGATCCAGCGGATCGCGGTGCCGTCGAAGGGGACGGTGAGCGAGTCGCCGGCCTTGTTCGAGAAGGACTCGGTGTGCTTGTAGTCGCCGCCGGTGTAGCTGGTGTCGGCGACGTGCGACCACGAACCGGCGTACTGGAGCGCGGAGTCGGGGTCGTCCCAGGTGTAGGTGGTGTCGGCGGACGGCTGGGCGTTGAGGTCCAGGGAGATGTGCGTCCTGTCGACGGCCGTGGACGTGGAGTTGCCGTGCCGCAGGACGTGGAACTGGGTCCTGGTGTCGGGGTTCATCCGGGCGGTGTCGACGACCGCGGGGTCGTCCGGCGGGGTGGCTCTGATCGCCTCGGTCTTGGTCAGCGGGGCGACCGACTGCGTGAAGTACCCGATGAGCTTGTCCTCGTCGTACTTGGGATCGAGCTGCCGGGTCTCGCGGATCGCCGCTCCGTAGTCGTACGACGTGTAGTTCTCGGGCATGCCGAGCCAGCCCCAGTTGGTGCCGCCGTAGGTCATGTAGAAGCTCTGCGCGGTGGCGCCGACGGCGATGTTCTGCTTGTAGAAGACGTCGGCGAACCGGTCGTCGATGAGCTGGGCGCACTTGTCGTAGCCGGGCCCGCCCCAGGGGTCGAAGGCGCCGCCCTGGAACTCCGGCGAGTACAGCGGCTTTCCGGCCGGGTGGTCGTAGCTGATGTCGGGGACGCCGTTCCACTTCGCCGGGTTGGAGCAGTCGAAGCCCTGCGGGTAGGAGTCGGGGCCGTCCACGTCCAGGGCTCCGGTGCCGGAGTTGAAGGTGCCGTTGTTGTTGCCGGTCAGCGGGACGGTGATGCCGTCGGCGCGGGCCTTCTCCTCCAGGTGCCGCATGTAGGAGCGGCCGGCGTCGGAGCCGTTGTAGTACTCGTTCTCGACCTGGTACGCGATGACCGACCCGGTGCCGTTGGTCAGTTGGTGGCGGGCGATGATCCGGTCGATGCGGGTCAGCCATTCGTCGGCGTACTGGAGGAACCGCGGGTCGTCGCTGCGGTTGTTCCCGGCCTTGGTGGTGAGCCAGCCGGGCAGGCCGCCGCTGTCGACCTCCGCGTTGATGTACGGCGCCGGGCGGGCGATGACGTAGAGGCCGGCCTCCTGGGCCATGTCCAGGAGCCGGTCGACGTCCCGTACCCCGGTGAAGTCGTACACGCCCGGCTTCGGCGAGTGGTAGCCCCAGTCGAAGTACAGGGAGGTGGAGTTGAAGCCGGCGGCCTTCATCTTCTGGAAGATGTCGCGCCACAGGTCCGGGCTCGGCAGCCGGAAGTAGTGGAACTCGCCCGACCACAGGTAGGTGCGCCGGCCGTCCACGAGGAAGGAGTAGCCGTCGAGGGTCACCGTGTGCGGCTGCGGGTCCGCTGCGGCCTGGGGGGCGGGCGCCCGGCCGCCGTCGTCGCGGGCCGCGGCGGCCGGCCCGGTCACGCCCATGGCCAGTGCGAGGGCCGCGGCCGTCGCCAGGAGCGCCCTTCGCCACCGGCGGCGTACGGGTCTCACGATCTCTGAACGGATCCCACTGCCCTGCATTGCGGCCTCCATCCGCCTGAGCTCTCACCATCGAACAGACTCAGGCAAAGCCGAACAGTAGAGGCGCACAAGGTTCAACACAATGGGTCGGCAGGACACTACTGGGGAGGAAAACAGGCCCCGTTCAGCGCAGCGGCGCGGGTCCTCCGCCCGCTCCCCAGGCCACGAGCGACCGCGCGTCGCTCGTGGCCGCCCGCCGGAACATCCGCTCGTAGCGCCGCTCGCCCATCGAACTCACCAGCCGGTCCTCGCAGTCGTTCCGCAGCGCCGCCATCTCCGGTGTGCCGCGCTGCGGATGACCGACCGTCTGCCAGAAGCGGGCCGCCGCCCCGAAGGCGTAGGCCGCCGCGCCCTCGTCCCCCGCGTCGGCCAGGGCGATGGCGAGGAGGTCCATGACCATGGCGATCCCGAAGGCGTCCCCGATGTGCCGTTTGGCGTCGAGGGCGGCCCGCGCGTGGCGTACCGCGTCGCGCGCCCGCCGTTCCAGGAAGGCGATGAGGGCCAGTTGGTGTTCCGCGTAGGAGCGGGTCCAGTGCTCGCCCGACGCCGCGCAGGCGTCGCGGAGTTCGCGTGCCTCACGGCGGGCCTGGTCCAGCCGGCCGCAGCCGGTCAGCCCGAAGACGTGCACGAGGCGGCAGAGCGCGGCCGCGGCGCCCAGCGGCCGCGCGGGGGAGGCCGTGGCGCCGGTCTCGGTGGCGGCGACGCCGTTCGCGGCCGCGAGCGGGCGTCCCTCCAGCAGGTGCAGCAGGCCGTCCAGATAGGCGGCCCGGCCCAGTTCCTCGGCGTCGGCGGTGGCGGTGGCCGCGTGCCGGCACCGCAGGGCCGTCTCGTGCGCCGCCTCCTGCTCGCCCTGCAGGGTCAGGGTCAGTCCCAGGCTCCACAGACCGCGCGCCCAAGCGGTGCTCCGGGCCGACTCGGCGGGCCCGATCGCCCGTTCCAGGTACTGCCGGGCCTCGTACAGGTAGCCGGAGCAGACCCAGAAGAAGGTGACGTTCGCGAGCAGGTCCAGCGCCGCCGCCGGATCCGTCGCGAGGAGGTGGTCGGCCGCCAGCCGGATGTCGGCGTGGAGGGATCCGATCCGCCGGTACCAGCTCCGCTGGGCCGGGCCGAACCACTCGTCGTGGGCCTGCCGGGTCTGGGCCAGCACGTACGCGGCGTGCCGGCCGGCCAGCTCCGGTCCGCCGCCCAGCTCGGACAGCCACATCCGGCCGTACTCCCGTACGGCGTCCAGCATCAGGTACGTTCCGGCCTTCCGCACGACGACCGACTTCTCGCACAGCGCCGCCAGGGTCCGCGCGACCCGGCCCGGCGCGAGCGGTCCGCCGCCGGCCAGCCGCCGCGCCGTCTCGCCGTCGAAACCGGCGGGCAGGTAGGACAGCCTGGCCCACAGCAGGCGTTCCAGCGGGGTGCACAGTTCGTGGCTCCAGCCGATGGTGGTGCGCAGGGCCGCGTGCCGGGAGGGCCGGGTGCGCGCCGCCGGGACGGGCAGGTCCACCGCCGCGTACGGGCCGGCGCAGAGGTCCGCGAGCGACATGCTCCGCAGCTGCGCGGCCGCCAGCTCCAGGGCCAGCGGCAGCCGGTCCAGCTGATCGCACAGGCCGGCGGCGAGCTTGAGGTCGCTGTCGGCCACCAGCGGCCTGCCCGCCGCGGCGGCCCGGTCGGCGAACAGGGCGACGGCCTCCCGTGACGAGGAGAGGGGCGCGACCTGGACGACCCGCTCCGCGCGGACCCGCAGCGGCTCCCTGCTGGTGGCCACGACCCGCAGGTTCGGGCAGGCCGTCAGCAGGTCGCCGACCAGGTAGCGGCACTCGGCCGGCAGGTGCTCGCACGAGTCCAGGACGAGCAGGGTCCTGCGGTCGCCGATCCAGGCGCAGAGGGCGTCGGCGGGCTGCCGGGACGTGTGGTCGGACAGCCCGAGCGCCCCCGCGACCGTGGCCGCCAGGAACCGCCCGTTGCGCAGGGACGCCAGGTCCACCCAGGCGGCCCCGGCGTCGCCGTCCTTCACCAGGGACACGGCACGCCGGGCGAGACGGGTCTTGCCCACCCCGCCCGGCCCGGTGAGCGTGACCAGCCGGCTCGCGCCCATCGCCGTGCCGATCAGGTCGAGCTCCGCCGCCCGGCCGATGAAAGAAGTCTCTTCGTCCCGTCTCATCCACGCCATGCCCACATCCTGGAGCGCGGCCGGGCAGGGGACGACACGATCGGGACAGCGCCGTACGGGGCATCGCCCCAGTGCGTACGATGCGCGGAACGCCCGCCGCGCGCCGGGGAGTTCACACTGCCGGGTGAAGCCTCAGCGGCTCCCTTCCGTGTCCTGCTGCGACGCCAGGGCCGCCTCGGCCGCCTCCGCGGTCACCAGGGCGGCGGCGCGGGCCGCCCGTCCGGTGAGGCGCCAGGCGACCATGCGCAGGGCCGTGAGCGGCGCCGGCGGGAAGACGCCGAGCTGTCCGAGCATGGTGACGTCGTCGCGTACGGCCTCGTGGCGGACCACCTTGCCGTCCCGCAGGCCGAGCACGTGGATCTGCTCGAAGTCGATCTCCCGTCCGGTGGGCGGTATCGCCTGGTCGAGGGCGCCGTCGCGGTAGCGGACGAAGGCGCCCGTGTGGCGGCCCCGCATCCGCAGCCGCACCCAGACCTCGTCGTCGCCGAGCGCGGTGGCCAGGACCGGGAAGTGCAGGCCGGTGAAGGCGGAGCGCATCCACGCGCCGGAGGCGAGGACCCCGGCCGGGCCGGGCCGGGCGCACGCCGCGGGTGCCACGGCCGCCTCCCGGTTGTGGAACTCCTCGTGGACGACCTCGGCGGCGAGCGCCGGATCTCCCGTCTCGAGGACCCGGAAGAGTCCGTGGGCCAGTTCTGCGGGTTCCATTCCCATGGCGGGGCTGCCTCTCGTCGGCCGTGCGATCGCGGCGATCGGAGATTGAGGTTACATCACGCCTAATGAATTCATCGCGATAGAGTGCGATCATGCAGGCCAAGCGTTCCTACGTCTCCCCGCTGCGCGAGCAGGCCGCCGCGCGGACCCGTGAACTGATCCTGGTCCGGGCGACGGAGCTGTTCGCCGAGCGCGGCTACGGGCGGGTGACCGTGGCCGACATCGCCGCGGCGGCGGGCGTGGCCGCCAAGACCGTCTTCGCGAGCGTCGGCAGCAAGAGCGACATCCTGAACCGGATCGTCGACCGGGGCGTGGACGCCTCCGGCTACGAACGGGCCATGGCGGCGATCCTCGCGGAGCGCACGCCGGAGTCGGTGCTGCGCACGCTGGCCCACGGCACCCGGGCCGGCAACGAGGGCCAGTTCACCGTGCACGAGGCGATCCGCAAGGCGCTGCCGGTCCACGAGGACGGCGAGGCGCTGTGGGAGCGCGCCACCGCGGACTACCGGGACGCGCTGCGGACCGCGGCCCGCCATCTGCACACTCTGTCCCCGCCGCCGGTCCACTCCGTCGCGGAGACGGGCGACCTGCTCTGGCACTGGTTCGGCCCCGCCGGCTGGCGGTCCCTCGTGACCGACAGCGGCTGGACCTGGGACCGCGCCGAGGCCGTCCTCCGCAACGCGGCACTCGCCGCCTTCTACCGGGACGACGAGCCGGACCGCTAGGACGGCGGCCCTCCGGCCCCTGCGCCCGCTCCGGCGAGGCACCGGCCCGGCCCCGCGCGGCCGTTGAACGTGCTCACCCAGCCCGGCCCCTCGCGGAATGTGAGGAGCGGCACAACGCCCGGGATTGCGCCGGCCGGTCTCGCGCGCAAGAGTGTTCCGACCGCCCGCCCCGGCAAGCGAACCGTCACGTCGTCGGGCACCGCACAGCGTGGCACCGGCGAAGAGGATGCGATGCGGATGAGCCCCATGCCGTTGAGAGGACTGGCGGTGGCCTCGGCCACGGCGGTCACCGCGGTCGGAAGCGTCGTCGGCGTCGCCTCGGGCAGCAGCGCGCAGAACAACGACGCCCAGCCGGCGACCGATGCCACCCTCCTCGCGGACCTGCCCGCGGGTCAGCAGGCGCAGGTGCAGACCGCGTCGCTGACCCGGCAGGCCGACGCCGTGGCCGTGCAGGCCGACGCGAGCGCCCGGAAGGACGCCGAGCACGCGGCCCGGACGGCGGCGGCCAGGACCGCGGAGGCCAAGAAGGCCGCGGCCGACAAGGCCGCCGAGGAGCGTGCCGCGGCCGGCGATCCCACCGCCACCTTCGCCGTGCGGAGTTCGTACACCGTGGCGCAGCTCAAGGCGATGGCCGCCCAGATCGTGGGCAGCGGCCAGTTCCAGTGCTTCAGCAACATCGTGGACCACGAGTCCACCTGGAACTACCTCGCCGTCAACCCCTCCTCCGGCGCCTACGGCCTCGTGCAGGCGCTGCCGGGCTCCAAGATGGCCACGGTCGCCGCCGACTGGCAGACCAACCCGGCCACCCAGATCAAGTGGGGCCTCAACTACATGAACAGCGCCTACGGCAGCCCCTGCCAGGCCTGGGCGTTCTGGCAGGTCCACCACGCGTACTGACGCCGGCCGGGTCAGGTGAAGTGGCGGGCGAGGAACGCGGCCGTGGTCTCCTGTTCGAAGGACGGGAGGTCCGCGTGGCGGCCCGGATGGGCCCGGAGGCTCTTCTCGGCCGACCCGAAGGCATCGAACAGCGCGAGGCACTGGTCACGCGGCACGCGCTCGTCGTCCCACTGCACCAGGAACTCCACCGGAACCGTGATCCGCGCCGCGTCCTGGCCCGAGGCCGTCACGCCGCCGAGGCCCAGCACCGCCGCGCGGACCCGGGGTTCGGCGGCGACGAAGGGCACGCCGAGGCCGCAGCCCAGCGACACTCCCCAGTAGCCCACCGGGCCCTCGCCCACGTGCCCGAGCCGCTGGACCGCGGAGACCACCGCCCGCCACTCCGGGACGGTCTGCCGGGCCACGAGCGCCTGGAACCGCGCGAGAAGCGGCGCGAGTTCCTCGCCGGCCGCCACCCGCGCCTGGTTCTCCGCCGCGATCCGGTCGTACGTCTCGTCCAGGGGCCGGTCGCCGTGGTTGGGGACGTCGGCCGCCGCCACGGCGAAGCCCAAACCGGTCACGAGACGGCGCGCCCGGTCCACGATCTCGGGGGCCCGCTTGTGCCGGCCGCCGCCGTGTCCCAGCACGACGAGGGGACGGGTCCCGGCGGCGCCGTCCGGTGTCCACAGGACGCCGGGGATCTCGTCGAGGACGAAGAGCTGTTCGCGGACTCCGTCGCGGGACGTCTCGGAGAGGATGCGCATGGTGCCCGCGACCCTACCGGTCCGGTGTCGCCGCCGCAGGGGTCCGGGGGCGGTCGACGCGGAAGTGGAAGCAGCCGTACTCGACGGCGCGTACGTGCACCTGGTCGGTCGCGGGATCGGCGAAGGCCTCCGCGAGGGCGTTGTCGAAGGCGGCGTGCGGGTCGTCGGGGAGCTGGAGCATGCGGCCGCCCGTGATGCGGCCCCGGCGGTCGTAGCGGCGCAGGACGCGCAGGGCGCCGGGCCGCGCCCACGGATAGCTGGTGCTCTCGCCGGCCGGGCCGCCGCAGTCCTCGGCGTGGATGAAGACCGGCCCCTGCTCGTCGTACGCCCCGGGATCGGCGTCGGTCTCCGCCGCCCAGCGGCGCAGCGGGGCGTAGCAGACGAGGGCGATCAGCTCGCCCCGGGTGCTGGAGCGCAGGCAGCAGCGCAGCGGCGCGCCCCCTTCGTCGTCCGGGTAGGGGCGCATCGGGGCACCGGCGTCGTCGTGGCCGCGGAGTTCCCTCAGGGTCGTGGACGGGATGGGCCGGGGCGGGAAGGGCGAGGTCATGTGTTCAGGGTGGCGCGGGCCCGGCCGGGGCGCTGGCGGGATCCGGACGTGGTCCTGCGGGCCGGAGCGGCGTCCGTGAGCGTCCTGGGGCTCATGAGGTGTGCGACGGCGCACTCTTGGAAGATTTCGCGCCACCTCGCGCTCCGTTAATGCTTCATCACTCCTGGGCAGAGATTCCACGGTCAGCTCCGCACACCGCGGACCGCCCCTGCCGACCGCGACCGCGCCTCTGGCGGATCACCTCCCCCGCCGGAGACCATGGCGCCCTGTTCACACGATCGCGACGTACGACACGACGTCCCGGACGACCGGTGCCATCGCTCGACCTTCCGGCCGCACGGCGTGCGGTCACCCGAACCGCTCTCCGCGCTCACGGTCCCCCGCACACGGGGCCGGGTCTCCTACGAGGAGTTGCCGAAATGTCGCATGATCTGCCCGAGTTACCCTCGGACCGGCCCCCGTACGACCGCCCCTCCCCCGCCTGGTCGACCGATGAGCCGGTGCTCCTGGAGGTCCGTTCGCCGGACCCGCACTCCGGCGCCCACCGCACCCTGCGCCTGCTGCGGCGCGCCTACCGATGGCAGCGGCGGGTGGCGACCATCACCGCGCTCGGATACTTCGCCGCCTTCCTCACCCTGACCGTCAAGGCGCCCGCCCTGATGGCCAGGCCCGGCCCCGGCGGTCTGCCGACCGGGCTGGTGCTGGCCCTGGTCCAGATCCCGGTCACCTGGCTCGCGGTCCTGCTCTACGAGGCCGCCGCGCACCGCTTCGTGGATCCCCTGGCCCGCCGGGCCCGGCGCCAGCTGCGGGTGGCCGTCGCGGACCGGGAGCAGGCACCGTGACCGAGTTCAGCGGCTCCGCACAGTCCTGGTCCCTCGTCGCGTTCTGCACCGTCGTCGCCCTCACCCTGCTGCTGTGCGTCCTCACCGGACCGGAGGCGGACGACCTCGCCGAGTTCTACACCGGCTACCGGTCGCTCTCACCGATCCGCAACGGCCTCGCGGTCGCGGGCGACTACATATCCGCCGCCACCGTCCTCACCATCGGGGGGATCATCGCCCTGTGCGGCTACGACGGCATCGTCCTGGCCCTGAGCGCCCTGCTGTCCCTGTTGCTGCTGATGTTCCTGCTGGCCGAACCCCTCCACAACACCGGCCGTTACACCATGGGAGACGCGCTGGCCCAGCGTCACCCGGCGCGCTCGGTGCGCGTGACGGCCTGCCTGGTCACCCTGGCCGCGCTCGTCCCGATGATGGTCGTCCAGCTCGCCGGGGTCGGCGAACTCCTCGCGTACGTCCTCGGGTTCACCGATCCCGGCATGAAGAACGGGTGCGTGGCCGGGGCCGGCGTCCTCATGATCACGTATGCGGCGCTGGGCGGGATGCCCGGCACCGCGCTGGTCCAGATCATCAAGACCGTGGTGCTGCTCGGCTCCGGGCTGGTGGTGAGCGTCCTGATGCTGCGGCTGTTCGACTGGCAGCCCCAGGCGCTGTTCCATGCGGCGGCCGGGCGGAGCGGCGCGGGGCCCGCCTATCTGCGGTGGGGCCTGCAGTACTCCAGCAGTCCGCATCCCGCGCTGGACATGGCCAGCACCCAGTGCGCGATCGTGCTCGGCGGCGCCTGCCTGCCGCACGTCACCATGCGGATGTACACCGCCGGCACCCCGCGCCAGGTCCGCCGCGCCATGTCGTGGGCGGTCTCCTCGGTGACGCTGTTCATCCTGATGCTCACCCTGATCTGCGTCGGCGCGACCGCGCTCCTCGGCCGTGAACGGATCGCCGAGGCGGACACGCACGGCACGACCGCCTATCTGCTGGGCGCCCGAGCCGCGTTCGGGACGACGCTGTCGCGTCCGGAGAGCCTGCTCTTCGCCACCGTCACCACCGCCGTCTTCCTCACCCTCCTCGCCTCCGTGGCCAGCATGACGCTCGCCTGCGCCAACACCCTCGCCCACGACCTGACCGCGTCCCGCGCCAAGCCTCCCGCTCCGGCACGGGAGTTGGCGATCGCCCGGTTCAGCGCGCTGGCCGTGGGCATCCCGACCATCCTGCTGGCCGTCCTCGCCCAGCACCGCAGCCTGCAGCCGCTGGCGACCGTCTCCTTCACCCTCGGCGCCTCGGCCATCGCGCCCGCGCTCCTCTACACGCTGTTCTGGCGCCGCTACACGCGCCCCGCGCTCCTGGCCACGCTCATCGTGGGCTCGCTGAGCGTCCTGGCCCTGGCTCCCGGCACCACCCTGGTGTCGGGGACACCGCTGTCGGCCTTCCCGGAGGCCGACTTCGCCTGGTTCCCGTACAACACGACCGCGCTCGTCTCCGTACCCGCGGGCTTCCTGGCCGGCTGGCTGACCACGGTCCTGTCCGGGCGGCGGGCCACCGCCCGGGAGCGCGGCCGTTACGAGGCGCACGAGCACCACCTCCTCACCGGGCCGCCGCCGCGTCCCTCCTCGCGCTGAGGAGACACGGAAGGAAGGGGCGCCCCCGCCGGGGACGCCCCTTCCCGTCATGGCCCTCCGGGGCCTACTGGATGTTGATCTTGAAGGTGCTGGTCGTGTTCTTGACGTCCTGGGCGTTGCCGCTCATCCGCAGGTTGCGGAAGGTGGCCTCGCCGACCGCCGGACCCTGACCGGGCTCGGGCAGTTCGTTGGCCCAGATGCCGAAGCCGGACTTGGCGTCGAAGGCGTCTCCGCTCTTCTTGGAGTTGGTGATGGAGATGTCGGTGAAGATGGTGTCCTTCACCGGGAACTGCGGCTGGCCGCCGACGTAGTTGGTCTGGAACATCACGCCTCCGTAGGTGGAGGAGTCGATGTCCACGTCGTTGACCCTGATGCCCTGGAAGACCTTCGAGGCGGAGAACGCCCAGATGGCGGGGAAGACCTGGGAGCCCCAGAAGTGGCCGCCCGTGCGGTCCAGGGAGACGTTCTCGATCGTCGTCGGATCGGTGCCGAAGCCGTTCATCGGGTAGCCGAAGTCCAGCGAGGAGATCGTGATGCCGGAGTAGACGAGCGTGTCGGCGACCCGGATGTTGCGGAAGGTGTTGTTGTAGCCGCCGTACACGGCGATGCCCGCGGCCCGCCAGGTGAGCGTGGACGTCAGGTTCTCGTAGAGGTTGTTCTTCTCGTCGGCGCCGCCGGCGTCGATGGCCGAGAAGAGCGCGAAGCTGTCGTCGCCCGTGGCGCGGGCGTCGTTGTTGACGACGTGGTTGTCCGTGGAGCCGTTCGTCATGTTGATGCCGTCGGCGAACGTGTCCCGGATACGGGTGTTGGAGATGGTCATGTTGTCGGTGTTGGCGCCCCAGTAGAGGCACACCATGTGCTCGGCCCAGATGTTGTCGATCGTGATGTTGGCGACGTTGGAGAAGTCGAACACCTTGCCCGGGCCGTCGATCCGGGACGTGTAGTTGCCGAAGTAGGCGAAGCCGGAGAAGGTCGAGCCGTTGGCGGTGGACTCGGCGCGGAAGCCGACGTCCGTGTTCTCCTGCGAGGAGGGGGCACGGAAGCGGGTGAACCACGGTCCGGCCCCGACGACCTTGACGGCCTTGCCGTAGACCTGGAACTTGCTGGAGGTCTCGTAGTCACCGGCCGGCAGGTAGACGCCGACGAGCTTGCCCGTGGTGTCCATGCGGACCTTGTCCAGGGCGTTCTGCACGTCCTGCTGCGTGAAGCCGGCCGGGACCGTGTACGCGGCCGGGTCCGGGTTCGCGATCTGCGTGGCCTGTTCGAGGTTGATGAAGTCGATGGCGTAGGTGGAGGTGTTGGCCGCGTCCTTCTGGAGGCGGATCTTGGAACCGGCCGGCACGGTCTTGCCGAGCAGCAGGTTGGCCTCGTCGTAGATGTGGCGCTGGGCACCGGAGCCGGGCGAGTTGCCGGGCGCGGTCTCGCTGCCGTAGAGCCAGGCGTACTTCGAGGTGAGGTCGATGGCCTTGAGGAACTGGCCGTCGACGTAGACGTTCAGGGTGGTGTTGGTGCCGTCCGGGATCGAGAAGCGGGTGACCAGGGTGTTGGTCGCCGCGCGGGTGGTCCACTCGACGTACTGGCCGGTGCTGTTGAGCGTCACCGCCTTGCGTCCGCTCGCCTCGCCCGCGATGTCGCCGATGGTCCGGTTGGGACCGACGACCTGGGCGCCGCCGCCGACCGTGCCGTCCTCGGCCTCGTACATGTCGTACGGCATGTCCGCGCCGCGGCCGACGAACAGGGTCTGCGTGGTGGTGTTGTTGGTGCGCTTGACCGGCAGTTCGTTGGCGTCGTCGGCGATGACCGTCTTGACGGTGTACTTGCCGTTGACGGCCGTCCAGGAGCCGAGCGAGATCGGCGCGGTGGTCTGACCGGACGCGATCGCGCCGCTGTAGGAGCCGCTGAGCGTCTTGACCGTGGCGCCGTTGGCGTCCAGGACGGTCAGGGTGACGCCGTGGGCGCCGGAGGCCGAGGCCACGGTTCCCTGGTTCTTGAGGGCGACGGTGAAGGCGACCGAGTCGCCCGCCGAGGCGCTGGACGGCGTCCAGGCGACCGGCGCCGCCACCAGGTCCGAGCTGGAGACCGGCTTGACGACCAGGGCTTCCGAGCGGGTGAAGACGTTGTTCGCCTCGTTCTGCTCGATGACCTTGTTCGACGGGTCCACCTCGGCGCCGACCGGGTAACTGCCCGCGTCCCGGCTGCCGATGCTCGCGGTGACCGTCGTCGACGCGCCGGCCGCGAGGGCGGGCACGTCGGCCGTGGCGACCTTGGTGCCGCCGAGCGTGAAGTTCAGGTCGGTGGCCTTGGAGGCCTTGCTGCCGCTGTTGGTGACGGTCGCCGTCAGGCTGATGGCGTCCGACTCGACCGGAGCGGAGGGCGAGTTGGTGATCCCGGTGACCTTGAGGTCCGGGTTGGCCGCCGGGGTGCCGATCACCTGCACCTCGGCCACCTGCGCGCCCGGGGCACCGGTGTTGGACGTGAACTTCAGCTGGATGTCGGCGGCGGCGCCGGAGACCGGGATGGTCACGGTGTTGCCGGTCGACGGGTTGAACGTGTAGTCCTTCGCCGCGGCGAGGCTGGTGAAGGCCGTGGCGTCCTGGTCGCGGCCGAGCACCTGGATGTTCTGGGTGCGGGTCGACCAGGCGGCGTCCGGATTGAGCTTGACGACGACCTGGGAGAGGTCGGCGTTGGCGCCCAGCTTGGTGGTGAGGGTCGCCGGGTAGGAACCGCCGGCGCTCTCCCAGTAGGTGCCGACCTGGCCGTCGTTGGCGTTGGCCGCGACGTAGGTGAAGGTGTACGAGGAGGCGTCGATGGGCTTGCCCTGGGCGAGGTCGGAGCCTCCGCCGGAGCCGGCCCGGGTGACGCTGTTGCTCGCCACCGAGACGTTGCCCGCGGCGTCCTTGGCCTTCACGTAGTAGGTGACCGTGGCCGCCGCCGACGGGGTGTCGGTGTACGTCGTGACGGTGCCCGCGACGGACTTGAGGAGCTGGCCGTTGGCGTAGACGTCGTAGCCGGTGACCTGGACGTTGTCGCTGGACGCCTGCCAGGTGAGCTTCACGTCGCTGCCGGACTGGGTGTAGGCGAGGTTGCCGGGCGCCGTGGGTGCCTGGGTGTCGCCGCTCGCGCCCTTGCGGGTGACGCTGTTGCTGTTGGCGGAGACGTTGCCCGCCGCGTCCTTGGCCCGCACGAAGTAGGTGATGTCGCTGCCGGCCGGCTGGGTGTCGGTGTAGGTCAGGACGTTGCCCGCGACGCTCGCCCGCAACTGGCCGTTGGCGTAGACGTCGTAGCCGGTGACGGCGGTGTCGTCGGTGGCCGCGCTCCAGGTCAGCTTGATCTGGCCGGTGGCGGGCTCGGTGTAGGCCAGATTGGCCGGGGCGGTGGGCGCCTGGGTGTCGCCGGTCGCCGGGCCGTAGACCTCCAGCTCGGACACCTGCCCGGCGGGCCAGCCGCTGTTTGCGGTGATCAGCGCGCGGACGTAGCGCGTGGTGGTCGTGTCGAGGGCGATGGTCGCCGACTGGTCGTTGGAGCTGTCGAAGGTGTACGCCTTCGAGGCCGTCAGGTCGGTGAAGTTCTGGTTGTCGGTCGAGCCCTGGATCTTCAGCGTCTGACTGCGGCTCGGCCAGCCGCTGGGCAGCCGCAGCGTCACCTGGTTGATCTTGACCGAGGAACCGAGGTCGACCTGGAGCCACTGCGGGAAGGCGTTGTTGGTGCTCTCCCAGTAGGTGTTGCGGTTGCCGTCACCGGCGTTGGCCGCGCCGTAAACGTCGGCGTGGCCGCTCTCGGTGAAGGTCTTGCCCTGGGCGAGGTTGGGGGTCGAGGCGGCGGCCGTGAGGACCTGCATCTCGGCGAGCTGGCCGGTGCCGGCCACCGAGTTGGCGCTGAAGTCGGCCCGGACGTAGCGGGCGAGGGTCCCGGGGACCGAGACCTTCACCGTGTTGCCGTTGCCGGGGCTGAAGACGTACTGGGCCGACGACTTGAGGGTGGCGAAGCTCGTTCCGTCGGCGCTGACCTGGAGGGCCAGGGTCTGCTTGCGGGTCTGCCACTTCTCGGGCAGCCGCAGCACGACCTGCCGGACGCGTTCGGTCCGGCCGAGGTCGGTCTGGACCCACTGGGCGGACTTCTTGCCGGCCTGCCAGTAGGTGTCGGTGTCGCCGTCGGTGATGTTGGCGGCCGCGTGTGCGGCGCGGGCGCTGCCCGCCTTGGTCCTGGCGTCCGCGGCGGTGTTGGGCCCGCCGGCCGCGTGCGCGCCGACGGCGGGCAGGCCCAGAACCATGACGGCGGAGGCGATCGCGGCGGTCGCCGCTCGCCGCCTGAAGGATCTCGGCTTGTGTCGAGTCATGCGGGGGTCGCTTTCTGCGGAGGCTCGCGCGCCGATGGGGCGGCGAGGGCGGCTCGTTCCTGGCGGAGTGGGGCAGAAAGGTGCGGGTACACGCACGGAGAACGTGCGCAGGATATTGCGTTGTTTCATCGAAATATTGCAGAGACCTGTGAGTCGGTCCACAGGCAGGACGGCACAAGTTTCACCAGAAACGCTCACGACCCGGCGGGACGGGCGGTCAAAGGGTGGTCAAAGGGCGAGCATCCAGGCGTACTTCACACCACCGGACACCCCGGCCCGTCCCTCGCGTGCGCGCCACACGCTTGCGTCACCAAACCGCAAGCGAACGCAAGTAGCGCAAGTTTTTGCGCTACGCCTGTCGCCCGCCTACCGGGCGATCCCGGGTTCCGAGCGGGCGAAGAAGGCCGCGAGCTCCTGGGGGTTCTTGGTGTAGACGTCGATCCTGCGCACCAGACCGTCCGCGACCTCGTGGCGCTCGACCATGGTCAGGGGGAAGGCCTCGCCCGTCGTGTGCGCGGTGAGGGTGCCGGTGAGCACCCCGACCACACCGGTCGGCCCCTCGAACACCTCGGCTTCCGTGACGGCCACCGCCGCGTAGCTCATCATCGCGCCCAGCACCGACCCCACGAACACCTCACTGCCCTGGTGCACACCGCCCCAGGGCAGCGGGGCCGGCTCGTCGACGACGACCTCGGGAGCGAGGTGCGCGAGGACGCCCGCCACGTCCCCGCGGCCGAGCGCCGCGTAGAGGCCGGTCACCACATCGGCGGGGCGTTCGGCCGTCGTCCTGGTCTGCTCGCTGTTCATCGCGTGTCCTCTCGGGTTCGTCCGGTGCCCCGACGGCTCGGGGCACGCCCCATGCAACGCCCCGCGGCCGTCGCGGAGGAGCCCCTGCCGTGAGGGGTACCGGCAGGGACCCCCACGGCGCGCCGAGCCTGCCTAGGCTGACCGCATGGACAACCGGGACGCGGTCAGCGCCTTCCTCCGCTCACGCCGCGAGAAGATCACCCCCGAGCAGGCGGGACTGCCCGCCTACGGTCCGCGGCGGGTGCCCGGACTGCGCCGCGGCGAGGTCGCCGCGCTCGCCGGGGTGAGCGTCGAGTACTACACGCGCCTCGAACGCGGCAGCCTCCGCGGCGTCTCCGACGGCGTGCTGGACGCGCTCGCCCGCGCGCTCCGGCTCGACGACACCGAGCGCGCCTACCTCCACGACCTCGCCCGCGCCGCCGGCCCGGTGCCCGGCACCCGGACCCGGCGGCGGACGGCCCGGCCGACGGTACGTCCGAGCGTGCTGCGGATCGTGGCGGGCATGCCGGGGCTGCCCGCGTACGTCATGAACGGCCGCCTGGACACCCTGGCCGCCAACGACCTGGGGCGGGCCCTGTACGCGCCGATGTACGCCGACCCGGCCTGCCGGGGCAACGTCGCCCGGTTCGCCTTCCTCAGCCCCGGGGCCACCCGCTTCTACCAGGACTGGGAGGTGATGGCACGCTTCGCCGTGGGCGCGCTGCGCGTCGAGGCGGCCCGCGATCCGCACGACCGGGAGCTGTCCGACCTGATCGGCGAACTGTCCACGCGCAGCGACCCGTTCCGGGTCATGTGGGGCTCCCACGAAGTGCACGTCTTCCGGCAGAGCACCAAGCGGCTGGTGCATCCCGTGGTCGGCGGCCTCGAACTCGACCAGGAGACCATGGCGTTGCCGGACGGGAGCGGCCTGAGCGTCGTCGTCTACAGCGCACCCGCCGGCACTCCCGCCGAGGACGCGCTCACGCTCCTCGCCTCCTGGAACGCCACCGACGCGCACGGCCGGGACGCGGACGCCGCCGGCAACCCTCCGCCCGGACGGCACTGACCCGGAACACCATCCGTCCGCCCCGGCTGCTGTGCACAGCAGCCGGGGCGGCGCGACCGTCGGCTGGCGGCGTCACGGACCGGCAGGGCGGCTGCCCGGAAGCGGCGCCGGGTCGGCGCCGCGACGCCGGACGCGGCTCGGGAAGTTGGAGAGACAGCAGGTCAACCGCCGTTTTCTGATGGGCGATCGAGTGTTCACCGCCTGCGGCAGCCGTGCAGAATGCCGTCTGATCCCCCGGTGACGGCCATCCGTCGTTCATGTGGCCGTCGCCGTGGACCGGCTTGCTGTGGAGCGAAGTTATATAGACAACTTTGCTCACCTGGGCGTCGTCGTTGCGGCGTCCGGGGCGGAGAGGACCAACACCGTGCAACCCCTCTCACAGGTCGCCGCGGCCGGCAGCGGCATCCGCGTCGGCTCGCCGACGTCCCCGCACCGCGGCGACCGGCTGACCTTCGACTGGACGACCGACGCGCCCGACCCGAAGAACTGGATCGGCGTCTACGACGGCGACCGGCGCCCCGGCAGCGGCGGCGGCTCCCTCGTGTGGGCCTACGTCCCCGGCACCTCCGGGCAGACCACCCTCGACACCTCCGGGCTGGGCGCGGGACCGTACACCGCCTACCTGCTGGCCAAGGACGGCTACGGCATCCTCGCCCAGTCGGCGCCGTTCACCTTCGCCGGGACGGACGCCGGAGACTCGGTCGAGCTGACGACGCCCGATCCGCACGAGGGCGACAAGGTCTCCTTCCACTGGACGACGTCGGCGCCCGACGCGAAGAACTGGATCGGCGTCTACGACGGCGACCGGCAGCCCGGCGTGGGTTCCTCACTGGCCTGGCAGTACACCCCGGCCGGTTCCGGCGACGTCACCCTGGACACCTCCGGGCTCGCCGCCGGGCAGTACACCGCCTACCTGCTGGCCAAGGACGGCTACGGCATCCTCGCCAGGACGCCGCCGTTCACCTTCGCGGTCCGTCCCGTCATCCCCCGCCCGCACGCGGCCGTGGACGCCGTGACCACCGCTGCGCAGACCGCGGGCACCTCCTTCTCGGTGTCCCTGGGCGGTCTGTGGATCCGGCCGGAGGGCAACGCGGCCGGCGCGGCGACCTTCCGCCGTACCGCAGGCGACCCGTGGCTGTCGGTGGCGGCGGACGGCACCGTCAGCGGCCGGGTGCCGGTTCTCGGGCAGCGCACGCCCGGCCGGGTGGTGGTCTCGGTGACCGACAGCGCCGTGGGCCGCGACACCGTGACCGTCCAGGTACCGGTGCGCGCCTTGCGGGACCGGCTCCGGCTCAAGGCCGCCACGCTGAACCTGTGGGACGGCGGCAGCCATGCCGACGGGTTCCTGGAGAAGCAGGTCCGGCTGGTGCTCACCCAGGACCTGGACGTCGTGGCCCTCCAGGAGTGCGGTGCGAAGGGAGCCGCCGACCTCGCGGCGGCGCTCGGCTGGCACGCCCACCAGGCCGGCGGTCTCGGCATCGTCAGCCGTCACCCGCTGACCGACACGGTCGCTCCGACCGGCGCGCTGCCGGCCGCCGCGGCGACGCTGCACCTGCCCGGCGACCGGACCGTACGGATCTGGGCCGCCCAGCTGGACGAGGCGGACTACGGCCCCTACGCGCTGGCGGCGGGCAGGACCGCCGCTCAGATCGAGAGCGCGGAGCGTGCCACGGCCCGTTACGCGCAGGTCCGCGCCCTGGTGGCGGCGATGCGCCCGGACCTCGACGCCCGTGCGCCCGTCGTGCTGGCGGCCGGTCTCGCCTCGCCCTCGCACCACGACTGGACGGACCGGACCGCGTCCGCGCACCAGGGCGTCGGCCGGGTGCGCTGGCCGGTCACCGAGGCCCTGGAGGCGGCCGGCCTGGTCGACGCCTTCCGCGAGGTCCGCTCGAACCCGGCGAAGGATCCCGGCATCACCTGGTCCCCCGTCAGGCCGCGGCACGAGGGCGGCGGTACGGAACCGCAGGACCGGATCGACCAGGTCCAGTACGCCGGCAAGCTGCGGGTGCTGGAGGCCCACAGCCTGGTCACCGGCTGGCCTCGGCCGGTGCCGGACACCGCCGCCAACGGCTGGCCCTCCGACCACGCGGCCGCCGTCGTCACCTTCTCCCTGTCCCGCCGCGGCTGACCCGAACGACCCGAAGGACTTCCTCCCATGACCGAGATCAGCCGCCGCACCTTCATCGGCACCACCGCCGCGACGGCCGCCGTCGCCGCCACCGCCGGACTGCCCGGCACCGCGGAGGCGGCGCAGCGCGACAAGACCCGCGGCAGCATCGACGACGTCAGGCACGTGGTGATCCTGATGCAGGAGAACCGCAGCTTCGACCACTACTTCGGGACCCTGAGCGGCGTCCGGGGCTTCGGCGACCGGCAGGCCAGCGTGCTGGCCAACGGCGACCCGGTGTTCCGCCAGCCCGACAGGGGCCGCAAGGAGGGCTACCTGCTGCCCTTCCGCATGGACACCACCAAGTACAACGCGCAGAACGCCGGGGGCCTGCCGCACGACTGGGACACCGGGCACACCGCCGTGGACGGCGGTGCCATGGACAAGTGGGTGTCCGCCAAGGGCGAGCGGACCATGGGCTACTTCACCCGCGAGGACATCCCCTACCAGTACGCGCTGGCCGACGCGTTCACCCTGTGCGACGGCTACCACTGCTCGCTCAACGGCCCCACCGACCCCAACCGTCTCTACCTGTGGACCGGCACCGCGGGCCCCGGCGTCGACGGCACCACGGGCCCGTGGACCGACAACACCCCGGTCACCGACAACCCGGTGGCGGACTGGACGACGTACGCCGAACGCCTGGAGCAGGCCGGTGTGAGCTGGCGGGTCTACCACAACCCCGACGGCTCGGACGACCGTTACGGCGACTACGACGACAACGCGCTGTCGTACTTCAAGCAGTTCCACGCCTTCCCCAAGGACGACCCGCGGTACGTCAACGCCATGACGAAGTTCGACCTCACGGCGTTCGACCGGCACTGCAAGGACGGCACCCTGCCGACCGTCTCCTGGCTGGTGGCGCCGTACCTGTTCTGCGAGCACCCGGCGGCCAGCCCCGACTACGGCGCGCACTGGGTGGACACCGCGCTCCAGTCGCTGTTCGCCAACCCCGAGGTGTGGAAGCACACCGTGTTCCTGCTCATGTACGACGAGAACGACGGGTACTTCGACCACGTCATCCCGCCGTCGCCGGAGCCGGGCACCAAGGACGAGTTCGCGGACGGCAAGCCGATCGGGCTGGGCAGCCGGGTGCCGCTGTGGGCGGTCTCGCCGTGGTCGCGCGGCGGCTGGGTCGACTCGCAGGTCTTCGACCACACGTCGGTGCTGCGGTTCCTGGAGCGGGTCACCGGGGTGCGCGAGCCCAACATCTCCGAGTGGCGGCGCACCGTCTGCGGCGACCTGACCAGCTGCTTCGACTTCACCCGGCCCGACTACAGCATCCCGCGGCTGCCGGACACGGTCGCGCTGATGGCGAGGGCCGACGCGGGCAGCGCGCTGCCGGCGGTGAAGATACCCGACCAGCAGTCCATGCCGGCGCAGGAACCGGGCCGGCGCCCGCACCGCCCGCTGCCCTACCGTCCGTGGGCCGATGTCACCGTCGACCGCACCACCGGCAAGGTCACCTGCTCGCTCGTCAACGACGGCACCGTCGGCTACCACTTCACCGTGCTGCCGAACGCCGAACCGCCCTTCACCGGGGTGCCGTTCACCGTCCCGGCGGGCTCCTCGCGCAGCTACGTGTGGGACGCGTCGGCGACCGACGGACGCTACGACTTCTCGGTGCACGGCGCGGACGGGTTCGTCCGCCGCTTCGCCGGGACGGTCGTGCGCGACGGCCAGGACGACGTCGCGGTGCCGTCGGTCACCGCCACGCTGACGCACGCCACGCACCCCGACGACGCCAGGATCGAGGTGGAGCTGCGCAACGCCGGCGGCGCCGAGGCGGCCTTCACCATCACCCCGAACGACTTCGCCGGCACGGAGCGGACCGTGTGGGTCAAGGCGGGCGGCCGCTCCCGGCTGACCTGGCGCACCGACGAGGGCCGGTACGACTTCACGGTGACGGCGGCGACCGGGACGCGGTTCGCGCAGCGGTACGCGGGAACCGTGCACGCGGTCTGAGACGTACGGGAAGGGGCCGGGCCGGGACCGCGGGGTCCCGGCCCGGCCCCTTCCCGCGTGCGGGTCAGGTCCCGGCGGGCGGGGTCCGCGGCGGTGCGCCGGGCGGATGGAGCGTGGTGATGCCGGTGAGGACGAAGTCGATCCCGGCGAGGAACTGCTCGCGGTCGTCGTGCTCGCGCACCTGGTCGGCGACGGCCCGGGTGAACGGATAGTCGTCCGGGTCCAGGTCCTTCCAGGCCGCGGAGACGGCACCGAGGAACTCCGCGCGTCCGGTGGGGGTTCCGGGGGCGGTGGCGTTGGCGGCGTTCTGCCCGGCGGCGCCGAGGATGTAGTGGAGCAGCGCCGAGGTCGCCGTGAACCAGCCGCTCTCGGGCACGCCGAGCGCGCGGACCCGGCGGCCGAGGCTCTCGAAGATCGGTGCCGTCACCGTCCCCCAGGGGTTGCGGGCGAGCTGCAGGGCGAGCTGGGTGGCCAGCCAGGGATGTTCCTCGACGGCGCCGGACAGGCCGAGCGCCACGGCGCGGACGCCGTCCCGCGGCGAGTCCTCGGGGGGCGCGGCGGCCTCGGTCAGGGCGGCGGTGACGACGCCCTCGGTGGCGGCGGCCAGCAGCTCGTCCTTGTTCGCGACATGCCAGTAGACCGCTCCGGGGCCGGTGGCGAGGCGCTCGGTGAGCGCCCGGAAGGTGAGCCCGCCCTCCCCGGCCGCGTCGAGCAGCTCGACGGCGGCCTCGACGATGCGCTCCCGCGAGAGCGCCTCCGTGCGCCGCTGCGAGCGGCGCGTCCGCGTTGCCATGCCCTCATCTTGACACATCTGGAGCGACGTTCCAGCATGGAGCGTCGTTCCATGCTGGAACGGCGTACCAGAGAGACGAAGGAGAACGTCATGCGCACGCACGTCACGATCATCGGCGCCGGACTCGGCGGCCTCACGCTCGCCCGGGTCCTGCACGTGCACGGAATCCCGGTCACCGTCCACGAGGCGGAGGCCTCCCCGGCGGCGCGGGCCCAGGGCGGGATGCTCGACATCCATGAGCACAACGGGCAGCCCGCCCTGGCGGCGGCGGGCCTGACCGAGGAGTTCCGCGCCCTCGTCCTGCCGGGCCGCGAGGCGAGCCGGGCCCTCGCACCGGACGGCACGGTGCTGTACGAGGAGCCCGACGACGGCACCGGCGGCCGCCCCGAGGTGCTGCGCGGAGAGCTGCGGCGGATCCTGCTCGACTCGCTGCCGCCCGGCACCGTCCACTGGGGCCGGAAGGCGGACCGGGTCCGCGCCCTCGGCGACGGCCGCCACGAGGTGACGTTCTCCGACGGCAGCACCGTCACCACGAGCCTCCTGGTGGGCGCGGACGGCGCGTGGTCCAGGGTCCGGCCGCTGCTGTCCGGCGCGGTGCCCGAGTACACCGGCACCTCGTTCGTCGAGACCTGTCTCTTCGACGCCGGGACCCGGCACCCGGCCGCCGCGAAGGCGGTCGGCGACGGCGCGATGTTCGCGCTCGCGCCGGGCAAGGGGATCCAGGCCCACCGGGAGACCGGCGGGACCCTGCACACCTACGTGGCGCTGCGCAGGACCCTGGACTGGTTCGCCGGCGTCGACTTCACCGACGCCCCGGCGGCGGCCGCGCGGATCGCGGCGGAGTTCGACGGCTGGGCACCCGAACTCACCGCGCTGATCACCGACGGCGAGACCGCTCCCGTGCTCCGTCCCCTGCACACCCTGCCCGGCGGGCACCGCTGGGACCGGGTGCCGGGAGTGACGCTGCTCGGCGACGCCGCCCATCTCATGATCCCGAACGGCGAGGGCGCCAACCTGGCCATGTACGACGGCGCCGAACTCGGCAAGGCCCTGGCCGCGCACCCCGACGACACCGAGGCCGCGCTCACGGAGTTCGAGGAGGCCATGTTCGCCCGCGGCGCCGCGGAGTACGAGGACGCCGCCCAGCTCCACGAACTGATGTTCGGCGACGACACCCCGCACGGCCTGATCGCCATGTTCACGGGCGCCCGTCCGACGTCCTGAGCCGAGTGCCACAGGGCCTTCGGGGTCTCGGGGAACGGCGTCCCCGAGTGGCGGCAGAAGCCCGGTGGGACCACGCTGGATGCCGGACAGCCCGGCCGTACCGCGCCGAACCGGGTCGCAGGGCACCGGGCGAACGGTGTTTGCCCGGCACGCGCGGGGTCACCCGCTCTTGCAGGAGCCCGAAGACTCCGGAAGCGAAGGACGCGAGCACATCCGTACGGCCTCCTCCCGTGGCACGACCGCGGGTGCGAGGGCCGGCCCGGGACACCACGAGGACCGGCGCTCGCCTGATCCGTGCGGAGAAAGGCAGAGTCATGACGGAGATACCACCCCCCACCACCACCGACTCCGGTGCCCCCGTCGAGAGTGACGAGCACTCGCTGACCGTGGGACCCGGGGGGCCGGTCCTGCTGCAGGACGCCTACCTGATCGAGCAGATGGCGCAGTTCAACCGCGAGCGCATCCCCGAGCGCCAGCCGCATGCCAAGGGAAGCGGCGCCTTCGGCCACTTCGAGGTGACCGAGGACGTCAGCGCCTACACCATGGCCGGTCTCTTCCAGCCCGGCACCCGTACCGACCTGGTCATCCGCTTCTCGACGGTCGCCGGTGAGCGGGGCAGCCCCGACACCTGGCGCGACCCTCGCGGCTTCGCGGTGAAGTTCTACACCAGCGAGGGCAACTACGACATGGTCGGCAACAACACGCCGGTGTTCTTCATCAAGGACCCGATGAAGTTCCAGCACTTCATCCGCTCCCAGAAGCGCCGCGCGGACAGCAACCTGCGCGACCACGACATGCAGTGGGACTTCTGGACGCTCTCACCGGAGTCCGCGCACCAGGTCACCTGGCTGATGGGCGACCGGGGCATCCCGCGGAGCTGGCGCCACATGAACGGCTACACCTCCCACACGTACATGTGGATCAACGCGCAGGGCGAGCGGTTCTGGGTGAAGTACCACTTCAAGACGGACCAGGGGATCGACTTCCTCACGCAGCAGGAGGCCGACCGGCTCGCGGGCACCGACTCCGACTACCACATGCGTGATCTCTTCGACCACATCCGGGACGGCGACTTCCCGAGCTGGACGCTGCACGTGCAGCTCATGCCGTACGCGGACGCCGCGGGCTACCGGTTCAACCCGTTCGACCTCACCAAGGTGTGGCCGCACAGCGACTATCCGCTGATCCCGGTCGGCAGGATGACGCTGGACCGCAACCCCACCGACAACCACGCCGAGATCGAGCAGGCGGCCTTCCAGCCGAACAACTTCGTCCCCGGCATCGGCCCCAGCCCGGACCGGATGCTGCTGGCGCGGCTGTTCTCCTACGCGGACGCCCACCGGCACCGGGTCGGCGCCAACTACCAGCAGCTTCCGGTGAACGCGCCCGTCGTCGACGTCCACACGTACTCCAAGGACGGGGCGATGGCCTACCGGAAGACCTCCGACCCGGTGTACGCCCCGAACTCCAAGGGCGGCCCCAAGGCCGACCCCGCCCGGTTCGGACCGCCGCCCACCTGGACGGCCGACGGCGAGATCACCCGCTCCGCGTACGTCTCCCACGCCGAGGACGACGACTGGGGCCAGCCCGGCACGCTGGTGCGGGAGGTGCTGGACGACGCCGCCCGGGACCGTCTGGTCGACAACGTCGTGGGGCACCTCCTCGATGGCGTGAGCGAGCCCGTGCTGCAGCGGGCCTTCACGTACTGGACGAACATCGACGAGACGATCGGCAAGCGCATCGCCGACGGCGTCCGGGCCAAGGAGGGCTGACGGCCTCCGGACAATCGGACGCGACAAGGGAACACCGGCCGTGCCACGGGCCGAGCGATCCGCTCGGCCCGTGGCACGGTCGTGTACACCCGACACGCACCAACTGATATGAATAATCACCGCAGGCCACGTCCGCGCGGATGCCGAGGGGGCTCCGCCGACATGGGGCGGTCCGCCGGGCGGTGACGCGCTCAACGCCCCGGAGACGTTCATGAGAGGTCTCGATCCCACGGATCCGCCGGCCGTCGGCGGCTACCCGCTGCTGGCCCGGCTCGGCGAGGGAGGGATGGGGCAGGTCTTCCTCTCCCGCACGCCCTCCGGCCGGCCGCTGGCGCTCAAGACCGTGCGCGGCGAGTTCGGTCTCGATCCGGGGTTCGAGGAGCGGTTCGCGCGGGAGATAGCCAGCAGTGACCGGGTCCGGTCGCCGTGGACGGTCTCGGTCCTCGACTACAGCCCGCCGGGACAGCGGCCGCAGTGGCTCGCCACCGAGTACGTGGCGGCGCCCACCCTCGCCGACTGGGTGGTCCGGCACGGTCCGCTGCCCGAGGCCGCCGTGCGGGCCCTGGGGGCGGAACTAGCCGAAGGGCTCCAGGCGGTGCACCGGGCGGGACTCGCGCACCGGGACGTCAAGCCGTCCAACGTGCTGCTCGCCGGCCGCCATCCGCTGCTCATCGACTTCGGCATCGCCCGCGCCGCCGACGACACCCGGCACACCCGCACGGGCGGTGTCATCGGCTCCCCCGGCTACATGGCCCCCGAGCAGATCACCGGCGGGGCCGCGGCGGAACCCGGGGACGTCTTCGCACTGGCCGCCGTCCTGGTGTACGCGGCGACCGGCCGGGGCCCCTTCCTGCTCCGCGGGGAGGAGCCGTCCGCGGCCCAGCTGCTCTACCGGATCGTGCACGAGGAGGCCCGTCTCGACGACGTGCCGCCGTCGCTGGCGCCGGTCCTGGCGGCCTGCCTGGACAAGGCGCCGCAGTCCCGTCCCACGGCGGCCCAGCTGCTGGAGCGGCTCGGGGCCGGCGCCCCGGCGTGGGCCGCCGTCCCGCCGACGGGACTGGCCGCGGACCTCGCGGCCCGCGAGTCCGAGCTGCAGGACCTGCTGGCGGGCCCGGCCGCGGCCGCGGCTCCGCCCACGCCCGTGCCGCCGGCACCCACGCTGGGATCCGGGCCGCCGCCCGCGCTCCCCTCCGGGCCGCCGCCCGCGCTCCCCTCCGGCCCGCCGCCCGCGCTCCCCTCCGGCCCGTCGTTCGCGCCCGGCGCACCGGCCCCGGCCCCGCGCGCGTCGGCCAGGACGCGGACCGCGGTGGTGGCCGGCGGTGCGCTCGCCGTCGCGGTGGCCGTCGCCGTGGCCGTCTGGACGAGCGGGGCCTGGGACGGCCGGGCCTCGGAGCGCACCTCGCCGCCGGCGACGCACTCCGCGTCCGCGTCGGCGACGGACGCGCTGCCCGCCTCCTGGGTCGGCACCTGGAAGGGCACCGGCCCCGGCAACCCGTCGGCCGACGGCGTGACGACGTTCCGTACGACGGCCGTGTCCGTGACGCTCACCCTGCACGCGGCGCGGCGGGGCGAGCGCGTGGGCCGGCAGGTCAGCCATGTGACGCAGGCGGGCACCGGCCGGGACATCGGCTGCACCGAGACGCTGCTCCTGCAGGAGACGCGGACGACGTCCATGGTCTTCCAGGCGGTCACCAGTACGCCCACGGACCCCTCGACCGGCGGGCTGTGCGCACCGGGCAACGTCTACATCCTGACCGCGGACGGAGCCGACGCGCTCAGACTCGGCGACGAGGGCAGTCAGACCGCCGGTTCCCCGTCCCGCCTCGACCGCGTCGGCTGACCGGCCCGCGTCAGCGCCTGGGCGGGCGGGGCGAGGAGACCGGATGCGGTCCGCCGTCCGACTCCCGCAGGCAGGCGACGTACAGCTCCCTCGAGGTGGTGATCAGCTCCCGCTGCTCGGCGCGGGAGCCCACCATCGGGCGGGATCCGCTGAGCGGGACCTGCGCGGTCTCCGGCAGGAACCGCACGGTCACCAGGCCGATCACGCCGGCCAGCATCAGGTAGTACGCGGGCATC
Organism: Streptomyces sp. NPDC091282; assembly: GCF_044757385.1. Taxonomy (NCBI): domain Bacteria; kingdom Bacillati; phylum Actinomycetota; class Actinomycetes; order Kitasatosporales; family Streptomycetaceae; genus Streptomyces; species Streptomyces sp. NPDC091282. The sequence continues at coordinate 81,065 of NZ_JBIVUX010000015.1, forward strand.
AGGTCGTCGCCGGTGACGTTCACCAGTGCCTCGGTGACCAGGGGCGTGGTGCCGCCGAACGCGGCGACCGCGATGTTGAAGCCGATGCCCATCGCGGCGTACCGCACGGCCGTCGGGAAGAGGGCCGGCAGGGTGGCGGCGCTGGGCGCGGCGAAGCAGGCCAGCAGGGTGGCGAGGATCAGTACGCCGAGGACGGGCGGCCAGGTCCCGTCCATCTTGATCAGCTCGAAGGACGGGACCGCGAGCAGGATCATGGCGGCCGCGGAGACCCCGTAGACGGGACGGCGCCCCACCCGGTCGCTGAGCCGGCCGATGAAGGTGATCAGCAGGACGATCCAGACCATGCCGATCAGCACCAGCACGTCGGCGGAACCGCTGGACCGGTGCAGCGTCTCCGTCTGGTAGGTCGGCAGGAACCCGGTGACCATGTAGTTGGTGACGTTGTACAGCAGCACCAGGCCCATGCAGATGAGCAGCGGGCGCCAGTAGCGGGTGACGACGTTCTTCAGTTCGCCGCCCGCCGAGGCCTGCGCGAGGCTCTTCTCGTGATCGTCCAGCTGCTGCTGGAAGGCCGGCGACTCCTCCAGCTTGAGCCGCATGTACAGGCCGATCACGCCCAGCGGGCCGGCGATCAGGAACGGCAGGCGCCAGCCCCAGCTGAGCATCTGGGCGTCGGTGAGCAGCAGGTTCAGCACGGTCACCAGGGCCGAGCCCAGGGCGTAGCCGACGAAGGTGCCGAAGTCGAGCCAGCTGGACAGGAAGCCGCGGCGCCGGTCGGGTGAGTACTCGGCGACGAAGGTGGTCGCGCCGCCGTACTCGCCGCCGGTGGAGAAGCCCTGCACCATCCGGGCGAGCAGGAGCAGGACCGGCGCGGCGATGCCGATCGTGGCGAAGCTCGGGATGAGCCCGATGGCGAAGGTGCCGAGCGCCATCATGATCATGGTGGTGGCGAGCACCTTCTGCCGGCCGACGCGGTCGCCGAGCGGGCCGAAGAAGAGCCCGCCGAGGGGCCGTACGACGAAGGCGGCGGCGAAGGTGGCGAACGAGGAGATCACCTGGGCGCCGGGCGAGGCGCCCGGGAAGAAGACCTTGCCGATGGTGGCGGCCAGGTAGCTGTAGACGCCGAAGTCGAACCACTCCATGCAGTTGCCGAGCGCCGACGCGCCGACCGCGCGCCGCAGCAGCGGGCGCTCCACGACCTGGACGTCACCGCTGCGGAAGGCCCGCTCGTTCCGGCGCATCCTGCGGGTGAGTTCGTCCCGGACCTGCCGGGGCAGTTCGGAGAGTTCGTCGGTCACGACTCCGGCCACGCTGCCGCCCCCTTTCCTGTTCTTCGTTCACCGTCACCGCGCGGTCAGCTCTTTCGCTGAAGCGAATTGTGTGACAGGTGCGAACATCTCGCACGAGAACCGGCTGCCCCGGAACGACTGGTTCACACGCGTGAACTGTGCTCCCGCAACGGGCGGGGTCGGGCCGGACCGGCCGGGAGCGTCCTGGGCGCCTCCGATTCCCCCATACCCCGACAGCAGCCCACGCTCTCGAACTTGGTACGAACCAAAAAGGAAACAAATATTGACGCGGTCGAACAGGGTGCGTAGGTTCCGGGCCGAGCCGACAGACCCTCCCCCACCCCGGCCCCGAAGGGATGTGCCATGCGTGCTGCCCTGCCCCTCTGGAATGTCATGAACTCACCAAGATTACGGACCGGACCCCGGACGCTGCGGTCGCGGGCCGTGGCCGTACTGGGCGCCCTCGGACTCGCTCTCGGGCTCCTGCTCGGGCTGCCGTCCACGTCACAGGCCGCGGGCTCGCTGCCCTGCGACATCTACGCCGCGGCCGGCACCCCGTGCGTCGCCGCGCACAGCGTCACCCGCGCCCTGCTCTCCTCCTACACCGGCCCGCTCTACCGGGTCACCCGCGTCTCCGACGGCGCCGCCGCCGACATCGGGCAGCAGGGCGGGTACGCCGACGCGGCGGCCCAGGACGCCTTCTGCGCGAACAGCGGAGGCTGCCGGATCACGAAGATCTACGACCAGAGCGGCCGCCACAACGACCTGACGCCCGGACCCGCCGGCACCGCCGGCATGGGCAACGACCGGGGCGCCGACGCCTCGGAGATCTCCGTCACCGCGGGCGGCCACAAGGTGTACGGCGTCTGGATCTCGCCGGGCGTCGGCTACCGCTACACCGGAGTCGCCTCCGGGGTCGCCGTGAACGGCCAGGCCGAGGGCGCGTACATGGTGGCCAGCGGCACCCACGTCGGCTCCGCCTGCTGCTTCGACTACGGCAACGCGGAGAGCACCCCGGCCGACACCGGCAACGGGCACATGGACGCGGTCTCCATCGCCACCACCTGCTACTTCGCGCCGTGCACCGGAACCGGACCCTGGGTCGAGGCCGACCTGGAGAACGGCATGTTCCAGGGCGACAACGGCTCCAACACCGCCAACCAGGGCAACAAGAGCACCTTCGTCACCGCCGTCCTGAAGAACAACGGGCAGACCCGGTACGCGCTCAAGGGCGGGAACTCCCAGACCGGCGGGCTGAGCACCTGGTGGGACGGGGCGCTGCCGACCCGGGGCGGCTACCAGCCCATGCACCAGGAGGGCGGCATCATCCTGGGCATCGGCGGCGACAACAGCAACTGGAACCGGGGCACCTTCTTCGAGGGCGTGATGGTCTCCGGCTATCCCACCGACGCCGCCGAGAACGCCGTGCAGGCGAACATCGTCTCCGTCGGCTACAGCGGCCAGACGGACGTGCCGAACGGCCCGCAGGGCACGGTCACCGGCCCCGGCGGCAAGTGCGTGGACGTCGCGGCGGACGACACCGGGGTCAACGGCGCGGCCGTACAGCTGTGGGACTGCCAGACGTACGCCGAGGACCAGCACTGGACGCACAACCCCGACGGCTCGCTGTCCACGCTGGGCCGCTGCCTGGACATCGAGAACAACGGCACCGCGGGCGGGGCCAAGCTCGAACTCTGGGACTGCAACGGGGTCGGCGGCCAGAAATGGGTCCAGCAGGCCGACGGCTCCCTCCTCAACCCCCAGTCCGGACGCTGCCTCGACTCCCCCAGCGGCGCCACCGCCAACGGCACACGCCTGCAGATCTGGGACTGCAACGGCGCCGCCGCCCAGAAGTTCTCGGTGAACGGCGGAGGGCCGGTCAAGGGTCCTGGCGGCTCGTGCGTGGACGTCGCCGCCGACGACAGCGGCGGCAACGGCGCCGCCGTCCAGCTGTGGGGCTGCCAGTCGTACGCGGTCGACCAGCACTGGTACCACGGCTCCGACAACTCACTGCGCACGCTGGGGCGTTGCCTGGACGTCGTCGGGAACGGCACGGCGGCCGGCACCAAGGTGGAGCTGTGGGACTGCAACGGGGTCGGCGGCCAGAAATGGGTCCAGCAGGCCGACGGCTCCCTCCTCAACCCCCAGTCCGGACGCTGCCTCGACTCCCCCGACGGCGCCACCGCCAACGGCACACGCCTGCAGATCTGGGACTGCAACGGCGCCGCCGCCCAGAAGTTCGGCCTGAGCTGAGGCGCGTGCGGGCCGGGGGTCTCCTCCCTCGGTGGCCCGGTCTCCGCCCAGGGGCGGCGACCGGGCCACCGGACGGCGGGGAGACCCCCGGCCCCGTGCGTCGCGCTCCGCGAGCCGCCGGCCGGCGTCGCACGGAGTGCGGGCGCCCGAACCGGATGTGAGACTGCTGATCGCCGGGGACCGCGGGCGCCGCTCCTCCGGACACGAGGAGGCGAGGGCCGGTGGTGACGTCGGATGCCGGTGACGACGCGTTGCAGGAGTTCCTGGCCGAAGCGGTCAGCAGGACCGCGGACCTCGCCCCCGCCCTGTCCCGCTGCGCCAAGGCGCTCGGGCTGCATCACGCGGTCGCCTATCTCGCCGACATCCAGCAACGGCACCTGATCCCGCTCACGGACGTGACCCCGGCCCTGCCCATCGACGACTCGCCGGCCGGCTGGTCGTACCGCACGCAGTCGCTGCGGGTCGAGGCGGACGGGAGCGGGATGGTGACCGCCTGGTTCCCGCTGATCGACGGCGCCGAGCGGCTGGGCGTCCTGGCCGTGCACACGCCCGCCCTGTCCGCCGTCTCGCTGGCCCGGGGCCGGGCCGTGGCCACGCTGGTGGCGATGATGCTCACCTCGCGGCGCGCCTACAAGGACTCCTTCGTCCGGCGTACCCGCACCGAACGGATGCGGCTGCCGTCCGAACTGCTCCGCGCGTTCCTGCCGCCGCGGACGATCGGCGACGCCCGCGTGGTCTCCACGGCCGTCCTCGAACCCGCCTACGAGATCGGCGGCGACGCCTTCGACCACGCGCTGACCGAGACGGCGCTGCACGTCGGCGTCCTCGACTCGATGGGCCACGACCTCGCCTCCGGGCTCACCAGCGCCCTGTCGCTGGCGGCCTGCCGCAACGCGCGCCGGGTCGGAGCCGAGCTGCCCGAACTGGTACGGACCGTCGACGAGGCCCTGGCCGAATGGCTTCCGGAGCAGTTCTGCACCGCCGTCCTGGCCCAGCTCGACCTCGACACGGGGGTGCTGCGGTGGTGCAACTGCGGGCACCCCGCGCCGCTCCTCATCCGTGACCAGCGGCTGCTGACCGACGCCCTGGAACGTGATCCGGACCCGCCGCTCGGCCTGCCCCACCTGCCGGCCGGCCGCGAGCGCAGGGTCCACGAGGCGACCCTGCGGCCCGGTGACCGCGTCCTGCTGTACACGGACGGGGTCACCGAGGCCCGCATGCCGGACGGTGAACTGTTCGGACTCCAGCGGTTCGCCGACTACGTCATCCGGGCCACCGCCGCCGGCGAACTGGCCCCGGAGACGCTGCGGCGGCTGATCCACTCGATCCTCGACGCGGAGACCAGCCGGCTCAAGGACGACGCGACGATCATGCTTCTCGAATGGCAGCCGCCCCCGGTGCCTACTGGTTGGTGAACGCGGCGTCGAAGGACGCCTTCGGGACGGGCCACAGCAGGGAGCGGACGAAGGTCACCGCCTCCGCGGCGCCGTGCAGGCGGTCCATGCCCGCGTCCTCCCACTCGACGGAGATGGGTCCGGCGTAGCCGATGGACTCCAGGGCCCGGAAGGCGTCCTCCCAGGGGACGTCGCCGTGGCCGGTCGAGACGAAGTCCCAGCCCCGGCGCGGATCGCCCCACGGCTGGTGGGAGCCGAGGACGCCGGCCCGGCCGTTGCGCGGGCGCAGCCGGGTGTCCTTGCAGTCGACGTGGTAGATGCGGTCCTTGAAGTCGGTGATGAACCCGACCGGGTCGATGTTCTGCCACATCATGTGGCTGGGGTCCCAGTTGAAGCCGAAGGCCTCGCGGTGGCCGATCGCCTCCAGCGCGCGGACGCTGGTCCAGTAGTCGTACGCGATCTCGCCGGGGTGCACCTCGTGGGCGAAGCGCACTCCCTCCGCGTCGAACACGTCGAGGATCGGGTTCCAGCGGGCGGCGAAGTCCTCGTAACCGGCGTCGATGACGCCGGCCGGCACCGGCGGGAACATGGCGACGTAGGGCCAGATGGCGGACCCGGTGAAGCCGACGACGGTGTCGACGCCCAGCTTGCGGGCCACCCGGGCGGCGCGCTTCATGTCCTCGGCGGCCCGCTGCCGTACCCCTTCGGCGTCTCCGTCGCCCCACACGTACGGGCGCAGGATCGCCTGGTGGCGGAAGTCGATGGGCGCGTCGCAGACGGCCTGCCCCGCCAGGTGGTTGGAGATGGCGTGGACCGTGAGGCCGTGCCGGTCCAGGATCTCCAGGCGGGACGCCGCGTAGGCGTCGTCCTCGTCGGCGCGCTTGAGGTCGAGGTGGTCGCCCGAGGCGGCGATCTCCAGGCCGTCGTAGCCCCACCGCGCGGCGAGGCGGGCCACCTCCTCGAAGGGCAGGTCGGCCCACTGGCCGGTGAACAGGGTGACGGGGTGGGTGGCTGCGGTCATGCGGGGTCCTCCGTGGCGGGTGCGGTCTCGATCCAGGTGCCGCGTCCGGCGGCGGAGGCCAGCACGGCCTCGGTGAGCCGGGCCGCGCGCAGTCCGTCGGCGAACGTCGGCATCCCCTCGGGGTGGCTGCCCTCCTGTACGGCGGCGTAGACGTCGGCGACGAACGCCGTGAAGGCGTCCTGGTAGCCGAGGGCGTGGCCGGGCGGCAGCAACGACAGGCGGGCCGCGTCGGGGGCGGCTGCGGCGGGGTCGCGGAGCAGCAGCCGCGATCCGTCGCGTTCGCCGATCCACAGTTCCTCGGGACGCTCCTGTTCGAAGCGCACGCTCCTGCGGGTGCCGTGGAGTTCGAGCGTGAGGCTGTTCTTGCGGCCCGGCGCGAGCTGGCTGACGAGCAGGGTGCCGAGCGCCCCGTTGCCGAGTTCGACGAGGAGCGCGGCCGTGTCCTCGTTGGTGACCGGTACGCCGCCGCGCTCCGGGAAGACGGTCCTGGTGCGGGCGGACAGCCGGTGGATGCGCTGTCCTGAGACGAATTCGACGAGGTCGCACAGGTGCGAGCCGATGTCGGCGAACGCCCGGGAGGCGCCCCCGGCCTCCGGGTCGGCACGCCAGTCGGTGTCGCCGGGATCCAGGAGCCAGTCCTGGAGGTAGCCGGCGTCCAGGGTGAGGACGGTGCCGAGCTGTCCCTCCGCCACCAGGGCGCGGGCCTGGCGGGCCATCGGGTGGTAGCGGTAGACGAAGGGCACCGCCGCCACCCGGCCGGCCTCCCGTGCCGCGCGGACCAGCCGCTCGGCGTCGGCCGCGGTGGTGGCCAGGGGCTTCTCGCAGATGACGTGCGCGCCCGCGGCCAGGGCCGCCAGGGTGTGTTCGGCGTGCAGGCGGTTGGGACTGCACACGTGGACGACGTCGAGGTCGCCGGCCTTGGTGAGGCGGTCGGCGTCCGGTTCGGCGCGTTCCACGCCGAGTGCCGCGGCGGCCCGCTCGCCGGACTCGGGCGTCGAACCGGCGAGGGCGGCGGGCACGCCGCGGGCGGCCCGGCTGGCGCGGGTGTGCACGGCCGCCATGAAGCCGCCGCCGATGAACCCGGCCCGCAGGGGCCGGTTCACAGGGTGGCTCCGAAGGGGTCCCGGTCCTCGGGGACGAGCGGTATCTCACCGGCGGTGCTGGCGACGGCAACCGTCTCGCCGGAGGTGACCGACTCGTCGACGCAGATCATGGTGTCCAGGACGTGGTAGCCGAGGTCTCCGGAGGCGATGTGCGGGACGCCGCCGCGGATGGCGCGGGCCATGTCCAGGACGCCGAGTCCGCGTCCGCTCTCGACGCCGACCGGTGCGACCGTCTCCCACACGGGATCCTGGCCGCGTTCCTGGATCCGGGTGATCCGTACCTCTCCCGCGAAGGTGTTGGGGTCGGGCAGCACCAGCGTCCCCTCGGTGCCGGTGATCTCGACGAACCCGGTGCGGGTGAGCGGGGAGTCGAAGCTGAACACGCTCTGGCCGACACCGCCGTCGTCGAACTGGAGGAGCGCGGAGACGTGGGTGGGTACGGCGACGGCGAACTCGGCGCCGGCCCGCTGACCGCTCCTGACCGTCCGTACCGTCCGGGCGGTGGAGCCGACCGCGGCGACCCGGCTGACCGAGCCGAACAGGCAGACCAGGGCGGTGATGTAGTAGGGCCCCATGTCGAAGAGGGGGCCGGCGCCCTTGGCGAACAGGAACTCGGGGTCGGGGTGCCACAGGTCGGGTCCGGCGTACTGCATGACGGTCTGCGCGGACAGCGGGGTGCCGATGTCGCCGCGGGTGACGGCCCGCAGCGCGGTCTGCAGTCCGGGGCCGAGCACGGTGTCGGGGGCGACGCCGACCCGGAGTCCGGCGGCGGCGGCCCGGTCGAGCAGGTCGCGGGCGTCGGCCCGTTCGACGGCGATGGGCTTCTCGGACCAGACGTGCTTGCCGGCGTCGACGACCGCGGAGCTGACCTCGGCGTGGACGGCGGGGACGGTCAGGTTGACGACGATGTCGACGTCCGGGTGGGCGAGGACGTCCCCGGCGGTGCCCCACTGCTCGACGCCGTACTTGCGGGCCTGGGCCTCGGCGCGCCCGGTGTCGAGGTCGCCCACGACGGCCACGTGCAGGTCGGGGAACCGGGTGAGGTTGGTGAGGTACTGGTCGCTGATGTTGCCGGCGCCGATGAGGCCGACGCCGACCGGGTGCTCTGCCGCCATCAGGCGATGCCCTTCCCGTTGAGGTAGGCGACGCCCGTCGCGATGCCTTCGAAGATGTCACCGTCGTAGTGGTCGAACTCGATGATCGCGTACTCGGCGTCCGGGGCCGCGGCCAGCGAGGCGTCGAGCGCGATCTCCCCGCGGCCCGCGGGGACCTGACGGGTGTCGGCGGCGTCGAAGGGGGCGCCGGAGGTGAACGGGTCGTCGATGACCGGGCCGTCCTTCACGTGCAGGGCCCGCACCCGCGAACCCAGCCGGCCGAGCAGCGACACGACGTCGTAGCCGCCCGCCGAGGCCCAGAACAGGTCTATCTCCAGGGCGACTTCGGGTACCAGCAGGTCGGCGAAGCGGTCGAAGGCGTTGACGCCGGCGACGGTGTGGACGAACTCCTGCGAGTGGTTGTGGTAGCCGACGCGCAGCCCGTGGTCGGCGGCGCGCTTGGCTGCCTCGTTGAGCAGGCCGGCGGTACGGGCGATCTCGGTCTCGTCGGCCCACCGGGCGGCGGGGACGAACGGGTCGAAGAGGATCTCCACGCCCAGCCGCCGGGCGGCACGGAAGGTCTCGTCGAGGGTGGGTGCGGGTTCCCCCTCGGCGGTGGCGCGTTCCGGGGAGAGGAAACCGGCGTGCCCGGTCGGGGCGGACAGGCCGTGCCGGTCGAGCGCGTCGGCCAGTTCGGCGGCGCGGTGCACGAAGCCGAAGGCCTCGACGTTGCGCAGTCCCAGGGCGGCGAGGCGGCCCAGGGCCGCGTCCTCGTCGGCTTCCAGAGCGTGCCGGACGGAATAGAGCTGCACCGACATCCGCGGTGTCGACATGGTGGACTCCTCTCGGGGTGGACGACCGGACAACAGAATACCGACAGGGGTGCTGGTTTCTAGAGGGCGATTAACATCTCCGTATGGCAAAGACGAGCGCGCGGCAGGGGACGGCCCCACGGAACTACCCCAAGGGGGAGCGCCGGCGCGCCCAGATCATCGAGGCCGCGTTCACCGCGTTCGGGCAGGTCGGGTACCGCAACGCGAGCATGGTCCAGCTCGCCGCGGCCTGCGACGTCTCGCGCGCGGGCCTGCTCCACCACTTCCCGACGAAGGAGTCTCTGCTCGAAGCGGTCCTGGAGGAACGGGAACGGCAGGACGACGCCCACTTCTTCGGCTCGGGCGCGGTCAACCGCGACGGCCTGGAGTACTTCGCCAGCATGATCCGGCTCGTCGCGCACAACCAGGCCAACCCGCTGATCGTGAGCCTGTTCGCCGTGCTGTCGGGCGAGGCGACGGCGGCGGACCACCCGGCCCGCCCGTACTTCGTGGCACGCTACGAACGCACGCGCCGGCAGATGCAGTTGGCCGTCGACGACCTGGTCCGCCGCGACCTGCTGCGGCCCCACGTGGACGCGTCGGGACTGGCCGCGGACCTGATCGCGTTCATCGACGGACTGCAGATCCAGTGGCTGCTCAGCCCCGACGCCATCGACATGCCGGACCATCTGCGCAAACTGCTGCGCGGCCTGATCATGGTCGAACTTCCCTAGTCCGACCAGACACTGACCGTCCGTCAGGTCGCGCGCGAGCCGTGCGGGCAGCGCGAAGCCGCCTCCGGCCCACCGGCCGGAGGCGGTTCGTCCTGCCGCGTGCGGGTCAGCGGGGAGAAAGGACGTTCAGGATCTCGGACTCGACGTGGTCGGCGGCGTTGCGATGACCGCGGGCGTTGGGGTGGACGAAGGCCGCCTGGTCCGGGACACGGGTGAAGATGCCCTCCACCCACTTCCCGGCGTCACAGACACTGTGGTTGCGGGAGGAGTCGTACAGGTCGACGAAGGAGGCGGCGGTGTGGGTGCCGGCCGACTTCTCGATGGTCCTGTTGAGGGGCTCCAGGACGTCCCGGCGCAGCCAGTCGAGGTCGCCCTGGGTGATCGAGCCGAACTGTTCCAGGTTGTTGTACTTGCACTTGGAGGTGTCCGCGGGAACGACGGTGGGGTAGCCGATGGACAGGATCTTGGCGTGCGGGGCCTTCTCGTGGAGCGTGGTGAGCATCTGGCCGTACTCCCGGCCCACCTTCGCCAGTCTGCCGGGGACGCCGGCGGCGAGGTCGTCCTTGCACGGCGTGCCGGTGCCGCCGCTGCCCGCGCCCAGTTGCAGGCACTGGAAGAGGATGTCGGCGAAGCCGAGGGTGTTGCCGCCCACGCCGACGGTGATCACGTCGGTGCCGGGCCTGACCGCCTCGGACTGCGGAGGAACCGGGGGGAAGGGGTAGTCCGGATCCTCGGAGAGGGGCGGCAGGTGACGGCCGATCGGCTCCTGCGCCCTGAAGGTGACGTCCTCGATGGTGGCGGCGCCGCAGCTGACATTGGTGAGGTCGAGCAGTGAGCCGAGATCGCGGTCGACGATCTGGGGGTAGGACTGGTCGGTGCGCTCGCAGCCGTCGCGCGGGTACTCGAAGACGTCACCTGCGGCCGGGATGACCCCGGCGGTGTACGAGTCGCCCAGGGCGACCCATTGGTAGTCGGCCGCGGCGGCGGGCTGCGCTCCGGCGAGCTGGGCCGGGGCGAGGGCGCCCGCGGCGAGAGCGGCGGCCGAGCCGAGCAGGGTCAGACGAATACGGAAGTTTGCCACGAATCCTCCGGTACAGGGGCTTTGGCGTCACTTCGACCCTACGAGGATGATTACCCATCGCTCTAGATCCAATACGGACAGTAGCCACGGGAGAGGACAGTGCGTCTGTGTGGGGGACGCGCGTTCGGCGCGCCGATCGGATGCGATCGGTTCGTGATCGCCCTGAGGCGGTAACCGCCCGGCGCTGGACCTGTTCTTGACCGATCGGGCGGCACCGGTTCCGGCCGGGGACGCGTGGCGGCTGTCCTGTTCTCGATCACCGCCCGCCGCTCCGGCCGCGCGGAGCCCTGTGCTTGAATGCCGGCATGGACGGCTCCGCCCGCATGTGGATCGGCACGATCCCCGCGCTCGACCCGGACGTCCGGGAAGTGATCCTGGACATCGACCATCTGTCGGCCGACCCGGCCGAGCGCCTGGTCCGCGTGCTGCTGAACCGCGGGCACGAGGGCGAGGAAGGCGTGTTCCACCTGCTGCCCGAAGATCTCTCGGCCCGGTACGAGCGGGCCGGGGACCGGCTCCGCGTCCGCCTGCTGACCCACCGCGGGAGTCTCGCCGCCGATCTCGGCGGACACCCGGAGTCCTTGCGGGAGCACCTCGCCGGACTCCCCCGCGACCCGTTCGACGACGACCGCGTCGTCCTGCTGACCCGGGAGGTTCCCACCGACTTCGTCCCGGCCGAACGGGACGGCCACCATCAGCCCGTCATCCTGATCGACCACGCCGGCGGCCCGGCCGCACCGGCGGAGCCGGCCGCGCTCATGGAGAGGCGGGAGGCGGGCGTCGCCGTCGTCGCCGCGCCCGTGCCGCCGACGGCCTGACCGGGACCGGCGTCCGCCGCGGGGTCACAGCCCGAACAGCCGCGCCGCGTTGTCGTGGCACACCGCCCGCAGCCAGTCCTCGCCGAGGTCCAGGCGCTCCAGGGCGTGCAGCTGGTGGGCGTACGGATAGGGGATGTTGGGGAAGTCGGAGCCGAGCAGGACACGGTCGCCCAGGGCGGCGACCCGCGGCAGCGCGGCGCGCGGGAACGGCATGAACTCCTCGGTGAAGTCGGTGAACACCATCGTCGTGTCCAGCCGCACCTCCTCGAACCGTTCGGCGAGGCCGAGGAAGTCCTCGTACTCGGGCATCCCGAGGTGGGCGACGATCAGCCGCAGCCTCGGGTGGCGTGCCAGTACGCGGGCGATCGGCTCGGGACCGGTGTGCTTGCCGGGCGCGGGACCCGAACCGCAGTGGATCACCACCGGAATCCCGGCGTCGGCCAGCAGTCCCCAGGCGGGCCTGAGGAGTTCGTCGGCCGGGTCGTACGCGCCCACCTGGACGTGCGCCTTGAAGACCCGGGCACCCGCCTCGACGGCCTCGCGGACGTACGACTCCACGCCCGGCTCCGGGTACAGGGTCGCGGTGTGCAGACAGTCCGGGGTGCGCCGGGCGAAGTCGGCCGCCCACGCGTTCAGCCACGCCGCCATGCCGGGCTTGTGCGGGTAGAGCATGGCGGTGAAGGCGAGGACGCCGAACTCCCGCAGCAGCGCGGTGCGTTCCGCCTCCTCCCGCCGGTAGGCGATCGGCCACTCCAGTCCGCCGGTCAGCGGTCCGTTGGTGTCGAAGTAGTTCCAGACCTTGTGCAGGACACGTTCGGGCATGAAGTGCGTGTGGACGTCGACCAGTCCGGGCAGCCCGAGGCGTTCGCGGAACCGGTGGACCTCGGCGGCCTCCGTGCGGCCGGCCGGTGCCGTGCGGTGATCGTTCATAACGTCACGATCGGCGCCTGTGACCGAAGAGTCCAGTCCCGCACGGCGCATCCGTCCGCGCGCGGTGCGGGCGGGCGGCGCCGTGCGGCGGGGCCGCCCGCCCGGACCGCCGAGCCGCGACGCGTGGGGCGCCGCGCCCTTCGGCCACGGCCCGTGCGGCGGTCAGGACAGGTAGCCCTCGACCTCGGACACCGGGCGGACCGTCGCCTCCGTGGGGTCCTGTCCCGCCGCGATCCTGGCCCGGCGCTGCCGGAGCAGGTCCCAGCACTGGTCGAGTTCGGTCTCCAGGTGCGCCAGCAGGGCGTGCTCGGTCGTCCCGTCGATCTCCTCCTGCGCCAGGCGCTCGCGGAGGTCCTTCTCCTCGCTGATCATTTCCGTGATGCGGCCGAGTATCCGCTTCTCGGCCTCGGCCTCTGATCCCGTCATGGCTGCCTCTTTCCGGACGACGGAGTGGATCACGTCTGTGCCGGGGCGCCCGCCGTTCCGTCGCCCCTCTCCCCCACCTTCTCCCACTCGGCCCCCGCACGCATCGCCCGTCCGGCCGTCCCCCTGTCGGCGTGGGGCGCGGGGTGTGTACGGTGACCCGCGGAAAGCGGTTGCCGCAAGCCGGGCGCGCAGGGAGGACCACCACCGATGGCGTCGACGTCGGAACGACCGCTCGACCACCGTTACCGGGGCGAACACCCCGTCCGCACGCTCCTGTACCTGCTGCGGGCCGACCGCCGCAGCCTGGTGGCCGCCGTCCTGGTCTTCACGGTCAAGCACAGCCCGATCTGGCTGCTGCCGCTGATCACCGCGTCGGTCGTCGACACGGTGGTGCAGCACGGACCGGTCGCCCGGCTCTGGACGGCCGTGGCGTTCATCATGACGATCCTGCTGTTCAACTACCCGCTGCACGTGCTCTATGTGCGGCTCCTGTACGGCAGCGTCCGCCGCATGGGCACCACGCTGCGCTCCGCCCTGTGCACCCGCATGCAGCAGCTGTCGATCGGCTACCACTCCCGGGTCAGCGCCGGTGTCCTCCAGGCCAAGGTCGTGCGGGACGTGGAGACCGTGGAGCAGATGGTCCAGCAGACCGCCGAGCAGGGACTGGGCGCGCTCACCGTGCTGGCCGGCGGGCTGGTGATCATCGGCGTCCGCACGCCGGAGTTCCTGCCCGTCTTCCTGGTGGTGGTGCCGGGCGCGACCGTGCTCGTGGCCCGCCTGCGGTCCCGGCTGCGCAGCCACAACGAGCACTTCCGGCACGAGGTGGAGACCCTGTCCTCCCGGGTGACGGAGATGACGCGGCTCATCCCCGTCACCCGCGCGCACGGTCTGGAGCGCAAGGCGCTGCGCCGCATGGACGGCACCCTGAGCCGGCTGCTCACCTCCGGGATGCGCCTGGACCTCGTCAACGGCCGTTTCGGCTCGCTGGCCTGGGTGGTCCTCAACGTGATCGGCGTCGCCGTACTGGCCGCCGCCGCTCTGGTGTCGTACTACGGCGTGTGGGGTGTCTCCGCCGGTGACGTCGTCATGCTCAGCGCCTTCCTGACCACGCTCACCAACTCCACGACGACCCTGACGAGTCTGGCGCCGGTCGTCACCAAGGGGCTGGAGTCGGTGCGGTCGGTCGGCGAGGTGCTCCAGGCCCCCGAACTGGAGGACAACGAGGGCCGGGCCGAGGTCACCGCGGTCCGCGGCGCGGTCGTCTTCGACCGGGTCGGCTTCGGCTACGAGGACGGCGGCCGCGCCGCCGTCACCGACTTCACCCTCGACGTGACGCCGGGCGAGACCGTCGCCCTGGTGGGCGCCTCGGGCGCCGGGAAGTCCACCGTGCTCAACCTCGTCATAGGGTTCATCCGGCCCACCTCCGGCCGGCTGCTCCTGGACGGCACCGACATGAGCGGCCTGGACCTGCGCACCTACCGGCGGTTCGTCTCGGTGGTCCCGCAGGAGTCGATCCTCTTCGACGGCACGGTCCGGGAGAACGTCGCCTACGGCATGGAGGACGAGGCCGACGAGCAGGCCGTGCGCGCGGCGCTGCGCGACGCCAACGCGCTGGAGTTCGTGGACGAGCTGCCCCTGGGTCTGGACACCGTGGTCGGCGAGCGCGGCGCCCGGCTCTCCGGCGGCCAGCGCCAGCGCCTCGCCATCGCCCGGGCGCTGATCCGTGATCCACGGGTCCTGGTGCTGGACGAGGCCACCTCGGCGCTGGACACCCGCTCGGAGGCGCTGGTGCAGCAGGCCCTGACGCGCCTGCTGCGCGGCCGTACCACCTTCGTGGTGGCCCACCGGCTGTCCACGGTGCGCGGTGCCGACCGCATCGTGGTGATGGACGACGGCCGGATCCGCGAGATCGGCACCCACGAGGAGCTGCTGCACCGCGGCGGCGCCTACACCGCGCTGCACGGTGGCCAGGTGGCCTGAGCGAGGGGGACGGGGCGCGGCCGGCCGTCGCCGTCGCCGTGTCTTCGAGGAGAGCGCGCGGCCCGCTCACGGCATGCTGGAGACATGATGGTGCTCGCCGTGCTCTTCGCCGTCCTGGGTGCCGTCAGCAATGCGACGGGCACGGCCTTCCAGCGCAAGGCCGCGGCCACCCTGCCGGGCGGCGGCGGGTTGCGCCTGCTGCGCGCCCTGGCCAGGCGGCCCGCCTGGGCCGTCGGCATCGCCGGTGTCGCGGGGGCCGCGGTGTTCCAGGCGCTGGCCCTGGTGAACGGCCCGATGGCGCTGGTCCAGCCGCTGTTCATGCTGGAGCTGCCGTTCGCCCTGCTCATCGCCGTGCCGCTGCTGCACCGGCGGCCCGGCCCTGAGGGCTGGTGGGCGATCGGGGTGGTGGTGGCGGGCCTGGCCATCCTGCTCGGCTCGGCGGCCCCGTCCGGCGGCCGGGAACAGGCCTCCATGCAGCGCTGGATCCCGGCCCTGGCCCTGACCGTGGGGGCGATCGCCGGCACCGTGCTGCTGGAACGGTCCTCGTCGTCGCCGCTGTTCCGCGCGGCGGCCCTGGCCTCGGGTGCGGCGGTCGGCAACGCGCTGACGGCCGCGCTGATGAAGTCGGCCACCGGCCGGCTCGCCGACGCGGGCCTGCCGGCCTTCCTCACCACCTGGCAGACCTACGGGTTCGCGCTCGCCGGGATCGCGGCGCTGATGCTTCTGGAGAACGCGCTGCAGGCCGGTCCGCTCGTCGCGTCCCAGCCCGCGCTGACGATCGGCGACGCGGCGGTCAGCCTGCTGCTGGGCGTCGCGCTGTTCGGCGAGTCGGTGCGCACCGGCTGGTGGCTGCTGCCCGAGGTGCTGGGGGCCGGGCTGATCGCCTGGGGCGTGGTGTGGCTGACCCGCGTGGTCCCGCATCTCGCGGACGTCGTGCACTGAGCCGCGGCGGGGAGCGGGTTCAGGGGCCGTCGGCGGTGAGTCTCGGCGCGGCGGTGACGATCGCGTGCACGGTCTCGGTGACCAGACGCCGGTCCAGCGGGGCCTCGTCGAAGGCTCGGTGCATGGGCCAGCCCTCGATCAGCGCGTCGAGCGCGCGGGAGACTCCGGGCGTGAAGTGCAGGGCGAGGCTGTCGCGGCTGCGTTCGAGCCAGGTGCGGGTGGTCGCGGAGACCGCCTCGTTGTGGTTGGCGTAGGCGTACATCTCGAAGATCAGCGTCATGTCGCGTTCCGTGGCGTACGCCGGTCCGCAGATCAGCTCGACGACGGCCGCCTCGGCGTCGGCCGTGGAGGCGGCGGACAGCAGGGTCTGCCGGTACAGCCGGGACATGGTGTCGGACAGGCGGGCGAAGGCCTGTGCCAGCAGGTCCGCCATGCCGTCGAAGTAGTACGTCAGCGAGCCGAGCGGCACCTGTGCCCGCGCCGCGATCCTGCGGTGGGTGGTCGTGTGCACCCCGCCCTCGGCGATCACGTCGAGGGCCGCATCCAGAATGCGCTCCTTGCGTCCGGGGTCGTTGGGGATCTCGCGTCGTGTGCCGGTCACGCCCTCAATCTGCCACGGGCGGGCCGGAACCGAGTGTGTACAGGCGTACAGATCAGTGTGTACATTCGTACAGACTCTGCACGGACCTCTCGGGCACATCTGGAGCCACCCGCCATGACCGCCGACCTCTCCCGGCGCCGTACCGCCGTCTTCGTCCTCTTCTTCGTGCCGGGCCTGACCATCTCCTCCTGGGTCACCCGCACCCCGGACGTGCGGGACCTGCTCCACGCCTCCACCGCGCAGATGGGTCTGATCCTGTTCGGGCTCTCGGTCGGCTCGATGGCCGGGATCCTGTGCTCGGGCACGCTGGTGGCCCGCTGGGGCGCCCGGCTCGTCGTCCTCGCCGGTACGGCGGCCATCGCCGCCGGTGCCGCGCTCATCGGGGTCGGGGCGGGCACCGGCACGGACCTGGGCGTCGCCCTCGGCCTCGGCCTCTTCGGCCTCGGCATGGGCGGCGGCGAGGTGGCCCTCAACGTGGAGGGCGCGGAGGTGGAGCGGCTGCTCGGCCGCTCCACGATGCCCGCCATGCACGGCTTCTTCAGCCTCGGCACCGTCGTCGGCGCGCTCGCCGGCATGTGTCTGACGGCGGTCGGCTTCCCGGTGCTCGTCCATCTCGTCACGGTCGCGGCGGTGGTCCTGGCGGCGCTCGCGCTGGTGATCCGGAGCGTGCCCGCCGAGGTGGGCCGGCGGACCGCCGCCGAGCGCCGGGAGCCGGGCGCGGCACGGACCGGTGCGGTGTGGAGGGACCCGGTGCTGCTGCTCATCGGCTGCGTCATCCTGGCGCTCGCCATGGCCGAGGGCACCGCGAACGACTGGCTGCCGCTGGTCATGGTGGACGGGCACGGCTTCGACGCCGCGCTGGGCTCCGCCGTGTACGCCGTGTTCGCCGCCGCCATGACCGTCGGACGCTTCGTCGGCGGACGGTTCGTGGACCGGTTCGGACGGGCCGCGGCGCTGTGCGGGAGCGCGCTGGTCGGCGCGGCGGGGCTGGCCCTGGTCATCTTCGTCGACGACCAGGCCGTGGCGGCGGCCGCCGCCGTCCTGTGGGGCCTCGGGGCCTCGCTCGGGTTTCCCGTCGCGCTCTCCGCGGCCGGCGACTCCGGCCCCGACCCGGCCGCCCGGGTCGCCCTCGCGGCGACCGTCGGCTACGTCGCCTTCCTGGTGGGTCCGCCCTCCCTCGGCTACCTCGGTGAGCACTTCGGGCTGCGGCACGCCCTGATCCTGGTGCTCGTCCTGGTGGTGGCCGCCGTGTTCGCCACGCCCGCGGCCCGCTCCCCGCGGGGGGCACGGGACGCGGAGCCGGTGCGCGGCTGACCACGGGCTCCGCGGCCCGGCGCTCCGGTCCGGGCCGGGCCTCAGGCGGCCCAGACGCGGTCGGCGTAGTCGAGGAAGTTGCGCCCGAGGATCTTCTCGATGCGGTCGGAGCTGAAGCCGCGCTTCTCCAGGAGCCGGGCCAGGTCGCGGAACTGGTCGACGCCGCGCAGGTCCACGACGAAGGGGTAGGTGTCGGCCCGTTCGCCGGCCGCGCCGACACCGGCGGCCCGGCGGGCGGCGACGTGCTCGGCGAGTGCCGCGCGGTAGGTGCCGAGGTCGTCCACCGCGGTGGTGCCGCCGTCGGTGCCGATGCCGACGGCGTCCTCGCCGCAGACGTCGACCGCGTGCACGATGTGGTCCACGACGTCGGCGGCGGTGGCGTGGCCGTCGGGGTCGAGGAAGGGCATGAAGTAGATGCCGACGAACCCGCCGCGCTCCGCGACCAGGCGCAGTTCCTCGTCCGTCTTGTTGCGCGGCAGGTCGGCCAGCGCGCGGCAGCCGGTGTGGTTGACGGAGACCGGCTGCCGGGAGTAACGGGCCGCGTCCAGGCAGGTGTTCTCGCCGCTGTGCGAGAGGTCGACCATCAGGCGGTGGTCGTTGAGGGCGTCGACCACCCGGCGCCCGAAAGGCGTCAGACCCCGGTTGGCGGTGGCCATGGAGCCGTCGCCGAGATGGTTGGCCTGGTTGTAGGTGAGCTGGACGACGCGGACACCGGCGGCGGCGAAGCCGGCGACGCGGGAGTCGACGAGGGCGGGGTCCTCGCCGACGGCGACGGCGTTCTGGAAGCCGTAGATGACGCCGATCCGCCGCTCGCGGTGGGCGCGCCGGATGTCGGCGGCCGTGCGGACCTTCAGCAGGTCGTCCGGGTGGGCGTCGAGGATGCCGTCCCAGACGGCTATCTCCTCGAGCGTGTGCTCGTACGGGGGCAGGTCGCCCATCGTGTAGCCGAGGGTGATGTTGACGGCGGTCAGGCCGGAGGCGTGGGCCTCGGCGATCGCCCGGGCGTCGACGCTGAGTTCGCCGCCCGCGGGGTTGAGCTGTGCTGCGGCGGCCAGCGCGGCGGGCGTGTTGGGGTTGTCCAGCTGCCCCAGCGCGTTGACGATCACGAAGTCGGTGGCGGTCACGCGGTGTCCTTCTCGAAGTCGGCGCGGTCGAAGCGGTGGCCGCGCTTCACGGTGAGGGTCAGGGTGCGCAGGTTGGCCACGTCCTGGAGCGGGTCCTCGTCCAGGACGGCGAAGTTCGCGAGTTTCCCGGCCTCGACACTGCCCATGTCCGCCTCGGCACCGGCGGCCCTGGCACCGATCAGGGTCGCCGAGCGCAGGACCTCGGCCGCGGGGATGCCGCACCGGCCCGCGAGGAAGGCGAGTTCGCCGAACAGGGCCGGGAAGGGGTCGCGGGGGTCGGTCTCGAAGTCCGTGCCGGTCGAGACCGCGACCCCGGCGCGGTACGCCTGCGCGGTGACGGCGGCGGCCAGTTCGGTGGTGCGGCGGGCATGGTCGGCGGACTCGGCGGTGTCCCCGCGGAGTTCGTCGCTGGTCCACATGGACGCGGTGGCGTCGAGGACGGTGCCCCGGCGGCGCATCTCGGCGAAGAGCGCGGCGAGTTCCGGGTCGTCGCCGGCGGCGAACCGGTCGTGGTCCACGGGGGGCTTGGTCTTGTAACTGCTCAGCGGTGCGCCGGAGTTCTCGAAGGCGAGCAGCGTGACGTGGGAGACGCTGTCCACGCCCGCGGCGACGACCTCGCCGGGCGCGGCCGGGAAGACGGTGGCGTGCGCCCAGACGGCGATGCCCTGCCGGTGCGCCTCGGCGGTGACGGCGGCTACGGTCGCGGCGTCGAGGTCGGCGTACACCTTGATCGCGGTGGCGTGGGTGCCCCGTGCCAGGGCGACGGCGATCGTGAGGTCGGTGTCCGGGGTGACGGCCTGCATCCACGGGACGGCGCCGGGTACCGCGCCCCGGGAGACCTCGTGGGTGCGCGGGTCGTCGAAGAAGGAGGGCCCGGCCATGAGCGCGGCGTAGCGGATGTCCGGCCCCGGGATCTCGCCGACCAGGGTGGCCCGGGCGAGGTCGCCGATCTGCCGCAGGTCGTCGGCCATGTC
Source organism: Streptomyces sp. NPDC091282 (assembly GCF_044757385.1). Classification (NCBI taxonomy): domain Bacteria; kingdom Bacillati; phylum Actinomycetota; class Actinomycetes; order Kitasatosporales; family Streptomycetaceae; genus Streptomyces; species Streptomyces sp. NPDC091282. Next base: position 100,955 of record NZ_JBIVUX010000015.1, read on the forward strand.
ACGGACGGCGGTGACGCCGCTGTGCACCAGCCGCCGGAGCACCGCCTCCGCCACCGGCCGGTCGGGCGGCGTGGCCAGGTGCTGGTGGGTGTCGATCAGGCCGGGGACCACGAACCGCCCGTCGAGGTCGACACGGGGCGCGTCGGCCGCGAGCCGGGGCAGCGGGTCGCCGTCGCCGGTGACGGTGTGGATCCGGGCGCCGTCCGTGACGATCGTGGTGCCCGGGCGGTGCCGGTCGCCGGTGCCGTCGAAGAGGGTCGCGCCGCGGTAGACCGTGACGGTTCCGGCGGGCGGTGCGGCCCAGGGGGTCGGAGCACCCGGGGGCAGTTCGGTCATGGTCACCTTCGGTCCGCGAGACGGTGCGCTGTTACAGCGAGCGCAACAGATGTATCGTGTGATGAAAACGCAGGTACTGTACTCCGTGACCTGCGGACCGCCGCAAGGACCCGGACCGGACACGGCGCCCGACCCGCCGTGGAGGCCGGACGCGCGGCGAACGCCGGCCGGACCCGCCGTGGCGCGCCGGATGCGGCGCGGATGCCGGATCCGCCGTGGACGAGAGGGAAGAGCCGCCGCCATGCCCGTCGCACCCCGTACCGCGCCGCCGCCCAGGTCGGCGGTGGACAAGGCGCTCGACCTGGTCGAGGCCGTCTCGCGCGCACCGCATCCGGTGCGGCTGACCGATCTGGCGGCCGAGGTGGACCTGCACCGCGCCACGGCCTACCGGATCCTGCTGGACCTGGTCCGGCGGGGCTGGGTGCTGCGGGCCGGTGACCGCTATCTGCCGGGTGCCGCCGTGCTCCGGATGTCCGCCTCGGCCGCGGGCGGTTCGCTGACCGCGCTGGCCCGCCCGGTGCTGGTCCGGCTCTCCGCGGCGACCTCGATGATGGTCAACCTCCAGGTGCTGGAGGAGGGCGGCGCCCGGGTGGTCGACGTGGTCAGGCCCGAACGGCTCGCGATGATCAGTCACTTGCGCGGCGAGCTGCTGCCGGTGGGGCGGTTCGCCGGGCCGCTGGCCCTGGTCGCGGCCCTCGAACCCGGGGCGCGGACGCGCTGGCTGGACGGGCTCGGGGAGGAAGCCGACGGGCTGGAGCGCGAGGTGGCCGAGGTGGAGCGGACCGGTGTGGCCGTGGAGCACGGCCGTAACGACAAGCTGGTCGCCTCCGTCAGCCGTGCCGTGGTGCCCGACCCCGGCGCTCCGGTGTGCGCGGTGACGGTGGTGGGGCCGGACGCCGAGTTCGACGGGCCGGGACTCGCCCGCGTGGAGCGGGAGTTGCGCACCGCCACGGACGAGCTGGTGACGGCGCTGACCGCCGGGGCGACGGAGGCGGGCAGGTGAGCGGCATGCTGGTGCTGGACCGCCGCCAGACGGCCGCCGCGCTGCGCCCGGACGCCGTCCTGGACGCGGTGGGCCGGGCCCTGGTCGCCGTCGCCCGCGAGGAGGCCTCCGTGCCGCCGCGGATCGCCGCGCTGACCCCGAACGGGCTGCTGGGCGCGATGCCCGGCTGGGTGCCGGGGCTCGGGGCGGCCGCGAAGCTGGTGACCGTGACCGCCGACCCCGGCCACCCCGGACGCGGCTTCCACCGGGGTCTGGTGGCGCTGTTCGACGAGCACGACGGACGCGCGCTGGCGCTCGTGGACGGCGAGCCGCTGACCGAGGTCCGCACCGCGGCGGTCGCGACCCGCGCCGCGCTGGCGCTGGCCGTGCGTCCCGGTCTCGGCCGGGTGGCGGTGGTCGGGACGGGCGCGCAGGCACGCGCCCAGCTGGCGTTGCTCGCCGCGGTGCTGCCGGGGGCGCGGGTGACGGTGGCGGGCCGTGATCCGGAGCGGGTCCGCGCGGCGGCCGCCCTGTTTCCCGGCGCACGGGTCGCCCCCGGCATCGAGGACGCGGTGCGCGCGGCCGACGTGGTGTTCTGCTGCACCGGCGCCACCGCACCCGTCGTCCGCCGGGAGTGGCTCGCTCCCGGCACCCATGTCTCGTCGGTCGGCGGCTCCCAGGGACCCGAACTGGACGCGGCGACCGTGCGGGACGCGCTCCTGTTCGCCGAGTGGCCCGGCGCGGCCGGCTCACCCCCGCCCGCGGGCGCCCATGAACTCCAGGACCTCGCTCCCGGGCGGCCGTTGACCCTCCTCGGGTCGGTCCTGGACGGCACCCGGCCAGGACGGGACGGCGACACCGACGCCCTGACCGTCTTCAAGTCCACCGGCCACGCGGCGCTCGACGTCGCGGCGGTCCGGGTGGCCTACGAGGTGGCAGTCGAACAGGGCTGGGGCGTGCGCGTGGACCTGTGACGGGCTTTCCGGCTGCCTCGCCCTCCGCCGGAATCCCCTTCCCGGAAGCCTTTGTTTCACGCTACACCTAGATGCATAATGCCGTTATGGAGAGTGCGGCGGGGTCGTCCGAGCAGCTGATGATCGCCGTGGAACAGCTGGTGCGCCATGTGCGGCACAGCGCCACGGCCGGCGGGCTGAGCACCGCCGCCTCCTCCGCGCTGGCCCGGCTCGGCCGGGAGGGTCCGCTGCGGCTGACCGAACTGGCCCGCGCGGAAGGCGTGTCGCAGCCGGGCATGACCCAACTCGTGGGCCGGCTGGAGCGCGCGGGGCTGGTGGCGCGCGGCGCCGACCGCACCGACGGCCGCGGCGTCCTGGTGGAGATCACCCCGACCGGCCTCGCCGTCTTCCGGCAGCGGCGCGCCGAACGCGCCGACGCCCTGCGGGAGTTGATCGAGGAGCTGACCGAGCCCGAGCAGCGGGCCGTCCGGCTCGCGCTGCCCGCCCTGGCCCGTGCGATCGAGGAGCGCCGGGCCCGCGACTGAACCCCGCGACGCCTCCCCCAGGGCCGTCCCGTCCGTCCGCATCCGGAGAGAGGACCGTTGATGAGCGCACCGCACCCGAGGACCGCGAGCCCGTTCAGGCAGCCGAAGGCCGTGTGGGCCGTGGCCTTCGCCTGCGTGATCTCCTTCATGGGCATCGGCCTCGTGGATCCGATCCTGCCCGCCCTCGCCACCAGCCTGCACGCCTCCCCCAGCCAGGTGTCGCTGCTGTTCAGCAGCTACCTCATCGTGACCGCGGTCGCGATGCTGATCGTCGGCTGGGTCTCCAGCAGGATCGGCGCCAAACGCACCCTGGTCACCGGCCTGGCGATCATCGTGGTGTTCGCCGCCCTCGCCGGGACGTCCGGCTCGATCAACGGCATCGTCGGCTTCCGCGCCGGCTGGGGACTGGGCAACGCCCTGTTCATCGCGACCTCGCTGGCCGTCATCGTCGCCTCGGCGAGCGGCGGGTTCGGCGGCGCGATCATCCTCTACGAGACCGCCCTGGGCCTCGGCATAGCCGTCGGCCCGCTGCTCGGCGGCGAGCTGGGCGCGATCAGCTGGCGGGGGCCGTTCTTCGGGGTCGCCGTCCTGATGGCCATCGCGCTCCTGGCGACGCTGGCGTTCGTGCCCGCGCTGCCCACACCGGAGCGCCGGACCTCGCCCCTGGCGCCGATCAGCGCGCTGCGCCACCGCGGCCTGCTCACGATGGGCATCATGGCCCTGCTGTACAACTGGGGCTTCTTCACGATGCTCGGCTACGCGCCGTACCCGATGGAGCTGGACGCGCACCGGCTGGGGCTCGTGTTCACCGGCTGGGGGCTGCTGGTCGCCGCGTTCAGTGTCTTCTTCGCGCCGCGCCTGCAGGCCCGCTTCGGCACAGCGCCCGTGCTGTACGCCAACCTCGTCGGCCTCGGCGCGGTGATGGCCGTCATCGCCGCCGGGGTCGACACGCCCGCGGTGGTGATCGTCGCCGTCATCGCGAGCGGGATCTTCATCGGCGTGAACAACACCCTGACCACGCAGGCGGTGATGGTCGTCTCGCCGGTGGAACGGCCGGTGGCCTCCTCCGCGTACGGCTTCCTGCGGTTCATCGGCGGCGGTCTGGCCCCGTACGTCGCCGGGAAGCTCGCCGACGCCACCGATCTGAGCGTGCCGTTCTACCTGGGTGCCGGCACCTTCCTGCTGGCGATCCCGGTCCTGGCCAGCGGGCACCGGCTGCTGCGCGACGCCGAGTCCCGTCTCGGCGGCGGGGAGCCGGTCGCGCCGACGCTGACCCCGGTCGGACGCCGGGTCACGGCCGGGGCCGGGCCGGTAGTCGTGGCGGTCGGCGGCCACGAAGGGGCCGCCGCCACGGTGGACGCGGCCGCCCGGCTGGCGCGGGACACCGGCAGCCCGCTGGAGGTGGTGCACGTCCAGCGGACCGCCGTGGTCGAGGAGCAGGCCGCGGACACGGAGACCGCCGAGGAGGCGCGGGCCGCCGTGACCGCGCACCTGGACCGGCTCGCGGCCCAGGGGTTCGCGGCCACCGGTCAGGTCCTGGACAGCGTCGGCGACCACGCGGCCGCCGGCCGGGTGCTGGCCCGGCACGCGGCCGACGTCCACGCCCGTGCGGTCGCCGTCGGCCGTTCGCCGCGCGGTCCGCTCGCGCAGTTCGCCGACGGCAGTCTCACCACCGCGCTCGCACATGCGGCGACCTGCACGGTCGTCCTCGTCGACCCGGCGGACGCACCGCGCCGGCTGACCGCGTCCGCACTGGCCGAACTCCGCGACACCCCGGCCTGACCCGGGCGGCGGCGAACCGGCCGCCGGCGCCGCGGTGAGGCCGCGACCCCGCCGACCGAGCCGGGCCCCTCCCGGCGGCCCGCCGCCCGCCCCCCACCGCAGCGGGCGCCACAAAGCCTGACGAAGGCCACGCCAGCCGGGTGCAGCCACCCTCGGCGGCCCGCCGCCCCCACCCACCACGGCCTCACCGCACCGGGCGCCGCAAGGCCTGACGAGAGCCGCACCGGCCGGGCCGCGGCCCCCTCGACCGATCCGCCGCCCGCACCCACCACGGCCTCACCGCAGCGGGCGCCGCGCGGCCAGGCGGGGGCCGCGCCGGCGGGCGGGCCGCCAGGCCGGGCGCCGCGGTCACCGGCGGGGCCGAGGGCGCCACGGCCGAAGGGCGCGCCGACATGGTCGGCGCGCCCTTCGGCCGGCCGGGCCGGCGGCCGGACTCCGTCCTCACCCGCCGGCCCCGCCTCAGTGGCGTGGCTCAGCTCGCCGGGCGGTCCTCGACGGCGCCGACGCCGGTGTCCTCGGTCATGGCCAGGGAGGCGTGGCCGTCCTGCGAGGTGACCACCTTCGAGGGACGGTCGCCGCGGTCCAGCACACCGCCGGTGACGGCGAGCGCCAGACCGGCCATGGCGAGGGCGGCGCCGACCAGGTTGGGGGCCGCCCAGCCCCAGCCCGCCGAGATGACCAGGCCGCCGAGCCAGGCACCGGAGGCGTTGGCGAGGTTGAAGGCGGAGTGGTTGGAGGCCGCCGCCATGGTCGGCGCGTCCTTCGCGTTGATCATCAGCAGCATCTGGACCGGGGTGGTGATGAGCGCGCCCATCGCGCCGATGAAGACGACCGTGACCAGCGCCGGAACGGTGCTGTGGACGGTGAAGTAGAACGTCACCAGCGCGGCCGCCAGCAGGACGATCCCGGAGTACAGCGTCGGGCGCAGGGCCCGGTCGGTGAGGGGTCCGGCGGCCAGCGTGCCCAGCGTCATGCCGACGCCGTACAGGGCGAGGACCCAGGTGGTCGCGGAGTCGGAGATGCCGGTCAGGTGCGTCAGCATGGGGACGAGGTAGCTGTAGACGGCGAAGAAGCCGCCGAAGCCGACGACGGCGGTGCCCAGGCCGATGAAGACCTGCCGGTTGCCCATCGCCCGCAGCTCCCGGCCGACGCCCGCCTGCGGGCCGCGCGGCTGGTGGGGCACGAGCAGGGCGAGCGCGGCGAGCGCCACCAGGCCGATGACGGCGACCGCGCAGTAGGCGTACCGCCAGCCCAGATGCTGGCCGAGGGCGGTGCCGGCGGGGACGCCGACGATGTTCGCGACGGTGAGTCCGAGGAAGACGCTGGAGACCGCGCGCGCCGCCCGTTCGGGCGCCACCAGCCGGGAGGCGACGACGGCGCCCACGCCGAACAGCGCGCCGTGCGGCAGTCCGGCAAGGAAGCGGGCGGCGAAGAGCAGCCCGAAGTCCGGGGCCAGCGCGGAGGCCGTGTTGCCGACCACGAACAGCCCGGTCAGCAGGAGCAGCAGCCGCTTGTGGGGCACCCGGGCGCCGATGGCCGTCAGCAGGGGCGCGCCGACGACGACGCCGAGGGCGTAGGCGGAGACGAGGTTGCCGGCGTGCGGTACGGAGACGCCGACGCCGTCCGCGATCTGGGGCAGCAGGCCCATGGTGGCGAACTCGGTGGTGCCGATTCCGAAGGTGACGACGGCAAGGGCAAGCAGGGCCAGAGGCATGGTGGGAGAGCGAACCTTTCGGGGACGGCGGTCCGGGGGACGGGGAGCGGGACGGGACCGGGAGGTGTCGTGCGGCCTCCGCGGGCCGTCGCGCCGAGCGCCCTTGCCCAGCACACCCCCGAGAACGTTGCAGCGAGACGGACCGGTCGCGCATTCCGCGATCGGCCGGATCCGCGGGGTGAGCTGTGTCACGGCGGCCGCGGCCGGGGTCACGGACGGCGGCGGGAGGCGGGCGGGGTCAGGCGCCGGTGGCCTGCCGGCACTCCGCGCACAGGCCCCACCAGGTGATCTCGGCCTCGTCGACGGCGAAACCCCGGTCGTCGCCGGGCGTGAGGCACGGCGCCGCGCCGACGCTGCAGTCGACGTCCTCGATCCGGCCGCAGCTCCGGCACACGAGGTGGTGGTGGTTGTCGCCGACCCGCAGTTCGTACCGGGCCGGCGAACCGGCGGGTTCGATGCAGCGGACGAGTTCCGCCTTCGTCAGGTCGTCCAGGACGTTGTACAGGCCCTGCCGGGAGAGTCCGCCCGCGGCGCCGACGCGGGTCTCCAGGTCGGCGGCGGTGGAGTGCGGACGGCCTCGCAGCGCGGTCAGCACCGCACGGCGCTGAGCCGTACTGCGCAGCCCCTTGCCCTTGAGCAGGTCGCCCACCGGCGTCTCCACGGTCACTCCCTCCACGCCTCCGGGCGCCGCGCGCACGCGGCGGCGGTTCCGGCGCGGCCCACGATACAACCCAGAGTTGACTCGGTCCGTTCTAGGACGCTTCCGCGGTACGGCAGGCGCCGCAGACCAGCCGCCGGGCGGGGCGCACGCTCGTCATGGGGATCACGCCGATCGGCCGCTGGACGGTCGCCCGGAGGATCTGTGCGTGATCGGCGCAGGTGAAGAGGCCGCAGCGGGTGCAGGCGCCGATCCCGGCGGTCTCCTGGCGCCCGTCCTGGGCGCAGTCGTAACAGTGCATGGTGCCTTCCCGGGGAGTACGGCCCGCCTCGGCGCGCGAGGCGGGGTGGACGGCCGGGTGCGCGGTGGTCGCCGGGCCCCTGACGCCCTTCGACCCTAGGCAGCCAGTTTTGACAGAGTCAAATCTAGACCGGCACGCCACGCGGAGAAATAGTTCGGCGGGTATGGACCGCCGCAACTTGTTCACCTACTGTCTAGACATGCCTGGACAGGTTCACAAGCACCATCGCATCGCCCGCGTCCTCGCCGACGAGATCCGGGCCGGGGTCCACACCGACGGCAGCCGGCTCCCCGGGGAGCACGCGCTCACCGAGCGGTTCGGCGTCAGCCGGACCACCCTTCGGCAAGCCCTCCAGGCCCTCGGCGAAGAGGGCCTGATCGCCACCCATGCCGGGATCGGCTCGTTCGTCACCTTCGACGGGACACCGATGGACAACCGGCTCGGCTGGACCCGGTCGCTGGCCGAGCAGGGCACGGAACTCACCACCGAGACGCTCCGCTTCGAGGAGGTGACCGACCAGGAGCTGGCCGCCCGGCTGGCGCTCGCCTCCCCCGCGTTCGTCGCGCTGGACCGCGTCAGACGGTTGCCGGGCGGATCCGGCGTGTCGCTGGAGCGCAGTCGGGTGCCGGCCACCGGCGACCTGGCCGGGCTCCCCGCGCGCGGCCTCGACGGCGGTTCGCTCAGCCGGGCGCTCATCGCGGCGGGCCGGGTCACCGACTCCGGCGAGGGAGTCGTCTCGGTGCGCGGGCTGACCGCGGCCGAGGCCGAGGTCCTGCACCGCTCCCCCGGCGAGTCCTTCCTCCGCCTGGACCAGGTGTACCGGGCCGCCGACGGCTCGGTGGTCGAGCAGGTCACCAGCCTGCTCGATCCCGCCCACTTCGAACTGCACGTCCGCTCGGGCCAGGGAGGCCGCTCGTGACCGACCGACTCGACCGCGCCCTCGGCGCCTTCTACGGACTCGCCCTCGGCGACGCCCTCGGCATGCCCACCCAGGTGATGTCGCGGGAGGACGTCGTCCGCGTCTACGGCACCCTCACCGGCTTCGAGGCCGCCCGGCCCGACAACCCGGTGAGCGCGGGCATGCCCGCCGGGTCCGTCACCGACGACACCGAGCAGGCCGTCATCGTCGCCCGGCTCATCGACGAGGGCCGCGGACGGATCGACCCGCTGCGCCTGGCCCACGAACTGCTCGACTGGGAGAAGGAGATGAAGGCCAAGGGGTCCTTCGACCTCCTCGGCCCCTCCACCAAGGCCGCGCTGGACGCGGTGGCCCGCGGCGCCTCCCCGGCGGAGGCGGGCCGCACCGGCACGACGAACGGCGCGGCCATGCGCGTCACCCCGGTGGGGATCGCCTTCGCCGCCGACCCGCTCGATGCCTTCGTCGACCGGGTCGTGGAGTCCTGCCAGGTCACCCACGACACGACGATCGGCATCGCGGGCGCCGCCGCGGTGGCCGCCGCGGTCAGCACCGGCGTGGACGGCGGTTCGCTCGACGAGGCCGTCGCCGCCGCCGTGACCGCCGCCCGCGCCGGTGCCCGGCGCGGGCACTGGATCGCCGGCGCCGACATCGCCGCCCGGATCGAGTGGGCGTGCCGGCTGGTGCGGGGCCTTCCGGAGGCGCAGGCCCTGGACCGGGTGGTCGCGCTCGTCGGCACCAGCGTGGCCAGCCAGGAGTCGGTGCCCGCCGCGTTCGCGGTGCTGACCCTGGCGGACGGCGATCCCTGGCGGACCGCGCTGCTCGCCGCCAACCTCGGCGGCGACAGCGACACCATCGGCGCGATCGCCGCGGCGGTGGCCGGCTCGGTCGCCGGTCTGGCCGCGCTGCCCGCCGACGCCGTACGGACCCTGCGCACCGTCAACTCCCTGGAGCTGGAGCCCCTGACGGCCCGCCTGCTCGCCCACCGCTGACCCGCCCGACGCCCCGACGTCCACGGCCGCCAGGGCACAGCGCCGTACGCGCCGCCCCGGAGGCCGACCCGCCCGCCCTTCCGCACCGCACCCTGCAAGGAGGTTCCGTCATGGCCGTTTCGAAGACGAACGATCGCGTCGGTGCCATCGAGACCCGCGGGATCGAACCGGTCCCCGACAGTGAACGGCACGGCCACGCAGGCCAGATGTTCTGGACCTGGTTCGCCGCCAACATCAGCATCCTCGGACTGCCGCTCGGTGCCACCCTGGTGGCCTTCCGCGGCCTGGACATCTGGCAGTCGGTGCTCGTCGCCGTCCTCGGATCGTTCGGCTCCTTCGCCCTGGTGGGAGCCCTGAGTCTGGCGGGCAAGAAGGGCGGTGCCCCGGCCCTCACGCTGTCCCGCGCGGTCTTCGGACAGCGCGGCAACGCGGGTCCGACCCTGATCACCTGGCTGAGCCGGGTCGGCTGGGAGACCATCTCCACGACCACCGCGGCCTACGCGCTGCTGGCCCTGCTCGACGCGGCGTTCGGCATCCGCAGGAACACCGTCCTCACCCTCCTGTGCCTGCTGGTCTTCATCGCCTGCACGCTGCTCATCAGCGGCCTCGGCCACGCCACCATCATGTGGATCAACAAGTGGGCCACGGTCGTCTTCGGCATCCTCAACCTCGTCGTGATGGGCTTCCTGATCTCCACCGTCGACTGGAGCAAGGTCCTCGACGCCCCGGCCGGACCGGCCAGCGCGGTGGTCGCCGGTGTCGGGTTCATCGCCTCGGGCACCGGCATCGGCTGGGCCAACGCCGGTGCGGACTACGCCCGTTACCTGCCGCGTGCGATCCCGGGCCGGCGGCTCGTGGTGGCCTCGGCCTTCGGCGCCGGCATCCCGCTGGTACTGCTGATCTCGCTCGGCTCGCTGCTCTCCGCGGGCGACCCCACGCTGGCCACGTCCTCCGACCCGGTCGCGGCGATCAACGCCATGCTGCCGTCCTGGATGGCGATCCCCTACCTCGTCGCGGCCTTCGGCGGGCTGCTGATGTCCAACCACCTCTCCACGTACTCCGCGGGCCTCACGATGATCACCCTCGGGCTGCGGGTGCCGCGCGCCTGGGCGGTCGCCGTCGACGTGGTGGTCATGTTCGCCGGCGGCATCTACTTCATGCTGATCGCCGACGACTTCTACGGCCCGTTCTCGACCTTCCTGACGCTGCTGGCCGTGCCCATCTCGGCCTGGATCGGGGTGGTCGTGGTGGACTCGCTGCGCGGGCGGACGTACGACCCGCGGGCCCTGATGGACACCACCCGCTCCAGCGCCTACTGGTACACGGGCGGCGTGCGTCTGCCCGCCGTGCTCGGCTGGGCCCTCGCCATCGTGGCCGGCCTGCTCTTCACCAAGGCCTCCACCAGCGCGAGCGACGTCTGGTTCGCGGGCCCGCTCTCCGGCACCTGGCTCGGCGTCAACGGCCTGGGCTGGGCGGTCTCCATGGCCGTCGCCGCCGCGGTGTACGCGCTCTTCGGCCGCAAGGGCTCCCCCGCTCCGCACGGCGGAGGCGAACCCGCCGCCACGCGCCTGCAGGGAGCCGGCCGATGAGCGGGCGGGTGGTCCTCGCCGGGAACGTGATCGCCGATCTCGTGATCGAGGTGCCCGCGCTGCCCGAGCGCGGCGGCGACGTCGTCGGCACCCGGACCTGGACGACCGCGGGCGGCGGTTTCAACGCGCTGGTGGCGGCCCGCCGGCTCGGCACCGAGGCCGTGTACGCCGGTCTGCACGGCACCGGGCCGCACGGCGACCTCGTCCGCGCGGCGCTGGCCGCCGAGGACGTCGGGACGCTGCTGCCCGCCCGCACCGACCACGACACCGGTTTCACGGTGGCCCTGGTCGACGCCGGCGGCGAGCGCACCTTCGTGACCAGTTTCGGGGCCGAGGCGACGCTGGCGGCGGCCGACACGGCTGCCGTCGCGGCCCAGCTGCGCCCCGGTGACCTGCTCCAGCTCTCCGGATACGGGCTCGCGCTGCCCGGCAACGGCCCGCTGCTGTCCGGCCTCGCCGCCGCGGCGCCCGCCGGGATCACCCTGTGCCTCGACCCGGGCCCGCTGGTCGCCGACATCCCCGAGGACGTGCTGGCACCGGTTCTGGCCAGGACCGACTGGCTCAGCGCCAACGCCCGTGAGGCGCGGCTGATGAGCGGCCTGGCGGATCCGCGCTCCGCGGCGGCGGCCCTGCGGGAGCGGCTCGCGCCCGGGGCGGGTGTGCTGGTGCGGGCCGACAAGGACGGCTGCTGGCTGGCCGCCGCCGGCCGTCCGGCCGTGCGCGTGCCGGGTTTCCCGGTCACGGCGGTCGACAGCAACGGCGCCGGTGACGCGCATGTCGGGGCGTTCCTCGCGCTGCTGAGCCAGGGGCTCGACCCGCTGGGCGCGGCGCGCGGCGCCAACGCGGCGGCGGCCGTGGCGGTGACCCGGCGCGGCCCGGCCACGGCGCCGGACCGCGGGGAGCTGGCCGCGTTCCTCGCGGGCGACCCCCTCGCCGAACGGATCCTGGGCGCCGCGGACCGTTGACCCGAAACCACTCGATCGGTCGTTGACTATTCGTCATATCCGGTCACCTAGAGGGGAATTCAGCAGGAACCTCTGGCGCGGCACGGGTCCCACCGGATATCTCATGCCTCTGACAGCTTCGGTACCTCGTGTCAGAGTGAAGGGAATTCCCGTGCGACTGCGCCCCCTGCGCGTCCTGTGCTGTTCCGCCGTCCTCGCCGTGTCGGTGCCCGCCCTGCTGCCGGGCACCGCCTCGGCGGCCGTGCCCGCCGCCTCGGTCTACCTGCAGAACGCCGTCACCGGCCTGAACGCGGCCGACGGCGGCGGCACCGTGGCCGCCCACAACCCCAAGGGCAACGAAGACCACCAGCAGTGGACGGCCGTCGCGACCGGCGGCGGCTACCAGCTCAGGAACGCCGACGAGTCCGGCACCTGCCTGGGACGCAACGGCAGCGCCGCGGTGACCGCCGCGTGCGGTGCGGACGGCACCACCTGGAGCATCACGGCCGGCGCCGACGGCACCTACACCGTGGCGGTCCCCGGCACCTCGCAGTACCTGACCGGTTCCGCCTCGGACTCCGCAGCCGTCCAGGTCGGCTCCGCGGGCGACCTCGCCCGCTGGTACCTGACACCGGTCTCCTACGCCACCACGGCGATGCCCTCCGCCGACACCCGCACCCTGGACCAGGTCACCTTCCTGACCGCGCACAACGCGTTCGCCAACGGCTCGGACGGCAACTTCGCCTCGTTCCCCGTCAACCTGTTCCCCAACCAGAACTACGGGATCGCCCGGCAGCTGTCCGACGGCGTCCGCGGCTTCATGCTCGACGACTACACCGTGTCCGGCCGGGCCGTGCTCTGCCACAACAGCTGCGACGGCGTGAGCAACCCCGTGCCGCTCGCCACCGACCTCCAGCGCATGGTCGACTTCCTCAAGGCCCGTCCCGGCCAGTTCGCCACGGTCTTCCTGGAGGACTACGCCTCCTCCGACGTGCTGAAGTCCTCCCTGGCCTCGGTCAACGGCCTCTCCGACGTGCTGTTCCGGCCGGACCAGGAGGGCGTCGCCGCCAAGGGGTGGCCCACGATGGCCGACCTCGCCGCCCGCGGCAAGCAGCTGCTGATCTTCAGCGACCGCACCCGGGCGGGCGACGCGGCGAACGGCTGGGCCGCCCGGGACGGCTTCGGCGTGATGTACCAGCGCGAATGGACCGTGGAGAACTACTGGTCCATGGGCGGCGGGATAGCCGACTCCGACTGGTCCTGCTACAGCCGCTGGGGCACCGACAGACCCCTCACCACCGACTCGGCCGCCTTCCACCCGCTGTTCGTCATGAACCAGTTCCGGGACTACCCGATCGCCTCCACGGCCGCCACCGACAACGGCAAGCTCCAGAACCGGGCCCAGAGCTTCTGCACCCCCGCGGCCCGCAAGAAGCCCAACTACCTCGCGGTGGACCGCTACGACACCGGCTCACCCGCCCCGCTCACGACCGTGGGCACCCTCAACTCGTACATCCTCACCCCGGGCCAGTGACGCGACCGGTGTAACGGCCAACGTTCTTCAACGCGAGGCGACGCCCGGACGGCGAGCGGGTGTTGAAGGCAAACTCCGGGCCAACTCCTTCCGTGCGTTGGCCCGGAGTTCACCAGCCGCCCCTGATGCACCCCACCTCCGGGGGCCCACAGTGAACGGCGGCCCGTCCGCGCGGCCGGGCCAGCCGTCACTCCCGCAAAGGTCCTCTCCCCCCGAGGACTTGAGAAAAGGAGCATCCATGGCCGAGCTGACCCGTCGCAGACTCCTGGGCTCCGCCGCCGGCGCGCTAGGCGGTGCCGCGGCCCTCTCCCTGCTGCCGCCCAGCGTCCAGCAGGCCGTCGCCGCAGGCCCGCCGAAGCACGGCTCCCTGCGCGACATCGAACACGTCGTCATGCTGATGCAGGAGAACCGGTCCTTCGACCACTACTTCGGCACCCTCTCCGGTGTCCGCGGGTTCGCCGACCCGCACGCGCTGAAGCTGGACAACGGGCAGTCCGTCTTCTACCAGCCCGACACCGTCAACCCGAAGGGCTACCTGCTGCCCTTCCACCTCGACACGCACACGTCGAGCGCCCAGGCCATCCCCTCCACCAGCCACGCCTGGTCCGTGCAGCACCAGGCCTGGAACAACGGCAAGATGGACCAGTGGCTGCCGGCCCACCGCAAGGCCGACGGCGTGAACGGCCCGTACGTGATGGGCTACTACACCCGCAAGGACATCCCCTTCCAGTTCGCCCTCGCGGAGACCTTCACCATCTGCGACAACTACTTCTGCTCCGTCTTCGGCCCCACCTGGCCGAACCGGCTGATGTGGATGACCGGCAGCATCGACCCGGGCGGCACCCTGGGCGGCCCGGTCATCAGCAACTCCGCGCCGGCTCCGTACCGCTGGACCACCTACGCCGAGCGCCTCCAGGCGGCCGGCGTGAGCTGGAAGGTGTACCAGGAGGAGGACGACTACGGCACCAACCTGCTGGAGCAGTTCGCGTCGTTCAAGAACGCGCAGCCCGGCTCCGACCTGTACGAGCGCGGCGTGCGACCGCAGCCCCAGGGCACCTTCGAGGACGACGCCCGCAACGACCGCCTGCCGACGGTGTCCTGGATCTGCCCCACCAGCTACCAGTCCGAGCACCCGAACTACCTCCCGGCCGCCGGCGCCGACTACGTGGCCTCCAAGATCGAGGCGATCGCGTCGAACCCCAAGGTGTGGCGCAAGACGGCGTTCATCCTCAACTACGACGAGAACGACGGTCTGTTCGACCACGTGGCGCCGCCCACGCCGCCCGCGGGCACCAAGGACGAGTTCATCCAGGGCCTGCCGATCGGCGGCGGCTTCCGGGTCCCCGCCATCATCGTCTCGCCCTGGACGGTGGGCGGCTGGGTCGCCACCGAGGCCTTCGACCACACCTCCGCCCTGCAGTTCCTCGAACGCTTCACCGGAGTCGAGGAGCCGAACGTCACCGACTGGCGCCGCAGCACCTTCGGCGACCTCACCAGCGCCTTCCGGTTCCGTGAGGGCCGTCCGCGCCCGCCGCGCCTGCCGCACGACACCGCCGCGCAGCTGGAGAAGGCCAAGGAGGAGGTCGCCACCCTGCCCAAGCCCACGCTCCCGCAGGCCGACCAGAGCTACCCGCACCAGGAGAAGGGCCACCGCCCCCGCACCTGAGCACCGCGGCACCCCGTCGCCGCGGGTGGGCGGCGGCGGGGTGCCGGGCTGGCCGGGGTCCTACGGCTTGGCGGCCGGCTCCAGCGCGCCGACCGCGGCGGCGGCCGCGGACGAGTCCTCGCCGTAGAAGATGTCGATGTCGACCTCTTCGCCGCCCATGGTCAGGGTGTCCCACGCGCCGCTGAGGACGAGCATGCGCAGTGTGGCGGGCTGCAGGGTGCGCAGGCGTTCCAGGATCGCCTCGTCGTCCGGCATCCCCTCCAGCCGCAGCGCGAGCCGCGCGCGGATGGCCTGCATGCGCTCCAGCAGCGTCTTGGTGTCCGCCTCGCGGTCGGGCTCCTCGGGGATCCCGTCGATGCCGTGGCCGATGATGTCCTTGATGGCCCAGGTGACGCCCTGGTCGTCGGTGGTGACCATGGCCTTCCAGGCCCGGCTCTTGTGCCGGTACTGGAGCATCGACATGGCCGCCTCGTGGCGCAGGAAGTCGGCGTCCCGGAACGGCCGTCCGTTCCACGCCCCGTTCAGCGACCGGGCCAGCGAGATCGCGGACGCCAGACCGCTGTTCAGACCGCGGCCCGGCCAGAAGTGGATGGAGTTGGCGGCGTCGCCGAGGAGGAAGCCGTAGGTGCCGGGCGAGTTGGCGGTCGGCGGCAGCAGCTCGGCGGAGAACCGGGGGCGCTGCACCATGTCCAGGCGGAAGCTGGTGACCGCCGACAGGTCGTCGGCCTCGACGCCGAACAGCTTGAGCCCCTCGCTGACCCGGCGCCACAGCGGCGAGCCCTTGACCAGGGCGGGCAGGAACAGCGTGCCGTGGGTCGCGCACTGGAAGTCGCCGTACTGGTCGCGGTCCATCAGGCACGGCCGGGAGGCGATGCACTCCTCGAAGACGCGGCGGACCGGGTCGAGGCCGATGACCTCGGCGGCCTCGGTGTCGGTGAGCCGCATGTTCAAGAAGCCCTCGCCGCGCAGCGAGTTCAGCAGGAAGCGGTTCTGGGCGACGGTCAGCAGGACCGCCATCGGGTCGGTGAGACCGGACTTGACGCGCAGGCCGAGGACGACGTCCTGGAGGTGGCGCCCGTCCAGCGAGTAGATCGACTCGTCGGCCTTGCCGAAGCGGGCCGCGAAGCGGTCCCGGGTACGCGAGCGGCCGCCGTCGCAGATGGCGAGCACGTGCTGGGTGGCGAGCGCCTCCTGCTGCTCCTCCGCGTCGAACCGGGCGGGTATGAGGCGGATCCGGTCCCGCTTCTCGTTCGCCAGCTCCAGCAGCCGGTCCTCGATGTAGGCGATGCGCATGTTGCGCGGGTGGTTGTCGCCGACCGAGTCCGGGCCGGAGGGCCACATCTCGGTGTAGTGCTCGGGGTCGAAGAGGCGCTCGCGGACCTCCTGCGGCCAGGCGAGGTACTGGCGGCTCTGCACCGTGACCACCTGCAGCCGCCGGACGTTGCCCTCGTCCTGGCCCTTCCAGACGACGGTACGGCCCTGCTTGCGCCACCTGCCGTCGTAGACGGTGATCTGTACCTGGGGGCCGAGGAAGTGTTCGAGGAGCAGGGCGAAGGACAGGCCGACCGGGCCGCCGCCGGCGACGGTGACCCGCAGGACGGGGCCGTCCTCGCTCTCCTGCGCGCCGTGCGTCACCGAGCGCGGGAGGGAGAGCGCCATCAGCGTCTCCATGGCGTCGGCGACCTCGAAGCGGAACTCCTGGTCGCCGAGGGAGATCTCGTCGCCGGGCTGCAGCAGCCGGGATTCCACTTCCTCGCCGTTGACCAGGGTGCCGTTGCTGCTCTCCAGGTCCCGCAGGACGTAGCCCTTGTCCTCGTCGAAGACGATCTCCGCGTGGAAGCGGGAGACGCTGAGGCTGGAGATGACGACGGTGTTCTCCGAGTTGCGTCCGAAGGTGACGCGGGTGTCCAGGACCGGGATGCGCTCCCCCGCCAGCAGACCTTCTAGTCCGACCAGCACCGGTGCCACGGCACTTCCTTCCACAAGCTTGTCATGTCGCTGAACCGGGGCACCGGTCACGCGCTCTGTCCGCCGACCGCCCCACCGGCGAGCATATACTTGCTTAACCAAGTATTTCCAGTGCACGCTTCGGCACAATCCCTGCCGTTCTGGCGCGAGTTCGACGCTTCTCGGCCAGTGTGTGATCACCGGCGGGAAGCCGTGCGGCGGGCCGGGCGACGGGTGCCCGGCCCGCGCCGGGATCAGCGGCCGTGGCCGTCGGAGCGCTTGCGGTGCAGGGTGAACTTCTCGAAGACGGACAGGTCGCCGTTCGGCTTGTTCACGTTGTAGTAGGTGACGTGCATCCGGGTGGTGTCACCGGGGTGCCGGCCCGGGTCGACCGTGAAGGCGGCGAAGCCGTAGGGGTGTTCGGTGTCCCGGACGCCCACCCAGACGGCCTGCTCCTTCACATAGGTGGAGGTGCGCTTGCCGTTCGACCCGGGGGTCGCCGACACGGCGGTGATCACCTTGCCGGTGCCGTCGGTGAAGAACTTCTCGTTCGTGGTGCCCGAGACACCGCCGCCGCCGAGGATCATGTGCACGGTGCCGAGACCGGCGTCGATGTCGTCGGTGGCGTGCGAGACCGGGTTCGGGGTGAGGGTCTCGCTGCCGGTCACCACGCCGTGCACGGCCAGCGAGCGCTCGTAGTTGTGCTCGTGGCCGCAGAGCACCAGGTCGACGCCGTAGCGGTCGAACAGCGGGCCGTACTTCTCGCGCAGGCCGAGGTCCGCGCCGTTGGCGTCCGAGGAACTGACCATGACCTGGTGCATGGCCACGACCACCCAGTCGACGTCCTTCGAGGAGCGCGCCGCCTTCAGCTCCCTCTCCAGGAAGGCGAGCTGGCGGCCGCCCGAGTAGCCGCTGATGTAGACGTCACCGCCGTCCTGGAGGCAGTTGTCGTCGTTCTGGAGCACGATCACCCGCACCGAACCGGCCGTGAACGCGTACCAGAGGCCCGCGAGTTCGGGGTCCGTCTCGGTGGACGGGAGCGAGAAGTAGGCCTGGTAGGCGCCCAGACCGAGCGGTCCGTTGGCCTTCTCGATCTCGTGGTTGCCGGCCGCCGGCATCCAGGGCCGGAAGCGGGCCGAACGGGTGTTGTTGGTGAAGAAGTTGTTCCACGTCCGGACCCGGTCCACGTCCAGGTTGGCGTAGCAGAGGTCGCCGTTGAGGAGGTGGAACAGCGGGGCGACCTGCTCGATGCCGGTGACGATGTCCTTCGTGGCGGGCGTGGAGTTGGCGTCCAGGGCGACGGTGCCGTCGGCCGCCCAGGTGACCTGCGGGGCGGACTGGTCGCCGAAGCTCGTGAAGGTGACCGGCCGGCGTCCCTGCGGAGCCGTACGGAACGTGCCGCTGTCGGGGGCCGCCCCCTCGTGCGCGGCGAGGTACAGGTAGTCCGTGTCCGGCGCGAGCCCCTTCAGCGGAGCGTGGTGGACGTAGACGGTGCGGTTCGAGGTGCCGTCGACGTATGTGACGGTCGTGGCCTTCTTGCTGGAGCCGAAACCGTGCTCCAGGGTGCCGTACCGCACGACGGGCCTGCTCACCGGCCGGTCCGTGATCCACGAGACCGTCATCTGGGTGCGCGGGTCGGCGCCGAAGGTCAGGTGCAGGCCCTGGACGGGCGGCGCGCCGGAGGAGTCCGCGGTCAGGTGGAAGGCCGGGGCCGGGTTCGACGCGGCCTGCGCCGTGCCGGTGCCGAGCAGTCCGGTGGCGGCGACGCCCGCGCCCGCGGTGCCGAACAGGCCCAGCGCGTGACGACGGCTGAACCCCTCCGCCTCCGGTGCCGATCTGTCCTGAGTCGAGTCTGCCTGTGTGGTCATGACGCCCTCCCGGCGAACAGCTGAGCTGACAACGACCGCACCCTGTCCCAGCCCAACTGCTCCCACATGAACGGCACATGGCCACACGGTCGGCACCTGCCTGGCAGCACGGCGGCAGGGCCGGCGACGGACGCACCGCACGGCGGCTGAGACCCAGGTCACACACGGCTTCCTGTCACACATCGCGTCCCGCGCCGGTCATCCGGGTGTATCCAACGCCCAGCAAGGAGACCACCGTGGAATCGCGACTCGACTACTTCGGCCACCCGCTCGCCGGAAAGGTGCTGAAGCACATCAACTCGGCCGGCAAGGCGGTCTCGGACTCGACGCTGCCGGCCACGGTCCAGGAGCTGGTGAAGATCCGCGCGAGCCAGATCAACGGCTGCGGCTTCTGCACCGACATGCACACCAAGGACGCCGCGCTGGCCGGGGAGACCGCGCAGCGGCTGAACCTGGTCGCGGTCTGGCGCGAGGCGACGGTGTTCACCGAGGCCGAGCGCGCCGCGCTGGAGGTGGCCGAGCAGGGCACCCGGATCGCCGACGCGGCCGGCGGCGTCTCCGACGAGGCGTGGGCCGCGGCCGCCAAGCACTTCGACGAGGAGCAGCTCGTCGCCCTGATCTCACTGCTCGCGATCATCAACGCCTACAACCGCATCAACGTCGTCAACCAGCAGCCCGCCGGGGGCTACCAGCCCGGCCAGTTCGGGTGACCGACGGCCGCCGCGGCGGCCGGGGCCCCCCCCCCCCCCCGCGGGGGGGGGGCCGCCCCCCCCCCCGGGGGGGGGGGGGCCCCCGGCCGCACCGCCGGTCCGTCAGCCCCCGGCGGGCCGCGGCGCGCGCAGGTGGGCCCGCTCGGCCAGTTCGCCCTCCTCGACCAGCTCCAGCATCGGCCTGCCCGGCGCGCACATCATGGTGACCACGAACCGGGTCCTGGCGTCGGTGAGGGCGTTGCCGTCCTGGTAGTGGATCACGTCACCGCCCGGCTCCCAGAACGTCCCGCCGGCCTCGACCACCCGCTCGGGCTCGCCCTCCAGCTCGAAGCGGACGGCGCCTTCGACGACGTACCCGAACGCGGGGCCCGAGTGGCGGTGCGGCGGGGTTCCCGGGTCTCCGGGCTCCCACTCGATCTGGATGGTCATCGCCGAGGCGCCCTCGGGAACGGTGATCGGGGCGGCCTCCTGCAGCACCGTCAACGCCGTCTTCCAGCTGTCCGTACGGGGCTGCCCGCCCGGCCCGTGCGCCGTGCTCCTGTCCGACATGGTCTGGCACCTCCATGGCTCCGTCGTTCCGCGGCCTCGGCCCTCGCCCCTGACGACCGCACGCGCGGGGGATCTGTGACATGCAAGGATCGGTACATGCGATTCTGAGCCGGTCTGTACCGGTCTGTGCGGTGACAGCTTGTAGCATGATGATCCGACTTTGGAGGACATCGATGCGCGGCGGCGGCAACGAGGGCTCGGACTCCCTCGACCAGGCGACGGAGGACCTCGACCGGGCGCCTAGGGGCCCCGACCGGGGTACGGACGAACTCGACCGGGCCGCGGCGGAGTTCGTCGCGGCACGCCCCCAGCTCTTCGGCATCGCCTACCGGGTGACCGGCAGCGCGGCGGAAGCGGAGGACGTCGTCCAGGAGGCGTGGGTGCGGTGGCAGCGCACCGACCGCTCACAGGTCCAGGAGCCGGCCGCGTTCCTGGCGACGGTCACGACCCGGCTGGCGATCAACATCACCCAGTCCGCCAGGGTGCGCCGGGAGGCCTACGTCGGCCCCTGGCTGCCCGAGCCCGTGGACACCGGCGCCGACCCGCAGCTGGGCGCGGAACGCGCGGAGGCACTCGACCTGGCGGTTCTCCTCCTCCTGGAGAAGCTCAACCCCGTGGAGCGCGCCGCCTACGTGCTGCGGGAGGCGTTCGACTACGCCTACGCGCGGATCGCGGACATCGTGGAGACCAGCGAGGCCAACGCGCGCCAGCTGGTGAGCCGGGCCCGCAGGCACCTGGCGGCGGAGCGCCGGGACCCGGTGGACTCCGCCGCGCACCGCCGGTTCCTGGAGGTCTTCCTCGCCGCCGCCCAGGACGGACGGCTCTCGGTGCTCGAAGAGGTCCTCACCGCGGACGTGGTCAGCTACGCCGACGGCGGCGGAACGCGCGGCGCGTCCCGGATCCCGGTCGTCGGGCTCCCGCACGTCTCCCGGTACGTGGTCGCCTTCGCCCCGCGGTTCTGGCCCGGGGCGGACGTCCGCTGGGTCGAGGCCAACGGCAGGCCCGCCGTCCTGGTCTCGGCCGGCGGGAACCCGGTGGCCCTGCTGTCGGCCGACGTGTCGGCACGCGGCATCGAACGGCTCCTGTGGGTGCTGAACCCGGACAAGCTGGCCCGCTGGGTCGCCTCGCCGGACGGCTGAGCCCGCCCGTGCGGGACCGGTCTGTCACAGGCGGCGGAGCTGCCCGGTCTCCTCTGGTGCAGACACGGGAAAGAGAGAGGAATTCCGTCATGAAGATCGTCGTGATCGGTGGCACCGGGCTCATCGGCTCCAAGGTGGTCGCCGCCCTCGGGGAGCAGGGGCACGAGGCGGTCGCGGCCGCGCCGAGCACCGGGGTGAACACCCTCACCGGTGAGGGACTGGCCGAGGTCCTCCAGGGTGCGTCGGTCGTGGTCGACGTCTCCAATTCGCCCTCGTTCGAGGACAGCGCGGTCCTGGACTTCTTCCGCACCTCCACGGGCAACGTCCTGCGGGCGGAGGCCGACGCCGGTGTGCGGCACCACGTGGCACTGTCCGTGGTGGGCACCGACCGGCTCCAGGAGAGCGGCTACTTCCGGGCCAAGAAGGCCCAGGAGGACCTGATCAGGGAGTCCGGCGCCCCGTACTCCCTGGTCCACGCGACCCAGTTCTTCGAGTTCGCGAAGGGCCTGGCCGACGGGGTCACCGAGGGCGACACCGTGCGCCTGCCGGACGCCATGATCCAGCCCCTGGTCTCCGACGACGTGGCCGCCGCCGTGGTCCGTGCCGCGGTCGCCGCGCCGGTCGACGGTGTGGTGGAGGTCGGCGGGCCCGAGGCGTTCCGGCTCGAGGAGTTCATCCGGACCGCGCTGGAAGCGGCGCGGGACCCCCGCAAGGTCGTCACGGACCCGGAGGCGCGGTACTGGGGTGCCGAGCTGCGGGAGGACACGCTGCTGCCCGGCCCGGACGCGACCCTCGGCAAGGTCAGGTTCGCCGACTGGCTCGCGCGCCAGCGGTAGCGGTAGCGGTACCAGCGCAGCCGTAGCAGCAGCGGCCGGTGGCCCCAGGCGGTTCGACCGGGGGCCACCGCGCGGCGTGCCTGCCGGACGGCGGGTGCGCGGCTACGACGCGCCGACCAGCACCACGGTGACGCACAGCGCCATCACCGCGGTGATCAGGATCATCGCGGTCAGGGTCCCGCGCAGCCAGTGGCCGAAGCGGGCGCGGTGCCGCTGCTCCACGACGTCGATGCGGGCGGCGATGTGCTCCGTCACCATGCGGGCCACGTAGGTCTGTTCCGCGAGGTACCAGCGCTCGATGTCCGTCCGCTGGTCCTGCGTCAGTCCCGGCTCCCGTGCGGTGAAGTCGGCGACCCGCTGCCGGGCCGCCCGCAGATGGGCCTGCTGGTAGAGGAATTCCTGGATGTCGTTCAGGCCGCGGGAGGCCTCCTCGTTCGTGTCCATGGTGTGCTCCCCGGATGAGGCGGCGGCTGTCCGGCCGGTCGCTGTGGTGCGGGTGGGGCCGGCGAACTCGCGAACGCCGCGCAGAGAGCTGGAGCAGACGATGTGAACGACCAGCGTCGCAACAACCGCGTGCTGCCGCAAGACCGTCATCCGCCGCGAACTACGTCAATTGACGGAATCGGTCCCGGCCCCGGCCGTCTAGCTTGCTTCGCGTGGCCGCGACGGTCGGACACACCGAGGGAGAAGCCATGAGTGCGCACGCGCGGAACGTCGTCCTCGTCCACGGAGGGTTCGTGGACGGATCCGGCTGGCAGGGTGTCCACGACGCCCTCACGCGGGACGGGTACCACGTCAGCATCGTCCAGAACCCGACGCTCTCGCTGGAGGGCGACGTCGCGGCGACGCGGATGGTCCTCGACGCCCAGGACGGCCCGGCCGTCCTGGTGGGGCACTCCTACGGAGGTGCCGTGATCTCCGAGGCGGGCGGCCACCCGAAGGTCGCCGCGCTCGTCTACATCGCCGCGTTCGCGCCCGACAAGGGCGAGTCGGTGAGCACGCTCATCGCCGACCCGCCGCCCGGCGCGCCCGTGCCGCCCATCCTGCCGCCGCGGGACGGCTTCCTGTTCCTGGACCGCGAGAAGTTCGCCGACTCCTTCGCCGCCGACGTCCCCGCCGAACTGGCCGCGTTCATGGCCGACTCGCAGGTCCCGTGGGGCGTCGACGCCCTCGACGGCGCCGTGTCGGAGCCGGCCTGGCGGGTGAGGCCGAGCTGGTACCTCGTCTCCACCGACGACCGCATGATCCCGCCGCCGGCGCAGCGGGCGATGTCGGAGCGGGCGGGCTCGACGGTCGTCGAGGTTCCCGGCAGCCACTCCGTGTACGTGTCGAGGCCGGACGCGGTGGCCGACCTGATCAAGCAGGCCGCGCAAGGCCGCTGACCCTGCCGCGCGCGGCCGGGACCGGGGCGTGGTCCCGCGGTCCCGGCCGCCGCCCGCGGGCCCGCGGGCGGCGCGGCGTCCTCGGTTCCTCCTAGGGCGTGTTGCGAAAGTCCCGTCGTTCGCCCGGAGGGCGGGCCGCGCGGCGTCAGGTGCGTGCTCTCGGCGTGCCGGGCGGAAGTCCTCGT
>NZ_JBIVUX010000016.1:0-114629 GCF_044757385.1 Streptomyces sp. NPDC091282
AGCTGACCCTGCGCACCCGCGGCCTCGACGAAGTGGCCCCGGCCGCCCCCCGCCCCCCCCCCCCCCCCCCCCCCCCCCCCCCCCCCCCCCCCCCCCCCCCAAAACCACACACAAAAATAGGGTGGGGGGGGCGGGGCAACCCCGCCCCCCCCCGCGGGCGCCCCCCCCCCCAACCCCCCCCCCCCCCCCCCCCCCCGGGGGGCGCCCCCGCGGCGGCCGGCGGGTCAGCGGTGCGCGGTCAGCGCTCCTTGAGCGCCTGCTCGATCGTGCGCATGACCTCGTCGAGCGAGGCGTCGGTCCTGGCCACCGTCACCAGGACCTCGCCCTGGGAGGCCACGGTGGCCGGCGCGCCGGAGCGGGGCGGGGTCTCCCGGCCCGCTCCGATGCCGTTCCCGAACGTCTTGCGGACGATCGCGAAGGCGTGGTCCAGCTGCGTCTCCACGTCGCCCTGCCCGCCGGCCCGCAGCCAGCGGCGCAGCACGTGGTTGTGGGCGGTGACCACCGCCGAGGCGGCGACCTCGGCCAGCAGCGGGTCGTCGTTGGCGTCGTCCGCGTGCGCGTGCTCGTCGAAGTGGCCGAGGAGGTAGCGGGTGAAGAGGCGCTCGTAGCGGGCCACCGAGGCGATCTCGGCCTCGCGGAGCGTGGGCACCTCGCGGGTGAGCTTGTAGCGGGCCACCGAGATGTCCGGCCGGGCCGCGTACATCTTCATGACTTCCTTGATGCCGCGGCACACGGTGTCGAGCGGATGCTCGTGCGCCGGGGCCGCGTTGAGCACGGCCTCCGCACGGATCAGCGTGTCGTCGTGGTCCGGGAAGATCGCCTCTTCCTTGGAGCGGAAGTGGCGGAAGAAGGTGCGGCGGGCGACGCCGGCCGCGGCCGCGATCTCGTCGACGGTGGTCGCCTCGTACCCCTTGGTCGCGAACAGTTCCATCGCTGCGGCCGCCAGCTCGCGGCGCATCTTGAGCCGCTGGGCTGCCGCGCGGCTGCCTGCGGCACTTTCCGGCGCGTCGGACGTGGCGGGTGTACGTGAGGACCTGGCGGGCTGGGGCATGCCCCGAACGTACTGCATGTGCGCAGTTCGAGGGGCATGACCGGGGTTTCCCCCGCCCGCCAGGGGCGGGGGAACGTCCCAGGGGTCGAGCAGCCCGCCCCAGTCCCGTTCGTCCCGGTACCAGTCGCCGAGGCCCTCAGCGGCGGGCATATTCGCGGAAGCCACGGCCGGTCTTGCGGCCGAGGCAGCCCGCGGCCACCAGGTGCTCCAGGAGCGGCGCGGGCGCCAGCCCCGGATCGCGGAACTCCCGGTGCAGGACCTTCTCGATCGCCAGCGAGACGTCCAGACCGACCACGTCCAGCAGCTCGAACGGGCCCATCGGATAGCCGCCGCCGAGCTTCATCGCCGCGTCGATGTCGTCCAGCGAGGCGTAGTGCTCCTCGACCATCTTGATCGCGTTGTTGAGGTACGGGAACAGCAGCGCGTTCACGATGAACCCGGCCCGGTCGCCGCAGTCCACGGCGTGCTTCCTGATCTTCGCGCAGACCTCGCGGACGGTCGCGTGGACGTCCTCGGCGGTCAGCACGGTACGCACGACCTCGACCAGCTTCATGGCCGGCGCCGGGTTGAAGAAGTGCATGCCGATCACGTCCTGCGGACGCGAGGTGGCCCGCGCGCAGGCCACGACCGGCAGCGAGGACGTCGTGGTGGCCAGGACCGCGCCGGGCTTGCAGACCTTGTCCAGCGCGGCGAACAGCTGCTGCTTGATCTCCAGGTCCTCGGCGACCGCCTCCACCGCCAGGTCGACGTCGGCGAACGCGTCGTAGGAGCCCGCGGCGCTGATCAGGTCCAGGGTCCGCGCGGCCGCCTCGGCGGTCATCCGCCCCTTGCCGACCGAGCGGTCCAGGGACTTGCCGATGCGGGCCTTGGCGGCCTGCGCCTTGTCCTCGCTGCGGGCCGCGAGGACGACCCGGTAGCCGGCCTTGGCGAACACCTCGGCGATGCCGGAGGCCATGGTCCCCGAACCCGCCACCCCGACCGAGTGGACCGGCCGGCCCTGGGCGAGCGCGGCGCCGTCCAGCGGGGTCAGCGCGTCCCGGACCACCGTGGCGCTGCCCGGGGCCTCGTAGGTGTAGAAACCGCGCCCGGACTTGCGGCCGGTCAGGCCCGCCTCGCTGAGCTGCTTGAGGACCGGGGCGGGGGCGTGCAGCCGGTCGCGGGACTCGGCGTACATGGCCTCGAGGACCGTCCGGGCGGTGTCGACGCCGATCAGGTCGAGCAGGGCGAGCGGACCCATCGGCAGGCCGCAGCCGAGCCGCATGGCCGCGTCGATGTCCTCGCGGGAGGCGTACTTCGCCTCGTACATCGCGGCGGCCTGGTTGAGGTAGCCGAACAGCAGCCCGTCCGCGACGAACCCGGGGCGGTCGCCGACCGCGACCGGCTCCTTGCCCAGTTCCAGCGCGAGGTCGGTGACCGCGGCGACCGCACCCGGGGCGGTGAGCACCGAGGAGACCACCTCGACCAGCTTCATCGCCGGGGCCGGGTTGAAGAAGTGCAGGCCCAGAACGCGCTCGGGGCGGGCCGAGTCGGCGGCCAGCCGGGTCACGGAGAGCGCGTTGGTGCCGGTGGCCAGGACGGTCTCGGGGCGGACGATGCCGTCCAGCTCGCGGAAGACCTGGTGCTTGATGTCGTACGACTCCGGCACCACCTCGATGACGAGGTCGGCGCCGGCCGCGGCCGACAGGTCGGTGCCGGTGCGGACCCGGGCGAGGACGCCGGCGCGCTCGGGTCCGGTCAGTCTGCCGCGCTCCACGGCGCGGGCCGTGGAGGCCTCGAGCGCGGCGAGGCAACCGGCCGCCTGCGCCTCGCTGACGTCGATGCCGATCACCTCGCGGCCTGCCTTCGCGAGGACCTCGGTGATGCCGGTGCCCATGGTGCCGAGGCCGACCACGGCGACGGTCCTGAGCGGGGACAGGGAGGGGTCGGACTGGGGAGTGGCCATCGCGGGACTCCAGGAATGAGGGTGACGACTGGAAACGCCGCCGGATGCGCCGAGCAGGCGCACCGGGTGCGGGAAGAGCTGCGTGGATGCGGGTGTTGCCGGGCTTCTTGCGCACACGCCCGGTGTCGTCGCCACGGGCGTGCACACGCCCGTCGGCGACCGGTCCCGACCGGCCCTGTCCCGGAGCCGAGCCGTACATGCGGTACGAGGTACCGAACCGACTGGATGCTCACGCGGCTGCGTCACCAAACCGCAGTGAGCGTTCAAGCGAGTGGGTGACTCGCTCGATTGAGCTTAACCGGCGGGTAACGAGCGCGCCAGCCCCCCGACTTTGTGATGTACGTCCCTCCGCTCCCGCGACCCCTCTACGCTGGGGTTCGTGGACGAAGAGTTGCGATCGCTCACGGAGCGTCTGCGGCAGGAGTCGCAGGGAACGGCCGGCTACGACCGGCTCCTTGCGACCGAGGAACCCGACGAGCTGGCGGAGGTGCTCACCGCCGCCGGACAGCCCCTGTGGGCCAGGGAGTTGGCGGCGTACCGGCTGGGGACGGCCGGTGACCGGCGCGCCTTCGAGACGCTGGTCCTGCTCCTGAACCACCGAGACCCGCCCCGGTGCGCCTCCGCCGCGCACGCGCTGGCCCGCCTGGGAGACCCGCGCACCGCCCGCGCGGCCGCCGCCCTCGCCACCAACGAACTGCGGGTCGCCTACGCCCTGCACCCGGTGCGCCTGCTGGTCGTCCTGCGCGCCCCGGAGTCGGTGCCGGCCCTCATCACCACCCTGGAGCGCCGGCTGCGCCCGCACGACCCCTACCGCAAGGTCGCCCTCGCCTGCGTGGAGGGACTCGGCGCCCTGGGCGACAGCCGGGCCCGCCGCGTCCTGAGCGAGGCACGGGCGCATCCCGCGCTCGCCGAGGCCGCGGTCCGGGCCCTCGCCCTCATCCCGAGGCCGAGGTCAGGCCGCGGCTCCTGACGTACCGCACCTCGGGCACGGGCACCCCGTCGACCTCGTACGGCTCCTCGGTGCCGTCGGGCCGGAAGCCGGCCGTCTCGTAGAACCGGCGGGCGCGCGTGTTCCCCTTCAGCACCCACAGGTACACGCGCGCGTACCGGGCGCACTGCCCCAGCACCGCCTCCAGCAGCCGCCGCCCCGCACCGGTGCCGACATGGGCCGGGTCGAGGTAGATGGCGTACAACTCGGCGTCCGAGGTGCGGACTTCGCCGTCCCGGTACGGCCCGTGCGCCGCCCAGCCGACGACCTCGCCGTCCCGCTCGGCCACCAGGTCCGTCACCCCGTCCTCGCCGTCGCGGAACCGGGCCCGGCGCCGCACGGCGTCCCGCTCGACGCTGAGCCCGTCCAGGAACGGCTGCGGCATGAGCCCGCGGTAGGCGTACTGCCAGCCCCGGACGCGTATCTCCGAGACCCGGTCGCAGTCGTCCAGGGCCATCGGCCGGATGCGCAGCAAGTCGTCGGTCATGAGGGCACCTTAGGCCCGTCCCGCGGGCCGGGCCGGGGCCGCCCGGTCCGCCACCACCGCGAGGGCCTCGATCTCCATCAGGAACGCGGGCGCGACGAGCGCGGCCACCTGGACCGCGGACGACGCCGGGAGGCGGTCGTCGGGGATGTGGGCGCCGCGCGCCGCGCGGACGGCCGGCAGGTGGGCCATGTCCGTGACGAAGTAGGTGAGTTTGACGACGTCGTCGAAGCCGGCGCCGGCGGCCGCCAGACAGCGGCGCAGGTTCTCGAAGACCTGCCGGGCCTGCGCGGCCGGGTCGCCCTCGCCGACCAGCACGCCGTCCTCGTCCAGCGGCAGCTGGCCGGAGACGGCGACGAACCGGCCGGTGGCCGCCACGACGTGGCTGTACTGGGCGGCCGGGGCGACGCCGTCGGGGGCGCTGATGCGGATCGGATCAGTCATGCGCCCATGGTGGACCACGGGTCCCGCCGCGCCCCCGGCGGTTCGGCGGGACCGGTTCAGCCGCGGAAGCCCAGCAGCCCGTGCAGGGTCGAGCCGCGGGACGACGTCGACGCCGCCCTGGTGCTCAGGGGCTTCGGCTCCGGCGTCCTCGGGCAGACCGCGTCGACGGCGCCGTCGCCGTGCGGCACCGTGCCGTCGGCGAGGTAGGCGGCGAGGCGGTCGTCCAGGCAGGTGTTGCCGCTCAGCGTGATGCCGTGGTTGCCGCCGCCCTGCTCGACCACCAGAGCGGAGCCGGCCAGCAGCCGGTGGACCGTCACGCCGCCCTGGTAGGGCGTGGCCGCGTCGTCGGTGGCCTGGAAGAGGAGGGCCGGCGGGATCTTCCGGTTGGCGATGTCCGGCGGCTTCAGCGCGGACGTCGGCCAGGAGGCGCACACCGCGTTGTACCAGGCGTTGTTCCACACCATGAAGGGCGCCTTCTCGTAGGCCGCCCAGTTGTCCTTGCGCCACTGGTTCCAGTCCCGCGGCCAGGAGGTGTCCCGGCACTGGACGGCCGCGTAGACGCTGTAGCCGTTGTCGCCCGAGGCGTCGACGGCCCCGAAGTTCTGGTACGCCTCGACCAGCGCCGCCGTCTTCCTGCCGTGGACGTAGGCCGAGAACGCCTCCGCCAGGTAGGGCCAGTAGCCGTCGTAGTAGCCGCCCGGGATGAAGGTGTCCTCCAGCTCCGAGGCGCCCACCGTGCCGCCCGCCGGCTTCTTCGCCAGTTCGGCCCGCATGGCGTACCACTGGGCCTCGACCCGCGCCGGGTCCGAGCCGAGCTTGTAGGTGGCGTCGTACTTGGCGATCCACGCCATCAGGGCGCGGTGGCGCTCGTCGAACGCGTGGTCCTGGGCGAGGTTGTCGTCGTACCAGACGCCCGTCGGGTCCACGACCGAGTCCAGGACCAGGCGGTGGATCCGGTCCGGGTGCAGCCTGGCGTAGACGGCGCCCAGGTAGGTGCCGTACGAGTAGCCGAAGTAGCTGATCCGCGTCGCCTTCAGGGCCTGGCGGATCAGGTCCATGTCCTGTGCGGCGCTGACGGTGTCGAGGTGGGGGAGCACGCTCCCGTACTTCTTGCCGCAGGCCGCGGCGAACGACCGTACGCGCTGGAGGTTCGCCTGTTCCAGGGCGGGCGTCGACGGCACCGAGTCGGGGCGCACCGGGTCGAAGTGGCCGGGCGCGCAGTCGATGGACGGGCTGCTCCTGCCCACGCCGCGCGGGTCGAAGCCGACGACGTCGTACCGGGCCGCCACCTCCTTGGGCAGCGTGGCGGCGACGAAGCCCGCGAGGCTCAGTCCGCTGCCGCCGGGGCCGCCCGGGTTGACCAGCAGCGGCCCCTGGTAGGCGGACGCGGTGTGCGGGACGCGGGAGAGGGCGAGCGTGATCTTCGTGCCGCCCGGGTCCCGGTGGTCGAGGGGCACCTGGAGGGTGCCGCACTGCAGCGTCGGGTAGTCGGTGGTGCCGCACTTCTTCCAGGTCACCGCGGACGCCGGAGCGGCGGGCCGGGCGGTGGCGCCGGCGGGCGGGACGGAGACCGACCCGGCCATGACGGCGGCGGCGCACAGCACGGCTGCGCGTGTTCGCATGGGTCCTCCCAGGACGGAGGGTCGCGGACCGCACGTGTCGCGGTCCTCGCCGCATCGTCCCGGCAACGGCACCCGGAAGAACCTGTTATGACGATTATTGACCCAATTGGTCCGAGGGTTGCGCTCGAACGCTCCCGGCCGCACGGGTCACCGCCCGGACCGCCCTCACAGCAGCGTGAGCTGGGTCGGCTCCGGCGGCGCGGGCTCCTCCTCCACCGCGGGCGGCGGCGGCAGCCTGCGGGCCGCGCCGGGGCGGTTGGGCCCGATGCCGTACTCCTCGGCCAGCTCGTGCACCTGGCGGGTGATCCGGCGCTGGTACCACTTGGGCGCGTAGGCGCCCTCCGCGTAGAGCCGTTCGTAGCGGCGGACGAGGTGCGGGTGGTGGGCCGCCAGCCAGCTCATGAACCACTCGCGGGCGCCCGGCCGCAGGTGCAGCACCAGCGGTGTCACGGAGGTGGCCCCGGCGGCCGCGATCGCCCGTACCGTGGCCCGCAGTTGGGCCGGATGGTCGCCGAGGAAGGGGATCACCGGGGCCATCAGGACCCCGCAGCCGATGCCCGCCCCGGCGAGGGCCCGTACGACGTCCAGGCGGCGCTCGGGCGCCGGGGTGCCCGGCTCCACGGTGCGCCACAGCTCGGTGTCGACGAAGCCGACCGAGACCGAGATGCCGACCTCCGTGACCTCCGCCGCGCGCCGCAGCAGGTCGAGGTCGCGCAGGATCAGCGTGCCCTTGGTGAGGATCGAGAACGGGTTCGCGTGGTCGGTGAGGGCCGAGATGATCCCGGGCATCAGCCGGTAGCGGCCCTCCGCACGCTGGTAGCAGTCGACGTTGGTGCCCATGGCGATGTGATCGCCTTGCCACCGCCGCGAGCCCAGCTGGCCGCGGAGCAGGTCGGGCGCGTTCACCTTGACCACGATCTGGGTGTCGAAGCCGATCCCGGTGTCGAGGTCCAGGTAGCTGTGCGTTCTGCGCGCGAAGCAGTACACGCACGCGTGCGTGCAGCCCCGGTACGGGTTCACCGTCCATTCGAACGGCATCCGCGAGGCGCCCGGCACCCGGTTGAGGATCGACCTGGCCCGCACCTCGTGGAAGGTGATCCCGCGGAACTCGGGCGTGTCGAAGGTGCGGGTCGTCACCGCGTCCGCGCCGAACAGCGCGGTGCCGGCACGGCCGTGTCCGGCCTCCTCGGTGAGGTTCTCCCAGCGCATGACGCCTCCTCGGTAGCACTGCCCACAGAATAGAACATCTGTTCCCATGATCGTGCGGACGATCCGTGGAGACCGTGCGCACACCGTTTCCGACCGCTTGCGCCACCCCGATTTGGGCGGCCGGGCGCCGGGGTGGTTGGCTTGCCGTCAACCCCGAGAACTCAGGTGCTGGAGGAACTCAATGGCGCAGGTCGAGGCCACTACGGAGCGGGTCGTCGCGGCGGACGCGGAGACGGTGTTCGACGCGCTCGCCGACTACAGCGGCACGCGCGCGAAGCTGCTGCCCCAGCACTTCAGCGAGTACGAGGTGCGCGAGGGCGGCGACGGCGAGGGCACCCTGGTCCACTGGAAGCTCCAGGCCACCAGCAAGCGCGTGCGCGACTGCCTCCTGGAGGTCAGCGAGCCCACCGACGGCGAGCTGGTCGAGAAGGACCGCAACTCCTCCATGGTCACCACCTGGCGCGTCACCCCGGCCGGCGAGGGCAGCTCGAAGGTCGTGGTCCACACCACCTGGCAGGGCGCCGGCGGCGTCGGCGGCTTCTTCGAGAAGACCTTCGCCCCCAAGGGCCTGGGCCGGATCTACGGCGAGGTGCTCGACAAGCTCGCCGCCGAGGTCGAGAAGTAGTCCCCTTCCTCCGGCGGGCAACCGCCGGAGGAACCGCGGGCGTTGGCCTCCCTCACCGGTTCGGGTGGATCTCCGGGCGAACCGGTCCTGTGCCGTAACTCGCCGTGCTTGCCCACAGTTGTCGCCCAGCGGGACACAAGGCGGGAACCGTGCGCAGGCGCGACGAGGGGAGCGGTACGTGGGGACGACTCTGGTGCAGTACGAGGAGCCGGTCGCGGCGCCCGTCGACGTCCCCGTGCCGGAACCCGCCCCGGCCGCCGGTCTCGGGGCGCGCCGCACCCGGCTGGTGTTCTGCGGGCTGATGCTCGCCCTGCTGCTGGCCGCCCTGGACCAGATGATCGTCGCCACCGCGCTGCCGAGGATCGTCGGCGAGCTGCACGGCCTGGACAAGATGTCCTGGGCGATCACCGCCTACCTGCTCACCTCCACCATCGGCCTGCCGCTCTACGGCAAGCTCGGCGACCTCGTCGGCCGCAAGAGCGTCTTCCAGTTCGCGATCCTGGTCTTCGTCATCGGCTCCGCGCTGGCCGGCCGGGCGCAGAGCATGGACCAGCTGATCGCCTTCCGCGCGGTGCAGGGCGTCGGCGCCGGCGGCCTGATGATCGGCGTCCAGGCGATCATCGCCGACATCGTGCCGCCCCGGCAGCGCGGCCGCTTCATGGGCCTGATCGGCGCCGCCTTCGGCCTCGCCTCCGTCGCCGGGCCGCTGCTCGGCGGCTACTTCACCGACCACCTCTCCTGGCGCTGGTGCTTCTACGTCAACGTGCCCTTCGGCCTGGTCACGCTGGCCGTCGTCACCGCCGTGCTGAAGCTTCCGAAGCCCTCCGTCCGCGCGCGTTTCGACGTCCTGGGCGCGCTGTTGCTGGGCGCCGCCTCCACCTGCCTGGTCCTGCTGACCAGTTGGGGCGGCACGGAGTACGCGTGGGGCTCGCGCGTCATCCTCGGACTCGGGGCCGGCGCCGTGGCCGCCGCCGCGCTGTTCCTGTTCGCCGAGCGGCGCGCGGCCGAACCCCTCATCCCGCTGCGGCTGTTCCGCGACTCCGTCTTCAACGTGACCGGACTCGTCGGACTGGTCATCGGCGTCGCGCTGTTCGGCGCCGCCAGCTACCTGCCCACCTTCCTGCAGATGGTCGACGGCGCCTCGGCCACCGAGTCCGGACTCCTGATGCTGCCCATGATGGGCGGGATCGTCGGCGCCTCGATCATCGCCGGCCAGCTGATCAGCCACACCGGGCACTACCGGATCTACCCGGTGCTCGGCGGCGCGCTGTCCGCCCTCGGCATGTGGCTGCTGTCCCGGCTGGAGGTGGACACCCCGCGCTGGCAGTACAGCGTCTGGATGGCCGTGCTCGGCGCCGGCATCGGCATGGTGATGCCGGTGCTCGTGCTGGCCGTCCAGAACTCCGTACGGCCCGCCGACCTCGGCACCGCCACCAGCGCCAACAACTACTTCCGGCAGATCGGCGGCAGTGTCGGCGCCGCCGTCTTCGGCACCCTGTTCGCCGACCGGCTCACCGACGCCCTGCACCGGCGGCTGCCCGCCGCCGGCGCCCGGCTGCCCGACCCCGAGTCCCTGACCCCGCAACTCGTCCACGCGCTGCCGCCGGCGCTGCGTGACGCCTACATCCGCGCCTACGCCGACGCGATGCCCAGGATCTTCCTCTACCTGGTCCCGCTGCTCGTCCTCGGCCTGCTGATCGCCTGCTTCCTCAAGGAGAAACCGCTGGTGTCCCACCCCACCGCCGAAACCGCCGCCGGACCCGTGAACACCCCTATCCCGCAGGCACGTTCGCCGCACACCGGCGCCGGCGTCCCCGTCTGCGGCACGGTGCAGCACCCCGACGGGACCGTGGTGCCGCGCGCCGCGCTCACCCTCATCGACGCGTCCGGCGGGCAGATCGGCCGGGGCGCCAGCGGCGACGACGGACGGTACGCCCTGTCCACGCCCGGCTCCGGGGCCTACGTCCTGATCGCCGCCGCGGGCGGTCACCAGCCGCAGGCGGTCACCGTGACCGTCGGCGAGCGGCCCGTCGAACTCGACGTCGTCCTCGGCGGCGCCGGACGCCTCGCGGGCACCGTCCGCACCGCCGACGGCACGCCCGTCAGGGACGCCACCGTCACGCTCACCAACGTGCAGGGCGAGGTCGTCGCCAGCACCCGCAGCGGACGCGAGGGCGGCTACGTCATCACCGAGCTGGTGGCCGGCGAGTACACCCTCGCCGGCAGCGCCCCCGCCTTCCGGCCGGCCGCGCTCCCGGTCACGGTGCAGGCCTCCCGGGAGACCCGGCAGGACGTCGAGCTCGCGGGCGGCGCCGTGCTGAAGGGCACCGTCCGGGCCGGCGGCGGACGGCCCGTCGAGGACGCGCGGGTGACCCTGCTCGACGCCGCCGGGAACGTCGTCGACACCCTCACCACCGGTGCCGACGGGACGTTCCGGTTCGTCGACCTCTCCTCCGGCGAGTACACCGTCATCGCCGCCGGCTACCCGCCGGTCGCCACGGTGCTCCAGGTCGCGGGCGGCGGCCGCACGGAACGCGATCTCCAACTCGGCCACGAGGACTGACCGGACTGGGCGCGCGGGCCGGCCCGACGCAGGTGCGCGCGCCCGGACCCGCGCGCCGGTGTGCTCCGGTGTGCTCCGGCGACGTCAATTCCCGTATTGCCACACATCGCGACCGGCGGCCACCGTACGGTAGTGGCGGGCGGACAGATCTTTCGCGGAGCCGTGGGCAGAGAGGGCCGGAGCCATGAACCATGGCGGCGAGCGGGACGCACCTGCCGGCCTCGGTGCCGACCGGAGCACCGCCGGCCGGATTCCCCTGGCCGTGGTGGTCGTCGGCCGCGCCGGACAGGTCTCCCACTGGAGCAGCGGCGCGCGCCGCCTGTTCGGCGCCGCCAGGGAAGAGGCCGTCGGCCGCCCGGTCCTCGACCTGCTGCCGGTCTCCGGCGCCCTTCCCGAGGACGACGAGATCACCCCGTACGGCGCCTACGCGGCCTACGACGGACTCGGCCCCGACCTGGAGTCCTCCCTCGACGGACGGCTCAGCTTCCCGGCCGCCGGGCGGGCCCGGATCACCGTGCGCGACCGGGACCGCGTCGACGTGCTGTGGTGGGCGTATCCATTGGTCGGACCCGGTGAGGAGCGGCTGCTGGTGCTCGCCGCCGACGCCGGGCGGCTGCGGCTGTCCGAGCGCGCCGAGGACGTGGCCTTCGAGCGCATCGCGCCCGGATTCGCCCTGCACACCGACTTCCCCGGCGCCGAGGAACTGGCCCGCCGGCTCCCCGAGATCCTGCCCAGCATGAGCGTCGACGAGGGTGCCCGCATCGTCGCCCAGGTCCTCGAACTCGGCTACCCGGTCCTGGAGTTCAGCCAGAACGAGCGGGTCCCCGTGACCCCGGACTGGGGCGTGGCCCGGCGTACCGAGCGCCGGGCCCGCCGGGAGCGCGCCGCTCTGGCGGCCGCGCAGGGGCTGCCGCTGCCCGCGGACCTCGCCGACGACGAGGGCGAGGACCTGGAGTACGCGGCCGTCCGCGAACGCCTCGAATTCCTCAACGAGGTCAGCGGAAGGATCGGCACCTCGCTCGACCTGTCCCGGACCATCGTCGAGGTCAGCAGGGCCGTCGTGCCCCGCTTCACCGACGTCGCCGGCACCTACCTGCGCGAACAGGTCGTGGCCGGCGAGGGGTTCCCGGACGGCGTGCCCGACACCACCACGATGTGGCACCGGGTCGCCGTCGAGCACACCGACGAACCGGGCCGCTGGGACGACGTGGTGCCCGTCGGCGAGGCCATGCCGTTCCCGGCGCACACCCCGTTCTTCCAGTGCATGACCACCGGCGAGCCGGTCCTGGTGCCCCGGATCAGCGAGGAGATGGGCCACGCCATCGCCTCGCAGTTCGAGAAGCGCGACATCCGGCCGCTGATCACCGGCCGCTCGATGCTGGTCGTCCCGCTCAAGGCCCGCCAGGTCGTGCTCGGTTTCATGATCCTGCTGCGCCACCCCGAGCGCGAGTCGTTCGACGACATGGACCGCGTCACCGGCGCCGAACTCGCCGCCCGCGCGGGCCTCGTGCTCGACAACGCCCGCATGTACACCTTCCAGGAGAGCGTCGCCGAGACCCTCCAGGACAGCATGCTGCCGCACATCCCGCCGCGGATGGCCGGCTGCGACATCGCCACCCGGTACCTGCCGGGCACCCTGCTCGGCCGCGTCGGCGGCGACTGGTTCGACTCGGTGAAACTGCCCGGCGCCCGCACCGCGCTGGTCGTCGGCGACGTCATGGGCCACGGGCTCAACTCGGCCGCCATGATGGGCCAGTTGCGGACCGCCGTACAGACCATGGCGGGCCTCGACCTGCCGCCGGCCCAGCTTCTGCGCAACCTCGACGACCTGGCCCAGCGCCTCGGCGACGGCTACCTCGCCACCTGCCTGTACGCCGTCTACGACCCGATCGCGAGCGAACTCCACCTCGCCAACGCCGGTCACATCCCGCCCGTGCTGGTCCGTGCCGTGGACGGCCGCAGCGAACTCCTCGACCTGCCCACCGGGGCGCCGATCGGCGTCGGCGGGGTCGCCTTCGAGTCGCTGCGGGTGCGGGTGGAGCCCGGCGACCGGCTGGTGATGTGCACCGACGGGCTCGTCGAGATGCGCGGCGCGGACATCGGTGTCGGTCTCGCCACCCTCTGCGAGTCCGCCGCCCACCCGGCCGCCGCCATGGACGACGCCTGCGACACCATCATCCGCTCCCTCGCCGCCGCGTTCTCGACGGCCGGCCACGGCGACCGCAAGGACGACATCGCCCTGCTGATGACCCGCCTCAACGGCATCGAGCCGGACGACGTCGCCGAATGGCGGCTCGCCCTGGACCCCGCCGAGGTGGGGCGGGCCCGCGCCGCCGTCCGCGAGCAGCTCCACGCCTGGGACCTGGCCCGGCTCGCCGACCCCGCCGAGCTGATGGTCAGCGAACTCGTCACCAACGCGATACGGCACTCGCACAGCCGCCCGGTGCAGCTCCGGCTGATCCGTGACGAGACGCTGCTGTGCGAGGTGGACGACGACGACCACACGCTGCCGACCCTGCTCGGCGCGGACCGCGGCGCCGAGACCGGGCGCGGACTGCGGGTGGTCAGCACGCTGGCCCGGGAGTGGGGCACCAGCCGTACGCCCGCCGGCAAGACCGTGTGGTTCGAGCTGACCTCACGCCGCCGCTGACCCGGGGGCGCACGTTCGCCGAAGGGGACGTGAAGGAACGCGCCAGGCGCTTGTGGCCGAAACCGGCACGGGGTAGACCGTACTGGCCCGTCGTACCTGACGGTCTTCTGCGGTCACACCCTGGGGAGTTGGGCATGAGCGTGACGAGTCGGTACCGGAACGCCTGGGAGGGTTTCTGGCGCGAGGCGCCCGGTGGGACGGGGGCGGTGTTCTGGGACGCCGAGCCGGGCGTGACCGCCGCGGTCCACGTCTCCCTCCTCGAACCCCACCTCACCGACCCCGGCCTGCCGCTGGTCGACCTCGGCTGCGGCAACGGCACCCAGACCCGCTTCCTCGCGGGCCGGTTCCCGCGCGTCCTGGGCACCGACATCGCCGAGGCCGCCCTGGAGCACGCCCGGGACGCCGACCCGGCCGGCCTGGCCCGCTACCGGCGGCTGGACGCCTCCGAGAAGACCGAGGCCGAGGCGCTGCACGCCGAACTCGGCGACGCCAACGTCTACATGCGGGGCGTCCTGCACCAGTGCGACCCGGACGACCGGCAGCCCCTGGCCGACACCCTCGCCACGCTCGTCGGCGAGCGCGGCCGGGCCTTCCTCGTCGAACTCTCCGAGTCCGCCCGCCCCGTCCTCGGCGCTCTCGCCCAGAGCCCGTCCGGGCCGCCGGCCAAACTGGCCCCGGTCTTCCGGCACGGCCTCACCCCCGGCGAGGTCGCCGACGCCGCGGTCCCCGAGTACCTGCGCGACGCCGGCCTCACGATCCTCGCGAGCGGCGAACTTCCGCTGGCCACAACGGAGTTCACCGCGAGTGGTGAGCCGATCGCACTGCCGTCCCGGTGGCTGGTGGCCGGCCGCCCCGCCTGACCGCGGGCCGGGCGGCCGCACACCGCGCGGAGCCGGCGCCCGCCGGCCCTCGAAGGCGTCGGCCCGCTTCCTGGTCGGCGGCCGCCCGGACGCGTAACGTGGCGCACCATGAAGATCCTCATCAGCGCCGACATGGAGGGCGCCACCGGGGTGACCTGGCCCGGCGACGTGCTGCCCGGCACCCCCCAGTGGGAGCGGTGCCGGTCGATGTTCACCTCGGACGTCAACGCCGCCGTCCTCGGTTTCCTCGACGGCGGCGCCGACGAGGTCCTCGTCAACGAGGCCCACTGGAGCATGCGCAACCTGCTCCTGGAGCGGCTCGACGACCGCGCCGAGATGATCACCGGCCGCCACAAGGACCTCTCCATGGTCGAGGGCGTCCAGCACGGCGACGTCGACGGCATCGCCTTCGTCGGCTACCACACCGGCGCCGGCATGGAGGGCGTCCTCGCCCACACCTACCTCGCCAACTCCATCACCGGCGTCTGGCTGAACGACGTGCGCGCCAGCGAGGGCCTGCTCAACGCCCACGTCGTCGCCGAGTACGGCGTCCCGGTCGTCCTCGTCACCGGCGACGACCTGGCCTGCGAGGACGCCCTCGGCTACGCGCCCGAGGCCCTCAAGGTCGCCGTCAAGGACCACGTGTCCAGGTACGCGGCCAAGTGCCGGACGCCCGTGCGGACCGCCGCGGACATCCGGGCCGCCGCCAAGGAGGCGGCCGCGCTCGCCGTGCGCCACGAGCCCGTGACCGGCGGGCCGTTCACGATCGCCCTGGAGTTCGACGCCGAGCACCTCGCCCAGTCCGCCACCGTCGTCCCCGGCGTGGAGCGGACCGGCGAGCGGAAGGTGGCGTACACCGAGCGGACCATGTACGACGGCATCCGCACCTTCAAGGCGGTCACCACGATCGTCTCGGCCGCGGTGGAGGAGCAGTATGGCTGACGAACAGGCACTGGACGAGGTGGTCCGGTTCACCTCCGAGCTGATCCGGATCGACACCGCCAACTTCGGCGGCGGCGACTGCCGGGAGCGGCCCGCCGCCGAGTACGCGGCCGAGCGGCTGGCGGGCGCCGGGCTGGAGCCGATCCTCCTGGAGCGGACCGAGGGCCGCACCAACGTCGTCGCCCGCGTCGAGGGCACCGACCCGTCGGCCGACGCGCTGCTGGTCCACGGGCACCTCGACGTGGTGCCCGCCCAGGCCGCCGACTGGCAGGTCGACCCGTTCTCCGGGGAGGTCCGCGACGGGGTCGTGTGGGGCCGGGGCGCCGTCGACATGAAGAACATGGACGCGATGATCCTGGCCGTGGTGCGGGCCTGGGCCCGCGAGGGCGTGCGGCCGCGCCGGGACATCGTGATCGCGTTCACCGCCGACGAGGAGGCCAGCGCCGAGGACGGCTCCGGCTTCCTCGCCGACCACCATCCCGAGCTGTTCGAGGGCTGCACCGAGGGCGTCAGCGAGTCGGGCGCCTTCACCTTCCACGACGGCGGCGGACGGCAGCTCTACCCCATCGCCGCCGGCGAGCGCGGCACCGGCTGGCTGAAGCTCACCGCGCACGGCCGCGCCGGACACGGCTCCAAGGTCAACAAGGAGAACGCGGTGACCCGGCTGGCCGCCGCCGTCACCCGCATCGGCGAG
Source organism: Streptomyces sp. NPDC091282 (assembly GCF_044757385.1). Lineage (NCBI taxonomy): Bacteria > Bacillati > Actinomycetota > Actinomycetes > Kitasatosporales > Streptomycetaceae > Streptomyces > Streptomyces sp. NPDC091282. The sequence continues at coordinate 16,075 of NZ_JBIVUX010000016.1, forward strand.
CACAGCTGGCCGCTCCGGCTGACCCCGACGGTCACCGCCGCCCTCACCGAACTCGCCCTGCTCTACGGCGTCGAGCCCGACCTCACCCGGGTCGACCTGCTCCTGGAGAAGCTCGGCCCCGCCGCCAAGCTGGTCGAGTCCACCGTGCGCAACAGTGCCAACCCGACCATGCTGAACGCCGGTTACAAGGTCAACGTCATCCCCGGCGAGGCCGTCGCCTACGTCGACGGACGCCATCTGCACGGCACCGAGGACGAGTTCCGCGCCACCCTGGACCGGCTCACCGGGCCCGACGTCGACTGGGAGTTCCAGCACCGGGAGACCGCCCTGCAGGCGCCGCTGGACTCGCCGACGTACGCCCGGATGCGTGCCGCCGTCGAGGAGTTCGCGCCCGAGGGGCACGTCGTGCCGTACTGCATGTCGGGCGGCACCGACGCCAAGCAGTTCTCCCGGCTCGGCATCACCGGCTACGGTTTCACCCCGCTCCGGCTGCCCGAAGGCTACGACTACCAGGCCATGTTCCACGGCGTGGACGAACGCGTCCCCGTCGAGGCCCTGCACTTCGGCGTCCGGGTCCTGGACCGCTTCCTGCGCACGGCATAGGAGACATCGTGGAGACGAAGCCGTACGGCTCCTGGCCCTCGCCCATCGACGCGGCCCTGGCAGCCGCGCACGACGGCAGCCCCGAGTGGGTGGGCTTCGTCGGCGACGAGGCCTGGTGGACCGAGCCGCGCCCCGAGGAGGGCGGGCGCCGGACCCTGGTGCGGGGCAGCACCCGGGAGTCCGTGCTGCCCGCGCCGTGGAACGTCCGCAGCCGGGTCATCGAGTACGGCGGCCTGCCCTGGGCCGGTGCCGTGTCCGCGCCCGGCGCGGCACCGCTGCTGGTCTTCGTGCACTTCGACGACCAGCGGCTGTACCGGTACGAGCCCGGCACCGAGCCGCGCCCGCTGACCCCGCCGGGACCGCGTCTGGCCGACCCGCGGCTGCTGCCGGACCGGGACGAGGTCTGGTGCGTCCTGGAGGAGTCCACCGGCGAGGGCCCCAGCGACGTACGGCGGGTGCTCGCGGCCGTACCGCTGGACGGTTCGGCCGCCGAGGACCGCGGCGCCGTACGCGAACTCACCGGCGAACACCACCGGTTCGTGACCGGCCCGCGCCTGTCGCCCGACGGACGGCGGGCCGCCTGGCTGGCCTGGGACCATCCGCGGATGCCCTGGGACGGCACCGAACTGCTGGTCGGCGAGGTCGGCGACGACGGCACGCTCAAGGGGGCCCGCACGGTCGCGGGCGGCCCCGAGGAGTCGATCGCGCAGGTCGAGTGGGCGAAGGACGGCCGTCTCCTGTACGCGAGCGACCGCGGCGGCTGGTGGAACCTCTACCGCGACGGGACCCCGCTGTGCCCGCGCGAGGAGGAGTTCGCCGGGCCGCTGTGGAAGCTCGGCCAGCGCTGGTTCGCCCCGCTGGACAGCGGGCTGATCGCCGTCGTGCACGGCCGGGGCGCCACCGCGCTCGGGATACTCGACCCGGAGTCCGGGGAACTCGTCGACGCCGCGGGCCCCTGGACCGAGTTCGCGCCCACCCTCGCGGCGCACGGCACCCGTGTCGTCGCGGTCGGCGCGAGCCCGCGCACCTCCTACGAAGTGGTCGAACTGGACACCGCGAGCGGCCGTGCCCGCGCCGTCGGCGCCACCCACCACGATCCGGTCGACCCCGCCCTCTACCCCGAGCCGCTGGTCCGCACCTTCACCGGCCCGGGCGGCCGTGAGGTGCACGCGCACATCTATCCGCCGCACCACCCCGGCCACCGGGCCCCCGACGGCGAGCTGCCGCCGTACGTCGTGTGGGCGCACGGCGGACCCACCGGCCGGGCCTGTCTCGTCCTCGACCTGGCGATCGCCTACTTCACCTCCCGGGGCATCGGGGTCGCCGAGGTCAACTACGGCGGCTCCACCGGATACGGGCGCGCGTACCGCAACCGGCTGCGCGAGCAGTGGGGCGTGGTCGACGTCGAGGACTGCGCGGCCGTCGCCCTCGCCCTCGCCGAGGAGGGCACCGCCGACCGCGGGCGGCTGGCGATCCGCGGCGGCAGCGCCGGCGGCTGGACCGCCGCGGCCTCGCTGACCGGCACCGACGTCTACGCCTGCGGCACCATCTCCTACCCGATCCTCGACCTCACCGGCTGGGGCACGGGGGAGACCCACGACTTCGAGTCCCGGTACCTGGAGTCGCTGATCGGCCCGCTGGCCGAGGTCCCCGAGCGGTACGCCGAACGCTCGCCCAGCGAGCAGGCCGACCGGCTCACCGCGCCCTTCCTGCTGCTCCAGGGCCTGGACGACGTGATCTGCCCGCCCGTGCAGTGCGAGCGCTTCCTCGCCCGCCTCGACGGACGGCACGTACCGCACGCCTACCTCACCTTCCCCGGCGAGGGCCACGGCTTCCGCCGCGCCGACACCATGATCCGCGCCCTGGAGGCCGAACTCTCCCTGTACGCCCAGGTGTTCGGGATGAGCGTGCCCGGGATCCCCGACCTGGAGCTGGTGAAGTGAGCGAACCGGTACGACCGCCGAGACTCGCCCCCGGAGCGCGGGTCGCCGTGGTGGCGCCGAGCGGGCCGGTCGCCGAGGACCGGCTCCAGGCGGGTCTGGACATCCTGCGCGGCTGGGACCTCGACCCCGTGGTGGCACCCCATGTGCTCGACCGGGACGGGCGGCTCGGCCACCTCGCGGGCTCCGACGCCGACCGGGCCGCCGACCTGCAACGGGCCTGGTGCGACCCGTCCGTGGCCGCCGTCGTCTGCGCACGCGGCGGCTACGGCGCCCAGCGCCTGGTCGACCTGCTCGACTGGGCGGCGATGCGGGCCGCGGGTCCGAAGGCGTTCGTCGGGTTCAGCGACGCGACCGCGCTGCACGAGGCGTTCGCCACCCGGCTCGGGCTCGCCACCCTGTACGGGCCGGTGGCCGCCGGGGCCGACTTCGTCAAGAACGCCGAGGCGCAACAGCACCTGCGCGCCACCCTCTTCGCCCCGGAGACGGTCCGGACGATCACCGGCCGGGGCCGCGCCCTGGTGCCGGGACGTGCCCGCGGTGTCACCGTCGGCGGCTGCCTGCGCCTGCTCGCGACCGGCATCGGCACCCCGCACACCCACCCCGGCGCGCGCGGCGGGCTGCTCCTGCTGGAGGACGTGGGCGAGCAGCCGTACAGCCTCGACCGGAGCATCACCCAGCTGCTGCGGTCCGGATGGCTCGACGGCGTCGCCGGGATCCTGCTCGGGTCCTGGGACCGGTGCGGGCCGTACGAAGCGGTGCGGGCCGTGCTCGCCGACCGGCTCGGCGGACTCGGGGTGCCGGTGGTGGAGGAGTTCGGCTTCGGGCACTGCGAGGCGGCGCTGACCGTGCCGCTCGGCGTCACCGCGGAGCTGGACGCCGACGCCGGCACGCTCACCCTGCGGGAACCGGCGCTGCGCTGACGCGGTGGCCGGTCTTGCATAGGGTGGCCGGATGCCGCACATCGCATCCCGCTACCTCGCCGAGGGCCCCCGCGTGGGCATCCGCCCCTTCGGCTACGAGGACGGCGCCGAGTTCATCGCCCGGGCCCTGGAGAGCAAGGACCTCCACCAGCCCTGGCTGTTCCCGCCCACCACGGACGCGGCCTACGCCGGCTACGCGGGCCGGCTGATCGAGGACCGCAGCAAGGCCGGGTTCCTGGTCTGCGAGAAGGACGCCGGGGAGCACGGCGGGGCCATCGCCGGGTTCATCAACATCAACAACATCGTCGAGGGCGGCTTCCAGTGCGGTGCCCTCGGCTACGGCGCCTTCGCGCACGCGGCCGGGCGCGGGCTGATGCGGGAGGCGATGGGACTGGTCGTGGACCACGCCTTCGGGCCGATGCGGCTGCACCGGCTGGAGATCAACGTCCAGCCGGGCAATGCCGCCTCCATCGCGCTCGCCCGCGGCGCCGGGTTCCGGCTGGAGGGCTTCTCACCGAAGATGATCTACATCGACGGGGCCTGGCGGGACCACGAGCGGTGGGCGATCACGGCCGAGATGCGCTGATTCGGGCACGGCTCAGGCCTTTGCGCAATCCTGACCGGCAGCTCCCCTGGTCAGCACGTCCGTACCCGGGTTCCATGACGGTCGTGACGAGCATCCGACGTGAGGTACTGACCCTGCCGGCCGCGGAGCTGGGACCGGACAACCCGCTGCCCCCGCTCCGCCCGCTCGACGAGACGCACCGCGTCGACGAACGCGACCGGGACGACCTGCCCGCGGACATGGCCCGTCAGCTCGGCCACGAGCCGCTGCGCAGCCTGCTGCCGGTCCGGATCCGCGACGGCTACGGCAGAACCCGCGCACCCCGCGCCCTGGCGGCGCTGGTGATCGAGAACGACCGGCTGCGCGCCACCGTACTGCCCGGTCTCGGAGGCCGCGTCGCCTCCCTGGTCCACCTGCCCACCGGCCGTGAACTCCTGCACCGCAACCCGGTGTTCCAGCCCGCCAACTTCGCCCTCAACGGCGCCTGGTTCGCCGGCGGCATCGAGTGGAACATCGGCGCCACCGGCCACACCACCCTCTCCTGCGCCCCGCTGCACGCCGCCCTCGTCCCGGCCCCCGACGGCGGGGAGATGCTCCGGCTGTGGGAGTGGGAGCGGCTGCGCGACCTGCCCTTCCAGGTCGACCTGTGGCTGCCGGACGGCTCCGACTTCCTGTACGCGGGCGTCCGCGTCCGCAACCCGCACGAACACCCGGCGCCGCTGTACTGGTGGTCCAACACGGCCGTGCCCGAGGACCACCGGGTGGTGGTACCGGCCGCGCACGCCTGGGAGTTCGGGCCCGAACGCCGGCTGCGCCGGGTGCCCGTTCCGCCGCACGGCACCCAGCACCCGTACGCCACCGACCACTTCTACGATCTCCCCGACGGCCGGCGCCGCTGGATCGCCGCGCTGGACGCCGCCGGGCACGGCCTCGCGCAGGTCTCCACCGACGCGCTGCGCGGCCGGAAGCGGTTCGTGTGGGGCACGGGTGACGGCGGCCGCCGCTGGCAGGAGTGGCTCGGCGGACCCGGCACCGGCGGCTACCTGGAGATCCAGGCCGGCCTGGCCCGCACCCAGCTGGAACACGTCCGGCTGGACGCCCGCAGCGAGATCTCCTGGCTGGAGGCCTACGGACCGCTGTCCACGGCGCCGCAGGCGTCCCCGGAGACGGTCGAGGAGCGGCTCGCGCACGTGCTGCCCCGCACCGCGCTCGACGCCGCGTACGCCGCCTGGCAGCCGTGCGCCGACACCGCGCCCGGCGACCTCCTCGCCACCGGTTCGGGCTGGGGCGCGCTCGAAGTCCTGCGCACGGACCTGAAACTGCCCGGCACGCCGTTCGCCGAGTCGACACTCGGCGAGGACCAGGCACCCTGGCGGGAACTGCTGCGCACCGGCACGCTGCCCGAACCCCGCCGGGTCCGGCCGCCGGGCCCCACCCCGGTCGCCCCGCACTGGCGGGACATGCTGGAGACGGCCCCCGCCACCCCGCACACCGAGTACCACCTCGGCGTCGCCCAGTGGCACGCCGGCGACCGGGCCCAGGCCGTGCGCAGCTGGGAGCGGGCCCTGCCGCTCGCGCCGTCCCTGTGGCCGCTGCTGCGCTGCCTGGCCGTCGCCGACCAGGAGTCCGGCCACCACGAGCGGGCCGCCGAGCGGTACGCCGACGCCTTCGACGACCTGTGCCGGGAGCGCCGCGACGACGGCGAGGCCTGGACGGCGGCGGCCGCCGCGCTGGGCCGTGAGGCCATCGAAGCGCTGCTGCGGGCGGGCCGCGCCGCGGACGCCCGCACCGTCTGGGAGGCGCTGCCCCCGGCCACCCGGGGGCGCGGCCGGTTCCGGCTCCTGGAGGCGGAGCTGCTGCTCGCCGAGGGACGGCGGGCCGCCGCCCGCGCCGTCTTCGCGGACGGCTTCGAGGTCGCCGACCTGCGCGAAGGGGACGACGTCCTCGACCGGTTGTGGGCGCGGCTCGGCGACGCGCCGCTGCCCCGCCGGTACGACTTCCGGATGCGGCCGCGGAACCCCTGATCAGGCCGGATGCTGGTCGACGTACTCGAAGAGCGTGCCGTCCGGGTGCATCGCGAGCAGGTTGCGGCCGGCCGGGGTGGGCACCGGACCGGCGAGGATGTGGGCGCCCAGCTCGTCCAGCAGACGGTGGGCCGCGTCGACGTCCTTCACCGCGATCGTCGCGGTCACCTTGCGCAGCACCTCCAGCTCCGCCTCCGGGCCGCTCATCAGGAGGAAGGAACCGACCGCGGCGACCTGGACGCCCCCGCGTTCGAAACGGACGGCTCTGCCGCCGGAGAGGCGTTCGTAGAACGGGATCGCGGTGTCGAGGTCGTCGACGCAGATGCGCAGGGAGGCGCCCAGAATCTCCATGCCACGAGCCTAGTTGGCGCCGGGCGCCGCGGCGGCCCCTCCGCCGATCTCCCGTTACGGCTTTTGCCGTCCGGGTACCCGCCCCCCATGGAACATCTGGATCATCTCGAACACCTGGACAAGGACCTGGTCGACGAACTGGCCCAGGTCGCACGTGAGACCGTGCGGGACGAACTGCGCGAACAGGGCCGCAAGCGGCGGCGGACCGCGCTGCTGTACGGCGCCTCCGGGGCGGTCGCGCTGTACGCCGGAGCGGCGCTCGCGGCGGCCGTGGGCCTCGCGCTGGCGGCCGTGCTGCCGGGGTGGGCCGCCGCGCTCGTCACCGCCGCGGTCCTCGGCGCCGGCGCCGCGATGCTGCGGCGGGCCGCCCGGCCCAGCCGCCCGCACGCCCCCGGCCGGGTCGTCGGCGGCACCGCGCCCGCGGCACCGCCCAGCGGGCTGGGGATGCCGTACCCGCCCGTGCCGCCGATCACCCCCGTCACCCCGGTCATGCCCGACGCCGGCCCGGACGCGCCGCGCCGCAGGGTCTGAGATCCGGCACCCGCCGTGCGACCGGCCGCGCCCGACGCGCGGCCGGCCGTACGCCGTGCGGTACGGCCTCGGCGGGCGGCCCGCGGCCCGCCCGCCTACGGTTGCCTGTGAGGCCACCGGACCCGGACGCGTCCCGGACGGCGCACCGTGAGGCGCCGGCTGCGGACCGTGACCGCCGCGCCGCTGGACACGGGCTCGCCGGAGCTGCCGCGACCCCCGGAACCCGCTACGGACACTCCCTTCGAAGGAGTCTCATGAACACCGCCGAACTCGTCGAACTCGCCCAGCAGTTGCGCGTGGACAGCGTGCGGGCGGCCGCCGCGGCCGAGTCCGGGCATCCGACCTCGTCGATGTCCGCCGCCGACCTGATGGCCGTCCTGCTCGCCCGGCACCTGCGGTACGACTTCGACCGGCCCGCCCACCCCGGAAACGACCGTTTCATCCTCTCCAAGGGGCACGCCTCACCCCTGCTGTACGCCGCCTACAAGGCGGTCGGCGCCATCGAGGACGCCGAACTGCTCACCTTCCGCCGGCTCGGCTCGCACCTGGAGGGCCACCCCACCCCGCGCCGGCTGCCCTGGGTCGAGACCGCCACCGGCTCCCTCGGCCAGGGCCTGCCGGTCGGCGTCGGCATCGCCCTGTCCGGCAAGCGGCTGGAGCACGGCCCGTACCGGGTCTGGGTGCTGTGCGGGGACAGCGAGCTGGCCGAGGGCTCCGTGTGGGAGGCCGCCGAGCACGCCGGGTACGAGCACCTCGACAACCTCATCGCGATCGTCGACGTCAACCGGCTCGGCCAGCGCGGCCCCACCCGGCACGGCCACGACCTGGACGCCTACGCCCGCCGCTTCGAGGCCTTCGGCTGGCACGCCGTGCAGGTCGACGGCCATGACGTGGACGCCGTCGACCACGCCTTCGCCGAGGCCGCCTCCCGGACGGGGCAGCCCACGGTGATCCTCGCCCGCACCCGCAAGGGCCGCGGCGTCGCCGCCGTCGAGGACCGCGAGGGCATGCACGGCAAGCCGCTGCCCGACCCCGAGGAGGCCATCGCCGAACTCGGCGGGACGCGGAGTATCCGGCTCCACGTGCAGGAGCCGCCCGCGGCCCGCGCCCTGCACTCCGTACCCACCGGCGCGCTGGAACTCCCGCGCTACGACCTCGGCGACGAGGTGCCCACCCGCGACGCCTTCGGCAAGGCGCTGGCCGCGCTCGGCACCGCCCGCGCCGACGTCGTGGCGCTGGACGGAGAGGTCGGTGACTCCACCCGCACCGAACTCTTCGGCAAGGAACACCCCGACCGCTACTTCGAGTTCTACATCGCCGAGCAGCAACTCGTCGCGGGTGCGGTCGGCATGGCCACCCGCGGCTGGATGCCGTACGCGGCCACGTTCGCCGCGTTCCTCACCCGGGCCCACGACTTCGTCCGCATGGCCGCGATCAGCGGCAGCGGGATCAACCTGGTCGGCTCGCACGCGGGCGTCGCCATCGGCCAGGACGGGCCCTCCCAGATGGGCCTGGAGGACCTGGCGATGTTCCGCTCGGTGTACGGCTCGACCGTGCTGTACCCCTGCGACGCCAACCAGACCGCCCAGCTCGTCGCCACCATGGCCGGACTCGAAGGCATCCGCTACCTGCGCACCTCGCGCGGCGCGCACCCGGTGATCTACGGGCCGGACGAGGAGTTCCCGGTGGGCGGCTCCAAGGTGCTGCGCTCTTCCGACGCGGACCGGCTGACGGTGGTCGCCGCCGGGGTCACCCTGCACGAGGCGCTGAAGGCCGCCGACGCGCTCGCCGAGGACGGCATCCGCGTCCGTGTCGTCGACCTCTACTCCGTCAAGCCCGTCGACCGGCAGACCCTGCGGCTGGCCGCGGAGGAGACCGGCTGCCTGCTCACCGTCGAGGACCACCACGAGGAGGGCGGGCTCGGCGACGCGGTCGCCGAGGCCTTCGCGGACGGCCGGCCGGTACCGCGCCTGGTCCGGCTCGCCGTGCGGACCATGCCCGGCTCGGCCGCGCCCGACCAGCAGCTGCACGCGGCCGGCATCGACGCCGAGGCGATCGCGGCGGCGAGCCGGCTGCTCGTCGAGGAGGCGGTCGTGCGATGACCGGCGGCGCCGGGCCCGCCGCGGCGCCGGCGGCCCGGCGCGCACCATCGACCGGAGGAGGGACCATGGCCGGACAGACCGGACCCAGATACGTGTACGCCGTCTGCCGCCCCTTCGCCGCGGCCCTGCAGGCCCAGCTCACCGGGGTGGCGGGCGCCCCGCCCGGCCTGCTCAGGCACCGCGGGCTGGTCGCCGTCGTCAGCACGGTCCCGGAGGGCGACTTCGCCGAGGCGCCGCTGCGGGACCACTTGGCGGACCGGGACTGGCTGGCCGCGACCGCCCGCGCCCACCAGGGCGTGGTCGACGCGCTCACCACGGTCACCACCCCGCTGCCGCTGCGGCCGGGCACGGTATTCCGGGACGACAGCGCCGTACGGACCATGATGGAGGCCCACGAGACCGACCTCCTGCACGTCCTCGACCGGCTCGACGGCAAGGTCGAATGGGGCGTCACGCTGTTCGCCGAACCGCCCGGGCCGGGGCCCGGCGAGGAGTTCGCCCGGGGCCTGCACGAGCGGCTGCGCCGGCACGCCGACGACTCCCGGCTGCACCCGCCGCCCGCCGCGGCGGGCGGGGAGGTTCCCGGACGGCGGCTGCTCGACGCGGCCTACCTGGTGGCCCGCGCCGACTGCGAGGAGTTCGTGGAACTGGTGGACCGTACGAAGCGGGAGGCACCGGGCGTGCGCGTGGAACTCAGCGGACCCTGGGCGGCCTACTCGTTCACCGGCGACGTCGTGCCGGCCTGACCCCGGACGCCGGCCGGGGGACGGCGGTACGGCCGTCTCCCCGGCCCGGACTCACGCGCGGCAGAGCAGCTCCCCGTGCAGGACGGCGAACCAGCCGTCGTCCCGCGCCGCCCACGTGCGCCAGGCGTCCGCGACGGCCCGCAGCTCCTCGGCGGTGGCGTGGCCGCCCTCGACGGCCCGCTCGGCGTAGGCCGAGGCGACCGTCCGGTCCGCCCACAGCCCGCCCCACCACGCCCGCTCCTCGGCCGTGCTGTACGTCCAGGTGCCGGAGGTCGCGGTGATGTCGGTCAGCCCCGCGGCCAGCGCCCAGGACTTCAGCCGCCGCCCGGCGTCCGGCTCGCCGCCGTTGGCCCGGGCCACCCGCAGGTACAGCTTCCGCCAGTCGTCCAGCCCCGGCACCGCCGGGTACCAGGTCATCGCGGAGTAGTCCGAGTCCCGTACGGCGATGAAGCCGCCCGGTTTGGTGACCCGGCGCATCTCGCGCAGCGCCCGCACCGGGTCGCCCACGTGCTGGAGCACCTGGTGGGCGTGGACCACGCAGAAGGTGTCGTCCGGATAGTCCAGCGCGTGCACGTCGGCGACCGTGAAGTCCACGTTCGTCAGGCCGCGTTCATCGGCGGTCCGGCGGGCCTGGTCCAGGATGCCCGGCGCGTGGTCGGCGCCGGTGACCCGGCCCTCGGGGACCAGCGCCGCCAGGTCGGCGGTGATCGTGCCGGGTCCGCAGCCGATGTCCAGGATCCGCATGTGGGGCTTGAGCGAACCGAGCAGATAGGCGGCGGAGTTGGCGGCCGTCCGCCAGGTGTGCGAACGCAGCACCGACTCGTGGTGCCCGTGCGTGTAGACGGCGGTCTCCTGCGGTTCCGACATGGCTCAGCCCCTTTGCTCCACACCAGGCGGACGGGGCCGGCCGGCCCCGTCCCGCGGTGTCCGCAACGCTACGCGCGCATGCCGAATGATGAGACCCGTGTTTTACGATGTGGACTGACGTGCCGTCAGAGCGGCCGGTAGACGGTCAGCGCCGCCGGCAGCTTGTCCACCCGCACCTCGCCCTTCACGTCGATGACCTCACCGTCGTACGCCAGCGGGGTACCGGTCTTGAGACCGGTGAGCCGCAGCCGGCGCACCCGTACCTCCGCGTGCGCGGGGGAGCGGCTCAGCGCGCCCGCGACGGCCGCCGACAGCAGACGCAGCGCCGGATGCCGGCCGCCGTGCACCACCCGCACGTCCAGCAGCCCGTCCGCCAGGTCGGTGCGGCGGCCCGGGGTCACGCCCATCCGGTGGTAGACGCAGTTGCCGACGAACAGCAGCCACAACGGGTGCGCCGAGCCGCCGAGTTCGACCTCCAGCGGATGCTGGTCGGTGCGCAGCACGCGCACCGCCGCCAGCACCTCGGCGGCCCGGCCGCCGATGCGGTGCGCCCAGTGCTCCCGCTCGCGCACCAGCTCCGGATACACGCCGAGACTCAGTGTGTTGAGGAAGATGCCCTCCCGGTCGTCGCTGGTGAAGCGGCCCACGTCCACCCGGACCGCCTCGCCCTCGCGGACCGCACGGCCCAGGCCCCGGCCGTCCTCCACGCTCAGGTCGTAGGCGAAGTGGTTGAGGGTGCCGCCGGGCAGCACCGCGAGCGGCAGGCCGTGGTGCAGCGCCGTCTGCGCGGCCACGTTCACGGTGCCGTCGCCGCCGCACACGCCGAGCGCCTGCGCCCGCAGCGCGGCCTTCTCCAGCTCGGCGGTCACCTCCTGCGGCTCGCACTCCACCAGCTCGGCCTTCGGCAACTCGTCGCGCAGCGCCCGGACCCGGTCCGAACTGCCCGAAGCCCGGTTGGCCACCACCACCAGGCCCTCCCCGTCGGGCAGCGCCGGCGCGACGGCACGGGGCTTGGGCGGCGGCCCGATCTGCGCCCGGGTCGGCACCAGCCGCCGCACCACGAACGCGGCACCCACGCCCAGGGCCGCGCCCGCCACCACGTCGCTCGGGAAATGGACGCCCGTGTAGACCCGGGACATCGCGACGGAGAACGCCACCGGCGCCACCACCGCGCCCCACCCCGGGGACTCCAGGGCGACCCCGGCCGCGAACGCCGCCGCCGACGCCGCGTGACCGGACGGGAAGGAGGTCGTGATCGGCTGCCGCTTCAGGTGCCGTACGGCCGGCACCGGGTCCAGGGCCGGGCGGTTCCGGCGCACCGAGCGCTTGCCGACGGTGTTGATGGTCGCGGAGGCGAGGGTCAGCGAGGCCAGGCCGCGGACGGCGGCCCGGCGGGCCCGCGGCGTACGGGACGCGGCCACCGCGGCCGCCGTCGCGAACCACAGCACGCCGTGGTTGGCGCTGCGGCTCAGCCGCGGCAGCACCGGCTCGGCGAACGGCCAGTTCCGCCGGGCGGCCACCTCGAACAGCTTCGTGTCCAGCGAGAGCAGCCGGTCGCGCAGCGCGTGCCGGCCCGGCTTGAGGGCGGTCAGGTCAACATCAGGGCTCATGCGGGTCCGGTTACCCTGAAGTGGCTGTTTCCTGCCGGTCCCCGGTGCGGTCGAGTGAGAGGAACCTCCCGGATGCGCCTGCTCCTCATACGTCACGGGCAGACCCCGACCAACGTCGACTTCCTGCTCGACACCGGCGTACCGGGCCCCGGTCTGACCGCGCTCGGCGAGCGGCAGGCGGCGGCCCTGCCCGCGGCCCTCGCCGACGAGGACATCGAACGCCTCTACGTCTCCACACTGACCCGCACCCAGCTCACCGCCGCGCCGCTGGCCGCCGCCCGCGGCCTGACCCCGATCGTCCGCGACGGCATCCGCGAGGTCGTCGCCGGCGACCTGGAACTGCTGCCCGGACACACCGAGCGCGGCCAGGAGTACATGCGGACCGTGTTCGCGTGGGCGGCCGGCGACACCGCGCTGCGCATGCCCGGCGGGGAGACCGGGGCCGAGACACTGGACCGCTACGACGCGGTGATCGCGGAGGCGGCGGCGAGCGGCGCCGGGACGGTGGCCGTGGTCAGCCACGGCGCCGCGATCCGCCTGTGGGCGGCGGCCCGCGCCGACAACGTCGACGTCCCCTACGCCGCCGCCCGCCCCCTCGACAACACCGGCGTCGTCGTCCTGGAGGGCTCCCCGGCCGACGGCTGGAAGGCGCTGTCCTGGGAGGGCGCGGTCGTGGAGCCGGCGGGGGAGAGCGGACCGGCGGGGGAGCCGGTGGAGCCCGCGGCGGAGTGACCGCGGTTCCCGCCCCCCTCAGGGGTGCGGGGAACCGCGCGACCGCCCCCCACCGGTCCCGCGGCCGAGGACGGCGGTCGATATCGGTTTGCCCCCGGCCAGGGGTGCCGCGCAGAATCCCTGACCATGGGACATCTGGAAGCCGCGCACCTCGAGTACTACCTCCCCGACGGGAGGGCGCTGCTCGGCGATGTCTCCTTCCGGGTCGGCGAGGGCGCGGCCGTCGCCCTCGTGGGACCCAACGGCGCCGGCAAGACCACCCTGCTGCGACTGATCTCCGGCGAGCTGAAGCCGCACGGCGGCACCGTCACCGTCAGCGGCGGTCTCGGGGTGATGCGCCAGTTCGTCGGCTCAGTCCGCGACGAGACCACCGTGCGCGACCTGCTGGTGTCGGTCGCGCCGCCCGGCATCCGGGAGGCCGCGCAGGCCGTGGACCGGGCCGAGCACGGCATCATGACCGTCGACGACGAGGCCGCCCAGCTCCGCTACGCGCAGGCACTGGCCGACTGGGCCGAGGTGCGCGGCTACGAGCACGAGACGCTCTGGGACATGTGCACGACGGCCGCGCTCGGCGTGCCCTACGACAAGGCCCAGTTCCGGGAGGTGCGCACCCTCTCCGGCGGCGAGCAGAAGCGCCTGGTGCTGGAGGCCCTGTTCCGCGGCACCGACGAGGTGCTGCTGCTGGACGAGCCGGACAACTACCTCGACGTCCCCGGCAAGCGCTGGCTGGAGGCGCAGCTGGCGGAGACCCGCAAGACGGTCCTGTTCGTCTCCCACGACCGGGAACTGCTCGCCCGCGCCGCCGAGAAGATCGTCTCCGTGGAACCCTCGCCGACCGGCGCCGACGCCTGGGTGCACGGCGGCGGCTTCGCCACCTACCACGAGGCCCGCCGCGAGCGCTTCGCCCGCTTCGAGGAACTGCGCCGCCGCTGGGACGAGAAGCACGCCCAGCTGAAGAAGCTGGTGCTGAACCTCCGTCAGGCCGCCGCCGTCTCCCACGAGATGGCCTCCCGGTACGCGGCCGCGCAGACCAGGCTGCGCAAGTTCGAGGAGGCCGGGCCGCCGCCCGAGCCGCCGCGGGACCAGGACATCAGGATGCGGCTGCGCGGCGGCCGCACCGGCGTCCGGGCCGTGACCTGCGAGGGGCTCGAACTCACGGGCCTGATGAAACCCTTCGACCTGGAGGTCTTCTACGGCGAACGGGTCGCCGTCCTCGGCTCGAACGGCTCCGGCAAGTCGCACTTCCTGCGGCTGCTGGCCGGCGAGGACGTGGCCCACAAGGGGCGGTGGAAGCTGGGCGCGCGCGTGGTGCCCGGGCACTTCGCCCAGACCCACGCCCACCCCGAGCTGCAGGGCCGTACCCTGCTGGACATCCTGTGGACGGAACACTCCCAGGACCGGGGCGCCGCGATGTCCCGGCTGCGCCGCTACGAGCTGACCCAGCAGGCCGAGCAGACCTTCGAGCGGCTCTCCGGCGGCCAGCAGGCCCGGTTCCAGATCCTCCTGCTGGAGCTGCAGGGCGTCACGGCCCTGCTGCTCGACGAGCCGACGGACAACCTCGACCTGGACTCCGCGGAAGCGCTCCAGGAGGGCCTGGAGGCCTTCGACGGCACGGTGCTCGCCGTCACCCACGACCGCTGGTTCGCCCGCGCCTTCGACCGCTACCTGGTCTTCGGCACCGACGGGCGGGTCCGCGAGACCCCGGAGCCGGTGTGGGACGAGCGCCGGGTGGAGCGCGCCCGCTAGGTCACCCTCCAGACAGGCCCGGTGGCCCGGACCTTCGTACAGTGGAGGCAGGGATCCGGACCGCCGGGACGGACACGACGAGCGGGGTACCACCATGACCGGAGTCGACCCCAGCCGGCTGGACGACCAGCAGCTCATGAAGGAGCTGGAGACCATCCACCGGACACGCCACGACACCCTGCTGTACGGCTCCAACGACGCGCTGCGCGCCCACAACGAGCGCATGGCGCAGCTGGAGGGGGAGTACCTGCGCCGCAACCCGCGCCGCATCGTCGCCGCCGGCCGCACCCGCGAGGGCGCCCGGGAGCGGGGCTGCGCGGAGACGGCGGCACCGCGCGCCTCCGCGGGCTGAGCCGAACGCCCGCGGCCGGGGTCTGGCGCCCGCCGCGGCTCAGGCCCCGCCGAGTGCGTCGAGGAACGCTCCGCAGAAGGCCTTCAGGTCGTCCGGCCTGCGGCTGGTGACCAGCGTGCTGGGACCGGCCCCGCAGACCTGGACCTGCTCGTCCACCCAGGTGCCGCCGGCGTTGCGGATGTCGGTCCGCAGGCTCGGCCAGGACGTCAGGGTCCGGCCGCGTACGACGTCGGCCTCGACCAGCGTCCACGGCGCGTGGCAGATCGCGGCCACCGGCAGGCCTGCCTCGAAGAAGCCCTTCACGAAGGCCACGGCCCGGTCGTCCGTGCGCAGGAAGTCCGGGTTGGCGACCCCGCCGGGCAGCACCAGCGCCCCGAACGCGTCCGCCGAGGCGTCGCCGACCACCTCGTCCACGGGGAACGTGTCCGCCTTGTCGAGGTGGTCGAAACCCTGGACCCGTCCGGGCTCCGTCGACACCAGCACCGGTTCGTGCCCGGCGTCGGCGACCGCCTTCCACGGCTCGGTCAGCTCGATCTGCTCGACGCCCTCGGGCGCGGTCAGAAACGCGATACGCATGACGCTCACTCCTCGCTTCCTCGGTGTTCCGGCCCTGCGCGGCTGCCTCCCTGGTGCTTCGGGGGTGCGCTGCTTCGGGGGTGCGGGACGCGTACCCGGTGGTGAGGGGCCGACACGCCGGGAACCCCCCGTTCCGTCACCCGAACGGGGCCGGTGCGTCCCGCGAATGGGGGTCGGCCGCGCGCGGCGGGGCGGGCGGCGGGCTGTGATGGCTGCGGGGGCACCAGCCGCGTGT
This sequence comes from Streptomyces sp. NPDC091282, assembly GCF_044757385.1. Taxonomy (NCBI): domain Bacteria; kingdom Bacillati; phylum Actinomycetota; class Actinomycetes; order Kitasatosporales; family Streptomycetaceae; genus Streptomyces; species Streptomyces sp. NPDC091282. The sequence continues at coordinate 31,978 of NZ_JBIVUX010000016.1, forward strand.
CCCCGCAGCCGCAGTTCCGAGGAGCACCCCATGCGCCGTACCGTCCGCGCCCTGTCCGTCGCCGTCCTCTCGGGTGCCGCGTTCGGCGTCGCCGGCACGGCCGCCGTGGCCGCGTCCGCCGTGCCGCCGAGCCCCGCGTCCACCGTCTCCCTGACCTGCGTACCCGGCGCGGCGGACTGCCCGGCCGGAGCCGGAGCCGGAGCCGGAGCCGGGTTCGGGGCCGGGGCTGTGGCCGGGCCCGGTGCCGGTCCGGTCCGGGAGGGCGACGGGGTGGTCCCGCCGGGGGACGACGGCACGGTCCCCCGAGGCGAGGACGGCACCGTCGTGCCGCGCGGCGACGACACCACCGGGCTCTACGGCGAGGGCGCCACGGGCACGCGGGGTGACGACGGCGGCGGAGCCGCCGCCCGGGGCGACACGGGCACGAGCGGCCGGGGCGACACGGGCACCGGCGGCCGGGGCGACGACTCCACCGGGGCGCGCGGTGACGACGGCACCGGTCCGCAGGGCGAGGTCGGGGGCGGCAGGGACTCCGGCGGTCGCGACTGCGCCTCCTCCCGCTCCTACGGATCCACCGGTTCCGGCGCCACCGGCTACTCCGGCTCCTGCGCGGGCGACCCGCCGACCGTGGAGCACGGCGTGGAGGCCGGCACGGGCGGCACCTTCACCGACTCGGTTCCCGCGCTGGCCGCGGGCGCCGCACTGATCGCGGCCGCCTGCGGCGGCGCGGTCTACCGGCTGTCCGGCGGGAGGCCGCGCGCGGGCGGATGAGCACGCGGGCCGATGAACGCGTGAACTGATGAGCGCGCGAGCCGGTGAACGCGCGGACGGGACGAGCGCGCGGGCGGGACGAGCGCGCGGGCGGACGAGACCGCCGTCGGCGGGTACTCCCGGGCGAGTGCCCGGACACCGCGCCGGACACCGCACCCGCCACCCGGCGAAGAGCACGGCCAGGACCGGACGGCACACGGCACCACGGACTGCGCGGAGGCGCACATGCGGCGGACGGATCCCGAGGACCAGGGCCAGGGCCCGGTCCGGGACACGCCCGCGCGGGGCCACGGCCCCGTCCGCTACGGGCCGCCGCTGCCCGGCGACGGACTGCCCGTCCTGCCCGCGCTCTCCGCCGCGCTGGCCGCAGCCGCGGGCCGGGGCGGGGAGGAGCCGGTCGGCGGCGGTCCCGCGCTGCTGGACGCGGCCCGCGGTTACTGGGAGCGGCGCGGGCTGCCCACCGCGCCCGGCCCGGCCGCCGCCGGACCCGGCGCCCCCGCCCTGCTGCTGGCGCTCACCGCCGCGCTCGGCGGCGACGTCCTGGTGCCGCGTCCCTGCGCCGCCTGGTGGGCGCCGTACGCCCGGCTCCTGGGCCGGCCCGTCTTCCACGTGCCGACGCCGGCCGAGTCCGGAGGCGTCCCCGACCCGTACGCGCTGCTGGAGACCGTCCGCCGGGTCCGGGACGAGGGCGGCGACCCCCGGCTGCTGGTCCTCTCCGTCGCCGACGACCCGACCGCCACCGTCGCCCCGCCCGAACTGCTGCACGCGACCGTCGAGGCGGCCACCGGCGAGGGACTCCACCTGGTCAGCGACGAGACCTGGCGGGACACCCTGCACGCGCCGCACGCCACCGTGCTGCTCAGCCCGGCCGAGATGGTCCCGGACCGGGTCACCGTCGTCACCGATCTCGCCGGTGCCCTGCTGCCGGCCGGCTGGCCCGCCGCCGTCGCGCGGTTCCCCGCGGGCGACGCAGGCAGGGCCCTGCACGCGCGCGTGCTCGACGTCCTCACCGCGCTCGGCGCCCGGCTCGCCGGACCGGTCGCCGCCGCGGCCGCCCACGCGCTCGGCGAACCCGATCCGGTCACCGACCGCCGGGAGGCCGTCGTACGCCTGCACGCGCGCGTGGCCGCCGCCCTGCACACCGCGGTGGTCGACGCCGGAGGCCTGGCCAGGCCCCCGCAGGCAGGCCGCCACCTGTACGCCGACCTGGAACCCCTGCGGGCCGCGCTCGGCGCCCAGGGGGTCGGTGACGCACAGGAGTTGGAGGACTTCCTCACCGCCAGGCTCGGCATGCCCGCGCCCGGCGGCCACCGGTTCGGCGACGATCTCCAGGCGCTGCGCGTCCGGCTGGCCACCGGGCCGCTGCTCGGCGGCACCGACGCGGAACGGCTGGAATGCCTCACGTCACCCGCGCCGTTGGAACTGCCACACCTGCAACGCGCGTTGATGTCCTTGAGGTCGGTACTCGACGATCTCCGCGACGACGCTCAGCGATGGGAGCCTCCTCGATGACGCAGCAGACGCATGAGACAGGGTCCGCCACGACGACTGTCCCCGCCACGACCACCTCCGCGGCCACTGTCACCACGCCTGCCACCACGGCCCGGGACGACACGGCCACCGCCCCGGTCCCCGGCGCGCCTCCCTTCCCGCCGCTCGCCGAACCCCGCCCGCTGGGCGAACTCCGGTTCTGGCCGCGGACCTTCCACGACCGCCTGACCGCACCGCTGCCCGGCCTCAAGGCCATGGCCCGCTTCGCCCGCGAAGGCTCCGTGCGCCCCGGACGCGACGGGCTCGCCGACATCCCCCGGCTGCCCTACGAGCCGGGCCCGCTGCCCCGCACCGACACCGGCACGGTTGCCGTCACCTGGGCGGGACACGCCAGTTGGATCGTCCGGATCGGCGGCCTGACCGTCCTCACCGATCCCGTCTGGTCCCGCCGCATCATCGGCACCCCGGCCCGGGTCACCCCGGTCGGAGTCCCCTGGGAGACCCTGCCGCGCGTCGACGCGGTCGTCATCAGCCACAACCACTACGACCACCTGGACGCCCCCACCCTGCGCCGTCTCCCGCGCGACACCCCGGTGTTCGTACCGGCCGGGCTGGGCCGCTGGTTCCGGCGCCGCCGCTTCACGACCGTCACCGAGCTGGACTGGTGGGAGGCGGCCGAACTGTCCGGCGTCCGCTTCGACTTCGTCCCCGCCCACCACTGGTCCAAGCGCACCCTCACCGACACCTGCCACAGCCTCTGGGGCGGCTGGGTGCTCACCGCCGCCGACGGGCAGCGCGTCTACTTCGCCGGTGACACGGGGTACGGCCACTGGTTCTCCCGCATCGGCGGCCGCTATCCCGGCATCGACCTCGCCCTGATGCCCATCGGCGCCTACGACCCCCGCTGGTGGCTCAGCGACGTCCACCTCGATCCGGAGGAGGCGGTCCGGGCGACGGAGGATCTGGGGGCGAGGCGGATGGCCCCCATGCACTGGGGCACGTTCGTCCTGTCCGCGGAACCGGTCCTGGAGCCGTTGACGCGGGTGCGGGCCGCCTGGGAGAAGGCGGGCCTGGACCGCGAGGACCTGTGGGACCTGCCGGTGGGAGGGTCGAGAGTCCTCCACCCCGTCGCGTCCGACCGCCCGGCCTGACCGGACCGCCCTGCCCGACCCCACCGCCCTGCCCGACCCGACCGCCGACACGGAGCGCGCGACCGCACCGGTGCCCGGCCGCACCGCGGCCTCGCGCTCCGTCAGGGGTACTCGGCGGCCGGAGCCGGGCGGCCTCGTGCTCGACGACCCGGCGCTCGACGACCCGGCGCGCGCCGGCCCCGCGCCCGGCGCCCCCGTTCCGCCCCCTACCCTCACGCCGTGGGACGGGCCCGGCGCCACAGTGCGGGGGCCACGCTGATCAGTACCGTCAGGGCGACCGCCAGGACCACGCCCTCCCACGGTTCCGGGAACAGCGAGCCGCCCAGGATCCCGATCAGCTGGTAGGTCGCGGCCCACGCCACACAGGCCGGCGCGTTGCCCCGCGCGAAGCGCCGCAGCGGCCACTCCGCCAGCAGGCACGCCAGCATCACCGGTATCCGCCCGGCCGGCACCAGCCGCGACAGCACCAGCACCGTCACCCCGTGCGAGGCCAGCTTCTCCTGCGCCTGCTCCAGCCGGTCCTCCGGCGCCCGCGACCTGATCGCCGCCAGCCACCGCGACCCGTTCTTCGACCCCATCCCGCGCCGCCCCAGCCAGTACAGCGCCGCGTCCCCGAGGAAGGCCGCCAGCGACGCCGTCACCAGCACCAGCGCCAGCGCGAACGGTGCCGTCTGGTGGAAGGCCACCACCGCCGCCGAGCTGACCAGCGCCCCGGTCGGCACCACCGGCACCAGCGCCCCGACCAGCACCAGCAGGAACAGCGTCGGATAACCGATGGCCTGCTGCGCGGACTCGGTCGACGACGGCGACGAGGTGGCCGCCGCGGCACCGGCGGCGGCCACCACCGTCACCACTCTCATCGCGCGACCTCCAGGCGCACGCCCTCCCCGTGACCGAGCTTGTGCACCGCCACCCGCGGCGCGTACTCCGCCGCCAAGCGCACGAACTCGTCGCCCGGCGCGTGGAACTCGTGCGGGCGCACCCCGTCCATGCCGATCGGCCAGTACGTCCCGTAGTGCACCGGCACCGCGCTGCGCGGCTCCAGCAGGGCCAGCGCCCGCGCCGCCCGCCCGGCGTCCAGGTGCCCCTCGCCGAGGTGCGGCCCCCAGCCGCCGACCGGCAGCAGGGCCACGTCCACCGGCCCGACCGCCTCGGCCATCTCGTCGAACAGCCCGGTGTCCCCGGCGAAGTACGTTCGCGCCGCGCCCTCGACGACGTAGCCGAGCGCGGGGGAGCGGTGCGGGCCGACCGGCAGCCGGCGCCCGTCGTGACGTGCGGGCACGACACGCACGACCAGCGGGCCGACGGGTATCTCGTCGCCGACGCCGACCTCGGTGACCCGCAGCTGCCGCAGCCGGCGGAGCGCGGGTACCGCGCGTGGTGCGCCCCGTGGCACCAGCAGGCGCGTGCCCGGCGCGAGCCCCGCGAGCGAGGGCACGTGCAGGTGGTCGGCGTGCAGGTGGGAGACGAGCACGAGGTCGGCGCGACGGGCCGCGGCCGGCGGCGGGGCGCCGCGCCGGCGCCGCAGGTGCGCGAGCCGGCGCGCGAACAGAGGATCGGTGAGCAGTCGTACGCCCGAATCCTCGATCGTGCAGGTGGCGTGACCCCACCAGGTGATCTCCACCGGCACCTCTTTGCCTCCTTCGCGCGACTCCCCGAAGCCTACGTGCAGGAGTAGGGTCGGCGGCGAAACCCGGAGGTGAGGGGGGACGCCATGGGACAGGCGCGGGTTGCCTACGGCGGGCTCGCGCCCGTGCGGGTGACCGCCATCGCGAGTCTGACGCCCCTGGAGGAACTGGAGATCGACCCGTTCCTGGTCGACTCCCGCAGCCAGCACGCCATGTGCGCGCGCTGGGCCGTGGAGCACGGCTACGTCATCGCCCGCGAGCTGCTGGTCCGCGGCCTGCGCTACGACCACAGCGCCCTGTGGGCGGGCGTCCGGCCGGGCCTCGACGTCTTCGTCGCACCGAGCAGACGCGTGCTGGAGAGCGCGCTGTCCTCGGTCGAGGACTTCACCGCGGAGTGCGCGCGGCGCGGTGTGCGCGTGGAGACGGTGGGACGGGCCGAGCCCTGCTACGACGCCCAGATGAAGGCGCGGGTCCACCGCAGGCTGTCGATGCCGACGGCCGGGTACGACGGCAGGTGAGCCCGCTCGCGCCCCCGGCCGTGTGACAGGGTGGGCGGCAGCAGACCCGCGGCGGACGCGGGTCGCGGACGTGAGGTCGGTGGGGCGTGCGGTGGCGGCGGGTCGTCAGTCAGATCGGGCGGAGCGTCGCGGTGTGGGCGGTGTCCACCGTGACCATGCTGGTCCTCGCCGGGATCCTGCCCGACTTCCGGCTCCAGTCCGCCGACGGTGACAGCGCCACCCGTATCGCGATGACCGCGGCGCTCGGCGCCGGCGTCTTCGGTGTGCTGTCGGCCGTCGTGTGGCCCCTTCTGGTACGGCTCCTGCTGCTGGTGCCCGCCCTCGTCCTCGGCCTGCTGGTCTTCTTCCTCAACGGCTCCCTGCTGCTGGTCGCCCTGCGCGTCAACCCGTCCGGGCAGAGCGAGGCCGCCCCGGAGACCGCCGTGATCGTGGCCGCCGTGATGTCCGCGGTCGCCTCCGCCACCGGCGGTGCGCTCGCCGTCCGCGACGACGACGCCTACCGGCGCCGGCTGTCCCGCCTAGCCACCCGCCGCAGCAGCTCCCGCCCGCCGTGCCCGGCCACCCCCGGCACCGTCTTCCTCCAGCTCGACGGCGTCGGCCACGACGTCCTCACCGACGCCGTCGCCAAGGGACTGATGCCGACGGTGGCGGCCTGGCTGGACTCCACCCACCGGCTCACCCCGTGGCGCACCGACTGGTCCAGCCAGACCGGCGCCAGCCAGCTGGGCATCCTGCACGGCTCCACCTTCGACGTCCCCGCCTTCCGCTGGTACGAGAAGGACAGCCGGGAGGTGATGGTCTGCAACCGGCCGACCAGCGCCGCCGAACTCCAGCGCCGAGCCGTCGAGCGCACCGCCGACGGGGGACTGCTCACCCTGGACGGTGCCAGCCGCGGCAACCTCTTCAGCGGCGGCGCCGACGAGCAGGCCCTCGTGCTGTCCATAGCCGCCCGGCGCCGCGGCCGGGAGAACCGCTCCCGCGCCGGATACTTCGCCTACTTCTCCGACCCGGCCAACGCGGTCCGCACCGCGCTCTCCTTCTTCGCCGACGCCGGCCGCGAGATCGGCCAGTCGGTCACGGCCCGCATGCGCGAGCAGCGGCCCCGCGTCGGACGCGGCGGCCTCTACCCCTTCGTCCGCGCCTTCGCCACCGTCGTCGAACGCGACGTGGTGGTCGCCGCGGTCATGGGCGACCTGCTCGCCGGCCGCTCCGCCGTCTACGCCGACCTCGTCGCCTACGACGAGGTCGCCCACCACTCGGGGCCGCGCAGCCGCGACGCCGACAAGGTGCTGCAACGCCTGGACCGGGCCCTCGCCCTGATCGAGAAGGTCGCCGAGCACGCCCCGCGGCCGTACCGCATCGTCGTCCTCTCCGACCACGGGCAGAGCCCCGGCGAGACCTTCAGGTCCCGCTACGGCCTCACCCTCGGCGACCTGGTCCGGGCCGGCTGCGGGCTGCACGTGCCGCGCCGGGCCGAGCGCACCCACAGCGGCACCGAGGCGCGGGCCGCCGTCCGCGCGGCGCTGCGCAGGCCCGTCGAGGAGGGCGGCGAGAAGCACCGGCCGGCCCCCGGCTCGGAACCGGTCGTGCTCGCCTCCGGCAACCTCGGCCTGGTCTCCTTCCCGGACGTGCCGCACCGCATGACCAAGGAGGAGATCGACGCCCGCTACCCGGCGCTGCTCACCACCCTGGCCAACCATCCCGGCATCGGGTTCCTGCTGGTGCGCAGCGAGGAGCACGGCGGGGTGCTGCTCGGCGCGTACGGAGCGGAGATTCCGCTGGACCGGCTCGACGGCGCCGGGCCGCTCGCCGTGTTCGGACCGGGCGCCGCCGACGCCGTCCGCCGCACCCACTCCTTCCCGCACACCGCCGACGTGATGGTGAACTCCTGGTACGACCCGGACTCCGGTGAGGTGCTCGCCTTCGAGGAGCAGATCGGATCGCACGGCGGACTCGGCGGCGCCCAGGGCAGGCCGTTCCTGCTGTCGCCGCTGGGTGTCTCCGCCCCGGTCGCCGAGGGCGCGGAACTGGTGGGCGCCGAGGCGGTGCACGGGGTGCTGCGGCGGTGGCTGCGGGAGGCGGACGGACCGCAGGTGCCGGTGCCCGCCGGCGAGGAGACGGCCGCGTAGTACGTTCGGCGCGGGCCGGCGGGGGCGGGTCACGCGCACGGGCGGAGCCTTGCATCGGCACACCCCGCGCGTGGGTACCGGCCGGGCCCACGCGGCGGAGCCCTGCATCCGCACAGCCCCGCGCCCCCGGCGCGGCGCCTCGGCCGGGCCCCGGATAAATCGGCTGCGTCGCGCTCGGCCCCGGCTCACACTGTTCGAGTCGCGCACCACTCGAACACCCCCAAGGAGACGCCTCTTGCAGGCTGCCGTCACCGTCACGCCCTCCCGGGTCCCCGAGCTCCTCCTCGGCCTCGCCACCGTCCGGCCCGTGTTCCTCTGGGGCGCCCCCGGGATCGGGAAGTCCTCGCTGGTGCGGGAGTTCGCCGAGTCGCTGGGGCTGGAGTGCGTGAGCCTGCTCGGCACGCAGCTGGCGCCCGAGGACCTGATCGGCGTTCCGCAGATCCGCGACGGACGGTCCGTCTTCTGCCCGCCCGAGGCGATCGCCAGGGACGAGCCGTACTGCCTCTTCCTCGATGAACTGAACGCGGCCACGCCCGATGTGCAGAAGGCGTTCTACTCGCTGATCCTGGACCGCCGTATCGGCAGCTACGAACTGCCGAAGGGGTCGATCGTCATCGGCGCGGGCAACCGGGCCACCGACAACGCCCTCGCCCGGCCGATCGCCTCCGCGCTCGTCAACCGGCTGGCCCACGTCCACCTGGAGGCCTCCGCCCACGACTGGCTGGCCTGGGCCGCGGGCAACGGCATCCACCCGTGGATCCTGGACCACCTCACCGACCGGACCGACCACCTGTGGTCCAGGCCGCCGAAGACCGAGGAGCCGTTCTCCACCCCGCGCTCCTGGCACATGCTCTCCGACGCGCTGCACTCCTTCGGCCGCGACCTCGACGAGGGGACCCTGAAGGTCCTCGCGCACGGCATGCTCACCCCGGCCCACGCGACCGCCTTCTGCGGCTACGTCAAGATCGTGCGCAGCCGGTTCGGGATCGAGGCGATCCTGCGGGGCGACGCCGGCTGGCCGCACCGGATCGAGGACCGCGACCTGCTCTACTACCTCGCCGAGTCGTTCCGCGGACGGCTGGTCAAGGAACTGCCCGCCGCCAAGGAGCACATGTCGGCGAACGGCCGGCAGACCGCGTACCGCGCCAAGTCGCTGCTCGTGCAGCTCGCCGAGATCTCCGTCGAGGTCGCCCAGACCGTCATCGCCTCCGACGCCGACGGCAACCCCGTACTGCCCTCGTGGTTCCTGATCGAGGCCGCCCGGGACATGCCCCGGCTGGTGGAGGCCCGGCGATGAGTTCCGGCGGCCGCAAGGGACAGAAGAAGGAACAGAAGAAGGACCCGGCCGCGGAGAACTTCGCGGCCGGCGTCGAACTGCTGCGCGCCAACCCGGCCCTGCGCGCCGTCGAGTTCACCCTCTGCCGGCACGAGAGCTGCGAACTGGCGCCCCGCGAGGGCCTGGTGCGGGCCGACTCCAACGGCGTGCTGCACGCCCACGCCACCCGGCGCGCCGAACCGGCCGAGTGGGCCTGGGCGCTGGCCCACGGCACCCTCCACCTCGGCTTCGGCCACCTGCCCGCCGCCACCGGTCCGCGCACCGAACCCGACCGCTTCGACCTCGCCGCCCGCTGCGCCGTCGTCAACCGCTTCCTTTCGACCTTCCCGGTCGGCGAGGCACCTGAGCACCTGCCCGCCTCCTACCCGGAGGGCGACGAGGACCGGCTGGCCGCCGGCTGGCGCCGCACCCGCGGCGTCCCGGCCGCCTACGAGCGCGGCGGCACCGACGGCGGCGACCCCGACCAGCTGCTGCTGTCCTGGAACCGGTGGGCCGGCCAAGTCCCCGACTGGCAGGTGGGGTTCGCGCACGCGCTGACCCGCACCATGTCGCAGGCCATGGACCTGGCCGGCGGCCGCCGCACCTCCATGACCGGCCCGCCGACCCCGCTGCGCCCCTGGGAGCGGGCGCTGAGCTGGTTCGTGTCCTCCTTCCCGCTGCTCGGCGGCATCGCGGCCGGCATCAAGGTGGTCGCCGACGCCGAACTGGCCCGCGCCCACGACATCGCGATCGCCGCCGTCGACCCCGAGGCCGGCGAGATCTACGTCAACCCGCTGCGCACCCTGGACGACGATGAGTGGCGGTTCGTCCTCGCCCACGAGATGCTGCACGCCGCCCTGCGCCACGGCGACCGGGCCGGCGGCCGCGACCCGTACCTCTTCAACGTGGCCTGCGACTACGTCGTCAACGGCTGGCTGGTCGAGATGCACGTCGGCACCATGCCCGAAGGGCTGCTCTACGACCCGGAGCTGAAGGACCTCTCGGCGGAGGAGGTGTACGACCGGATCACCGCCGACCTGCGCCGGCTCCGGCGCCTGGCCACGCTGCGCGGCAAGGGCCGCGGCGACGTGCTGGGCGCGCCGATCGGGCCGCCCGGTGCCCGCGTCGACCTCGACGAGTTCTACCGCCGGGGCCTCGGCCAGGGTCTGGACCTGCACCGGTCGCAGGGCCGCGGCCACCTGCCCGGCGGCCTCGTCGAGGAGATCCGCGCGCTGAGCCATCCGCCGCTGCCCTGGGACGCGCGACTGGCCCGCTGGTTCGACGAGTTCGTGCCCCGGCCCGAGGCCGTACGGTCCTACGCCCGGCCCTCCCGCCGTCAGTCCTCCACCCCGGACATTGCGCGCGCCGGCCGCTACCACCCGCCCGAGGAGGTGGCCCGTTGCACCTTCGGCGTGGTCCTGGACACCTCCGGCTCCATGGACCGCACGCTGCTCGGCAAGGCCCTCGGCGCGATCGCCTCCTACGCCGAGGCCCGTGACGTACCGGCGGCCCGCGTGGTGTTCTGCGACGCCGCCCCGCACGACGCGGGATACCTGCCGACGACCGAGATCGCCGGCCGGGTGCGGGTGCGCGGGCGCGGCGGTACCGTCCTGCAGCCCGGCATCGACCTGCTGCAGCGCGCGGACGACTTCCCGGCGTCCGCTCCGGTCCTGGTCATCACCGACGGCTGGTGCGACGTGCTGCGGGTGCGGCGCGAACACGCCTACCTCGTGCCCGACGGCCGTCGCCTGCCGTTCACCCCCCGTGGGCCGGTCTTCCGCGTGCGCTGAGTCCGGATGTGATCGGATGGGAGCCAGCGAAACCGGTTCATTCGCCTTCGTACGCCGAAAGGAACAATCGTGGCCACCACGCGCACCGCACACACCGTCTGGGAAGGCAATCTTCTTGAGGGCAACGGTGTCATCGCCTTCGACTCCTCCGGTATCGGCGAGCAGCCGGTCACGTGGGCCTCGCGTTCGCAGGCGGCGAACGGCAAGACCAGCCCGGAGGAGCTGATCGCGGCCGCCCACTCCAGCTGCTTCTCCATGGCCCTCTCGCACGCCCTGGCCGGGGCCGGCACCCCGCCCACCCGGCTGCAGACCTCCGCCAACGTCGGCTTCCAGCCGGGCGAGGGCATCACCGGGATCCAGCTGACCGTCGTCGGCGAGGTGCCCGGTCTCGACGAGGCCGGGTTCGTGGCCGCCGCCGAGGAGGCCAAGAAGAACTGCCCGGTGAGCCAGGCCCTGGCCGGCACCACCATCACCCTGGACGCGAAGCTCGCCTGACTCCGTCCGCCTCGGCCGCCGCGTTCCCGCAACGGGGGCGCGGCGTCGCCGTTCCCGGCCGCGTCCGGCACGGTCCCCGACCGCGGACGACGGCCGTGCGGACGCTCAGGGGCGCGTCCCGGTGGGCGCGGCCGGCATGGCCGTGCACACCGCGCTCAGCACGCTCGCGTACGGCGTGCCGAAGTCGGCCAGTCCGCGCCGCAGTTGGGCCAGGCAGTCACGGTGCTCGGTGAGCAGGTCCGTGTTGCCGGTGCGGGCCGTGAACTCCAGGACGGCGGGCAGGAAGTCCGGCAGTTCCTCGCCGGTGAACTCCATGCCGTACGCCTGGTAGACCTCCTTGAAGCGGGCCAGGGACATGCCCCGGCGACGGGTGCCGTCGTCCTGCCACCGGCTCAGGTAGAGGCTGCGCCGGTTCTCGCAGTCGAAGACCTCCGTGTAGTGCGCGGCCAGCTCCCGCGGCGGGGTCGCCGTCGCGTGGTCGGTGAACTCCCGCAGCCGCGGGGCGGCCTGACGCAGCAGCGGCAGCCGGGCGACGAAGTCGTCGCCCGGGTAGGTCAGGCAGAGCGCCGCCGCCTGGTAGAACACCGCGTCCGTGGACATCAAGTCTCCTTCGCCTCTTGCGGGGTGCCGGCGGTCTGCCGTCCGTGCGGCAGGCGGACGTCCTCCACCGGCACCAGGGGCGAGCGGTCCCGGGGCGGAGGGAACGGGCGGCACCGGGCGGCGCCGCACCGGGCTCCCCGGGAGGTGTCTGCGTGTCGGTCACCTGAGCTCCCTTGCTCACCCGTCGCTTCGACGCTAGGGGCGGGCGGCGGAAGACACCTGCTCAGAGGATCCGAACGGGTCATCCGTCCAGGACATCCGGACGTGTCGCGGGCCGGTGCACCCGAACGGCCCAGTCCGGGCCGGGCGCGGGCCTCACAGGCCGTCGCGGTACTCCCGCAGCAGTTCCTCGGTGCGCTGCGCCGACGCGGCCCGGGCCGTCATGTGGTCCAGCACCTCCAGATGGGCGCCGACCTCGTCGCGGGAGTCCAGGTACAGGGCGCCGGTCAGGTACTCGGTGAAGACCATGTCGGGCAGCTCGGGCTCGGCGAACCGGAACAGCGTGAACGGCGCGTACGTCCCCGGGTGCGGGCCGCTCGCGAACTCGGCGATCTGGAGCGTGACCCGGTCCCGCCGGGAGAACGCGAGAAGCTTGTCGACCTGGTCGCGCATCACCTCGTCGTGGACACCGACCGGGCGCCGCAGCACCGTCTCGTCCATGATCACCCACAGGTGGGGCGGATCGTCCTGCTCCAGCAGGCGCTGCCGGGTCAGACGCAGCGACACGTGCCGCTCCACGGCCGTCGGATCGCTGTGGCCTATCGTCCCGGCCTCCAGCACGGCCCGCGCGTACGCCTCGGTCTGCAACAGGCCGGGGAAGAAGTGCGGTTCGTAGGAGCGGACCACCCGGGCCGCGCCCTCCAGGCTGACGTACAGGCTGAACCAGTCCGGCAGCACGTCGTGGAACCGCTGCCACCAGCCCGGCTGGTTGGCCTCCTCGGCCAGCCGCACGAACGCCGCGTGCTCCTCCTCGGGCACCCCGTACGTCTCCAGCAGCACCTGCACGTACGGGATCTTCAGCGCGACCTCGGCCATCTCCATCCGCCGTACGGTCGCCTGCGCCACCCGCAGCACCCGCGCCGCCTCGTCCCGGCCGAGGCCGGAGGCCTCCCGGAGTTCCTGCAGCCGTTTGCCGAGCACGACCTGCCCGACGGTGGGCGCAGCACGCCGCTCACTCACGCCACGCCTCCCCTACGCGCACAAGTACGGGGAGCAGTGTGTCACGCGATGCCGCCTCGCACACCTGGTCGAGGCAACCTCTTGACTCAACTCACGAGCGACTGCAGGTACTTGGCCGTCGCCGGGTCCGCGGGCAGGAACGTCTCGACGGCCAGCTCGGCGACCGTCACGTCCATCGGCGTGTTGAACGTCGAGATGGACGACACGAACGACAGCACCCGGCCCTCGTGCTCGATCCGCATCGGCAGCGCGAACCAGGCCACGGGCTCGGTCGGGGCGCCGTCGTCCGCGCCCGCCGGGGCCGGATAGGCGGCGACCTCCTCGTACAACTCCCGCAGCGCCGCCGAGCGGTGCAGCGCGATCTGCCGTTCCATCTGCGCCAGCAGGTGCCCGCGCCACTCCCGCAGGTTCCGGATCCGCGGCGCCAGGCCCTCGGGGTGCAGGGTCAGCCGCATCGCGTTCGGCGCGGGCGCCAGCAGCGACTCCGGCACGCCGTCCAGCAGCATCGAGATGCCTCGGTTGGCGGCGACCACCGTGTACGTGGCGTCCACCACCAGCGCCGGGTAGGGCTCGTAGCCCTGGATCAGCCGCTCCATGCCGTCCCGCAGCGCGTCCAGCGCGGGGTCGTCCAGCGGGGTCTCGGGGTAGTGCGGGGCGTAACCGGCGGCCAGGAGCAGCGCGTTGCGCTCCCGGACCGGCACGTCCAGGTGCTCGGCCAGGCGCAGCACCATCTCCTCGCTGGGGCGCGCCCGGCCGGTCTCGACGAAGCTGATGTGACGCGCCGAGGAGTCGGCACGCAGTGCCAGCTCCAGCTGGCTGACCCGCCGCCGCTCCCGCCACGCGCGCAGCAGCGGGCCGACGCCCTTCCCGTCGGAGGCGGGCGGCGGTACGGCGGGGCGGGAGGTGACTGCGGTCATGCGGACGACCGTAACCGAGGAACCGCGTGGGTGACGGAGCGCGGAGCCCGGCCGTGGCAGGCTGAACCCCAGCCCGCCTCCGGGCATCCGAGGGAAGGAAGCCGCACCATGGCCGTCGAACCGCTGGCGCAGCAGGAGATCGAGAACCGGCTGACCGAGCTGCCGGGCTGGTCCCTGGACGGCGACCGGCTCGCCCGCGGCTACCGCCTCGACTCGCACTTCGCCGCCGCCGCGTTCGTCGTGCACATCGCCCGCGTCCAGGACGAGCTCGACCACCACGCGGACGTCACCCTCGGCTACCACACGGTCACCCTCACCGTGAACACGCACAGCGTGGGCGGCGCCGTCACCGCCCTGGACTTCGAACTCGCCCGCAGGGTGGAGGACATCGCGCCGGGCCACGGCGCACACTGAGCCGTGTGCTCGACTACGACAAGGAAGCCGGGGCCTACGACGAGTCGCGCGGCGGCGAGGCGCGCGCCGCAGCGGCCGCCGACGCCGTCCTCGGCCTGATCCCCGGCCCCGCGGACGCTCCCGGCCGGCTCCTCGACCTCGCCTGCGGCACCGGCATCGTCACCCGGCGGCTGGCCGCCGCGCGCCCCGCGCTCCAGGTCACCGGGGCGGACCGCGCGGACGGCATGGCGCGGCTGGCGACGGCCCGGCTGCCGGGCGCGGTGCTGCTGGCCGACAGCCGCCGACTCCCCTTCCCGGACGGCACGTTCGACGCGGTGACCACCGTCTGGCTGCTGCATCTCCTGGCCGGCGCCGACGAGGTCCGTGCGGTGGTCGCCGAGTGCGCCCGGGTGCTGCGGCCCGGCGGGGTGTACGTGACCACCGTGGACAAGGCCGCCGCGCACGACGTCGGCAGCGACGTCGACGCGGCCCTCGCGTCACGGCCGCGCCGCCCGGCCGCGGACGCGGCGGACGCGGTCACCGCCCACGCCGCGGCCGGCGGCCTGACGCCCGCGGGACGGGCGGCCTTCCGCGGCCACGGCCAGGGCCGTTCACCGCGCTCCACCATCGCCGACCTGCGACGCGGCTGGTTCACCGTGCTCCGGCCCGACGACCCCCGCGTCGAGGAGCTCGCCGCCCGCCTCGCGGCCCTCCCCGACCAGAACCGCCGCCGCCCCGACCCCCGCTTCGGCGTACGGGCGTTCCGAAAGCCGCCGGCGGCCTGACCCTCCTCCGGATCAGCAGACCGTTCGGGCGGCGTCCATGACGAGATCGGCGACGACCTTCGGGTGACTGAGCATCACCACGTGTGAGGAGCGCGGCACTTCGACGATCTTCCGTGCCTTCGCGCGGCTGTACATCCACCGCTCGCAGGCCGGCGGGATCGCCTTGTCCTGGCCGGCGACCAGCCCCCACGACGGGATCGTCCGCCAGGCAGCGGCCGTGGTCGGGAAGACGAACGAGTCGGCGTCGAACGGCCGCTGGGTGGCCCGCAGGACACGGAAGTCGGCGGCCGGGATGTCGGCGGCGAAGGCCGCCTGACCGTCCTCGCCGAGGTACAGATCGGTCCCGGTCGTCCCGTCGGCCTTCGTATAGGGGACCGGCACGCTCACCGGCCCGACCTCGCTGCCGGGGAACTTCGTGATGAGTTCGCCCTGCGTCTCGCCCACGTCGGGCACGAACGCCGCGACGTAGACCAGCGCCTTGACGTTGCTCTTCCCGGCGGCGGCGTTCGTGATGACCGTGCCGCCCATGGAGTGGGCCACCAGCACCACCGGCCCGTCGACGGAGTCCAGAAGACTCGCGATGTACGGGGCGTCCGTCGGAATGCCCCGCAGCGGATTGGACCCGCAGACGGTGGCATAGCCCTTCTTCTGCAGTTCCCCGATGGTGGCGTTCCAGCAGGACGAATCGGCGTAGCCGCCGTGCACCAGCACGATCGTCGGCTTCGCCTGCGGCTTCCGCTCACCGTGCCCGGTGGGGGCCGCGGCGGCGGCCGTTCCCTCCGAGCCGGCGACCAGCGCCGCCGAACCTGCCAGCGCCGCTCCGGCGGCCAGTACCTTGCGGCGGGAAACCTCGGTGCTCATGGCACTCCTCGTGCGTCGGGTCGAGCGAACGGGTCGGACGGAGACATCGCCGCCCGCGCGCTGTGCGCGGGCGGCGGTCCGTGCCATGGACCCTAGGAGGGCGCCCCTGCGGCGGCATCCGTCATGTGACGCAGTTTTCCGGGGCCTTCGGCCCGGCGGAGTCCGCCGGCGGTGAGAGGTGCCGGGCCGCCCGCGGTGCGGGCGGGGGCGGCCCGGTGTACGGCGCGCGGCCCGCCTACTCCAGCAGTTCCGCGTACGACCCCATGGCCAGCGCGATGTCGGCCTGGGCCCAGAAGCGGTGGTAGGTGAACACCGGCGCCGCGCCGCCCGCCAGGTAGCTCTCGACCTTCGACCACGCCGGGTCGTCCGCGTAGAAGGACCGCAGCGAGGCGAACGTCGACGACGGGTCGACCGTGTCGCCGTTCGGCATCTTCCCGGACCATCCGTTCGGCACGTACACGGCGTCGTCGAAGCGGTTGTAGTCGGCCCGGGTCTCCGGCACCGCGATCCCGAGCCCGTCCTGGTAGTGGGACCACATGCCGTCGAGCAGCGCCTTGGCCGTCGACTTCGCCGTCGCGTCACCGGACCTGGCGGCGTAGTAGATCAGCGTTTTCGCGTACGCGGCGGCCACGCCCACGTCGTTCGTGTAGTCGGCGACCGTGACGTGAAGTCCGCTGTTGGAGCTCGGACTCGACACGTTCCAGGTGTCGGGCTGCCCCGACCACTGGAGCGTGGAGGGGATCCGGTAGGTGCCGTCCGCGTTGACCGTGGTCTGCGACAGCGCCCAGGCCACCCACTTGTCCAGGACCGCCTTGGCGGCGGCGTTCCCGGTCTGCTGGTAGTACTCGGCGACCCGCTCCATCGACCAGGCCTGGAAGCCGAACCACTGGTTGGACGGCGGGTCGTGGTAGACCGGCTGCGCGTCGTAGTACATGCCGTGGAACGTCGGCGTACCGGACGGCGGGCTCGCGTACCGGCCCTGCCAGCTGTTCGTCGCGCCGCCCGCGATGGCGCCCTCGGACGACTGGAGCCAGCGGTAGAACTCCAGCTGCCGGGTCAGGGACGTGCCCCAGTCCGCCGCGCCCGTCGCCGACTTCGGCTTCAGGTCGGCGTACGAGCTGAGCGCGTACGCCGCCAGCGGGTTCTGGTAGCCCCCGTGCACATGGCTGGACCCGATCCGCCAGGCCCAGCCCGCGCTCGTGTCGGTCGCACCGCCCCACGCGTAGTACCAGGACAGCAGGTAGTCCGAGGCGTCCTTGCCGGTGCCCGCGGCGCAGGTGGCGGGGCCGACACAATTGCCGATCTTCTTGAAGTACTTGTCGTACATGGCGTAGCGCAGATAGTCGCCCATCTTCGCGGCCTTGCCGACGGTGGCCAGGACGTCGGCCCCCTTGCCCTGCGCCTTCGCCCACACGTCGGCCCAGTACGCGGCCTGCACCGCACGCGCGTCGGCGTCCGGGGCGTCCGTGTACTTCCACTGCTTCGCGTACGACGAGTCACCGGTGAAGAGGTCCAGGTAGCCGTGGGCCCCGCCGTACCTGAACGCGTCGCAGGTCGGCTGGGGAACCGTCTCCCAGACCGACTCCTGCGCGCCGCGCTGGAAGGTGTTGATGTACGACGGCCCGCCGGCCGCCGGACCCGCCTCGCAGCCGCCGCCCGGGGTGTCGCCGTAGCCGTAGACGTTGTCGACGTCCTCCAGCCAGTGCATGCCGTAGACGTCGTCGGTGCCGTACGCGCTCTTCAGCTCGGCGGCGATCGGGTCCGAGCCCACCGGCACCGAGCCGTCCAGCCGCGCCGGGTACTCGTTCGGCGTGTCCAGTTCCGGTGCGTAGGTGGCCGGTTCGGCCGCGTTGTAGAAGGAGTTGGTCGGCTGGTCGGCGTGGGTCGGGATCATGTACTTCTCCATGAGCGCCCACGCGCCGTTGAACTTGGACCAGTCGCCGGTGACCTTGCCGTACATCGCCTGCAGCCACAGGAGGTAGCTGTAGGCCTCCGACGTGGTCTCGTGGCCCTGGTCCGGCGCCTCCACGATCAGCGTCTCGACCGCGTGGTACGGGACGCCCGCGGGGGAGAAGTAGCCGTTCGCCGGGTCGGTGATCTTCCCGTACAGGTCCAGGAAGCGCGCGTCGTACGCCTTGGACGCCGCCAGTTCCGTCACGGTGACCGCGGCGCCCGCCCAGCCGGACGCGGACGCGGTGAAGGTGGCCGTGCCGGTGCCGGAGGAGTCGGCGGCGACGGTCACCCGCTGCGGAGTGCTCCAGTCGGCCGGCGTGAAGGTGAGCGACGATCCGGCGCTCACCGACAGCCCGGTGTTCCCGGCCGTCCGGGCCACCGACACCGTCACGTTCGCGGCGGGCTGCCTGGACAGGCTCACCGCGAAGCTGCCCGTCGTGCCCTGCCGGACACCCAGCTGGGCGGGCGAGGCGACCACGGCGGGGCCGGCGGCGACCGTGATCCCGACCGGCGCCGAGGACGCGGACGCGCCCAGGTTGTCGTACGCCTTCGCCACCAGCGAGTGGCCGCCCACCGCCAGGCCGGTGACCGGCAGCGTGTACGGCGCCGAGGTGTCCGTTCCCAGCAGGGTGGTGTCGTCGTAGAACTCCATCCTGCCGATCGTCGCGCCGTCGGCCGCCGCCGCGGTCGCCGCGAGCGGCACCGTGTCGCCCTGGGTGTAGACCGCGCCCGCGACCGGGCTGGTCAGCACGGTGACCGGCGGCTGGTGCGCGCCCGTGCAGGTGGTGCCGTTGACGGCGAAGGCGGCCGGGGCCTGGTTGGCGCCGGTGTACGAGAACTGGGCGCCGGCCGACACCGCCGCGCCCGCCGCGATCGTGCCGTTGTAGGACGCGTTCCGTACGGTGACCGAGCCGCCGGACTGGGACCAGACGCCGTTCCAGCCGTTGGCCAGCTTCTGGTCGCCGGTGTACGCGTACGTCAGAGTCCAGCCGTCGATCGCGTCCGAACCGCGGTTGGTGAGGGTCAGATCGGCGGTGAAGCCGGTGCCCCAGTCGTTGGTCCGGTAGTCGACGCTGCATTGGACCGTCGCCGCGTGCGCGGAGTTCGTGCCGGTGGCGAGGATCGACAGGGGCAGGGCGAGAGCCGCGACGACGGCCGTCCACCGCCGTCGTACCGCTCCGCGTCTCCGCCCGCTGTGCGTGGGGGGTGCGGAATGCATGTGCTGGTTCCTCCTTGCGCTCGCGGCTCGGGAAGAAGTCAAGGCTTGAACCAGTGGGAGCGCTCCCATATTGCGGACGTGACATGGTTTGGTCAAGCCCGTCGAAGAGTCGAAATGATTCGGCACGGCCGCTGAGGAAAAGTCAGGTGACTCCCCTGGCACTCACGGTCACTTGGCGCTACCTTCCTTCGCACAGTGGGAGCGGTTCCATCCAGTCGACGTGTCCGCCGTGGCGCGCCCGATCTGCAAGGAGTCGCTCATGCGACACCCCCCGCGTTCAGTTCTTTTAGCCGTCGCCAGTGCGGCCGCCCTCCTCGGGGCCGCGCTGGCGCCGGTGGTGTCGGCGTCCGGAGCGACGTCGGCGCGCACGGTGCGGTACACGGTCGGCGGACAGTGGGACACCGGCTTCCAGACCTCCGTGACCATCACGAACGACAGAACGGCCCCGAACGGCCGGAGCCTCGGCTGCGGCCTCCCGGACGGGCGGCGGATCACGCGGGGTCGGAGCGCCCGGTGGTCCCGGTCCGGTACGGCGGTCACCGCGGCGAACGAGAGCTGGAACGGCGCGTCGGCCGCCGGTGCCGCTGCCGGATTCCCGTGCTCCCGGTCCGGGACGAACGCCGTGCCGACGGCGTCCACGCTCAACGGCACCACCCGCACCACCGGTTCCGGACCCATACCCCCACCGGCCCCGACGGGTCCGCCCGCCACCGGCACGGCACCGGCGCCGCGCGTCTTGGGCCACCGGCTCGTGGACGCGGCCGGCGCGCCGCACGGGCTGCTCGGCGTGAACCGCTTCGGCGGCGAGTTCATGCGCGTGCGGGGTCGCGGGATCTGGGACGGCCCGGTGGACGACACGGCGATCGGGGCGGCGATCTCGCTGCCGCCCGCCACGGCTGCAGCGTCGACACCTGTGCCGGTGAGAGCTGCCGGAACCCCACCCTCGCCCCGGTCGTGGCCCAGGTGCCGCTGATCGCCGGGGAGATCGGTGAGAACACCTGCGCGCACGCCTTCGTGGACCAGGTCATGAAGTGGTTCGACGACGGCGGCCTGTCCTACCTCGGCTGGACCTGGAACACCTGGGACTGCTCCTGGGGTCCCTCCTTGATCTCCGACTACAGCGGTACGCCGACGGCGTACGGCGTCGGACTGCGCGACCACCTCCGGGCCGTCACCTCCTAGGACGCCCACCTCTCCGCACATCCATCGAAGAAGAAGGAACCCGCACTCATGAGTCGTACCAGAACCTCGTTACTCGCCGCCCTGGCGCTCGTCGCCGGTGCGGCCGGGCCGGCGCTCGCCGTGACCCCGTCCTCGCAGGCGGCGGTCTCCGCGATCCCCTGCTCCGTCGACTACAAGATCCAGAACGACTGGGGCGCCGGCTTCACCGCCGCCGTCACCGTCACCAACAACTCGGCTGCGAAGTCGAGTTGGGCGGTGAAGTGGTCCTACGCCGGGAACCAGAAGGTGACCAGCTTCTGGAACAGCAGGATCACCCAGAGCGGCAGCGCCGTCACCGCGGCCAACGAGACCTACAACGGCACCCTGGCGACCGGCGGTTCGGTCAGCTTCGGCTTCAACGGCTCCTACAGCGGCACCAACGCGCTCCCGGCCTCCTTCACCCTCGACGGCGTCACCTGCAACGTCGACGACGGCGGCGGCACGGGCGGCGGCGGTGGCGGCGGCGGGGACAACGGGGGCGGCGGCAGCGGCACCCGCGTCGACAACCCGTACGCCGGAGCCAAGGTGTACGTGAACCCCGAGTGGTCCGCCAAGGCCGCCGCCGAGACGGGCGGCAGCCGGATCTCCAACCAGCCCACCGGCGTCTGGCTGGACCGCATCGCCGCGATCGCCGGCACCGGCTCCAGCATGGGCCTGCGCGCCCACCTGGACGCGGCCCTCGCCCAGAAGGGCAGCGGCGAGGAGGTCGTCCAGCTGGTCGTCTACGACCTGCCCGGCCGGGACTGCGCGGCCCTCGCCTCCAACGGCGAACTCGGCCCGACGGACATCGACAAGTACAAGACGCAGTTCATCGACCCGATCGCGACGATCCTCGCCGACCCGAAGTACGCCGCGCTGCGGATCGTCACCACCATCGAGATCGACTCGCTGCCCAACCTGGTCACCAACACAGGCAGCCGGGCCACCGCCACCGCCAACTGCGACACCATGCTGGCCAACGGCAACTACGTGAAGGGCGTCGGCTACGCGCTCGCCAAGCTCGGCGCGATCCCGAACGTCTACAACTACCTGGACGCCGGGCACCACGGCTGGCTCGGCTGGGACGACAACTTCGCCCCCGCGGCCAACATCTTCAAGCAGGCGGCCACCAGCGAGGGCGCGACCGTCGCCGACGTCGCCGGGTTCATCACCAACACGGCCAACTACAGCGCCCTGAAGGAGAACAACTTCACCGTCAACGACACGGTGAACGGCACCACCGTCCGCCAGTCCAAGTGGGTCGACTGGAACCGCTACGTCGACGAGCTGTCCTTCGCCCAGGCCTTCCGCACCCAGCTGGTCTCGGTCGGGTTCAACTCCGGCATCGGCATGCTGATCGACACCTCCCGCAACGGCTGGGGCGGCAGCGCACGCCCGGCCGGACCCGGCGCGACGACCAGCGTGGACACCTACGTCGACGGCGGCCGCTACGACCGCCGCATCCACATCGGCAACTGGTGCAACCAGTCCGGAGCCGGTCTCGGCGAGCGCCCGCAGGCCAGCCCCGCCACCGGGATCGACGCCTACGTGTGGATGAAGCCTCCGGGCGAGTCCGACGGCTCCAGCACCGCCATCGCCAACGACGAGGGCAAGGGCTTCGACCGGATGTGCGACCCGACGTACACGGGCAACGCCCGCAACGGCAACAACCTCTCGGGCGCCCTGCCGAACGCGCCGCTGTCCGGGCACTGGTTCTCCGCCCAGTTCCAGCAGCTGATGGCGAACGCCTACCCGCCGCTGTCCTAGGACGGTGACGTCCGCCGGGGCCGGCCCTTCGACTCCAGGGCCCGGTCCCGGCGGACCGCGCGTGCCACCGGCTCGTCGTCCCGCCCGGCACCGCGGCCTTGCCGTCCCCGGCCGCCTTTTTGCCGCAACGGCAACAGGACTGGCCTTCGGGCGGTGTGTCGGCGCAGGCTGGCGGCATCCGGACGAGAGGCCGCTGCCATGGCGCACGATCACCACCACCAGCACGACGACACCCACGCCCACGCCCACGCGCACACCGACGTCGACTGGGCGGAGATGGCCCCGCACCTGGAATCGCAGGCGGAACTGTTCGCCCCGCTCTACGAGCACGCCCTGGGCTGGCTCGGCGAGGAGGTCACCGAGCCGGGGCTGATCGTCGACGCGGGCAGCGGTCCGGGCGTGGTGTCGTGCCTGTTCGCGCAGGCGTTCCCGGGTGCCCGGGTGGTGGCCGTGGACAGCAGCGAACCGCTCCTGGACCGGGCCGCGGCCCGCGCCGGGCGGCTCGGCGTGGCGGACCGCTTCGGTGTCCTCGCCGGTGACCTCCCCGGCGTGCTGGACAAGCTGGACTACCCGGCGGACCTGCTGTGGGCCGGGCACAGCCTGCACCACCTCGGCGACCAGCGGGCCGCGCTCACCGCCTTCGGCCAGCGGCTGGCCCCCGGCGGCACCCTGGCCGTCCTCGAAGGCGGCCTGCCCAGCCGCTTCCTGCCCCGTGACCTCGGCATCGGCCGGCCCGGCCTCCAGGCCCGGATGGACGCGCTCCAGGAGGAGTGGTTCGCGCGGATGCGCACCGACCTGCCCGGAGCCGTCGCCGAGGCCGAGGACTGGCCCGCCCTGCTCGGCTCCGCCGGGCTCAGGTACGCCGGCAGCCGCAGCTTCCTCATCGACCTGCCCGCCCCGGCCTCCGACAAGGCCCGCGCGTACGTGACCGAGATCCTCTCCCGGCTGCGGGACACCGTCGGCGAGGGCCTGGACGCCGAGGACCGCGGCACCCTGGACCGCCTCCTGGACCCGGCCGACCCGGCGAGCGTGCACCGCAGGCCCGACGTGTTCGTCCTCGGCGCCCGCACGGTGCACACGGCGGTGCGGCCCGCGTAGGGGGTGCGGCCCGCCTCGTGGGTGCTGCGACGGACGTGCTCCGCCGGCGGGCCGCGGGCCGACTCCCCACCCCGGTGCGGTGGTTGACATCGAGAGCGCTCCAAGTGATGGACTGCGGGCCGTCGTCCAGTCACAGGGGGAAACACCATGATCGACACTCCGGTCGCGCTCGTCACCGGCGGTGGCAGCGGTATCGGCGCCGCCGTCGCACGGCAACTGCTGGACGCCGGGCAGCGGGTGGCCGTCACCGGGCGGGGCGCCGACCGGCTGCGCGCCTTCGCCGGTGAACTCGGCGACCCGGAGGGCCTGCTGACCCTCGTGGGGAACGCCGCCGAGTACGGCGACGTGCGGGCGGCGGTCGAGGCCACGCTCAAGACGTTCGGCCGGCTCGACACCGTCGTCGCCAACGCCGGGTCCGCCACCCACGACACCGTCGCCGAGGGCGATCCGGCGGGGTGGGCCGAGATGGTCCTCACCAACGTCCTCGGCCCCGCCCTGCTGATCAGGGCCTCCGTCGACGCCCTGCGGGAGAGCCGGGGGCGGATCGTCCTGATCGGCAGCGTCGCCGGGTTCGTGAACACGCCCGGCAACCTGTACGGCGCCACCAAGTGGGCGGTCACCGGGCTCGCGGAGAACACCCGCCGCCAGGTCACCGAGTTCGGCATCGGCGTCACGCTGGTCGCGCCGGGCCGGGTGGAGACCCCGTTCTGGGACGGCAACGGCAGCCTGCCGCCCGGCCTGCTGCTGACCGCCGACCAGCTCGCCGACTCGGTGGTGTGGGCGATCCGGCAGCCGGCCGGGGTGGACGTCAACACCCTCGTGGTTCGCCCGCTCGGGCAGCCCAACTGACGTACCGGGCGGCCCGGTACCGGTCGGTACCGGGCCGCCCGCCCCTCCCCGGGGTCAGTTGGCGGCGAGGAACTGCTTCGCCAGCTGGTCGCCGAGAGTCACCGCCGCGCTGTGGCTCTCGATGGGGGAGACCTTGGAGTTCTTGAACAGGATGTAGGTCACGCCGGAGTCGGCGCCGCCGGTCTCGGGGTCGGGGTCGATGCCGAGCGCCTTGGCGGTGGCGTACGACGCCTCGCCGATGATCTGCGTGGGGCCGGTGTCGCCGACCACCGCGTACTCCACCTTGTTGTTGTAGATGACGGCGACCACGCCACCGCCCTTGATGCCGGCGCTGGAGTAGTTCCATATGCTGCTGGAACTGGGCACCACCACGTAGGGCAGGGTCTCCGCCTTCAGTGGCTTGCCGTCGGACTGGTGGAAGGCCGTGTCGTCCTGGTACCAGGGGTCGCGGTCCTCGTTGCAGTTGGTGGTGCGCTGGCCGTCGCAGTCGATGTCCATGTCGGACTTCCAGAACACCGCGCCGTTCTTGCCGCACACGGGGATCGTGGCGGAGGTCTCGTCGTCGGTCTTGTACTTGCCGCTGGAGATCTGGGAACAGGAGGTCACCTTGGCGAGCAGGTCGGCCGCGCTCACCGAACCCTCCTGGGCGGACTTCGGGACGGTGGCGCCGGACGCGCTCGCGGGAAGCACGCCGGCGGCCAGCAGCGCGGCGCCGGAGGCCGCGGCGAGGGTCAGTGTTCGGATGCGCACTGTGGGGGGTCCCCTTCTGTTAGGAAAGTTTCCTGACCGGGTGCCGTACAAGGTGGCCCCGGCCGCATGTCCGCGTCAACCCCTGAGGGTGAACTCGGGGAATTGTCATGCATTGCGACTAAATGGGCCCCAGGGAACACTGGTGGGGCAGGACATTCCGCACATTCACGCAGGAGCCGTGCGGGATCGAGCCGTGGCTCCGGCGGCTCCTGGGAGGCGAGGGGCCATGTTCGTACGCACGGTGTACGCCACCGGCGATCCGGCGCGGATCGAGACGGCCGTCCGCGCGCTGAACAGCGAGGGGCGCAGCCTGCTGGAGGAGCGTCCCGAGTACCGGGGCGCGGGCGTCTTCGTCGACCGGGACCTGGGCAAACTGCTCGCGGTGAGCTGGTGGGGCACCGAGGCGGCCCGGCGCAACAGCGACCAGGTGATGCGCGAGCGGCGCCTGCCGATGCTGGAGCCGTTCGCCGGCACCGTGGCCGTCGAGAACTACGAGGTGGCCGTCTTCCACTCGGTGCAGCCGCCGCGCGTGGGCGGCGGGGTGCGCAGGACCAGGGTGGAGTTCGATCCGTCCGACGCGGGCCTGCTCACCGAGACGTTCCGCGCGTGCACGGTCCCCCGCCTGGAGGCCCTGCACGGCTTCGCGCAGTGCGCCCTCCTGATCGACCCGGGCACCGGCCGGGGCACGGTCGGCGTGCTGTTCGTCGACCGTGCCTCGATGGCCGCGTCCCTCGGCGGCCAGGCGGCGGCCCGGCGCCAGGACGCGGCCAAGGCGCACGTGACCGTGGTCGCGCTGGAGGAGTTCGAGGTCCTGCACGCGGAATCGCACTCCGACTGACGCCTCCCGCACGGGAGTCGGGGGACGGGCCGCGGAACGCGGACGGCCGTCCCGCCGGGGTCACGGCAAAACGGCCGGTGTGCGCCGGGGCTTCCGCTCAGCCCACGTCGAAGGCGGCCGGGTCGGGGCCGATGCGACGGTCCTCGTTGAGCGCGCTGATCGCCGCGAGGTCCTCGGTGTCCAGGCTGAAGTCGAACACCTCGATGTTCTCCTTGATCCGGGACGGCGTGACCGACTTCGGGATCACCACGTTGCCCAGCTGGATGTGCCAGCGCAGCACGATCTGGGCCGGGGTGCGGTTGTGCTTCTGGGCGATGGCGACGATCGCCGGCACCTCCAGCAGGCCCTTGCCCTGGCCGAGCGGGGACCAGGCCTCGGTGGCGATGCCCTGCTCGGCGTGGAACTCCCGTGCCGCGTGCTGCTGCAGGTGCGGGTGCAGTTCGATCTGGTTGACCGCCGGGACGACCGAGGTCTCCTCGATCAGGCGCTCCAGGTACTCCGGGAGGAAGTTGGAGACGCCGATGGCCCGGACCCGGCCGTCGGCCAGCAGCTTCTCGAACGCCCTGTAGGAGTCGACGTACCTGTCCCGCGCAGGCAGCGGCCAGTGGATCAGGTACAGGTCCAGGTAGTCCAGGCCGAGCTTGGCCAGCGACGCGTCGAAGGCGCGCAGCGTGGCGTCGTAGCCCTGGTCGGCGTTCCAGAGCTTGGTGGTGACGAAGACGTCCTCGCGCGGCACGCCGGAGGCGGCGATGGCCTTGCCGGTGCCCTCTTCGTTGCCGTAGATCGCCGCTGTGTCGATGCTGCGGTACCCGGCCTCCAGTGCCGTCGCGACGGCCCGCTCGGCCTCGTCGTCCGGCACCTGCCACACACCGAAGCCCAGCTGGGGCATCTCGATGCCGTTGTTGAGGATTTTCGGGGGGACCTTGCTGCTCACGAGCTCTCGATCCTTAGGGTTGTCGACAGGTGGTACCCCTATCGTCAACGATCACCGGGCCGTGATGCATTCCTGAGCCCGGAATCCGCCGGAAGCGAACGCCGAGTGGGCCTCACGGAACGGGGAATGGCCGAAAACGCATCCGGTCGCGCGGTCCTGGCCCTTGACCGCGGCCCTCTCCGCCGGGACGCTGGTGCGCACGACCGGACGCATCGGTGAACGTGATACATGGTTGTGAACGAACCGGCTTTGCCGGCGGGCACCCGTGAACGGGCCGTCAGGCCCGGTAGAGGGCCTCGACCTCGTTGGCGTAGGCGCTCTCGATCGCCTTGCGCTTCAGCTTCAACGACGGGGTCAGCAGGCCGTGTTCCTCGGTGAACGGCTGGGCGAGGATACGGAAGGTACGGATCGACTCGGCCTGCGAGACCAGGGTGTTGGCGGCCACCACCGCGCGCCGCACCTCGGTCTCCAGATCGGCGTCGTGCACCAACTGGGCCGCGGACAGCGGGGGCTTGCCGCGCATCTGCAGCCAGTGCTCGACGGCCTCGGTGTCGAGCGTGATCAGGGCGGCGATGTAGGGACGGTCGTTGCCCACCACGATGCACTGGTTGACCAGCGGATGGTCACGCACCCGCTCCTCCAGGACACCGGGCGAGACGCTCTTGCCGCCGGAGGTCACCAGGATCTCCTTCTTGCGGCCGGTGATGGTGAGGTAGCCGTCCTCGTCCAGGGAGCCCAGGTCGCCGGTGGCCAGCCAGCCGTCGTGCAGCGAGGCGTCGGTGGCCTTCTGGTTGTTGAGGTAGCCCTGGAAGACGTTGCCGCCGTGCAGCCAGACCTCGCCGTCGTCCGCGATGTGCACGGCGGTGCCCGGGATGGCCTGGCCGACCGTGCCGTAGCGGGTGCGCTCGGGCGGGTTGGCGGTGGCGGCCGCCGTCGACTCGGTGAGTCCGTAGCCCTCGTAGATCTGCACGCCCGCGCCGGCGAAGAACAGGCCGAGCCTGCGGTCCATGGCCGAACCGCCGGACATGGCGTTGCGGATCCGGCCGCCCATCGCGGCCCGCACCTTGGCGAAGACGAGCTTGTCGAAGACCTGGTGCTGCACCCGCAGCGACGCCGACGGGCCGGCTCCGGTGCCCCACGCCTTCGCCTCGACGGCGTCGGCGTACTTCACGGCGATCTCCACGGCCTTCTCGAACGGCCCGCCCTTGCCCTCCTTCTCCGCCTTGCGCCGGGCCGCGTTGAACACCTTCTCGAAGATGTACGGCACGGCCAGGATGAACGTCGGCCGGAACGCGGCCAGATCGGGCAGCAGCGCGGCCGCGTTCAGTTGCGGCTGATGGCCGAAACGGACGCCGTGCCGGATCGCCGCCACCTCGACCATGCGGCCGAAGACGTGCGCGAGCGGCAGGAAGAGCAGGGTGGAGACCTCCTCGCCCCGCTTCGCGCGGAACACCGACTCCCAGCGCCCGACGACCGTGTCCGCCTCGTACATGAAGTTGCCGTGCGAGAGTACGCAGCCCTTCGGACGGCCGGTGGTCCCGGAGGTGTAGATGATCGTGGCGACCGACTCCGGGGTGACCGCCTGCCGGTGCCGGTGCACGACCTCGTCCTCCAGGTGCGCGCCCGCGTCGTACAGCTCCTGCACCGCGCCGGAGTCCAGCTGCCACAGCTGGCGCAGCTGCGGCAGCCGGTCGATGACGGTGGCGATCGTCATCGCGTGGTCCTCGTGCTCCACGATCGCGGCCGTGCACTCGGCGTCGTACAGCATCCAGAAGCACTGTTCGGCCGAGGACGTGGGGTAGACCGGCACCACCTGGGCGCCGATCGTCCACAGGGCGAAGTCGAACAGCGTCCACTCGTAGCGGGTGCGGGACATGATCGCGACGCGGTCGCCGAACCGGACGCCCCGGGCCAGCAGGCCCTTGGCGAGCGCCAGGACCTCGTCACGGAACTCGGCGGAGGTCACGTCCCGCCAGTTCCCGAGGTCGTCCTTGCGGCCCAGGGCGATGTGCAGCGGGTCCGTCAGGGCGTGCTCGAACACGCAGTCGGCCAGGCCTCCCACCGGCGGCGCCGACGCCAACGGCGGGTTGGTGAACTCGCGCAAACCCCGCTCCCGCTTCTCGCTCCCCAGTCACGCTCCGCACAGCGCCGTGAAAGCTACCCCACCGGAGAACCGTTCGGGAGGGGGTGCGAAATCGAGCATTGCGCTCGTATGCGCCCGTCAGGGCCCGGAAAATGCGCTCACATGGGGAAGGGTCGGACAGAATACCTACGGTCGAGTAAGTTCCGCCTCCGTAATCTCCACTGAATCTGTACGACCCGATTACCGCCCCCGGCGGGTTACCGCGCGGTCAGCCCCGCGGCACCGCCGAACCCTCCGGCGGCCGTGCCGCCGGGACCTCTCGTACCGCCCGGCCGGCCGGGCGCGGAGCCCGCACCAGCACCAGCACCAGGACGCCCGCCACCACCGCGGCCCCGCCCATCACCAGCAGCGCTCCGTCCAGGCCCGAGGCGAAGGCGGTGCGCAGGGTGTGCTCGGCGAAGGTGCCGCGCAGCGCGCCGGCCCCGCCGCCCGCCAGCGTGTGCGCCGCGCCGTCGGGCAGGGTGCCGGCCATCCGGGAGGTCACCACGGTCCCGGAGACGGCGACCCCGAGCGCGTACCCGAGCTGACGGACCGTGTTCACCGCGCCGCCCGCCATCCCGGCCCGCTCCGCCGGGACCGCCGCCAGCGCCGCGCCCGCCACCGTCGGCGACACGAACCCGGTGCCGACACCCACCAGCACGAACCCCGGTATCAGCGCCGTCCAGGAGGAAGAGGCGCCCAGCACCGCCTGGCCCAGGTCGCCCGCCCCGATCAGCAGCAGCCCGCCGCCGACCGTCCACCGGGCCGGCGCCCCGTGCAGCAGCCGTCCCACCAGCACCGCGACCAGCATCGCGGCCACCGTCATCGGCAGCAGCGTCAGGCCGCCCCGCACCGGAGACATCCCGAGCAGGGTCTGCATCCAGATCGACACGTACGGCAGCGCGCCGAACGCCACCCCGCTGAACGCGAACGCGCCCACCATCACGCCGGTGAACGCCCGCCCGCGCAGCAGCGACAGGTCCAGCAGCGGATGCGCGGCCCGCCGTTCCACCAGCACGAACACCAGCAGCCCGAGGGCCGCCGCGCCGAACGCGCAGAGCGCCGCCGGCGTCGTCCAGCCGTCCTCACCGGCCCGTACGACCCCGTACGTCAGCCCGCCCGCGAACAGCGCGAACGCGACCGTGCCCGCCCAGTCCACCCGCATCCCGCGCGGCCCCCTGGACTCCGGCACCACCCGCAGCGTCAGCCACACCGCGACCACGCTGACCGGCAGGTTCACCAGGAAGATCCACCGCCAACCGGGCCCCGCCGTCAGCAGCCCGCCGACCACCGGTCCGACGGCCGCGGCCCCGCCGCTCACCGCGCCCCACACGCCGAGCGCCGCCGACCGCCGGCGCCCCTGGTAGACCGAGCCGAGCAGCGGCAGCGTCGTCGCGAACATCGCCGCCGCGCCCACTCCCTGCACGGCCCGCGCCGCCACCAGCGTGCCGGGCCCCGGCGCCAGCCCGCACAGCAGGCTCGCGGCGGCGAACACCACGATCCCGGCCACGTGCACCCGGCGGCGGCCGAGGAGGTCGGCCGCCGCCCCGGCCCCCAGCAGCAGCGCGGCCAGCGCCAGCGCGTAGCCGTCCACCACCCACTGCAGATCGCTCAGCGACGCGTGCAGCGCCGCCGCCATGTCCGGCAGCGCCACCACCACGATCGTCACGTCGAGCAACAACATGAACGTCCCCAGACACACCGCGGTCAGCGGCCCCCACCTGCGCATGTCACGTCACCCTTCGGCAGACCTGCCGGCCCGGACGGCCGGCCTCGCTCCGTACCATGGGGCCGGTCCGGCCGATCGGGCCGGTGGAACAGGGGCTCTCGGCGGAATCCGATGGGAGAGGCCGTGCTGGCACTGGAATCCGACACGTTCGACGCGCTGGACCTGGGACTGCTGAGCGCCCTGGAGGTCGACGGCCGCGCCCCCTTCAGCCGTATCGCGGCGGTGCTCGGCGTCTCCGACCAGACCGTCGCCCGCCGCTACCGCAGGCTGTGCGCCGAGGCCGGGCTGCGGGTGGTCGCCGTCCGGGACGCGGAACGGCTCGGCCAGGACCAGTGGATGCTCCGGCTGCGCTGCGCGCCCGACGGCGCCGCCGTCATCGCCGAGGCCCTCGCCAAGCGCCCCGACACCGCCTGGATCGGGCTGGCCTCCGGCGGCACGGAGATCGTCTGCATGACCCGGCCGCGCCGTCCCGGCGACCACGACGACCTGCTGCTCGGCAGGCTGCCGCGCACCCCCAGCGTGGTGGAGATCCGCGCCCAGCAGCTCCTGCACCGCTTCTACGGCGGCCCGTCCGGGTGGATGCGGAAGTTCCGGGCGCTGACCGACGAGCAGATCGCGGCGCTGCGGCCGACGGCGCCGCGGACCGAGGGGCCGGTACGGCTGGAGGCCGAGGACGCGCCGCTGCTCGCCGCGCTGGAGCGGGACGGCCGGGCGACCTTTCCGGAGCTGCAGCGGGCGACGGGACGGTCCGAGTCGTCGGTGAAGCGCCGGCTGGCCGCGCTGCTCGGCTCCGGAGCGGTCTACATCGACGTCGAGTACCGCTCCGCGGCGCTGGGATTCGCGACGGCCGCGATGCTGTGGATCACCACCACGCCGGCCGCGATGCACTCCGTGGGACAGGCGCTGGCGGGCCACGAGGAGGTGGCGTTCGCCGCGGCCACGGCCGGCCCGTCGCACCTCGTGGTGACGGCGGTGCTGCGCGACACGGCCCACCTGTACGCGTACCTGAGCGGCCCGCTGGGACGCCTGGAGGGCGTGCAGCACGTGGAGGCCACGCCGTTCCTGCGCCAGGTGAAGCAGCTGACGTACCAAGGTGCGGCGCGGTGACGGCCTAGGGACGTCTGAGGCGGGCTCCGCTGGTCAGGATCGCGGCCGCCAGTGCGTCCGCCGCCGACTGGGCCGGGGTGCGTGCGGGGCTGTGCACCAGGACGAAGTCGACCCGGTCCAGTTCCGGCAGGCCGGCCCGGTCCGGGACGCGGAACAGGCCCGGCGGGATCAGGCCCCTCGAATGGGCCATCACGCCCAGGCCCGCCCGCGCCGCCGCGATCAGGCCGTTGAGGCTGCCGCTCGTGCAGACGATCCGCCAGTCGCGGCCCTGGCGTTCCAGCGCCTCCAGGGCCAGGGCGCGGGTGATGCCGGGCGGGGGGTAGACGATCAGGGGGACCGGGCGGGCGGGGTCCAGGCGCAGGCGTTCGGCGCCGATCCACACCAGGTCGTCCTGCCAGACCAGTTCGCCCAGCGGGTCCTCGGCTCGCCGCTTGGCCAGGACCAGGTCCAGCTTCCCGGCGGCCAGCCGCTCGTGCAGGGTGCCCGACAGCTCCACCGTCAGCTCCAGGTCGACCTCCGGGTGGTCGTGGCGGAAGCCCTCCAGGATCTCCGGCAGGCGGGTCAGGACGAAGTCCTCCGACGCGCCGAAGCGCAGCCGGCCGCGTACCCGGGTACCCGTGAAGAAGGCCGCCGCCTGCTCGTGCACGTCGAGGATCCGGCGGGCGAAGCCGAGCATCGCCTCGCCGTCCTCGGTCAGTTCCACGGAGTGCGTGTCACGGGAGAACAACTGGCGTCCCGCGGCGTCCTCCAGCCGGCGCACGTGCTGGCTGACGGTGGACTGGCGCAGTCCCAGGCGGCGGGCGGCCTGGGTGAAGCTGAGCGTCTGGGCCACCGCCAGGAAGGTGCGCAGCTGCGAAGGGTCGTACACTCGGACATGTTATCGCGGAACGCAATGGCAGTGAGAGTGGTATGCCGGATTCCCGATCACTGTCGGGAGGAGGACGATGGAGAGGGGCCTTCCGGCCCCGGCCGGAGGCCGGCCGCACGCCGGCACGACATCCTGACCGACCCGCAAGTGGAGCACCGTGAAACGCCTGAGCTGGCCCCGCTGGATGCCGATCGACCCGTACGTCCTGCTGCTGCTCGGGACGGTGGGCCTCGCCGCGCTCCTCCCGGCCCGGGACACCGCGGCCGACGTGGCGTCCGGCGCCTCCACGGCCGCGATCGCCTTCCTCTTCTTCCTCTACGGCGCCCGGCTCTCCACCCGCGAGGCCGTCGACGGACTGCGCCACTGGCGGCTCCACGTCACGGTCCTGGCCTGCACCTTCGTGATCTTCCCCGTGCTCGGGCTGGCCGCCCGCGGCCTGGTGCCCGTCCTGCTCAGCCAGCCCCTCTACCAGGGGCTCCTCTTCCTCACCCTGGTGCCCTCCACCATCCAGTCGTCGATCGCCTTCACCTCGATCGCCCGCGGCAACGTCCCCGCGGCGATCTGCGCCGGATCCTTCTCCTCGCTGATCGGCATCGTCCTCACCCCGCTGCTCGCCGCGGCGCTGCTCGGCGGCGACGGCGGCGGCTTCTCCGCCGACTCCGCCGTCAAGATCGTCCTCCAGCTGCTGGTGCCGTTCCTCGCCGGACAGCTGCTGCGCCGCTGGATCGGGCCGTTCATCACCCGGTACAAGAAGATCCTCGGCCTGGTCGACCGCGGCTCCATCCTGCTGGTCGTCTACACCGCGTTCAGCGAGGGCATGGTCCGGGGCATCTGGCACCAGGTCAGCGCCGCGCGGCTGGCCGGGCTGCTCGCCGTCGAGGCCGTACTGCTCGCCGTGATGCTCCTGCTGACCTGGTACGGCGCCAAGGCGCTCGGCTTTTGGCGCGGCGACCGGATCGCCATCCAGTTCGCCGGGTCGAAGAAGTCCCTCGCCTCCGGACTGCCCATGGCCAGCGTCCTGTTCGGCGCGCACGCCTCGCTGGCCGTGCTGCCGCTGATGCTGTTCCACCAGATGCAGCTCATGGTCTGCGCGGTCATCGCCAAGCGCCGCGCCCACGACCCGCAGGCACAGGAGGCGGACACCGCCCCGCCGGCCGCCGGAGCGGCCCGGTCACGGCCCGCCGTCCGCACCGGGAACCCCGCCGGCTGACCCGGCGGGGTGCCGAACACGACGGGTTCACGGGCCTGTTGATCCGGATGCCCGGTACGGACGGCTGATGACGGCTAACGTTCCGTCATGACCGCACCTCTGGCGCTCGACCCGGCGCGCACCGCTCTCGTCCTCGTCGACCTGATGGACCGCATCGTCGCGCTGCCCCTGGAGCCCCGCAAGGGGACCGAAGTCCTGCACACCGCCGAGGAGCTGGCCCGCTCCTTCCGCGAAGCCGGCGCCCCGGTGGTGCTGCTCCGCGTGGAACGGCCCGCGCTCGCCGAACAGCCGCCGGGCAGCGACCTGGTGGCCGGACTCCGCGGAGAAGGAGACCTGGAGATCGTCAAGCGCACGATCGGCGGTTTCCAGGACACCGGACTCGACGCGAGACTGCGCGCGCTCGGCGTCACCCGCCTGGTCCTCGCCGGCATCGCCACCAACCTCGGCGTCGAGTCGACCGCCCGCGCCGCCGCCGACCTCGGCTACGACCTCGTCTTCGTCGCGGACGCCATGGCCGCCCTCACGGCCGCCGAGCACGAGGCGTCCGTCCGGCTCGACTTCCCGCGCCTGGGCACGGTCGTCACCGCCGCCGACGTACGCCTCGACCCCGCCTGACCGCTCAGACCAGCGTCCCGCCGCCGTCCACGACCACCACCGACCCGGTGCTGTACCCCCCACGCATCAGGTACAGGTACGCCTCCGCCACATCCGCCGGCTCGCCCATCCGCCCCACCGGCAGCGACTCGGCGGACGACCGGTACAGCTCCTCGCGCGTCGCCTCCGGCAGCGACCGCCACAGATCCGTGCGCACCACACCCGGCGAGACCACGTTGACCCGCACCGGCGCCAGCTCCACGGCCAGCGCCCGCGTCAGCGACTCCATCGCCCCGCACAGCGCCGACGCGACACTCGACCCCGGCAGCGGCCGCTGCCCCGCCGTCCCCGTCGTCAGCACCACCGAACCGCCCGGACGGATCGCCCCGACCCCCTGCTGCACCACGGTGTACGCACCGAACAGCCGGGTGTCCAGGAAACGCCGGGCCGCCTCCACCCTCGTCTCGGCCACGGTCTCCAGCAGCAGCGCGTCGCCCGCCGTGAACACCAGGTGGTCGTAGCCGCCGACCTCGGCGAAGAAGCCGCGCACCGCCTCCTCGTCCGTGGCGTCCAGCACCCGCCCCCGCGCACCCTCGGGCAGCACCTTCAGCGCCGCGTCCACGTTCTCCTGACGGCGCGAGGCGACCACCACGTCCGCGCCCTCCCGCGCCGCGCCCTCGGCGACCGCGAGCCCGATGCCCGACGTACCCCCGACGACGACCACGCGCTGACCCTGCAGACCCATGACAGACCCCTTCCGAGCTGCTGTTCCGTCCCGTTCGGACGCTTCCAGCCTGCGACCGGACGGCAGCCGCCGTCCAAGACCTCTTCCGCCGACGGCGATACCCTGAAGGCATCGTCGTCGGCGGCCGGGAGGCGTAAGCATGGACCTGGATCTGCGCAAGGTCCGCTACTTCACGGCGGTCGCCGACCTGCTCCACTTCGGGCGGGCGGCCGAGCGCCTGCACATCGCCCAGCCGGTGCTCAGCCGCCAGATCCGCGCGCTGGAGAAGGACCTGGGCGCCGAGCTGTTCGTCCGCGACAGCCACGGCGTGACCCTGACCGACGCCGGGCGCCAGCTCCTCGACGACGCCCGGCAGCTGCTGGCCGTCGCCGACGGCACCCGGCGCCGCGTCCGCGAGGCCGCCCGCGGCCGGCGCCGCCTGGTGGTCGGCTTCCGGGCCGGCGTCGTCGTCACCCAGGCCCTGCGCGCCTTCACCGCGGCCCACCCGGACGTCGAGACCAAGGCCTGCCGGGTCGAGTGGGACGACCAGGAGGAGCTGATCCTCCAGGGCACCGTCGACATCGCCTACGTACGGCAGCCGGTCCGGCCGGACGGACTCGAACTGCGCCCGCTGTACAGCGAGCCCCGGGTGGCCATGCTCCCGGACCGGCACCGGCTGGCCGGGAAGCAGGAGATCTCGCTGGCCGACCTCCGAGGCGAGCAGTGGGTGCGCTACAACGACCCGCGCCCCGGCGACCTGCCGCTGCGCACCATCGAGGAGAAGTTCGAGTGCGTGGCCGCCGGCACCGCCATCACGATGGTGCCGCGCTCGGTCGCCGAGCTGTACTCCCGCCCGGACATCGCCTACGTCCCGGTCGCCGACGCCGAACCCGACCGGGTCCTGCTGGCCTGGGCGGCCGGCCGCAACTCCCCGCTGATCGCCGCGTTCGTCCGGGCGGCGGCGGGCGCGGCGGGCGCCGAAGCCTCCGGCTGAGACGGGGCCCCTGCGGCGCAGGGGGCGCTCCCCGCCGGTCGGGGCCCCGCCGCCGTGCCGCGGGGAACCGGATCAGCCCTGGGCGGCCGCGGCCCGCAGGGCGATGCGGTCCTCGCCCGCGTACACGTTCATGTTGGGGCCCCGCAGGAAGCCGACCAGGGTCAGCCCGGTCTCCACCGCCAGGTCCACCGCCAGCGAGGACGGCGCGGAGACCGCCGCCAGCAGCGGGATGCCCGCCATCACCGCCTTCTGCGCCAGCTCGAAGGAGGCCCGCCCGGAGACCAGCAGGATGGAGCGGGACAGCGGCAGGCCGCCGCTCTGCAGCGCCCGGCCGACCAGCTTGTCCACCGCGTTGTGCCGGCCCACGTCCTCCCGGATGTCCAGCAGCTCGCCGTCCTCCGCGAACAGGGCCGCCGCGTGCAGACCCCCGGTCCGGTCGAAGACCCGCTGCGACGCGCGGAGCCGGTCGGGGAGGCTCGCGAGCAGCTCGGGCTCCACCCGGACCGGGGGAGTGTCGGCGATCGGCCAGCGGGCCGTCGTCCGTACCGCGTCGAGGCTGGCCTTGCCGCACAGCCCGCAGGACGAGGACGTGTAGACGTTCCGCTCCAGGGTGAAGTCCGGCAGCCGGACGCCCGGCGTGGTGCGCACGTCGACCACGTTGTAGGTGTTCGAGCCGTCCACCGTCGCTCCCGCGCAGTAGACGATGTTCTGCAGGTCGTCGGCGGTCGCCAGGACGCCCTCGCTCACCAGGAAACCGGCGGCCAGCGCGAAGTCGTCGCCGGGCGTGCGCATCGTGATGGCCAGGGGTTTCCCGTTGAGCCTGATCTCCAGCGGTTCCTCGGCGACGAGGGTGTCCGGCCGGGCGGAGACCGCTCCGTCGCGGATGCGGAGGACCTTGCGTCGTTCCGTGACTCGTCCCATGGTCTGATCAGCCCCGGTTCTGTACGTGCTGGTAGCCGAAACGGCCCTTGATGCAGAGGTTGCCGTGGGTCACCGGATTGTCGTGCGGCGAGGTGACCTTGACTATCTCATTGTCCTGCACATGGAGCGTGAGGTTGCAGCCCACACCGCAGTACGCGCACACCGTGGTCGTCTCCGTCTGCCGGTCCTCGTCCCAGGTGCCCGCCGCCCGCATGTCGAACTCCGACTTGAACGACAGCGCCCCGGTCGGGCACACCTCCACGCAGTTCCCGCAGTAGACGCAGGCCGAGTCGGTCAGCGGGGCGTCGTGCTCCACCGCGATCCGGGCGTCGAAGCCGCGCCCGGCGACCGAGATCGCGAAGCTGTTCTGCCACTGGTCGCCGCAGGCGTCCACGCACTTGTAGCACAGGACGCACTTGCCGTAGTCGCGCACGTACAGGTCGTTGTCGACCCGCGGCTCCTCCTCCACACGGGCCGCGTCCGGGCCGAAGCGGTCCGGTTTCGCCTCGTACTCCTTGATCCATGCGGCGGCCCGCGGGGTCGTCGACAGGTCCACCGAGGAGGCCAGCAGCTCCAGGACGATCCGGCGGCTGTGCCGGACGCGCTCGGTGCCGGTGCGCACCACCATCCCGGGCTCGGCCCTGCGGGAGCAGGCCGGTACCAGGGTCCGGGCGCCCTCCACCTCGACCACGCACACCCGGCAGGCGTTCTTCGGGCGCAGGGTGTCGCCCTCGCACAGCGTCGGCACGTCCGTCCCGGCCGCCCGGCAGGCGTCCAGGATCGTCGAGCCCTCGGGCACCCGGGCCGGCTCGCCGTCGAGGGTGAACTCCAGCAGGCGGCGCGGGATCCCCAGCGGTGTGACGGTCATTCGTAGGCCCCCAGACGGTCGATGGCGGATTCCACGGCGTTCCACGCGGTCTGGCCCAGACCGCAGATCGAGGCGTCCCGCATCGTGCGGCCGACCTCGCGCAGCAGCGCGATGTCGTCGGCGGCGTCGGCTCCGGTGCGCCCGGAGATCCGGAGCAGCGCCTCCTCCTGCCGGACCGTCCCCACCCGGCACGGCACGCACTGCCCGCAGGACTCCTCGCGGAAGAACCGGGCTATGCGGAGCAGGAGTCCGGGCAGCGGGACGGTGTCGTCGAAGGCCATGACGACACCGGAGCCGAGCGTGGTGTGCGCGTCCCTGGTGCCCTCGAAGGTCAGCGGGATGCCGAGTTCGTCGGGCCGTACGAAGCCGCCCGCGGCCCCGCCGAGCAGCACCGCCCGCAGGTTCCCGCGCACTTCGGCCAGGTCGAGGAGTTCGCCGAGCGTGGCCCCGAACGGCAGCTCGTAGACGCCCGGCCGGTCCACGCTCCCGGACACGCAGAACAGCTTCGGCCCGGTGGACCCGGCGGTCCCGATCGCCGCGTACGCCGCGGCGCCCATGGTCAGCACCGGCAGGACGTTGACCAGCGTCTCCACGTTGTTCTCGACCGTCGGCTTCCCGAACAGCCCCTTCTCCACCGGGAACGGCGGCTTCGAGCGCGGCTCGCCCCGGTACCCCTCGACGGAGTTGAACAGGGCCGTCTCCTCACCGCAGATGTACGCCCCGGCGCCGCGCCGGATCTCGATGTCGAAGGCGAAGCCCTGGCCGAGGACGTCGTCGCCGAGGAAGCCGCGGGCGCGCGCCCGGCCGATCGCGTGCCGGAGCCGGCGGGCGGCCCGCGGGTACTCGCCGCGGAGGTAGATGTGGCCGTGGCGGGCGCCGATCGCGTACGCGGCGATCGTCATGGCCTCCACCAGCGCGTACGGGTCGCCTTCCATGAGCACGCGGTCCTTGAAGGTGCCGGGCTCCGATTCGTCGGCGTTGCAGACGAGGTGGTGCGGGTGGTCGGGCTGGGACGCGGTGGCCTGCCACTTGCGGCCGGTGGGGAAGGCGGCGCCGCCGCGTCCGGCCAGGCCGGAGTCGGTGACCTCGCGGATGACTCCGGCGGGTCCGAGGTCGAAGGCCCGGCGCAGCGCGGTGTAGCCGCCGTGCGCCCGGTAGTCGTCGAGCGAGGCCGGGTCGACGACGCCGACCCGCCGCAGCAGCGTCAGACCGGCCCGGCCCGCCTGGGGCACGGCCGCGACGGGCGGCGGTTCCTCGGGTGCCGAGTCGGGCGCGGTCGCCGCGAGGACGGCCGAGCCGGCCGTCGCGGGCGCCGCCACCGCCGTGCGCACCGGATCCCCGGCCCGGATGGCGAGGGCCGCCGGTGCCCGCTCGCACAGGCCCAGGCACGGGCTGTGCTCCAGGTGGACGTCCGGGCCGAGCCGCCGCTCGGTGCCGGCGAGGAGTTCCCGCGCGCCGGCCGCCGTGCACGCCAGGTCGGTGCAGACGTGCAGGACGGTCGCCGGGCGCGGCGTGACGGAGAACATCGCGTAGAAGGTGGCCACGCCGTAGGCCTCGGCCGGGGGGACCGTCAGGCGGCGGCAGAGGTAGCCGAGGGCGCCCTCGCTGATCCAGCCGATCCGGTCGTTGATCGCGTGCAGCCCCGGCAGCAGCTGGTCCCGGCGGTCGCGCGCGGGGCGTCCGCCGCGGGCCCACCGCAGGTCCGCGTCGGAGCGGTCGGCGCCCTCCCAGGAGGACTCCGGAGGGCCCAGCAGGGCGTCGACGGCGGCCCGTTCGTCGTCCGTCGGTTTGCTGTCGCCGAAGTGCAGGTCCACCTTGTCACCTCACGATGGTCGCGACCGGAAGCTTCTCGATGCGGATCGCCGACGCCTTGAACTCCGCCGTCCCCGCGATCGGGCAGTTGGCCTCGATCGTCAGCTGGTTGGTGTCCACCTCGTCGGGAAAGTGCATGGTCATGAAGGCGAGGCCGGGGCGCAGCGCGGTGTCGACCCAGACCGGGGCCACCACCGAGCCCCGCCGCGAGGACACCAGGACCTCCTCGCCGACCGTCACCCCGTACCGCTCGGCGTCCTCCGGGCACAGCTCGACGTACTCGCCGCGCCGCAGCGGGGAGGCGTAACCGCCGCTCTGCACACCGGTGTTGTAGGAGTCAAGGCGCCGCCCGGTGGTGAGCCGGACCGGGTACTCCTCGTCGGTGAGGTCGACCGGCGGATCGTGCCGGACCAGTCCGAAGGGGGCCGGCGTGCCGCGCCGTGCCGGGTCCTTCTCCCACAACCTGCCGTGCAGGTAAGCCGGTTCGAGCCGTTCGGTGCTCGGGCACGGCCACTGGATGCCCTGGTGCTCGGTGAGCCTGTCGTAGGTCATCCCGTAGTGGTCGGGGGAGACCGACCGCAGTTCGTTCCAGACGGCCTCCGCGTCGGCGTACTTCCAGGCGTGGCCGAGGCGGCCGGCCAGGTCGCAGAGGATGTCGATGTCCTCGCGGGCCTCGCCGGGCGGGGTCACGGCCCGGCGCACCCGCTGGACCCGGCGCTCGCTGTTGGTCGTCGTGCCCTCGGTCTCGGCCCAGCCGGCGGTGGCCGGCAGCACCACGTCCGCCAGCTCCGCCGTCTTCGTGAGGAAGATGTCCTGGACGACGAGGAAGTCGAGGGCCCGCAGCCGTCGTACGGCCTGCTCGCTGTCGGCCTCCGACTGGGCCGGATTCTCGCCGATGCAGTAGACCGCCCTGAGCGTGCCCTCCTCCATCGCCTCGAACATCTCGGTGAGGTTCAGTCCGTGGTGCGGCTGGATGACCGTGTCCCAGGCGGACTCGAACTTCAGCCGGGCGTCGGGGTCGAGGATGTCCTGGAAGCCCGGCAGCTTGTTGGGGATCGCCCCCATGTCGCCGCCGCCCTGCACGTTGTTCTGCCCGCGCAGCGGCTGCAGTCCCGCGCCGTAGCGGCCCACGTGGCCGGTGAGCAGGGAGAGGTTGATCAGCGCGCGGACGTTGTCGGTGCCGTTGTGGTGCTCGGTGATGCCGAGGGTCCAGCACAGCTGGGCCCGCTCGGCGCGGGCGTAGGCGTGCGCCAACTCCCGTATCGCGGCGGCCGGTACGCCGGTCACCTTCTCCACGAGCGAGAGCGTCCACGGTTCGACGAGCGCCCGGTACTCCTCGAAGCCGGTCGTCGCCCGCCGGACGAAGCCCTCGTTGGCCAGTCCGGCGCGGATGATCTCCCGGCCGATCGCGTGCGCCATCGGGATGTCGGTGCCGACGTTCAGCCCGAGCCAGCTCTCCGCCCACTCGGCGGTGGAGGTGCGGCGCGGGTCGACGGCGTACATCCGGGCGCCGTTCCTGACGCCCTTGAGCACGTGCTGGAAGAAGATCGGGTGCGCGAAGCGGGCGTTGGAGCCCCACATCACGATGACGTCGGTGTGCTCGATCTCCTCGTACGACGAGGTGCCGCCGCCGGAGCCGAAGGCGGCGCTCAGTCCGGCCACGCTCGGCGCGTGACAGGTCCGGTTGCAGGAGTCGACGTTGTTGGTGCCCATCACCACCCGGGCGAACTTCTGGGCCACGTAGTTCATCTCGTTGGTGGCGCGGGCGCAGGAGAACATCCCGAACGCGTCGCGGTTGCGTTCCAGGCCGCGGGCCGTCCGGTCCAGGGCCTCCTCCCAGCTCGCCCGCCGGAACGGCTCGTCGCGGGAGTCCCGGACCAGCGGGTGGGTGAGCCGGGTGTACGTCTTCTGCTGCCGTTTCCTCATGCGGCGCTCCTCAGCGCGAGCAGGTCCGAGAGGGCGTGCACGGTGCGCAGGGTGGGCACCTCCACGCCGGTGATCTCCGCCAGTTCGACGACGGCCGCGAGGAGCACGTCGAGTTCCAGCGGCTTGCCGCGTTCCAGGTCCTGGAGCGTGGAGGTGCGGTGGTCGCCGACCTTCTCGGCGCCCGCGAGCCGTCGTTCGATGGAGACGCCGACCTCGCAGCCGAGCGCCTCGGCGACGTCGAGCGTCTCGCGCATCATGATCTCGATGACTCGGCGGGTGCCGCCGTGCAGGCACATCTGCCGCATGGTGGCGCGGGCCAGCGCGCTGATCGGGTTGAAGGAGATGTTGCCGAGCAGCTTGAGCCAGATGTCGTTGCGCAGGTCCGGCTCGACCGGGCACTTCAGCCCGCCGGTCCGCATGGCCTCGCTGAACCGCACGCAGCGCTGGGACACACTGCGGTCCGGCTCGCCGATCGAGAACCGGGTGCCTTCCAAGTGCCGCACCACGCCGGGGGCTTCGAGTTCGGTGGCCGCGTAGACCACGCAGCCGACGGCGCGTTCGGGGGCGAGTACGGCGCTGACCGCGCCGGCCGGGTCGACGCTCTCGACGCGGTGGCCGTCGTGCGGGCCGCCGTGCCGGTGGAAGTACCACCAGGGGATGCCGTTCTGGGCCGCGATCACCGCCGTGCGCTCGTCGAGCAGCGGCTCGATCAGCGGCCCGCACGCCGCGTACGAGTGGGCCTTCAGACCGAGGAACACGTAGTCGACCGGGCCGACCTCGGCCGGGTCGTCGGTGGCGTGGGCGTGCGCGGTGAAGTCGCCGCGCGGGCTCAGCACCCGTACTCCGTACTGCCTCATGGCCGCCAGGTGCGGTCCACGGGCGACGAGATGCACGTCGGCGCCCGCGCGGTGGAGCGCGGCACCGACGTAGGCGCCGATCGCACCGGCGCCGAGGACTGCGACTTTCACGGAACACTCCGTTCGGTTTGAGGGATACCGCGGAGGTGGCCCGACAGGGGCCGGAAGATGTCGACGAAATATTGTCTACAGTATGGACTAGGGGGCGGCAAGGGTTCCGGCCATGACCGTTCGGCGCATTCTGGATACCGCTCATCGCATACGATCCGGTCGTCGGGTTCTCAACCACCGGACGCCCGCCTACCGTTCGGGACTCATGAGCAGCCCCCCTGTAGCACCGCCGGGCTGGAGCCGCTGGCTCGTCCCGCCCGCCGCCCTCGCCGTCCACCTCTCCATCGGCCAGGCCTACGCCTGGAGCGTCTTCAAGCCGCCGCTCGAATCCGCGCTGAACCTCAGCGGAACCCAGAGCGCGCTGCCCTTCCAGCTCGCGATCGTGATGCTCGGCCTGTCGGCCGCGTTCGGCGGCACCCTCGTCGAACGCAACGGGCCGCGCTGGGCGATGACGGTCGCCCTGATCTGCTTCTCCACCGGCTTCCTGATCTCCGCTCTCGGCGCCGAGACGAAGCAGTACTGGCTGATCGTCCTGGGCTACGGCTTCGTCGGCGGCATCGGCCTCGGCATCGGCTACATCTCGCCCGTCTCCACGCTGATCAAGTGGTTCCCGGACCGGCCCGGCATGGCCACCGGCATCGCCATCATGG
Source organism: Streptomyces sp. NPDC091282 (assembly GCF_044757385.1). Classification (NCBI taxonomy): domain Bacteria; kingdom Bacillati; phylum Actinomycetota; class Actinomycetes; order Kitasatosporales; family Streptomycetaceae; genus Streptomyces; species Streptomyces sp. NPDC091282. The sequence continues at coordinate 75,102 of NZ_JBIVUX010000016.1, forward strand.
GCTTCGGCGGCGGCGCGCTGATCGCCTCGCCGTGGTCCGCGCAGATGCTCTCCTCCTTCGGCAGTGACAACGATGGCATCGCCCTCGCCTTCCTCGTGCACGGACTGTCGTACGCCGTCTTCATGACGCTGGGCGTGCTGCTGATCCGGGTGCCCCGCAGCGAGAAGCCGGTCGCGGACGCGCCGAGCGCCTTCGAGGGCGTGCAGGTCTCCGCGAACACCGCGATCCGCACTCCGCAGTTCTGGTGCCTGTGGGTCGTGCTCTGCATGAACGTCACCGCGGGCATCGGCATCCTGGAGAAGGCCGCCCCGATGATCACGGACTTCTTCGCCGACAGTTCCACCCCGGTCACGGTGTCCGCGGCGGCCGGGTTCGTCGCCCTGCTGTCCGCCGCCAACATGGCCGGACGCATCGGCTGGTCGTCCACCTCCGACCTGATCGGCCGCAAGGACATCTACCGTGTCTACCTCGGCGTCGGCGCGCTGATGTACCTGCTCATCACCCTGTTCGGGGACTCCTCCAAGCCGCTGTTCATCCTGTGCGCGCTGGTGATCCTCTCCTTCTACGGCGGCGGCTTCGCCACCGTCCCCGCCTACCTGAAGGACCTCTTCGGCACCTACCAGGTCGGCGCGATCCACGGCCGGCTGCTCACCGCCTGGTCGCTGGCCGGTGTGCTCGGACCGCTGATCGTCAACCGGATCGCCGACCACCAGAAGGACGCCGGCAAGCACGGCGCCGACCTGTACACCCTGTCCTTCGGCATCATGATCGGCCTGCTCGTCGTCGGGTTCGTCGCCAACGAGCTGATCCGGCCGGTGAACGCCCGCCACCACATCCCCGCACCCAGGGAGGCCGTCGATGTCGAACGACAGCAGCCTGCATGAGCCCGACCGCCGCTGGCTGATCGCCGTCGCCTGGCTCTGGGTCGGCGCGCCCTTCGCCTACGGTGTGTACGAACTCGTACAGAAGGCGACACAGCTGTTCAACGGCTGAACCGGGAGAACGGCCGGGCGTCCGGGGGTCTGCAAGAAGCCGACAACTCGGACGCCCGTTTCCTGTGGCCTTACGTGCCGTCGTACCCGTGAGTCACTGAACAGACTGGTGGGCCCATACCGAGGCAACGAGGGGGATCCACCACCCATGAACGGCTCGCGCATCGCCGCCGTCGGCCACTACCAGCCCGCCAAGGTGCTCACCAACCAGGACCTGGCGGACATGGTCGACACCAGTGACGAGTGGATCCGCAGCCGGGTGGGCATCAGCACCCGGCACATCGCGGGCCCCGACGAACCCGTCGACGAACTGGCCGCGCACGCCGCCGCCAAGGCCCTCGCCGCGGCCGGCCTCACCCCCGCGGACATCGACCTGGTCCTGGTCGCCACCTCCACCGCGATCGACCGCTCCCCGAACATGGCCGCCCGGGTCGCCGCCCGGCTCGGCATCCCGCAGCCCGCGGCGATGGACGTCAACGTCGTGTGCGCCGGCTTCACGCACGCGCTCGCCACCGCCGACCACGCCGTCCGGGCCGGCGCCGCCACCCGTGCGCTCGTCATCGGCGCCGACAAGATGTCCGAGGTGACGGACTGGACCGACCGCACGACGTGCGTGCTGGTCGGCGACGGGGCGGGCGCGGCCGTGGTGGAGGCCTGCGGGCCCGGCGAGGAGCCCGGGATCGGCCCCGTACTGTGGGGTTCCGTCCCCGAGATGAGCCACGCGGTACGCATCGAGGGCACCCCGCCGCGGTTCGCGCAGGAGGGGCAGAGCGTCTATCGCTGGGCCACCACGCAGTTGCCGCCGATCGCCCGGCGCGCCTGCGAGAAGGCCGGGGTGGACCCGCTCGACCTCGCCGCCGTCGTCCTGCACCAGGCCAACCTGCGGATCATCGAGCCGCTCGCGCAGAAGATCGGCGCGGTCAACGCGGTGGTCGCCAGGGACGTCACCGAGTCCGGCAACACCTCGGCCGCGAGCATCCCGCTGGCCCTGTCCAAACTGGTCGAGCGGGGTGGGGTGTCCAGCGGCGACGCCGTCCTGCTGTTCGGCTTCGGCGGCAACCTGTCGTACGCCGGACAGGTCGTGCGCTGTCCCTGAGCGCACGGCGGTGTGACGAGGCCGACTCCCGCTTCCCCTGGCAGATGTGCGCCGTAGACTGTAGACGAAAGACAATCGATACTGAGCCTCGCACGGAGTGTCCGCTCGTGACGGGTGTCTGCCGAAGGGGGACCCGATGTTGTCAGCCGGACTGCCGCAGGGCGCGGTGCCCAAGCTCGAACGCCCCGGACCGCTGCGCGACCGGGTCTACGAGGCACTGCTGGAACTCATCACCACCCGTTCCCTCCAGCCGGGCCAGCACCTCGTGGAGAGCGAACTCGCCGGACACCTCGGGGTCTCCCGGCAGCCGGTGCGCGAGGCGCTGCAGCGGCTGAACACCGAGGGCTGGGTCGATCTGCGGCCCGCCCAGGGGGCGTTCGTCCACGAGCCCACCGAGGACGAGGCCGACCAGCTCCTGACGGTCCGCACCCTGCTGGAGGCCGAGGCGGCGCGGCTGGCGGCCGCCCACGCGGACAGCGCGGGAGTCGCCGCGCTCGAATCGCTGTGCGCGGAGGGGGAGAAGGCCGTCGCCGCGGACGACGTGGACGGCGCCGTCGCCCTGAACGCCGCCTTCCACACCAAGGTCATGGACCTGGCCGGCAACACGGTCCTCGCCGAACTCGCCGCCCAGGTCGACCGCAGGGTCCGCTGGTACTACACGCCGGTGGCCCGTCAGCGCGGCCACCAGTCCTGGATCGAGCACCGCGAACTGATCGCGGCGATCACGTCCCGCGACGAACAGCTCGCGACCCGCCTGATGCGCGAACACACGGAACACACGCGGCGGTCGTACCACGAGCGGGCGCAGTCCTGAACCCGGCCCGTGCGCACGGGAGTCACGCGCCGGCCGCGGCCGGTCATCCGAAGATCCTGCCGCTGCTGAAGGTGTTCATGGCGCGGGTGCGCTCGGCCACGGCCCTCAAGCGCTCCTCGTCGGTGGCCCGGCGGACCAGAGCGGGCTCGGCGTCCCACTCCCGCCCGCCGGCCACCGGCCGCAGCTGGACCCAGGGCCCCTCGCGACCCATGACGTACCCGAGCCGGTCGCGCGCGGTGTCGATGAGGGCGCCGACCGGCGGTTCGCCGTTCTCGGCGGTCACTCCGGGGGCTCCTTCTCCAGCGCCTTGGCGAGGTGTACGGCGACGTCCGCGCGTACCCGTCCCAGCTCGACCAGTCCCAGCGCGGGCGACGCCGGATCCGCCCGCAGCGAGGGGAAGACGATCCCCGCGGAGTTCAGGGCGGCTCTGAGCGTCTCGACGGCCGTCTGGGTGTCGCGGATGTCTTTTGACTTCTTCGGTGCCATGAAGCTGACGCTAGGGCTGGCGCGTTGGGGAGGGCGATGGAAGTTGCGCGAAGTTGCTTGACGCCTCTCTCCGGTTGCGGGAAGTTGCTGATAAAGGTCGCCCGAACCCCGGTCAGCGGCCACCGGACTCGGACAAGCTGTGGAGATCAGTCCTCTGACGAAAGGAACTGATCATGACCCGACGACTGCGCTTCAACGGCACGGGCAGTGGAGTCAACGGGTGCCCTGCTGTGCACGAGGATCTCGACTCGGGTGAGGTCATCGTGCACGGCCCGGCGCTCACCGACCCTGCGGACCTCGGCCAGCTCCAGCATCTGCACGAGGGTGAGGTGCCCATCGTGGTGCCCCGCGCGCTACTCGTCGACTTCGGACCGAAGGAGGTCAACCGGGTGCAGGACATCATCGGGCTGGACGAGTTCGACCGGCTCTTCACCCGCTTCGAGCACACTGCCTGGCGGCTGGAGACGCGGCGCCGATACGCCTCCGACGAAGCCACCGCCACTTACGCCCAGTTCACCCGTGGCGAGGCCGTGAACTGGGACGGAGTGGACGCCGCATGGTGCGCCGAACGCCTGGAGCAGACCGCGATGGGCAAGCGGTTCGAGCGTGCCCGCGTCATCGACAGCCCGCCGACCGCCGGACAGCTCTACCTCCTCGAAAACGCCCGGCGTAACAGTGCCGCCGGCGAGAAGATCTACAGCCTGCCGCGCGCCGACGCCGACCGCGCGAGTCTGCCCGCAGAGGACTTCTGGCTGTTCGACTCCCGGCTGGTCGCTCTCCTCAACTTCGACGACGGCGACAACCTGCGGAACGTGGAGCTGATCACCGAGCCCGCAGCGGTCCTGAGGTACGCGCAGGCCCGAGATGCTGCCATGCACTACGCCGTCCCGTACGAACAGGTCGCGGCGCACCTCGCCGCGAAGGAGTAAGGCAGGTCGCTGACCGGTGAGCACGGACTATCAGCAGGCGCGCGAGGCGCTCGGCGTGCGGCTGCGCGAACTCCGGATGTCGGCCCTGGGCGGCCGTCTCACCGGTCAGCAGTTGGCCGACGCATACGGCTGGAACAAATCGAAGGTCAGCAAGCTGGAGAACGGCAGGCAGACCCCCACGGCCGACGACCTGCGCAAGTGGGCCGACGTGACCGGCCAGCCGGAGGCGTGCGACGAATTGCTGGCCAGGCTCAGGGGGTTCGAGTCGCACATCCGGTCGTGGCGTCGACAGCTGGCCTCGGGGCACAAGCCGGTGCAGGACACCCACCTCGGGGCGCACGCCGACGCCTCGGTGTTCCGGGGCTGGGAGTCCTCCATGATCTTCGGAATCCTGCAGACGCCGGACTACGCCCGGTCGGTCTTCACCCGGTACGCCGAGCTTCAGCGGTCGCCGCGTGACACCGAGGAAGCCGTCCGCTCCCGCATGAAGCGCCAGGAGGCCTTGTACGACTCCTCGAAGCGGTTTCACCTCATCCTCTGGGAGGCCGCTCTCCGCGCCCTGATCTGCCCGCCCTCGGTGCTACTGGCTCAGCTGGACCGTCTCTCGGGCGCCATCGGCCTGGACACGGTCGAGCTGGGCATCATCCCGCTGTCGGCATCCCTGAAGATCCCCCCGGCCACCGCCTTCTGGCTCTACGACGACCGCCAGGTGGTCACCGAGACCTGGCACGCCGAACTCTGGCTGGACGACGCCGATTCCGTCGCCCTCTATCTCCGCACCTGGCGCACCCTCCGCGAGTCCGCCGTCCACGGAGCCGACGCACACCACCTCATCGACGCCGCCCGCCGAGCCCTCGACCCCCGTTGACGTCCGAGGGGCGGAGCGCGGCCGGGTCCCGGATGCGTGCCCGGGACCCGGCGCGCCGACGGTCAGCCGGCCGTCTGTGGTTGTGCCGCGGCCACCGTCGCGCCCGTTCCGGGCCGGCCCGGCTGCCGGAGGAGGAGGGCGATGGCCGCCGCCAGCATCGAGATGCCGCCGGCCAGGGCGTAGGCGCCGTTGTAGCCCCAGGCGCCGACCACCATGGAGCCAAGGCCGCCGCCGAACAGGCCGCTGATCAGCTTGCCGCTGTAGACCAGGCCGTAGTTGGTGGCGTTGTAGTTCTCGCCGAAGTAGTCCGGGGTGAGGGCGGCGAAGAGCGGGTAGAAGGCGCCGCCGCCGAAGCCGGACAGGAAGGCGAAGAACAGGAACAGCCACTCGCTCTTCATGTCACCGGCCCAGATCACGCCGAACTGGGCGAGTCCGAGCACGACGATCACGAAGACCAGCGTCGGCTTGCGGCCCAGCCGGTCGGAGAGCCAGCCGACGACACCGCGGCCGATGCCGTTGATGACCGCCATCACGCCCATCGACGAGGCCGCGACCAGCGGGCCGAACCCGACGTCCTTGGCGAAGTCCACCTGGAACGAGATGCCGAAGATCGAGACGCCGGCCGTCAGGACGATGGAGATCCACATCAGCGGGAGCATGCCGGTGCGGATCGCCTCCTTCGGCGTGAACTGCTTCACCGCGGGCGGGTTCTTGGCGAGCGCCGTCGCGGTCTTCGCGTCCGCCGACCGGGCGAGCGGGTCGATGTCGGCCGGCCACCAGTTCTTCGGCGGGTCCTTGAAGAAGAACGCCGAGACCAGGACCACGACCATCACGTAGACACCGATCAGGTCCAGGACCCGGTGGTAATTGGCCGTGTCGAACGCGTAGTTGAAGATGAAGATGAACGGCAGCGAGCCGTAGGCGAAGCCGCCGTTCACGAACCCGGTGCGGGCGCCCCGGCGTTCGGGGAACCACTTGCCGACCATGTTGATGCAGGTCGCGTAGACCAGCCCGGAGCCGAGCCCGCCGACCACGCCGAAGCCGATGATCGCCAGCCATATCTCGCTGATGTGGGACAGCGCCAGGAAGCCGAGCAGGCACATGAAGGACCCGGTGTACATGGCGCGGCGGGCGGTCAGGATGCCCTTCTCGCGCAGCCAGCCCGCCGGGAAGGCGATGCCGGCCTGGAAGAACACCCAGACGCTCAATATCCAGAAGGTGTTGGACTGCGTCCAGCCGTGCGCGTGGGACAGGGTGTCCTCCGCGGAGCCGTACGCGTACTCGAAGACGCTGATGGCCATCATGGCCACCCAGGGCAGGTACACCATGAGGTTGCGGGAGTGGCCGAGGATGTCCCGGTCGGTCTCGCCGATCCGGTACACCCGGCCGCGGGCGTCCGTGACCTCGCGGTACGGGGGTCGTCCGGCGCCGGTGCTGTTCGTGGCTACAGGGTCAGCCGTCATGTCACGCCATCTCCTCGCCGAGCGGGTGCGGGTTGGGGACGATGCGCCGGGCGCTGGGCCTGCCCGGTGCCTTGAGGAACAGGGCCAGCACTGCGGAGGCCAGGCCGACGGAGCCCGCCAGGACGAACGCGCCGTGGTAGTCCCACTCACCGACGACGACCGCGCCCAGACCGGAGCCCACCAGACCGGAGATCAGCTTGGAGCTGTAGACCATCCCGTAGTTGGTGGCGTTGTTGTTCTCACCGAAGTAGTCCGCCGTCATGGCCGCGAACAGCGGGAAGATCGCCCCGCCGCCGAACCCCGAGACCATGGAGCAGAACAGGAAGAACGGCATGCTGTGCATCTGGCCGGAGACCAGCACTCCGAACTGGGCGGTGCCCAGCACGATGCAGACGATGATCAGGGTGTGGCGGCGGCCGTAGCGGTCGGAGATCCAGCCGATGACCCCGCGCCCGGTGCCGTTGACGATCGCCTTCAGCGACATGGCGGTGGCGACGATCCCGCCGGCGAACCCCATGTCCTTGCCGAACGGCACCTGGAAGGCGATGCCGAAGATGTTGATCCCGGCCGTGCACAGCAGACAGAACCACATCATCCACAGCACGGGCGTACGGGCCGCCTCCTTCGGCGAGTACTGCTTGACGGCGGGCGGGTTCTTCTCCAGTGCCCGGCGGATCCGCGGATCCTGCGTGGCCTTCAGGGGATCGACGTGCGGCGGCCACCAGTTCTTCGGCGGGTCCTTGAAGAACCAGCCGGCCGACGCCACCACCAGGCACAGCCCGACACCGACCGAGGTGAGCAGGACCCGGTAGTTGCCGAGGTCCAGGACGGAGGTGAACAGGAACACGAACGGCACCGACCCGTAGGCGAAACCGCCGTTCACGAACCCCGTCTTGCCGCCCTTGCGCTCCGGATACCACTTGCCGACCATGTTCACGCAGGTCGCGTAGACGAGACCGGCGCCGATGCCGCTGCACATGCCGAAGCCGAGATAGGCGACGACCACGTTCGGCGCGAACGCCAGCGCCACGTAGCCGAGCAGGGTGCCCACCGCGCCGATCAGCATGGCCGTGCGCGCGGGCAGCCGTCCGCTCTCGCGCAGTTGCCCGGCCGGGAAGGCCACGGCCGCCTGGAAGAACACCCAGACGCCCATCAGCCAGAAGATGTGCCCGCTGCTCCACAGATGTGCCTCGTGCAGCGTGTCCTCCGCCGACGTGAACGCGTACTCGGCGGAACTGATGCCCATCATGCCCACCCAGGGCAGGATGACCATCCACTTGCGTGTCCGGCCCATCAGATCGACGTCTCTCTCGCCGATCCGGTACGTGCGGCCGTTGCGGTCCGTCACCTCCCTGAAGGGGACGGACGCCGTGAGATCGATGGATGACATGTTCGTTCAGCACCCCTTGCGTCGAAAGCTCTGGCCAGCGCCCCCTGTCCAAATGCCTTTCGTGCGCGCACGGGTCCCGGGGCCGGCCGCAGCGCACCGCCGGCCGGCCCCCTCCTCGGCTAGGTCATGAGCCGCCTCCCAGCACTCCGGCCGCCCGCGCCCAGCGGTACTTGGCGCCGAGTACGGCCACCGGCCGTTCGGTCGTGTACGGGTACGCCACGACACCCCGCTCGTACAGGTACTGGCAGGCCTCCTCGACCTCGACGTCCCCGGCGAGCGAGGCGACGACCGGCTTCTCGACACCCCGCTCCCGGAACTCCGCGACCACCCGCGCGGTCAGCTCCGCGAACACCATCGGCGGGGTGACGATGGTGTGCCAGTAGCCGAGGACCAGCGCGTGGATCCGCGGGTCCTCCAGGCCCAGCCGGATCGTCGCCTCGTACGTCGACGGCGGCTCGCCGCCCGTGATGTCCACCGGGTTGCCGGCGGCTCCGAACGGCGGGATGAAGCGGCGGAACGCCTCGTCCAGGTCCGGCGGAATCTCCATCAGGGACAGGCCGTTGTCGGTGACCGCGTCGGACAGCAGCACCCCGCTGCCGCCCGCACCGGTGATGATCACGACGTTGTCGCCCTTCGGGGCCGGCAGCACCGGCAGCCCGCGCGCGTACTCCAGCATGTCGTTCAGGCCCGGCGCGCGGATGACGCCCGCCTGCCGCAGGATGTCGTCGTACACCGCGTCGTCGCCCGCGAGCGCGCCCGTGTGCGAACCGGCCGCTCTGGCACCGGCCGCCGTACGCCCGGCCTTCAGCACCACGACCGGCTTCTTCGGGACGGTGGCCCGCGCCGCCGCCACGAAGGCGCGGCCGTCCTTGAGGTCCTCCAGGTGCATCGCGATGCACTCGGTGCGCGGGTCCTCGCCGAACCAGGTCAGCAGGTCGTCCTCGTCCAGGTCCGACTTGTTGCCGAGCCCCACGATCGCCGAGACGCCCGTCCTGGTGGTGCGGGCGAAGCCGAGGATCGCCATGCCGATCCCGCCGGACTGCGAGGTGAGCGCCACGCCGCCCTTCACGTCGTACGGCGTGCAGAACGTGGCGCACAGGTCCTGCCAGGTGGAGTAGTAGCCGTAGATGTTCGGGCCGAGCAGGCGGATGCCGTGGCGCTCGCCGATCGCGACGATCTCGTCCTGGAGTTCCTGCTCGCCCGTCTCCGCGAAACCGGAGGGGATCAGGACGGCGTTGGGGATCCTCTTGCGGCCCACCTCCTCCAGCGCCGCCGCCACGAACCTGGCCGGAATGGCGAAGACTGCCACGTCCACCTCACCGGGAACGTCCGTGACACTCTTGTACGCCTTGCGGCCGAGGATGTCATCGGCCCGCGGGTTCACCGGATGGATCTCCCCGGCGAAGCCGCCGTCGACGAGGTTGCGCATCACCGAATTGCCTATCTTGCCCGCCTCGTTGGAAGCGCCGATCACGGCGACCGAGCGGGGCTGCATCAGCCGGCGCATCGAGGTGAGGATCTCCTCGCGCGTGAACGTCCGGCGCGGCGGCGGCTGCCGCTCGGCGAGGATGATCCGGATGTCGGCGGCGACCGCGCCCCGCGGGGTGGCGATCACCGGGTTGAGGTCCACCTCGGCGATCTCCGGGAAGTCCGCGACCAGGTGCGAGACCCGGCGGATCTGCTCGGCGAGGGCCCACCGGTCCACGCCGGCCTGTCCGCGCACCCCGCGCAGCACCTCGGCCGCCTCGATGGAGTCCAGCATGGACAGCGCCTCGTCGGCCGAGACGGGGGCCAGCCGGAACGTGACGTCCTTCAGCACCTCGACCAGCACCCCGCCGAGCCCGAAGGCGACGACCTTCCCGAAGGTGGGGTCGGTGACCGCGCCGACGATGACCTCCGTGCCCTTCGGCAGCAACTCCTGCACCTGCACGCCCTCGACGCGGGCGTCCGCGTCGTAGGCGCGCGCGTTCTGGACGATCCGGTGGAAGGCCGCGCGTACGTCGGCCGCGCCCTCGACCCCGACGACCACTCCGCCCGCGTCGGTCTTGTGCAGGATGTCCGGGGAGACGATCTTCATCACCACCGGCCCGTCGAAGCGTGCCGCGTACGCCACCGCCTCCTCGACGTCCCTTGCCAGCTCCTCGCCCGGTACGGCGATCCCGTACGCGTCGGCGATCACCTTGCCCTCGGGCGCGGTGAGCGCCGTACGGCCCTGCGCGCGCACCGAGTCGAGGAGTGCGCGGACCCGCCGCTCCCGGTCCTCTGCCATCACGTCAGATCACTCCGTTCGACTTGAGCAGGCGCAACTCCTCGTCGCCGAGACCGAGTTCGCCGACGAAGACCTCGGCGTTGTGCTCGCCGAGGAGCGGCGAGGCGGTCACGCGCACGGGGGAGTCGGAGAGCTTGAGCGGGCTGCCGACGGTGACGAAGTCGCCGCGCTCGGGATGCGGGACGGTGACCACCATCTCGTTGGCGGCCAGCGACTCGTCCTCGATGATCTCCTTGGTGGAGAGGATCGGCCCGCACGGGATGTTGTGGGCGTTGAGCCGCTCCAGCACCTCCCACTTGGGCAGCGCCAGGGACCATTCCTCGATCAGCTGGAACATCTTGCCGAGCTTGGGCAGGCGCGCCTGCGGGGTCGCCCACTCGGGGTCGTCCGCGAGCTCCGGCCGGCCGATCAGCCGGGTGATCGGCTCCCAGCCGACGGGCTGCACGATGACGTACACGTAGTCGTTCGGGCCGCCGGGCGCGCACTGCACCGCCCAGCCGGGCTGGCCGCCGCCGGAGGCGTTGCCGGAGCGGGGCACCTCGGTGCCGAAGTCGTCGTTCGGGTACTCGGGGAGCGGCCCGTGCGCCAGCCGCTGCTGGTCGCGGAGCTTGACCCGGCAGAGGTTGAGCACGGCGTGCTGCATGGCGACGTTGACCCGCTGGCCGCGTCCGGTCCGCTCGCGCTGGAAGAGCGCCGCGAGTATGCCGGCCACCGCGTGCACCCCGGTGCCCGAGTCGCCGATCTGCGCGCCCGTGGCCAGCGGCGGCCCGTCCTCGAAGCCGGTGGTGGCCATCGAGCCGCCCATCGCCTGCGCGACGACCTCGTACGCCTTGAAGTCGGTGTACGGGCCTTCTCCGAAGCCCTTGATGGACGCGTACACGATCCGCGGGTTGATCTCCTGGATGCGGTCCCAGGTGAACCCCATCCGGTCGACCGCGCCGGGGCCGAAGTTCTCCACCATGACGTCCGAGCGCCGGATCAGCTCGGTCAGCAGCTCCCGGCCGCGCTCGGTCTTGGTGTTGAGGGTGATGCTCCGCTTGTTGCAGTTGAGCATCGTGAAGTAGAGCGAGTCGACGTCCGGCAGGTCACGCAGCTGCTTTCGCGTGATGTCACCGGTCGGCGCCTCCAGTTTGACGACGTCCGCGCCGAGCCAGGCGAGCAGCTGGGTGGCGGAGGGGCCCGACTGGACGTGGGTCATGTCGAGGACGCGAATGCCCTCGAGTGCTGTGGCGGTCATGGGCGTTCCACCTCACTTGTACATGGTCTGGTTCATGGTTCCGGGGGCGTACGCGTCCGGGTCGACCCAGACGTTGATCAGCGACGGCTTGCCCGACTCCCGGGCCCGGCGCAGTGCGGGGCCGATGTCGGCGGGGTCGCGGACCTCCTCGCCGTGGCCGCCGAGCATCTGGGCGAACTTGTCGTAGTGGACGTCGCCGAGGGTGTTGCCGACCCGTTCGCGCTCCTTGCCGTACTTGGCGGCCTGGCCGTAACGGATCTGGTTCATCGAGGAGTTGTTGCCGACGATGCCGACGAAGGGCAGGTCGTAGCGGACCAGCGTTTCGAAGTCCCAGCCGGTGAGCGAGAAGGCGCCGTCGCCGAAGAGCGCGACGACCTCCTTGTCGGGGCGGGCCTGCTTGGCGGCGAGCACGAAGGGGACGCCGACGCCGAGGGTGCCGAGCGGGCCCGGGTCCATCCAGTGGCCGGGCGACTTGGGCTGCACGACCTGGCCGGAGAAGGTGACGATGTCGCCGCCGTCGCCGATGTAGATCGAGTCCTCGGTGAGGAAGTCGTTGATCTCGCTGACCAGCCGGTAGGGATGGATGGGCGAGGCGTCCGACCGCAGACTCGGCAACCGCTTCTCCAGAGCGCTCTGTTCGGCGGCGCGCAGCTCGTCGAGCCACTCCTTGCGCCGCGAGGCGCCGGCGTCGACGCGCCCTGAGGCGGCCTCGGTCACCGACTTGAGCACCAGGCCGGCGTCGCCGACGATGCCGAGGCCGATGTCCCGGTTCTTGCCGACCGTCCGGTAGTCGAGGTCGATCTGGACGACGGTCGCGGTGGGGGAGAGGCGCTTGCCGTAGCCCATCCGGAAGTCGAAGGGCGTACCGACGATCACGATGACGTCGGCGTGGGAGAACGCGTACCGGCGGGAGAGCTGGAAGTGGTGCGGGTCGCCGGGCGGCAGGGTGCCGCGTCCGGCGCCGTTCATGTAGGCCGGGACGTTGAGGGTGCGGACCAGTTCGACGGCGGCCTCGGTGCCCCGGGTCGTCCAGACCTGGCTGCCGAGCAGGACGGCCGGCTTCTCCGCGTGCACGAGGAGGTCGGCGAGCTGCTCGATCGCCTCGGGGTCGCCGGCCGACCGGGTGGAGGCCCGGTAGGCGCCCGCCGTGGGGACGCGCGCCCTGTCGGCCGGGACCTTGGCGTCCAGGACGTCGCGCGGTATCTCCAGGAAGGAGGGGCCGGGTGCGCCGTGGTAGCACTCGCGGAACGCCATGGAGACCATGTCGGCGGCGCGGGCGGTGTCCGGGACGGTCGCCGCGAACTTGGTGATCGGCGTCATCATGTCGACGTGCGGAAGGTCCTGCAGGGACCCCATCTTGTGCTGGGTGAGGGCGCCCTGGCCGCCGATCAGCAGCATCGGGGACTCCGCGCGGAAGGCGTTGGCGACCCCGGTGACGGCGTCGGTCGTCCCCGGTCCCGCGGTGACCACCGCGCAGCCCGGCTTCCCGGTGATGCGGGCGTAGCCGTCGGCGGCGTGCGCGGCCACCTGCTCGTGGCGGACGTCGACGACTTCTATGCCCTCGTCCACACAGCCGTCGTAGATGTCGATGATGTGGCCGCCGCAGAGGGTGTAGACGCGGTCGACCCCCTCGGCCTTCAGCGCCTTGGCAACGAGATGACCACCGGATATTGCGTCCTGGGTGTCGTCGGGCATGGCGAAGTCCTGTCCCTTCGTAGGGGGTGGGGATGCCGTCTTCGTACATTGCATACAGTCGACGAATACTGTATGAAGCTTGTTATCCCGCATCCGGTGGGTGGTGTCCAGGGGGCGTGCGGCACTTTCCGGTCATCGCAGTTCGGCCTCGCGATGACGTCCGGATGACTTCGCAGACAGGAGCCGGAATGGACCTGTACGAACACCAGGCAAGGGAACTCTTCGAGGAACACGGCATCGTGGTGCCGAGGGCCGAGGTCACCGACTCGCCCAAGGAGGCCCGCGGGATCGCCCGCAGGCTCGGCGGCAGGGTCGTGGTGAAAGCGCAGGTCAAGACCGGCGGCCGGGGCAAGGCGGGCGGCGTAAGGCTCGCCGCTGACCCGGCCGCCGCGGAACTGACGGCCCGGCAGATCCTGGGCATGGACATCAAGGGCCACACCGTCGGCAAGGTGATGCTGGCCCAACCCGTCGACATCGAGCGCGAGTTCTACGTCTCCTACGTCCTCGACCGGGCGGCCGGCGGCTTCCTCGCGATCGCCTCCGCGGAGGGCGGCACGGAGATCGAGGAGGTGGCCGCCGCCCGGCCCGAGGCGGTGGCCCGCATCCCCGTCGACCCCGCGGTCGGCGTCACCTCCGCCAAGGCCCAGGAGATCGCCGGAGCGGCCGGGCTGCCGCCGCAGACCGTGGACGTCCTGGTGCGCCTGTGGCAGGTGCTGGTCCGGGAGGACGCCCTGCTCGTCGAGGTGAACCCGCTCGTGCGCACCGCCCAGGGCACCGTCCTGGCGCTCGACGGCAAGGTCACCCTCGACGACAACGCGGGCTTCCGCCAGACCCGTTGGGGAGACGAGGCGGCCGAGCACCACGACCCGCTGGAGGCCGCGGCCGCCGCCCGCGGTCTCCACTACGTCAAGCTGGACGGCGAGGTCGGCGTCATCGGCAACGGCGCAGGCCTGGTGATGTCCACCCTGGACGTGGTGGCCGGCTGCGGCGCCCGGCCCGCCGACTTCCTCGACATCGGCGGCGGAGCCTCCGCCCGGGTCATGGCCGACGGCCTCTCGGTGGTCCTCTCCGACCCGGCCGTGAAGTCCGTCCTCGTCAACGTCTTCGGCGGGATCACGGCGTGCGACGCGGTCGCCGACGGGATCGTGCAGGCCCTGGAGACCGTCCGGCTGACCAAACCGCTGGTCGTCCGCCTCGACGGCAACAACGCGGCGCGCGGCCGCGCGATCCTCGCCGACCGCGCCCACCCCCTGGTCGAACAGGCCGACACCATGGACGGCGCCGCCCGCCGCGCCGCCGAACTCGCCACCACCGCCTGAGGAGTTCCGTCATGGCGATCTACCTCACCCACGAGAGCAGGGTCCTCGTCCAGGGCATGACCGGCGGCGAGGGCATGAAGCACACCCGCCGGATGCTCGCCGCCGGCACGGACGTCGTCGGCGGGGTCAACCCGCGCAAGGCCGGGCGGACCGTCGACTTCGACGGACGCGCGGTCCCGGTCTTCGGCACCGTCGCCGAGGGCGTCGCCGCCACCGGCGCGGACGTCACCGTCGTCTTCGTGCCGCCCGCCTTCGCCAAGGCGGCGGTGCTGGAGGCGGCCGACGCCGGGATCGGCCTCGCGGTGGTCATCACGGAGGGCATCCCGGTCCACGACTCCGTCGCCTTCACCTCCTACGCCCGCCACCGCGGCACCCGGATCATCGGCCCCAACTGCCCCGGCCTGATCACCCCCGGCCAGTCCGACGCGGGCATCATCCCGGCCGACATCACCAAGCCCGGCCGGATCGGCCTGGTCTCCAAGTCGGGCACCCTGACCTACCAACTCATGTACGAACTGAGGGACATCGGCTTCTCCACCTGCGTGGGCATCGGCGGCGACCCGGTCGTCGGCACCAGCCACATCGACTGCCTGGCCGCCTTCCAGGAGGACCCCGACACCGAACTCGTCGTCCTCATCGGCGAGATCGGCGGCGACGCGGAGGAGCGGGCCGCCGCCTACATCGGCGGGCACGTCACCAAGCCCGTCGTCGGCTACATCGCCGGATTCACCGCGCCCGAGGGCCGGACCATGGGCCACGCGGGCGCGATCGTCTCCGGCTCGGCCGGCACCGCGCGGGCCAAACGGGAGGCACTGGAGGCGGCCGGCGTGCGGGTGGGGAGCACACCGACCGAGACCGCACGGCTGGTGCTGGAACTGCTGGAAGCCGGAGGCTGACCATGGCCCTGGTCCGCAAGCCCGGCACCGGCTGGGACGACGCCTGGGCGCGCTGCCTCGCCGCCGCCCCCGAGGCGTTCAGGGACGACCGCGTCCTCAACCTGCACACGGCCGCCTGGCACCCCGACGGCCGCCCGCTGCCCGCGACCAGCCCCGTCGACGGCAGCCCCGTCGCCGGCGCCCCGCGGCTCGACCGCGGCACCGCCCGCCGGGCCGTCCGCGCCGCCCTCGACCAGCACCGCGCCTGGCGCCACGTGCCCCCGGCGGAGCGCCGGGCCCGGGTCGCGGCCGCCCTGGACGCCCTGGCCGCGCACCGCGAACTGCTCGCCCTGCTCCTGGTCTGGGAGATCGGCAAACCCTGGCGGGCCGCCCAGGCGGACGTGGACCGGGCGGTCGACGGGGTGCGCTGGTACGTCGACGGCATCGAGCCGATGCTCGCCGGCCGCACGCCGCTGGACGGTCCGGTGTCCAACATCGCCAGCTGGAACTACCCGATGAGCGTCCTCGTCCACGCGGTCCTGGTCCAGGCCCTCGCGGGCAACGCGGTGGTGGCGAAGACCCCGACCGACGGCGGCGTCGCCTGCCTCACCCTGGCCTGCGCGCTGGCCGCCCGGGAGGGCCTGCCGGTGACGCTGCTGAGCGGCAGCGGGCGCGAGCTGTCCGAGGTGCTGGTACGGGCCCCGGAGATCGGCTGCGTCTCGTTCGTCGGCGGCCGGGACACGGGCGCCGCGGTCGCCACCGCCGTCACCGACCTCGGCAAGCGGCACGTGCTCGAACAGGAGGGACTCAACACCTGGGGCATCTGGAACTTCACCGACTGGAAGGCCTTCACCGCGGTCGTCCCCAAGCTCTTCGACTACGGCAAGCAGCGCTGCACCGCCTACCCGCGCTTCGTCGTCCAGCGCGACCTCTTCGACGAGTTCCTGACCGCCTACCTGCCGGCCGTCCGGGGCCTGCGGATCGGTCATCCGCTGGCCGTGTCCGACCCCGCCGATCCGCTGCCCGAGCTGGACCTCGGGCCGCTGATCAACCCGGCCAAGGCCAAGGACCTCACCGACCAGGTGGCCGAGGCCATCGACCGCGGCGCCGTCCCGCTGCACCGCGGCCGTCCCGCCGACGCGCGCTTCCTGCCCGGCCAGGACACGTCGTCGTACGTCCACCCGGTCACCCTCCTCAACCCGCCGCGGTCCTCCCCGCTGCACCACGCGGAACCGTTCGGCCCGGTCGACACGATCGTCCTGGCCGACACGGAGGCCGAACTGCTGGCCGCCATGAACGCGTCCAACGGCGCGCTGGTCGCCACGCTCTCCACCGACGACGAGGCCACCTTCGCGCGGCTGGCCCCGCAGATCCGGGCCTTCAAGGTCGGACACGGCAAGCCCCGCTCCCGCGGGGACCGCGACGAGCTGTTCGGCGGCTTCGGCGCCTCCTGGCGGGGCGCCTTCGTCGGCGGCGAACTGCTCGTGCGGGCCGTCACCCAGGGGCCGGCGGGGGAGCGGCTGCCCGGCAACTTCCCGGACTACCAGCTGATGCCGTGACGGCGGTTCCGGGCCGCCGCACGGCCTCGTGCGGCGGCCCGGAACGACGGGCGCGACCGGGCGGGTAGCGATCCGGACACCGACGGTGAGCAGGATCCGACCTGCGCAAACGCCACCGGAAACGCAGGTGAAGGGCACTCCGAAAGCTTGGTATTGTTGTCCATGTCGCCGCGGGGAACACCCCCGGTCGGGTGGCAGACACCTGGTCCGGGTGGCGGAATGGCAGACGCGCTAGCTTGAGGTGCTAGTGCCCTTTATCGGGCGTGGGGGTTCAAGTCCCCCCTCGGACACGTATACATATCGTTTCCCCTCGTGCGGGTCGGGCTGAGTCCCGGCCCGCACGAGGCGTTTCGCGGGGTGTCACTCCTGGCGGGCGCAGGACGCGAGGCGGTCGGCGAGTGCCGTGACGAGGCCGCGCAGTTCCTCCGGGCGCTCGACGACGAACGGCCGGTCGAGGGCGGCGAGCACCGCGGGCAGCCAGTCCAGCCGCTCCGCCCGCAGCGCGACCCGCAGCCAGCGCTCCGCCGTCAGGTCCTGGTCCGCCGCCGGCCGGTGCTCCTCGATGCTCGCGACCGTCACGGGCAGGCGGGCGCGGACCTGCTCGGGTGTCCCGTGCACCCGCAGGACCACCTCGTGCCGGTAGGGGGCCGCGGCGAACCCGGTCAGCACGCGCTCCGCGGGGCCGGGTCCCGCGGGTGCCTCGAAGGAGCCGGGCAGGGTCCGGGCGTCCGCGATGCGGTCGAGCCGGAGGGTGCGGTCCTCGCCGATGCCGGCGTCCCGCCCGGTGACGTACCAGCGGCCCGCGTGCGCGACGATCCCGTACGCGTGGAGCGTGCGTTCGCTGCGCCGCCCCTCCCGGTCGGTGTAGCGCAGCGCCAGCGGACGGCGGTGGCGCACCGCGTCGGCGACGGTGAGCAGGACATCGGCGTCCGGGGTGTCGAGGTCGCCGGGCCGCTCGGTGAACTCCAGCGCCTCGGTGAGGGCGTCGAGCCGCCGGGCGAGGTGTCTGGGGAGCACCCGGCGGATCTTCGCCGCGGCCGTCTCGTTCGCCGTGCGCTCCGCGGTCGTCAGCCCCGCCCGGCGGCCCAGGACCAGGCCGAGCAGGACGGCCAGCGCCTCGTCGTCGCCGAGCATGAGCGGCGGCAGCCGGTACCCGGGGGCGAGCCGGTAGCCGCCGTAGCGGCCCCGCACCGACTCCACGGGCACGTCCAGGTCGATCAGCTGGTTCACGTACCGCCGCACGGTGCGTCCTTCGACGCCGAGCCGCTCGGCGAGTTCGGCCACGGTCCGGGTGCCGCCGGACTGCAGGAGCTCCAGCAGGGTCAGGACACGGCCGGTGGGACGAGACATGCGGACAATCTAACGCCGATACCGGACCGATTCTGTCCGCTATCTCTCCTAGCGTGCACAGGGTCAGCCTTCAGCACGGCCTGGGAGATCCCATGGAATTCGTCTCGATCCGCATCATCACCGCCGACGTCGCGCGCCTCGTCGACTTCTACGAGCGGGCCACGGGGGCGCGGGCCGAATGGGCCACCGAGGACTTCGCCGAGCTGCGGACGGCGGGCGCGACGCTGGCGATCGGCGGCACCCGCACGGTCCCGCTCTTCGCCCCGGGCTCCGCCCGCCCGGCCGACAACCGCAGCGTGATCGTCGAGTTCCTCGTCGACGACGTGGACCGTGTCCACCGGAACCTGGCCGACGTCGTCACCGACTTCGTCACCGAGCCCACCACGATGCCCTGGGGCAACCGCGCGCTGCTCTTCCGCGACCCCGACGGCAACCTCGTCAACTTCTTCACCCCGGTCACCGCCGCGGCCAAGGAGAAGTTCGCGCGCTGACGCCGAGCGCCTTTTCGCAGCATATGTCCCCTATGGTGTGGGGGTCGTGTGTCGGCGGACGGGAGGGAGCTGGGGCCGTGGCCTGCGCTGAGCCGGATCCGCGGTCCGGGCGACGGTCCCGGGCGCCGCTCCTCGCCGTGTGCGCGGGGTACTTCATGGTGATCCTCGACGTGACGGCCATCAACGTCGCCGTGCCGGTGATCGGCCGGCAGCTGTCGGCCTCGCTCACCGGCATCCAGTGGATCACCGACGGGTACACCCTGGTCTTCGCCGGATTCCTGCTGACGGGCGGCGCGCTCGGCGACCGGCTCGGCAACCGCCGGATCTTCATCCTGGGCGTGGCCGTCTTCACGCTGTCCTCGGCCGCGTGCGCGCTCGCGGCGAGCGTCCCGTTCCTGGTCGCCGCCCGGCTGGCGGAGGGGCTCGGCGCGGCGCTGATCGTGCCCGGTTCCCTGGCCCTGCTCCAGCAGGCCTATCCGGGGACGGCCGCCCGTTCGCGGGCCTTCGGGCTGTGGGGTTCGATGGCGGGCATCGCCGCCGCCGCGGGCCCGCTGCTGGGCGGGCTGCTCGTCGCCACGCTGGGATGGCGCTGGGTGTTCCTCGTCAACCTGCCGGTCGGCGCGGCCTGCGTGCTGCTGACGCTGCGGCACGTGGCACGCTCGCCCCGGCGCGCGGACCGGGCCCTGGACTGGCCGGCGCAGTGCGCGGTGGTGGCCGCCGCCGCACTGCTGACCGCGGCCCTCAACGAGGCCGGCCGGCGCGGCTGGTCCGACCCGGCCGTGCTCGCCGGAGCCGGTCTGGCCGTGCTGGCCGCCGCCGCGTTCGTGGTGCGCGAGCGGCTGGCCCGCTCGCCCGTGCTGCCGCCGAGCCTGCTGCGGTCCCGCGCGATGAGCGGCGGCGCCGCCATCGGCCTGCTGTTCAACTTCGGCTTCTACGGCATGGTGTTCACCGCCAGCCTGGAGTTCCAGCACCAGCGCGGGCTCAGCGCCCTGGGCACCGGGCTCGCGCTGTTCCCCGCGGTCGCGATGACCATGTTCGCCTCCGTCCTCTCGGGGCGGCTGGCCCGCCGCACCGGCGACCGTCCGCTGGTGGTCTCCGGCATGCTGCTGGCCGCCCTCGGCCTGACCGGCTGGGCCGCGGCGGGCGCCGACCCCGGCTACCCGCTGCTGATCGGTCCGATGGCGGCGGCGGGATTCGGCACCTCCTTCGCCCTCACCGGCTCGACCGCCACCGTCATGGGCGCCGCGCCCCCGGCGTACTCCGGCGCCGCGTCCGCCCTGTTCAACACCGCCCGGCAGATCGGCAGCGCCGCCGGTGTCGCGCTCGGCGGCAGCCTGCTCGCCACGGCCGGAGACTACGGCACCGGGCTGCGCACCGGCATGGCCGTCGGCGCGCTCGCGTACCTGACCGCCGCCGGACTCGCGTGGCGCTGCGTGCCCGCGCGGCCGAAGCGGACCTGAGCGCGGTACCCCGGCGAGTCTCCCGGCGCCCCGAACGGTCGGACTATCCATGATTTGCGGATATTGGCCAGAAACTTGCAATCACTTACATGATTCATTTCTTTGCTTCGTCAGAATCTAGCGGGCCGGGTGGGGGCTCTGTACGGTCGGGGCCGTTTCCCCCCACTTCTGAAGGAGCATCACATGCGGATGATCCCGGGACCGCGGCGCCTGGCGGTGGCAGCCGTCGCCGCGGCCGGCGCGCTGTGCGCGTCCGTCCTGCCGGCCGCCGCGGCGGCACCCCAGGCACCCGAGGCACCCCCGGCGCGGCCGGCCGTGGGCGCGGCGACCCCGTTCTCGGTGTACGAGGCCGAGGCGGGAACGCCGGGCCAGGGCGCCGCCGTACGGTCGCTGACCTCGGCGCCGACCACCCCGTACTCGAGCGCGGCCCTGGAGGCTTCGGGCCATTCCTACGTCCACCTCGACGGCACCGGCCAGTCGGTGCAGTGGACGAACACCACCGGGCGGCCCATCTCCTTCCTCAACGTCCGTGCCGCCATCCCGGATTCGGCCGCTGGCGGCGGCCTCACCGCGACGCTGGACCTGTACGTCGACGGCGTGTTCCGGCAGGCGCTGAACCTCAACTCCCGCCAGAGCTGGGTGTACGAGGGCAACGGCAACTACAACACGAGTGACAACCAGAACCCGGCCGACGGCGACCCGAGGGTCTTCTGGGACGAGTCGCACACCTTCGTCACCGGCTCCCCGATCCCGGCGGGCGCCACGTTCTCGCTGCGCAAGGACACCGGCAACGGTGCCTCCTTCTACGACGTGGACTCCGTCGACGTGGAGGACCCGCCGGCGCCGGCGGCACAGCCGGCGGGCTCGCTCTCGATCACGAGCTGCGGTGCGGTCCCGGACGACACCCCGACCAACGGCGCCGCCGCGAGCGGGTCGGTGGACAGCAGGGCCGCCATCCAGAGCTGCATCGACCAGGCCCAGTCGCAGGGCCGGACCCTGTGGATCCCGCGGGGCACCTTCTACGTGAAGGGCACCCAGGGACTGAACGCGCGCGGGATCACCATCGAGGGCGCGGGCCTGTGGTACAGCACCGTCTACCGTGACGTCCCGGTCCCCAACACCACCCCGCTGGCCGCCCTGTTCGACCTGACCTCGTGCACCGTGCGCAACTTCCACATCGACGCGAACGCCGTCAGCCGCAGCACGATCGGCGGGGACGGCGGCGCGATGGACACCACCGGCACCGGCTGGCTGGCCGAGGGCATCTGGACCCAGCACACCATGTCGGGCTTCTGGGCCTCCGGGACCGGAGGAACGGTCCGCGACAGCAGACTGACGTCGATCTGGGCCGACGGCATCAACGTCAACAACGTGTCGCTGGGCGCGGACACCGGCAAGGACCTGACGGTCACCGGCAACTTCGTCCGCGGCACCGGGGACGACGCCATCGCCGTCAACTCGGTGGCCTACAACACCGACAGTGACGGCTCCCGGACCTACTACCAGCCGATGGCCGACGTCACCGTCAGCGACAACACCTCGATCGCGCCGTGGGGCGGCAAGGGCGTCGCGGTCTACGGAGGCAGCGGTCACCAGGTCAGGAACAACTACATCAGCGACACGGCCCGTTACATAGGTCTGGGCGCCGGGCGGTTCGGCGTCAACGGCAGCGACCTGCTGTCCGCGACCCTGACGGGCAACACCGTGGTCCGCTCCGGCGGCAACGCCTACAGCCAGGGCCAGCCCGCCCTGCACATCGGCAACGGCGGCGACGGACAGAACACCGGTACCGTCGACGACGTCACGGTCACCGGCAACACCGTCACCGACTCCCTCTACGACGGGATCGGCTTCTCCACCTCGACCGGCACCCTGCTCAAGGACAACACGGTCAGCGACCCCGGCCGCAACGGCATCGTGATCTCACCGCCGTTCTACCCCGCGCCCACCGGCTCCGCGACCATCACCGGCAACACGGTCTCCGGCCTCACCGCGGGCGCCTCCGCCTACGCCGACAACTCCACCGGGTTCGCCGCCACGCTGAGCGGCAACCACTGGCCGCCGCCCGCGCCCGAGGGCCCCTTCGGCGGCACCCCGGCCGCCGTGCCGGGCACGGTCCAGGCGGAGGACTACGACACCGGCGGCCAGGGCGTGGCCTACAACGTCACCTCCGTCAACGGCAACGCCAACTCCTACCGCGCCGACGGCGTGGACCTGGACGACACCGCCGACACCGGCGGCGGGCACAACCTCGGCTGGACCGGTGGCGGGCAGTGGTTCCGCTACACCGTGGACGTCGCCGCGGCCGGCACCTACACCCTCGGACTGCGGATCGCCGCCCCGTCCGCGGTGACCGGCGCGCTGCACCTGGCCGACGCCTCGGGCGCGGACCTCACCGGCCCGGTCGACCTGCCCGCCACCGGCGACTGGCAGAGCTGGGCCACCGCCGACACCCGCGTCACCCTGCCCGCCGGCCGGCAGACCCTCACGCTCTTCCAGGACACCGGCGGCTGGAACATCAACCACCTCGCGTTCGCCGCGCAGGACGCCCCCGCCGGGACCGACCTCGCCGCCGGCCGGCCCACCGGCGAGTCCAGCCACACCGACGTCTACCCGTCGTCCAACGTCACCGACGGCGACCGGGCCACCTACTGGGAGAGCGCGGGCAACGCGTTCCCGCAGTGGGTCCAGGTCGACCTGGGCGCCGCCCGGAGCGCGTCCCGCGTGGTCCTGCGACTGCCCGCCGGCTGGGGTGCCCGCACCCAGACGCTGAGCCTCTCCGGCAGCACGGACGGCACCGCCTTCACCACCCTGAAGTCCTCGGCCGCCCACACCTTCGACCCGGCCACCGGGAACACCGTCACGCTCACCTTCCCCGCGGCCACCAGGCGCTACTTCCGCGTCACCGTCACGGCCAACGACGGCTGGCCCGCGGGCCAGGTGTCCGATTTCCAGGTCTGGGACTCCTGACCGCCACCGGTCCCGCGGTGCCGCCGGACGCCCCGCCCGGCGGCACCCGTACCCGCACCCGGAGGCGCATTAGATCTTGCAGGTCAAGTTTTTAATGTTGCAATGTTCTGTCTAGTTATTGCGCGGCCATGTCACGGATATTACGGTCCCCCGTGCGTCATCACCACCCTCCGTCTCCCCTCCCGCCTCCGGCGGTACCGGCGGAACTGTTCGGGCATCCCGTGATGAAAGGAGTGGTAAGTGTTCCATTCCCTACGAAATCTGAGACGAGCCCTCGTCTGGGCGGTCAGCACCGCGATGGTGGCCGCCGTCGGTGTCGTCGCCCTGGCCCTCCAGCCCGCGTGGGCGGCGTCCACCGCCACCGGCGGCAGCGGCGCGAGCCTGCCCTACGTGGAGGTGCAGGCGGAGAACTCCGCCACCAACGGCACCAACATCGGGCCGAGTTACACCCAGGGCCAACTCGCCGACGAGGCGTCGTACCGCAAGGCGACGACGCTCAAGGGCACCGGCCAGTACGTCACCTTCACCACCCCGGTGGCGACCAACTCGATCAACTTCCGCTACAGCATCCCCGACACCTCGGGCGGCTCGGTGTACACCGCCGCGCTCTCCCTCTACATCAACGGTGTCAAGCAGCCCGACTTCACTCTGACCAATGCCTACAGCTGGTACTACGGCAGCTACCCCTTCACCAACACCCCGGGCAGCAACCCGCACCACTTCTTCGACGAGGCGCACCGGCTGTTCTCCACCACCTATCCCGCCGGCACGACCTTCAAGCTGCAGGTCGACTCCGGTGACACCGCCTCCTCGTACACGATCGACTTCGCCGACTTCGAGCAGGTCGGGGCGGCCCTGACCGCGCCCTCCGGAGCGGTGTCGGTGACCAGCAAGGGCGCCGACTCCACCGGTGCGAACGACGCGACCAGCGCGTTCAACGCCGCGATCAGCGCGGCAGGACCCGGCGGCACCGTCTGGATCCCGCCGGGCACCTACAACATCCCCGGCCACATCAGCGTCAACAACGTCACGATCGCCGGCGCCGGCATGTGGTACTCGACCGTCACCGGCACCGCGCCCGGCTTCTACGGCAACTCCGCGCCCTCGGGCAGCACCGGCGTGCGCCTGCAGAACTTCGCGATCTTCGGGAACGTGCAGGAGCGCGACGACAGCGCCCAGGTCAACGGCATCGGCGGCGCGATGAGCAATTCGACCGTCTCCAACCTGTGGATCGACCACATGAAGGTCGGCGCCTGGATGGACGGGCCGATGGACGGGCTGACGTTCACCGGCATGCGCATCCGTGACACCACCGCGGACGGCATCAACTTCCACGGCGGCGTCACCAACTCCAAGGTGACCAACAGCGACATCCGCAACACCGGCGACGACGGCATCGCCACCTGGGCGGACTCCGCCATCGGAGCCGACGCCAACGACACCATCTCCAACAACACCGTCTCCCTGCAGATCCTCGCCAACGGCATCGCGATCTACGGCGGCCACGACAACACCGTCAGCGGGAACCGCGTGGTGGACTCCGGCATCGCCCAGGGCGGCGGCATCCACGTGGGGCAGCGCTTCACGTCGACGCCCGTCGGCACCACCACCATCTCCGACAACACCCTGATCCGGGACGGCAGCCTCGACCCGAACTGGCAGTTCGGCGTGGGCGCCCTCTGGTTCGACGGCAGCCAGGGCGCCATCAACGGGCCGATCAACGTGACCAACGCGCTGATCCAGCAGAGCCCGTACGAGGCCGTCCAGTGGGTCGAGGGCACCATCAGCGGGGTCAACCTCAACAACGTGACCATCGCCGGCACCGGGACCTTCGCCCTCCAGGAACAGACCGGCGGCGCGGCCAAGTTCACCAACGTCACCGCGACCGGCGTCGGTTACTCCTCCCCGGTGTACAGCTGCAACGGCGGCAACTTCGTCGTCACCGACGGCGGCGGCAACTCCGGCATCGGCGGCACCCCGTACTGCGGCGGCTGGCCGGCCCCGAACTACCCGCCGTACCCGTCCGAGGGCGTCACGGCCACCCCCGGCGCGCTGAACTTCGGCTCGGTCGCGACCGGTTCGACGAGCGCCGCCCAGACCGTGACCGTCTCCAACCCGACCAACAGCGCCGCGGCCGTCTCCTCGATCACCGCCTCCGGCGACTACTCCCAGACCAACACCTGCGGATCCTCGATCGCCGCCAACGGCTCGTGCACCGTCAGCGTGAAGTTCGCGCCGACGGCGACCGGCAGCCGCACCGGAACCCTGACCGTCAACGCGGGCGGGACCACCAGCACCGTCAGCCTCTCCGGCACCGGCACCGCGCCCGGCCCGGTCCTGAACACCGACCCCGCCAGCCTCTCCTTCGAGGGCACGGTCGTCGGCTCGTCCGCCACCGCCCAGACCGTGAAGGTCACGAACTCGGGCACCACGTCGGCGACCGTCTCGGGCGTCTCGGCCTCCGGCGACTTCAGCCAGACCAACAACTGCGCCACGCTCGCGGTCGGCGCCTCCTGCACGGTGAACGTCGGGTTCAAGCCCACCACCGGCGGCACCCGCAACGGCAGCCTGACCGTCACCAGCAACGCCAACAACAGCCCGACCGTCGTCTCCCTGACCGGCAGCGGCATCGACAGCACCACGAACATCGCGGCCGGACGCCCCGCGACGGCCAGTTCCAGCAGCAGCCCCTACGTCGCCTCGAACCTGACCGACCCGGACGCCTCCACGTACTGGGAGGGCACGAACGGTTCGTTCCCGCAGTGGGCCCAGGTCGACCTCGGCCAGAACTACAGCGTCGGCAAGGTCGTCCTCAAGCTCCCGCCGGCCACCGCGTGGTCGTCCCGCACCCAGACCCTGTCGGTGCAGGGCTCCACGGACGGCTCCAGCTTCTCCACCATCAAGGCGTCGGCCGGATACACCTTCGACCCGAACGCCAACAACAACACGGCGACCATCACGTTCGGCGCCGCCACCGCGCGCTACGTCCGCGTGAACATCACCGCCAACACGGGCTGGAACGCGGCCCAACTGTCCGACCTCGAAGTGTTCCCCAGCGGCGGCGGATCCTCACCGGCGACCCTGTCGGCCAGCCCGGCGTCGCTGACGTACGCCACCCAGGCGCTCAACACCTCCAGCAGCGCGCAGACGGTCACGGTCACCAACACCGGAACAGCGGCCGCGACCGTCTCCGGTATCACCGTCACGGGCGACTTCTCGCAGACCAACACCTGCGGGACGTCGATCGCGGCGAACGCCTCCTGCACCGTGAACGTCACCTTCCGGCCCACCGCCTCCGGCACCCGCACCGGTGATCTCAGCATCGCCAGCAACGCGTCGAACGGCACGACCACCGTCGCGCTGACCGGCACCGGCGCCGGCACGACCAGCCGGAACCTGGCGGCCGGCGCGGCCACCACGGAGTCCAGTCACACCGACGTCTACCCGTCGTCGAACGTGACGGACGGCAACCAGGGCACCTACTGGGAGAGCGCCAACAACGCCTTCCCCCAGTGGGTCCAGGCCGACCTCGGGTCCGCGCAGAGCGTGAGCCGCGTCGTCCTCCAGCTCCCGGCCGGCTGGGGCGCCCGCAACCAGACGCTGTCCCTGTCGGGCAGCACCGACGGCTCCTCCTTCTCCACCATCAAGTCGTCGGCCGCCTACACCTTCGATCCCGCCACCAACAACACGGTCACCATCACCTTCACGGCGACCACCCAGCGCTACGTGCGAGTGAACATCACGGCGAACAACGGCTGGCCCGCGGGCCAGCTCTCCGAGGTCCAGGTCTGGAACACCTGACGATCCAGACCTGACGGTGCCGCCGGACGCACCCGCGTCCGGCGGCACCGACCACCGAAGGCCACGCCGACCAGAGGAGTCCAGATGGGTGTCACACGCAGAGTGTTCTTGAGGGCCGCGGTCGCGTCCACCGCCGTGGGAGCCGTGGGAGCAACCGGAACGGTGCTCGCCCCCGCCGCGTCCGCGGCCAGTGCGCCGGGCGACGTGGTCGGCAAGGTCACCGTCGGCTACCAGGGCTGGTTCGCCTGCGCCGGCGACGGCGCGCCCATCAACGGCTGGTGGCACTGGAGCCAGGACTGGGGACGCTCGCCGTCCCGGACCAACACCAACATCAAGTGCTGGCCCGACACCCGGGACTACACCAGCACCTATCAGACCTCGTACGCGGCCCTCGGCAACGGCCAGCCCGCGAGGCTGTTCTCCTCGTACGACCAGCAGACGGTGAACACCCACTTCCTGTGGATGCAGCAGAACGACATCGACACCGCCGCCCTGCAGCGCTTCAACCCCACCGGCGGCGAGGGCCCCACCCGCGACGCCATGGCGGCCAAGGTACGCAGCGCCGCCGAGGCGTACGGGCGGAAGTTCTACATCATGTACGACGTCTCCAACTGGACGAACATGCAGTCCGAGATCAAGACGGACTGGACGAACAAGATGTCCGCGCACACCGCGAGCGCGGCCTACGCGCGGCAGAACGGCCGGCCGGTCGTGTGCGTCTGGGGCTTCGGCTTCAACGACCCCAACCACCCCTTCACCGCCGACGCCTGCCTCGATGTCATCAACTGGTTCAAGAGCCAGGGCTGTTACGTCATCGGCGGCGTCCCGCGCGAATGGCGCACCGGCACCGGCGGCTCACGGGCCGGCTTCCTCGGCGTCTACCACGCCTTCCACATGCTCTCGCCATGGATGGTCGGCGCCATCGGGACCGTCTCCGAGGCCGACAACGCGTACACCACCTACACCCTCGGCGACCAGGCCGACTGCAACGCCAACGGCGTCGACTACCAGCCCTGCGTGCTGCCCGGCGACGTCTCCGCCCGGCAGCGGGCGCACGGCGACTTCATGTGGCGGCAGTTCTACAACGTGGTGCGCGCCGGAGCGCAGGGCATCTACATCTCGATGTTCGACGAGTACAACGAGGGCAACCAGATCGCCAAGACCGCCGAGACCCAGGCCTGGGTGCCCACCGACTCCGGGTTCCTCGCCCTCGACGAGGACGGCACCGCCTGCTCCTCCGACTACTACCTGCGCCTGACCGGCGACGGCGGCCGCATGCTCAAGGGCCGGATCGCCCTGACCGCGACCCGCCCCACCCAGCCGGTCCTGTCCGGCGGCGACACCACCCCGCCGGCCGCGCCGGGCGGCCTGACCGTCACCGGGCACACCAGCGGCTCCGTCGCCCTGTCCTGGAACGCCGCGACCGACAACGTGGGCGTCACCGGCTACCGCGTCCTGCGGGTGTCCGGCACGACCGGCACCCAGGTCGGCACCACCGGCGCCACCTCGTTCACCGTCACCGGACTGGCCGCGTCCACCGCCTACACCTTCGACGTCGTCGCCCTCGACGCGGCCGGAAACGTGTCGCAGCCCTCCAACCAGGTCACCGCCACCACCGACGCCCCGTCCACCAGCACCGACCTCGCCCTGCACCGGCCCACCGCGGAGAGCAGCCACACCCAGGTCTACGCCTCGGGCAACGCCACCGACGGCGACACCTCCACCTACTGGGAGTCGGCCAACAACGCCTTCCCGCAGTGGCTCCAGGTCGACCTCGGCGCCGCCGCCACGGTCGGAAGGATCGTCCTGCGCCTGCCTCCGGCGACCGCCTGGGCCGCCCGGACCCAGACGCTCTCCGTGCAGGGCAGCACCGACGGCGGCACCTTCACCCAGCTGCTCGCCTCCACCAGCCGCACCTTCGACCCGGCGACCGGCAACACCGCGACCCTCACCCTCCCCGCGGCCACCACCCGCTACGTACGGCTCACCTTCACCGCCAACACCGGATGGCCGGCCGCACAGGTCGCGGAGTTCCAGGTCTACGGCGCCTGACGCCCCGCCGCCGCGGCCTATAGTTCCGGGCATGAGTCGCTGGCACGAATTGACCGGGGGCACGTCCGGGCAGGACTACGCCGAACGGTTCGCCGCCCTGGCCCGCAGCGGGAAGGACATGCACGGAGAGGCGCGGCTGTGCGCGGCCCTGGTGCCCGAGGGAGCCCGGGTGCTGGACGCCGGGTGCGGCACCGGACGGGTCATGATCCGGCTCGCCGCACTCGGATACGACTGCACGGGAGTGGACCTCGACGCGTCGATGCTGGCCGTGGCCCGGCAGCAGGCGCCCGAACTGCCCTGGTTCCAGGCCGACCTGACCGAGTTCGAGCCCGGCGCGCTCGGCGTCCCGGCCGGCTTCGACCTCGTGGTCGCCGCCGGGAACATCTTCCCGCTGCTCGCGCCCGGCACCGAGGCCGCCGTGGCCGGACGCCTGGCCGCGGCCCTGCGCCCCGGCGGCCTGCTGGTCGCCGGGTTCGGCCTGGACGAGGCCCACCTGCCCGTGCCGCCCGGCATCACCCTGCCGGAGTACGACGACTGCTGCGCCGCGGCCGGCCTCACCCTCGTCGACCGCTTCGCCACCTGGGACGCCGACCCCTACGACGGCGGCGGCTACGCCGTCAGCGTGCACCGCCGCTGACTCCTCCGGTCGCCGTGCGCCACCGGGCGGAAACCCTGTGGAAGCGATGTCGGTGACGCCGCTTATGCTGCACCCCGATGATCACGCGGATCCTGGGGAGGGCGCGGCATGTTCGGCAAGCTGTTCGGCAGGGGCGGGGAGAGACCGGCGGCGGATCCGCACGCGCTGCCCGCGCCGCGCAGGACCAGGAACGGCGTGTACACGCTGCGCGCGCTCGGGGACGTGCGGGTGCTCGCGCTGGTGCAGGCGGCCGAGGCCGGTGACTGGGCGGCGGTCAGGACCGCCCTGGCCCCCTTCGACCTCGGCAGGGACCACGCCGTCCTCGGCGAGCTGGCCGAC
Organism: Streptomyces sp. NPDC091282; assembly: GCF_044757385.1. Taxonomy (NCBI): domain Bacteria; kingdom Bacillati; phylum Actinomycetota; class Actinomycetes; order Kitasatosporales; family Streptomycetaceae; genus Streptomyces; species Streptomyces sp. NPDC091282. Next base: position 105,194 of record NZ_JBIVUX010000016.1, read on the forward strand.
CTCGACGGCGTGCAGGACTGGATCGGCCGGGCCGTCGAGGAGGACAAGGAGCACCGGGCTACGGCGCTGCTGATCTCCGGGGCGCGCCACGTCAACTGGGGCTGGGAGGCGCGCACCGCCGCGCGTGCCGTGGACGTCACGCGGGACCAGTGGCGGGTCTTCCGGGAGCGGCTGGACATCGCCGAGGAGCAACTGCTGGAGGCCGCCGAACTGCGGCCCGACTGGATCACGCCCTGGCGCCGTCTGCTCACCTCGGGCCGCGGTATCTCCCGGGGCGCCGCGGTCAACGAGGTACGGCTCGCCGCCGCCCTGCGCCGCGACCCGCTCGATGCGGAGACCCACCTCGCGTGGGTGTCGCAGCTGCAGCCCCGCTGGGGCGGCGAGCCGGGTGAGGCGCTGGCGTTCGCCCGGGAGGCGTTCACCGGCGCACCCGAGGGCCACCGCCTCGGCTGCGTGCTCGCCATGGCGCACATCGAGGACTGGGTCGAGTCCGACCGCAAGGACTGCCTCAGGCAGCCCGAGATCCAGGACGAGCTGGTGGAGGCCGCCGTGCACAGCATCCTCCATCCCGCGTACGTGCGGCGGCCCGGGTGGCAGCACGACTTCAACATCTTCGCCATGGCCCTGTCCCTGGCGTCCGTGAGCACCGCGACGCCGCTGGTCTTCCGCGAGCTGCGGGGCGCGTACACCCCGTGGCCCTGGGAGTACATGGCGCGGCCCGAGGAGATGTACGCCCGCGCCCGGCGCAACGCCTGACCCCGCCACCCCGCCCGCCGCCCCTCTCACCCCGGACTGCCCGATGACCCTGTCCCAGACCCCCTCGCATCCGGCCGACGGCGCCGACCGCACCTTCCAGGTGGACCTGCGCGGCCTCGTCGACCTCCTCTCCCACCACCTCTACTCCAGCCCCCGCGTCTACCTGCGGGAACTCCTGCAGAACGCGGTCGACGCACTGACCGCGCGGCACGCCCTCGAACCGGACGCCGGTGACGGCGCGTTCGGCATCCGGCTGTACGCCGACGGCTCGGTGGTCAGGGTGGAGGACGACGGCGTCGGCCTCACCGAGGCCGACGTCCACACCTTCCTCGCCACGATCGGCCGCAGCAGCAAGCGCGCCGAGAAGATCGCCGAGCAACGCGCCGACTTCATCGGCCAGTTCGGCATCGGACTGCTCTCCTGCTTCCTGGTCGCGGACGAGATCCACGTCCTGAGCCGGTCCGCACGCACCCCTGACGCGCCCGCCGTCGAGTGGCGCGGACGCGGCGACGGCAGCTACACCGTCCGCGCCCTGCCCGCCTCCGCCCGCACCCGGCCCGGCACCACCGTCACCCTGACGCCCCGCGCCGACGCCGGCGAGTGGACCGCCCCGGCCCGGGTGCAGGCCCTGGCACAGCACTTCGGCGCCCTGCTGCGCCACCCGGTGACCTTCGACGGCGGCACCGGCGGCCCCGGCACGCCCGTCAATCCCGAGCCCGCGCCCTGGGCGCGCAGCTACCCGACGCCGGGCGCCCGCGCCCGCGCGCTGGCCGCCCACGGCGAGGAGACCTTCGGGTTCACGCCGCTGGACACCATCGAGCTGGACCTGCCGGCCGTGGGCCTGAAGGGCATCGCGTGCGTCCTGCCCGAGGCGGTGCCCGCCGGACGCCGGCACGGTCATCGGGTGCACGTCAAGGGCATGCTGCTGTCCGAACAGGCCGCCGAGATCCTGCCCGAGTGGGCGTTCTTCGTCCGCTGCGTCCTCGACGCCGAGAGCCTGCGCCCGACCGCGTCCCGCGAGTCCCTCTACGAGGACGACACCCTCGCCGCGGTCCGCGACGCCCTCGCCGAACGGCTGCGCGCCTGGATCGCCCGCACCGCCGCCAGCGACCCGGACCTCCTCGGCCGCTTCCTCCAGGCCCACCACCTGGCCGTGAAATCGCTGGCCGTGCACGACGACGAGATCCTGCGGATGCTGCTGCCCTGGCTGCCGTTCGAGACCACCGCGGGACACGCCACCCTCGACGAGTTCGCCCGCACCCACCGCACCGTGCTCGTCACCGCCAGCGTCGAGGAGTTCCGGCAGGTCGCGGCGATCGCCTCGGCCGCCGGCCTCGGCGTCGTCAACGGCGGCTACACCTACGACCGCGAACTGGTCCACCGGCTGCCCGAGATCAGGCCGGAGATCAGCGTCGCCGACCTCGACCCGGCCACCCTCACCGCCCACCTCGACCCCGTCGACCGGGAGACGGAACTCGCCGCCGCGGCCTACCTCACCCAGGCCCGCGACGCCCTCGCCGTCTTCGACTGCGACGTGGCGCTGCGCACCTTCCAGCCCGCCTCGGCCCCCGCCCTCCTGCTCGACAGCCGCGAGGCCCGGCACGAACGCACCCGCTCCCAACTGGCCCGCGAACAGCAGGGCGGCGTGTGGGGCGACATCCTCGGCCACCTGCGCCAGGAGGCACCGCGCGCGCAGCTGATCCTCAACCAGCTCAACCCGCTGGTCCGCACCGCGGTCACCATCGACGAACCCGAACTGGCCCGCACCAGCGCCGAAGCCCTCTACGGACAGGCCGCGATGCTGTCCCGGCGTCCGCTCAGGCCCGCCGAGTCGAGCCTCATCAACCGCTCCTTCCTCGACCTCCTCGCCCACGCCCTCCGCAAGGACAGCTGACGATGCCCACCGCACCCCCTCCCCAGAACACGGACGAGCTGTACCGGGCGCTCCAGGAGAACGACCGGCGCCCCTACGGCCGTGCCCGGACCGTCACGGCCGAGGAACTGACCGAGCTGGCCGAGCAGTTCGCGGAGCCGCGGCCGCTCGTCCACGCCCTGCTGGAACTCCAGGAGGCGTACACCTACGGCTCCGAGCCCCGCAAGTCGCCCGTGGTCTTCGCCCGCCTGCTCACCCTCTTCGACGAGCAGCCCGACGTCTTCGACGAGCGGATGCGCCACACCCTCTTCTGGCGGTTCAAGTGGGTGGCCAACGCCCTGCTGGCGCTCCCGGAGATACCGCTGGCCAGCCTGCGCCAGTGGCTCACCGAGATGCGCGACCGCTACGAGAAGGCCGGACTGGAACTCCAGCCCTACTACGGGCAGGCCCACCGGCTCGCCGCACACGTCGGCGAGGACACCGACCTGGCCTTCGAGCTGTGGGCCGGGCGGGCCCGCACCCGGCTCAGCGACTGCGAGGCGTGCGAGATCTGCGAGCGCGCCCTGCACCATCTCGCGGCGGACGACGACGAACGGGCGCTGCGCGCCTGGGAGCCGGTCCTGACCGGCAAGGAGTCCTGCCAGGAGGAGCCCGCCCGCTCCGTCTCCCACGCCCTGCTCCCGCTGCTGCGCGCCGGCCGCACCGAGGAGGCCCGCGAACTGCACCTCACCGGCTACCGCGCCTGCCGCCGCAATCCGTCGATGTCCGGCGAGGTCGGGCGGCACCTGGAGTTCTGCGCGCTGACCGGCAACGAGGCCCGCGGCCTGGAACTCCTCGCGGAGAACCGGAACCTGTTCGACGACGTCGACTCGCCGCTGGACCAGCTCGCCTTCCTCACCGGCGTCGAGGTCCTGCTGCGGCGCGTCGAGGCCCTCGGCCACGGTGACCTGCCCGCCGCCGGGTACCCGGGCCGCACCTGGACGGTCGCCGCCCTGCGCGCCGAGGTGGGACAGCGGGCCGACGGCCTCGCCGCCCGCTTCGACGCCCGCAACGGAACCACGGCCCACGCCGACCGGCGCACCGCCCGCCTGGACCGCGCCCCGCTCCTGGACGCACTGGAGCTGACCCTGCGCACCCGCGGCCTCGACGAAGTGGCCCCGGCCGCCCCGCCCGCCGCCCGCCCCGCCACCACCACCGTCCCCGAGTCCCTGCCCGAACTCATCCTCACATCAAGAGAGTTGGAGGAGCAGGGACATCCGGACGCGACGGTCTGCCGGGCCCGGCTGCGCACCCTGGTCGCCGACCCCGGCTACGTCCACCCCGTCGACCCCGCCGTGGGGCCGCTCGCCCGCCTGCGCGCGGACCTGCTGGCCGACGACGCGACCCGCGCGGGCGACAAGGACGACTTCGACCAGGCGTCCGCGCTGTGGCAGGAGGCCGCGCGCCTGTACGACGAGGCCGGAGCCGCGGGGGACGCGGCGCTCGCCCGTGCCTGCGCCGTGCTCCCCACCTCCGACATCCCGACCGGCGACGACGACGGGCCCGACGCCAAGGCCGCCGCGCTGACCGCCGCCCACCAGGCCCTGGTCCGGCTCCAGGAGGAGGCGTCCGGCCTCGCCCCGTACCAGGAGGCCCGGGTGCTGCGGCTGCGGGCGAGCGCGCTCGGCCTGCGGCTCCAGGCGACCGGGGACGACGAGCACGCCGCGGCGGTCCACGCCGAGGTGGACCTGCTGCTCGACTTCGCCGCCCGGCACGACATCGCCGGACAGATCTCCGGCGCCCGTCTGCTGCGCGCCACCACGTACGCCCTCGCCGGCGACCTGCCCGCCGCGCTCACGGAGACCGACGACCTCCTGGACCGGCTCAGGTCGCACGGTCCCGCCTGGCACCTGCCCCGCACCCTCGGTCTGCGCGGCCGGCTCCGGCTCGGCCAGGACGACACGCAGGCCGCGTACACGGACCTGGCGGAGGGCCTGCGGCTGGCCGCCGGGTGGCCGTCGGAGGCCGTCGACACGGCCCGCCTGCACACCGACCTGGCGCAGACCTGCATGCGCCTGGGCCGCCACGACGAGGCGCTGCGGCACCTGACCCGCTCGGCCGAGCGGGAACTGCGCCACGGCAGCCGGACGGACGCGTTCTGCACCTACGGCACCGCGGCCCAGATCAGCCTCGAACTCGGCCGCGTCGAGGACTGCATCGCGCTCCTCGACTCGGTGCTGGCCGAACCGGACGTCACCGCCGGCGAGGTCGACGACCGGCTCGTCGCCCAACTGCGCCTGTACCGGGCCCGCGCGCTGCACGCGGGGGAGGACCTCAAGGCGGCCACCGCGGAGTTCGCCGCCCTCGCGGCCGAGTCGGCCGGCTGGGACGACGACCCCGCGAGCCATGCCATGATCGCGGCCGAGACCGCCGTGCTCCTCGCCGAGTCAGGTGAGTTCGACCGGGCCCGCGAGGCCGCCGACCAGGCCCTCGCCGCCCACGCCCGGTCCCCGCGCTACGAGCAGGTCAGCAGCTGCCTGCGCGAGATCGCCCGGCTGCGGACCCAGCGGCAGGGAGCCGAGGGGCTGTCCGACGCCCTCGGCCTCCTCGCCGACGCGGGCCGGGTCGCCGACGAGGCCAGGGAAGCCGGGTACGAGGCCCGCGACCGCTCCCTGGACAGCGCCCTCGCCTACGAGCACGGGCGGGTCAACGCCTACGCGGGCGAGTACGGGACGGCCCTGTCCGCGCTGGAGAAGGCCGTCGTCCTCCTCGGCGGATCCGGGCCCGACGACGGCCGCGAAGGCGAGTGGGCCGAATGCGTCCGCCTCGCGTCGGTCGTGGAGGGCCTCTACCTGGAACGCCCCGTTCCCGCCCTCGCCCGCCTCGACGCGGCGGTCTCCCGTCTCACCGCCCTGGGCCGGACCGAGGAGACCGAGGCGCTCACCTCCCTGGCGGCCCAGCTGCGCGACGAGCAGTGAGCGGCCGGCCGAAGACGTTTGCCGAGCGGTCGTAACTCTCGCAAGGAATCGACGAGTTCGGCCGCGCTCTCCGGTTCCGCCCGCATCCCGGGCGGAACCGGGGAGTGACGGCGCGGACCCGCGCGGATGCGTCCGCGGTGGCGCGGCCGCCGGAGCGCGCACCGGGGCCGGACGTGAACTTCGCACTCAGAAAGTCTTGTTGGCCTCGTTGACACGCCGCAAGCACAGGCGTTTCACTCGACACTCGTGCATGGCAACGTTGTCAGGCCGTGGGAGCGACCCGATCCGTTGCCTGTCGCCGGCAGTCCGGTGTTTTTCGGCGCGCCGACACCTGATGTGCGAAGCACGAACCGCTGCGGAGGCAACCGATGGTGAGACCCCGACGTCAACCTGCACCAGCCGACCGAGCACGAATCCGCCGACACCTGGTCGCCGTGTGCGTCCTGGGCCTGGCGGCCCTGCCGCTCCAGGCGGCCGGCACCGCCCAGGCCGCGGGCAACGCGACCCCGCCCCTGGTGAAGGACCCCGCGTCCCTCGTCAACCCGCTCATCGGCACCTCCGGTGCGGTGGACACCTTCCCCGGCCCCGACATGCCGGCCGGCATGGTGCAGTGGGGCCCCGACACCACCCCCCACCGCCCCGACGGCGGCGGCTACGAGTACGCCGACAGCAAGATCTCCGGCTTCAGCCTCACCCACATCTCAGGACCCGGCTGCCCCGTCGCCGGCGACCTGCCCGTCCTGCCGGTGACCGGCGCCCTGACCGGCGACCTCGGCAGCACGTCCGTGGGATTCGGCCACGACAGGGAACAGGCCGCCGTCGGCTCCTACAAGGTCACCGACGCGAACGGGGTCGCCACCGAGCTGACCGACACCACCCGCGCCGGGATCGGCACCTTCACCTTCCCCGCGGACCGGCAGGCGAACCTGCTGTTCAAGCTCAGCGGCGGCGCCACCCAGGTGGACGGGACCCGCGTCCAGGTGGTGAACAGCAAGGAGATCAGCGGCGCGATCGACAGCGGCCACTTCTGCGGCGCCGCCAACCGGTACACGCTGCACTTCGACATCAAGTTCGACCGGCCGTTCACCGCGAGCGGCACCTGGGTCGGCAGCACCATCACGCCCGACGCGACGTCGCTGAAGGCCGGCAAGGTGGCGCCGGTCCCGAAGAAGGCGACGCCCGCGCCGCTGAAGGAGAAGCACTTCACCGTCCCGGCGAAGCCGTCCCCGACGGTCCACACGCACGGCGCCTCGCAGGCGGCGGCCGCCCAGCCGCCCACGACCGGCGCGAACGGCATGTACCTCACCTTCGACACCTCCGCGAACCCCAAGGTGACGGCGAAGGTCGGCATCTCGTACACGAGCGACGCGAACGCCTCGGCCAACCTCGGCGCGGAGATCGGCGGCTGGAACGTCGGCGCCGTCGAGAAGGCCAACCACGACGCCTGGAACACGGTCCTGAAGAAGCTCCAGGTCGGCGGCGGAACCACCGACCAGCAGACGCAGTTCTACACCGCGCTCTACCACGCGCTGCTGCACCCGAACGTCTTCTCCGACACCAACGGCCAGTACATGGGCATGGACAACCAGGTCCACAAGCTGGCCAAGGGACAGCAGGCCCAGTACGCCAACTACTCGGGCTGGGACACCTACCGCTCCCAGACCCAGCTGATGGCACTGGTGGAGCCCAAGGTCGCGAGCGACGTCGTCACCTCGATGCTCAACGGCTACGACCAGACCGGTCTGCTGCCCAAGTGGGCCTCGAACAACGGCGAGAGCTACGTGATGGTCGGTGACCCGGCCGCCGGCATCATCGCCGACGCGTACGCCTTCGGCGCCACCGGCTTCGACACCGACAAGGCCCTCGCGGCCCTCCAGCACGAGGCGACCGTCCCGAACAACGACCGCCCCGGCGAGTCGGTGCGCGACGCCATGGGCTACCTGCCGCTCGACCAGAGCTACGGCTGCTGCAACTTCTACGGCCCGGTCTCCACGCAGTTGGAGTACGACTCCGCCGACTACGCCCTCGCCGCGTTCGCCAAGTCGCTCGGCAAGACGTCCGTCTACGAGAAGTTCGCCGCCCGCGCCCAGGACTGGATGAACGTCTTCAACCCGCAGTCCGGCTACCTCCAGGCCAAGAACAAGGACGGCCAGTTCGCGACCGGGTTCACCCCCGGCACCTCCAACGGCTTCGTGGAGGGCACCTCGGCCCAGTACACCCCGATGGTCCCCTTCAACCTGAAGCAGCTCATCCAGGCCCGCGGCGGCACCAAGGCCTACTCGTCCTACCTGGACAGCCTCCTCGACGACATCACGCGGCCCGGCGGCACCGACGCCGACCTGAGCAACGAGCCCAGCGTGGAGATCCCCTGGGAGTACAACTACACCGGTGAGCCGTGGAAGACCCAGGCGGCCGTCCGCGCGGCCCAGCAGGGCCTGTACTTCAACGCCCCCGTAGGCTCGTTCGGCAACGACGACCTCGGCGCCATGAGTTCCTGGTACGTCTGGTCCGAGCTGGGCATGTACCCGGAGACCCCGGGCGCGGACACCCTGGTGCTCGGCAGCCCGGTGTTCCCGGTGGCCCAGGTGACCCTCGGCAACGGCAAGACGGTGCGGATCAACGCCCCGCAGGCCGCGACCGACGCGCCCTACGTGCAGTCGCTGAACGTCAAGGGCAAGGCGTGGAACGCCTCCTGGCTCACCTACCAGCAGTTCAAGGGTGCCGGCACGCTCGACTTCACGCTCGGCACGCAGCCGGACACCGGCTGGGCGTCCGGACCGTCGGCGGTGCCGCCGTCGGACACCACCGGCGGCGACCGGGTGCTGGCGGCCACCGGCCCCGCCAACGGGCTGGTCCTCCAGCCGGGCGCGAGCGACGACGCCACCCTGGACCTGACCAACCTGGGCGGTAGGACGGCCACGGTCGACTGGACGGCGACGGCACCCGCCGGCGTCACCCTGGACACCGCGTCCGGCTCGCTGACCGTGCCCGCCTCGGGCAGCGCCGAGGCGAAGATCCACGTCACGGCCGGCCAGGACGAGGGCACCTTCCCGGTCTCCTTCGCCCTGACCGACCACGCCACCGGCACGGCCCTGCCCGGCGCGGTCCTGCGGGTCGCGGTCGCCAAGGCCGGCGCGCTGTGGCCGTACGACACGAACGAGGGCGTCTACCCCGACGGCAGCAGCTACTCGGGCGGCTTCGACGGCGGCGGCTGGGCCTACTCGCAGAACGCGCTGTCGGCGGCCGGGGTCACCAGCGGTTCCGGGCTCACCGTCGACGGTGTCTCCTACACCTGGCCCACGGTGAAGTCCGGGCAGAACGACAACCTGGAGATGGCGGGCCAGACCATTCCGATGCCGGCCGGCACCTCGGGCGCCTCGCTCGGACTGCTCGGCGCGGCGGCCAACGCGCCGACCGACGGCAGCGGGACCACGGGCACGCTGACCGTCACCTACACCGACGGCAGCACCGCGCACGCCACGGTCGGCTTCTCCGACTGGACGCTCAACGGAGGGTCGGCCAAGCCGCTGCCGAGTGACACGACGGCCGTCACCACCGGCTACCGGAACACCGGGAGCGGCGGCCGGGACGGCGTGAAGACCTACGTCTTCGCCACGAAGGTGCCGCTGGACGCGGCCAAGCAGGTGGCGTCGGTGACGCTGCCGGTGACCGGATCCACCGGCACCGCCCACCTGTTCGCCTACGGCTTCGGCCAGTAGCGGAAGAGTCGAGGGGCGCCGGGGGGGGGGGGCCCCCCCCCGCGCCCCCCCCCCCCCCCCCGGGCGCCCGGGGGGGGGGGGGGGCCGCGGCCCGGGCCTGCGGGCCCGGCGCACCCCCCCCCCCCGGCCCC
>NZ_JBIVUX010000017.1:0-79803 GCF_044757385.1 Streptomyces sp. NPDC091282
GAGAGAACACAAAAGCGCCTTGCGGCGCGTGCGCCGCTGGTGACGCCCGGAGGGCTAGCTACCGGTAGTAGCGCGCGAGCGTGCGTGAGGCGGCTCCGCCGCGGCCGACGGCGCCACGGCGCCGAACCAGTTCGCTCCTCCCCCGAAGAGATCCACCCGGCGGCCGGTGGCCGCGGACCAGCTCGTCACCGAGCGGGCCTCGGTGGGCATCCGCCCCCCTCGACCCCCTAACAGGCCGATGCGCCCGCCGTCTCCAGGACCTCTCTCCCCGGTACGAGAGAACACAAAAGCGCCTTGCGGCGCGTGCGCCGCTGGTGACGCCCGGAGGGCTAGCTACCGGTAGTAGCGCGCGAGCGTGCGTGAGGCGGCTCCGCCGCGGCCGACGGCGCCACGGCGCCGAACCAGTTCGCTCCTCCCCCGAAGAGATCCACCCGGCGGCCGGTGGCCGCGGACCAGCTCGTCACCGAGCGGGCCTCGGTGGGCATCCGCCCCCCTCGACCCCCTAACAGGCCGATGCGCCCGCCGTCTCCAGGACCTCTCTCCCCGGTACAGGGGCTCATGGCACCCTCACCGCCGTTGCCGGAGGGGACCCCCCGACGTAGAAAGCGCAGGTCATGACCGCAACCACGGTGAAAGCCGCAGGCTCATGACAAGCGGAGCGACGGCGCAGCGCCGCTCTCGGGCGCCTGGGCCTGTTAGGGGTTAGAGGAGGGGGGCGCGGGCCCGTCACCCGTTGGGGTGAAGGCCGGTTCCGGGGTGACGGCATCGTCGTGGCTGAGGTGATGACGGGCCCGCGCCGTGGGTGGCTGGCCTGAGTGCGTACGTGCAGGTCAACCCATAAATAGGACGCCCCTCCGGGGCGACTCAACGCAGCCCAATCGGCTCCGCCGGGGGCGCCACGGGCGCCCCCGACTCCACCGATGGGACAGCGGACGCCCTACGGGCGGCGACCAGAAGAGGGAGTCGGCGCGTCCCTGAGCGGTCCTGTGCGGCTCTCAGGGCTTGATCGGCACTCCCGGGCCTCCGCGCCGGGAACGGCGCCCCTGACCCCCGTCAGGCCCGTTCTCGGGGGCCTTCCGTGGCGAGGGGGGCGGGGGGTTCCGTCCGGCCGGTGCGCCGCTCCCCTCCCCGCGACGTCCACCGCCCCGTCCCGCCGGCGGACCATGCACCGGTGGATCACAGAGTCCGGAAGTCACGGAGTGCCGTACTAACGGACTCCCGGACTCTGTGATTTCGCGCATAAATATGCAGCTCAGAGGGCCTGCGCGGTGACGACCGCAAAGAATCTTGAGGCGCCTTCTTGTGGGGGTGTACGGAAGTCCGTACATTTCTAGGTGTACGAAGTCCCGTACAGCAGACCGGAGGAGAAACCGTGACTGTCGCTCTCTTAACCGCCGTGATCGCCGTCCTCGGCACCCTGCTCGGCTCCGTGGTCACCGGCCACTTCCAGCAGCGGGCCACTGAGCGCGGCGAGGCAGGGGCCCGCCGGCGCGAACTGCGCAAGGAGCACCTGACCGCCGTCACCGCGCTCGCGGAGGCCATCAGCGCCCACCGCAGCATGATGTGGCGCCGCGGCGACGCGAAGTTCAAGGGCGACCTCGACCGCTACGAGGAACTGCGCGTCCGCTCGCACGACACCCGCGCCGCGGTGACCGCGCCCCTGGTCGGGCTGCGCATCCTCATCACCGACCCGGCCGTGCGCGCCGCCGCGGACCGCATGGTCGACACCACGTTCGGCATGCGCCACCAGGACACCGACGCCGACACCCTCAACGAGGCCCGCGTCGCGGCCCTGACCGCGCACGACGAGTTCGTGGACGCCGCCGCCCGCTACATGCAGACGGTCTGACCCCGCCCCGGCCAGTGAGGGAGAGCACCATGCTGTTCGGCAAGTCCCGCGCCAAGAGCGCCGCCCGCCCGGCCCCCGCCCCCTTCCCGCGCGTGGAGTACGTCCCGATGAGCCTCGCCGAACTGGCGGCGTACGAGCGGGTCATGCTGCACGCCGCCGACCGCGTGGCCGCCCGGCGCCCGGACATCGGCTACCGCAGCCACCACCAGGACGTGATCGGCAACCTGTACCGCAGCGCCGGGGCCGCCTCGGTCACCGAGTCCGACCCGGAGAAGGTGCGCATCCCGATCCAGAAGGCGGACTTCCTGTCGCTGGAGCACGCGATCTGGGACATCCAGACGTACGGCGGCAACCCGGAGATCGCCCAGGTGGCGCGTCACCTGCTCAACCGCTTCAACGCCCTGCTGGGCCAGCAGCGCGCCGTGGTCCACATGGGCGGCACGCCCGTGTTCGACCCCGACGCCCCGGCCCCCGTCCCCACCGACCACCCGGCGCTGCCCGGCTGGCAGTGACCGCCCGCCCGCCAACCACACCCACCCATCGCACGACACCGAGGGAGCACGCACCCGATGAACGCCAAGGACCCGATCGCCTTCGTCCCGTCCAAGGAATCCCGGCTCGGCGGCGGTGACATCGTCATCAGCCTGACCCCCGAGCAGTCGCAGAAGCTCGGCATGGACGTCGGCATGCTGGCCGACTGGTTCCACAGCGCGCTGTGGGCCCTGGCCACGCTGCGGAGCACCGACCCGGCCGAACAGACCGTCTCGCCGAACAGCTGGCACACGATGATCAACGACGTGGACCACCGGCTCCTGCCGCGCCTGGAGGGCATCCGCGACGCCCTGATCCGCGCCCACGCCGCCAACGGCGGCAGCGTCGGCGACCTGGCACTGGCGATGGACGTGGCCCGCAGCACGGCGCAGTACCGCCGTGACGTCCTGCGCAACGCCAACCCGGGCACCTTCGAGCAGTGGGCCGTCGGTGGCGGCCCGCAGCGCGGCGGCGAGGCCGCGCACGACGACCGCGGCGGCCAGTAGCCGCCGCGCACCCGGGAGGGCGGGCCGGTCCGCCGGCCAGCAAGAGCGGCCCGTCCCCCGGGGCTCACCCATCCATCAGGGACAGGAGAACCCCCATCATGAACCAGCTCGACACCGCCGCCGTCTTCGCCGCCGTCTTCGTCACGCTGTACGTCGCGCACAGCGTCGGCGACCACTGGGTGCAGTCCAGCTGCCAGGCCGCTACCAAGGGCCTGCCCGGCTGGACCGGTCGCCTCGCCTGCGGCCGCCACGTCCTGGGCCTGACCATCACCAAGGGCCTGGCCCTGGTCCCGGCCGTCTTCGTGCTGCACCTGCCGGTCACCGCCCTGGGCCTGGTCCTCGGCCTCGGGATCGACGCGGCCACGCACTACTGGGCCGACCGGCGCACCACGCTCAAGGGGCTCGCCGACCGGTGCGGCAGGGCGGAGTTCTACTCGCTGGGCACGCCCGCCCACGCCGGGCACCCGGTGACCGCGAAGGGCGAGTACGCGCCCACGCTCGGGACCGGGGCCTATGCGCTCGATCAGAGCTGGCACATCCTGTGGCTGTTCGTCGCGGCCCTGCTGATCGCCGCCGTCTGACGGCCCCGTGTGCTGCTGTGCCCGGGCCGCCGCCCGGGCACAGCGGCGCGCAGGGCCGGACAGCCCGGCCGCGCTCGACCGACCGAAGGGGCCCGATGATCCGCGACGCTGCAACCTGTGACCGGCTGTACTGCCTGGCCATCTACCTCGAACCCGACGACCTCCCCGAAGAACGGCCGATCGAGACCGCGTTGGAGGCGGCGGGCTGGGTCCGCGACGACGCCGCCGGCCACACGTGCCCCGGATGCGTGCGCGGCACGGGGCCGGTGCTGGAACGGGGGGAGTGCCCCCGCTGCTGCGGTTCCACTGTCGACCGCGCGGACGGGGCGGTCTGCCACTACTGCGGGCACGTCAGCCCGCACCCGCCCGAGGACGACTACGACCTCGACTGACGGCGGGGCGGGCCGGGAGTGCGGCAGTGCCGGAGTCACAGACTCTGGGACTGCCACACTTCGGCATTCCGGGAGTCCGGTACTCACGGAGTCCGGGTGTGTTCGCGCTGGTCAGGCCGGAAGGGCGTCGATCGCGGCCTGCCACGGATAGGCGTCCAGGTCGCCGTGCTTGGGCTTGTGCGGGGTGAAGGCGCCCTCACCGAGCAGCACGGTGACGCCCGCCTCGCGCAGGAACTCGACGTGCCGGGCGACGGCCGGGTGCGCGGCCTGGGCGTCGTTGAAGTGCGGCAGGGCGACGATCGGCACGAGCGCGATGCCCTCGGTGATCAGCCCGAGCGCGAGGGTGTCGGAGACGGCCGTCGCCCACTTCGCCAGGGTGTTGTTGGTGAGCGGGGCGACGAGCATCGCGTCCGGCGGCGGCAGCACGTCGGGCTGGCTGGGCAGCTTGTACTGGTGACGGACGGGGTGGCCGGTCAGCCGCTCCAGGGCCTCGATCTCGCCCTCGGCGTCCTCGGTGAGCCACCGGTGGGCGGACGGGGTGAGGATCAGGCAGACGTCCCATCCGGCCTGCTGGGCGGCCTTGATCGGTACGGACAGGCGGCGGGCGGGAGGCGCGGCGCAGGCGATGACGTACAGGGTGCGTTTCATGGTCACCGGGGAAGTCCACAGCGCTCCGCGAGGCTGCGCAAGCGTCCCTCGGCGCTGCCCGCGCCCAACAGCCGCAGGTCCTCGACGAGGGCCTTGGTGCGGGGGCGGCACACGACCTCCTCGGGGGCGAGTGCCTCCGCCTCCAGCAGCGTGGCGACGGCCTCCTCGCGCATCCCGGCCTGTGTCTCGCCCCGGGCCCGGTCGGCCAGCAGGTGCGCGCGCCGCTCGCGGGGCAGGGCCTCCAGCCCGGCGGCGGGGATGTCCTTGGCGACGGCCACGGCGTCCGCGCCGGCGCAGAGCTGGACGTGGGCGGCGACCCGGTACAGCCCGCAGTTCGTCGCCCCGAACGACGTCCACAGCTCGTTGCCGTCCGCCCCGAGCTGGGCGGCGTACTCGTCGGCTTCGTCCAGGAAGACGGGCACCACCCGGGCCGCGGCGTCGGGGCTGCGGTCGTCGGCCTCGGCGACGGCGGCCTGGGCGAGGGCCGCCTTGAGGAACAGCATCCCGAGCACGCTCAGCCCGAGCGGTCCGCGGCGCAGCAGCTCCGGGCGCAGGCGTTCGGCGGCGGCGGTGGCGAACGCCACCGCCGCTTCGGCCTGGCCGTGGCTGGTCATCGCGTCCGCGAGGTGGCGGGCGGCGCTGGCCATGATGACGGGGTCCTCGGAGCGTTCGGCGGCCGCGACCGCGCGGTGCCCGGCCACGACGGCCAGTTCGGTGTCGCCCCACTTGATGGCGGCCGCCTCGGTCAGCTCCAGGGACAGCGACAGCAGACGGAACGCCTCCTGCTGGTCCTCGCCGCGGTGGCGTTCGGCGGCCCGGGTCGCGTCGACCAGGAGCGCGGGGATCTGCGTGCCGAGCCGGGCGAAGTGACCGGCCTGGAAGCCGGTGCGGGCGTAGACCAGTGCGTTGCGCAGGGAGGCGACGGGGACCGGTTCGACGTCGGCGGCGTCGGTGCGGCCGGTGATGATGTCGTGGCGCTGGAGAACGGCGCGCACCGCGTCGATCTCGGAGTCGGCCGGGCACAGCACGACCGGGTCGTACAGCAGCCGGTCCACCGTGACGTTGAGCCGGGAGGCGATCTCGGTGACGACCGACAGGTTCGGGTCGGCCTGGCGGCGGCCGCCCTCCAGGTCCTCGACCCAGCGCAGGGAGCGCTGCATCAGGTTGGCGAACTCCTGCTGGGACAGGCGGCGCCGTCCTCGCCAGTGGGCGACGCGGCGGCCGAACTGGATGCGGTCCATAGGGTGCTCCGAGAAGGAGTCGATGACCCACGCACTTCGCGTGGGTCACCTCGTGTATACCGCCCCTACGGTCCTGATATGGCCCAGTCCGCCAAGACCTCCAGCCCAACGTGGCACCGGCTCGCACAGCCGTCCGAACGGCTCCGTGCGCAGTGGGTGCGCGGGGACGACCGCACCCGCTGGGTGGCGTGCGGCCGGACCTGGGACGCGGTGGCCATCTCCCCGATATCGCGCGGCCTGGACGCGCTGGTCGCCATGCGGGTGGGCCCGCGCCGGGGCTATCCGGTGCTCGCCGACCACCTGCGCGACCAGCTGTACGTCCTGGTGCCGCCGGGCAGCGGCGGGGCGGCGGCCGGTCTGCCCGGCGTGCGCGTCCTCGGCGACGGCTTCCAGCTCTTGATGCCCGCCGGCCACCACGGCAGCCCGGTGGCGCACTGGATCAGCCCGCCGCGCGAGAGCGCTCCGCCGCTGATCCGCCCCGATCGACTCACCCACCATCTGCGAGCCCTGGCCCGCGAGCAGCAGGAGGCGGCCACCTCATGACCAGCACCTACGACATCCTGCACGACCCGGAGGGACGCCTCACGGCGGAACTGCCGCCCGACCGCACGGTGCACGAGCAGGTGGTGCGCACGGCGCTGGCGTGGTCCTCCCCGCTGGACGTCCCGGCCGCCGACGTCGCCGCGATCGGCCACCTGCTCGCCGGCGCGGCGCGGGTGGTCGCCGACACGGTGCGCCTCTACGCGGACCGGCTGCCCGAGGACGACGGCCGCCGCCTGTTCGCTGAGGTGATCCTGCAAGAGGCCGACGGCCGCCTGTCGCAGCCGTGCACGAGCCTGAACCGGGTGCACAACCGGGCCCGGCTGATCCGCGCGCTGTACGAGCGGCTGGACCGGCTCGAAGCTGCCGTGCCCGTCGACGAGTCGGCGGCCGCGGCCCCCTGAGCCGTCTCCCGGCGCCTCCCCCCGTGGGCCCGGGCGACGCACGAAGCCCCCGGCGGCTGCTCCTGCACCGAGCGCCGCCGGGGGCTTCTCCACGTCCGCGGCCCCGGCGCGCGCTCGCGTACCTGCCCCTGACGCCGGGACGGAAATACGGGAGTCCCGGAGTCACAGACTCCGGGACTCGGGACGGGCAGGCGCAGCTAGAGCGCCTTGGACTTCGAGGGGCGCCCCCAGCCCACCGCCCGCTCGATCGCGGTGAGCAGCGCGGGCTCCCATCCGGCGGCCGCCAGGTCGGCGTTCTCGGTCAGGCCCGCCTCGGCGAGCGCGGAGAGCTGCATCGCGTGCTCGATCCCCTCGGCCCACGCCGCCCGTACGGCCTTGCGGCAGGCGAGGCGCGCTTCGAGTTCGTCGTCGGTGTCCGCTTCGCCGGAGCGGCGCGACTTGGCGAGGGCCCGTCCGCACGCGGCGACGTCGTCCAGGAGGACGACGGCCTGTTCGGCGTCCGGCTGGAGGGGAGCGGGGGAGGCTTTCGGGCTGACCCCGCGGCGCAGCTGTTCCATGCGGGTGGGCAGCGGCACCCACGAGGGCTCGCCGGCCATCTGCGCGTTGGTCTGGTCGACGGCCCGGGTCCAGGCCCGGTACAGCCCGCGCGGCTCCAGCGGCGTGCCGGGCGGCACCGTGTACTCGCCGCGGTGGTTGGCGCGCAGTCCCACCCACAGCGCCGTGGTGGTGCCCCGGACCCGTTCCAGCAGTGCGTGCCGTTCGACGAGCCACCGGCGCAGCGCGGTCCGGGAGAGCCCGGACAGGTCGATCAGCTCGACGTAGGCCTCCGACGCGCTCCATCCCTGCGGCCTGCGCACGATCCGGACCTTGTCGAGCGAGGGGGCGAGGTCCTCGATCCGGCACGCGCACAGTTCGCCGGAGCGGGCGCCGGTGTCGACGGCCGTCGCACCGAGGGCGAGCATCCGGATCTGCCCGGGCAGGGCCTCGCCCCGGTCGGCGATCTCTTCCAGGGAGGTCCGCAGCAGGGAGCGGGCCCGCTTGGGCACGGGCTGCTTGCGGGCGGGGTCGGGCTGCGGCGGCAGGTCGGCGTACACCCCGGCCGCCTTCGCGAGCAGCGCCAGGACCTCGATGCGGGTCTGCCGCGAGTTGTCGGTGCTGGCCCGCTTCTTGTCGACCGCGCGGGCCCGCAGCTCGCCGCGGGCGGCGAGGTCCAGGTAGGTGTCGACGGCGGCCCGGCGGAACAGGGTGCGGGCTTCGGCCTCGCTGTCGAGCGGGTGGTCGGCGCGGGCGAGGGCCCGGCCGTACTCGCCCGCCACCCACCGCACCTGGCGGCCGCGGGCCTCGGAGATCTCCTCCTCCCACGAGCAGACCTCGGCGGCGGCCGCGCGCAGCAGCTCGGCCCCGGTGAGGCTCCGGTCGACGGGCATCAGCGGGCCTCCCCGGCGGCGGGTCGCCGTACGGCCTGGCGGACACCGCGGGCCGCCGGGGACCACGACAGTGCGTCGCCGCCGTGGAACTGCCGGAAGGCGGTGTCCTTCGACAGGCTCGCCGCGCCGCCGATGTCCGTCCAGGTCGCGGCCTTGCCCTCCGGTCGACCCTCGCCCCGCAGGGCGCGGCCGGCGGCGTCGTGCGCGGCCCGGCCCGCCGTGTCGGCGACGAGCATCACCAGTTCGAGCTGGTGCAGCGGGTCGACCGCGAGGCCGACCGCCTGCGCGAGCAGCTGCACGCGCTCGGTCGGAGCCGTCTCCTCGGCGTTCGCCTGCCGGATCAGATCGGCGATCTGTTCGGCCATCATGTCGACGTTGTCCACCCGGATTCCTTCCGTTGTGCCGGAACAACGAACGGCGGCATCCTAGCGGGGTTCCGTTGTGTCGAGACAACGGAACGGGCGCGGTTGGCGAGAACCGCGCCCGTTGGCCGAATCACAGACTCCGGGAGTGCCGGACTTACGGAGTCTGGCTCCGCTCGACCTTTCCCCCGCCGGTCCGCCGGGCCCTCCTCGTGCTGGCCTCTTCGGCCTTCTCCGGGGCGGGTTCCTCCACTGCGGCGACGGCCCGGCGCCGCGGCAGGACGGAGGCCAACAGGGCCTCCTCCGTGTCGCCGTGGAGCCGGTGGGCGTGCCCCTGCAACAGCAGGTCGACGGCAACACGGATCAGGGTGTTGTCGGTGATGATCTCCGAGCGGTCCCGGCGGTGGGCTCCCAGGTGGCGCCGGAGATCGGCAAGGTCGGTGAGCTGGTCGGACCGCAGTCGGGCCTCCTTGCGCTCCAGCGTCGCCCACTTCGGGTCGCCGGAGCGGTGCGGCTCCGGCGACCCGGTGGTCCGGGACTCTGCACCCTGCTCACCCTCACCGAGGATGGGCTCGACGGAGGGCGTCAGCGGCTTGCGCCCTGCCCCTATGCCGGAGTCGGGGGAGACCACGGACCGGGTCCTCGGCGGTGTCACACGAACTCCTTGATCATGCGTTCTGCGGAGGCCTTGTAGACCTCGCGCATCTCGGTTGCGCGGCTGCCCTGGGCAGAGAGCGGCTGGGCCTCGTCGGCGGCGTCCTTCACGACGGACCGCAGCGGGATCGGCTCCCAGACCATCTCCTCGCCGAAGATGCCCGGCAGCGTTCCGAGGTGATGGGTGTGCGCGGCGAGGCGGCCGTCGACGAGCGAGGGAATGGCGGCCGCGAACCGGAGGTCCAGGTTGCCCATCTCCATGCGGTTGATCTCATCGTGGATGAAGTCCCGGAAGCGGACCGCGCCGTCCACGCCGTCGTACTCCGGCTCGACCAGGGCGACGCCGTAGTCGGCGGCCGCCAGGGCGAGCTGGGTGAGGTGCCCGAGGGAGGGCTGGCAGTCGAACAGCGTGAAGTCGTAGTCGTCGTCGACGCCCTCAAGGGCGCGGGCCAGGCGCTGGCGCGCGCCCATCACGGCGGCCTCGGAGATCCGGTTGTCCAGGTCGAACCGGCTGGGGATGAGGTCGATGCGTTCGGCGTAGATGCCGCCCCACCCGCACGGGATGATCGCGTCGGCGGCGCACCCGGACTCGTTCGCCTTCACGACCTCGGAGACCGTGACGATCGGTGCTTCCTTGCGGTAAGGGCGCCCCATCCTGCGCGAGAGGTTCGCCTGCGGGTCGACGTCGACCACCAGGACCCTGCGGTCCATCTCGGCGAGCGCGCCCGCGACCATCTCCACCCAGCCGGTCTTGCCGACGCCGCCCTTGTTGCTGCCGGCGGCGACACGCTTGTTCCTGCGCTGCGGCATGGGCCTCTCCTTTCTCGGTCCGTGACTCTGTGACTCCGGCATCTCCGGAGTCTGTGACTTCGGCAGTCTGGCAGTCGTCGGGCGTCTTCTCGTAGCGCAACCGCCGACGCCACCGCCCGTCCGGGCGTTCGCCCGCCGGGGGCGCCTGTCCGCCCAAAACGCAGACTGCCGGAGTCTGTGACTCCGGCAGTCTGTTATTTGAGGTGAAGCGTCCGCAGTTCAGGCGGACGTGTGGAGATCAGGCGTGCGGTACGACGGCGACCGCGAGGACCGTACCGGCGGGCGGGCCGCTGACCGGGTCCCCCGGCGCGGGCGGGGTCGGCGTGAACGCGGTGCCGCGTCCCTTCGAGATCTCGATCAGGACCTGCCGGGCGGACTCGCAGTCGCCGGCGGCGCGGTGGCTGCCGCCGAGCCGGAGCCACCGGCGGGAGCCGAGCCAGTCGGCGTACGCGTTCATCAGGCAGTACCAGCTGTCCCAGGGCTCCAGGTGCATCGGCTTCTTCCCGGCCCGCGCGACGTCGCGGAGCACGACGGACCTGTCGAACTCGGCGTTGTACGCCAGAACGACGCGTCCCTTGGTGACCTTGCGGAGCCGGGGGAGCACCTTCTCGAACGGCCGCTTGTCGGCAACCATCTCGTCCGTGATGCCGTGCACCCAGCGGGCCCCGTCGCTGATCTCGGCGTCGCCGGGGTTGACCAGGGTGTCCATCAGCTTCTTGCCGGTGGCCGCGTCGATCACGGCGATCTCGACGGTGTAGCCGGACAGGTCGGTGGTCTCGGTGTCGAGCACGACCGCCCGGCCCGGCTCCAGCAGATCCCGCGCCTCCCGGGTGATCTCGCCCCACGCCGGGCACAGCTCGATCTCACCCGCGTACGCGCCCGCCTCGGGGTCCTCGGCCAACTCCCGCCGCACCGTGGCCTCGGCGGGCAGGTCCTCGATCCGCTCCCAGTCCAGCTCCCAACGGTCGGTGTACGGCGAGTGCCAGGCCCAGACGGTCACGCCGTGCCGGTCGGCGAGGCCCTGCGCGAAGCCGCGGACGGCGGCGGCCCGGGTCGGGGCGAGCCGGGCGTACTCGCGCAGCGGGGACGGCGCCCCCTTCGGCAGGCCGCGGACCGCCTCCCAGTCGACGCCGGGCAGCTCCAGCAGGGCGCGGACGTCACCGAGCCGGTAGAGCGAGACGGTGACCGTGCGGTAGCGGCCGACCTCCTTCTCGTAGGCGTCCGCCGGGCGGACCCACCCGGCGGCCTCGACGTACTTCCAGTCGCTCGCCCGGATCTCCAGCACGTCCGTGGCGGCGGCCTGCGCGGTGACGTACTGCTCGCCGTCGGCCTCGGCGGCCATCGTGTCAAGGTCGGCGATCAGGTACCGGCCGCCACGGCCGGTGGTGATGCGGCCCTCCTCCCCCATCCGCACCAGATCGCTCCAGTGCCAGCCAATCCGGTCGGCCGCCGCGTCCCGGGGCAGGCTCGCCGCCTCCCACGCCAACCGGTCGGCGACGACCGGCCGCACCAGGTCGACATCAAGGGCGAGCGCGGCCGCCGTGGAGTACATCGGCCAGCCCTTGTACGAGTCGCACTGGACCATGTGGTTCTGGTCGACCAGCGCGTCGACGTCGGCGGCGGTGACCGGCTCGCCGGTGTGGTCGGCGAGTAGGCCCGCGATGCGCCGGGCGCCCAACGCCTCGGGAAGGGGCGGTTCCTGCTGCGGGACCACCGGAGTGGTCTCGGTCGCGGCGGTCTCGGTCGTCGTGCCCTGCATGGTGTCCGTCACGGTCGGTGCTCCTTCGTGGTGGTCATCGTGCGGTGGTCTTTCTGGGTGCCGAGCCGGGCGACGGCGTCGATCTCGGCGGCGAGCCGGGTACGGGCCCGGGTGAGCTTCTGTTCTGCCGTGCGCTTCGCGGCCCGGGTGCGGGCCAGCGCCTTCCCCTGACGCTGCTCCCGTTCGGTGAGCGTGCGCACCATCTCCTCGTAGTGCTCGGCCTGTTCGGCCGCGATCTCGGCGCCCGGGCGCTGCGGGCTTCTGGGGCCTGACCGGTCGCGCTCCTTGTTGCGCTGGTCGCGGGCGAAGGCGACCAGCTCGACGGCGACGGCCCACTTGGTCCGCTTGTGCGGCGGGCCGGTGAGCAGCACGAGCGGCGGGAACTCCTTCGGGTACCGGTTCTGCCAGTTCGAGACGGCGGACGCGCTGACGCCGACGAGCCGGGCGCCGGCGGCCAGGGTGACCAGCTCGCCCTGGCGGCCCTGGTACTCGGGCCGGAGCCAGACCACACCGTCGGCGCTGGCTTCGGGCTGTTCTACGGGTTTCGTTTCCTGGTACATCTGCGGGTCTCCTCGATGCGCCCGGGGCCGGGGCCGGTGGCCGCTGGGGGGCTTCGCCGCCCCCCAGGCCCCCGCTCCCCCGGCACCGCCCGGCGCGGTCAGCGCTCCCGTGGTGCGGGTGCGTGCGCGCCGGACGGCACCGGGGCTGCGTGTCCCTGGCCTGGGCAAGTTCCTGTTTTCCGACCGGAGATGAGGCGGGTCAGTCGTCGTCCGGGTCGGCCGCGGTGTTGCCGGTGTCGAGCCGGAGGTAGCTGTATCCGCTGTCGTACGGCTCGGGTTCGGTGATGTTGAACTCCCGGCGCAGGGCTTCGACGACCAGGGCAGTGGTGGCCTCGTCGGCCGCGATGCGGAGGTCGGCGATCCCGGGCAGGTGCTGGCGGGGGCGGCGCTCACGGCGGGCCATCAGTGGAAGCTCACTCGTGCGATGACGGCGAGCAGTTCGCCCGCGTCGCCGGCGGCCTGGAGTGCCTGGTGGTCGGCTTCCTTGACAGGGCCGACCACCAGGACGTGTTGGGCCCGGTCGAGCAGCGTCCACCAGTCCGCGGGCAGGCTCACGGTCTGCGCCGCCCGCCACAGCTCGATGTCGTCCTGGCCGTCGTCGTCGACGTGGACCAGTCCGCTCAGGGAGCGGTCGGCGATGGTGGCGCGCAGTCGCCAGGAGGGGTTCACGTCCGGCATGCCGTGCAGTCCCCAGTGGTCCCAGTCGGTGCGGGCCTCCAGGTCCTCGATCCCGGCGCCCTCGCTCTCCGGGTAGAGGGTGAGCATCGGCAGGGGCTGCCCGTCGGGGGTCGTCGTCTGCCCGACGAACACCCCGTAGTTCTCCGCGAGGTGGTAGGCGTCGACGTCGCCCAGGTCCAGGTCGTCCAGGGTGAAGACGTCGATCCCGGCCGCTCGGAAGGCGTCCATCGGGTCGGTGGTCCCGCGCCGTGAGGCGCCCTCGGCGACCTTCCGGACGGCTTCCGCGAGGACGGGGCCGTCCCCCATCGCCCAGTGGTCGAGTGCGTCGTCCAGGAGCGCGGCCGCGGCGGCCTCGTCCATTGCTTCGACGGCGGCGAACGCCTCGTCACCGCTTCCGGCCTGCATGGCCGTCCGGGCCAGGGGGGCCCATTGCCGGGTCGTGTCGGAGGCGGCGAACCCGACGGTGGGGACCGCGCCGTAGACGGCTCCGGCGAGCGCGGCGAGCGTCGCCCGCTTCTCCTTCACGACCTTCGGGATCAGCGTCTGCTGGCACGGCTGGCACCCGGCCCGGCAGGCGGCGACCAGCCGGGCGGCGAGGTCGAGATCCAGGACCCTCCAGCTGCCGTGCGGCACGAGGGGCAGGGCGCTGAGGTCGGGGAGCGGGGTGTGCGTGTGGGTGGTGCCGGCGGCCGCGGAGCTGTACGCGGCTCCGGTGCGCTGCGCCTTCTTCTTGGCGCGCTGCTTCTTCCCGTGCTTCTTGACCACGAGTTCTCCTCGTCGGCGTGCAGCGGTTACCCATGACCCGATGCACGCGAGCAAGAACGTGGTGAGCTGCGCGGGCATACGGAAGATCCGTCGGGACGGACCGGTGGTGCTCTCGTCGCACTGATGCGCTGGGACCGTGTGGTCCTGGCACCTTCGCCTCAGATCGCTCCCAGTCATGGGCTGAGGCTGGCTTGGGCCTGTGCGTGGCCTTGCTCGAAAAACGATACCCACCCCCACTGACAAAGAACGGCGAATCCGGCCAAGGCGCGGCCAAAGACGGTGTTCGGAAACGCCCGCATTCACCGAACTGGCCCCGGCGTATCTGGATCGAGGTTTTTGACCTTGGTCGGTAGGGTCCGGTGGGGAGAACGTGGCGTGTGCTTGCTGACGTGCCACGGGAGTTCGTGGCACGGGGAGAAGCGCATGGGGGATGAAGTCGCGACGGCGGACACGGAAGCGGGCACCGCGCCCGAGACAGTTCCGCCCGCCTCACCTGGCCCGCTGCCGCTTCCCGAAGGGGCGGAGCCGGTAGCGGCGGTGACGGGCTATCACGCCCTGATCAAGGGCGGCGCGGTCACCGTGTACGGCCCGGACGGCGCCGAGATCGCCTCCGCGCGCCGTGCCAGCGGGTACGGCAGTGCCATCGCGGGCCGGGTCGGTGACACGCGGCTGGTCGCCGACGGGATCGGAGACGGGCGGCTGACGACGTTCGCGGAGCTGGCCGCCCGTCATCACCGGGCCGTGGCCGACCCGGGCGCCCGTGACCGGGTGTGGGTGCGGTGGGAGGAAGACGGCGTCGCCGCGGTGTTCGGCACCGAAAAGAACGACGAGGACGACCGGCGGGCCGCGAAGGCCGGGAACCTGTACTGGTCGGGGCAGCGGCAGGCGTGGGCGACAGGCAGACCGTGGAAGCCGGAAACCCGTGACCGCAACCTCGCCGCGGTACTGAAGGCGTTCGCCCGGCAGGACCGCAACCTCGTGGTGCTGGGGCCTGGCCAGACGCTGGAGGATCTGCCCACCTCGCCAACACCGGCCGCCGTCCCGGCGCAGCAGGCCCCGCCGGCGGCCGCCCCGCCCGTCACCACGCCGGAGCCCGCGCCGGAGCCGGAGCCAGAGCCGGAGGACTTGACCGGTCTCTCGTACGAGGACCTGGTGGCGGCGGAGGACGTCGCCGATACGGAGCGGTCGCGGCGGTGGACCAGCGGCGCCGATGCGGCAGAGGTCCGGTACCAGCGCCTGCGCCGGGAGCGCGGCGGGCGGCTGCTGGACCGGGTGGCGACGGCGGCGCCGGTCACCGAGCTGGACGACGAGGAGCTGGCCGCCGAGAGCGAGTGGTGGAAGGAGACGATCCACAAGACGCCGTTCCACTCGGCCGACGAGAGCTACCGGACGCTGGAGCGGCGCCGCAACGAGGTGACCGTCGAACAGAACGGCCGCATCGCCCGGGCCCTCATGGCGGGCCCGGCGGCCGCCGACCTGGACGATGAGGCGCTGGAGAGCGCCTTCGAGCGGATCGGCCCCTCGTGGACCCGCCTGCCCGGCGGCACCGAGCTGAACGAGCAGGTCACCGCCTACCGCAAGAGCCTCCAGGACGAACGGGTTGCCCGGCGGGCGCGGTCCTACGGCGAGCGGACGCCGGTCGGCGAGATGACGCTGGAAGAACTGATCGCCGAGAGCGCCGACCTGGGCTCGCACCTGGCGGCCCGCAACGAGCAGTCCGCCTACTCCTACAGCGAGGCGGTCAAGGACGCCCGCGCGGCGCGACTGCGGGTCGTGGACGACGAGTGGGACCGGCGGGGTCTGGAGCAGAACCCGGACGCCGCCCGCGCGGTCATGGGCGACAGCATCGGCGGCAAGCGGCAGGTGCTGATCGACGGCTCGGAGCGTTCCTGCGCCTATGGCTACGTGGAGCGCCACGGGAAGAAGTTCCGGGCGCTGGCCGGTTGGGACGAGCGCAGCAGCGTCGGGGACTTCGACTCCGGGCCTGCGGCGATGGCCGCGCTGGTGCGGCGCTACGACCAGGACCCGGAGACGCTGCCGCGGCGCACCTGGGGCAACACCCGGGAGGTGGACCTGCCGAGCAGTTCCTACGATCCGCTGGTGTCGTGGCTGCGTCGCAGGCCCTCGGAGCTGTCCCGCGAGTACGACCGGGTGCTCGACCTGCTCACCCCGTACGAGAAGCCGACGCAGACGAAGGTGATCAACCCGCTCACGAACCAGGTGATGCGGGCCTACCCCTTCTACTTCGAGGAGGGCCTGCTCGGGGAGCTGGCGCGGATCGCGGAGCGGACAACGGAGGACCTGCGCGAGCAGTCCCTCAACGAGCAGCTGCCCAAGCGGGAGCGGGAGGCGGCCAAGCGGCGCATCCCGGCGATGGGCGCCGCGCTCATCGGCATCAACGCGGTGATCGAGCAGGTACGTGCCGCCGGCGGCGACGTGGAGCGGCGCGGTGTGGATCAGGGACGGCTGGCGGCGCAGATGGCGGCGCTGGCCGGTACCGTCGACGAACGAGAGGGAGGCGAGAGCGATGGCGGCGAACAGCCAGTACGTGACGCTGCTGCGGCGGCACTGGGAGGAGTTCCGGCCTCGGGAGCTGGCGGCGATGGAGGACCCGGAGCGGTTCTTCCGGACGCTGGGAACGCAGATGAGCGAGGCAATCGCCGTGGCGGAGGAGGACCTGGAGGAGAGCCTGGAGCCGGAGACGGAGTACCAGGCCCGGGTCGGGCAGATGGCGCAGATCTCGGCGACGGCGCGGGAGCAGGTCCTGCGCGAGATGCTGCCGCCGCCGGAGGACGCGGAGGACCAGGCGGCGCCGCTGAGTCCGGAAGCGGTGGAGCTGGCGGCGATCCGCAGGGAGCTGGAGAACCTGTAGCGATCCGGCGGTTCCGTCCTGACCCGGCGGACCTGCCGCGCGGCCCGATGGCCCGGGCTGAGGCGAACCTCGCAGCGATCAAGGTGCTGCGGACGCTGGAGCGCGAGAACCGCGGCACCACCGTCGGTGAGGCGCGGACCCTGGCCCGCTGGTCGGGGTGGGGCTCGGTGCCGACCGTGTTCCTCGACGAGCCGGACCCCGACGAGCCGATCTACGGGCCCGGCGGGGACCGTGAGGGCGGCTTCGAGACGGATCACGCCACCTGGGAGTCGTACTCCCGGGTGCGCGGGGAACTGCGGGACCTGCTGGACCCCTTCGAGTGGCGGGCGGCATCCCGGGCCGTGCTGTCGGCCCACTACACCCCGCAGTCCGTCGCCGAGTCGATGTGGCAGGGCCTGGCCGCGTACGGCTTCGACGGCGGGGAGGTACTGGAGGCCGGGTGCGGCTCCGGCGCGTTCTTCGGGGTCGCCCCGGCGGCCGCGCGGCTGACCGGTGTTGAGCTGGACCCGACCACCGCGGCGATTGCCGGGCGGATCTACCCGCACGCCAACGTACTGGCGGAGTCGTTCACCGACACCGACGTGCCCCTCGGCACCTTCGACGCGGTGATCGGCAACGTCCCCTTCGCGCAGGCCCCGTTCGGGGAGCGGCGCTACCGGGCGGGCGGCCACTCCCTGCACAACGGGTTCATCATCAAGCAGCTCGCGCTGCTGCGGCCGGGCGCCTACATGACGGTGATCACCTCGCGGTGGACGCTGGACGGCGAGGATGCCGCCGCTCGCCGCGACATGTCCCGCTGGGGCGACTTGGCGGCCGCCTACCGGCTGCCCAAGGGCACCTTCGGGGAGACCGCCGACACCGACGTCGTCGCCGACGTGCTCGTGTTCCGGCGCCGCGCTGAGGGCGAGGAACCGCGCGACCTGGGCTGGATCGAGGCGCCGGAGCGGGAGCTGGGCGGCCACACCGTGGGGGTGAACGCCTACTTCACCGAGCACCCCGAGCACGTGCTGGGGCGCCTCACAGCGGAGATGGGCCCGTACGGGCCGCGGGTGACCGTGCAGGGCGACCCCGGGGAGGCGCCCCGGCTGCTGCGGGAGCGGATGGAGGCCACCGCCGCCGCGGCGGTCGCCGACGGCCTGGGCTACGTCCATCACGAGGACTGGCCCCACCGGGAGCCCCTGCTCCTCCAGACCGCCCGGCTCAAGCACGCCACCGACTTCACCGGCCGTCTCTACAGCGACGACAACGGCGCGATCTGGCAGCACGTCAACGGCGCGGACCCGGTCCGGGTCATCACGGCGGACGGCGTCTCGGGCACCAATCAGCTGCGGACGCTGCTGGCGCTGCGTGACGTCGCCGGCGAACTGCAAGAGCTGGACCGCACCGGCCAGGACCCGGACCGGGCGCGCGAGGTCCGCGACCAGCTCGCCCGGCTGCACGCCTCCTACACCGCCAAGCACGGCCCGCTCTCACGCCCCCGGCAGACCCGGCTGGCGCTGCCGGGCGAGGAAGCGGCGGCCGCCGCCCGCGCGGCCGGCGTCGAACTCGACGGCGAGGACCGGCTCCCCACCGGCTGGGGTTGGTTCCGCCAGGACCCGCACGCCGCCGTCGTCCTGGGCCTAGAGCACTGGGACCGGGCGAACGACCGGGCGGTCAACTCCGAGGTCCTGACCCGACGTCCGGGCGCCCGGCGCGGCGACCTGGAGCCCACCGACGACCCGAAGACGGCGCTGACGGCCGTGATGGGCGCCACCGGCCGCGTGGACCTGCCGCTGATCGCCTCACTGCTGGGCACCACCGCAGACGAGGCCCGCGCACGGCTGGGCACCGAGGTCTTCGACAACCCAATCACCAAGAAGCTGGAGCACGCCGGGGCGTACCTGTCGGGGGCGGTGCGCGAGAAGCTGGAACGAGCGCGCGAGGCGGCCACCACCGATCCGAAGTACGCGGTGAACGTCGCCGCCCTGGAAGTGGTGCAGCCGCCGCCGAAGCGGCTGGGGCAGTTCACCGCCCAGCTCGGCGCCCACTGGATTCCCGCGCCGCTGGTGCAGGGCTTCCTGCGCGAGTACCTCGGCGACCCGACCCTCCAGGTCAGCCACAACGAGCGCTACGGCTGGTCGCTGGCCGCGGGGAAGGTGCCCGACGCGATCAACGCGCTGAAGGGCACCGAGCGGCGCTCGGCGGTGCACATCGCCAAGGCCCTGCTCGGGCGGGCGTCGATGGTCGTCAACCGGCTCGACGGCGACGGCGTCGACGAGGACGCCACCCGCGCCATGCGGTACAAGGCGGAGGCGATGCGCTCCGCGTTCGAGGAGTTCTGCACCGCGAGCACCCAGCGGGTCACCCTGCTGACCGACGCCTACAACCGGCAGATGAACGGGCATGTCGTCCGCAGCTACGACAGCCTCGCCCCGACCCTGGAGGGCTTCACCACCGAGCGGACTCCGCACCCGTGGCAGCTGAGCGGCGCCGCGCGGATGCAGTTCGAGCGGGGCGTGATCCTGGCGCACGAGATGGGCCTGGGAAAGACCACCACGATGGTCATGGGCTCGCAGGCCCTCAAGGCCTCCGGGCAGATCGGCAAGCCGTTCGCCGTCGTCCAGCCGGGCCTGGGCAGGCAGTGGCTCGATGAGGCCAAGCTGCTCTACCCCAACGCCGACATCCGCCTCATCACCTCCGACGACCTCGCCGACGACAACCGGCGGCCGGTCCTGGAGTGGCTGCGCGCCAACTCCCCCGACCTGGTCATCTTCACCGAGGGCGCGTTCGGGTCGATCCGCATGAGCCCTGAGCGCCAGGAATTGTTCATCTTCCGCGAGCTGGAATCGCTCAAGGAACAGCTGGAGCGCGAACGGGGCATCCCGCACAACGCGTTCGCCCTCATGAAGCTGGAACAGCGCCTCGCCACGGTGGAGGCCCGCATCCGGCGCAACGACGCCCCGATGCGCACCCCCGGGGAGGTGTACTGGGACGACCTGGGGTTCGACTACGTCATGGTCGACGAGGCCCACCGCTTCACCGCCCTGGGATTCCGCTCGAAGGAGGCCGGGGGCAGCAGCGCGAGCATCCGCGCGGTCGACCTCTACCAGAAGGTCGACTGGCACCACCAGGTCGCCGAGGCCGACGGGGGCCGCCCCACCGTCACCCTCGGCACCGGCACACCGATGGAGAACTCCATCGCCGAGCAGTACGACTGTCTGGAGCTGGCGACGCCGTGGCTGCTGGACCAGTTCGGGGTCCACGGCCCGGATCTGTGGGCGGAGACCTACGGGCAGAAGGTCCAGCGCATCGAGATGGCCCCCGACGGCAGCGGCCTGACGATCGTGGAACGGTTCTCCCGGTTCATCTCCAAGCAGACGATGAAAACGATGTGGGGGCTGGCCACCGACACCAAGACCGGTGACGAGGTCGGCATCGAACGGCCCCAGATCGCTGGCGGCGCCCCCCAGCTGGTGCTGGTGGAGCCGACCGCCGACCAGCGGACCCGGCTCCAATCCCTGGTCGTGCGGGGGCAGGCAATCCACGCCGGAGACGTCAGCCGCGACGAGGACAACATGCTGGCCGTCTCCGGCGAGGGCCGCGCAGTCGCCCTCGACCCCCGGCTGGTGGACGCCGACGCGCCCGCGGGCAACAAGCTCGCCCAGGCCGCCGACATCATCGCCGCCGGCTACCACGCCCATAAGAACGACATCCACCTCGACTCCGACACCCCCGGCGGCCTGTTCTTCGTCTTCGCCAACTCCGGCACCCCCGGCGGTCAGAACAAGGGCGACTTCAACCTCTACGGCGAGCTGCGTGATCTGCTCGCCGCCCGCGCCGTCCCCCGGGACATGGTCCAGTTCGCGCAGGACCACCGGACCCCGGAACGGAAGGCCGAGATGACCCGGGCCGCCAACAACGGCGGCATCGCGGTCCTCATGGGCTCCAGCGAAGTCCTCGGCACCGGCTTCAACGGGCAGAGCCGGGCCTACGCCCTGATGCACCTGGATCAGGACTGGACCCCGGCCATGATGATGCAGCGCAACGCCCGCGCCCTGCGACCGGGCAACCAGTACGAGGAGGTGAGCATCTACTTCCTGGCCACCAAGGGCAGCATGGACGCCTGGCAGGTCGGGCTGCTCACCTCGAAGGCCGAAGGGCTGCGCGACATCCAGCGCCCGCCCGGCGTCGGTGACGACGACGGCGACAGTGTCGAAGAGATCGGCGCGAGCGACTGGGACTACGCCACGATGGCCGCCGAGATCGGCGGCAACCCCTACATGCGGCAGTTCATGGAAGCCAAGATGCATCTCCAGGGTCTGGAGGCCGACCGCCGCAACGCGGCCGCCGACCGGGTGCGCCAGATGGAACTGCTGGGCACCAAGGAAGGCGAACTCGCCGGTACCCGGGCGGCCATCGCGGCCCGCGAGAAGGCCCTGCCGAAGATCACCGAGACGATCCGCGGTGACGCCTTCCGCATCCGTATCGGCGGCCGCGAGTTCGAGAAGTTCGGCGAGGCCGCCCCGATCCTGCGCCAGGTCGTCACCGAGGCCGTGCGCGCCCACCAGCGCGAGGGCATCGGCCCGTGGAAGAAGCTGGGCACCTTCGGCGGCCTCGACTTCGCCGTCCAGCCGGAGGTCGCCTACGGCAGCGGCGAGGTCCGCGCGTACGTCGGCTTCCCCGAGCTGCGGCACAGCGAGTCGCGGTGCTCGGTGGAGGACCTGGTCAAGGGCAACATCGGCGCCACCATGCTGGGCCGCCTGGCCACCGCCCTCGAAAAGGCGGAGGACCACCAGCTGATGGACCGTGAGCGCCTTCCCGGCCTGGAGAAGGAGGTGGCGGTGCTGACGGCCCAGCAGGAAGCGGTGAACTTCGGGCCCGCCATCGAGCACGCACGGCGCCGGGTCGAGCTGCTCGACGGGATCGTCGGCGCGATCACCGAGCGGGACAAGATCCCCGAGCTGACCGAGTCCATGCTCGACCCGAAGAAGCACGCCACCGAGAACAGCCGCAAGAAGGCCCTCCAGGAGAACACGGAGAAGCGGGCACCCCACCAGGCCAACGTGGATGCGGCGGCCGCACAGCTGGCCGCATTCGACGCGGAGAACCCCGCCCCCGAGCCCGTGGTGCTCGTCAACACCTTCACGGAGGACAACGACACCGACGAGGCCTTCGAACAGTGGCGGGAGCGGCAGCGGATCATCGTCCAGCAGAACCGGGAAGCCGGGCTGGGCGCCCCGACCCCCGAGACCGAGCCCGCCCCCGCACCCGAGGACGGCGCTGGCGACACGGCGGCCGCCGAGCCCACCAGCAGCCCCGAGGAGAGCACCGAGGACCCGGCGCAGGCGGCGGAGCCAGAGGGCGAGAGCACCGGGGAACCGGCGGAGGAGACCGGCGAGCCGTCCGGCGACGCGTACGGGACGGCCGACCTGTACGACGAGTTCGGCCTCGCGCGGCCCGAACGCGTCCCGGCCCCGGCACCACAGGACGAACCCGAATCCGAAGCGGAGGAAGACGAGTCCGCCGGAGTTCCAGAGGGGCAGATGAGCGTGGAAGAGGTGGACACCGAACCCGCGCCCGCCGCCGTCCCGCAGGCCCCGCCGGCCGATGCCGAGCAGCAGCCGGAGAACCCGGCCCCGCCGGAGACGGCGGCCGCGGCGGCCGCCTCGCAGGACCCGCACGACGTCGACCGCGAGGCACTCCAGGGCGGCAACCGGATCACGATCGTCGTGAGCGGCAGGAGCGTCGAATGGGACGGGGAGGCCTGGGGGGTGCCCGTACCGGCCCAGGTCACCGTCACCGGCACGGTCTACCCCGGGTACCGCGACTACCGCCAGAACACCACGCTGCTCGACGCCGTGATCGTCGACGAGTCCGGGAGGCAGCTGGGCGCCCCGGAGAGCGTCTACATCCGGCAGCTGCCCGCGCGGGCGCAGCTCATCCCGGCCGAACACCGTGACGACCTGCGGCCGGAGCCCCGCACGGTGGCGCAGATCCGCCTGGGCGATCTCATCGCCGACGGCGGCACGCGGGGCGAGGCGGTCACCGAGCTGCGGTTCGGCAACAACCGCCGAGGCAGCGTCATGGGGTTCTCGACCCGCGACGTGGCCAAGGGCTCCCCCAACGGCTTCGCCCTGGACTTCACGGACGAGGTCCAGGTCGTACCCCGCGAGCGGCGGGCACCGCAGGACGTCGCCGACGTCTTCGGCCGCCACAGCAGCCGCAACCAGGTCGCACTGGAGACCCGGCGGGCCTTCGAACTGCACGCCGCGGTTACAGAGGTCACCGCCCGCGTCTGGCCGGACGGCGCCGGACCGCAGACCGAGATCCAGGAACTCAGCAGCGCGATCGGGGCGATCGACGCCGCCCCCAAGGGCGTGGACGCCTACCGGGCCAACGCCGCGGCGATGGAGGCCGCCGACGCTGCTGCGGCCGTGCTGTTCGCGGCCACCGACGACGACATGCTCAACAACTACGTCGGCCTGCCGCTGCACCGGCTGCGTCAGCACCTGGACGTCCTGGCCCAGCGGCTGCACGCGGATGTCGCCTACCTGACCGAGCGGGCGGCCGCCGCGCCGGCGGCGGCGAACACGGACACCGCCGACGAGCCCGCCCCGGCCGCCCCCGAGGAACAGGGCGCGCAGGACCAGCCGACCGACACCCAGGAAGGGGACGACGTGGCCTCCCAGGGCACGGGCGAGGTGGAACCGCTCGGTCAGCTCGGGTTGTTCGGCGATCCGACGGAGAGCCCGGCGGAGACGAAGACGGACACCGGCAGCGGGGCCGTCCCCGCTGATGAACCGCCCGCCCAGTCGGGGACGACCGAGGGCGGGCGAGAGGCACAGCTCCGGTCGGCGCTCATCGAGGGCGAGACGCTCACCCCCGTGTCGTTCACCGACCGGCGCGAACCGGCGGCGGGTTGGGTCCTGACGACGGCGGCCGGGCATGCGTTCCGACTGCGCCCGGTGACGTACTCCGGCCCTGATGAGGACCAGTGGGAGGCCGGGCACGACGTTGACGGCTCCTACTGGTGGAACGCGAACCTGGAGGACCGGCCCCTTGAGGCCGTGCTGGCGCGGGTCCGCGAGGACACCGCGACCCGTACCCGGTTCGAGTCCCTGTGGGCCCAGTACGGGCACCTGACGATGCAGCCCCCGCAGTTCGGGACGACCGCAGACCGCGTTGAACTTGAAGAGGGCGTGGCCCTGGTTCGCCGGTTCGGCCGCGTCGGCCTCATCGCGTCGTGCCGGTGGGGCTGGGAGCACCTGACCGACCCGGACGGCGCGCAGGGCCACACCGGTGAGGACTGGTCCCGCAAGGGCCCGGACAATCGCCGGTACGTCGCCGAGTGGAAGGTCTGGCACTCGGCCCAGGAAGCCATTCCGGCCGCACGGCTACGCGTCGTGTCCCGGCTCACGGACGACATGGCCGACACCCCGGACGCGTACTGCGACGCGTCGGCGCCGTACGTCGGCAAGTGCAGCGCCAAGAGGTCCGGGGCCCGGTACACGGTCGCCGTCGACGATGACCAGGGCAATGAGCTTGGCTGCTACACCGTGTGCGCGCGGTGCCTGTCTCACCGGCTCCTGGACGACGAGGACGGACTGTTCGGCTACCGCGACGTTGAGAGCCTGGCGGGCACCCTGGCCAAGGGTGATCCGAAGGTGGTCGACCTGCACTGGAACAATTGGTCCGACCGCGCCGCGGAGCTTGCCGGGCAGATGCTGTCGACCGCTCTGGATGCCGGAGAGACCGCCCCGTGGCCCGCTCAGGCTCTGACGAGCCAGCTTCTCACCGAGGCGTGCGAAGCCGGTGACGACCGCGCCAGGCGTGAAGCGCGGGCGGCGGTGAAGGCGACGGGCGGGAACGCGACGGCACAGAAGCGCGCGGCGGATGAGGCGTTCGCCGACCGCCAGGACCGGGCCGCGCTGGTCGCCCGGCGCGGCGCGACCCCGACGGAAGCGGCAGCCGAGTCCGACCGCATGACTGCCGCAATCCTCGGGCTCGCCGGCTGGGGGACGGCGGACGGCGACGCGGCGCCGGAGCCTGCTGAGGGGGCGGCACCCCAGGCCGTCGACGTCGACGCGCTGACCGTCAGCCCGCGGGTCCTCAACGGGGAACCGTCCTCGTACCAGTTCACCGTCACCGGCCCCGGGCTGACCGTCGGCGAGTACCACATCTCCCACGACGCCCAGGGCAGGGGCGCCCGGGGAATCATGTGGCAGGCCTGGTGGCACGGTGTCGAGCCGTCGGGCCGGTGGGACGTGATCAGCATCGGTTCCGGCGAGGGCGAGAGCACGGCCCTGGCGGCCGTCGCCGAACATGCGGCCAGCGCTGGCGGGGACGTCGCCGCCGGGTTCAACGTCGCCCGCCGCATGCACTACGACGCCGGACTGTGGCTGCTGCCGGAAGTCGGGGAGTCGGAGGCGATCCAGTACCACCCTGACGGCTCGTGGACGATCACCGCCGAGACCGGCGCCCCGTACACAGTCCGCCGGGAGTGGCGAGGCCGCACCGCCTCCGGTGACCTGGCGCCGCTCCTGATCGAGGACCAGGCGGGGACCCTGGTCGCGTCCTGCACCGCCGTCGACAGCTACATGTCCGCATGGGCGCCGATGCTCGACCGCCTCCGCCTCCACGCCACGGCGGTCGCTGACGGGGTGCAGCACGCGACGGCCGTTACCCTCGGCGGCCCGACCCAGGAGTGGGTTGAGGCGTGGTGTGTGTGCAGCTGGACCGAGCGCGCCGACGTCGCCGGGTACGCCGACCGCCTCCCCGCCGGCGAGGCAATGGCCCTGGCGCACCGTCAGGAGATGTCAGCGGCGGCTGAGGCACCGGCCGCCGCTGAACTGCCGGAACTCGACGTGGTGCTCCTGGACGTGGACGTGCCGCCGCTCGACCCCGCCGAGCCGTACGACACCGACGAGGAAGTGCAGGCGGACATCGGGCGCCTGGGCGAGGCGTTCGCACGGTGGGACGCCCTGCCCACGGTCCAGCGCTACTACGAGGCCGACCGGCAGCAGCGTCCCGACGGCACCGGGACCCCGACCAACCCCGTCGCGCAGCTGGCGGCGGCGTACCGGGACGCCGTGCAGTCCCTGCGCGACGGCCCGGCGGGCTCGCCGGACGACCTGGTGCGTCAGGTCCACACGGTGGCGGTCTGGAGCGACGCCCTGGAGCCCGTGGTCGACGAGGACCTGCGCGGTCCACTGAGAGAGGTGCGGGCGGCCGCGACCCTGCTGGCCTCCCGTTCGCAGGCGACGGTGGAGGCCTTCGAGACGGAGCTGGCCGCCCTCTCCGAGTACCCCGCAGAGGAGACGGTCGCCGAAACGGCGCCTGCCGAACAGGTCCCCGTGGCCGTCGACGACGATCGGCAGGCCCCGGAGGACACCACCGAACCGGGCCCCGACGAACCGGTTGCCGATGCCGGTCCTGCGGAGCCGACCACGACGGCCCCCGATACGGACGGCATCACGGACGACGAGCCGGAGCCGGAAGAAACCCCGGAGCCGCCGGCCGCCGCGGCGGACAGCGATCCGGAGCCGGACCGCGCGCCGGACCCCCGGGAACCCGCAGACGCGGTCCCGGATGAGGGGATGCACGAGGCACGGCGCGGAGCGGCGTTCCTCGAGCAGGACCGCCCCCGGCCGACGGATGGCGATCAGCAGACACCGGAGCCCGACACGGCGGCCGCACCGCAGCAGCCGGACCCGGCCCCGGCCAACGAGGCCGCCCCCGGTGACGAGACGGCGCGAGACGCTTCGGAGGAACCGACCATGACCACCCCGCCGACCCCGCAGACCGACGCGCCGCCGCCGGACGAGCAGATCACCGAGGAGCCGCCCGCACCCCAGCGCTACGTCGACACCGTCACCCTCGCCGGGGACCCGGGCTACCGGATGCGCCTGTCCGGGCTGGACGGTCAGCCGGTCGACTCCGGAGACGTGCTGCGGGGCGACCTCGTCATCGCCACGCTCCACCCGGGCCCCGAGGGGGGATGGTTCGCCCGGCTGGACGCCGAGCCTCTACCCAATGACGTCACGTACCTGGCCGACGCACCGCAGGACGCCGCGACCCAAGCGGCGGTCATGCACTCCGCGTTCACCGGCGCTCCGTACGGTCCGGCGCCCGGGGCGGCCGTCGGCGACGAGACCCGTCAGCGGGTGGACGTGCTGCGGGCCGACCTGCGCGACGCCGCCGTACGGCACCGCGACGCGGTGACCGGTGCAGCCACCCGGGCCTACCCCGACCTCGGGCAGAACGAGCACTTCCAGGCGCTGGTCGGCCACCTCGACGGCCTGGCGGCCGCGGTCTCCGACGCCCACGGATCGCAGCAGATGACGCAGCACCTCAACGGCGTCCAGGGAGCCGTCAACGCCTGGGGCGGCGCACTGCCGAACGACCCCGGGCACCCGGAGCGCCGTCAGCTGGCCTTCCCGCTGGCCCATCTGCTGTACGACGCCCGGCGCATGCAGGACCAGGTGCAGGCCACGCTCGCCGCGATGCAGGCAGAGCGGGAGACCGCCCGGGCCGAAGAGGCTGCGGCCGCCGTCGCACTCAACGAGAGCTACCTCGCCGACTACCGGGCCGGGCGCCCGCCCCGCGACGAGGCGGCCGCTGCGGCCTACCGCGAGTGGCAGCAGCTGGACGCGGAGGACCAGCAAGAGGCCCTCGACGCGCGGGGCGAGGAGGACGGGCGCCGGTCGGCCGACGCCGACGAGAAGACCGCCGCGGCGACGGACGCCGGGCCCCGGCAGGAAGGGACAGAGTCCCAGAGTCCCGAAGTCCCGGACTCACAGACCACGGACACCGTTCGCGAGGCATCTCCAGCCGCCCCAGCAGGGACGACGGCGGACGCACCGGCCCCGGAGGATGCGGAGGGCGTCGCAGCTCCCGAGGACGGTGGTCCGGCTACCGACGCCGCCGTCGACGCCGTTCGCCAGGCGCTGGAAGACGCTCTGCGGGCCACCGAGCAGCCGGAGCCCGCCGCGCCGGAGCCCGGTGAACTGCCGTTGTGGACCGGCCCGGAGGCCTCGCCCGCCGACACCACGGCGCCGAAGCCTGCGGCCGGTCCGATGGACGTCCGTGCCGAGTTCCAGGCGGTGCTGGACGCCTGGGACGAACACGTGCCTTCGGTGAACGGCACGGCTCAGGACCTGGTCGCCGACCTCGACGCCGACCTCGCCACGTTGCAGCGGGCGTTCGCTGAGGCGGTCACCCCGCCCGCGCCGGCGGAACCGCCCGCCCCTGCGGCTCCGGCGGCCAGCACCACGGAAGGGGCGGCGGCCGCGCACGTCCCGCAGCAGGCATCGGACGTCAACTCCGCACTTCAGCAGGCCGATACGCACGGCGCCGCGCTCCAGAACCTCCCGGAGTGGCAGAAGATCCAGACGGTGCGCGGTGCGGTCGGTCACCTGTTCCGCGTCATGCGGGAGCGGGCCGGGGAGCACTTCGAGCGCCTGATGGGGGACAACCGCGTCGGCGAGTTCTTCCGCAAGGTCTCGATCAACGCTTGCGAGAAGGTTGCCGGGTGGGCGCAGGCGGGGGCCGACCGGCTCCGGCGCCGGGGCGAGGAGAAGGGGACGGACGCTGCGGCCGCCGATGCGCTGCGGGACGTCGCCGATGCCGCCTCCGCCTACAGCTCCCCCGGCGGCGGCCGTGGCGGGACGCCGCCGGCGGCGCGGGGGACCGCGTCCACCACGGTGGACATCCCGGAGATGCGGCAGCTCGGGGCGGCGCTGTCCCGGCCTCTCCCTGGCGCCAGGGACGGGCGCGGTACGCGCGTCTCCACGGCGGCCGCGCGGGGCAAGTCGACTACGCGCGGCGCAGTGAAGAAGCCGGGTGGCTCCGGGACGAAGAAGGCGGGCGGCTCTGCGGAGCAGGCGGGGCACCTGCGCCGTGGCGGTGCCGACCCGCAGCAGCAGAACCCCAAGCCGTCCCAGCGGTAGGACACGAACAAGGGCCCGGACTGCCGAGTCGGCGGTCCGGGCCCTGGTGTTGCCGGTCAGCGCCTACGCTGACAGGGCCGTCCCAGCGGTCATCCCCCGTGCTGCTGGGGCGGCTTGGACGCGTTCGGCGTACACCCGGTAGGCCTTGCGCCCGGCCGGGGACGCCCCGTCGGCGGCGAGTGCGGCGCACGCCTCCAGGGCCGCCCGGTGGACACCGAGCGGTGCGGCCACCCGCAGCGAGTAGCCCTGGCCCCGGCGGATGGTCCGGCCGCCGCTCAGCGCGTCCCGGAGCGCGACATCGTCCGCGTTCTGCAGGTGCTCGACGAGCAGGCCGGGCACGTCGACGCTCACGACCGGGTCCACGGCCGCGGGGACCTCCGGCTCTGGGCTCTCCTCGCCGTCCAGCTCCCCCAGCAGCTCCCCGAGGTCGGCGGGCACCTCGCGCGCTCCCACCGAGTCCAGTGCACGCCGGATCGTCTTGGGGTCGACGCCGTGCTGCCGGGCCAGCGCCTTCACCGCCGCCCCCTCCTTCTTGTAGGCCTTCACCACGGCGGCCGCCGTGCCCTCGTCGAACGCGGCCGGGCGACCGAGCACCTTGCCGGAGGCCTCGGCGCCGGCCACGCCCTCCTTGGTGTTCTCCGAGATCAGGTCCCGCTGGAACTCCAGCACCGCGGCGAGCACCTGGATCATCATCTTGGTGCCGGAGTCGTCGGCCGCGAGGTCGATGCCGGAGAGCAGACCCGATTCCACGCGCAGGTGCAGGCCCCGCCGGATGAGGACGGGCCGCAGCGCGAGGACGTCCGCGACGGAGCGGAACAGGCGGGCGGCGTCCGCGATCCGGATCGTGTCGCCCACGGCGGCCTCTTCGAGCAGCTGCTTGAAGCCGGGCCGTTCCAGGGACAGGACCCGGGTGGACGTCGCCGGGTCCTCGTACACAGGGGCGCCGCCGTCGATGAGCTTGCTGAGCGCATGCCGCTGACGGGCGTTGGTCTGCTTGTCCGTGCTGTGGCGCAGGTACAGCCGGTCAGTCACGGCCGTCCGCCTCGCCCTGGTGGTCGCGGTGCCACGCCCGTGCGATCAGAAGGGCCCGCCGGGCGGTGGTGGTCCCCCAGGTCGGCCGTTCGGTGGTGTCGTCCTGCGGCTGGAGTTCGACTCCGCCGTCCACCTCGTTGGCACCTTCCAGCATCCGGGCCTCCGACGACAGGAAGTCCGCAACCTCGGAGTGGAAGGCGCCGCTCGCCGCCCTGATGCCATCGACGGCGGCCCGGATCTCGGCAACCTCCTTCCGTACGCGCGTGACCCGCTGCTCGTACCGGACCCGATCCGCGTCGGTGTAGGGGATCTCGTTTTCCTGCCAGTCGACCTGCTTGAGCAGCGCCATCGGATGCCTCTTCCATGTTGGTCGTGGACCGGCGCCAGAATGGCCCCAGTTGCTCTACACGCCACCCTAGGGAGGCGAAAAGGGGAGGCGCAACTACGGATTGGAATCCATTGGACAGAGGCCCGGTTTTCACCCTTTTGCGCGCCTTGCCGCATTGGATTGGCTAGGGGAGGCGGAAACGACCGTTTCCGCCCCCCCATCGGAATGGAACTCCCGCCCTCCCGCCGTTGTGTCGACGCAACGGCGGGGGCGACGGGCAGGGTTGGCGTTGCGTCGACACAACGAAGGCCGCCGGGGCGTCCGGCGGCCTTCGACGGGAGAGGGGTCAGGATGCGGCGGCGGTCTCCTTGGCGGCCGCCGCGGCGGGAGCGCCGATCTGGGCGAGGGCGGCGCCGTAGGTGTCGGTCCGCCACCGCCAGGTGGTCCCCTCGTACATGGCGCGCACCACCAGCGGCTGCCCCTCGCCGGCGGCCCGGAGGCGTGCCGCCTCCAGTGCCGAGATGAGTTCCAGGTGGAACTGGGCGGGAAGAACGGGGCGCGTGGTCGCGCCGTTCACCACGCCGGAGAAACGGGCCGATGCTGGCTCGGGACCGCTGTC
This sequence comes from Streptomyces sp. NPDC091282, assembly GCF_044757385.1. Classification (NCBI taxonomy): domain Bacteria; kingdom Bacillati; phylum Actinomycetota; class Actinomycetes; order Kitasatosporales; family Streptomycetaceae; genus Streptomyces; species Streptomyces sp. NPDC091282. Next base: position 30,486 of record NZ_JBIVUX010000017.1, read on the forward strand.
GACGAGCGGCACCCACCCGTCGCCGTCCGGGGAGCCCGGGAGCTGAGCCACCAAGCGCGGCCGCGGCTTTCCGACGAGCCGCAGGTGGCGCAGGTCGTCCGCGCGGAGCAGTCCGTACATCTCGCCGTCGTCAGTCAGATTCGTCGCTACCCACACATCGGACATGCCCCGTCCTAACTCCCGTACGTGTTCAAGCCGTTCAATTGAAAACTAGTCGGGATTGATCACGAAACCCACCTAGTTTTCTCGTAACTCCCCCACCGGCCAGCAAGTTGCGGCCCCTCGCGTCAGGCGTCCTCGCGGCGCCACGCGCTGGGGACGAGACTCGGCATCCGGTGGATGACCTCGTGTTCGCGCTTGGTGCACCCGGCGAAGGGGCCGTTGGGTCCGCGTAGCTCCCGGACGCACGGGTCCAGGTGGTCCCTGTGCCACGTGCTGGGTCCGGTGTAGCCGCAGCTCGCGGGATCGGTGAGTTCCTGCCAGGCGAGCCACAGCGCGTGCAGCCGGGCGACGGCGGGCGTGTGCTCGAACCAGAGGTGGCACCATCGCGCGTCGGAGGCGGCCTCCCCCAGGTATCCGGGCACGAGGACGCCCTCCACCCACTCGGTGAGGGCGCGCAGTTCGTCGTCGTACGCGGGCGAGTCCAGCAGCAGGATCAGCGGCGGGTACTGCTCGCCCTCGTCCTCCTCTTCCTCGTCGACGTCTCCCTCGCCGGCCGCCGCCTCGTCCTCGGCGGAGGCCTCGCCCGGCTCCCCTCCCCCACCGCCGGTGAGGGCTTCGAGCTGCGCAGTCAGCCGGGCGACGGCGGCCTTCAGGTCCTCGACGTCCTCGAACATCGTGACCGGCACGTCCAGCTCCGGGTTGTCGCCGCCGTGCTCATCGGCCACTGCGTGCCGCCTTCCGCTCCTCGTACGCACCCACGGCCCGCTTGGTGATGGCGGCCTCTTCCTCGCGCATCTGGGGGCCGATGTGCGCCATCTTCTTCTCCGCGTACCAGGGCCTCAGAGCGATCTGCGCGACCGGCATGCCGGTGGACAACAGCAGCGCGCTGCCCTTGCGCATGGCGCGAATCTCGGCCGGGTCGAGCACCTGCTCGCGCTGCTCGGACCAGGACCGTGACCCGCCGTCCTTGCTCTTGGAGTACGAGCCGCGCTCGACGTAGTGGGCGCCGGTCAGGGTGGAGACGTCCTGGGCGAACTTCGCGTCATCCAGACCCACACCGATGATCTTCTTGGTGCCCGCGCTCCACATGGCGTCCATGCCGACCTCGCCCCACGCGGCGACACCCTGACGGTAGGACTGGAGGATCACGAACGGTGTGATGCCCCGGCTTCCCAGGTGGGAGTACAGGTCGGGCAGGTCCTTGATGCGGCAGATGTTCGCGGCCTCGTCCAGGATCGCGCGCATCGGCTCCGGCAGGCGGCCGCCGTACCGTTCGCCCGCCTCGGCGGCTGCGGTGAACACGGCGTCGGCGAGTGCGGCGATGACGGCCGACGCGGGGCCGCCCTTCTTGGACAACAGGTAGAGGGTGTCCTTGCTGAGCGCGAACGCCTCGGGGTCGAAGCGGGGGTAGCGCTTGTCGGGCGTCACCCAGGCGAGCACCTTCTCGTCGCGCAGTGCGCTGACGGCGGTCCTCGCGTTCTGGTAGATGCCGCTCTGCGTCTCCTCCGCGATGTTGATCGAGCTGTCGACCTGTTCGGCGAGTACCGGTTCGTGCGTGTAGAGGATGTTGAGCGGGGCTTTTTCCTTCGGGTCACTCAACCACTTCATGACGTCGCGGACGCTGCCGCCGTCGTGGTACGCGGCCCGGAACAGGCCCACCAAGAGGTCGCCGGCGGCCTGACTCCAGAATGGATCGGCTTGATCGCTGGTGATCTGGTTGACGAAGTGGCTGGCCAGGCGCTCGGCGCCCTCCAGCGTCTCCGCCTGGGCGATCATGTCCCACCACATCTGCCGCTCGACCTGGGCGACGCCCTGGGTGTCGAGCACCCACGTCTTCCCGACCTTCGAGCGGCTGCCGACGGTGGCGGCGTACACGTCGGCCTTGTTACTGGTCATCAGCAGTGCGCCGGGGGCCTCCTCCGCCACGGGGATGGCCAGCGACGTCGACTTGCCTGCGCGGGGCGCCATGATGGCGATGTAGGTGTCCTCGTCGCTGCCGCGCAGCTCGACGCCGGAGGGCATGTGGTCCCCGAGCAGCACGCCGCGGTCACGCGGCGGGATCTTCGACGGCTTGGTGCCCTTGAGCGAGGACCGGAGCCGGGCTGCGGTGCTGGCGGCGGCCTTCGGCGTCAGCTCGCGCACCTGGTGCAGGGTCGCGAGGCTGCTGGGGTTCCGGAACCAGCGGAAAGCCCAGCGCAGACCCCAGACGATGAAGACCACCGCGGCCAGGTCCCCGACGGTGGCACCGACGATGGATGCGGTCTGCGCGTGCGGCCACACCGCCGACCATTCGGTGGCCATCCGGAAGACGGTCAGCGGGGAGGCGGGTGCCACGTCCTCGCCGGTCACCAGCGCACCGGCCGCCGCTCCGGCCCACGTCGTGGCGGCCAGCGTCACCGCCCCGCCGGCCACGATCCCGCCGAACGCCCACGCCCGGTCGTTCTCCGTCATCATCGGCTGTCGCCCCCCACGCTCGTCGTCGTCCGGCGCCGGTTGGTGTCCGTGCGGTAGAGCCGCAGCTCGGTCTGCGTCAGCTCCAGCGAGGCCGCGATCCCGGGCCGGGTGCCAATCTTGATCAGGTACTTGCCGCGGCCGGGGTGCCGTGCGCCCTCGTCCTCCAGGGCCACGTTGCTGCCGTCGGCGTCGTCGAAGGTCGGGTCGATGTCGAGCCCGGTCGACGTCGCCGACGACCACGAGCCGATCATCATGCGTTCCTGCTCGGTGAGGGAGCGCTTGCCGGTAACCCGGGTCAGCTCCTCCTCGGAGGACGCGCCGATCACCCACGTGTCGCACCGGTCCATCAGGCCTCTGGCCTTGGCCCGGTCCTGCTCCGTCGGCAATGCCTCGACGTCCAGCAGCGAGTGCGTGACGTAGATCGTCACGTCGTTCGTGGTGCGGTTCAGGCGGCTGATGGCGTCCATCGCGTCCACCAGGCCGGGCCCGCTCCTGAGCGCGCGCCACATCTCGTCCATCGGCAGCACGAGGGAACGGTCCATGAGGCCGATGCTGCGGGCGGAGTCGATCGCGGAGTAGGTGTACGCCCAGGTGGCGATCATCCCGGCCGACACAACGTCATTTCCGCGGGCCCGCAGGGCGGAGATGTCCACGGACACGGCGGGCGCCGAGATGTCCAGGGGGGTCGTCGTCGGGCCGTCGAAGAGGCCCTTCAAGGGCCCGCCGATCAAGTTGTCCAACCCGGCGATCACCGACCGGGTCAGGTCCTGGTAGCGGTCCCCCTCGGCGGCCAGCTTCGTGCGCAGTTCCTCGGGCGCCGCGCGCAGGGCCCGGACGACGTCGGCGACCACGGGGTCGCTGCCGGACTCCTGCGCGGCGGACGCGACCTGCACCGCAGTGTCGAGCGCCGACCTCTCGATCTCGTTCGGGGACCTGCCGAGTCCGTGCTTCGTGGACAGCAGGGCGACCAGGGTTTCGAGTCTCCTGCCGTTGAGGACGTCCAGCAGGGACTCGCGCCGGTCGACGGGCAGCGTGTGCACGCGCCCCTTCAACGGGCCGCTGTCGAGCGGGTTCAGGCGGCCGATGCCGTCGCCGATCCGTACGACGGAGCCGCCCAGTTCGCGGATCAGGTCGCTGTACTCGCCCTTGACGTCGCCGGGGACGCAGACCATGTGCCCGTATGCCGAGTAGACCAGGCACACGCGCTTGACCAGCGCGCTCTTGCCCGCGCCCGGCTGGCTCATGACCCAGACGCCCGGGTTGGTGGTGAGCTTGCCGGTCCATCCGCTGGGGTCCACGCACACCAGCTCGCCGGTGAGCACGTCCCGACCGACCGGCACGCCGCGCGGCGGCAGGCCCGACCCCAGAAGGAAGGGGTAGATCCCGCCCGCCTGCGAGGTCGGGCCGGTGTAGACGGTGCCGGTGTCCTCGACCGGCGAGCGGCCGCCGAACCGCCCGCCCCATCCGAGCCGCGGGGCGAACCGCCCTTTCAGCTTCTTCTCGACCCGTCGCTCCTCGCGGGTCGGGGCCTGCTCGACCACCCGGACCACCCGCTTGGGCGTGGTCACCGGCACCTGCTTGGGCTTGCGTGCCATCGTCGTCAGCCCTCTCTCACTTCACGAGCGGCGAGTAGCCGATCGGCAGTCCGGCCGCGAACACGGCGGCCTGTGCGCCGAACGCGCTCCGCATCCGGATGCCTCGGGTCGCCTTGACCGCGCGGGCCAGTTCCTGGCGCGCGGCGGGCAGGTCGGCGGTGCGGCGAGCGGTGGCGGTGACCATGAGGGTCCAGTCGACCACCTGGGAGCCGCCGGCCACCTGCGCGGCGGCCCGCTCGGCGCGCTGGAGGTCCGCCTTCTGGCTGTACTTCGCGCGGCCCTTGACCTCGGCGGTCGCCCGCGCCCGGTCCTGAGCGTTGCTGATCTCGCGCTCCAGCACCGCCTCGCCCTCGTACGGGTCCAGGACGCGGTAGCTGAGCGTCAGGCGTCGCTGGTAGCGGCCGGGGGCAAGCAGCGGCAGCAGCACGGAGTACGGCAGGGGACGGCGCGGCATCTCGCGCAGCACCCAGCTGATGGAGACTCCGCCGTCGTGCGCGTACTCCTCCCAGCCGTCGTCGGCGGCCTGCGGCCCGCACTCTGACCAGCTCAGCTCCTCGAACTCCTTGTCCCTCGCGTTGAACACGTCCGGGTCGTAGGCGGACCTGACGATCCGGCGCAGGTCGACGTCGGTGGCCCGTCGCTCGATGTCCGTGCCGGTGCCCGACAGGTCGAGCGAGTCGACGACCCGCAGCGCCTCGGCGACCTGCTCCGCGAGGTCCGCCGGCGCGTTGACGGTCGCGTTCGGGTCGACGGTGACGCTCATCCACGGCGCCACGCTCGCGGTGGCGTGCGGCGTCGTGCGGACCAGCTCGTCAATGATCTTCTTGGCGAGCTGCGGAGCATTCGGGTCCTTGCGGACCGCGACGTCGTCCCCGAGTGCCTCCCCCGCTCCCGGGGTGATCTGGATGGTGACGGATGCGCCCTTGACCTGCTCGTCGGTGCTCATCGCGTCCAGCACGGACGACCAGGTGCGCAGGCTGCTCTGCACGGCCCCGGTGGGCGCCATGAGGCTGCCGCCCGGGGCGAGCAGGGTGGTGATGGTCATGTAGCCGGTCGCCCGGTCGTGGACCACGCCGACGGGTCGGCCGCTGGTCGGATCGTGCGCCTTGATCAGGGTGGAGCTGGCGCCGACGCCGGGCAGGTCCAGGGCGTACGGGTGCGGCAGCAGCAGACGCCGGTAGGAGGTGGCGTCGAACTTCGCCGCCCGCTTCCAGGCGACCTTGGCCCAGTAGTAGTTCAGCGCGGACATGCCGTGCCGCTTGGCGGCGGCCAGACCGAAGATCGCAGCGGTCACCGGCAGGGTGATCAGCAGGGACAGCGGGACCTGGGTGGCGATCAGTCCGTCCGCCATCAGGATGGCTGCCGCGAAGATCGTCGCGTTCCGCGACAGCCCGCCGAACCCGAAGGAACGGCGGGCGCGGAAGCCCTCGACCATCAGCGTCTTGGGCACTTCGTGGGTGGTCACTGGTTCTCTCCGCCGATCTGTCCGCTCGCGCCCTGGACCGCGTCGTTGACGCCGTCCAGGACCTGGATACCGGCAGCGACCGCGATCCCGGCCGGGCCCGCGGCGGCCGCGGCACCGCCTCCTCCTGCGGCTGCCGCTCCTCCGGCTCCGGCACCTGCACCTGCCGCACCCGCTCCGGCGCCTGCCCCGGCTGCCGCACCTTCGGCGCCGGCGGCGCCTTCGGTTCCGGCCTGCCCGGGCACGCGGGTACCGGCCTCGTTCCGGGCGGCCTGCGCCTGGGCGTCGCCGCCCTGGCCGCCGTTCTCGCCGGAGCCGCCGTCACCGCCGCCGCCGTTCTGGCTGCCCATGCTCTGCTCGACGTACCGGGCGTGCTCGACCGCGCTCGACGGGCTGTCGCCGCCGCCGCTGTCGTCGTCGCCTCCGGCCTTCCCGGCGAAGTAGCCCGCCGCCGCGGTGAGGGCCCCTCCGGCGCCGCCCGCACTCATGCCCGCGCCAACCGCCGCCCCGAACGGGGCGAAGATCTTAGTCAGCGGGCCGGGCGCGATGACCGCGAGGAGGAGCGTGGCGCAGCCGCGCAGCCATTCCGGGAGGGTCTTGGCGTGCCCGAACTCGGCGAATCCCGTGCAGATGATCACGGCGACCATCGGCTTGTACGCCACGATGACCATGCCGGAGGTGATGAGGGTGGGCGCCCACTTGCGGGTGACTTCGCCGCCGGTCCGGCCGCCGCCGGCCACGGGGATCAGCAGGCAGATGATGGGGATGGCGCTCTGCCGAAGGAAGATCATCACCATCAGGACGAAGCCGATCAGCAGCAGCACGCCGACGACGCACAGCAGGGTGATCGGGTTCGAGACCGCGGCGGGCAGCAGGACCGCGATGATCCGCTCGTAGGCCTGCCCGTCGTCCTTGAACGTGGCGTTGACCAACCCGGCACTCAGCGCGTCCCCGAGCGTCAGCAGGAACGCGAACAGGCTCACTCCGAGGGCGGAGAGGAAAAGGTTCTCCACCCATCCCCGCATCGCCACTCCGGCGTGCTGCGCCTTGCCGGTGACGGCCATCTTGGCAAGCTGCCAGATCACCCCGGCCGCGGCGATCACCAGCCCGAGCCAGACGAGCATGCCCGCGAGGGTGGCCTTGCCGGTCCACAGGCCGGTGCCCTTGAGGTCCACCGACGGCCCGAGCAGGGCGAACGTCAAGACCTTCTTGATGACCCACTTGGTGACGTCCTGGGCGGACTTGATCATGTCGCCCAGCACCGAGTCCCAGACGTTCTTCCAGGCCTCCTTGATGGCCTTCTCGCCCGCGTCGCCGACCGCGTCGCACATGTCCGAGCCGGTCAGGCCACCGATGCCGGTCAGCTTCCCGCCCGTGTGCAGGATCGTCCCGAGCACCGGCCCGGTGCCGATCCGGCACGCTCCTTCTATCGTGTTGCCGATGATGCCGTCGGCGCGCGCGGGCTGCGGCGCCGAGACGGAGACGCCGAACACCGCGACCAGGGCGAGCAGGATCGCGGCGAACCGGCGGCCCACGACTCCCTGGCGGCTCACGATGCCTGCCTTATGGCCGTCCAGCCGGAGCTGTTGAAGTCCGCGTCACCCGGCGCGACGATGTGCGGCTGGGGCTGGCCCTGGACGTCGCTCTGCGCGCGGGCGGTGGCGTCACCGGTGAGCTTCCAGTCGCCGCCCTCCCACTGGGCGCCGGCCAGAGTGCGGGTGTAGGAACCCTTCTCCTTCGCCGTCTCGCCGTCCTTCTGGACGACGCGCGACAGCAGCCACGCGCTGACCTCGGTGTCCGACTTCTTGATGACCTTGTAGCCCACCACGGTGCTGCGGACGTACGCGCCCGACGGCAGGGGCTGCCCGGCCGCCACGCCCATCTGCTTGGCGAGGGCCTTGTCGCTCTGCTGGCCGTTCAGCTCGATCTGCTCGGCGTTCTCCGCGGACTGGTCGGCTTTGCCGATGTACGAGCGATAGATGCGCAGTTGCTCATTCGTGTTGGTCTTGTCGCCCTCGATGTCGGTCGAGTTGGCCGCGAGCATCATCGCCACGGCCCCCTCGGTCGTCTTCGGGAACCCGACCTGGCTGCCGTGGTCGTCGGTGCGCTTCCCCCGCGGAAGCGCCGCCCACGAGTTCGGCTCGGTCCAGTCGTCCGGCGGCGCGTACGTCGCGCTCGGCCCCGGCGACGCGGACGCGCTCGCGCTCGCCCCGCCCTTGCCCGCCGGGGTGTCCCCGCCGTCGTCGCCGCCGCTGAGGACGGCGTAGCCGGTCAGGGCGAGCACGGCCGCGAGCACGCCGCCCGCGAGCCACGTGCCCTTGGTGTTGAACGTCCCCCTGGTGCGTCCCATGTGTCCCCCCGCCTCAGCCTGCGATGCCGTTGAGGATGGCGATCAGGGAGCTGGAGACGATGATGGCCACCAGCCCTCCGCCCATCCACTTGAAGGGCTCGCTGCCGCCGCCGTTGCGGCTCTTGTCCGAGACGGCGAGCTTGTAGACGCCGAAGATGACGCCGCCGACCCCGGCGAGGATCAGCAGCCACAACGCATATCCGAAGATCTCGGAGACCGGGCCATCCATGCCCGGGATCTTCGTCGGCTTGGCTCCGGGGATCAGCCCGGCGAGAGTCACGTCGGCGGCTGCCCGCTCCATGCCCATGATCATTTCCCTTCGATCGTGCGCCGCAGCTTCTCGGCTGCGGACCGGACGTCCTTGTACTCCAGGGCCTCGTCAGGACCCTTAACGGCCCGCAGAACGGGCAGGTACGGCAGCTTCGCCACTCCGGCCAGCCGCCCCTCCAGGGCGCGGACCAGGAACCGGGCGTCCTGCACTGGGCGGGCCGGACTGTCGGCCACCCACACCAGCCACGGCCGGGGCAGCGAGCCCCAGCGCTGGAGGGTCTGCTCGACCATCTGCGCGCCGTACAGCGTCGTGTCGGCAACGAGCACCGGAGAGGCGCCGTACGGGATGTGCTCGCCGTACGCGAGGATTCGGGCCCGGGCGCCGCCGGCGTCGTTGTCGAGCATCTTGGCAACCGTCGCCACTGCAATGCCGACACCCATGTCGACGGGCATCAGCGCGTACCGGAGAGCAACCGGCGCACCGGTGCCCGGGGTTGATGTCACCGATTGGGCGGTCATGCCGCAACTCCCCCCGTATAGCTTCGTTTAAGACGCGATGTTGGGCTCTTGAGATCACTGAGGCTAGCGTGAACCCCCGACAAACCTTGATGGCGTTTTTACCGGAGCCGGAGGTCAGGTCACGGATGGCGCTTCACGGGAGCGCCCGGCGGGGGGAGAGACACCTGCACGGCAGGGGCTGTTTCGAGACGGCGGTTCGAGCACGACCGGTGGAGTCGTCCCTAGTCACAGCGTCAACACGCGTACTCATCAGCCACACCCCCGAGTCGCCAACCGTTCCGTGTGGACGCCTCCGCCGCGCTGTGCGCGGGCAGGAGGGACGCGCTTTCGCTGAGCGAACTCGCCCCACACGAGACTGCTTCCGACCCTACGTGAGCCGTGATCCGTTCGACGGCCCGGCCCGCCTCAATGCAGGCGCGCACGGCGGGCGCCTCGTGATCTAGTACCGCAGCAAGTCGCACAACCGGCACGAGCGAAACGAGAACAAGCACGGGGGGAATGGCACGTGAAGGTGCTGATGGGGGCCGCCGGGGCGGTCATAGGACTCGTCGTCCTGGCGCTCGTCGTGGTGGTGGGCGTGGTGGTGTCCGACGATGACGCCTCGGCCGCCGAGACGACCGGCGGCGGTGGGCTGCGCGGAGTGCCCACCGAGTTCCGCAAGTGGATTCTCAAGGCAGACGACGCCTGCGCCGAGCAGGAGATGACCCCGGCCCTGCTGGCCGCCCAGCTCTGGCAGGAGTCGAAGTTCGAGACCTCGCCGGAGAAGGCGACCAGTGGCGCCGGCGCGCAGGGTCCGGCGCAGTTCCTGCCCTCGACGTTCGCGACCTGGGGACGCGACGACGACGGCAACGGCGAGACCTCGCTGTGGGACATAGGCGATGCCGTCATGGCGCAGGGCCGGATGATGTGCTCCCTGCTGAAGCAGGCGAAGTCCTCGGGCTTCCCGGGCGACGTCCGCGGCCTCGCGCTGGCCGGGTACAACGCGGGCTGGGGACGCGTCGAACAGTTCAAGGGCGTCCCGCCGAAGAGTTTCGCGGGCGGCGAGACGTTCAACTACGTCCAGCTCATCCTGAGCTACCTGCCGCGCTTCCAGGGCCCGAGCCTGATCCAGGTCTCCGGCTCCGGCTCCGCGGCCGACGCACTGCGCAAGGCCGTCGGACGGATCGGCACCCCGTACGCGTGGGGCGGCGGCGGACCGGGCGGCCCGTCACGCGGCTTCTGCGACGGCACCAACGGCTACCTGAACGGCGAATGCGTGGCCTCCAGCACCATCGGCTTCGACTGCTCCGGCCTCGTCCAGTACGCCTTCGCCCCCAAGGCGAATCTGCCGCGCACAGCGTCCGCGCAGTACGGCGCGACGTCCGACCGGCCGGTCTCCAGGTCCGACCTCAAGCCGGGCGATCTGCTGTTCTGGTCGCACGGCGGCAGCGGCTCGATCTACCACGTCGCGATCTACGCGGGCGACGGCAACGTGCTGCAAGCGCCGCGCACAGGCAGGAACGTCGAACTGGCTCCCCTGACCTCCGCGATGCCGGAGCGCGACTACTACGGCGCCACTCGGGTCTGACCCTTCAACACGTGTGCCGCAGACCCCCGGTTGGGGCCTGCGGCACACGTGCTTTCGGGGGTCTCGGCTACTTGGACTTGCCCCGCGTGGGAGCGGGTGCGGGCTGGCGGTGCGAAGCCACTCCGGCCTCCGCGGGTGCTGCGGCCTTCGCCGCCTTAGTAGGGTCCACGCTCGGTGACGTGGCCCTCGCCGCCGCGGTGTTCACCTTCACCCGCGACTCCCCCGGCGCACCGCCCGCCGGACGGCGCAGTGCGTCGCTGGCGGCCTGCACCAGTCGGGTCCCGAGCTGGGCATCGGGCCCCTCCTGCCAGGACGTGTCCTTGGCGAGGCGGGCCAGGTGCTCGCGCACCGGCTGCCCATCGGTCTCCATCTGCGCCATCCGACGGGCCACCAGGGGCCACTGACGGGACGCCACCAACAGGTCCGCCTCCCGTTCGTGGCCTGGCATCGCCTCTCGAACCCAGCGGGTGTACCGCTGGTTCTCCTGCGGCGAAATGGCCAGCTGGTTGAACGCCCGCTCGCGGTCGGACAGGTCGAGATCCCGGGGGAGGTCGAGCCCGGTCGTCAGCGGCCCGTACGACAGCTGGGCGTCCCGACTCATCGCCGGTTCGGCGGCCGCCCCGAGTCCCTTCGCCACCGCCTGGTCGACGGCCAGGACCTCGTTGTGCGCGGTCGCCAGGACCTCGCGCACGTTGACGCCCTTCTCCTCCAGCCGGGCCATCGTCGCGGCCATCTCCGGCCAGGCCGGGGAGTTCAGGATCGCTTCGCGCACGGGTCCCGCCGGCAGCGTCTCGCGCACCGTCCGGACCCACTGGTCGGTGCTCTCCGATGCCTTGGCCGCGACCTGGTCGCGCACGTTCACCGCGATCTCGCCGACGCGCGGCAGGACCTGGTCCAGGTCGACGCCCGCCTTGCGCAGGGCAAGCAGCTGCTGCGCGAGCTGCGGCCAGTCCGCCTCCTCCACCAGCGCCGTGGAGATGTCGGAGGGAAGCAGCCGCTGTACGTCCTTGCCGACCTCGTTCACCGCCTCCTCGGCGGCCGGGAGGTCGTCCTCCTTCCCCTTCTGCTTGCGCTGCTGGTGGCGTCGCGCGGCGTCCGCGATGGCCATGACCAGACGCGCCGCCATGACCGCGGTCTGCACCGCCTCGGCGGCGGACTCCGCGAACGCCTCCCCCGCGCGCTCCTCTGGTGTCGGTGATGTCATCTCGCGCTCTCCCCTCGTTAGCGGCCCCGCTTCGGGCCCTTGCGCTGCTGCTCCTCGCCGGGCGGCCGCCGTGTCGGTGACGGCGCCCCCTGCTTGCGGGCCGGGGCGCTTCGCCCGGTGCCGCCGGCGGGCGCGGCAGTTGTGCCGCTACCGGAGGCGGCGGCCGCCGAACTGCGCTGCCGCTGCCATCCGTCCAGGCGCCATACAAGCACTTCGGCGACCGAGTCCGCTGAGTTCAATTCCCTGCGGGCCGCGACCGTCGCCAGGACGTCGCCCGGATCGTCGCCCGCCTTCTCGACCTCGACCAGACGGGCTCTCAGGGCGGGCCACGCCGGATCGGCCAGGACCTCCCGGGCGTGGTCGGGGATGGCCTCCTGGACCGTGCCGACCATCGGCCGGGTTCCCGGCGCCGTGACCGCGCGCCGTCCGGTCCCCGCTCGGGGTGCGGTGCGCTTGGCCCGGGGCTTGTACTCGCGTGCCGCGTTGACGCCGACGGTCACCTCGACTGCCTCGTGCAGCAGTCGTCCGGCCCGTCCGGCGGCCTCCGCCTGGACGCGGTGCTCCTGCGCCTGGTGCCAGCGCCGGGAGGCCTCCACCGCAGTCACCAGGGCGAGCAGCAGACCGAGGGCGGCGACCGTGTCGTTGCGGCCTACGGCCGACACAGACCGGGCGAGGACCTGGTTCGACTCCCGGTACAACTGGCGTGCCTGACCATCCATCTGGCGGGCGGCCGGGGCACGGGATGCCCGCTCGTACTCGTACGCGGCCTTCCGCATCTGGCTGCGCACCAGGTACGGGGACACGACGGCGGCCGTCACGATCAGGTCTCCGAGCGCGGCCACGTCTCCGGCACCCTCGTGCAGTCCTCCGGCACCGAGCTGGTCGGCGGCGGCACGGACCTTCTCCGCCGCCGTGCGCCACGCATCCGCCGGCGCGGCCGCGGGGTTCACCGGCGGTCCGCTCCAGCGTTCGCGTACGCGCGGCAGGGACAGGTCCGGGGCGAGCTTCGTGCCCGGGAAGAACACCGGCTTCTGTCCGCTGTCGCGATCTCCGGGCAGCGCCACGGAGTAGCCGGTCGTGTTGCCGTCCGGGGCGATCCGCTGCTTCACGCGCAGCCCGGCCGCGGCGAGCCGGGCGAAGAAGTCGGCGTCGCTCACGGCGGCGGCCGCCGCCTCGCGCACGGTGCGCTGGAGCGTCTCGCGGACCGGCTCGGACAGCCCCCGGCGCGTTGCCTTGTCGGCCTCTCCGGTCTTCGACCACCTGCGGGCGGTTCCGTCGGCGTGGGTCAGGCGGCGCAGACCGAACTCGATCTCGAACCCGCGCGCGGCTTCCTGCATCCGGAGCTTGCTCCAGCTCGTGTCCGGCTGACGGTCGTCCTCGCGGGCACGGGTCGCCACGATGTGAATGTGGTCGTCGGCGTGGCGCACGGCCACCCACCGGCACCCCTGGTCGTCGGTGTGCGGGGCGATGCCGGCGGCGTGCATCATCTCGCGCGCCACCCGGGCCCACTCCTCGTCCGTGAGGAGTCTGTCCTCCGGCGGGTTGCGCACCGCCACGTGGAAGACGTGCAACGGCGGCTTCCTGCCCGTCAGGGCGCGTACGGGTGCGTCCAGCAGCATCGCGAGATCGGCGATCGAGAAGTCCTCCGACTTCACCGGATCGGGTACGAAGGGGTCCCACGCGGCGACCATGTGCGGGTCCACGTGTTCGTCCCGCTTGCCCGGCCCGTACAGGTAGTAGAGCAGTCCGGCGGTGTCGTCGCCGGGCGCTGCTTCCTTCGGAATCATGAGCGCGGCCGCCGCTCTCTCATCACCTGGAGGGTGGCCTCGTCGACGTGCCGGACGGTCTCCTGGACCAGCGCCAGTACGGCCCTGATCTGAGCGTTGGTCACCTCGCCCTCGGCGTTCAGCACGTGGGCCACCTGGTTGAGGTTGTTGCCGACACGGCGCAGCTGTGCGCGCTGCCGGATGAGTTCCTGCAAGACCGCCTTGGAGTCCGCCGAGACGGGGACCACCTGTTCCGTGGCGACGGCCAGCGACGCCTGGCCGACCCACGCGGCCAGTGCCTGGTTCTCGCGGTCGGCGGCCTCCTGCACAATCGCCAGTTCGGCGTCGTTGAAGGAGACCTTAAAGCGGTGCGACCGGGTCCCGCCCGGCTCGCGCCCACGGCGCCGCACCGGAGGACGCGACGCCCTCTCATCCACCGGCGGCTCGTCCACGCTGGCGCCCCCTCTCCTACCCCTCCCGGTCCATCCCTGGACCAAGATCGATGACGGCCAACCTAGTGCAGACCGGCCAGCGATATCCGGTTACTGGGCCCAGTAACCTACAACTCGCTGCCTGTGGTTAATGCCTCCCCGAAAAGCGCGGCTATTCGTGACGCGCGGTCAAAACTGCTGCTGCCTGCGGCATTTCCGACCGGATATCGAGCGGCCACCCGAATGACGAACGCTACGATCACCGCATGCCAAGCGCTGATGAGATCTTGCAGAAGATGATGGAAGTCCAGGAACGCCGGATGGCCGCTGCGGGCCCCCTGGTGGAGGTCCTGTCCAAGCGGAGCGGCCTCCTGGAGCAGCTCGCCGAACTCGACGAGCCGTACGGCAAGGCGTACGTGGACGCCGAAGCGGCGGGCTGGACGGCGGATGAGCTGACGAAGCTGGGCGCGGACGAGCCGGTGAAGCGGCCGCGGAAGCGGTCCCGCCCGGCGGCGAGGAAGGCCAATGCGCAGGCTCCTGCGGTCCCCCCGGCGGACGGCTCGCCGGCGGGCGCCATCCCCTCGCAGGACGGCGCCTCCTCGGCTGACGGCGTGACGTCGGGCGCGGCCTCCGGCTGACCCCCGGCCAGACACAGAGAAGGGGCCCCGCGGTGCGGGGCCCCTTCGTCGTGTGTGCCTGTCAGGCGACGGGCGACCGGCCGGTGTTCTGCGCCGGGATGCGGTGGGCGAACAGCATCTGCAAGAGCATCTGTCCGCTCTCCTCGACCTCCGTCGGGCGGTACAGCCCTTCGACGTACGCCCGCGTCTTGGCCTCCCACCGGGGGTCTCCGAGGATGCGTCCGAACAGCGCGGCCGCCACCATCGGGCAGACGATGTCGGCGCGCTGCTGGGTGAGGTTCCGGATGCCGCGGCCGCGGCCGACGTGGTGGGCCGGGTAGTCGCCGGGGAGTCCGACCAGGCGGCTGATGTCCTCCAGCGTGATCCGCTCGCCGGTCTCCGCGCACGTCCACCCGTAGGCGGTCGCTGTGATGCACGTCGACGGGAGGTCGGCGCTGCGGGAGCTGCCGCCCTTGGCGCGGCCGGTGACCGGGTCCAGGGGGCGGTTCCCGCGCGTCAGGTAGTTGCGGCCGGTGGGCCATCCGACGACGTCGGCGAACGTCGTGACGGGGAACGGCTCGGTGGGCGTCAGGTCGACGAACGGGCGCTCGCCGCGGTAGGCGGCCATCAGGCGGCGCTTGCGGTGCGAGGCGGAGCCGTAGTCGACCGCGTCCAGCGTGAACGCCTCGGTGGTGTGCCATCCGGCCTCGCTCAGGCGGTTCATCAGTGCGGCCTCGATCCGGGCGGGCAGGGCGCTCGACTGCTCGACGGCGACCCACTCCACGCTGCCGCCGCGGGCGAGCATCGCCAGGGGCCAGATCACGACCTCCGCCATCAGTCCGGCGCGGGCGTCCTCCAGCTCCTCCAGCGGCTCGCGGACCTCGTCCCACGTCATCCGGGAGCGCGGTGCGTAGCCGTCCTCGCACCCGGGCGCGACGTCGCCGCCGTCGGGGGTGACGACCGGGAAGAACCCGGCGGCCGCGGCGGCCTCCAGCACGGTGCGCTCGATCAGCTCGATCGCGCCCGTGTAGTGGCCCTTGCGCAGACCCGAGGGGTTGTACGCCTGGCATGGCGGGGTGAGCGCAATCCCGGTGACGTGCTGGAGGCACGGGTGCTCGGGGTCCAGGTCGGTGACGTTGGCATGGATGGTGCGGTACCCGGCGGCCGTCGACGTCGCCACGGCGCCGCGGTCCAGGTCGACGCCGACGATGTCGACGTTGGCGCGCAGGATGCGCAGGATGCCGTGCGTCAGTCCGCCCGGGCCGGTGAACAGGACCACGATCCGGGGGCGGATCACGCGGCCCTGGCCGTCCTTCGCCGGGGGGAACAGCCACTCCACCGGCCACGGTCCCGCGTACCACTGCAACAGCTCGTAGGTCTCGCGGTCCAGGGCCACCAGGCGCTCGGCGGCCGTCTCGGCAGTGCCCTGGGACTCCAGCCGGTCCAGCGCCATCGCGGCGCGCTCGCCCTTGGCCGCGCGGCCGCACTCTGCGGCCTCCTCGTCCTCGCCGTCGACGACCGCGTATGCGCACTGGATGACGCGGAGCATGGCCTCCAGCGCCCACCCGTCGGCCTCCTCGTCCGGGTGCGCCTGCGCGAAGTCGACGAGCAGATCGGCCGTACGGCGGCACTCGATCAGGTCCGGGTGACCGGCCGCCTGGTGCAGCGCGGCCGCGTCCTCGTCCTGGTCCTCCGCCACGTCGGCGAGCCACTCGGGCAGCGCCGCCCGCTCCCCCGCTTCGGTCTCGATCATGTGCCCCTGGTCCTTGTCGTTGAGGTCCTCGGTGGTGCCGGTCCGGGATTCCCGCCCCGTTCCGACACTGCTAATTCAATCAACTTTTGGGGGTCGGGTCAAGGCGTTCGCGCAGGTCACATGGTGTTTTCGCTCCGGCGTCGGAACGCCGTACGACGACCCCGGTCGGGGGGCTCCCTCGTCGGTCGGGCAGGCGTCAGCCGCCGCGGGCCGTGTCGGGGTGCCGGGCTCGCCGGAGGCGACCGCCGCAGGCGGCTTGGCCTGGCGGCCCGGCGCGGGCTGTGGCCCCCTCGGGGTGCCCGTCCGGCGAGGGAGTCCCCCGGCCGCCCCCGCCCCCGCACCACCCACTCACCACCAGGTCGACATCCGTCCCCCCGCCCCCTTGGAGAGAGGGCCGGGGGGTGTGGGGGGCAGCGCCCCCCGCGTCACCACAAGGCGGCCTGCACCGCGTCCGCCTCGGGTGCCCGGGCGGGCGCGGCGGCCTGCGCGAGAGTGGGCTCGGGCGCCGTCTGCGGACCGGCCGGAACGGGCTTCTTCTTCCTCGCCGGCCGGGCCGGTGCAGGGCCGTCCTTGGGGCACTCGCACCGGCACCACCACACGCACGGCTCGCCGCCCGGCCGGGGGATGAACTCGGCGACGGTGCGCCCCTGGTGGTTGGTCACCCAGTCCCGGTTGCTGTCGACGCTCGGGCCGCCCTTCTGCCGGTGGACGCAGATGTCGTGCCGCCCGGAGAGGCAGTTCCAGCAGGTGCCCCGCTCGCACATGCTCCACCGGTGGAACCCGAATGGGTAACGGTCCTCCATCTCCTGCCAGTGCGCGGGCCAGGCGTGCTCGCGCACCCACGCACCGGCGTCCTCCGACATCGGCGACGCGTTGGGAACCGGGTCGGTGATGCCCATGATCAGGGCTCCCTGGAGGTTGAGCAGTGGCATGTCCTGCACCCGCTCGCGCTCCTCGGGAGTGAGCACGCGCTGCGGGCGCCGGATGGCCGTGCGGGCGGCGTGCGCGGGCTGCTGCTCGGGGGCGGCGCGCGGCGCGAACAGACGCCGCAACAGGGGCTGGTCGGTGCGCGCCGGCGTCGTCACCGGCTCCGGCGCCGCTGCCGGAACGGCGGCCGCGGGAACGAGTGCGGTCTCCGTCGGGGCCGGGTCGTCCGGGCGCCGCTCCTCGCCCTTGAAGTAGCGGCCCTCGGAGAGCAGCGGGTAGCCGCCGCTGCGCTTCGGGATCGGGGCGAGCCGGGCGTCCTTCGCGGCGGCCTCGGCGAAGCCCTGGCGCTCCGCGCTCAACACCAGACGGGCCACCCGGCGGCCGGTCGGTGACTTCACGAGACGGCGGCGGCCGTTGCCGTCCAGGTGCACGTCCAGCAGTCCGGCGGCCCACAGGCCGGTCACCCGCGAACGGGCCACGCGCTTGTTCACGTCCCAACGGTCCGGGACGCAGTCCAGGGCCCAGAAACCGTCTTCGTACTCGGCCAGTTCGGCGTGCTCCGCCCAGTGCAGCACGGTGCGCTGCGCGGCCGACAGCGGCCAGCGTTCCACCTCCGCGATCTCCTCCGAGGTGAGCAGATCGTTGTACGAGCGATGGGCGCCGTCGAAGTGCTCGCGGGCGGCCTCCGCGGCCTCGTACTTGTCGTGCCACTGGCCGGACAGCGTGGCGCGGTCGCCGTGGCAGCGGCCGCACTGGATGCCCCACCACTCGCGGTACCGGGTCGACACCAGCGGCAGGAAGTACATCCCCGGCGGCAGGGACGGCCCGGCCGTGACCGGCGTCGCGGCGGGCTCGGCGGCCGCCGCCGGCGCGTCCTCGACGCGGGGTTCGCCGCCGGGGCGGAGTCCGCTGCCGGGGCAGTCATCGGCCGCGACGCGAGTGGGCTTGTGGGGCGCGAGGACACCGGACACGGTGGCCTTGCGCAGACCGCAGCAGGGGCACCGTGCGGTGCTCTCCACGACGGGATCGGGGGTCTCGACGCCGGGGCAGTAGCCGCCCTCGTCCTCCCACTGCTCGGTGGCCTCGCGCGCGGCGCGGGCCTCCTGTTCGGCGAGCGTCACCGGCCGCTGGTACCGGCGCACCGTGCTGCCGTCCATAGCCGGGAGACGGCGGGCGGCGGCCTTCTTGTCGTCCATGCGGCGGTGCCGCTTCGCTACGCGGGCGTAGCGGGCCTCGTACGCCGCCTTGTCGCTCTCGTACAGGCCCGCCGGGTGCAGCCGCGCCAGTTCCAGGGCGACCTGGCCGCTCGGGGCGGGCACGAGCACGCTGACGCCGTCGGCCGCGTCGACGGCGGCGAGGTACCCGGCGGCGCGCAGGTCCTGCGTCCGTTCCCGGCTGACCTTGCGGCCGCCGCTCCACACGCCGTGCGCGGCGGCCTGCCGGACCTGCCCGTCGCGCTGGTACAGGCGGCCCGTCTCCGCGGCCTCAAGTACCCGCACGTGCCCGGCGGTCCAGCCGAGTGCGGGAACGATGCTCTCGGCGAGGTAGGCGTTCATCCGGGCCAGGTGGCGGTTGTCGGCGTCCATGCCGGTCTCGGCCCGCTCCTCGACCTCCTGCTCGGCCTCGGCTCGGCGCTGCTCGCTCTCCCGCTCGGCGTGCTCCTCGGGCGTGAGCCTGCGCTCCAGCTCGGTGCGCAGTTCGGCGGCCGTCACCTCGACCCCGGCCGCCTCCTGGGCGCGCACGGCGTAGTCGACGGCGCCGCGGGCGCAGTAGCGCAGCGCGCTGTCCGGCATGCTCGGGTCGGCCGCCCACTGCTCCGCCCGGGCGGCGTGCCCGTCGGCCTCGACGGCCTCCCGGTGCACGGCGTGCATGACCTCCTCGCGGTGGGCCTCGGTGCGGGAGCTGCTGCGGCACGCGGCGTTCAGCGCCGCGTCGTCGGCGGCAGCGGCGAGTGCGGCGGCCGCGCGGACCACCCGGAGGCAGGTCTCGGGGGTGGGCTCCCCCGCCTCGATCTCGGTCATGGGCACGTCCTGTCGTTGGGATTCTCGGTGGCGCCGGTCTGGGATTCCCGCCCCTTTCCGACACTGCTAATCCAATCAAGTTTTGGGCCGTGGGTCAAGGCGAAAGAGCAGCTCAGGGCTGCTTTTCTGACCTTTTCCCGGGCGCTCCGGCGACCGGCGTCCGCCCGGTCGGGACGATGCCGACCGTGCGCGTCGCGGCCGCCGGTCAGCCCTGCCTGCGGGCCTCGGTGACGGCGCGCTTCCAGGTGCTCAGGCCTCCGCCGTGCTGCTCGGCGAGGGCGGCCGCGGTCTCCCCCGCCTTCCGCCCGGGCGCGGCGGCCAGGGCCTCGACCGCCAGGGCGACCTTGGGGTCCGGGCCCTTCACCGGCGTGCGGCCGGCCGCTCCGGCCCGGGGCCCGGCGTCGGCGTAGGCCCAGAGCTGGCGCCGGGTGCGGTACTCGCGCGTGCGGCCGCTCTCCAGCTCCTCCTCGCGCACGGGCGCGGGCCACCCGGGCGGCGGGTTGTCGCGGTAGTGGCTGATCGCGCTGAGGCTGATCCCGAGCACCTTGGCCTGGTCCGCCGGGGGCAGCTCCTCGTCGGGGCTGCCGCTGTAGTCGACGCCGTTGCGCTGCCGCCGGTACTCGGTGTGCCAGCGCTCCCAGACCTCCAGGTCCCAGTACAGGGCGCGGTCGATCCGGCGGGCGGGCGGGTGGCCGTTGCTCTCGCGCTCCGCCCACAGGGCGCGCAGGGTGGCCTCGCCCTTGAACCCGGCGCGGGCGGACAGCTCGGCCCGGGTGGCGTAGGGCCGTCCGTCGATGGTCTTCATGGGTCCTGCTCCTTGGTGTGTGTGGAACGCGTCTACCATGTTGGCGTGCTCGGTTGACGGCCTGTTGAGGGCCTTCGGTGGCTGAGCCGTTGCGGCCGACGGGATTCCCACGCTTTTGCGCCCCGTCGGCCGCCTGCATGTCCGGGGCGGTCCGGCCGAAGGGGGGCGGGGATTTCCGCTCCCCGCTCCCCTCGCCGGCCGGGCCGGGCCCCCGATCAGCAGGGAGCGCGGGCGCCCTGGGCTGGCGGCGTCACCACAGCCGTCCGGCGGTCTCGCGCCACTCGGGCTCCTCGCCGTCCTCGAACGGTTCGATCACGCCCTTCGTGCCGACGTCGCCGTCCTGGTAGTGCAGCTCGCCGTCGAACTCGTGGGCCTCGCCCATCCACCCGGACAGGGCCACGAGACGGCGGTTGATCGAGAACGAGTAGGTCTCGGGGTCGTCCACCCGCAGGTACTTGATGGCCTTCGGGCGGCCCTGGTCGTCGGTGCCGCTGTCGGTGTCGGGTACGAGCACCCACGCTTCGCGCCCGACCAGCGCCGTCAGCTCGCTCTCCGGGATGCCGTGGGGGGCGACGTGGAAGTCTCCGCCCTCGGTCAGCTCCCACAACTGCGCGAGCGGGACGGGCGGGCACAGCTCGACGGTTCCCTCGACGCTGAAGTCGACTGCCATGAGGTTCCTCCTGATGGGGGGCGCCGGGCCCGGCGCTCGTCCGGGCCCGGCTGCCTGCGGGTGGGGGCTACTGCTGGTAGGCGGTGATCAGTTCGCGGACCTTCGCGTCACCGACGCAACCGGCGGGCGCCCCGAACTCCTCGGACGCCGGGTGCCGGTAGGTGCTGGGCAGCGCACCCACCGGGCGGCCGCGCAGGTGGGACCAGTAGCGCGGGC
Organism: Streptomyces sp. NPDC091282; assembly: GCF_044757385.1. Lineage (NCBI taxonomy): Bacteria > Bacillati > Actinomycetota > Actinomycetes > Kitasatosporales > Streptomycetaceae > Streptomyces > Streptomyces sp. NPDC091282. The sequence goes on from NZ_JBIVUX010000017.1 coordinate 51,275, forward strand.
CCTGCCATCCGCACAGCTCGCACTCCATCCAGTGCGGGTTGTCGGAGCCGGGGAACCCGGTGAACGGCCGCCACCGGAACGTCGCGAGCGAAGCCATGACCAACGTCGCCGCGTCGACGTTGCGGGGGCTCTCCGGCATCCGCTCGTGCAGCAGCGGCACCGGGTTCATCAGCACGGGCACCGGGGCCGTCACGGCCTCCAGCGTCATAGCCGTGATGTGACCGGCTCCGTACTGGGTGGCCACGTGCCCGGCCGCGGCCAGGGCGGCGGCCTGCGGGACGCCGCGGCGGCCCTTCTCGGGACGACCAAGGTTGTGCTCGCCGCTGCTGGTGATGGTGAGCCAGTCGCGGTGCCAGCGGAAGACGGCTCCGATCACGGTGTCCGCGCCGGTCAGGACGGGGTAGCGCTGCTCCCAGTCGGGGGCGCCGAGCCGGAACGCCGGGGTCTTGGTCATGTGCGTGCCTTTCGTTGAGGTTGATCGGTGTCGGGCGGCCGGGCCGGTGGCGCGGGCGGGGATTCCCGCCCCCGCCCGCGTCACCGGGGGCCGCGGGTCAGCGGCAGGTGGGGCGGCCGTAGACCATGCACCCGTGCCGCAGGTGGGTCATGAACTCCAGGTGCTCCGCGCACATGGCGGGCGTCCACGGGCACAGCGGGGAGATCGGGAAGTAGGTGCACGCCTCGGGCTGCTCCTGGGCGGCGAAGGCGTCCTCGTAGTCGCCGTACAGCTCGCCGTCGCTGCCGCCGTCGGCGATCCGGATCGCGAGCCACCCGCGCTCGCCGCACTCCAGGTGGCGGTCGATCTCGTCGCCCATGCGGACGGCGGCGTTGAACGCGGCGAACTCGCGGCGGGCGACGTGGGCGGCGTGGCCGTGGCTGACGGCGGTGAGGGCGAGCAGCCGCACCGTGCCCTCGGCGTCCAGGCAGTCGCCCTCCAGCTCGTCCCACTGGAGCTGCCGCTCGACCGGGTCGGCGGCCCGGCGCTCGACGTAGCGCACCCGGCGCTCGGGGGTCCGGCCCGCGCGGACGTCGTCGACGGCGGGGCCGTCGTCCGCGATGACGAGGTACTCGGCGGGGGCCTTGTCGAGCTGCACGCGGGAGGCGGTGGGGATCTGGCTGGTGATGGTCATGTGCGTCTTTCCGGTCGTTGAGGTTCTTCGGTGGTGGGCTCCGGCGGGGGGAGCGGGATTCCCGCCCCGCTCCCCCCGCCGGTCTCGTCACTGCGGCTGGGTGACGTGCTCGATCTCGCGGGCCTGGTAGCGCCCGATGTACCGGCCGCCGAAGGTCACGCAGCAGTACCACTTGGTGGGCGCGTACTCGAAGGTGAGCCAGCCCTGGACCACGCCGTCACGCGGAAGCTCGAAGGGGCCCTCTCCGGCCTGGGTCACCTTGTCGCCCTTGGTGAACCCTTCGCGGCTGTCCATGCGGTCGACCATCGCGCGGTTCCTTTCGTTGAGGTGGTCGGTGGTCCGGCGGGGTGGACGGGATTCCCGCCCCGTCCACCCCGCCGGGTGACGGTCGCTCAGGACCGGCGGGCGATCTGCCGGGTGAGCACGTCGTAGCCCGCGCCGCCCTTGGCCTGGAGCAGTCCGCCGTGCAGGTCGGCGCGCTCGATGCCGGTCAGCGGGCGCACGCCGTGCTCGGCGAGGAAGGCGTCGACGGTGTCCACCGCGTAGGCGGCGGTCTCCAGCCACTCGCCGCTGCCGTGCACGTCCAGGACAGCGCCGTCCTTCCACAGCTCGACGTAGTAGAGGCGCAGCACCGGCTCGAACGTGGGCTTGAGCTGGGTGTTGGCCTCGTCGTCCAGCAGGAGCGGACCGAAGGTGACGGCCATGATGATCCTTTCGTTGAGGGTTCTCGGTGGTGCCGGTCCGGGATTCCCGCCCCGTTCCGACACTGCTAATTCAATCAAGTTTTGGGGTCAAGGTCAACCCGAAACGGCAGCTCAGGCGGTGTTTTTCGGGGTCGTGTCCGGCGTCCGCACGCCGCACGACGGGCCGGTCGGGGGATTCCCTCCGCGGCGGGGCAGGCTCCGCCGACCACGGGCCGTGTCGGGGGGCAAGCCCGGATCAGCCGCGAAGCGGCCCGGGCTTGCGGCCCGGCGCGGGCCGTGGTCCCCTCCGGGTGCCCCGTCGCGGAGGGGAGCCCCCGGCCACCACCCACCCGCCACCACCCACCGGCCGCAAGATCGAAAACGGCGCCCCCACCCTCTGTGGAGGGTCGGGGGGTGTGGGGGGCGGAGCCCCCTGCATCACCACCGGCGGCGGAACTCCGGCCGGACCGGCGCACCCCCACCCTGTTGTGCCGGAACAACGGGGCGAGGGTGCGGGGTGACGGTTTGTTGGGTCGACACAACGAGGGGCGTCAGTCGCCGTGGTCCTCGCGCCACTCCTTCATCGCCTTGGACACGGTGGCGGGTGCGACGCCGACGGTGGCCGCGAACTTCGCCTGCGAGGGCGGCGGCTGCTCGGCGTCCTTCGCCCGGAGGTAGTCCTCCGCGAGGCGCCGGCGCCCGGCGCGGTCCTCGGTGTACCGCTCGGCGGGCTGTTCGTACCCCTCCCCCGCGCCGTCGCCGGCGACGTCTTCGCGGTACCCGTTCGCACCGTTCACGCTCGGCGCGGCCGCGTACGCAGGGGCATTCGCGGTGAGGGCTCCGGCGTTCGCGCCCACCAGTTCACGGTCGCCCTGATCCGCGGAACCGTCCGGGCTGTATGGGGCGGGCACGGTGCTCCTGACGACCGACCGCGAGGGTGCGACCGCGGGCACGGTCGTGCGTTCGCGGTGCGAATCGCGCAGGTCAGAGCTGATCGACGGGGCCGGAGCGGGCGCCGCGACCGGCAGGCGTTCGCTCGCTGGCTCCCAGGACGTTCGCGCTGTCGCCATGTCGACGAGGGGACCGTTCGCGGCCGCCGGGACCGTCGACATGTCGTTCACGGGTGCCGCCTCCTCGGCGTACGCACCCCCATTCGCGCCGTTCGCGGGAGGGCCGCCGGGGGCGAGGGCTTCGCGGTCCCCGTTCGCACCGTTCGCGGTGAGCGCGGGGGCCGCGTTCGCGGTCGGCAGGTCGACGTTCGCGATCAGGTGCGCGGGGATCGACAGGCCCCGGCTCGCGTCGCGCATGGCCCGCAGCTGGCCCGGGTGAGCCTTCTTCCGCCACTTCCTGCCGTGCTCCTTGCGCAGCTCGTCGCGCAGGGTCAGCCGGTCCCGCTCCAGGTCCAGCGCGGCGGAGCGGGTGTAGACCTCCCACAGCCGCATGCGCCGCCACACCCCGAAGGTGGAGACCGGGGCGAGGACCCATCGGGCGATCCCGAGCGGCTCGTACTCGTGGCCGTCGGCGATCCGCGCCCGGCGGGCGATGGCCCGGCGCAGGGCCTCGGTGATGACGACGACCAGGCCGGGCATCGTGGCGTGCGCGGCCGCCTCGACGTAGTCCATCCACCCGGCGGAGCCGTCCGCCGGCCAGCCGCTGGACGCGTTGAAGACGACGGTGGCGACGGTCAGCACCCACGCGAACCACCGCAGGATCGGCGCCGGGGTGCGGATCGCGCACAGGAACAGGTCGGCCGCGATCAGCCCGATGATCCCGACGTCGATGCCGACGGGGAAGACGTACGCGAACCAGCCCCAGCCCCAGTCGAGCGCGAGCTGGCGCACCGAGCGGTACGAGCCGGTGAAGCCGATGACCGCGAGGACGGTGGCGGCGGTGGCGACGACGATCGCGGCGGCCATCAGGCCCCCGCGGATCGGGACCAGGACGTCGCCGTCGGCTGCGGCGCTGCTGGCGGGTATCGGCGGTCGTCGCTCTGCGCCGGGCACCGCGTGCGTGGTCACGGCGGGCACTCTCCTTGGTTTCGCGGTCTGGGGCGATCAGCACGGTACCGAAGTGGGTGACCGGTGGGGCCGCTGATACCGGCGGGCACGAGGAAACCCCCGCCGGCGGACCGGCGGGGGCTGCCCCTGCGGGAGGTGACGGGCGCTCACCCCGCCCAGACGACGTCCAGCACATACAGGTACCGGCGGGGCTCGTTCACGAAGTAGACGACGGTGAGCGGGCCGACGTCGGCCCGGCGCAGATCGGGCCCTTCCGCGTCCGTAGGGTCCCACTGCGGCCAGCCCCACGGCTGGCGGGAGGCGATGTCGAGCACGTCGCGCACCATCTCCTGCACTTCCGGCGGGAGCTGAGCGAGGACGGCGGCCGCGTTCGGGGAGAGCCGGGCGGGCCAGGCCGGGGTCACCCGCGCGACCCGATGATGTCCTCCAGGGGAACGCCGTCGGAGGTGTCCATGCCGCCCGCGAGGAACGCGGCGACCGCCGGGGCGGTGTCCAGGCGGCCGCTCCACTCCCGGATCGCCTCGTGCAGCGGGGTCAGGTCGAAGGTCTGCCGGGCCGTCTCCAGGGCGTGACCCCAGTCCCGCTCGAAGGCGGGCAGCCAGTGCGCGGCGCGGGCGTGGCGGCTGATGCGCTCGCGCAACTGCGCGGCGGCCGCGGGGGACGGCGGCGGTGCGGGCTGATGGACGGGCTGAGCGGTCATCGCACGGGTCCTTCCGGTGTCTGGGTTCGAGTGTGGCGGGTGGCGGCGAGGGAGTCGAGAACGGCGGTGCAGGCCTGCGCGAACAGGGTGGTGAACGGCTCCCCCTCCCCCACGGCCTGCTGGCACTCCCACAGGGCCTCCGCCGCGAGGTCGGCCAGTTCGCCGACGGCCGCCGCGTCCAGGTGCAGCACGCCGCCGGGGCCGGTGCCGCAGCGGGGCGAGGCCTTCGTGAGCCAGGCGGGCAGCGGGTTGGGGTGGTGGCACGCTGCGAGGGCGGCGTGCAGAACGCCGGGCGCCGCCACGGCGACGGTCCCGGGGCGGCGGGTGGTGGCGGTCTCCTCCATGTGCTTTCCTCCCTGGCGGGCGCCGGGGCCGATGACTGCGGCCCCGGCGCCCGCCTCGGTCGGGTCGGCCTACGACGCCCCGAGCAGGTCGGCGACCTGCGGGCCGACGTAGCTGTTGATGAGCCGGGCGGCGGTCTCCACGGCGAGCTGTGCGTCGTCGACCAGCTGCTCGGGGCGGTCGGAGGGGACGAACAGATCCCAGTCCTTGGCGGGCACGAGCATCACGGCGGACGCCAGGACGGCCGTCCGCTTGATGAACGCGGGCGCCCAGAGCTGGGGGTACGACTCGCCACGGCCGTACGGGGCCTCCCAGTCGCCCACCTCGTAGCCGGGGCGGTGCTCGCGGGCGAGGGCCCGGTGGGGCAGCGGCACGGTGACCTTCACGATCGGGTCGCCGTCCTCGTCGCGGTCGAAGGTGATCGACAGGTCGGCGCGGATGTCGATGTAGCCGGGCGACATCACCGGCGGGGTCGCGATGCGCCACGCCCACGCGGTGAACTCGGCGCGGTCGGTGCGGTCCTCGGAGTCGAGTTCCTCCGTGCGGGCGCTGATGTACGAGCCGAACCGGCTGCCGCTGCGGCTGTCGGCGTTGCGGCGGTCGTACTCGCGGTCGACGCGGACGAGGGTGGTCGGGGTCCAGTCGGACATGGTGGTGCTCTCCTTGATGGTGGGGTTCAGCGGCGGAAGGGGTTGCCGAGTTCACCGCGGGCGACGGCCCGCACGAGGGCGGCGACCTCGGCGGCCCCGGCCTTCGTGGCGGGGGCGGCGATCGAGACGACGGTGGCGCCGTCGGCGTTCATGCTGATGTCCCAGCCGCCGTTGGAGTAGATGCCGACGACCAGGCTGGCGTCGCCGTGGTAGCCGCCGCGCGGCGTCTCGGGGAGGCGGTCCACGACCGTCATCGTCCGCGATCCGGGCCGGGCGTTCAGGCCGATCTCGGCGGAGGTCAGGGCCTCGATCAGGTCGCGGCGCAGGGCGAAGACCTGCTCGCCGGTGCGCTCGGTGTCGGGGGTGCGGGTGTAGCGGCTGGCGATGACCTCCAGCGCGCCGCCGGCCAGACTCAGCGCCCAGTCCCACTCCTTCGGCGTCACGCCGTGCCGCTCGCCCGCGGCCCACAGGTCGCTCAGCAGGGCGGCGGCCTCGTCGAGCACGCTCGGCGCGTACAGCGTCCGCAGGCCGGTGGCGGCCTTCTCCACGGCGGCGTACGCCGCGGTGCTCGGGTCGGTGGTGCTCATGTACTTCCCTTCATGGCGGAGCCCGGGGCCGATGGCCCCGGGCCCATGCTGTCGTGCCGTACGGACAGTGCGGGACGGGATCGGGTACTTCCCGCCCGGGCGGGGCTACTTGGCGAGGTGGTCGAGAGCGCGTTGCAGGAGCGGCCGGTGGGCGGCGTACAGGGTCCGTCCGGCGGCGGTGACCGCGTCATCCAGCTGGTCGAGCGAGCCGAACGGGTACCAGTTGGCGTCCAGGGCGTCGTCCGCGGCGACGGCGGTCACCGTGGCGGGCAGCAGGTACAGGGCGCTGGTGGAGGCGACCCATGCGCGGTCGGTGTTGCGCCAGTCGTCCACGAGGTCCTGCCCGAGGATGACCGGCGGGTGGTCGGAGAGGTCGACGCCGGTCTCCTCGCGCAGCTCGCGGACCAGGGCGGCCGGGGCGGTCTCGCCCGGGTCGACCATGCCGCCCGGGATCGCCTCCACCCCGATGTCGTCCCGGGTGATCAGCAGCACCCGGCGCCGGGCGCCGCGGCCCGCGACGACGATCGGGTCCGCGGCCGCGTTCTCCGCCCACTTCCCGAGGTTGCGGCCGGTGCGCCCGGTGCGGCCCTGCGGGTTGAGGGGCCAGCCCTGCGCGTCCAGCTCGAAGGGGACCAGCGCGGCGGACCGGCGGCGGTCCCAGTCGTTCACGTCGGTCGGCGTCGCGGCGGCCTCGGCCCAGTCCGGCACCTGCCGGACCAGCGCGGCGGGCCGCAGCTCGGGCGGCGTGATGTCCGCCGGCGCGTACTGCGGCCAGCTCGCCGACCAGCTACGCCGGTCCTCGGGCACGGTCACGCCGGGGTGGTCGACCGGGGCGTAGCCCTCCGGGTCAAGGGTCATGACGTCGGTGGTGCTGCGGGGCTCACTCATGATTCTCCTGGTCAGACTCATGGGGGACGGCGCCGTACGGGGCTTCCGCCCCGTACGACACTGCTAATTCAATCAACTTATGCGGAGGGTGGCAAGCTCCGGTCGGCACTCAGACCTTCTGCAACTCGTGGCCGTGGCAGAGGACCGGGCCGATCAACAGGCCGATCCGGTTGACGGTCCACCGGCCGCCGGTGAGCGGCCCGGGGGCCACCTCGTCGACGATCCGCCCGGTCCTACCGACGGCCCGGGGGTCGTCCTCGCAGGCGACGATCCGCACGGTGTCTCCGGCCTCGAACATGTGGCGTCCTTTCGTGAGCGGGTCAGGCGCCGGGCTGACCGGCGGCGGTCCAGGCGGCGTACTCCTGGCGGACGTACGGGCGCTGGCTGGGGTCGAACTCGATCGACATCGGGCCGTGCGGTCCGGCGGTCATCTGCGGGTGCTGGCGGTCGAACTGGGCCAGCTCGAACGCGGCCCGGACGGCGGCGCCCCGGGCTCCGGGCCCGGGGTCGTCGACGGCCATGCGGTCCATGAGGGCGGCCCGGCGCAGCAGGAAGACGCGGTCGGCCGTCGCGGCGTCGGGTGCGGGCGGGCCGGTGGCCACGCCGTCGCGGCGGCCGTCGCGGACGGCGCCCAGCTCCATGACGTCATGCATCTCGCGCCGCAGGGCGGGGGCGTCGGCGTAGGCCTCGGACGGGGTGGGGGCGTCGAACCCGTCGCCGGTGTCGGGGTTCACCGCGGTGCTCACACCGCCTCCCGGATGGTGGCGCCGGCGGTGCAGCGGTCGCACCGCACGACGGCCTCGGGGAAGTCGTCGTCGTAGACGGCGAGCAGGTCCATCGGGCTGCGCACCGGCACCCAGGCCGGGCCGGAGCAGCCGCCCAGGCACGGCACCTGTGCCTCGAACCCCCAGTCCATCGGGTCGGGGAACCAGGTGCGGTAGGCAACGACGATCTCGTCGCCGCCGACCGCGAGGGCGCCGATCGGGTCGTGGTTGGGGCGCAGGTGCGTCCAGTGGAAGGTCTCCGCGAGGTCCTCGCCGAAGAACCGGCGGGCCAGGACCCGGCGGGCGTGCTCGGTGTGGTCTCCGTCGGCCTGGTGGTCGGCGTGGACGCGGTCGACGGCGCGCTGCAGCAGCAGCCGCATCCGCATCAGCCGGGTGTCGGTGACCACGTGGTCGAACCCCTCGGCGTGCAGGCCGGGGCGGGCGAGGCTGATCTGCCGGTGCTGGCGGCGCACTTCCTCGTCGGGGACGCGCCGGTTGGCCGGGCGGCGGGAGTTGCGGTCCAGGCACTGCGGAAGCGGCGCGGTCATCACCACGGCGGCCGCGGGCATCCCGTGGGCGTGGGCGGTCTCGATCGCCCTCTTCCTGACCTCGATCCCGGTGTGGGTCGCGTCGACGACGCACGTCAGGCCGCGGGCGAGGCGCCGTTCCAGGACGGCGTCCAGCAGGAACACCGCGTCGGCGGTGGCCTCCTGGTCGCCCGCGTCGCCGGAGACGGTCCACCGGTAGGAGTCGAGTGCCAGCCGGTAGTCGGCGGGCCAGGTGCGGGCGAGGGTGGACTTGCCGGAGCCGCTCGCGCCGATCATCACGATCACGGACGGTTCGGGGATCGGGTTCATGTCGGGGATCTCTCCTGGGTCTCGGGTTCGGAGGGCCCCGGGGGCGGCCGGTGTGGTCCTGGCCGGGATGGCGGCCGCGCCCCGGGGGTCGTGCGGTTCGTACGGGGCGGTCAGCTGACGGCGGCCAGCCGCGGCGCGTTCTCGCGCTGGCGCCAGGCCTCCAGGACCTTCTTCGGGATGCGCGCCCGGTCCGGCACGTCGTGGCCGTGCTCGCGGGCCCACGCCCGGACGACGGCGGGCTCGTAGTCCCGCTCCGGCCGCTTGCGCTTGGCGCCGGCGGGCTCGGGCTGGAGCGTGCTCTTGCGGACGCGCAGGGCGGCGAGGCGTTCCTCCAGCTGGTGCTCCTCGCTGGAGATCTTCTCCAGCTCGGCGTCGACGGTGCGGCGCTCGCTGAGCGCGGCGAGGACGGCGGCGGCCTGCTCGCCGTCGGTGCGGACCTTGGCGTCGCCGTGGGCGGCGGCCCACGTCAGCAAGGCGGCGACCTCGGGCATGGTCTCGGTGACCGGCGCGGGCGCCGGGGCCGGGACGGTCTGGCCGGAGTCCTGCTCGGCGGCGGTGATGATGATGGTGACCTCTTCCTCGGAGACGTTCAGCTCGGCGGAGATCTGCTCGGGCGTGTAGCCGTCCCGGTGCATGGACCGGACCACGGCGTCGTAGGCGTTCACCTGGGTGTTCTCCTTGCTGCGGGGGTGGATTCGACGGGGCGGAAGCTGAGGGGCGGGCGGCCGGACGACGTCCGGCTGCACCTCGTCCAAGAGGCGCCGGAGCGCGGCGATCGTCATGCCGCGAGGCGCAGGCGCTGCGGGAGGCCGCGCAGGACGGCGAACGCCGGGGCCAGCAGCAGGCGGCGGCCGCGACGGGTGCGGCCCTTGACCCGGTACATGGCCTGGTCGGCGGCCGTGAGTGCGGCCGACAGGGTCGGCTCGGGCAGGGCGGCGAGCCGGGCGGCGCCGATGGAGGCGCCGACCGTGAGCGTCACGCCCTGGTGCTCGACGGGCTGGCGCAGCAGCTCGGCGAGGTCGGCGAGCCGGTCGTCCAGGCGGGCGTCGTCCTCGACGACGGCCACGAACTCGTCTCCCCCGAGCCGCCCGGCGACTCCGTGGGCGCCGCACCAGGCGGTCAGCCGCTCCCCCGCGGCCGCGAGGACGGCGTCGCCGGCCGCGTGACCGTGCACGTCATTGACGGGCTTGAAGCCGTCCAGGTCCGCAAGGAGGACCGCGGCCCGGGGACGGCGGCGGATGATCCGCTCGGCCCGGCGGGTCCAGCCGTCACGGGTCCACAGCCCGGTCAGCGGGTCGTGGCGGGAGCGGTCCAGGCGCCGGTGGAGGCGGCTGGCGTGCAGCGTCCAACCGGCGGCCAGGGCGAGGACGGCGAGGGCCTGGGTGATGTCCACCGCGTTCGTCATGCCGCCCGCCGCATCGCATTGCGGCGCACGGCGTTGCGCTCGGTGCGGCTCATGCCGCCCCAGATGCCGTCACCGGCCAGGTGGGGGTTGGCCAGGGCCCATGCCCGGCAGTCGGCCAGGACGGGGCAGGTGTGGCAGAACGCCTTGGGGGGACCGGCGTTGACGCCCTGCTCGGGGAACCAGAAGTCCGGGTCCTGGCGGCACGGCTCGTCCCCGGTCATCTCCGGGTAGGGCACCGACGGGTCGGCCAGCGGAATCGCGATGACCGGAGTCGGCTTTCCCTGTGTCGTCTGGGTCATGATGGGCACTGCCCTTTCCTCTTCTGGGGGTTCGGGTGGCCCGGGGCGGGCGACCTGCTTGGTCGTGGTGCCGCCCGCCCCGGGGCGGATCTACAGCAGGTCGTCGTGCCAGATGACCTTTATGGCGTCGACATCGGCCACGGCACCGCAGCGGTGCCGGACCGCGTCCTCGGTGGCGACGTCCTCGCGGACCTTCTCGACCACGTCGCCGCGGCCGGGGAAGCGTGACGCCGGGTACGTGAACCACTGGACGCCGGTCCGGGGCTGCTCGCCCGGGGTACGGGTCGGGATCTGAACCGCCCAATGCGCCATGAGGTTCACCTCCTTCTTGCTCTGTTCCGGATACCGGGGCTGTCCCGGCTCCCCTTGCCGCCCCGCTCCCCCGGGCCGGACGACGCGGGCAGCCGTCAGCGCAGGGTCTTGGCCAGCCGGGCGACGTCGCAGTCGCACGCCCCGCCGTGGGTCATCGCGTGCAGCTCCTCGACGGTCCAGCCGCTGGTCTGCTCGGGGCGGCCCTGGTAGGCGTAGGCCTGCCCGGCACCGGCCGGGGCCGGGACGCCGTACGGGTAGGTGCTGAACGCCCACCCGGTGATGTGGATCTCGCGGCCGCGGGTGGTGACGCTGCCGATCCGCTCGACCCTGAGCTTCGCGGCGGTGCGCTGCCGTTCCGCCGTACGCCGGTCGGCGTGCTCGGCGAGCTGTCGGTCGCGCCGGTCCAGGTCCCGCTGGTGGGTAGCGGCGAGGTCGGCGCGCTGCTGTTCGGCGAGTTGGGGCCCCCGGCACTGCTCGGCGGTGTGGCCGGTGACCTCGTGGCCGGAGGCCCGGGTGCACCAGCTGCACGCCGGGAGCACCCGGAGCGTCCGTACGGACGCCTGCACCAGGCTCAGCAGGACCGCGCCCAGGACGACCCACAACGCGGTGGTGACCACGGCGTTCAGCCCTCCTCGGCGCGCGCGCCGGCGGCGGCGTTCATCTGGGCGGTGACCGACTCCACGACCTCCCACACCCGGGCCCCGGCGGCGACCCCGTACTCGGGGGCGGCGAGGGTGACCCGCACGGCACGGAAGACGTCGTCCAGGGCGCCCCGGCCGATCCCCCGCCAGATGGTGTGCCGCAGGTTGGCGTCGTCGATGTAGCCGCCGAAGCCGGTGTGGGGCTCGCCCCCGCGCAGGGTGACGACGATGCCCCGCTCGCCGGTGTCCAGCGTGTCGACGACCTCGTACTCCAGGCCCGCCCCCTCGGCGGCGGTGGCCAGGGCGCGCAGCAGGTCGTAGTTGCGGACGAAGCCCTCGACGGCGGCCTTCTGCTGCCAGATCTGGCCGTCGAACCCCTCCACGGGGTCGACGCCGGGCTGGGAGGCGATGGTGACGTACCCGGCGCGGTTGGCGGCCGCGAGCGTCGGGATCAGCTCCCGAGTCTCCTCGTCGGGCCCCCAGTTGGGCTGGTAGCCGGGCCAGCTGGCGACGTGCCCCTCCAGCCAGAGGGCCATGAGCCCTCCGAGCTGACCGAGGCTCTGCGCCGACTTCCAGCGGTTGCGGTCCAGACGGCTCATCCAAGGCAGTCGGATCTTCACGGAGTTCTCCAGACGTTGAACGGACGAGTGGGTGCGCGGTGGTGCTGGCCAGATCTCCAGAGCCCGCGTGCGGGACGCGGACCGAGGGCTACCGGTCAGCTGCGGTGCTCGCCCTGCCGGAGGCAGCGGGAGAGGTCGGCCGGGGTGTAGACCGTGACGGCGGGGGCCTTCGCCGGCCGAAGGGCGGCGTCCTTGACGCGCCGTGCGGCCGGGGCGGTGTTCGGCTCGGGGAGGCGGGCCCCCCGGGTGACCCGGGCAGCGTCCAGGTAGCTGGCGGCCTCGGTCGCGTCCAGTTCGTAGTTGTGGCGGCCGAAGACCAGAGCCACGAGGTCGGCGGGGGTGGCGGCGTGTTCGCCACCGGCTCCGACCAGGTTGAGGGCGGCCTTCATGACGCGCTTGTGGTACTGGCGGTTCAACATCGCTTCGGTTCCTCTCTTCAGTAGTCGCAGGTCAGGCGGTGCGGCGCTCGTCGTCGGCGTCCTTGACGACGTGCAGGGGCGGGAGCTGGCCGGAGGCGCGGAGCATGCCGATCGGGTCGAGCGGGCCGTCGACGAGCGCGGCGCGGTGGGCGATGGCCTCCTCCATCGCGGCGGCCGCCGCGGACTGCTGGCGGGCCACCTCGATCCGGGAGTTGGCGTCGATCTCCGCGATGGTGATGTCTGCGGAGCGGTCCACCTTGAGCGCGGCCATCTCGTTGGCGTGCGCGGTGGCCACCCGGCGGTCGTCGCGGCGGGAGCGGGCGATCAGGACGCTGGACGCGATGACGGCGACGATCCAGATGATCAGCGCGGGGGCGATCGGGTCGGAGTAGACGCCGACCGACAGGGCGCCGAAGGTCAGCGCCATCGACGAGAACACCGCGCTGGCGGTCTCCTCGTCGTTCTTGACGGCGAAGTAGCCGGAGGCGGCCCCGAAGGCCAGCATCAGCCCGGCGGCGCCGACGCTGTGCTCTGCGCCCTGCGCGTTCCAGATCCGGGCCAGGGTCAGCAGCGTGCCGGCGGCCACGGTGGTGCCCGCGTAGGCGCGGTGCTCGCTCAGGAACTCGGCGGGACTCTTCGGCGCGGGCATCTGGCCGGGGGCCGGGGACTGCTTGGACATCGGGGCTCCTCGCGGGCGGGTCAGTCGGTGGAGTCGGAGGTGTCGGTCGCGGCCCGGGCCGCCGCCTGGGCGCGGTGCTCGATCAGCTGGCGGCGCACGTACTCGCGCTTGAAGCCGATGGCCTCGCAGGCCTCGGTCTGCTTGACCTCGCCGCTGTCGATCGCGGCGGCGACGTCGGCCCAGAAGTCGAACTCGGCGTCGGCCTTGCGCTGGTCGCGGGTGACCTTCGCGGCCGCCAGGCGCTGCTGGACCTGCTGCACGCGCCGGGCCTCGGCGGCCTTGTCGGTGTCGGGCTTGGACATGTCGGGGGCTCCTTCGGGATGGGGGAGGATGGGTTCTCCTCCTGCTCCGGTCTGGAGCGGGTTCGGAGCCCGGGGCGGCCGACTGACCTTGGCCGGGATGGCGGCCGCCCCGGGGCGAAGTCACTCGCTGAGGTCGCGGTGTCCCAGCGACTCGGCGGCGGCACGGACCAGGGCGGCGGTGTCGCTGAGCGCGGCCGCCTCCTCCATCTCGCCGTCCTGGGCGTACGCGGTGCGCAGCAGCACGGTCAGCCCGTGCAGCGCGGGCACGACCTTGCTGGCCTGGAGCGCGAGCCGGATGTCGTCGTAGTTCGCGCCCTCGGCGATGTCGGCGGCGTTGGCCTGGAACACCTTGGTGGCGTCCCACAGGTCGTCGCCGTCGTGCAGGTCGGGGTCGATCCGGTCGGCGATGTCGTACGCGAAGCCCTTCACCAGCAGGGCGGCACCCCACACGGCCAGGATCAGCAGGGCGGCCATGCCGTCGGTGACGTTCAGGACCGGGGCGAACTCGACGATGCTGTTGACGATCCGGGCCGCGACACCGGCACCGGCCACGACGATGGCGACGGTCCCGATGTGGTCGCCCAGCAGGCGCAGGCCGTGGGTGATGTGCTGCCGGGCCCGCAGGGCGCGGCCGCGGCTGTCGGTGGAGTTCAGGTGCTGGATCTCGGTCATGAGCGGGGATTCCTTCCCGTCGGATGCGGCCCCGGTCGGTGTCGCACTCTCAGAATGCCTACATTTTGTGGGCATGTCTAGCGTGTGCCCACTATTTGTAGGCGCCTTTTTGTTTCCGCTGGTCAGGCCGCGTTGGCGACCGGGACGGCGGGGGCGGGGATCGTGGCGTGGGCGGCGGCCGCGAGGCGAACGACGAGTTCGTGCGCGAACTCGCCCGCCTCGACCAGGGCGTCGGCGAGGTCGGAGTCCCCGAGCGCCACGGCGGTGGTGGTCAGCGCGTCCAGGTAGACGGCGATGTCGTAGGCGTCGCCGCGCACGTCGATCAGGCCGGGCTGGTAGGCGGCCGGGCTGCTGAGACTGGCGGCGCCGGCCAGGTGCTCGGGCACGCGCTCCTCGCTCAGCTCCTCGATCTGCCGGTCGAGCGCGGCCGCGAGCTGCTCGGTGCTCTCGTGCGCCCACGCCTTGCCCATGAGGCGGGCGGCCAGGGCGGTGAGCTTGGAGGGGACGTTCACGGGTGACTCCTTCGTCGGGTGGGTCCGGCCGGGTGACCGGGCGCTCCCGCCGGGCCCCGGACTCTGTGAGTCCCGAAGTACGGGAGTCACAGAGTCCGGGACCAGCGGGGGGCGCCGGGGCTACTTGCTGGTGGTACTGGTGGCGGGGCGGCGCTCGTCCTTGCCCTGGCGGGCGCGCTCCGCGCGGCGCTCGGCGGCCTCCAGGGCGGCGGCCGCCGGTCCGGCGCACTCGGTGCAGGGAACGGAGATCCCCGGGGCGGTGATCTGGCCGCTGTCGTCGCAGACCAGGCACTTCGGGCCCTTCTCGGGGGCCTGGACGCCGTACGCCTTGCGATAGGCGGAGACCGGCGGCGTCTTCGGGGGCTTGGGCGCCGGGCGCCGGCGGGAGGACTTCACCGGCTCGACGCCTCCGGCCTGCATCGTCCAGGCCGTCCGCAACAGGGCGGCCACGGGGCGCATCGCCTCGTTCCGCACCCGCTTGCCGACCTGCTTCTTGACCTTGCGGACCTCCCGGCGGACCTTCGCCTTCGCCTTCCTCCGGCCGTACTTGGCGACCTCGACCGCGCCCTGGCGGATCTCCTTCACGTAGTCGATCGGCGGGGGCGGCTCCTCGCCGAACCCGGCCTCGATCAGCCACAGCCAGTTGACGTCCTGCTCCCCGTTCCGGAAGCGGCAGTACGCCATGAACTGCGAGACGTCGATGCGGGGCTCGACCCAGATGTGCCCGACCGGGCAGGCGGCCTCCAGCACGGCGTCCGTGCCAACCTTGTAGGCCAGCCGGAGACCGGCGTCCGCCTCGCACACCGGGCAGGCGATCACGGTCTGAATCCACACCCGGCGCCACGTGTGCTCGGGGTCCTCGACGACGTAGCGGAAGCGGCGCTCGAAGAAGAGGTAGAAGTCGCCTCCGTCGGGGTGGAAGGCCCGCCACGGGTTGATCGGCATCGGATCTCCTCGGTGGAACATTCGTGATCTTCCGGACGTAACAGCGGCGGAACTAGGGGAAACGCGCAGGTCAGCGGCTTGGAACAGGCCTGGAACGGGGCCCGGGGAGGGGGAACATGTTCCGGCCCGGGGCGGGGGTTCCGGCCCTGTTCCGGGCCGGTTCCCCCTCGCTGACCTGCATGTTTCCGGGTGTTCCGGAGCGGATCAGCTCTCGCCGACGAGTCCCTTGAGGTCCCGCAGGCGGTAGCCCTTGATCGTCTTCTCGGCACCCTTGGGCCGGTAGGACTCCTTGGCCCACTTCTGGCCCCGCGGAGCGAGGACCTTGTCGAGCACCAGGGCCAGGACGGCGCCCTTGGTCATCGCCGGGCCGTCGCCGGTGGCGAACCGCTCCAGGTCCCACGTCTCGGGCTGGACCTCGTGCAGGGCGTCGAACAGCTCGTCCTCCGTCAGACCGCTCGGGTCACTGAGGGACCGGTAGATCGAGCGGATCACCTGGAGGAGGACCGGCAGCTTCTCCTCCTCGACCTCGTCCTCGTCGCCGTCCCACGGGTCGCCGCCGCCGGGGTTCGGCAGGACGACGCCGGGGGCGAAGGCCTTCGACGCGGCGTCCAGCTCGCACATCCCGGCCGCGGCCCGCTCGGTGGCCCGGCGGTCGGCCTCGTCGTCGCTGGTGATGCAGGCCCGGTACGGGATCGGCTCGCAGTAGTCGCCGCCCGCCATCACGTACGCCACGGAGGCGTCGTTGACGGCGTCGCCCATCGCGGGCAGCAGCCGGTCCGGCCGCCATCCCTGGGCCATCGCGCCGCCGCCGGCGATCTGCACGATGTCGTCCTTGTCGCACGCGCACATGACCTGGACCGGGAGTTCGGCCAGCCACATGTTCGCGCCCACCCGGTCGCGGGTGACGCCCTGCGAGGCGATCTCCACGCCCACGTCGGACTTCAACGAGGTGAGGTTGATCTGCTTGACCAGCTCGTCCAGCCGGAGCGGCTTCTCCTCGCCCTCCTCGGGCTCGGGGAAAGTCTCGCTCTTGGCCGCCATTACCAGAGCCGGGAATTCGTCGATAACGACGGTAATTCCGGGACGCTCGGGGCTGGATTCCCAGTTCAGACCCATTCCGAGCCGGTCAAAGAGCTTCGGCCGCCCCATTCCCACCGCGAGGGCCCATTCGAGAACGACACGGGCCTCCTTCGGCGTGCGGGCGACCGCCGACATGGCCTTGCGGTACGGCCCGAATCCCGATCCGTAGGAACCGAGGTCGATGCCGACGATGATCCGGTCACTGGTCGCGGTGAGCGCGTCCAGGCGGGCCCGCAGCATCGTCGACTTCCCCGAGCGGGACTTGCCGATGTACGCGGCGCTGGTCCGCTTGCCCGGGAGGGCCAGAGGACGGCCGGACATGTCGGCACCGAACTGCGCCTTGTGCAATTCGTGAGTGGTGACCGACTTCGGCGCCCGGTACGGCAATTCCGGAACTGCCTTCCACGGGTCATCGCCCGGAATACGCAGAACGCATTCGTTGCGGGCCTGCGCCGACTGCTGCAACAGCGCCGAATTCGTGCGCACGCCCGGCAGGCACGCCTCCAGCAGATCCAGGTTCGCCGACAGCTTCTCCGGCGTCTGGTTCTTGAGCACGACCACGATCTCGAAGCCCCAGTTGCGGGGACGGATCTGCAAGGAGTGGACGGCAACGCCGATCTCCTGGGTCAGCGCCTCGTGCAGCATCGCCTCGAAGGCCCGGGGCGTCATGCCCATCTCGAAGCGGTCCGGCAGACCGGCCTCGGTGCGCTCCAGCTCCTCCAGCTCCTCCGGCGTCATGTCGGGGCGGCGGCCGACCCGGGCCAGCACCGCGAGGTTGACGAGCACCCCGGCGCCGAACCCGATCAGGCCGTCCATGAACACGAACCCGGCGACGTCGATCCCGGCCATCGGCAGGTACGCGGCCGCCGCGCGCTGGAAGAACTTGCTGCGGGCCGTGGAGACCGCGGTGGTCGCCTGGACCAGGGCCATCGACGACTCCTGCTGCGCGACGTCGGCCGCCTTCTTCTTCGCGTCCCGCTGGAGCAGCGCGAACTGGGCCCGGCGGGCCGCGCGCGCCGCCTCCAGCGCGAGCATCTCGGCACGCTGCTTGGCGGCGTCGGCGTTCTGGCCCTCGACCCCGCGCACCCAGCGCTGCACGCGCACCCCGCCGCGGACCGTGGTGGGGACGATGCCGCGCGGCGTCCACTGACGCGACGCCCACCGGCGGACCCGGCGCCGGGCCTGGCGCTGGACGTACGCGCGCCGGGCGGTGCGGCCCTCGGGGGTGCGCAGCGTCGGGTGAATCCAGGGCGCGTCGCCCTCCGCGTCCTCCCCCAGCTTCCACTCGCGGGCCGGGATCACCGTGCCCTCGACCGGCGCGGCCGCGGGCTTGGTCATGTCGACGCGGGCCGCCGGCGCGGCGGGCTCGGGCGCCGTGGTGATGTCGGAGACCTCGGGCTCGGGCTCGGCCTCAACGAACGGCAGCCGGATCACCTTCGCCACAGCCTCCTCGCGGCCGGTCTTCGCGGTCCGCTCGTCGGTCTCGGTCATGCTGGTCTCGCCTCCTTCTGGGGGTGGTGGCGAGACGGGGGCGGCCATCGTCTTGGTCGGTGAGGGACCGGCCCCGTCTCGCACTCTTCGGTTGGTGTTCAGAACCCGGCACTACGGGAGTCCGTGAGTCCGGGAGTCACAGACTTACAGACTCCGGTATTTGGCGCGCGGGTCAGCTGGTCGCGGCCAGGTGCAGGACCGGGTCTCCCTTGTGCTCGCGCTCGGCTTCCTTGATCCGCGCACGGCACCAGGTCTCCCCGCGCAGCACCCGCAGACGCTGGTCCGGCACCTCCTTCTCGAAGTACCGCTGGACGTCCTTCCAGCCCGTCTCCTGCTCCGCGCGGAGCCGCGCGAGGACCCAGTCGCGGGCCGCCTTCTTCTCGGCCTCGGCCTGCTCCGGGGTGGCCGCGCGAGCGGTCTCCGCGGCGAGCGTGCGGACCGCGCGGCCCTGCTTCGCGGCGCCCTCGTCAGTGCCCTTCTGGCGACCTCGCGCGGAGGGGGGGTTGTTGGGGTTGACCTGCTCGTTCGTTGCGCGCGTGCGGGGCGCGCGCGGGCCCTGCGGGGCCTCTCCAGCGGGGACCTCGGCGCCCTTTTTGATCTTCGCGGCGGATGCCTGCGTACGGCCCGCGCGGAGCGCGTTCGCGGGGTCCGCGAGGATCTTCCCGATGGCCGCGGGGTCGATCATCCAGCCCTCGCCGGCGGCCACCTCGCGCACCGGCTCGGCGGGCGCGTCGAACATCGCGAGCGACGCCGTGGGCCTCAGCTCGTCGTGCTTCTCGACGAGACCGGCGACCTTGCCCGCGCGCTTGCCGAAGCGCTTGAGGATGCCCTTGGTCACGCCCGGCTCGGCGCCGTGCACTTGGCGCCAGGCCCGGTCCCACGCCTCCGCTTCCGACAGGGGCGGCATCGTCGCCGTGCGCAGCCACGCGGCCCGCCGCACGACGCGCGGGTGCTTGATCCGCCGCAGCAGCGCGATCCGGATCTCCTCCGCGCTGCGGCCGCCGACGCGGTGCATCTGGGAGTGGAGGTAGATCTCGAACACCCCGACGCCGAACAGGGAGCTGGCCGCGAAGACGACCGCGAGTTCGGGCTTGTCCGCGTGGTGCCAGGCGTTGAGCGCGGCCGCGATGGTGGCGAACGTCCACGTCATCACCGAGTACAGCTTCGCGGGCTTGTCGTTCTCGACCGCCCACTTGCGCAGCCACGCCATCGCCCAGGTCGCGCCCTCGATGAAGACCGGCACCAGCAGCGCCAGGACCCAGACGACCCCGAGGTCGACCACTGCCGAGAACTGGCCGGGGAACGCGAACGCGATGGAGGTGATCACCACGGTCATCACCCACGGCATCGGCGAGCCGACCGCGGCCGCCATGCGCTCGTTGCGGGCCTTGCGGGCCGCGGCCCGCTTCTCGCGCCGCTTGCCCTTCTCCTCCAGCTTCTTCGTCTTCGCCGCCTGCTGGCGCAGGTCCTTGCGCTCGGCGGCCTTGTCGCGGGCCTCGGAGATCTCGATGTCCGCCAGGGCGTTGGTGCGGCGTCCCGTGGCCTCGGCCTGGGTGGCCGCCGCGCGCGCCGTGACCTTGTCCATCTGACGGCGGCCCTCGTAGGTCGTCGTCTCCATCAGCGGGTCCTTTCCTGGGTCTGGCCCTGGCGGGCCCGGGTGACGCGGGTGATCGGGTCGGAGACGTTCAGGGAGGTGAGGACCTGCCACGAGTCGAAGTCGGCGCCGGTCCAGTCCGTCATGTCAGCGGTCTGCGGGGCGGCCTCGGCCGTGCGGTCGGTCGCCGTGGTGGTCGCGGTCGTCATGCCGCCTCCTTGTCGCGGTAGCCGCCCGCCACCGTGCGGAAGGCGGGGGAGGTGAGGGCGCTCTGCGGGGTGAGGACGGCGTCCAGGGCGATGACCACGAGCGCGATCAGCGCGAGGCCGATGCGGGCCATGACGTCCAGCTCGATCCCGAACAGCCAGGCGCCGCCGGCCAGCGCGGCGAACAGCCGCACCCGGCCCAGCATCACGGGCAGCAGGGAGAACAGGAGGGTCAGGCGGGGGTTGGAGGTCGTGAAGTTCATGCGGCTCGACCACCCTTCGCGGCGCTCAGGGCGGCGGTGCCGCGACGCGGGAGCGGCACCACGTTCGCCAGCGGGCGGACGCCCAGCGCACGGCGCAGGTGCTTGATGTTCTCGCGGTCGATCTCGCTGTCCGGGTCGCTGGTGTCCACCAGGAACTCCAGGAAGTCGGACCGCAGCTCGGGGGACGCGGCGCGGAGGGCGGCGAAGTCGGTACCGAAACCCATCGCGGCCTCGATGTACTCGTTCTCGCTGCCGACGATGCGGCCTGCGACGATGGTCTTCATAGGGTCGTGCCTCTCTACTCGTTCGGCCCTTGCGCGGGCTCTCCGGCTTGGCTTCCAGGCGGCCGGGGGGCCCGTTTTTGACATGGCGGTGCCCCAGGAACGAAGCACACGAGTTGCTCGCCCCTCCTCCCACTCAGATGACTAGTTAAGTGGCGGGGCGCTTCGATTAACCCACTGGACTTGGCGGCTGTCAACCTGTCTAGTTACCCGGCATGTCGCACGCGCTTTGAGCTGCTGTTTTTGCTCAAAAAGACGAATTGGCAGTGTCTCGACTTCCGGAAGACAACTAGACATGTCATGCTGGGCAGCGTCGATCTAGAACCACACGGAAAGCGAGGGCCAGACAGCCGTGACCAAGAAGGAGCCCCCGAAGGTGCAGCGGATTGCCGCGAGCATCCAGGGCAAGATCGAGCGGGGCATCTACCCGCCCGGGTCACTGCTGCCGAGCGTCCCCGAACTGCAAGCGGCTGAGGGCATCGCCTACCAGACCGCACGCGAGGTCTACGGGGTCCTACAGGCGCAGGGACTCGTCTTCTCGCGGCGCGGGAAGGGCACGTACGTCAGCCTCCTGCTTGGCAAGATCCTCCGCGACGGCACCGGCAGGTACCTCCCCAGCGCACGATCCGAGGGGGGAGCGGTCGGCGCGTTCGACGCAGAGATTCGCCGCCTGGGCTTGATCTACCAGCCGTTGCCGACAGTGATCGCTCGCGAGCGGCCGCCGAAGCGAGTGGCGGCGCTGCTGGAGTTGCACCACGCGACGAAGGCCTTGAAGCGGGAGCGCGTCATGCCCGTCGGCCTGGCGGAGGACACCGAGGTCACCGAGGTCATCCAGCTCGCCACCTCATGGTTCCCCCCCGATGTGGCAGATGCGTGCCCGCAGCTGGAGCAGCAGAACACCGGCGCCGGCGGGAGCAAGAGCAGACTCGCGGATGCCGGGTACGCGCAAGTCCGGTTGCGCGAAGAGATCGAGGTGCGCCCCGCCTCACCCGAGGAGGCGAACGCCCTCGGCATCCCAACCGATCAGGCGGTCCTGGAGATCACTCATCAGGGCCTGACGGAGGACGGGCGGGTCGTGGAGGTTGGACTCCACGTCATGCCCCGGACGAAGTGGCGCCTCTCGTACGAGTGGAAGATCGGCGCCTAGACCAGCTGCACTCGTCGCAGCGCGACCAGAGACACGACACCGATAGCAGGGAGCAGAGTCCACATGGCAAGCAACACGATCGGCGCTGACGGCCTGATCACCCGAGACGCCCGTAGCCGCTACCGCACGGCTCAGCGGGAAGAGAACGGCGCGCACGGCGCGTACGAGGGTGAGCTGCGCCGAGGGGGCGGCTCCCCTCGCAGCGACGTCACGGTGTCGCGCACGACCGCCCCGGCCGACGTCGCCGAACTCCTGGGGGAGCAGGGAGAGGTCGTGTACCGGGCCCGTCGGATGTACGACGGCGACAAGCTGATTCAGCTGGCGGACACCTTTATCCCGGTCGACGTCGCGGAGGCCGCCGATATCGAGCAGGTCGACACCGGCGTCGGCGGCATCATCAGCCGGATGCGCGAGGCCGGGTTCGACCAGGGCGACGAGGCCACCGAGGATGTCGAGCAGCGGCCGTCCACCGAAGCGGAGGCCGAAGCCTTCGGCCTGGAGCCCGGCGAACTAGTGCTCTCGATCACGCACGTCGGCACCATTGAGGACGGCAGGGTCGTGGAGGTCACCCGCCACACCCTGGGCCGCGGCTGGAAGCTGCGGTACGCCGTCCCCCTGGTCTGATCACCAGATGGGCCCCCGCCGGCGGTGGGGGCCCATCGCCCTCAAAGGACTCTCGTATGACCGCACGCCTCACGAGCACAGAGATCCTCGCCGAGTTGAGGGATGCCCTCGGCAAAGGTGGCTGGCTCTCCACGTACACCGAAGGCAGCGGGCCGGGCCCGTTGCCGCAGAACGCGACGTTGCGCGCTGTGGGAGAGGCCCTGGGGGAGCACGCTCGCGTTGCCCCGTCCACGGCAGTGGCCACCCAGCTGAACCGCGCCGCGCAGGCGTTGACGAACGCCAAACAGGTTGACGAGGGGTCTGCGACATACGAAATGCTCGGTACCGCTCTGGCCTACGTCGTCCAGGCACGACGGGCCTCGGGGACCTCTATGTGATGTTTGCGGCTTGTGTCTGCCGTCTCTGACGGTGACGAACGCAACCCGCTGGGTGTGTCCCCCGTTGGAGCAACTAGATCAGAAGGGAAGATAGGGCCATGACTTCTCACCCATAAACGCCGCGACGGCCGCCCCTGCGCCACAGGGAACGGCCGTCTTGAGTCGACTCGCCGCCTAGCCAGCACCCGAGTCGTACGTCGGCGGTAACGCCGGGCACCAGACCACAAGGGCCCGGGTACCGATATCAGAATAGCCAGACACGGCCTCGCCAAACAGCCAACCTTGCGCCGCGTCACCTATCTGGTGATGAACCCACCGTCGTACGGCTCCCCGATACCAGGGGAGACCCCAGCACCATGAGCACCATCGTTCGACCGCCCGGCTTGGCCGGGACGGACTCCGCCGCCCCGAGAGGGGGTGCGCGTTGAGGAAGCGTTCAGGACGGCCGCCACGGTTCGCCGCCGTCCCCAATGAGACCGTCGACGACGCGCTCAGCTTCGACCTGGAGGGCCTGGGCCTGCTGACCGTGGTGCTGCGCCACCGGGACGGCTACGAGATCACGTTGGTGGAGATCGCGGAGAAGTACGGGTACGGCCGGGACGGCCTGGCCGGGGCCTGGGGGATGCTCCAGGTCGCGCGGTACGTCATCAAGGTCAAGATCCAGTGGGCCGGGGACAACCAGTGGTCGACTGAGGTTGTGGTGTACGACACGCCCGCCACGGACGACGAGGTCCAGGAGCTGCTGGCCAGCATCGCGCGGGAGCCGGGCGTGCGGACCGTGAAGCTGGAGCCGCCGACGAAGTCCGCCCGGGAGCGGGCGGCGAAGCACATGGCGAAGGTGGAGGCCAAGCGGAAGAAGGCCAACCCGGAGCGCCGCAAGCTCGACTACGAGGTGCCGGGGCAGTCGGCGGGGGAGAGCGGCCGGGGCCGCGGCCGACGTCGTGACGGCGGCGAGGACCAGGGAAGCGGCGCGGCCGCGCCGGCGGCACCGGCTGCGGCCGCTCAGCCCCGGAAGGGCACGGCGCCGAAGAAGCCGACCACGAAGAAGCGGGAGCCGGGCAGGCGGCTGTCGCAGCAGGAAGCGGCTGCGGTGAAGCAGGTGGAGGCGGCGTTCCCCCAGGAGTTGCAGCTGCCGTCGTACCGGCCGCCGGTGCTGCGGGACGCGATCCTGGAGGCCCTGAGCGCGCGGCCGCCGGAGGTGCTGGTCGACCGGGTGAAGCGCCGGTGGTGGAAGCACGGCTACGAGGAAGCGGTGATGCCGGGCGGCAAGGGCATCGGCTCGGCGATCGGCGTCGCCGTCGCGCTGGTGCGTCCCTCGACGGATTGCCCGGACCCGATGTGCGAGGACGGCGTGGTCCTCGACACCGGGGTGTCGTGCCGGACGTGCGAGCAGCGCAGGGAGGACCGGAAGCGGCCCGTTCCCGCGCAGCGCGGGGAGTCCGGCGAGGACCAGGGCGACGGCGACCCGGCGCCGCGCCGGTGGAAGTGCCGTGAGTGCAGGACGCTCGGCAAGACGGGCACGGATGCCCCCGAGGATGGCCTGTGCGGGCCGTGCCGCAGGGAGGCGCAGGAGGCGGAAGCGGCGGCGGCGCGGCTGCGCGAGGACATGGCGCATGCGGACGCCCAGCGCGAGGAGCTGGCGCGCGAGCGGTGGGTCGAGCTGGTGGAGGACGCCTACCGCGAGCACGACGACCGTGAGCGGGCGGCCGCGGAGGAGCGGGAGCGACGCGAGGCGGAGGCGGAGCGCAAGCGGCTCGACGCGGAGGAGCGGCGCCGCATCCAGGAGCAGATCGCGCGGGAGAACCCGGAGCTGCTCGCCTACTCGCAGAGCGCCTGACGACCGGCCGGAACGGCCGCACCCGGCCCCGGGGTGCGGCCCTTCGGCCTGTCCAGAATCCGGGAGTCTGTAAGTACGGGACTGCCGGACTACCGGAGTCCGGGCCTCTGCCCGTGCGCATTGCGCACACCCGGCACGGCGGTGAGGGGATGCACGAGGCACGGCGCGGAGCGTCGTTCCTCGAGCAGGACCGTCCCCGCGCGGCGGGCGGGTCGGCGGGGCCGGGCGTGCTCGCCGGCGCGGCACCGGCGCCACGGAGGGCGGCGTCCGGCGCGGCGCGCGGGCCCGCTGCGTGCCAGCCATGTCTCCGGTCTACGCCTCTCCTCGCCCGCGCGCGACTTCGGGTTACGAGTGCGCCGGCTGGCCCGGGGCGGCGCGGCCGGGCAGGTAGACCATGACTCCGCCGGTGATCGGTACGCACCGGGTGTCGGCGGGCAGCTGGTCGACGAGGCACAGGTTCTCGGCCTGTTCGGCCGCGCTGATGCGCCGGAGGTGGTCGCGGCCGTACAGGACGGCCCCGGGGTCCTCCAGCGTGCCGGTGATGCACAGCACCGGGTCCGGGAGGAACTTCCCTCCGTCGGCCCGGCCTGCGGTCAGCTCGGCCTCGTTCGCGGCGGCCGCCGCGTTCTCCAGCGGGGTCTGGCACGGCGGGCACAGGATCAGGACCAGGTGGCCGCCCTCCCACTTGCCGTTCCAGTTCTCGGCGGCCTTGGAGGTGAGGTCCCTCGGGGCGAAACACCCGCACCGGCTACACCGGTACCGCTTCGCTATCCGGATGTGTGGCCGCTTCTTCTTTCGACTCATGTCCTGGTCAACGACGGTGAGGCGGACCGGTACCGGTGAACCAGGCCTTTCGCTCGACGTCCCGCCGGCGGGGCTCCGGCACTCCGGCAGGGTCGGACTTCGGGAGTTCGGCACTGCGTCAGCTGGCCGGGGTGGGGCCTGGTCCGAGGGAGCGCCGTATGCCGGGCATGGTCGGCTGGCGGTCGACGACGGGCAGCGGCTGGTCGGCGGCGCGGTCGGCGGCGGTGCCCGGTCGCGGGACGGTGGTCTCCGGCGGGAGGCCGCTGGGCTGCGGGCCGGTGCCCAGGGGGCGGCGGGTGGTGCTCACGGCCTCATCCTGGCAGGCCCGGGCGGGGCCGCGGACCTACTCGGCGGCCGCGGCGGGCGGCGTGCTGAGCGGGGCGAGGGCGCTGTAGCAGGACCTGCACACCGGCAGGGGGTCGGTGATGTCGGCCGGGGAGCCGTGCGGTTCGACGCCGGGCGTGACGACGCGCAGCAGGTGTCCGGGCTCGGCGGCCGCGGTGCACGTACCGGAACCTCGGTGGTACAGCGCGCACACGCAGCGGCATCCGCCGGGGCGGTGCTGTTCCCAGGTGAACAGCCACGTCTTGGTCAGGTAGAGCACGGGGCGCTCGGGTTCGCCGGACATGTCGGAGACGGTAGCGGCCCGGCCCTGCGGGGTGTGCGCTTTGCGCACGGTTCACCGGGGCGCGGCCTCACCCGGAGTGATGAAACCGGTACGATCCACCCGGTAGAGCTGGATCAAGAAATGCGAAACGGCCCCGAAGGTTTGGTCGCCAGGGGGCCGCTCGCTGTGATGCTTCGGTTCCCACTGTACGGGGTGCTCCCGATTTCAGGGCACCCCGCGCGGGGTCCCGAGGCGGGAGAGGTGTACCCGCATGACCCCTGAACAGGCGAAAGAGGGCCTGGCTCACGAAGGGCCCGGAGGCTACTCGATGACCCCCAAGTGGGTGATCAAGGCGGCCTTCAAGCACGTATGGCTGTACGACTGGCTGCGCGCCCGGTACGGCGGCCTCGACGAGACCTTCCCGGGCGTCGACACGCTGGCGAAGGAGTTCGGCGTGTCCCGCTCGACGATCGAGCGGACGATGCGGGAGCTGCGGAAGGTCGGGGCGCTGGAGGTGCATCCGCGCTTCCGGAACAGCGACGGCACCATCGTGACCCTGCGCGACGGCGAGGCGTACACCGGCAACGGGGCGCAGACCACGAACCTCTACGTCACGAAGTTCTACCCGCCGGCGGCGTCTGACTGACCGGCAGACTTCACCCCAGCGCTCAGGCCCCTGTCATCTTTGACGGGGGCCTGTTGGCGTCTTCGGACCCGGTCTCCAGACCCCCTGTCAGATCTGACAGGGGGGTCCCCGTCATCTTTGACGGGGGGTCCCCCCAGCAGGAATGACGGGGGGACCCCGTCAGAAATGACGGGCAAAGTACATAGAGCTGATCTACACAGAGAAGCTGAGCCACACAGAGCCGTGAACGACACAGAAGTCGTGTGCTGCGCACGCTCATCGACTGCCGGGGGCTAACGCCGCCCCCGGCCACCCCGCGCCAGCGCCTTGGATGCGCTGGACCATCCCTTGGTCATGGTCCTGCGCTTCGCGCACCATTCCAGGCCCTGGGGGCCTTCCATTGGACCAAGCCCCCTGGAAGTAGTGGTTGATCACCATCGTGGCTGGGGTCCTACCTGATGTAGGAACAGAAACCACAGGACGCGCGTGCGCGCGCGAGGCGGCGGCCGCGCTCAACCGCCCTCGATGATCTGCCGGTGGCCCGCGTCGTACTGGCGGCGGACGGTGGAGTGCTTCTCCGGGTCGCCGTGGACGGCCTTGGCGATCGTGCGCCAGGACAGCTTGTGGTCGTCACGGAGGTGG
Organism: Streptomyces sp. NPDC091282; assembly: GCF_044757385.1. Classification (NCBI taxonomy): domain Bacteria; kingdom Bacillati; phylum Actinomycetota; class Actinomycetes; order Kitasatosporales; family Streptomycetaceae; genus Streptomyces; species Streptomyces sp. NPDC091282. Next base: position 78,275 of record NZ_JBIVUX010000017.1, read on the forward strand.
ACGACCAGGACCGCGGCGCGGGCCTCCAGGAGCCGGGCGAGGTTGGTCGTGTACGCGGCGGCCGCGAGGGCCTGCTCGACGGGCTCGTTCGGTTCGTACCCAGCGCCGTACTCATCGCCCAGGGCCTGGAGGGCGTGGGCGAGTTCGCCGGAGTCGACGGTGCGGGTGAGGTGGCCGTGCCGGTCGTCGACCGGTGTCCAGCGGATCTCGGCGCTGCACGCGCTCTCCTGGGTAACGGTGACGGCCACCGTGGTCTCCTTCCGGCCGGGGGGAGGTGTGCGCATTGCGCACGCTTGATCATGCCGCACTGCCCGGCGACCTCTTGCCCCCTCTCAAATAAGTTGATTGAATTAGCAGTGTCAGACCGGGGGCGGGAATCCCCGGCCGACGCTCCGGGCCTGCGGGCCCGCACCGGAGTCCTCAACGACCGGAAGGAAGCGCCGATGACCTCCGAGACCTCCAGCACCGCCCCGGCCGCCCCGCAGTGGCCGTACGCCCCGGGCGACACCGTCTTCGTCTACGACGCCGGCCCGGGCCTGGTCACCCGCGTCGAAGGGTGGGCCCTGAGCCTCCTGGAGAGTGTGATGGGCGACGGCCGCGAGGCCACCCTCAAGCGCATGGTCGTGGTCTTCCGCGACGGCGACGGCCACCTCGACATCTCCTCTCCGCTGTGCGTGGCGCCCCTGGAGGCGGCGGCCGCGGCCTGGCACCTGGTCGCCCCGGACGGGCGGATCGTCGGCGGCGGCACCCGGCGTCAGGGCCGCGAGCCCTCGATGGCGCGCGACGAGCTGGAGGCGCTGCGCGACGCGGGCACGTACGGGGATTCCCTCGTCGGCTCGGTGGCCGTCGACGGCCTGCCGGACGGTGTGCAGCACGCCCCGTCCGCCGGCGCCACCGACCCGGTCACCGCACCCTCGCACGGCACCTTCCCCGCGGCCCGCGGCGGCGTCTACCTGTGGCACGTCCCCGGCGCCTGAACCCGTCCCTGGACCCCTAATCGAAGCGTTTTCCCAGGTCAGACCCGACACCCGGTTTTTCGGTTGTCGGGTCTGACCTGCGTAAATGGTTCGTTTTCCCTGGTCAGACCCGACTACAGGTTTTCCCGGGACCCGGGGGAGGCGGGAGTCCCTTTAGAAGACTGGGGTTACAGAAGACGAGAGAGAGAACACAAAAGCGCCTTGCGGCGCGTGCGCCGCTGGTGACGCCCGGAGGGCTAGCTACCGGTAGTAGCGCGCGAGCGTGCGTGAGGCGGCTCCGCCGCGGCCGACGGCGCCACGGCGCCGAACCAGTTCGCTCCTCCCCCGAAGAGATCCACCCGGCGGCCGGTGGCCGCGGACCAGCTCGTCACCGAGCGGGCCTCGGTGGGCATCCGCCCCCCTCGACCCCCTAACAGGCCGATGCGCCCGCCGTCTCCAGGACCTCTCTCCCCGGTACGAGAGAACACAAAAGCGCCTTGCGGCGCGTGCGCCGCTGGTGACGCCCGGAGGGCTAGCTACCGGTAGTAGCGCGCGAGCGTGCGTGAGGCGGCT
>NZ_JBIVUX010000018.1:0-37396 GCF_044757385.1 Streptomyces sp. NPDC091282
GCCGAGACCGGCACGATCGTCCTGGACGGCAGCCCCGACCAGGGCCGCCGCCGCATCACCCTCGTCCCCGACCACCACATCTGCGTCGTCCGGACACCCGACCAGGTCGTCTCCTCCGTCCCCCAGGCCCTCGAACGCCTCGACCCCACCCGCCCGTTGACCTGGATCTCCGGCCCCTCCGCGACCAGCGACATCGAACTCGACCGAGTCGAAGGCGTACACGGCCCCCGCACCCTGGAAGTCGTGCTCGTCACGACCGGACCGCCGGGCGCCTGGGCAGCGGCCTGAGCGCACCGTGGCCGCGTCGGCGCGCGGGCCGCACGGGGCGCGGCTAGCGTGAGGGAATGATCCGGTTCGAGCAGGTCAGCAAGCGGTATCCGGACGGCACGACCGCCGTGGACGGCCTCACCTTCGAGGTCCGCGAGGGTGAACTCGTCACTCTCGTGGGTCCGTCCGGCTGCGGCAAGACGACCACCATGATGATGGTCAACCGGCTCATCGAACCGACCTCCGGCCGGATCCTGGTGGACGGCGAGGACATCGCGGGCGTCGACCCGGTCCGGCTGCGCCGCCGGATCGGTTACGTCATCCAGCAGGTGGGCCTGTTCCCGCACCGCACCGTCCTCGACAACACCGCGACCGTCCCGGCCCTGCTCGGCTGGAAGCGGGCCAAGGCCCGTGAGCGCGCCGCCGAACTGCTCGACCTGGTGGGTCTGGACCCGGGGACGTTCGGTCCGCGCTATCCGGACCAGCTCTCCGGCGGCCAGCGGCAGCGGGTCGGGGTGGCCCGCGCGCTCGCCGCGGATCCTCCGGTCCTCCTGATGGACGAGCCGTTCGGCGCCGTCGACCCGGTGGTGCGGGAGCAGTTGCAGGACGAGTTCCTCCGGATGCAGGCCGCCGTGCGCAAGACGGTGCTGCTGGTCACCCATGACATCGAGGAGGCGGTGCGGCTCGGCGACCGGATCGCCGTGTACGGGCAGGGCCGCATCGAGCAGTACGACACGCCGGGTGCGGTGCTGGGGACGCCCGCCACGCCGTGCGTCGCCGAGTTCGTGGGCGCGGACCGCGGGCTGAAGCGGCTGTCGGTGACCGAGATCCAGCCGGACGACCTGGAGCAGCCGCCGGTCGCCCGCCCGGCCGAGTCCGCGGAGAGCGCGGCGGCGCGGTTGCGGGCCGAGGGCGCCCGCTGGGCGGTGGTCCTGGACGAGCGGGGCGACCTGCACGGCTGGGTGGGCGGGGAGGAGCTGGCGGCGGGCGGGACCGTCGGCGACCTCGCGCACCGGATGACCGCGTGGGTGCCGGTCGGCGCCCCGCTGAAGCAGGCGTTCGGCGTGATGTTCCAGTACGACGCGGGATGGGTCGCGGTCCTGGACGGCTCGCGCTTCCTCGGCGTCCTCACCCCGGCCAAGCTCCACGAGGCGTTGCGTCGCTCGGTGGACGCGGACGCGCGGGGCGTCGCACGGGGCCAGGTGCCGTTCGACTCGGTCTCCGACGCCTGACCGTCCCACCGTCCCGCGGGCGTCAGCAGTACGTCACCGGGCAGCCGCGGCGCAGTGAGTGCTGGGCGGCCCGCAGGTACAGCGCGACGTAGAAGGCGGTGTCCAGGTCCTCGGCCCACGGCCCGGGACGGGCGGCGGCGGTCTTCTCGGCCTCGCCCTCCAGGAACCACATCGTCAGGTCGAGGTTGTCGCAGGCCTCGGGTATCGCGTCGACGGGGAGTCCGGTGGCCGCCGCGAGCCGCTCCGCGAGGGCGAGGACCTCGGGTGCGCCGACGATCACGGTCTCGTCGGTGTACGCGGATTCGAGGGGCAGCCGGACCTCCTCGTGGAGCGGGAGCGGCACCAGCACCGACCAGCCCAGGAGCAGTTCCGTCTCCGCGGGCGTCAGCTGCCTGCCGCACAGCGCGGCGAACCCGTCCATGGGCGGTATCAGCTTCTCCTCGAACGACCGGCCCGAGCCGCGCACCAGGCCGGTCGCCTCCGGCACCGACGTGTACGGCGCGAGCCCGCGGCGCTCCAGCTCCTCGTTCAGGGCCGAGGCGACGGCGCCTCTGCCGCCCTCCTCCTCGTCCTCGTCGAACCACTCACCCGCCGCGACACTCACCAGGTAGATCCCCATGCCCCGGAACGTACCGCCCGGCACTGACAACGGGCCCCGGACCTCACTTCACCAGGCCCTTGTCCCGCAGGTACGTCCGGGCCACGTCCTGGGCCAGCCGCCGCCAGCTGTCGACCTGCTGGTTCATGGCGGCCAGGTCGGCGGTGGTCAGGACGTCGTTGAGCTTGCCGAGCGCCTTCGTCGCGCCCTCGCCGCCGGCCCGCGCGCGGTTGACGACCGGGACGACGTAGTCGGCGTTCTGCAGGTGCTTGTCGTCGGCGAGCAGGACCAGGCCGAACTGGCCGAGGGTCGCGTCCGTGGTGGTGGTCAGCACCATCTGGTCCTGGCCGCTCTGCACGGCCCGCTTGGCCACGGTGGTGCCGACGCCCTTCGGGTCGATGCCGGTGATGTCGATCCCGTAGACCTTCTTCAGTCCCGGTTCGCAGTACGGCCGTTGCACGCACTCGTCGCCCGCGGCGAGCCGTACCGGCAGGCCGGAGGCGCCGAGGTCGCTGAGGGTTCTGAGGTGGTGCTCGCGGGCGAAGGCGGCGGTGACCGCGAAGGCGTTCTGGTCCACCGCGCGTCCCGGGTCCAGGACGGTGAGGCCGCGGGGGGTGGCGAGCCGGCGCAGCGCCTTCATCGTGGCGTCGAGGTCGGGCGAGCCGACGGGCGGTGCGTCGGGGCCGTTGGCCTTGGCGTTGAGCCAGTCGGCGAAGGTGGCCGCGTACTCCGGGACGACGTCGATCTGCCCGGACTCCAGGGCGGGTTCGTAGATCTCCCGGTTGGCCACGGTGATCAGGGAGGTCCGGTAGCCGGCCTGGTTCAGCAGCTGGGCGTACATCTGGGCGAGCAGGTCGCTCTCGGTGAAGCCGGCCGAGCCGACGGTCAGGTGCCGGCTGTCGCCCGGCGGTGCGGTCACCTCGCCGCGGTTCTCCAGGGAGGGGCCGGTGGTGCACGCGGTGAGGGTGAGCAGCAGCGCGGCCGGTACCGCCGTACGGGTCCTCACCGCGCGCCCCGCGCCCAGGCCGGGCCGAGCCGTTCGACGAGTTCGAAGACGCCCTCCACGACCAGGGCGAAGGCGGCGACCAGGATCGCGCCGGCGACCACCTGGGGGGTGCTGGCCAGGTTGAACCCGGCGGTGATGATCCGTCCCAGGCCTCCGCCGCCCGCCAGTGCCGCGATGGTCGCCGTGGCCACGAGCTGCACGGCGGCGATCCGCACCCCGTTGAGGAGCAGGGGCAGGGAGAGCGGGAGTTCGACGCGGAACAGCATCTGCCGGCCGGTCATCCCCATGCCGCGGGCCGCCCGGACGACGCTCCGGTCGACCTCGCGCATGCCGACGTAGGCGTTGGTGAGCAGCGGCGGTACGGCGAACAGCACGAGGGCCACCACCGTGGGGCCCTCGCCCCAGCGGCCGACCGGGGTGAGGAGCAGCAGGACCAGGACGGCGAAGGTGGGGACGGCTCGGCCGACGTTGGAGATGTTCACGGCGAGCGCGCCGCCCCTGCCGAGGTGGCCGAGGACGAGTGCGACCGGCAGGGCGACGGCGCAGCTGATGACGAGGCAGACGACGGTGAGGACGAGGTGCTGGAGCAGCCGGTGGCCGATCCCGTCGTCGCCGGCCCAGTGCGCGGAATTCGTGAGCCAGTCCCAGGCCTCGGTGAGCGTGGTCATGTGCGGGCCGCCCGGGTCCACGGGGTGAGCAGCCGCTGCACGCCGAGCAGCAGCAGGTCGGCGGCGACGGCGATGAGCACGCACAGGACGGAGGCGGTGAGCACCTGGGCCTTGAAGTAGGTGTTCATGCCGGCGTAGATCAGGTTGCCGAGTCCGCCGAAGCCGACGATGGCGCCGACGGTGACCAGGGAGACCGCCGAGACGGTGGCGACGCGCAGTCCGGCCATCGCGGCGGGCAGGGCGAGCGGCAGTTCGACGGTGAGCAGGAGGCGGACCGGGCCGTAGCCCATGCCGCGGGCGGCCTGCCGGGTCTCCTCGGGAACGGCGCGCAGGCCCGCCAGGATGTTCCGGACGAGCAGGGTGAGCGAGTAGAGGACCAGTCCGGCGACCACGAGGGTGGCGGAGAGGCCGTAGAGCGGCAGGAGCAGGGAGAACATCGCCAGGGACGGGATGGTGTAGAGGATCGTCGTGACGCCGAGGACGGGCGCGGCCGACCAGCGCCAGCGGCGGGCCAGCACGGCCAGCGGGACGGCGATGGCGAGGCCGATGAGCACGGAGACGACGGTGAGCCGGAGATGCTGGCCGACCGCGTCGAGGAGGATCTGGCGGCGGCTGCTCAGATAGGCCCCGCAGATCCACTCGTTGCGCGCGAGGCAGTCGTCGGGCGGCGCGGTCACGCGTCCATTGCATCGGCCGGGCGGCGTCCCGGCACGTTGTGCTGACCCGTCCGGGGTCGCGGACCGGCCGGTGGCCGCGCCGGGCCCCGGCGGCGGTGGCGATGTCGGTGGCGCAGGCGCGGTGGCGGTGGCGGTGGCTGTGGCGGTAAAGGCGACGGTGGGGGTGGCGGTGGCCCTACGCCATTCCGCCGGCGTCCATCAGGGCCGCCGCCGTTCCCGCGGCCAGGCCGTCGTCCAGGTGCTCGATGCGGGCGCCGGCCCGGGCGCCGGCGCCGTCGAAGACCAGCATCAGCTGCCGGGCGAGGACGGCCGGGTCCGCCGCGCCGCCCTGTTCGGCCTGCTCACGGAAGAAGCCCACCAGCCGGTCCTTGACGGCGCGGGCCACCATGCTCGCCGGGTGTTCGGGATCCTTCAGCTCGACCAGGACGGCGAGGTACGGGCAGCCCTGGTAGCCGGGGTTCGCGGAGCCCTTCGCCAGCTGCTCGAAGACGTACAGCACCCGCTCCCTCGGCGTGGCCGGCGCGTCCGCGCCGTCGGCGGGCGTGAGCTGGGCCTCGTACCAGGGCCTGCGCCGCTCCAGGCTGGCGGCCAGCATCTCGTCCTTGCTGTCGAAGAGCTGGTACATCGAGCGCTTGGACACGCCGGCCGACCTGCACAGCGCCTCGACGCCGACGGAGACGCCGTCGCGGTAGAAGAGCTCGGCGGCCGCTTCGAGCAGCCGGTCACGGGGGGACGCCTTGTCGGTGGTGGCCATGGGCCCGAGGTTACCGCGGAACGGCCGGTTGGGAAACCGATCGGTCTACAGGGTGGCAGGAGAGGTGAACAAGCGCTTAGATAGGAGGTCGGAACCGCTCACGACCCTGATCAGCCGGAGGCCCCGTTGTTCACTTCCGTCGACGACGTCTCCGCCCGGCTCGCGGAGACCGGCTACCTGGCCTCCCCCGCCGTCGCCACCACCGTCTTCCTGGCCGACCGGCTCGGCAAGCCGCTCCTCGTCGAGGGACCCGCCGGGGTCGGCAAGACGGAGCTGGCGAAGGCCGTCGCGACGGTCGCCGGCGCCGAGCTGATCCGGCTGCAGTGCTACGAGGGCGTGGACGAGTCCCGCGCGCTGTACGAGTGGAACCACGCCAAGCAGCTGCTGCGCATCAGCGCCGGCCGCGACGAGACCTGGGACGAGGCGCGCACCGACATCTTCAGCGAGGAGTTCCTGCTCCCGCGCCCGCTGCTCACGGCGATCCGGGGCGACGATCCGAAGGTGCTGCTGGTCGACGAGACCGACAAGGCCGACGTCGAGGTCGAGGGCCTGCTCCTGGAGGTGCTCAGCGACTTCCAGGTGACCGTCCCCGAGCTGGGCACGGTCACCGCGACCCGCCGCCCGTTCGTGGTGCTCACCTCGAACGCGAGCCGCGAGCTGTCCGAGGCGCTGCGCCGCCGCTGCCTGTTCCTGCACATCGGGTTCCCCGACGAGGAACTGGAGCGCCGGATCGTCCGCCTGAAGGTGCCGCACCTCACGGAGGCGCTCACCGAGTCCGTGGTCCGCGTGGTCGGTGCGCTGCGGGCGATGGACCTGCGCAAGGTGCCCTCGGTGGCGGAGACGATCGACTGGGCGCGCACGCTGCTGGCCCTGGGTGCGGACACGCTGGACGAGGAGGTCGTACGGGACTCCCTGGGCGTGGTCCTCAAGCACCAGGACGACATCCAGAAGGCGGCCGCCAAACTGGACCTGGACGCGCTGTGAGCACGGCGGCCGACGCTCCCGCCGACCTCGCCGGCCGGCTCACCGGCCTGGTGGGCGCGCTGCGGGCGCACGGGGTGCGGGTGGGCACCGGGGAGACCGTGGACGCGGGCCTGGCGGTGGCGGCGCTGGGCCTGGCGGACCGGGAGCTGCTGCGCGAGGGGCTGGCCGCGACCCTGCTGCACGGAACCGGCCAGCGGGCCGTGTTCGACCAGGTCTTCGACCTCTACTTCCCGCGCGGGGTGGGCGGACCGGACACCGGGCCCGCGGACCGCGACGCCGTACGGGAGCGGCTGGCGGCCGCGCTGGCCGAAGACGACACCGCGCTGCTGCGGCAGCTGGCCGCGCAGGCGGTGGACGGCTTCGGCGGCTACGGGGGCCCGTCGGGCTCGGACGGCTGGTCGTCGTACCAGACACTGGACCGGCTGCGACCGCAGACGCTGCTGGCGCGGGTGCGGGCGGACCTCCGGGCGCGGGGCACGGATCCCGGGTTCACGGACCGGCTGCTGGACGACGAGATCCGGCGGCGGATCGAGACGTTCCGGGGCATGGTCGCGGCGGAGGCCCGGCGCCGGGTGTCCGAGCGGCGCGGCCGGGACGAGATCGCCCGCCGGACGGTGGCCCCGAGCGCCGACCGGGTGGACTTCCTGTTCGCCGGACGCGATCAGCTCACCGAACTGCGCAGAGCCGTGCAGCCGCTGGCCCGCAAGCTGGCGACCCGGCTGGCCGCACGCCGCCGCCGGGCCGCACGGGGCACCATCGACCTGCGCCGCACCCTGCGCGGCTCCCTGTCCACGGGCGGGGTGCCGATGCGGCCGGTGCTGCGCCGGCGCCGGCCGGTCCGGCCCGAACTGGTCCTGCTGTGCGACGTCTCGGGCTCGGTGTCGGGATTCTCCGACTTCACGATGCTGCTGGTGCAGGCGCTGCACGACCAGTTCAGCAAGATCCGGGTGTTCGCCTTCGTCAACCGCATCGACGAGGTGACCGGCCTGCTCGAACACGGCCGGGCGGACCCGGAGGGGCTCGGCGCCCGGATCCGCGCCGAGGCGACGCTCACCGGGTGGCACGGCAGCAGCGACTACGGCGTCTCGCTCGGCGAGTTCGCGGAGCGGTACGGCGCCGCGGTCGGCCCGCGCAGCACGGTGTTCGTGCTCGGGGACGCCCGCACCAACAACCTCGACCCGAACCTCGCGGCCGTCCGCCGGATCTCCGAACAGGCCCGCCGCGTCTACTGGTTGAACCCCGAGGCCCGTTCCCTGTGGGGCACCGGCGACTCGGCGGCACCCGACTACGCCGAACTCGTCGAGATGCACGAGTGCCGTACGGCCCGTCAGCTCAGCTCCCTCGTCGCCCGGTTGCTGCCGGTCTGACCCCCGGCAGCGCGGGCCGCACCGTGAACTACGCTCCCGGGTGGGCGAGTTCGATGTCGTGGTCGTGGACGTCGGCGCCGGAGACCAGTACTCCGGCGGCGTGCGGCGGGTAGCCGGTCGCGATCACCGTGTACGGGCCGGCGTCCAGATCGGAGAAGGCGTACGCGCCGTCCCGGCCGGTGGTGGTCGTGGCGACGACGTTGCCCGCGACGTCCACGAGCGTGACCCGGGCGTCGCCCAGCGGGCCCGAGCCGCCCCGGACCGTGCCGCGCACGTGGGCGCCGGGCCGCAGCTCGACGTCGACGCGGGTGGTGCCGGTCGCGGCGATCTCCACGGGCAGGGCGAGCGGGCGGTGCTTGGGCGAGCTGACGGCGAGGGTCACGGTGCCCGGCACCAGGTCGCCGACCGCGAACTCCCCGCGCCCGTCGGTCTCCCGGGAGGCGAGCACGTCGCCGCGCACGTCGGTAACGACCACCACGGCTCCGGCGACCGGCTCTCCGCCGTCCGCGGCCCGCACCAGCCCGGACAGGCCGCTGGTGCCGCTGAGCAGCACGTCGTACGCGACCGGCTCGGCGCCCACCACCAGTGTGGTGGCCTGCGGGCGGCAGCCGTCGGCGGAGGCTATGAGGACGTACGTCCCCTCGCCGGGCGCCGCCACGGCATAGCGGCCCTCGGCGTCCGCGACCGCGCGGCCGAGCTGGCGGCCGCCGAGGGAGATCAGCGTGACGGCGGCCCGGCCGACGCCGGTCCCGTCGGCGCCGCGCACCCGTCCGCGCACCTGGACACCGTCGTCGGTGAGGTCGACGGTCACCGGCGCCGGGTCCGCGTCCACCGGCGGCGGCCCGGTCACCGGAGGCCCGGCCGCCGGCCCGGCGAGGTCCGCCGCCGGCCGCTTGCGGCGCGGGATGAACGCGGCCACCAGGAGCGCGAGGAGCGCCGCTCCGGAGCCGGACGCCATGACCACCTTGAAGCCGTTCTCGGAGGGCACGGTGACACCGCCGAAGACGTTCGTCATCTGGGCCAGGATCACGCCGGCCACCGCGCTGGCGGTCGACGTACCGATGGACCGCATCAGGGTGTTGAGGCTGTTGGCGGCGGCCGTCTCGTGCGGGTCGACGGCGCCCATGATGAGCGCGGGCATCGCGCCGTAGGCGAACCCGATCCCGGCGCCGACGATGCAGGAGACCAGCACGAGCTGCCAGACGGCGTCCATCAGCACGATGTTGAGCCCGTACCCGGCGGCCACGATCACGGCACCGCACATCAGGGTGATCTTCGGGCCGAAGTTCTTGGAGACGAGGGCCGACACCGGCGCCGTCGCCATCATGACCAGGCCGGTCGGGGCCATCACCAGGCCCGCGTCGAGCAGCGACCTGCCCAGCCCGTAGCCGGTCGCCTCAGGCAACTGCAGGAGCTGCGGAAGCACCAGGGACATCGCGAACATGGAGAACCCGAAGGCGACCGAGGCGAGGTTCGTCACCAGGACCTGCCGGCGGGCGGTGGTGCGCAGGTCGACCAGCGGCTGCCGGGTGCGCAGTTCGTAGGAGCCCCAGGCGAGCAGGATCACCACGGCGGCCGCGAACAGGCCCAGTGTGGTGCCGCTGCCCCAGCCCCAGTCGGCGCCCTTGGAGATGCCGAGCAGGAGACAGACCAGGCCCGCGGCCATGCCGAGGGCGCCGGGCAGGTCGAACCGGCCGCCGGTGCGCACCTTGGACTCCGGCACCAGTGCCACGACCAGCACGGCGGCGACGACGCCGAGCGCGGCCGAGGTCCAGAACAGCACGTGCCAGTCGAAGTGGTCCGCGATCAGCGCGGCGGCGGGCAGGCCGAGCGCGCCGCCGACGCCGAGCGAGGCGCTCATCAGCGCGGTGGCCGAGCCGAGCCGTTCGGCGGGGAGTTCGTCGCGCATGATGCTGATGCCGAGCGGGATCACGCCCGAGGCCAGGCCCTGCAGCGCGCGGCCCACGATCATCGGTACGAGGGTGTCGCTGAGCGCCGCGGTGACCGAACCGGCGACGAGCATGACCATGCTGGTCAGCAGCATCAGCCGCTTGCCGTACATGTCGCCGAGCCGTCCCATGACGGGCGTGGCAACGGCGGCGGCGAGCAGGGTGGCGGTGACGGCCCAGGCCGCGTCGGACGCGGAGGCGTCGAGCAGTTTCGGCAGCTCGGGCACGATGGGGATCACGAGGGTCTGCATCAGCGAGACCACGATCCCGCCGAAGGCCAGCACCGCGACGACTACGCTCGCCCGCGGCGCCGCGGGCTCCCCCGCCCTGGTCGGCGAGGGCTGTGCGTGGGACATGGTCGAGCCTCCGTAGGGCCGTCCGACTCTGCACGACCCTCCCGAATGTAAGTCACTTGATTTACTTAAGCAAGCAGAGCCGCCCGCCGCTCCGGTGCCTCGCCGTCGCACCCCGAAGTGCCCGCGCCCGAAGGCGAGTTGCCGAGGGACCGCGGCACGGCACCGGCCGCCGCGCACGGTCCTGCCACCGGCCGCCCGGCCCCCGGCGAGGTGAAGGACGGGTTCCGCATCACCGGCCGAGCGCTCGGCAACCGGGACCTTATGGGGCTAAGTTGGGCGGCATGAGCAACCTTGACCGTGCGCCCGTCCCGAGCGTGTGCGGTGGCCGCGGATTCGTCGTCGCCGAACCCGTCCGCGAGCTGCTGAGTCCCCGCCACGTACAACTCGGCGAGTCCACCGAGGTGCGCCGGCTGCTGCCGAACCTCGGCCGCCGCATGATCGGCGCCTGGGCGTTCGTCGACCACTACGGCCCCGACGACATCGCCGACGAGCCCGGGATGCAGGTCCCGCCGCACCCGCACATCGGGCTGCAGACGGTCAGCTGGCTCCACCAGGGCGAGGTGCTGCACCGCGACTCGACCGGCAGCCTGCAGACGATCCGTCCGCGTGAGCTCGGGCTGATGACCTCGGGCCGGGCGATCAGCCACTCCGAGGAGAGCCCCAGGTCGCACGCCCGGTACCTGCACGGCGCCCAGCTCTGGGTCGCGCTGCCGGACTCCGACCGGCACGTCGAACCGAAGTTCGAGCACCATCCCGACCTGCCGACCGTCACCGCGCCCGGCCTCACCGCGACGGTGATCCTCGGCTCCCTCGACGGCGCGGCCTCCCCCGGCACGACGTTCACCCCGATCGTCGGCGCCGACCTGACCCTCGGCCGCGGGGCGGACCTGCGCCTGCCCCTGGAGCCGGACTTCGAGTACGGCGTGCTGGCGATGTCCGGCGAGGTGAACGTCGACGGCGTACCGGTGCTCCCGGGCTCCATGCTCTACCTCGGCTGCGGCCGCACCGAACTGCCGCTGCGCGCCGAGTCGGACGCGTCGGTCATGCTCCTGGGCGGCGAGCCGTTCGAGGAGGAGCTCATCATGTGGTGGAACTTCATCGCCCGGTCTCAAGATGAGATCGTACAGGCCCGAGAGGACTGGGAGAAGAGCACCCGCTTCGGGGAAGTAAAGGGCTACGACGGGGCTCCGCTTCGGGCGCCGACGCTGCCCGAGACCCCCCTCAAACCACGAGGGCGAGCGCGCTGACCAGGTAAAATACAGGAACAGGGCCTCAAGTCTTCACAGCCGCCCGACCGCCTGCCTCACCATGCCATTCAGTGGCGCAAGTGCCATCGGAGGCCGTCGCGGCAGCGCCTCCGAGGGGCTTCTCAATTCCAGGGTGTGGGCATCTACGGGCGGCTGTGTCAGGACGAACGCTGACCCAATGCTGACTTTACTGACAAGTAGTTAGATCCATGCGATGCGAGCAAGTCGATCTTGCTGGGGTCGGGGTGCGGGTGCGAGGGGGTTGGCGCTGGCGTGTGACGGTGGACCGGCCGAGCGTGCCACGGGAATCACAGTGCATCGTTGGACCGCTTACCGCATCCTTGTACAGGTTCCACAACTCATGGTGAATCGCAACAGGTGTCTGCGGGCCCCGGACGCGTCCCTGCTGCACCGGTTCCGCGACCGCGCCCCATCACGAGACTCGGCCAAACCCTCTGTGATCGCCGCCTCGATGAGTCGTCATGAGAGGCCGGTCACCCGAACCCCGAAGGGGGCGAAGGCCGGACCAAGCCACTGCCTTGCCGGTCACTGGATAGGCCCGTTCCCGGGGACCCGCGGGACGTCGGGCCTTCGCGTCACCACGGTTCCGTAGCCCTTCGCACAGCGTTAGCGGGCACGGACCGAGGGCGGTGCCGGCGCGTGGCCGGTGCCGGACCCGACCGGCCCCTGGCAGTGGCGCAGACTGCCGAGTCAGTCCGGTCCTCTAGGCTGGGTTTTCATGCGCGCGCTGTGAGGCGGCAGGACGGTCAGAGGACGGCAGTGGCGGACAACGGCAGCAGGGCACACAACTGGCAAAGCATCCGGGAATGGGACTCAAGCCAGCATCGCGCCTTTGAAGAACTGTGCTTCCAGCTCCGCACGCCAGCGCCTCCGGGCTGGGAGACGATCAAGACGGCTGCCCCGGACGGCGGCGTGGAATGGTACGACCAGGCCCCCGACGGGAGCGCCGCGCACGGATACCAGGTCAAGTTCGTGCACCGCATCGAAGACCTGATCCCCCAGGCGAGGAAGAGCGCCAAGACGGTCGGCGAGAATATCGCGAACCGGAAGATCGTCCGGCTTGAGTTCCTGACGCCCTTCGACCTCTCCGACCCCACGCCCTTCACCCCGAGCGGCGCGCGGCGTGCCGGTGCACGGGAGCGGTGGAACACCGCCGTCGCCAAGTGGAAGAACGAACTGCCCGGTCTCGCCGACGTCGACATCCGCTATGTCGGCGGTGGCGAACTGCTGGAACGCCTGACCCGGCCCGGCAATGAGGGGCGCCAGTGGTTCTTCTTCGAAAAGCGCGCGCTGGGCACTGAGTGGTTCCGCGAACAGGTCACGCTTGCCGAGCGTCTGGCCGAGTCTCGGTACACCCCGGAACACCATGTGGCGTTGCCGCTGGCCCGGGTGGCGGATGCGTGTGCCCTGCCGCAGGAATTCCTGCGGCAGGTAGTACGGCAGGCCCAGGATCTGCGGGCCGCTGTCGAGGTGCTCCTCGCCAAAGTGACGTGGTGGCATGAGCGCTATCCCGCGCCGGCGGGCAGCCCGGCGCACGGAGCGCTGTCACAGTGGGTGCAGTCGTGGACGCAGCCGCTGCGCGAGGGCGCGGACTCCCTGGTCCGGGATCTTTCGGCGGCATCGGCGAGTTCCGGTTTCCCTGCCGAACAGGCAGCTGCTGTGGCCGAGGAGATGCTGGAGGTGCTGGGTGAATTCGGCGGCCTGGCTGACCGGTTCGCCGCGGAACCGCCTGAAGACGATGAGGATCCGGCGCCGCCTCTGCCACGGCCGGGCACAGGGCGCGCACGGACTGCGTCTGGGAGTGTGGAGTCGTTGCGCGAGGGCGCTCTGGCTCGTGCCCACGGCGCTTGCGAGCAGGTGCTGAGCCTGCTGCGTGGCTCCGCTGCCCGGGCGGCGGAGAAGGGCGCGTGGCTGCTGCTCGGGAAGGCCGGGCAGGGCAAGACCCATCTGCTGGTCGATGCCGCGCGAAGAGCTGTGGACGCGGGTCGGCCGGCGCTGGTCGTGTTCGGGCAGGAGCTCAGCGGGCAGGGCGCCTTGAGCGAGATCGCGCAGAGGCGCGGGCTGGGCCAGCTGCCTGAGCGGGACTTCCTCCAGGCGATGGACGCCGCCGGCGCGGCCAGCGACTGCCGCTTCCTGCTGATCATCGATGCCCTCAATGACTCCGCCGATGCCCGGAACTGGCAGAGCGAACTGCTCGCCCTCCAGGGGCGTCTGGCCGGATACCGGCACATCGCCCTGGTGGTGTCCTGTCGCTCGACCTTCAGGTCTCTGGTCGTGCCCGACCGTTTCGACGGGCCGACGTCGGTGCACCCAGGCTTCGCGGGTCGGGAGATGGAAGGTCTCGAGAGCTACCTCCGGGGAAAACCGGCTGCCCTTCCCAACACGCCGCTGCTCGCCTCGGTCTTCACCAACCCGCTGTTCGTGAAGCTGTACGCGGACAGCCTGCGGCGGAGCCGGGGTACGTTCGGCCCGAGCAGCCGCCCGCGCAACCGCAGCGCGGTGTTCGACGCCTATGTCGATCACCGGGCCGAGGCCATCTGTTCCCGGCTGAGGCTGGACCCCCTGGACCGGCCCGTGCACCGTGCGGTGGACGCCCTTGCCTCGTACATGGCCGCCGAGCACCTTTCCGTGCTTCCGCGTGACAAGGCCCGTGACCTTGCCGATGCCTACGCGCCTACGGCCACGGCGTGGCCGGACACCATGCTCGGGCAGCTCCTTGATCAGGGGATCGTGTCCCACGAGCGGACGGCCTACGGGGCCGAGGCGGAAATCGGCATCGGTTTCCCGTACCAGGCGTTCGGTGACGACCGCATCGTACGGTCGGTCTTCGCCGCCCACGAGGACGAGATCGAGTCGCTGCGTCAGGGCGGGCTGCCGACCGCCGACTCCCCTCTGCGGGACTGGCTGCGCCAGGCCGCCCCGAACTATCTGGAGGCCGCGTCGGTTCTCCTTCCCGAGCAGGCCGGCTGGGAGCTCATCGACCTGCTCGCTTCCTCTCCCGGCGCCACGACGGACGCCCCCGGGCCCGACGGCCGGGCGGCCTCGCGGCGCCGCCTGCTGGCCCGGAGCTTCCTGGAGACGCTTCCCCTGCGCAGTACACATAGCGTCAATGAGCGCACCATCGCCCTCCTCAACGAGACAGCTGCCTCCTACGGACGCCCTTCCGACGTCTTGGAGGCTGTCCTGGCGGTCACCGCGGAGCCGGGGCATCTGCTGAACGCCGACCGCCTCCACCGGGTACTCGCGAGAAGGCCGCGACCCGACCGTGACGCGTGGTGGGGCGTCGAGACATACGAGATGCTGTGGGACGTCACCGCGCTGCACCGGCTGCTGCGCTGGGCCGAGCAGTACCCCACCCCTCAAAATCTCCACCCTGCGTCCCGTCCGGCCCGGCCCCGGCTCGGGGACCGGACACGCCAGCCCGTGACGGCGCATGGCGGCTCTGACGCGGAAGTGGTCCGGTTGGCGGCCACGACGCTGGTGTGGACCCTCACCTCCTCCAACCGGTTCCTGCGGGACCGTGCTACCAAGGCCCTCGTGCAGCTGCTCCTGGGGCACGGAGACGTTCTCGTGTCCCTCCTGGACAGCTTCCTGCACGAGGACGCCGAGAAGGTGGACGATCCCTACCTCTTCGAGCGTCTGGTGTGGGTCGCGTACGGGGTGGTGGCCCGCCGTGGCGAGGGCCAGGGCGAGCACGGCCTCCTGAGCCAGGTAGCACGCCGGATCATCACGTACGTCTACGGCGAGGTCGCTTCGCCCGCGCACGCCTCGAGGAACGCGCTGCTGTGCGACGCGGCCACCCGCATCGTCACCATGGCCCGCAGCGCAGGTGCCGTCACCGGCGATGAAGCAGACCTGGTCAGGCATCCCCATGCCTGCCCGGAGGTCGGACAGGCCCCGTCGAAGGAGGACCTCGACGCTCTTTTCCCCCGGCGGGAACTGGACAGGTCGCTGTGGGGAGCGATCCGCTCGTCCCTGTCGTCGCTGGGAGACTTCGCGGACTACGAAGTCCGGCCGGCCGTCAGTCACTTCAGCATGCTGCCTCTCGCATCGGACTATCCCCGCCGGCCCGCGTGGCAGCGCCGCGATGATCCTGTCGCGGTGGACACCGCCCGCATCCCGGCCTTCGCGGAAAGCCTCCCGGAATCCGTCCGGCCAGCCCTCGCTACGCCAGACGCTGTCACGCAGCTCCTCACCGGCTGGACGGCGCGGCAGGTCCTCGACCAGAACCAGTACGCGCTGCTGCAGGACTGCAAGGAGCCGCCGGCCGAGGACGAACGCCTCGCCGATGCCCAGGTGGACGCGGCCTGGGCCGCGAGGTGGATTCTCGCCCGCGTCGCCGACCTCGGGTGGTCACCGGAGCTCTTCGCCGAGTTCGACACGCTCCGCGGACGCGTGTCCGGCTCCCGCCAGTCCCACAAGGGCGAACGGATCGGCAAGAAGTACCAGTGGATGGCCCTTCACGAGTTGGTCGAACGGCTGGCGAACCACCATCACCCCCACCGGACCTCCGAGGACGACACCGCCGAATACCCCGGTGCGGCACGGCTGTTCCTGCTCGACATCGATCCCTCCCTTCCTCCGGCCCGGCACCCGTTCGCCGAGACCGACGACGAAGGCGGCCGCGGCGAAGCGGACCACGCGACCTTTCCGGCCTCCGGTCCTGGGCACCCGCTCGCACCGCCCGTCCCTGCACTGCCCGCCGACGGTATCGACGAGTGGATCAGCCAGCCGGGCAACCTGCCCGGTCTTGAGGAACTGGGTGTGCGGGCTGACGGCGAGGGCAGAGAGTGGATCGTGCTGGACGAGCATGCCGCGGACGACCACGACGGCCGCGGCTGGAACATCACCCGCGGACAGGCCGAGCAGCGGCACCGCATCCAGAGCTGGATCGTGTCCGATGCCCAGTTCGCCAGCCTGCTCGCATGGCTCAAGGGCCGCTCCCTCACGAACCGGCTGATGCCCGAAGGACTCGACCGCCACAGCCTCCTCCTCGCTGACTTCCCCACCGTGCCCGGGCCCTGGACCGACCCCGGCCCCGATGCCTGGCACGTGCGTACGTTCCAGCACCAGGACCACGAATCCGCTCAAGAGGACCCGGACGGCTTCGAAGACGCTGAGGGTGACGACGCCCTGGCGACGCCGGAGGCGGCCCCTGGACCGGCTGCTGGCACCGGGCAGGTGGACGCCCTCGCCGTCTGGGAGAAGAGGCGGGAGAAGAGGCGGGCCGAATCACTCGCCGACCTCGCGCAGCAGTGGGCGGACGGCCCGGCCGACGACAAGGACAACTGGCTGGAGCGCACCCTCGCCGCACAGTCGCAGGCCCGGATCGACCAGGCCACGGACCCCGCCGGCCAGCCCGTCACCGCCGTCCCGACCACCCAGACCTACAGCTGGGGTGCACAAAGCTCCGACTGCTCCCTGGATGCATCCGTATCCGTGACGCTGCTCAGTGACCCGCTCCTGCGGGACAGCGAACTCCGACGAGACCCCGACCGGCCCTGTTGGTACGACACCGATGGACGGCTTCAGGTGCAGTACCTCTCGTGGGACCGCCCGACCGGCACGGCCTACAGCCTCCTTGTCTCCCGCGAGTGGCTCGAGCAGCAGCTCCAGCGCACAGGCCACTGTCTGGTCCAGGGGATGCTCGGCGAACGACAGCCCGTCACTTCCGAACGCCCCTTCATCTGGAGGGAATTCAGCCAGACCGCAGGCCACACCGCGCACGGGCAACGGACACTAGTGCCGCATCAGACAACGTTCGCCTCGTTGTGACGCGCCGTCCGCCTACGGGCCGGACGGCGCGCGTCGGCCATGCTGTCCTGGTGGCTGAACGTGTTCGGGTGCGGGAGATCGACGACGATGAGGGCCAGAGACTGCTGCGGATCATCCGCCGGGGCAGCGGGTCCGTGGTGACCTGGCGGCGGGCCCAGATGGTGCTGCTGTCCGCGCAGGGCATGCCCGTCGACAAGATCGCGACGGTGACGTTCACCAGCCCGGACCGCGTCCGCGACGTCCTGCACAACTTCAATGCCGACGGCTTCGACTCGCTATACCCGAAGTGCAAGGGCGGGCGCCCCAGGACGTTCACGCTGCCTGAGCGTCGCGAGATCAAGAAGATCGCCAAGTCCAAGCCGGCCGAGCACGGCCTGCCCTTCTCGACCTGGAGCCTGGTCAAGTTGGCCGACTTCCTGGTCGCCGAGGGGGTGGTCGACGACATCAGCCACGAGGGCCTTCGGGTCCTGCTCCGCGAGGAGGGCGTCTCCTTTCAACGTGTGAAGACCTGGAAGTCCTCGAACGACCCCGACTACGCCCCGAAGAAGGCCCGAGTCGAGCACCTCTACGCGATCGCCGACGGCGAGGTCGTCCCCGAGGAAGGCGAGCCCGAAGTCATTTTCTGCATGGACGAGTTCGGCCCGCTCAACCTCCAGCCCCACCCCGGACGCCAGTGGGCCGAGCTCGGCGGCAAGCACAAGGACCCCGATCGCGAGCCACGGCCCCGACGCCGTGCGACCTACACCCGCCCGCACGGTGTCCGGCACCTGTTCGCCGCCTACGACCTGGGCAAAGATCAGCTGTACGGCCACATCAAGAAGACCAAGAACCGCTCCAAGTTCCTGGAGTTCTGCCGCTATCTGCGCTCCCTGCACCCCGTCGGGAAGCGCATCGCGATCGTGTGTGACAACTACTCGCCGCACCTCACCACGAAGCGGTGCCGCCGGGTCGCGGACTGGGCCGAGGCGAACAACGTCGAGATCGCCTACACCCCGACTAACTCCTCATGGCTGAACCGGATCGAGGCCCAGTTCACCGCCCTGCGCTACTTCACCCTCGACGGCACCGACCACGCCAGCCACAAGGAGCAGGGCAGCATGATCCGCCGCTACATCATCTGGCGGAACAAGCACGCCGCCCAGGACGAGCGCCTACGCGAAGTCGTGAACAGGGCGAACGTCGCCTGAGGCAGCCGCACTCCCACGGAACAACGCGGTCCACAGGAAGGTCACGCCGAACAATGCTGACTCGGGAGGCTCCTCCCGCATGCGGCGCAGTTGCACCTCCACCAGGTCGGAGAAGATCCAGCGCAGTGATTCGGGCGTGTAGGCGAGGCCACCCTGCAGATCGCGCTGGCGGTAGAGGTCCGCGTCGGCGAGATCCGACCCCATGCCCTGCTCGCCGGCGGCGAAGCAGGTGAGCGCGAGATGGCCGCCGGGGGCCAGGACGCGGTCGAGAAGGGCCAGGTAGCTGACCCGGCGGTGGGGCGGCAGGTGGTGGAAGCACCCTGAGTCGACTACCAGGTCGTACGGACCGCTCAACTCGGCGGCAGGGAGGGCGAAAGCGTCACCGCACAGGAAGCGGACGTCGACCCCGGCCTCGTGAGCCCGGTCCTCGCCCCAGGCGACGGCCACCGGGGAGAGGTCGACGGCGTCCACCGCGAAGCCGCGCGAGGCGAGGTACAGGGCATTGCGGCCCGCCCCACACCCCAGGTCCAGGGCCCGGCCGGGAGCGATCAGACCCTGGTCGAGGTAGGCGGCCAGGTTCTCGTCCGGCTTCGACACGAAGAACGGGACCGGCCTTGACCGGTCGGTGTAGAAGCGATCCCAGAAGTCCTTGCCGTCACCCGTCGCCAAGCGGCCGGCCTCGGATTCAGATGCGAAGAGCCCGTCCAAGAGCGCGAGAACGTCCTCGACGGTGCGTACGGTCCGGTCCATCCGGCCCCCTTTCGACCGAGGGCGATCATAGGAGCGAGGATGATAAAAGACCAGGTCAGGCGGTATATGGAGACGACTGGAATGGGCTGCTGCGAGCCCCGGAGGGCACCGCCAAGCAACCCACTCCAGACCCGGACCCTGTGTCCGCTCAGCCATCCATCAGGAGCCAGGATGGGACCTTCCAGGGCTCCGGCGAGGACACTATTTTGACGATTCCAGCAGTGCTACAGGGCGAACGTTGTCTGATGCGGCACTAGGAACCTCCGTCACCACGCTCAGCAGAAGTCTCGGATAACCGATGAACAGCCGAGCGAAGGGCGCGCAGGCCAGCGATCAGTTCCCGAGCCGGGAAATACCTTCCTCGCCTGCGATGTGCTCGGTCAAGAGGTCGGCGACGTCCGTACGAACGGGCCCGCGGCTGACGTCCTGGTCACGGGCCAGGGGCGATGGACTGGCTGCCCAGGCACACTGTGGGCACATTGTCGATCTTGTCGGCTGGCTTGGGCGGGCGGCGCCCGCCCAAGGGCCCCTTGGCCTCGGGGTCGGCTCGGACGGCCTTCACCTTTACGCGATGCACTGCCCGGCCGATGGTCCTGCAGTGCTCGCTATGGTGTTGAGGCGCCCTCTCTTCGGTTCCTCGGTTTTCGACGGTCAGACGGACAGCCAGTGGCGGGCTCGGTTCGAGGTGATCTGAAGGACCCCTGGATCGCTTTGAGGCTTGGCCCAGATCTGCAGGTGGAAGGCGTCGATCGGCACGGCGGAGTACAGGTCGAACGCCTGGTCCATGTGTCGGGCGTGGTAGCGCAGGCGGTACCAGCCCGCGCCAGCTGGCATGGGTGGCAGAGCGATGAACTTGCTGCCGCCTTCCCAGGCACTGACATGGAACGTTTCAGTGTCGACTTGAAGGCTCACTTCGACCGCGTCCTCGTAGTCCCCGAGAAGCGGATCCGGCTCCCGGGCGTGGACCGATACCGTCAGGTCGGTGACGCCGCTGTTAAGGCCGGTGACGAGGAAGGCCCCACCACGTACGGTTCGCAGGATGCCTGCGTGAGATTCTCCGGGCACTTTCGGCTCAGGGTGAACGGTGCGGTGGAGGTTGCGGTCGAGCAGATAGAACTGCGCATAATTCACGGGGAATTCGGCCGCGTGGATATAGGTGTTCTCGGGATCTCCCGACACGACAGTCTCGATTTTTCCGGTCACGCGACTTCCTCCGTATGTATAGTGCACGCCTGGCTCCGCGCCAGGAACCGGTGGCTGCCTCTGACGAGATCAGAAAGGACCACCACCGTGTGCCGCCACTGGCCACCGTGCCCCAGGGCTGACGCGAAGGCCGACGAAGACCCATCGTCAGCGACGCCGGGCTTAGAGAAATCGATTGCATCCACGACTTTGCTTACGACTTTCGCGCGAAACCCCCTTGCCGAGGGGGCGTTGGCAAAGGCGCTCATGGCTCCTGGATTACCTTTCCAAACCCCCACGGACAGGGCGTGATGTACGCCCGCACCGGCTACAGCGTCGCGGCGTTACGGCAGACGTACCTCCGGGCGCTCCGCTGCGTCACGCCAGTAGTCGGCGAGCATCTCGCCCGGCCACATCGGCTGGCGGACGGAGCCTCGAGGCCCCATTTCCTGGAAGTAGGGGGCCAGGTCAACCACTGGCGTCCCGTCGACTGCATCGAGGTCGGTCACGAGAAGGTCGCGGCCGTCGACGTCCAGCAGCCTCGGGTAGCTGACTGCCAGCTGGTTGGGGCGCCTGTGGTTTCGGTGGACGAATGTTCCCGTCGCCGGCCACTGCGCGTTGCCCCTGGGGCTGCGCGCGTGGAGCTGCACGTCCTGTGGCTGTGCCAGGTGGAAGCGCCACGTCACCGTCAGGTGGGAAAACTCCCCGATTCCCTGCAGCGTTTCAAGGGGGTATGCCTCGTCGAGTCGGATGACAGAGTCGACCCCAGCTTGGTAGTCGTCCTGAACGCGGGTGTGGCCACCGACGACCGTTGCGATCGATTCGACTTCGTACGTCTTCACCGGTACCTACTCCTCTTCTTGGTCGATGCTCGCCCGCAGACCGCCGTAGGGCATCGAGAGTCCGTGTCGCGATCAGCCTATGGTCCGGAGCATGACTCGTGCCCGGCGGTCCAGCTCGGTGACATGGCGGCCTCCGCGTTGGCGGACCGGCGAGAGGTCGCTCTGGATGCGGACGATGACATCACGCGTCCGGCCGGAATGGACTCCGCTCATGGCGTCGAGTGCCTCGTTCCAGGTTGCGCATGCCTCGTCGAGGTTCCCACGCTGCACCTGGACTGCGCCGAGATAGCCCAGCGTCACGCTGTGAGTTCGGGCGAACTGCTGGCGTCGGCGCGTGGCCACACTCCGCTTGAAATGGATCTCCGCATCGAGCGGCTGACCTATGTCGCGCAGAGCGCAGGCCGTCTCGTGGGCGAGGGAGGCTTCCTGGAAGAAGCCGACGCGTGTGGGGGCTTCTGCGGTGTCGGCGCGGGCCAGGTCCCGCTCCGCGCGACTGATGGCCGCGAGGGTGCCGACACGGTCGCCGTCGACCGCGAGTGCGCGAGCGTGGACGATCGCGAGCAGCGCCTTCTCTCGATGGCTGGCCCGACCGTAGTGGTCGCGGGACATCGAGGCATCGGCCAGGGCGAGGGCCCTGCGCGGATGCCCGAGGTCGACGGCCTGATGGGCGAGGGCGCGCAGCACGTGGCCGCCGAGCGGTCCGTCGCCTGCCTCGGCCGCGATCCGGGCGGCGATGGTGAGGTAGCGCTGTGCAGTGCGGTGTTCGCCGGCGTCAAATGCCATCCAGCCAGCGAGGTAAGTCATCTCCGCAACAGCAGAGTAGGTGTCTCCGCGGAGCCGATCTGTTCGAAATCGGTCGCCAAGCAGCGGCACCGCTTCGTCGAGCAGGTGGCTGGCGAGGGCTTTGCGACCAGAAGCTCCGCCCCGTTGCTGGTCACGCGCGGAGTAGTAGACCGTGACGTCGCGGACGTCGTCGACGTCGGCTTGGGTCACCGAGCGCGAGGAAGCTGGTCGGCGGTTCGCTGCTGTGGCGGGGGCGGCACTCCACCACGAAGTGGCGGGCAGGGCAGAGCCGGCGGCGGAGTAGGCGGCGGTGACCAGCAGCTTGCGTCGGTGCATGTCGAGATCGTCGCTTCCCAGCTCGGCCAGTGCGGTCACAGGGTCGACGCTCCAGTCGGATCCGGTGTCGGTCGTG
Organism: Streptomyces sp. NPDC091282; assembly: GCF_044757385.1. Classification (NCBI taxonomy): domain Bacteria; kingdom Bacillati; phylum Actinomycetota; class Actinomycetes; order Kitasatosporales; family Streptomycetaceae; genus Streptomyces; species Streptomyces sp. NPDC091282. The sequence goes on from NZ_JBIVUX010000018.1 coordinate 22,058, forward strand.
CCTGTCGGCTCTTCTTCCAGCCCGAGGTCGGCAAGGGTGAGATGGCGGCCGAGCCTGCGGGACAGCGCCTCACGCAGGATATGCGGCCCTTGGCCGCTGGGCTTCGTGCCGAGGACCCACATGGAGATGTGCGAGCGGGAGATCGCCTCCAGTTCACGCACTCCGGACTCCGCGGCCACGCGGGCGACAGCGGCGGCGGCTTGCGGCTGGGACCAGCCTGCTTCGCGCAAGAGCGCGGCGAGGGCGACGTTGCGTTCACGGGCCATGGGCTGCCCCTCGGTTCCGAAATGATCTTTGGCGCCTTTGGCGGCCTTCCCGTCCGCGAAGGCATACCGCTCACGCGGTTTTCGCGGTTCGCTCAACGTAGCCGCCAGATCACTTACTTCGCACGCCAGCCGTCGGCTCGGACCGGCGTTCTCGGCTCACTTTGGCTTGATCCGAACAGGAGTTGTGTCATGCACCTTTCGTTGGACCCTCGCCGAGGCGGCAGCCGGCTCGTGAGGAGGCGCGGGCAGCGAACGCCCGTCACCAAGGGGCTGGTACCGGTGCGCGATCACGTGATGGCCGCATCGGAGACGGTGACGCTGGTCCTGGGCGAGGATTCGCAGCTGCCCGAGGGCGCTGCGCATGTGGAGGACCTGGTTTGGCGTCTGCGTGGCCACATTGTCCAGTTGGGCGCACGGACCGCTCCGGGCCATCCCACCCTGCTGCGCGCGCAGCAGCTCGGCTCCGACAGCATCCCCGAGGGCTACATGCCGAGTCGGGTGTACCTGGTCAGGCTTGCCGAGGCCACACAGGAGCTGATGGCTCACATGGAGCGGGCCGATCCCGGGCCGATCAGCTCGGTAGGCGCATGGCGTTGGCCGAGGCCGACGGTCAACGCGCTGCGCGTGGCCGTCTTCACTCTCGCCCTGACCTGCGTGATCGTGGCCGCTTCGGTGCCGCGGACATGACGGTGACCGGCGCAATCGCTGCCCAGGGTCTGCCACCCCCGGCAGTGCTCCCCTTTACCCCGGCAACCACCGACGTGCCTCACCGCCACCGTTCCCGGCCGCTGCGACGGCCTCAATACGACCCCGGATCCGCGGGGTTCACGGAGATCCACACGATGAAGCGCCTTCCGCGTATCGAGCAGTACGGCCTGATCGGCGACATGCAGACCAGCGCCCACGTCTGCGACGACGGTTCGATCGACTGGCTGTGCCTGCCCCGCTTCGACTCGCCGGCCGTCTTCGCCAGCCTGCTCGGCGCGCAGAAGCACGGCTCCTGGCAGATCGCACCGGCCCTGTCCGCAGGCCGGTCCCGCTCCGGGAGGGTCGCCGAGCGCCGCTACCGCGGTGACTCGCTCGTTCTCGAATCGGTGTGGCGCACGCAGGCCGGTTCGGCCCGCGTCCTGGACTTCATGCCGCCGCGCAATGGTGCCCCGCAGGTAATCCGGATCGTCGAGGGCCTGACCGGCGAGGTGGAGATGGTCTCGGCCATGCGCCCTAAGCCGGGATACGGCAGCGTCAGCCCGTGGATTCATGCGGTCGGTGGGCGCATGGTCGCGGAGGCCGGCGCGGACGCGCTGTGGCTCGACACGGGCGTGCCGCAGGTGGAGAAGGACGGCGTCGTCGTCAGTGCGTTCACCGTCAGCGCGGGGCAGAGTGTGTCGTTCGTGCTCAGCTGGTGCCCGTCCCACGCTGCCGCTCCCGACGTTCCCGACCCGGAGGCCGCGCTCGCCGAGACCTTGGCCTTCTGGCGGGACTGGACGCAGGAATGCGTCTACGACGGGCCCTACCGCGAGGCCGTGGTCCGTTCGCTGATCACTCTGAAGGCGATGACGTACGGGCCGAGCGGCGGGATCGTGGCGGCGCCGACCACGTCGCTGCCCGAGGAGATCGGCGGCGAGCGGAACTGGGATTACCGATTCACCTGGCTGCGCGATGCCTCCACGACGCTGGCCGCGCTGCTGGGCACCGGGTCCCGGCAGGAGGCGCAGGCATGGCGGCGCTGGCTCCTGCGTGCCGTCGCGGGTGATCCGGAGAACCTGCAGATCATGTACGGGATCACCGGGGAGCGTGACCTGCGGGAACGGGAGCTGCCCTGGCTTCCCGGCTACGAGGGCTCAGCCCCGGTTCGAGTCGGTAACGGAGCGGCGGAGCAGCTCCAGCTCGACGTGTACGGCGAAGTGGTCGAGACCCTGTATCTCGCGCACGAGAGCGGTGTGGCCCACTGCGCCGACACCGCGGTCCTGCACCGGCGCCTCATCGAGCACCTGTCCCGGCGCTGGCGAGAGCCCGACGAGGGGATCTGGGAGATCCGGGGAGCGCGCCGGCACTTCGTCCACTCCAAGGTGATGGCCTGGGTGGCGGTCGACCGCACCATCCGCCTGGCCGAGGCCGGCGCCCTCGACATGGACCTGGCGCCCCTGGTCGAGCTGCGGGCGGCGATCCACCTCGAGATCTGCACCGAGGGGTTCGACCCGGTGCGCAACACCTTCACTCAGTCATACGGCTCGCGGGAACTAGACGCTGCCACGCTGCTGATCCCCCGCGTCGGCTTCCTGCCGCCCGACGACCCGCGCGTCGTCGGCACCGTGGACGCCGTACGCCGTGAACTGTCCACCCCAGATGGGCTCGTGCGCCGATACCCCACCCTCGGCGACCGCACCGGTGTGGACGGCCTGAAGGGTGATGAGGGCGCCTTCCTCCTCTGCTCCTTCTGGCTCGTCGATGCCCTGGCCTTGACCGGCCGCACCGAAGAGGCCCGCGACCTTTTCGACCGCCTCCTGTCACTGCGCAACGACCTCGGACTCCTGGCGGAGGAGTACGACCCCGTCCAGCAGCGCCAGCTCGGGAACTTCCCGCAGGCGTTCAGCCACATGGGCCTGATCCAAAGCGCGCGGCTCCTGGAGCAGTTGTCGGATCAGCCAACCTACCTGTGCGACCGAGCGGCACTTCCGGCGCCCCGCTCGACCTCCCGCGGCGCGCGACAGAGCCCCGCCAGCCTGACGCCGCAGCACGCCTAACCCCCACCCCCTGACGAGGATTCCCATGCCTGACAGCGCCTTCCCGGCACGGCCGGCCACCACCGGGCACCGCAGACGGCGGCCCCCGGTCGACGCGATCACTCTGCACCGTGCCCGCCGCGCCGTTGCACTGCCGTTGGTGCTTCTTGCCGCCTTGCTTCTTGCCGCCTTCGTTCTGCGCTCGGTGTCTACGTTCGGCCCCGGCTGGACGTTGGCCGGCCTGGTGTGCGGGCTGGCCGGGGTCGCCACGGTCGCGGCTCGCGAAGCGCGCACCGCCGCCGGAGCCGTGCATACGGCCGCGCAGGAGGCCCAGGCAGCGGCGCTGACGACGGTTGTGGGGGCGGCAGCGGCCGTCGGGAAGTCGGTGGAGTGGTCGGCGGACGAGCTGTGCCGCGGTGGACGCCCGACGCTGCAGGATCCCCAGGCGCCGTCACCGGCCAACCGGGAATTGGAGATCAACAACGTTCTGAGTGCCCTCCAGGTGCAGGCCATCGCGTCGCTGATCCGCGTGCACGACGAATCTCAGTCCGTCGTCCTGCTGGAAGTGCTGCGCCGCCTGGCCATGCGTGAGCAAGCCCTGGTCGGCAAGGCGCTCGGGGCGCTGAGCGAGCTGGAGATGCTGACCGACGACCCGGAACTGCTGGCCAAGATCTTCGAGATCGATCACCTCGTGACGCGGATGCGGCGGCAGGTCGAGAGCACGGCGGTGCTGGGCGGGCAGTCCCTGCGCAGCGCGCGCCGGCCTGTTCCCGTCACGACCGCGCTGCGCGGGGCGGTCTCCGAGGTCGTGCAGTATCCGCGGGTGGCCGTAGCGGCCGGGTCCGTGGGCGCCGAGCTGGGCCTTCCTGGCCATGTGGGCCCTGACCTTACGCACCTGCTGGCGGAGCTGATCGAGAACGCCTGCGAGTGCTCCGATCCGGCGACGAAGGTGACGGTGCGTGCGCAGCGGGTGGCGAACGGCCTGGCGGTCGAGGTAGAGGATCGGGCCATCCCCATGCATCCGCAGACGCGGGCACAGATGAATCACCTGCTCAAGGCACCCGACGAGGTCGACGTCAGCGGCCAGGTACGAGCCGGGCAACTTGGGCTGCTGGTCGCCGCGAAGATCGCCCAGTCGCATGGGCTGTCTGTCGTCCTGCAGGAGAACGTGACCGGCGGCACCACTGCCCTGGTCGTCATACCGGCACGGCTCCTGGTAGCGATGGCCCCCGTCGAGGACGCAGGCATGCTCCCCGGGCAGACTCCCTCCTCTGTGCCGTCGGCGCGGCAGGCCGCCGCAGCACCAGCCGCCCCGTCGGCAGGGCAGGACACGCCCCCGGGCCCCGCTGGCGCATCAGAGCACGCAGTGGCAGGTCACCAGGCGAACGCGCCCGCCCTTCCCACCCGTCCGCGTCAGCCCGGCACGTTCCGTCCCCCACGCGAGCGTGAGCAGACGCCCGCGACCGCGCCGACGCCGGGGCTCGCAGCCGCCTTCCGTACCGGCATCCACGCTGGCGGCACCGCCCCCTCCCACGCCGCTTTGGATGAGCGCCCCCGCCCCTGAACCACTTCCCTGCCTTCCCCCGTTCCCGCTGGCCCGCCCCCATGTGCCGGCCCCTTCCCCCCTTCTGGAGCGATCCCCATGAGCACCCACCCCGAGACGCACACCGTGACCGGCGCGCCCGCGCCCGAGACCACCGCGAGCGGTCAGCGGGAGAACATGGCCTGGCTGCTGCGTCAGTTCGCCGACGACACCCCGGGTGTCACGCACGCCGTCCTGCTGTCACGGGACGGGCTGCGCCTGCTGGACAGCGAGGTAAACAAGGACTGGGCGGACGAGCTGTCGGCCGCCATCAGCGGCGTCGCCTCCCTCGCGGCGAACATCACCGGCCCCAGCCACAAAAAGCGGCCGGCCCGGCAGGTCATCATCGAGCGGGACGACTGCCTGTTCTTCGTCCAGAGCGCCGGACGCAGCGCTGCCTTCGACAACCGCCCGGGCAACGAACGCGGTGAGGTGGACACGATCCTCGCCGTCATCGCCACCACGGACGCCGACGCGGGCGCCGTCGGCTTCGAAATGGGCCGCCTCGTGGCGAAATTCGCCTCGTACATGCTGATCCCCGTCCGTGTCGGCACGAGCGGCGACGTCCGGTGACCAGGGACGGCCGCACCGCCGAGGAGTCGACGTTCGTGCGGACCTACACCCTCACGCGCGGGCGCACCAAGCCGAGGCATCTGCTCGCTCTGGACACGGTGCTGGAAGCCGGGCCAGGACGGCCCGGCCCGACGCAGGCCGAGGAGTGCGCGGAGATCCTCGCCCTGTGCCGGGCACGCCGACGGTCGGTGACGGAACTGGCGGGCCGCCTCAGCCGGCCGGTCACCGCCGTCAAGGTCCTCGTCTCCGACCTGCTGGACGCCGACGCCTTGGTCGTCCCCGTCACCGCCCCCTATGCCGCATCCGGTTCGGACTCGGATGCGGGCCCCTCCACCCAGCTGCTGGCAGCCCTCTCCGCGGGCCTGAAGAGGAAGTGGCCCGATGCCATCGCCTACCCCCAGGCCGGATGACCCGGCCCTGGTCCTGCGTCCTTCGCCGCACCCGCACGCCGACGCCGCGCCGACCGTGCTGAAGATCTTGATCGCCGGAGGCTTCGGCGCGGGCAAGACCACCGCCGTGCGCGCCGTCAGCGAGATCACGCCGCTGAGCACGGAGGAGTACCTGACCGAGGCGAGCACGGACGTGGACAACCTGGCGGGCCTGGAGTCCAAGCGGACCACCACGGTCGCCTTCGACTTCGGCCGCCTGAGCCTGCCTGACGCGCCCGTGCCACTGGAGCTGTTCCTGTTCGGCACGCCGGGCCAGGACCGGTTCGTCGATCTCTGGTACGAACTGGCCCACGGCGCCGTCGGCGCGGTCGTCCTGGTCGACACCCGCCGTCTGGAGTCCGGCTTCACCCCCGTCAGCTTCTTCGAGGACGTCGGCCTGCCCTTCGTCGTCGCCGTCAACCAGTTCGACGGAGCCCACCGCTACCACCCCGAGCAAGTCCGCACCGCCCTCGAACTCCCCACCGCCATACCGGTGGTCACCTGCGACGCCCGTGACCCCAACCACGTCGCCGGCGTCCTGCTCACCCTCGTCGGCCACGCCGTGAACAACGCCTCCGCCAGCCGCATGGGCCATGTACCCACCACCCTCCAGGAAGCCTGATGTCACAGCACTCCATCGACCCCTACCGCGCACCGCACGCCGCACCGCCCGCGCGGTCCCTGCCGCGACGCGACATGCGCGACGCCTCCCGCGGACCGTTCACCCCGCCCGCCGTCGTCGGCCCGCAGGCCCAGCAGGCACCGGAGCTGGCGCAGCGCTACGAACTGCTCCACCGCCTGGGCGTTCCCACCACGGCCAACGAGGACTTCGACGACCTGGCCCGCGACATGGCCACGCAGGCCGGGTTCCTGTACGGGTTCGTCAACCTGTTCCTGGAGGAGCAGACCTTCGTCGGGCTGCACCAGCCGCCGGTGGACAGCGGGTTCGTCATCGTGGGCCGGACCATGAGCCGTGACCACGGCTGGTGCCCGGAGGTCATGGCCCGCAGAAAGGCACTGCCGCTGCACGACGTCCACGCCAGCCCCCGCTTCAGCAGCAACACGGTGGTGGACGCCGTCGGGATCCGCTCCTACTTCGGCGCCCCGCTCATCCACGAAAGCGGCACCGTGCTCGGCACGGTGTGCGTCATCGACCCCGAAAAGCGGACCCTGAGCGAAGCCCGCCGGCTCAGAGACATCGTCATCACCGCCGGCGCCCAGGTGATGGACCACATCGTCCGCGCGCCCGCCCACTAGACCCGCTCCACCACCCCCCACCCGGGAGCCGCAGGCGATCCCCGGCCGCTCCACCGCGCGATCTTCACCCAGGGAGAGGGAGACGACCATGCCCACCACACCGCCACCGGCGCTGCGCCCTTACCTCGGCTCCACTGACGAGGAAATCACCCGGAACGAATTGCTGTGGCACGACGCGGACACCTTCGCCGCCGAGCACGTCGCTCCGCGCGTCGCACGCATGGAGGCAGCACCGGACAGGGTGGAGCGCAAGGTCGCCGACCTGATGGCCGCGCGGGCCTGGTTCGCGATCACCGTCCCGCCCGTCTTCGGCGGTCTGGGCGCCGGGCACGTCGCCAAGACCATCCTGATCCACCGCATCGCGCGGGTCTCCGCGGCTGTCGCAGCCATTCTGCAGGCCACGTTGATCCCGGTCGGCGCACTGCTGCACTTCGCCACCCACGAGCAGAAAGGCCGCTGGCTGCCACGGGTCGCAGACGGCTCCCTGCTGTTGTCCATCGCCGTGACCGAGCCGACCGCCGGCGGGCACATCGGCGGCATCGAAACCACCGCCGAACGCGACGGCGACCAGTGGGTGATCACCGGGAGCAAGGCCCACATCGGCAACAGCCACCTCGCCGGAGCCCACCTTGTCCTCGCCCGGACCGCCGAGACGGGCGTGAGCACCTCGCGGGCACTGACCGCATTCATGGTCGAAGCAGACCTCGCCGGGCTCTCCGTCTCCCACCGCCCGGGCCTGGGCCTGCACGGCTTCTCCGCCGGCCGCCTCGACCTCGACCACGTGCGCGTCCCCCAGGACAACGTGGTCGGAGAGATCGGCCAGGGACTGGCCGTGGCCCAGAGCAGCAGCATCCTGTACGGCCGACCGAACCTGGCCGCCGTCAGCCTCGGCATCCACGAGACAGTCGTGGCCACCACGGCCGCTCGTCTCACGTCCCGCCCCCGCTACCAGGGCGCTCTGTCCGATCTGCCCGTACTGCGCGACCGCATGGGCGACATGGAGGCGCGCCTGCGCGCCGGCCGGATACTCGCCTACCAGTCCGTGCACCTCCTCGACCAGGGCCTGCCCTGCGACGCCGACCTGATCAACGCCAAATACCTCGGCCACCAGTGGGCCGCACAGTCCGCCCAGGACGCGATGGAACTGCACGGCGCCCACGCCCTCGAGGGCGACTACGTTCTCCAGCGCCTGTGGCGCGACATCCAGCACACCTACCCGCCCGCGGGAACCGGCGAATTCCAGCGCATACGCCTCGCCGACGCCGCCCTCAACGAAGACCCCGTCCAATGGTCCGAACACCTCGCCGCCGCAACCGCATGGACACGGCAAGACCCGGCCCCCGCCTAAGCCCCCGAGCGCAGCAACCCTCGTGAATCCGCATCGCTGCGCTCGGGCCCGCCGCCAGTCCCCACCCCTCCCCCGACGGGGACTGGCGGCACCACATCCCATCCCACGACCACTACCCCGGCTCCGGGAGAGACGATCATGAACCCCTTATCGGCGGCCCCCGCTGACCAGCTCGCGCCCGGGCCCGCTGCCCCGCTGCAGCAACTGCTCGAAAGCGCAGCGAAAGACGCCGACTTCGCCGCCCAGGTTGCCGTGAGCGATGACGGAACTTCGCTGGCTGTCACGGTGTTCAGCAGCAGGACTCCGTGGGTGACCACGCCCGAGTCGGCCTCCTCCTGGCTGACCGAGGCCGGCATCGACGCAACCGCCACCTTCAACGACAGCTTCTGCATCGTCGTCGTCCTGGACACCGACGCCGCGGTGCACCGGTTCATCGCCGCGGTGCTGCACCCTTGGATCGCCGTCCACTCCGTCGCTGCCGAGCTGATCGACGTGTTGGAGGCCCGCGGGGTCCTGATTGAGGCCGCGATCGACACGGACCGGATCAGGGCCGAACTGCCAGACCGCTCGCTCGGCTCGTCCGTCCGGCTCGCCGCACTGCTCGGAGCCACCGGCATCAGCGACGGCCTCGCCCTGCATGAGCCGGACGGCATGCTGCGTCTCGCCGAGCGGATCCAGTGGCTCATCACCGGCGTCGTCGGCTCAACCACCCGTGTCACGGTCGAGCCGGGGTGCGCTCACGAACAGGAACAACTCAGGCTCGGCCTGACTCTCGCCCAGGCACGTCTCCTGACCCGGCGCCTGGCTCGCCAGCAAACCGAGGAAGCCCCCACGACGCGAATCGGGGCAAGCCAGTGACCCGGTCCACGTCCCCCACGGCCAGCGAGGACCACGCCGTCCCCGTTCCCTTCACGCAATCGCCTCCGGCCGCAATCTATGAGATGCGCATGCTGAGCACCGCCGCCGAGCGTGAGGAAGCCGCAGCCCTCGTCCAGGACCGCCAGCGCTGGCTCATCCTGCACGGCATGCCCACCCCGGCCCGAGCCGACGTCCCCGCACGGTTCCGTGAGACGCAGGCCATGTCCGCCGGATTGTTCGAGGACGGGAGGATGCTGGCCTGCCTGATCCCTGAGCACGACCCCGGCCTCGGATGGGGCCAGGGTCCGTGTCTCTTCCTCGGCAGCCTCCACACCCTGCCAGGCCAGTCCGACGACATCACCCGCCTGATCACCCTGTGGGCGGCCGACTTCGCCGCCCGCCTCGATCTCCACGTCGTACGGGCCGAGGCCCTGGCCCGCCACCCCCTCGACACCGAACCGATCACCGACCTGTTGCGGCGGCTCACCGACATGGGCTGGGACGTCCGGGGTTCCGGCACCGGACGCGACGGCGATCGAGTCGTCCGCCTCCAACTCCCCGCCGAGCACCGACCCGGGCTCCGCGCGCTGATCAGCTGCCAGGTCAACGCGCCTCGGCCGGCACCGGATCGGAGCAGCGCGTGACTGCCAACGAGCCGCAGCGCCCTGACCTCGCCCGCGAGTTGCTCGCCCGAGCCGAGGAATCCGCCGTGCACCGGGCCCAACGAGTACGCAACCACCTGGACGCTGTCCAACTCGGGAAGGCGCGGCACACCGATCACGCGAACAGCAGGGTGCTGCGCCGGATCCTGGCCGAGCACGACTGGCCCGGCCACCGTCTCGTCGGCCCCGACGCAGCCCGCGCCGCGTGGAGCATCGCTCTGCACAGCGACGACGACCTCGCCTTCCAGCGCGCCGCGATCACCCTGTTGGGACGTGCGGTCGAAGCCGGCGACGCACTGGTCCAGCACTGGGCACACCTGCACGACCGCGTCCTTGTCGCCAGCGGACGCGACCAGGAGTACGGCACCCAGCTCTTCCTGCGCACCGACGGCATCGAACTGTGCCCGCTCCGCGCACCGGACACCGTCGACACACGCCGGGCCACCGTCGGCCTGCCGCCGATCGCTGTCGCTCTGGCGGCGGTGTATCGCCGCTACTCCACCGACGGTACTGGCGAGGACGCTCGAACCCCCGTCCTCGCGGAGGTCGCATGAAGAAGTGGCCCCAACGAAAGCGGACGTCAGCGCCGCCGTCGAACGGGAGCCGCAGAGAGGCAAGAACGCCCGTCTCATAGACGCATGCACAGGCCGCTCCGCAGAGTCTGCGTCCGCCGACTCCGTGGATATGTGCCTGTTCGGGCGATCGGATTGGAGGAAACCATGAGCACCAATGAGCTGTTGGGCGCCACGTTACTGCCCGGATTTGTGGACCAGCTCCTGGCCCAGACGCGCGAGCCGAGAGAGGTTCCCGACGTCGAGTTGAACGCAGCGGATGAATGGCTGCCTGCGCTCGCTGACGCCGTCGGATCTTGGCTCTCCGAAATCCCCTTTGTGGCCGGCGACGGGTTCTACCAAAGCGGATACGCGCACCTTCCGCTCCCCGGAACGGCGGGTCGATTCCTGCGAGTGCCTTTGGGTACTACCAGGGAGACGTGGCCGATCGCGTCCACGTCCGCACTCTTCACGCTGGCCGGCAGCGCTGAGTTCGAAATGTACGCGACCAGCGACGATGCCCGTGCAAGCCGTCCTCAGTACATGCGGCTCCTTGGGCCGGGCGACGTGCTGGCCGTGCATGTAGGCACTCTGTGCACGCTGCGCAGTCTGGGCGAGGGTGTCCAGGTCCTCGCCCTGCGCGGCGTCGAGCCGAACACCGGCCAGCGGCTGTCCCGACACGAACAAGCCGGCATCCTGAACCGCGCTCGCCAGTCATTAAAGAGGTCCTCGGGGGGCGTTCGATGACCTGGCTCGACGACTTCCTGGCAGAGGACTGCAAGAACGTCCACGACATGCGCCGCAGCGGCCGGGACGTCTTGGAGCGGCTGGCCGGAGACAGGGACCTGCTGACGAAGCTCGTCGACACGATCCCGGACGACCCGGCGCGGATGGCGGCGAGCCGCGTCACACTACTGCTGAATCGGCTCTCCCTCTATGAGGCGCACGGGTTCGAAATCCGGCTCAACATGAACCCCCGTGAGGACAACCAGTTTGTTCCGCACGATCACTGCTACACGTTCGCCACGCGCATCCTGCGTGGCGGATACGTGCACGTCGTGCGGCGCCGAACGGACGGTTGGGAAGGACCGTTCCTCGGCGACGACCTGGAACCAGCCGTCGTGACCGTGGAGCGCCCGGGGAGCACGTACGTGCTAGAGCACTCGATGGTGCACCAAGCCGTGATGCAGCCGGACACCGTCACGCTCTTCATACGCGGCCCTCGCTGCAAGGAGTCCTCTCACGCGGTCGAGGAACTGATGCCGCCGGTCTCGGCCTGGCCCAAGGCCGCCACGCCTGGCGGCAAGCCCGTCGATTCCCGTTCAGCAACCTGGGACGAATACCGCGCTATGCGCGACTACCTCCACGAGCGCTCCCTCATCGACTGATCTTCCCCGTAGTCCTCAGCACGCAAGTGCCGTGACGCGAGAGGCTACGACGCACAGCTGGCACCACACGAGGAGCACGCCATGACAACCATCCTGACGACCGATCACCCAGCGTGGCACGGACTAGAGGACGGCACCCCGGTGCGTGCCGTGCGCGCCGGATCGGGCGTATGGATCGTCACCCTGAACCGAGACGGATTGCACATGAAGTGCGTGAACGGCGAGGAAGATCGGAAGCCCGCGCTCGCGATCACCGACCCCGCCGCTCTCCCCGCAGCGACGCCGGCCGCCCTGCGCGACGGGCTCAACGCCATCGGCATCACTCACCGGCTGACAAACCCGTGGCTCTGGGACGCGATCACCACCGCGGTCCTGCGGCAGGTCGTCCGTGCCGAACAGGCCCGCAGGCTGTACCGGAAGTGGTGCGAACAGTACGGCACCGCAGTCGAAGGTCCCCGAGGCACACTCTCTGTCGCCCCGACGCCCGAGCAGGTCCTGGAGCTAGCCGACGACCAGTTCAGCGAGATCGGAGCCAAGTTCCACCGCAGTGCGTTGAAAGCCGCAGCAGAGAAGTACCAGAAACACGGGCAGCAGTGGCTTGGCATGGAGGTCGAAGACCTCGCCGCCGCGCTCGTCAGCATCCCCAGGATCGGCCCGTGGACCGCGGCTGCCGCTGCGTGCGACTACACCGGCGACTTCTCGATCTACCCCCATGACGACCTCGCCGTGCGCACCTGGGCCGCCAGGATCGCCCCCTCCTACCCGTGGCCCGACAAGAAGGACAAGCGCTTCGGCCCTCTGTGGACCGGCTGGGCCGGTACCGACCGCACCGCCCTGCACACCCTGACGCTCTCCACCCTCACCTGGGGCTCACACGCCCGCGCTGACCTGGAGGACCCATGCGCCACTTAATATCCGGAGCCGACACGAGCAGCCCGCTCGACGCTCTGTTCATCAACGCGCCCCTGCGTGACTACGGTATGCGGCCACGCACCAACGACTACACCCTCCCCGTGCTCGGCATGGCATACATCGCGACCTACGCCCAGCGGTGCGGCTTCAACGTCGGGGTACTCGACGCCGAAGCCCACGGCCTGGGCATCACGGAGACCGCCCAGATAGTCAACGAGACTGGACCACGCTGGGCTGCGATGAACCTCCTCGCCCCCACCTACGAGATGTCGGCCCGCATCGCCCATCACCTCGACCCCGGCATCGCCTTGATGGTCGGAGGGCACCATGCCAAGGCCATGCCGGACCGCATCCTCGCCGACCCCCGCATGCGCAACCTGCGCGCCCTGGTCCTGGGCGAAGGCGAACTGCGCGTCGCGGAACTCCTCAAGGACGAACAGCGGCGCCGGGAACTACCCGGAGTCGTCTGGCGGGACCCGTTGCTCGGCACACGTGCCACGGGCATCGCCGATCCGAAGACGTCCGCACTGATGCTGGGTCCCGACATCAACACCCTGCCGTACGTGAACCGGGCCTTCCTGCCCCAGGACCCCTATCGGGCGGCCCCAACTGCGACGGATTCTCGCATGGCTGGCACCAGCGGACACGACTGGCTCCAGACCGCCGCCCGCGACGGACACATCGAGGCCAACATCGTTGGCAGCCGCGGCTGCCCGTACAACTGCACGTTCTGCGGCGCCGCGTGGAGCGCAAATAGGGACGTCAAAATCCGCGTTCGGAGTCCCCAGAACATCATCGGGGAGCTGGACGAGCTCAACAACGACTATGGCGTCACCGCATTCCGCTTCGTCGACGATCTGTTCCTCGGCGTGCGCGACGTCATCCACGAGCACATGCAGGTATTCGCAGACCGCCACATCGGCGAGCGTTATGTATGGGACGCTACCGGCCGCATCAACGTCCTGGACAGGCTCTGCGACCACGACCTGGACGTCCTGGTGAGTAACGGGCTGCGTGAAGTGGCGCTGGGCATCGAGTCCGGCAGCGACAACATCCTCAAGGCGATGGACAAGCGGATCACTGCCGAGATGACCGAACGGGTCGCCCGCCGGCTCATGCACCACGGTATCGGTGTGAAGGGCTACTTCATCCTCGGGTTCCCCGGCGAGACCCGCGACGATCTCGACGCGACCGTCCAGCACATCCGCAACCTGTGGGAGATCGCCGACAGCAACCCCGGCGACCTCCGGGCATCCGTCTTCGAGTTCCGGCCCTACCCGGGCACCCCGGTGTGGGAGACCCTCACCGCCGCCGGCCATGACCCCGACACCCTCCTCGCGTACGGCGACGTCGACCTCACTGCAGAAGGAGCCGACGAGTCGATGCGCCAGCGCGATGAGTTCAACTTCTCCGTCGGCATCCAGTTCGGCGACGTGCCGCTGGCAGAGATCCGTTCCACCCTCGCCACGCTCACCCGCGAACAGCACCAGCGCAACACGCCGGTCACGGACGCCGCCGCATGACGCGCGGGTTATTCGTCACCGTTGACGGCCCCAGCGGTGTCGGCAAATCCACTACGGTCCGCACCCTCCAGAGCATCCTGGAGAACAGGGGCTGCCACAACATTCTGCTGACGACGGAGCCGCCCCACACGGCGTTGGGCGCCTTCACCAGACAGAACGCCGGCACCGTCCACGGGCTCGCCCTGGCCTGCCTGGTTGCCGCTGCCCGCTACGAACACATCGAGTCCACGGTTACGCCCGCGATGGCCGAGGGCCGCCTCCTGATCTCCGACCGGTACCTCGCATCGACGTTCGCCCTGCAGCGGCTCGACGGCGTACCGCTGGAGTTCCTGATCGCCCTCAACAAGCACGCCCCAAATCCGGACCTTGCCGTGATCCTCACGGCGAGCGCGGACACGATCGCCAAACGCATCGCGGCGGCCGGCGTCACCCACCGCTTCCGCGGCGACCCCAAGGGGCCCGAGCGGGAGGTCGCGTTGTACGACGAGGCCGCGGAAGTTCTTGAGCAGCGCGGCGTCGACGTACTGCGAGTCAACTCCTCGACGATCACACCTTCGGTGGTTGCGGGCCAAATCGCCGAAGCGATCTTGCGTCGATGGATACCGTCAGTAGCCTCAACAGCCCCTCTCACCCCCCAGGAATCATGAGTAGCGAACTGGCACACCCGGTCATCGACACACACGTAATCGTTCGCGACGGCGACAAGATCCTCTTCTCGCAGCGTGGCGGCCCGTACGGGCGCGGCCGATGGCACATGCCCTCCGGGAAGCTCGACGAAGGCGAGCAGATCAGCGAAGGCGCGGCCCGTGAGTTGTTCGAGGAAACCGGCCTGGAGGTCGACCCCGACCACCTACGGGTCGTCCACATCGTGCACCACCGGCAGAACGACGCAATGACGCGAATCGGGTTCTTCTTCGAGGCCACCGAATGGAAGGGCGACCCTGTCAACCGGGAGCCCTCCAAGTGCATGGCCTTGGAATGGTTCACCGTGCACCAATTGCCCCACGACATCATCGAGTACCCCGAAGCCGGACTGCGCGGTTACCTGAACGAAACCGGCCCCCTCTCGGAACACAACTGGGCCTAGCGCACAACTACCGCGAAAGCGGCGTGGAAACTCATGTAGGAAATACCGGAGGTCATCGACGAGGCTCGCGAAACCCTTGGTATCTCCTACGAGCTCGTAACACGATCTTGTTGAAACGTCCTGGTGGGGCGTGACTGGTGTGCTGATTCGGCCGTTCGTGATGTGTGAGTACTCGGCCGTG
>NZ_JBIVUX010000019.1:0-29652 GCF_044757385.1 Streptomyces sp. NPDC091282
AAGCCCCCCAGGCCCGGCGCCCGCGGGCAGCTCAGGGGGATTGCGCCCCGCCCCCCCCGCCCCCCCCCGGGCGGGGGCCCCCCCCCCCGCCCCCCCCCCGCCCCCCCCGCGGCCCCCCCCGCGGCGCGTCTGCGGACCTTCGTGACGTCCCTAGAGCCACGCGGCGAATTCGAGCAGCAGCTCGGCGTCCTTCGGGCGTCCCACCCGAAGGGCCCGCACGCCCGACTCCACCGCCCGGAACAGCGTCCAGCCGCGCAGCCGCTCCTGGTCGACCTCGAGGGACTCCGCGAGCCGCTTGATCCGCCGCCGTGTGATGGTGGCCCCCGACGGGGAGGCGATCAGGTCCTCCACCCGGTCCCGTACCAGCCGTGCCAGGTCGAACGCGCACTCCCCGACCACCGGGTCCGGGCCCACCGCCAGCCACGGCAGCCGGTCCCCGGCGAGCACCTTGCTCTGCCGGAACGTCCCGTGCAGCAGCCGCCGCTCAGGAGGCGCGGCCAGCAGGTCGTCCCGGGCGGTGAGGGCCGCGTCGACCAGCGGGGCCACCTCGGGACCCGCGGCCGCCCGCATCGCCGCGGCCTGCCGTCCGGTCCGCTCCGCCACCGTCTCGAACACCGGGCCGCGGGGCGGCTCCACCCACAGCCGGCGCAGCGTCCCCGCGGCCTCCAGCAGCGCCTTCGCCTCGGGCAGCGACCGCACCGAGACCTCCGGGTGCAGCCGCTCCAGCAGCAGCACCCCGTCCGCGCCGTCGGCGTCCAGCAGCCGTACGGCACCGAGTCCGGCCCAGTGCGCCAACGCCGCGGCCTCGCTCTCCGGCCTCGCCCGCCGCGGCGCCAGCTTCAGCACCGCCGGTGTGTCCCCGGCCTGCCGCACCAGCAGGACGACGCTGCTGCGGCCGCCGGGCACCTGCACCCGTTCCACGGTCAACTCGCGTAGGGCGACGGCCCGTTCCACCGCGTCGGGCAGCTTCTCCAGCCACTCGTCACCGTCCGGCGCCGTCTCACCGAGCGCCTTCACCAGGCGCCGCGGCGGTTCGAAAGCCATACGCGAGTCGTTCCCTTCCTGTTCCGTGCTCTACGGAGTCGACGAAGCCGAGGGCGAGGCCGAGGCGCCGGCCCGGCCCAGCGGCGCGTCCCGCTCGGCGAGACCAGGGAAGGCTACGCTCTCCCCGCTCCAGCGCACCGCCCGCACCGCTGCCTCCCGCAGCGCCGCGGCCGCCGATCCGCGCCGTGCGCCGGAGGAGGCCCGGACGAGGTCCGAGTAGACGTCGGCCACCCGTGCCTCCAGTTCGGCGGCGAGCCGTACGGCCGTCGCCGCGTCGGTGACGTCGAACGGCAGCGCGTAGGCGGCGCTCGCGGCGACGGGCGTGGCGCCCAGGTCCCGTACCGTGCGGGCGAGCGTGTCCCGGCCGGCCCGGTGCGCGTCGTAGGCCGAACGCGCCTCGGTCAGCCGCTGGGTGCCGATCAGGCCGCCGACGACGCCGTACCCGTAGACCGCGGCGTGTTCGGCCGCCAGCGCCGCCTGAAGCGCCTTCAGCACCTCGGTGCTGGTCCCGTCGCTCACTTCTCACCCTTCGTCAGCAGGTAGGCGTGCGCGGATCCGGCCGCCGACACCCCCGCCAGCAGCCGTGCCAGTTCGCCGGGCACGTCCAGCAGTTCGGCGGCCCGGCGGTCGGCGAGGGTGCGCTCGGCGGCGGCCAGCGAGGCGAGCGCGGACTTCTCGTCGGCCGGCACCGCGGGGGATGCCTGCGCGGACACCGTGGCCGAGGGCGAGCCGGAGGCCGAGGCCGAGGCGGTGGCCGTCGCGTCCTGCGCGCCCTCGGCGAAGGCCGCCGCATGGGCCGCCACATGGGCCCGCAGCGGCCGCAGCCGCTCCGCGAGCCCGGGGTGGGCGGCGAGGACGGCGTCGTACTGCCCGAGCAGCACCCGGCTGTCCCGGGCCGCACGCGCGCGTGCCCGCGCGGTGGCCGACGTACTGCCGCCGCTGCCCGCGGAGTCGGGGCCGGCGGAGCAGCCCGCCAGCAGGGCGGCCGAGGCCGCGGAGACGATCAGGCTCCTTCTGCGTACTCCCCAGGGGGTACGCGACAGCGGGGGGAACGACACGGCAGACGTCCTCGGGGGAGCTGGATACGAAGAAAAGCGAAAGGAATGGGGCACGGGACGGACCCGTCCGTGATCACCGTACCCGCGCACCTGTCCGAAGCCACTCATCGGCGCCGTCCGTACCCGGGTGGACGGCAACACTCCTCACGACCGGATACCCTTTGACCAGACACGCGACCCAACCCACAACAGCACACGCGGCCGAGGAGTCACCCGGATGAGCACGACCCAGAGCGAGAGGCTGCGAGAGCTCCTGGAACCGCTCGTCACCTCCCAGGGCCTGGATCTCGAAGAGATCGCCGTGGACTCGGTCGGACGCAAGAGGGTGCTGCGCGTGGTCGTCGACTCCGACACCGGGGCCGACCTGGACCAGATCGCCGATGTGAGCCGTGAGCTCTCGGCGAGGCTCGACGAGAGCGACGCGATGGGCGAGGGCGAGTACACCCTCGAGGTCGGCACCCCGGGCGCGGAGCGCGCCCTCACCGAACACCGGCACTACCTGCGCGCCGTGGACCGCCTGGTGAGGTTCCAGCTCACCGAGGACGGCGAACTGGTCGCGCGCATCCTGGACGTCGACGACGAGGGCCTCGATCTGGAGGTGCCCGGCGTCAAGGGCCGTAAGGCCACCGCCCGCAGACTCGGCTTCGCCGAGATCGACAGGGCGCGTGTGCAGGTCGAGTTCAACCGCAAGGACAAGAAGGACATGACGGAAGAAGAGGAGGCGTAGCCGTGGACATCGACATGAGTGCCCTGCGGGGCTTGGTTCGGGAGAAGGAGATCTCCTTCGACCTGCTGGTCGAGGCGATCGAGTCGGCCCTCCTCATCGCCTACCACCGCACCGAGGGAAGCCGCCGACACGCGCGCGTGGAGCTCAACCGGGAGACCGGGCATGTGACCGTGTGGGCGAAGGAGGACCCCGAGGACCTGGAGGAGGGGCAGGCGCCCCGCGAGTTCGACGACACCCCGTCGGACTTCGGGCGGATCGCCGCCTCCACCGCCAAGCAGGTCATCCTGCAGCGGCTGCGGGACGCCGAGGACGACGCCACGCTCGGCGAGTACGCCGGCCGTGAGGGCGACATCGTCACCGGTGTGGTCCAGCAGGGCCGCGACCCGAAGAACGTGCTCGTGGACATCGGCAAGCTGGAGGCCATCCTGCCGGTGCAGGAGCAGGTCCCCGGTGAGACCTATCCGCACGGGATGCGGCTGCGCTCGTACGTGGTCCGGGTGGCCAAGGGCGTCCGCGGTCCGTCCGTCACGCTGTCGCGCACGCACCCGAACCTGGTGAAGAAGCTCTTCGCCCTGGAGGTGCCGGAGATCGCGGACGGCTCCGTGGAGATCTCCGCCATCGCCCGCGAGGCCGGTCACCGGACGAAGATCGCGGTCCGTTCCACCCGTTCGGGCCTGAACGCCAAGGGCGCCTGCATCGGCCCCATGGGCGGCCGGGTCCGCAACGTGATGGGCGAGCTGAACGGCGAGAAGATCGACATCGTCGACTGGTCGGACGACCCCGCCGAGATGGTCGCGAACGCGCTGTCGCCGGCCCGGGTCTCCAAGGTGGAGGTCGTGGACCTGGCGGCCCGGTCCGCCCGGGTGATCGTGCCCGACTACCAGCTGTCACTTGCGATCGGCAAAGAGGGGCAGAACGCCCGGCTCGCCGCCCGGCTGACCGGCTGGCGGATCGACATCCGTCCGGATACCGAACAGGCGTCCGAGTAGCTCACCCGTCTCCTCGTCGGCGGTTCACCCGGACGAGGGGAATAGTTCCAAGCCGCAGGTCGCTTGGATTACGACAACGGCCGTTCGATCTCTGCCCCGAAGGGGTGAGGTCGGTACGGGGAGGTAGACTTAGCGGTGTCTGGCCGGACGCATGCCCGCGCATGCCCTGAGCGCACCTGTGTGGGGTGCAGGCAGCGAGCGGCCAAGACCGAACTGCTGCGGATCGTGGCGGTCGAGGGCGAATGTGTCCCCGATCCTCGCGGTACGCTGCCCGGCCGGGGTGCATATGTACACCCCGCCCAGGTCTGTCTGGACCAGGCGGTGCGCCGCCGGGCACTTCCGAGGGCGCTGCGCGTCCCGGGTCCGCTGGACGTAAAGGCGTTGCGCCCGTACGTCGAGCAGTAACACCGTAAGAAGCGTCGTACGGAGCGTCCGTGCGGCTCTGGTACCCCGCGAGTTGGAAGTAGGTCGAGATTGCGATGAGCACTCGATGAGCACGCGATGAGTACGCCCATGAAGTAGCGACGGTCCGGACGCACCCGGACCTAAAAGGAGCGAAGTGGCTAAGGTCCGGGTATACGAACTCGCCAAGGAGTTCGGGGTTGAGAGCAAGGTCGTCATGGCCAAGCTCCAGGAACTCGGTGAATTCGTCCGTTCGGCGTCCTCGACGATCGAGGCGCCCGTTGTACGCAAGCTGACCGACGCCTTCCAGGGCGGTGGCAACGGCAAGTCCGCCGGCAAGCCCGCCCCGCGCAAGGCTGCCCCCAGGCCCGCCGCGCCCTCTCCGGCGCAGGCGGCACGCCCGGGTGCCCCCAAGCCGGGCGCCCCGCGTCCGGCCGCCCCGCAGCCCCAGGCTCCGGCGGCTCCCGCCCCCGCGGCCTCGGCCCCGGCGGCTCCCTCGGCTCCGGCCCCGGCTCCGGCTCCGGTCACCCCCGCGCCGGCCGCCTCCGGCCCGCGCCCGGTTCCGGGCCCGAAGCCCGCCCCGCGTCCGGCTCCGGCCGCGCCCGAGTTCACCGCCCCGCCGGCCCCTCCGGCCGCCCCGGCGCAGAGCCCGGCCGCCGCACAGGGCCAGCGTCCCGGCGGCGCTCCGCGTCCGGGCCAGAGCGCCCCGCGTCCCGGCGGTCGTCCCGCCCCCGGTCAGGGCCAGGCCCGTCCGGGTGGTCAGGGCGGCGGCCAGCGTCCCGGCGGTGAGCGCGCTCCCCGTCCGGGCGGTGCCCGTCCGGCCGGCCCGCGTCCGGGCAACAACCCCTTCACCTCCGGTGGCTCCACCGGCATGGCCCGTCCGCAGGCCCCGCGCCCGCAGGGCGGCGCGCGTCCCGGCCCCGGCGGTCCCGGCGGTGCTCCCCGTCCCCAGGCGCCCGGCGCCCAGGGCGGCGGTCCGCGTCCCCAGGCTCCCGGCGGTGCCCGTCCGAGCCCGGCCGGCATGCCCCGCCCGCAGGGCGGTCCGCGTCCCGGCGGCGGCTCCGCGGGTCCGCGTCCCAACCCCGGCATGATGCCGCAGCGTCCCGCTGCCGGCCCGCGTCCCGGCCCCGGTGGCGGCGGTCGCGGTCCCGGCGGTGCGGGTCGTCCCGGCGGCGCCGGTCGTCCCGGTGGCGGCGGCTTCGCCGGCCGTCCCGGCGGCGGCGGTGGCGGTGCCCGTCCCGGTGGCGGCGGCGGCTTCGCCGGTCGTCCCGGCGGTCCCGGCGGCGGTGGCGGCGGCTTCGGCGGCGGTCCCGGCGGTGGCGGCGGCGGTCGTCCCGGCTTCGGCGGTCGTCCCGGCGGTCCCGGCGGCCGTGGTGGCACGCAGGGTGCCTTCGGCCGTCCCGGCGGTCCGGCGCGTCGCGGTCGCAAGTCGAAGCGGCAGCGTCGCCAGGAGTACGAGGCCATGCAGGCCCCGAGCGTCGGCGGCGTGATGCTGCCGCGCGGCAACGGCGAGACCATCCGTCTCTCCCGCGGCGCGTCGCTCACCGACTTCGCGGAGAAGATCAACGCCAACCCGGCGTCCCTCGTCGCGGTCATGATGAACCTCGGCGAGATGGTCACGGCCACGCAGTCCGTCTCCGACGCGACCCTCGAGGTCCTCGCCGGCGAGATGAACTACACGGTCCAGATCGTCAGCCCCGAGGAGGAGGACCGCGAGCTGCTCGAGTCCTTCGACATCGAGTTCGGCGAGGACGAGGGCGGCGAGGACGACCTGGTGGTCCGTCCGCCGGTCGTCACCGTCATGGGTCACGTCGACCACGGCAAGACCCGACTGCTGGACGCCATCCGCAAGACGAACGTCATCGCGGGCGAGGCCGGCGGCATCACCCAGCACATCGGTGCCTACCAGGTCTCCACCGAGGTCAACGACGAAGAGCGCAAGATCACCTTCATCGACACCCCGGGTCACGAGGCGTTCACCGCCATGCGTGCCCGTGGTGCGAAGTCGACCGACATCGCGATCCTGGTCGTCGCGGCCAACGACGGCGTCATGCCGCAGACGGTCGAGGCGCTCAACCACGCCAAGGCGGCCGACGTCCCGATCGTCGTCGCGGTCAACAAGATCGACGTCGAGGGCGCCGACCCGACCAAGGTGCGCGGTCAGCTGACCGAGTACGGCCTGGTGGCCGAGGAGTACGGCGGCGACACGATGTTCGTCGACATCTCCGCCAAGCAGGGTCTGCACATCGACTCGCTGCTCGAAGCGGTCATCCTGACCGCGGACGCCTCGCTCGACCTGCGGGCCAACCCGAACCAGGACGCACAGGGCATCTCGATCGAGTCCCGTCTCGACCGCGGCCGCGGTGCCGTGGCGACGGTCCTCGTCCAGCGAGGCACCCTGCGGGTCGGCGACACGATGGTCGTGGGCGACGCCTACGGTCGCGTCCGCGCCATGCTCGACGACAACGGCAACAACGTCGCCGAGGCCGGACCCGCGACGCCGGTCCAGGTCCTGGGTCTGACCAACGTCCCGGGTGCGGGCGACAACTTCCTGGTGGTGGACGAGGACCGTACGGCCCGTCAGATCGCCGAGAAGCGCGCCGCCCGTGAGCGCAACGCCGCGTTCGCCAAGCGCACGCGCCGCGTCTCCCTCGAGGACCTGGACAAGGTGCTCAAGGCCGGCGAGGTCCAGCAGCTCAACCTCATCATCAAGGGTGACGCTTCTGGCTCCGTCGAGGCCCTGGAGTCCTCCCTGCTCCAGCTGGACGTCGGCGAAGAGGTCGACATCCGCGTCCTGCACCGCGGCGTCGGTGCGGTCACGGAGTCCGACATCGACCTGGCGATGGGCTCGGACGCCATCGTGATCGGCTTCAACGTCCGCGCGGCAGGCCGCGCGGCGCAGATGGCCGAGCGCGAAGGCGTGGACGTCCGCTACTACTCGGTCATCTACCAGGCGATCGAGGAGATCGAGGCGGCCCTCAAGGGCATGCTCAAGCCGGAGTACGAAGAGGTCGAGCTCGGCACGGCGGAGATCCGCGAGGTCTTCAAGTCGTCCAAGCTGGGCAACATCGCGGGTGTTCTCATCCGCTCCGGCGAGGTCAAGCGCAACACCAAGGCCCGACTCATCCGCGACGGCAAGGTCATCGCGGAGAACCTCAACATCGAGGGCCTGCGCCGCTTCAAGGACGACGTCACCGAGATCCGCGAAGGCTTCGAGGGCGGTATCAACCTCGGAAACTTCAACGACATCAAGATCGACGACGTCATCGCGACGTACGAGATGCGCGAGAAGCCGCGGGTGTAACACCTGTGGTTGGTGCTGGCCGACGGGAGTCCGCTCCCGTCGGCCAGCACTTTTCCCGTGGGCGGAGCCCTGGCTCCGCAATCGGCGGGGAAAGTCGGTCGAGCCCCCGGCGGGGACGGGGTACCGTTCCTGAACAGGGCCATCGATCCCGTGCCGGCGGGTGAACCGGTTACATACATGTACGTGGGGACTCTGTCCTTCGACCTCCTCCTCGGCGACATCCATTCGCTGAAGGAGAAGCGCTCCGTCGTCCGCCCGATCGTCGCCGAACTCCAGCGGAAGTTCGCCGTGAGCGCGGCCGAGGTGGACCACCTGGACCTTCATCGCCGGGCCGGCATCGGCCTCGCCATGGTCTCCGGAGACACCGCGCACCTGACCGAGGTGCTCGACCGGTGCGAACGGCTGGTCGCCGCCCGCCCCGAGGTGGAGCTGCTGTCCGTCCGACGGCGCTTCCACGGCGACGACGACTAGACCTGAGAACGACACAGAAGAAAGAACGGGAGACGGACCAGTGGCCGACAACGCGCGCGCCAAGAGGCTGGCGGACCTCATCCGAGAGGTGGTGGCCCAGAAGCTGCAGCGCGGGATCAAGGACCCGCGGCTCGGCACCCACGTCACCATCACGGACACCCGGGTCACGGGCGACCTGCGGGAGGCGACCGTCTTCTACACGGTCTACGGCGACGACGAGGAGCGGGCCGCGGCCGCCGCGGGCCTGGAGAGCGCCAAGGGCGTGCTCCGCTCGGCGGTCGGCGCGGCGGCGGGCGTGAAGTTCACGCCGACCCTCGCGTTCGTCGCGGACGCCCTTCCGGACACCGCGAAGACCATCGAGGACCTGCTCGACAAGGCGAAGGCCTCGGACGCCAAGGTCCGCGAGGTCTCCGCCGGTGCCGCCTTCGCCGGTGAAGCGGACCCGTACAGGAAGCCGGGTTCCGAGGACGACGCCGACGAGACGGACGACGCCACCGAATGACCAGCAAGCCCACCCCGCCCGATGGCCTTGTCATCGTCGACAAGCCGTCGGGCTTCACCTCGCACGACGTCGTCGCCAAGATGCGGGGCATCGCCCGCACGCGGCGCGTCGGGCACGCCGGCACCCTCGACCCGATGGCCACCGGCGTCCTCGTCCTCGGAGTCGAGCGGGCGACCAAGCTCCTCGGTCACCTCGCGCTCACCGAGAAGGAGTACCTGGGGACCGTCCGCCTCGGGCAGAACACCGTCACCGACGACGCCGAGGGCGAGATCACCTCGTCCACCGACGCCTCCGGGGTCACCCGCGAGGCCGTCGACGCCGGCATCGCCGCGCTGACCGGACGCATCATGCAGGTGCCGTCCAAGGTCAGCGCCATCAAGATCAACGGTGTGCGGTCCTACAAGCGCGCCCGGGAGGGCGAGGAGTTCGAGATCCCGGCCCGGCCGGTGACCGTCTCGTCGTTCACGGTCTACGACGTCCGCGACGGCGTCGCCGAGGACGGCACCCCCGTGCTCGACCTGGTCGTCTCGGTGGTCTGCTCCTCCGGCACCTACATCCGGGCCCTGGCCCGTGACCTGGGCGCGGGCCTGGGCGTCGGCGGGCACCTGACCGCCCTGCGCCGCACCCGTGTCGGACCGTACAAGCTGGACTCCGCCCGCACGCTCGACCAGCTCCAGCAGGAGCTGACCGTGATGCCGGTCGCCGAGGCGGCCACGGCGGCCTTCCCGCGCTGGCAGGTCGACGCCCGGCGCGCGGGACTGCTCGGCAACGGGGTGCGGATCGACATGCCCGAGGAGTACGCGGGCGCCGGTCCCGTCGGCGTGTTCGGCCCCGACGGGCGCTTCCTCGTGCTCGTCGAGGAGCAGAAGGGCAAGGCCAAGAGCCTCGCCGTGTTCGGCTGACGCACGGTGTGCCCGTGGAGCGGCGACCACGGGGTCTGATGCCGCCGCCGCTCCACGGTCCCCCCTCGGTTCCCCCACCCCTAGGGTGTATCCACCCGTCCCGGGCTATTCACCCGACCGAGCAGGCGCTCGGAGTGAACCGGGGGAGCGGAGGGGGGCGCGTTCGCCACCCGCTCTGTCCCGCTGATCATTTCG
The DNA here is from genome assembly GCF_044757385.1 of Streptomyces sp. NPDC091282. Lineage (NCBI taxonomy): Bacteria > Bacillati > Actinomycetota > Actinomycetes > Kitasatosporales > Streptomycetaceae > Streptomyces > Streptomyces sp. NPDC091282. The sequence continues at coordinate 9,595 of NZ_JBIVUX010000019.1, forward strand.
CCCCTACGGTCTCGGACAGGGGCCTGTCCGGCGGCTCGCGCCGCGGGCACGCGGCGGCGTCCGACGCCGAGGCACGGGCCCGGCGCGCGGCCGACGTGCGCGCCGGGCCCGGGTCCGCGGCCGGATCCGCCGCGGACGCCCCGGGGCAGGGGCGTACGGCGGGAGGTTCGATCATGGCGGGACGGACCCCGCGGACCGGGAACGGCCGCCGTACGGCGGACGGCGCGCATGCGGCTCGGCAGGACACCGGGCCGGTCCCGGACGACCGGCTGGTCCGGATCCGCGACCTCGCCGGCCGTCCGCGCGGCACCGGCTTCCTCGCCGACCACGACGGCACCCTGGTCACCAGCCACGAGACCGTCGACGGGCTCGCCCGGATCGTGCTGCACGCCGCCGGCGACCGCACCTGCGTGGTCGAGCCGGACGCGGTCACCCCGCTGCCCGCCCACGGCCTCGCCCTGATCCGCACCGAGGGCCTCGGCGTGGCGCCGCTGCCGATCACGGTGCGGGAGCGGATCCCGGCCGGAACCTACGTGCGGATCGCCGCCGACCGCTGGCGCGAGGCCCGGGTGCTGGCCGCGACCGAGGCGACGTACACCGCCACCGACGGCTTCCACCTCCTGCACGACGCGCTGGAGCTGGCGATCGGCACGGCGGGCCGGGACGCCCTGCGGCTCGGCGGCGGGGCGGCCGGCGGCCCGGTCCTCGACGCGGAGACCGGCGCCGTCCTCGGCGTGCTGGGCACCGCACTGCGGTCCGTCCTGCGCGACGCGGGCTTCGCGGTCCCGCTCCACCGCCCCGACAGCGCCGAGCTGACCGACCTGCTCGCCCGCAACGCAGCGACCGTCCCCGCCTACGGCGCCGACCTCAATCTCGCGGGCGTCCTGGAACTGACGGCCACCTCGGTGGAGCAGGACGGCCCGCCGGGTCCGCCCGCCGGGGACCGGGGGCACCGCGCGACCGGCCCGCACCCGGTCGCGGGCGGCCATGGCGAACCCGTCCGCCCCGTCGAACGGACGGAGATCGCGGAGCGCCTGTCGGCCTTCGCCGAAGCCACCGGCACCGACACCGGCACCGACACCGCGCACGGCACCGTCCTGGCCCTCGTCGGAGACCCCGGCACCGGCCGCACCACCGAACTCGCCGCCCTCGCCGCCCGCCGCACCCGCGCACCGCGCCCCGCCCCGACCCTCTGGCTCCGCGGCGCCGACCTCGGGGACGCCGACGACTCGGTCGCCGACGCGGCCCGCCGCGCCCTGGAGCGCGCCGTCCGGACCGTCGCCGCCTCCCGCGGCCGGCTCCCGGGCGACCTCGGCGACCTCACCGTGGAGCGGCTGGCCCGGCTCGCCGGCCGGGCGGACCGCCCGCTCCTGCTGCTCCTTGACGGCCCGGAGGAGATGCCGGCCGCCCTCGCCGACCGGCTGCCCGCCTGGACCGCGCACACCGCCACATGGCTGCGCGGCACCGGCACCCGGCTCCTGTTCGCCTGCCGCGAGGAGTACTGGGAACAGGCGGGCGCCGAGTTCGCGCCCCACCCGCCGCACCAGCGCCCCGCGCACCCCGACCGCGTCCAGCTCACCGACCTCACCCCCGAGGAGGCCCGCCGCGCCCGCTCCCGCCACGGCGTGCCGGACGGCGTCCTCACCGACCGCGACGCCTGCCACCCCCTCGCCCTGCGCCTGCTCGGCGAGGTCCGCGCCGCCCTCCCGGATCCGCCCGCCGGCGCACCGCTCGACCGCTACGACGTCTTCGCCGCCCACCTCGACCTGCGGTGCCTGCGCGTCGCGGTCCGGCTGGCCGCCGAGAACGGCCTGCGCGGCACGGCCGTACGACGGCTCGCCGCCCGCGTCTGCGGCCGGGTGCACGAGGCCGCCCGGCGCAGCCTCGGCCCCGGCCAGGGCCGGCTGGACCGCGAGTCGTTCGAGGCGGTGTTCCCGTGCGGGCCCGTCCCGGCGCTGCCCGGCGGCGGCTCCGGCTGGGCCTCCGCCGTCCTCGCCGAGGGACTGCTGGTCCCGGCGGGCGACGGCTACCGGTTCGCCCACGAGGAGATCGCCGACTGGCTGCAGGGCATGCACCTGGACCTGGACGAGGCCCTGCGCGCCCTGGTCCACCGCCCCCGCACCCCCGGCAGCGTCCATCCGCGGCCCGTCCCGCACCACCGGATCGGCCCGGTCGTCCAGGCGCTGCTGCTCCTGGACCGCCAGGACGGCCCGGCCCGGCTCGCCCCGCTGCTCCAGGACCTGGTGCACGCCCTCGACCTCGATCCCGCCTCCTGGTGGGCCGCCCGGCTGCTCGCCAGGACCCTGCCGCTGCTGCCCGACGCCACGCCGTACACCGGCGTGCTGCGGCTGCTCGCCGACCGGGTCGTGGCCCGGCGCGGCACCGCAGGCACCCCCTTCGGACCGGACTTCTGGACCGCGCTCGCCCTGCCCGACGCCGAACGCCTCGACCTGCTGCGCAGACTGGTGCGCGCCGACGAACCGCCGCCGCAGGCCACACCCGCCGGACGCCCCGGCCCCCGGCCGGCGCCCGCCACGCCCGCCGCGGATCCGGCCCCCCGCTACCTGGACGCCGTCGCCCGGCTGCTCGCCGCCGACCCCGCCGCCGTACAGCCGTGTCTGACCCGCTGGTTCGACGACGAGCGGCCGCTGCCCGCGATGCCGCGGGCCACGGTGGCCACCGCCGCGCAGGCGCTGCTGCACACCCACCGGCGCCGGGCGCTGGACGACCTGACCGAGGTGCTGGTCGACGCCGCGCACCGGCGGGGCGACGAACTGCTCGCCGTGCTCGCCGAGGACGAGCCGTCCGCGCTGTGCCGGGCCGTCGACCGCTGGGCCCACGACGAGCGCCCGGCCCGCCGGGTGGCCGCGGTGTCCCACGCGCTGCGCACCGCCCCGCACGTGCGCGGCGAGGCCGACCGCGCCCTGCTCCGCCACGCGGCGCTCGCCCTGCTCGCCCGCCCCGCCGACCGCGCCCTGCACGGCGGCGCGCTCGCCCTGCTGGTCCGGGACCCCTGGACCCGGTCCCGCCATCTCCCGCAGGCGCTGCGGCACTTCGCCGCCGGCGACCCGCACCTGTCGCCGGGCGCCCTCGTGCCCGCCCTGACCACCCATGCCGACGACGTCCTGGCGGCCTTCCGCGACCGGCTGCGCGGGCCCGCCGCCGGGCAGGTGGTGCGCGCCCTCGCCGACGTCACCGCACCGGCCCTCGCCGACCGGATCACCGCGCTGGTCCTGGAGGCCGCCGAACTGCGCCCGGAGACCGCAGGGCAGGTGGCCGGGTTCGTCGAGCGCCGCCTCGGGCAGGGTGCCGGGGCCCGCGCCGGCCTGCTGCCCCTGGTCACCGGCCTGCTGGTGGACGGTACCGAGCCGGTGCGGGCGGCCCTGGCGACCGTCCTCGGCGCGGGGGGCACCGCCGTTTCACGGCCGCTGCGCCGGGAACTGCTGGAGTTCCTGCTGGACCGCGAGCGGAACCCGGACGTCCTCGACGCGCTGCTGCACGCCGCCGCCGTGCAGCGCGAGGACGACGGCGACGCGATGCGCGACCTGGTCAGGCGCACCGGCCTGCTGCTGGTCCGCACCCCGGCCGGGGCGGCCCGCTTCGACCGCGGCCTGGTCGACCTGGGCCGGCACGTGCCCGGTTTCGCCGCCCTGATGGCCCGCTGGCTCACCGACACCCCGGAGGAGTGGACCGCGGTGGTGGGCCCGAGCACCCGGCGGATGCTGGGGAACCTCGCCGGTGTCCGGGTGCCCGCGTGACGCGCCGCGGGCGTGCGCCGGGTCACAGCGACCGTGCCGGTGTGAGACGCGTCCGCCAAACATGGCACCCTTAGACCTGCGTAAGACGGACAACGGACACAGGTTCGAGGAGCGGTCACAGTGCAGCGCTGGCGTGGGTTGGAGGACATCCCCGAGGACTGGGGGCGCAGCGTCGTCACCATCGGGTCCTACGACGGAGTGCACCGCGGGCACCAGCTGATCATCCGGCATGCCGTGGACCGCGCCCGTGAGCTGGGCGTCCCGGCGGTCGTCGTCACCTTCGACCCGCACCCCAGCGAGGTCGTCCGCCCCGGCAGCCACCCGCCGCTGCTCGCCCCGCACCACACCCGCGCCGAGCTGATGGCGGAACTGGGCGTGGACGCGGTGCTGATCCTGCCCTTCACCACCGAGTTCTCGCGTCTGTCGCCGGGCGACTTCGTGGTCAAGGTGCTGGTCGACAGGCTGCGCGCCAAGGCCGTCGTCGAGGGCCCCAACTTCCGCTTCGGCCACAAGGCCGCGGGCAACGTCGAGTTCCTCGCCGAGCAGGGCAAGGTCTACGACTTCGAGGTCGAGGTCGTCGACCTGTACGTGCGCGGTGAGGCGGGCGGCGGCGAGCCGTTCTCCTCGACGCTGACCCGGCGCCTGGTCGCCGAGGGCGACATGGCGGGCGCCCGCGAGATCCTCGGCCGCCCGCACCGGGTGGAGGGTGTCGTCGTGCGCGGCGCCCAGCGCGGCCGTGAGCTGGGCTTCCCGACGGCCAACGTCGAGACGCTCCCGCACACCGCGATCCCCGCCGACGGCGTCTACGCCGGTTATCTGCACGCGCAGGGCGAAGTGATGCCGGCCGCGATCTCCGTCGGCACCAACCCGCAGTTCGACGGCACCGAGCGCACGGTGGAGGCGTACGCCATCGACCGCGTCGGCCTCGACCTGTACGGCCTGCACGTCGCCGTCGACTTCCTGGCCTACGTCCGCGGCCAGGCCACGTTCGAGTCGCTCGACGCACTGCTGGAGCAGATGGCCGAGGACGTCGAGCAGTGCCGTGCCCTGGTGGCGGCCGACGACGCCTGAGCTGGAGATACGACGAAGGGCGGCCGGTGCGGTGAGGCACCGGCCGCCCTTCGTCGTTCCCCGCTACTGCTGCGGCGGCTCCTGCGGATAGCCGTAGCCCGGCTGCTGCGGAGGCTGCTGCTGCGGAGGCTGCGCGGGATACGGCTGCTGCCCCGGCTGCGGGGGCTGCGGCTGCGGCTGGGGACGGCCGTAGAGATCCTGCTGCGGAGGCTGCCCCGGCTGCTGCGGGTACGGCTGCTGCGGGTACGGCGGCGCGTACGGCTGCTGTCCGCCCGGAGCCTGCGGCGGCGCGTACTGCTGGGCGGGCAGCGGCTGTCCCGGCAGCGGCGGGGCCGCGACCGGGGGCGGGTTGCCGTCGCTGGTCCACAGACCGTGCATCTGCTGGTGGCGCACGAAGTCCTCGGCGACCATCGCCGCGAGGTTGAAGTACGCCTCCCGCACCTTGGGCCGCATCATGTCGAGGTCGACCTCGGCACCGGCGGACAGGTGCTCGTCGAACGGCACGACCACGACACCACGGCAGCGCGTCTCGAAGTGCGTCACGATGTCCTCGACCTTGATCATCTTGCCGGTCTCGCGGACTCCGGAGATGACGGTGAGGGACCGGGACACCAGGTCGGCGTAGCCGTGCGCGGAGAGCCAGTCCAGGGTCGTACTGGCGCTGCTCGCCCCGTCCACGGACGGCGTCGAGATGATGATCAGCTGATCGGCGAGGTCCAGCACCCCGCGCATGGCGCTGTAGAGCAGACCGGTGCCCGAGTCGGTGAGGATGATCGGGTACTGCTTGCCCAGGACGTCGATCGCCCGCCGGTAGTCCTCGTCGTTGAACGTGGTCGAGACGGCCGGGTCCACGTCGTTGGCGATGATCTCCAGACCGGACGAGGCCTGCGAGGTGAACCGCCTGATGTCCATGTACGAGTTGAGGTACGGGATCGCCTGGACCAGGTCGCGGATGGTGGCCCCGGTCTCGCGGCGCACCCGGCGGCCGAGCGTGCCGGCGTCCGGGTTGGCGTCGATGGCGAGGATCTTGTCCTGGCGCTCGGTGGCGAGCGTGGAGCCGAGTGCGGTGGTCGTGGTGGTCTTGCCGACACCGCCCTTGAGGCTGATCACCGCTATCCGGTAGCAGGAGAGCACCGGCGTACGGATCAGGTCCAGCTTCCGCTGCCGCTCCGCCTCCTCCTTCTTGCCGCCGAGCTTGAACCGCGAGGGCACGGCACCGGGCCGGCCGCTCTTGGCCTTCTGCTTCTTGTTGTTGAGCAGCCGGTCGGAGGAGAGCTCGACGGCGGCGGTGTAACCCAGCGGCGCCGCACCGGGGTTGGTCATCTGCCGCTGGTCGTGCTGCATGGGCTGCGGCCAGGCGGCACCGATCCGCGGGTCGACGGGCGGCTGGGGGGCCTGCGGTGCCTGCGGGTCCGGCTGCTGCGGGTGCGGAGCCGGAGCCGGGGGCTGGGCGGGCTGCGCGGCGCGCGGGTCCTGGGGCGCCGGCTGCGGCTGACCCTGCTGCGGGAAGCCGTAGCCCGCGGGACCGGCCGGGGGCACCGGCGGCTGCGCGGCGGGCTGCGGGAAGCCGTAACCGGCCGCCGGGGGCGCCTGGGGCACGGGCGCGCCGGGGTAGCCGTAGCCGCCCTGCGCGTCCGGCTGCTGCGGCTGCGCGGCCGGGGGGACCGGGGGCTGCGGGAAGCCGTAGCCGTCCGGTGCCTGCGGCGGGACGGGGGCGTCCGGCTGTGGGCCGGAGGGCTGGTGCCAGGCGGCCGGTGCGGGCTGGGGAGCCTGCGGGTGCTGGAACGGCGGCTGCTGTCCCGGCCTGGCCACCGGACCCTGACCGGGTGCCGGCGGCGCGGGCTGGACCGGCCAGTCGTCGGCCGGTGCCGGGGCCGCGGGCTGGTAGGCCGGCGGCAGGGGCGGCACCACGGCGGGCGGTGCGGGCGGTGCGGGCGGCGGCGTCCAGGCGGTGGGCGGCGCGACGGGCGGTGTGGTGGGTGCCGGGGGCGCGTCCTGCGGTGCGGGAGCGGAGGCCACGGCGTCCTGGGGCGCGGGGGGCGCGTCCTCGGGCTCGTCGGCGTCGTCCGGGGTCGCGGTGGCGGACGCCGAGGCGGATGCGTGCGCGGCCGCGGCCTCCTCGCCGTCGTCGGCCAGGTCGTCGTCCTGGTCGTCCTCGCCTTCGGTGGCGGCGACCGCGTCCCGGGGCTCGTCGTCCTCGGTGTCGTCCACCGGGGCGGCGGCCAGGGCCGGTTCGTCCTTGTCGCCGGAGTCGGAGTCGGAGTCGGCTTCGTCGTCGGAGGTCTCGTCCTCGGCGCCGGCCTCGGCGGTGCCGGGGTGCGGCGAGGCGTCCGCGTCCTCGGCAGCGTCCGTGCTCTTCGCGCCGGAGTCGACCAGGAGGGCGATGACGTCGGCCGCCGACCGGTCCTCCGCCTCGGCGTCCTTCTTCTCCGCCTCCTCGTCCCCGGCGCGGGGCTGCGGGGCCGCCTGGTCCTCGGCGGCCTTGGCGATGTCACGCTTCAGCGCGACGGCGGAGAACCGCATCGTCGCCCCGCTGTCCAGGTCGCCGTTGTCCGGCTCGGGCACCGCCGCCGGTTCCTCGGCGGCGGGCCGCTGCGGTTCGAAACCGGCCGGCAGCTTCGGCACGGCGGCCGCACCGTCCGCGGGCGGTGCGGCGGGCGGTGCCGCGGGCGTGAACGGCGCGGCGGGCGGCCCGGCGACCGGCGCCGGCGGAGCGGCCGGCGCCCCCGCGGCGGCGCTCGGAGCCGGCGGCGTGAAGGGCGCACCCGGAACCGAGGCGGGCGGCGGAGTGAACGGCGCCGCCGGCGTCGACGCCGGAGGAGTGAAGGGTGCTCCCGGCGTTGACGCGGGCGCGGGGGTGAACGGCGCTCCGGGCGTCGAGGCGGGCGGCGGGGTGAACGGCGCTCCGGGCGTCGCGGCGGGCGCGGGCGCCGACGGGGCACCCGGCGCCGGCGCGGCCGGCGGGGTGAAGGGGGCGCCGGGAGCGGCGGTGGGCGGCGGGGTGAAGGGAGCGCCCGGCGTCGCGGTGGGCGGCGGGGTGAAGGGAGCGCCCGGCGTCGCGGTGGGCGGCGGGGTGAACGGCGCGCCCGGCGTCGCGGCCGGCGGCGGCGTGAAAGGCGCTCCGGGAGCCGAGGCGGGCGCGGGAGCGAACGGCCCGCCGGCACCCGGTGTTCCGCCGCCCTGCTGGGCGTGCGGCGGGGGAGTCAGCCCCGGGATCGGTGCTCCCGGCGGGAACGGCGAACGGGGCTGCGCGGCAGGCGTCGTGGCGGCACCGGCCCCGGGGGCGCCCGCCCTCCCCGGCGCTCCCGCCGTGCCCGGCGTCCCCGCCGTGCCCGGAGTCCCGGTGTCGTCGGCCGCGTCCGGACCGGCCGCGGCGTTCTGCGTGTACCAGGCGGGCGGCGCGTAGTCGATCGTGAACTCGCCCGTCATCTCGTTGAGTGACTCCGCGTCGGGCTGGTCTTCGCCGGGTGTGGCCCAGCCCCCGCGGATCCCGTCCCGCTCGCTGCTCACAGTTCCTCCTGGTGTGGTCGAGCACCCTCATGCCGTGCCGGCGCGACGACCGTGTCGTGTCGTTCTCAGCATCCGTATTCGTTTGAGGTAGTCCGATCCACCGGCTCTCCCCCTCGGGGCCCCGACGCCGTGTTCACGGTCCCGGCGTCGCGCCCCCCTCCCAGCCTAATCACCGGGAGCCGGACCTCGGCAGGCCCGTCCGTCCCAATACGGACGTCCACCTGGTCACACCATGCCCTGAACTCCTGTACACAGCTTTCGTCTTGCCCAACAATCGATGAACAAAAAGGGCAAGAGCCGTCAGTCCGGGCGTCAGTTGGCGGCGTGACGGCCGCACTCCACGTCCATGGTGCCCTGACGGCGGAAGGGTGCGGGCGAGTGGTCACGGAGCGGGGGAGTGCGGGGCGGGCACGGCAAGCGCCCTGGCCCTTGCGGCCGTTCCGGCATGGGTGCGGCACACGGGGGGCGGGAAGTCTGAGAACGCCCGGCACCCGGCCGCACGAAGAAAGAAAGCGGGGCCCGGTCGCCGACCGGGCCCCGGCTCACTGGGCGGCCAGGCCGCCGTTCTGCTCGTTCGGCTCCAGGTCGAACTCTCCGTCCCGCGCCCCCAGCACGAAGGCACGCCACTCCGCCTCCGTGTACCGCAGCACGGTGTCCGGGTCCAGCGACGACCGCATCGCCACCGCCCCCTCGGGCAGGTAGGCGATCTCCACCCGCTCCTCGTCCTGCTCGGTGCCGGGCGCGCAGTGCCACTCGACGCCCGAGATGTCGAGCGCGTAGAGCTCGTCCCGTTCCCGCTCCTTGCGCGCCTTCATCTCCTCCGCCGTCTCGCTCATCCCGCGGCGACCCCTTCCCGACGATGATGCGTACCTGTGACCGCCACACTACTGGCGGTCGCCCTGTCCATGACGGCCATGTGCGGTCCCGCCCGTCGGCACTGGTACCCTGGTCGACGGCCGTTTGTGTACGCACCCCCGGAGTCCCCCGCGGACCCCTGAGGCAGCGCCCGACGGATCCCCGCCTCCCGAGTTGTGGAAGCTCCCCCGCGATGAAGACCGGGGGCGCTCGGAAGGCACTCACACACATGAGGAGTACGCGTGTCGCTCGACGCCGCAGTGAAGAAGCAGATCATCTCCGAGTTCGGTACCAAGGACGGTGACACCGGCTCCCCCGAGGTCCAGGTCGCTCTGCTCTCCCGTCGGATCTCCGACCTGACGGAGCACCTCAAGACCCACAAGCACGACCACCACTCCCGTCGTGGTCTGCTGATCCTGGTCGGTCAGCGCCGCCGCCTCCTGCAGTACCTGGCGAAGAAGGACATCCAGCGCTTCCGTGCGCTGGTCGACCGCCTGGGCATCCGCCGCGGTGCGGCGGGCGCCAAGTAAGACGCCGTGAAGGGAGCGGTTCCCGGAGAGACCCGGGACCGCTCCCTTTGCCGTACGTGCGGAAACGTGCGGAGTGTCACTCACGCTTTGTAGTGTGGTAGCACAACGCAATACGCACGACACAGCACGACAGCTGACACAGCACGTCAGTGAACCAAGGAGAAGCGCACCCAAGCCGCCGCCGGTCCTCGGTAGTGGCCCCCGGGGGGAAGCGAGCCCCGGGTGCTTCGATCGAAGACCGGCCCGCACAGCACGGCGCGCTTCTCCGGGACCGTCCCCCTGCCACACGGGCAGACCGGGACAAAAGACGCAACGCAGACGAAAGTAACGGAGAAAACGCTAGTGGAGAACGAGACCCACTACGCCGAGGCCGTCATCGACAACGGCGCCTTCGGCACCCGCACCATCCGCTTCGAGACGGGCCGCCTGGCCAAGCAGGCCGCCGGCTCCGCCGTGGCGTACCTGGACGACGACACCATGGTGCTGTCGGCCACCACCGCCTCCAAGAACCCCAAGGACCAGCTCGACTTCTTCCCCCTCACGGTGGACGTCGAGGAGCGCATGTACGCGGCCGGGAAGATCCCCGGTTCCTTCTTCCGCCGTGAGGGCCGGCCCAGCGAGGACGCGATCCTCACCTGCCGCCTGATCGACCGCCCGCTGCGCCCGTCCTTCAAGAAGGGCCTGCGCAACGAGATCCAGGTCGTCGCCACCATCATGGCGCTCAACCCCGACCACCTGTACGACGTCGTCGCGATCAACGCCGCGTCCGCGTCCACCCAGCTGGCCGGTCTGCCCTTCTCCGGCCCGATCGGCGGCGTCCGCGTCGCGCTGATCAACGGCCAGTGGGTCGCGTTCCCGACGCACACCGAGCTCGAGGACGCCGTCTTCGACATGGTGGTCGCGGGCCGCGTCCTGGAGGACGGCGACGTCGCGATCATGATGGTCGAGGCCGAGGCCACCGAGAAGACCATCCAGCTGGTCAAGGGCGGCGCCGAGGCGCCGACCGAGGAGGTCGTCGCCTCCGGTCTGGACGCCGCGAAGCCCTTCATCAAGGTGCTCTGCAAGGCCCAGGCCGACCTCGCCGCCAAGGCCGCCAAGCCGACCGGCGAGTTCCCGATCTTCCTGGACTACCAGGACGACGTCCTGGAGGCGCTCTCCGCCGCCGTCCGCCCGGAGCTCGCCGCCGCGCTGACCATCGCCGGCAAGCAGGAGCGCGAGGCCGAGCTGGACCGCGTCAAGGGTCTGGCCGCCGAGAAGCTGCTCCCGGAGTTCGAGGGCCGCGAGAAGGAGATCTCCGCCGCGTACCGCTCGCTCACCAAGCAGCTGGTCCGCGAGCGCGTGATCAAGGAGAAGAAGCGCATCGACGGCCGCGGTGTCACCGACATCCGCACCCTGGCCGCCGAGGTCGAGGCCATCCCGCGCGTGCACGGTTCGGCGCTGTTCGAGCGCGGCGAGACCCAGATCCTGGGCGTCACCACCCTCAACATGCTCCGGATGGAGCAGCAGCTGGACACCCTTTCCCCGGTGACCCGCAAGCGCTACATGCACAACTACAACTTCCCGCCGTACTCCACCGGCGAGACCGGCCGCGTCGGCTCCCCGAAGCGCCGCGAGATCGGCCACGGCGCCCTCGCCGAGCGCGCCCTGGTCCCGGTCCTGCCGACCCGCGAGGAGTTCCCCTACGCGATCCGTCAGGTGTCCGAGGCCCTCGGCTCCAACGGCTCGACGTCCATGGGCTCCGTGTGCGCCTCCACCATGTCGCTCCTGAACGCCGGTGTGCCGCTGAAGGCCCCGGTCGCCGGTATCGCCATGGGCCTGATCTCCCAGGAGATCGACGGCGAGACGCACTACGTCAGCCTCACCGACATCCTCGGTGCGGAGGACGCCTTCGGCGACATGGACTTCAAGGTCGCCGGCACCAAGGAGTTCGTGACCGCCCTCCAGCTCGACACCAAGCTGGACGGCATCCCGGCCTCCGTCCTGGCCGCCGCCCTCAAGCAGGCGCGGGACGCCCGCCTCCACATCCTCGACGTGATGATGGAAGCGATCGACAAGCCGGACGAGATGTCCCCGAACGCCCCGCGGATCATCACCGTCAAGATCCCCGTGGACAAGATCGGTGAGGTCATCGGCCCCAAGGGCAAGATGATCAACCAGATCCAGGAGGACACCGGCGCCGAGATCACCATCGAGGACGACGGCACCATCTACATCGGTGCCTCCGACGGCCCGGCCGCCGAGGCCGCCCGCGCCACGATCAACGGCATCGCCAACCCGACGATGCCCGAGGTCGGCGAGCGCTACCTGGGCACGGTCGTGAAGACGACCACCTTCGGCGCGTTCGTCTCCCTGCTGCCCGGCAAGGACGGTCTGCTGCACATCTCGCAGATCCGCAAGCTGGCCGGCGGCAAGCGCGTGGAGAACGTCGAGGACGTCCTCGGTGTGGGCCAGAAGGTCCAGGTCGAGATCGCCGAGATCGACTCCCGCGGCAAGCTCTCCCTCATCCCCGTGATCGAGGGCGAGGAAGAGGCTTCCTCCGAGGACGCAAAGGACGACACCGACAAGTGACGTCGAGCAGCTCCACGACGACGGCCCGCACCTCCTCGGAGGCGCGGGCCGTCGCCCGTACCCAAACCCTGATCAAGGGCGAGAACGGCATCGGCACGGTCCGCAAGACCACCCTCCCCGGCGGCCTGCGCATCGTCACCGAGACCCTGCCCTCGGTGCGCTCCGCGACCTTCGGGATCTGGGCCCACGTCGGCTCCCGCGACGAGACCCCGACCCTTAACGGCGCCACGCACTACCTGGAGCACCTGCTCTTCAAGGGCACCGCGCGCCGCTCCGCCCTGGACATCTCCTCCGCCATGGACGCGGTCGGCGGCGAGATGAACGCGTTCACGGCGAAGGAGTACACGTGCTACTACGCGCGCGTGCTCGACACCGACCTGCCGCTCGCCATCGACGTCGTCTGCGACATGCTCACGGGCTCCCTGATCCTGGAAGACGACGTCAACGTCGAGCGCGGCGCGATCCTCGAAGAGATCGCCATGACCGAGGACGACCCCGGCGACTGCGTGCACGACCTGTTCGCGCACACCATGTTCGGCGACAACGCCCTCGGCCGCCCGGTCCTCGGCACGGTCGACACCGTCAACGCCCTCACCGCCGACCGCATCCGCCGCTTCTACAAGAAGCACTACGACCCCACCCACCTGGTGGTCGCGGCGGCCGGCAACATCGACCACGCCAAGGTCGTACGACAGGTCCGCGCGGCCTTCGAGAAGGCCGGCGCCTTCCGGACCGCCGAGGCGGCCCCCATCAGCCCGCGCGAGGGACGCCGCACCATCCGCACCGCCGGACGCGTGGAACTGCTCGGCCGCAAGACCGAGCAGGCGCACGTCGTCCTCGGCATGCCCGGCCTGCCCCGCACCGACGACCGGCGCTGGGCGCTCGGCGTGCTCAACACCGCCCTCGGCGGCGGCATGTCCTCCCGGCTCTTCCAGGAGGTCCGCGAGAAGCGCGGCCTGGCCTACAGCGTGTACTCCTACACCTCGGGCTTCGCCGACTGCGGCCTGTTCGGCGTCTACGCCGGCTGCCGCCCCTCGCAGGTCCACGACGTCCTCAAGATCTGCCGCGACGAACTGGACCGGGTCGCCGAGCACGGCCTGCCCGACGAGGAGATCGCCCGCGCCGTCGGCCAGCTCCGGGGCTCCACGGTGCTCGGCCTGGAGGACACCGGCGCGCTGATGAACCGTATCGGCAAGAGCGAGCTGTGCTGGGGCGAGCAGATGTCCGTCGACGGCATGCTGGCCCGGATAGCGGCCGTGACCCCGGACGAGGTCCGCTCCGTGGCCCGCGACATCCTGGGACAGCGCCCGTCGCTGTCGGTCATCGGCCCGCTCAAGGACAAACAGGCCGCCCGCCTGCACGACGCCGTCGCCTGACACCCCACCGGTAAGGAACGAAGAAGATGAGCAAGCTGCGCGTGGCGGTCCTCGGCGCCCGGGGCCGGATCGGCTCCGAAGCGGTCAAGGCCGTCGAGGCCGCCGAGGACATGGAGCTGGTCGCGGCCCTCGGCCGGGGCGACAAGCTGGAGGCGCTGGCCGACGCGGGCGCCCAGGTCGCGGTCGAACTGACCACGCCCGCCTCGGTGATGGGCAACCTCGACTTCTGCGTGCGGCACGGCATCCACGCCGTCGTCGGTACGACGGGCTGGACCGAGGAGCGCCTCGCACAGCTCACCGGCTGGCTGGCGCGGTCTCCGGAGACCGGCGTGCTCATCGCCCCGAACTTCTCCATCGGCGCCGTGCTGACGATGAAGTTCGCGCAGATCGCCGCGCCGTACTTCGAGTCGGTGGAGGTCGTCGAGCTCCACCACCCGAACAAGGTGGACGCGCCGAGCGGCACGGCCACCCGCACCGCTCAGCTCATCGCCGAGGCCCGCCGCGCGGCCGGCACCGCACCGGCCCCGGACGCCACGGTCACCGCCCTGGACGGCGCCCGCGGCGCCGACGTCGACGGCGTCCCCGTCCACGCCGTCCGTCTCCGCGGTCTCCTCGCCCACCAGGAGGTCCTGCTCGGCGGCGAGGGCGAGACCCTCACCGTCCGGCACGACTCCCTGCACCACAGCAGCTTCATGCCGGGCATCCTGCTCGGCGCCCGCCGCGTGGTCACCGCTCCGGGCCTGACCTTCGGTCTGGAAAACTTCCTGGACCTGGGCTGATTCGAGGCCTCTGACATGCGCGCGAAGCTCTCCTACGCCCTCACGGCCGCCGTCCTGGTCTTCTACTTCGTCCTGGTCGGCAGCCGGGGCGTGATGCTCATCCAGACCGGCACGGTCCTCACCGTCACCTTCGGAGTGGCGGTGCTGATCCTGCCGGTCATCGGCGTGTGGTTCCTGTGGAAGAACACCCAGTTCGTCCGCCGCGCCAACGCCCTCGCCGCGGAACTCGACGCCGAGGGCGGCCTGCCCGTGGACGAGCTGAAGCGCACGCCCGGCGGCCGCATCGACCGGGACTCCGCCGACGAGGTCTTCGCCAAGCGCAAGGCCGAGACCGAGGCCGCTCCCGACGACTGGCGCAGCTGGTTCCGGCTCGCCGTCGCCTACCACGACGCCCGGGACACCCCGCGCGCCCGCAAGGCCATGCAGCGCGCCATCGCCCTGCACGACGGCAGGCCGCTGCCGGCCTGAGCCACGGCCCGCACGCACGGCAGGGGCCGGTCCGCCTGAGCGGACCGGCCCCTGCCGTACGTCACCGGACGCGCTCAGCCGCGGCCGTACTCCGCCGCCCACGCCTCCACCGCGTCCGCCGCCCGGTCGAAGGCCGAGGCCCGGCTCAGGAAGTCCATCCCGTGCGTGGTCAGCAGCGGCTCCGTGTCGGCCACCGGACGGTCCTTGCGCACGAGGGTCAGCGCCTGCCCCTGCACGGTCCGCGGCAGGCCCAGCCAGCGCACCGGCTGCTGCGCGGTCCGCACCGAGACGACCCGCTTCCACGGCACCGTCCGGGTCTGGAACAGGCCGATCTGGCGCACGCCCCGCGCGCTCACCCACACGCCCATGCGCAGTATCCGCAGCGCGGCCGCGATGATCAGCAGCGCGACGCAGAGGACCACGGTGGCGGAGGACAGCGAGCCGGTCAGCGCCAGCGCGACCGCGGCGAACAGCACGAACGAGGCGAGCAGCAGCCACAGGGCGGCTCCGCCGACCCGCCACGGCCCCGGACGGTAGGGGCGCCGCCAGCGGTCCCGGTCGTCGTAGGGCAGGGGACTGTCGAGCGCCGCGTCATCGGTGCGGTCGACCATCAGGAAGGGCAGGGGCACGGCTGGTCCTCACTCAATCCATGCATGGGCTGTGCCCGGTGAGGCTATCCGCCCGTGTCCCCGCCCACCACTCGCGGGGGGCCGGAAGAGTCAGTGGCCCTGAGAGGCCTGCGACTGCTGGGTCCCGGTGTCCGACGGCGTGGACAGCGCGGGCATGCCCACGACCAGCGAGCCCACCACTCCGGCCACGAGGGTGAGGCCGAGCAGCCAGCGCCCGGTGATCTGACTCACGGACGACCGCTGGCGGGGCGGGGGAGTGACATTGCTGCGGAACCGGTCGGCTTCGGCGACGAAGGCGAAGGGCACGGGCTCGCGCCGGCGGAACATCGGAGTGTCTCCTCTCGGGAGCTGGGGAGGTGTGAGCACCACGGGACGGGATCGAACGCGCCGTCCTCACTCATACAGACGCGCGAACGAACCGTTAGGTGCCCGGTTGCCCCGAATTCACAGAACTTCACCGAAGTTCGCCGAAGATGTCGCGCCCCGGCACCGAACGCCCCGTTGTCGGTGCCGGGCCGTAGAGTGGGCGCCGCCCGAGAGAAGTGATGGAAGGACCCTCCGAGCCGTGACCGACACCCCCGCCGACGACCTCAAGCCCAGTTTCCGCAGCGAAGTCACCGTCGAGCTGGTCAAGCACAGCGCGGCCGACTCCGATGTGCTGTGGGCCGCCCGGGTCTCCACCGCCGGCGAGCAGTCCCTGGACGAGCTGAAGAAGGACCCGGAGCGTTCCAAGGGTCTGATCAACTACCTCATGCGGGACCGGCACGGCAGCCCCTTCGAGCACAACTCGATGACCTTCTTCATCAGCGCCCCGATCTTCGTCTTCCGCGAGTTCATGCGGCACCGCGTGGGCTGGTCCTACAACGAGGAGTCGGGCAGGTACCGCCGCCTGGACCCCGTGTTCTACGTGCCCGACGAGTCCCGCAAGCTCGTCCAGGAGGGCCGCCCCGGCAAGTACGTCTTCGTGGAGGGCACCCAGGCCCAGCAGGAACTCGTCGCCCGGACGATGGAGTATTCCTACCGGCAGGCCTACGAGGCCTACCAGGAGATGCTCGCCGCCGGTGTCGCCCGCGAGGTGGCCCGTGCGGTGCTGCCCGTCGGCCTGTTCTCCTCGATGTACGCCACCTGCAACGCCCGCTCGCTGATGCACTTCCTCGGCCTGCGCACCCAGCACGAGCTGGCGAAGGTGCCGTCCTTCCCGCAGCGGGAGATCGAGATGGTCGGCGAGAAGATGGAGGCGGAGTGGGCCCGGCTCATGCCGCTCACCCATGCGGCCTTCAACGCCAACGGCCGGGTCGCGCCGTAAACCGTGCGTCTTGTCGTGCTCGGCACAGATGTGCGGATCAGCCTGGCGAAGTGTCCGTATTGCGGCATTTAGAGAAGTTCATCTAGCCTGATCAAACGGACCCGGCACTGCTTGAACCCCCGAGCAGGCAGTGCCGGGCTCCGCATTTGTCAGGACTTTCCCCGTACCCCAAGGGCAGACCGCGCCGTGAGCACCGAGTAGCGTGTAACCCATGGCTCCGACCTCCACTCCGCAGACCCCCTTCGGGCGGGTCCTCACCGCCATGGTCACGCCCTTCACGGCGGACGGCGCACTCGACCTCGACGGCGCCCAGCGGCTCGCAACCCACCTGGTGGACGCAGGCAACGACGGCCTGATCGTCAACGGCACCACCGGTGAGTCGCCCACCACCAGCAATGCGGAGAAATCGGAACTCGTGCGCGCCGTGGTGGCGGCGGTCGGCGACCGCGCCCACGTCGTGGCCGGCGTCGGCACCAACGACACCCAGCACAGCATCGAGCTGGCCCGCCAGGCCGAGCGCGACGGCGCGCACGGCCTGCTGGTCGTCACGCCGTACTACAACAAGCCCCCGCAGGAGGGCCTGTACCGGCACTTCACCACGATCGCCGACACCACCGGCCTGCCGGTCATGCTCTACGACATCCCCGGCCGCAGCGGCGTCCCGATCAGCACCGAGACGTTCGTCCGGCTGGCCGAGCACCCGAGGATCGTCGCCAACAAGGACGCCAAGGGCGACCTCGGCCGAGCCAGCTGGGCCATCGCCCGGTCGGGCCTCGCCTGGTACTCCGGCGACGACATGCTCAACCTGCCGCTGCTCTCCGTGGGCGCCGTCGGCTTCGTCTCGGTCGTCGGCCACCTGGTCACCCCGGACCTCAGGGCCCTCGTGGAGGCCTTCACCTCCGGCGACGTGCAGAAGGCATCGGAGATCCACCAGAAGCTGCTCCCGGTCTACACCGGCATGTTCCGCACCCAGGGCGTCATGACGACCAAGGCCGCGCTCAGCCTCCAGGGGCTGCCTGCCGGGCCGCTGCGCCCGCCCATGGTCGAATGTTCGGCCGAGGAGATCGCTCAGCTCAAGATCGATCTTGCCGCCGGCGGGGTACAGCTCTGACAACAGACTTTGCGCGGACGTCCGCGTAGCAACGCTTGACAACTGAATACGGCGGGACACGGGTGCCCGCATCCCACATCGACAACTGCTTATGCACGAACGTCACGCACGCCACGTGCCCGACCGGTACGTGGCGTGCGTGGTGAGGAGAGTCTTTTGAGTCATCCGCATCCTGAACTCGGCCCGCCGCCCAAGCTCCCCGAAGGCGCGCTGCGCGTCACCCCGCTCGGCGGGCTCGGCGAGATCGGCCGAAACATGACCGTCTTCGAGTACGGCGGCCGCCTGCTGATCGTCGACTGCGGAGTGCTCTTCCCCGAGGAGGAGCAGCCCGGAATCGACCTGATCCTGCCGGACTTCACGTCCGTCCGGGACCGCCTCGACGACATCGAGGGCATCGTCCTCACTCACGGTCACGAGGACCACATCGGCGGCGTCCCCTTCCTGCTCCGCGAGAAGCCGGACATCCCGCTCATCGGCTCCAAGCTGACCCTCGCCCTCATCGAGGCGAAGCTCCAGGAGCACCGCATCCGCCCGTACACCCTGGAAGTGGCGGAGGGCCAGCGCGAGCGCATCGGACCCTTCGACTGCGAGTTCGTCGCCGTCAACCACTCCATCCCGGACGCGCTGGCCGTGGCCATCCGCACCCCGGCGGGCATGGCGGTGCACACCGGCGACTTCAAGATGGACCAGCTCCCGCTGGACCACCGCCTCACGGACCTGCACGCGTTCGCACGGCTCAGCGAGGAAGGCATCGACCTTCTTCTGGCCGACTCGACCAACGCCGAGGTGCCGGGCTTCGTCCCGCCCGAGCGGGACATCTCGAACGTCCTGCGCCAGGTCTTCGCCGGCGCCCGCAAGCGGATCATCGTGGCGAGCTTCGCCAGCCACGTGCACCGCATCCAGCAGATCCTGGACGCCGCCCACGAGTACGGCCGCCGGGTCGCCTTCGTCGGCCGCTCCATGGTCCGCAACATGGGCATCGCACGGGACCTCGGCTACCTCAAGGTCCCGCCGGGCCTCGTCGTGGACGTGAAGACGCTGGACGACCTCCCGGACAGCCAGGTGGTCCTGGTCTGCACGGGCTCCCAGGGCGAACCGATGGCCGCCCTGTCCCGGATGGCCAACCGCGACCACCAGATCCGCATCGTCGACGGCGACACGGTCATCCTGGCGTCCTCGCTGATCCCCGGGAACGAGAACGCGGTCTACCGCGTCATCAACGGCCTGACCCGCTGGGGCGCCAACGTCGTCCACAAGGGCAACGCCAAGGTGCACGTCTCCGGCCACGCCTCCGCCGGCGAGCTGCTGTACTTCTACAACATCTGCCGGCCGAAGAACCTGATGCCGGTGCACGGCGAGTGGCGCCATCTGCGGGCCAACGCCGAGCTGGGCGCCCTGACGGGCATCCCGCACGACCGCATCGTCATCGCCGAGGACGGCGTGGTCGTCGACCTGGTCGAGGGCAAGGCCAAGATCTCCGGCAAGGTCCAGGCCGGCTACGTGTACGTCGACGGGCTCTCCGTCGGCGACGTGGGTGAGCCGGCCCTGAAGGACCGCAAGATCCTCGGGGACGAGGGCATCATCTCGGTCTTCGTGGTGGTCGACTCGTCCACCGGCAAGATCACGGGCGGCCCGCACATCCAGGCCCGCGGCTCCGGCATCGAGGACTCGGCGTTCGCCGCCGTCGTCCCGAAGATCTCGGAGGTCCTGGAACGCTCGGCCCAGGACGGCGTGGTGGAGCCCCACCAGCTCCAGCAACTCATCCGCAGGACCCTGGGCAAGTGGGTCTCCGACACGTATCGCCGCAGGCCGATGATCCTGCCGGTGGTCGTGGAGGTCTGACCCTCCCACGCGTCAACCAGGAGCGGGGCTCCTCGATTTGCATCGAGGAGCCCCGCTCCAGTACGTTTACGGCTCCGCCCAGCCGGGAACCCCAGTGCCTCATGGACTGGATCCGGTTCTCCCGGACCGGGTGGAAATTCCGACTCAGAACTTCTGATAAAGTCGGAACCGCCGGAAAGGGAAACGCGAGAGCGGAAACCTGGAAAGCACCGAGGAAATCGGGTCGGAAAAGATCTGATAGAGTCGGAAACGCAA
>NZ_JBIVUX010000020.1:0-22816 GCF_044757385.1 Streptomyces sp. NPDC091282
GCGCGCGGTCCGCTCCGCAGACGCGACGCGGCGTCGCTACGCGACGCGCCGGAGGCCTCCGGGCGCCGCCCGGAGAGGCCAGACACTCCGTGCCCGGCCAGCCTGGCCCGCGCTCCGCGCAGGCCAGGGGCCCGACTGCTCCGCAGTCAGGCGAAAAGCGCAGCAGCAGCGGGGAGGGGGTGCCGGACTCCCGCCGCCGCGACTGATCCTGACGAACCGTCAATACCGAGCCATGCGTCAAAGCTGACACCGGGCTAGCTTCTGGGCTGACACCCCAGCACCATCCCGCCGTCTGTGAATGCGTCAATTCCCGGACAGGGATACTTTCTGGGCTCACGCCGCACCCCCGGTACGGGACCGCCGATACGCGCGGCCCCGTATCCGAGAATGCGCCACATTCCGGCGTGGGATGGATTCTGGGATGACGGGCCGGGGGCTCTCTGATTACTGCATGGATACCGGTGTGACTCCAGCGAGAAATGCGGCCGTGTATTCCCCGAATGCGTCGACCGCGTTCCGCAAAGAATTCGTGGCCGCGTATGCGGGATTGCGGGATTCGTGAGCGTCGCCGAGGTCGGCGAGTGCTTCGCCGAGCGATTCAAGGGCGTGGTGGGGGGGCGGTGACGTAGCCGAGGGTGCCGGAGGGGTCGACGGCCCACACGGTGGGGCCGTCCAGGTCGATGTCCTGCGGGGCGAGGGGGTGGCCGGCGGGGCAGGCGAACAGACCGTTGAGCAGGGCGCGGAACTCGCTGCCGGTGCCGGTGGAGCAGGTGCCGCAGGTGAGCGCGCGCATGGGGTGCCCTTCAGGGTGGGGGTCCTGGTGAGGCACACGAAGGCCGCGCGGCGGCGCGGGGCTCCAGGACGCCGGAGGCGGCCCTTGACCGGGGCGCGGAGCGGTCCGGCGCCGGAGACGGCCCTGGGGCGCCGTGTGGCACCGTGAGGCCGCACCAGGCCCCCCACCCTGAAAGAAAGTTGGATCAGGGCGTGGGGCGGCGGCGAGCATGGAGCAGTTGGAGGACCGCACGGAAATCAAGCTCGGAGTGTGGATCATGAATCAGAAGGGACGCCGAAGCTGACCGTCGACAAGCTCGCCGCGCTGGCCGCTCTCGGGCTCAACTGGGCGGCCTCCTGACGCTGTCGGGCTGACCCTGGGCGCTCTGTACGGTCCGGGGTCTTTCGCTCCTCGGGCCAGCGGCATCGCACTGAAGTGCGTGTAGGTGCAGGGATCCGCTCGGGACATCGCACTGGGTCAAGCCCACGTAACCCAAGCGGTTACCGCGGCGGCCAGCACCAAGGCGGTCGAAGTGATCGACACGACCAGCACCCATGGGAAGGTCCGCTGTGGCGCTCCGCCAATGTCGGCACGTGCCGACCCGCGCCGGTGCGCGACTGCAACGGGCGCGGTGACCGTCACAGAGGAGTTGTCGCCTGTGACGATGTTGATGTTCTGGAGGGCCTGAGCAACCTGGTCCGGTGTCGGGTCTTGCTGGCCGTGCGGCATGGCGGCCCGCAGCTCCCCGACCAGCTGGACCAGCCGGGTACGGACCTGGTCCAAAACCCCCTCCAGGGCCGACGGGTGCACAGCCCAGTACAGCCTGAGCACCTGCCGGGAAGAGTTCTGGCTCATGAATACGGCTACTTCGGCAGCCATGGCCGGAGCGAGCTGCACCGTCTGATCTGGCCGCCGGGCGATGAGCGACTCGATCTGGCCGACACCCTGCCCGAAGCGGAGCACGTCGCCCAGACTCTCCCGGGCGAAATCCGGCAGGTCGAACATACTGACCGGCTGTTCTCGGAACTGGTACATCCCTGCGAGGCCGTCCATCACCAGGGGTGCCGAGATCCTGCGGTAGTCGGGGATTGGCACGTCCGTGCCCTCGTAACCCTGGAGTTCCCGCAGCGCCCAGGTGCGCAGCGGTTCGGAGTGAGCATGCCCGCCCAGAGCGATCACCTGGCGCAGGATCGGGGCGAGCGGGCGGCTCTCGTTGAGGACGTCGTCCTCCAGTCGATCCAGGCGGCTGCGGCCGAGTCTCACTTCGCCACGATCACGGTGACGATAACGCCGGCGATCGTCGCCAGTGCCGCGACGGCGGTCCAGATGACCGAGGTGCGGTGCCACCAGGGCTGAGGAGTCGCGGGCGCGGATTCGTTGACGTTGGCGCTCGCGGTTCCACCGCGGTCCGCCTTCGCGTGCGGTGCGGAGATGTTGAAGATGGAGTTGTCCCCTCCGCTGATGTTGAGGGCCTGCTGCGCGGCCGAGTCGATCTGATTGGGGTCGGGGTTCTGCTGGCCGGCGGGCATGGTCGCCCTCACTTCCGCAACGAATTGGGTTAGACGGGTTCTGATGTGATCGACGACGCCCTCGATGCTCGGTTTGGCGATCGCCCAGTGCAGAGACGTGATCTCGGTGAACTCGTCCCCGTTCTCTTGCTGCTGCCGCGTCATTTGCAGGGCGTACTCAGCTGATCCGGGCGGACCCATATTGATCATCGTGTCGCTGATGGCGATCAGAGCTTCGAGTTCCCGGACGCCTTGTCGGATGGGTGCGCTCTCCCCGACGCCGCGCTCACGAGCGCTCGGGGCAGTTGGGTCACGCTGATCCGCCGGGTGTTGCCCTGGACGATCTGGCCCGGCAGGTTGAGAGAGAACTCCACTTCGAGCGCTGCCGGCACTTTCCGGTACGAGGGCAGCTCATCGGCCACCGGGTACCCCTCCAGTTCCTTCAACGCCCAGGCGCGCAGTTCCTCATGGTGGGCGTAACCAGCCAGCATGAGGCACTGCCGGAGGGCAGAGGCGAGAGAGGCAGTGTCGTCCAAGACGGCGCGCTCAAGCTGCTCCAGGCCCCGAACATCGGAGTTCGTCACGGCGTCCAGTCTGCCCTGCCCCACTGACACCCCCGGCCACCTTCGTCCGGCCGGCCCCCGGGGAGGCTGACCTCTCGGGGCCCATGGTGTCCGAGCGGGTCAGATCTCCCCCGGCCGCCGTGACGGTGAGCCAGTCGGCGGCTTCGGTGTCGATCATGAGCAGCGCCTGTGTCGGGGGGGGGTCGCCGTCCTGGACGACGTGGACGCGGCCCGGGAGCGGACTGCTCGGCGCTGCCATCCGGTCCGTTACGACGACCGGGCCACGCGGCCTTCGACCTTGGGCCGGACGCGGGTGCCCGGCTGCCAGAACGTGGCGTCGGTCCGCCGCGGGTGTGTGAGGCGTGATGGTGCCGTCGGAAGCGGATGCCCACGCCCGGGAGAAACGCTAAAACGATCTTCCTGTGGACAGATTCCGAAGCGGCCGCAGCGGGCGCCGCCGAGCCGGGAGGTGTGGTCGCCGGGAGGGCTGGCGCTCGCTCACAGGCGGTTTCTGCCGGGTCATTTCGGCGCGCGCGGCAATGTACGGCGCTCGAAAAACCGCCTGCGAAAAAAACTTTGAAGCAGTGTGTGACATTTCCACTTCTGCTCTGCACACCACGCAGTACAACAAGGCGACTGTCCAAGTGACGCGCGCGTGTCAAGAGACATGGTCAAGCGGCTTCGATGGTCCAAGACGGAGGTATTTACATGCGTGCGGAGCACGAGGTCGCGAAGGCGGTCGATGCGGCCCTGTCCGGCGACCGGACGGCCCGGATACAGCGCGACGCCGCCCGGGTCGAGGAACTGGCCGCGGGCGGCTTCGAGGGTCCGGCCTACAAGGTGTTCGAGAACGATCTGTGCCGGGAGGCTTGGCCGATCCTGCGCGGCATGCTCCGCGAGGGCACGCTCGCCCGGATCGCGCTGAAGTGGTGCAAGGAGATGGGCCGCCCCTTCTGGGTCCACCCCGACGACTTCGCCCTGCTGCGCAGCAGCAGCGAGGCCCGCGACGAGATCCTCGTCGACGTACTGATGCGCGCGCTCGTGTCGTTTCGGCGCAGGGCGCTGATCGAGCGTGGCTGGAACCCCGACTTCAAGGGGAGCCGGGGCCCCAGCAGCCTGACCACGTACTTCGTGGGCCAGTGCATCTGGGAGTTCCGCCGGGTGTACACGACTTGGGCGAAGGACCGCCAGGAGTGGGCGGACCAGCACGCGCTGTACGACGGTTCCGAGGAAGCCGCGCTCAACAACCCGAAGCTCTTCGGTCCCCTCCTGGAGGCCGGCCACCTCTCCGAGGACGACGCTGCAAGGCTCACCACGAACTTCGAGGACATCCTGGGCGAGCAGCCCTCGGTCACCCAGGCCGTCATCCGTCTGACCACCCAGGGCTACGTGGACACCGAGATCGCGGAGACCCTGCGCATCACCCACTCGGCGGTGCGCATGCGCAAGACCCGTTTTCGCAAGGCGCTGTACGCCGCGGCCCGGGAACGGCGCATATGGATCCCCGAGCAGCTGCACACCAAGGCCGGCGCCCGCCGCCGGACCGAGCGGGGTGCGGCATGACGGTCCACCTGCTCGTGTTCCTCATGCTCACGGTGGGCGTGTGTGCCCTCTTCTCCGCCTTCGCCGGCCTCATCGGCTTCGGGATCGCCCGCCTGGTGAGGGCCCCGGTGGCCAAGGCGATCGGCTGGGGAAGTTTCGTGGCCTTCAGCGTCATGACGCTGTGCATCGCGCTGCTGGCGGTCATCGTGACGCTGATGACGTGACTGGCCGGCGTGGATGAGGACGGGCGGGCTGCACATCGGCAGTGTGCAGCCCGCCCGCTCCCACCATGATTCACCGTCGCGGCCCTCTCGGCGGACACCACGGCCGCCGGGAGCTGTACGGCCGACCGGGTTCCGGCGGGGGCGGCGGCCGCGGGCGCGGCGAGGGGAAGAACAGTCAGGGCGAGCGCAGGACAGCCACGGCGGCGAACACGTTAAGAAGGCTCACCTGGCAGGGCGACCCCGCGGCGCTACCGGTCACGAGCAGGACGGCAAATGGGACTGCCTACACCAGCGCACCGTGACGCTCTTCATCCCGCTACGGGTCAGACCTCGATGTAGGCGACGACGACCACGGTGCGCAGGGCGGTGACGAAGTACAGGACGCGGACAGATGACGGCCAGGGCGCGGTCCAGGGCGTGGATGTCCGCCTCGCTGGTGATGGCCTCCTGCGTGTACTGGTGCTTCACCTGGTGGCATGACGGCGGCACCATCGAGCGGGTGGTGCGGGCCAGTGGAGTGGGCCTGGTCAGGCGGTCTGGCGCTGGGGTTTGGCTCCGCCGGTGCCGGCGGCGGCCTTGCCGGGCAGGAAGAGCAGCACGACGAACGCGCCGAGCAGGGCGACGCCCGCTGCTCCGAGCGCGGTGATGTGCATGGCGTGGATGAAGGCGTCGTGTGCGGGTTGTACCAGGGCTTTGCCGGCCGGGCCGAGCTTTTCGGCGATGGCGAGGGTCGCTTGGACGGATTCGCCTGCGGCGTGGCGGTCGGAGGCGGGCAGCGTGCCCAGGTGGCTGTTGATGCCGTTGCGGTAGGTGGTGGACAGCAGCGAGCCGAGCACGGCTACGCCCATGGCTCCGCCGACCTGCCGGAAGGTGTTGTTGACGGCGGATCCCGAGCCGGCCTTCTCTCGTGGCAGTGACGACATGATCATGACGGTGGCGGGCGGCATCATGTGCGCCATTCCCGTGCCCATCAGGAAGAACAGTACTTCCAGAATCCAGATCGGTGTGTTCTGGCCGAGGAGCAGGAAGCCCGCGAAGGCCACGGCGGTCAGGATGAGACCGCTGGCGCACACGGTGCGGATGCCGTAGCGGGCCACGGCCAGCCGGGCTCGCGGGGCGAAGAACATCTGCGAGGCGGCGAGGGGTATCACGAGCAGGCCGGACTGCAGGACGCTGTAGCCGCGCACGCTTTGGTTGTAGAAGACGCTGAAGAACGTGACGCCCAGGAGGGCGAAGAAGACCAGCCCGATGGCCGCGACGGAGGCGGAGAACTGCCGGTTGCGGAAGTAGGTGACGTCGAGGGCGGGATGGTCGCTGCGGGCCTCGTGCACCACGAAGCCGGCCAGGACCGCCACGCCGGCGAGGATCGTCGCCCAGGCTTGGGGCTGGGTGAAGTCGCCCAACTGGCCGCCCTTGATGATGCCGTAGATCAGCAGCGCCAGACCGGCAATCGACAGCAGTACGCCCATGGGGTCGAGCTTGTTGGGCCGGGGGTCCTTGGAGTCGGGGACGATTGCCGCCATGGCCACCGTCGCGGCGACAACGATCGGTACGTTGACCAGGAAGACGGAGCCCCACCAGAAGTGCTGGAGGAGGAGGCCGCCGGTGATGGGGCCGGCGGCGATGGCGAAGCCGACCACGCCGGTCCAGATGCCGATGGCCTTGGGCTGCTCTGCCGGCTCGAAGACGTTCATGATGATTGCGAGGGTGGCGGGCAGGATGAAGGCGCCGCCGAGGCCCATCACCGCGCGGAAGGCGATGAGTTGCCCGGAGGAGTCCGACACCGCGGACAGCGCCGATCCCACCCCGAACACGGCCATGCCGAAGAGCAGCACCTTCTTGCGGCCGAGGCGGTCACCGAGCAGGCCTGCGGTGAAGAGCAGTCCGGCGAAGACCAGCGTGTAGGAGTTGACCGCCCACTCGAACTGGCCCTGGGTGGAGCCGAGTCCGACCGGTGCGGGTTGGGCGATGGTTTTCGTCGCCACGTTGAGGATCGAGTTGTCCAGCATCACCACCAGCAGGCTGCACGCGAGCACGGCCAGGATGGCCCAGCGCCGGCGGTGTATCACCTCGGGCACGCGCTGCTGGACGGGCGGTGTTGAAGGTGTGGGTGTCCCCGGCGTGGAGGGCTCGGCGGGAGTAGGCGGTGATGCCACGGGGGTCTCCAGTGCTGTCGTGGTTCTGTACGGCATGGCGCGGGCCGTCGGCGCCGGGCAGTGGCAGGAAGGGGTTCTTCGTGGCCTGCCTGGTCGCGCCCATAATAGATGTCACTGCAAATCTAAACAGAGGGTTAGGATAGATTGCAAGCGACATCCATTTGAGGAGAGTGATTCCATGGGCCGCGTGTCCCAGGCGCAGGCGCAGGAGAACCGGAAGCGCGTCGTAGCCACCGCCTCCCGGATGTTCCGCGAGAAAGGCACCGCGGTCAGCGTCGCCGACCTCATGAAGACGATCGGACTGACCCACGGCGGGTTCTACAAACAGTTCGCCTCGAAGGACGACCTGGTCGACGAGGCCATCGCCCACGCCTTCGCCGACCAGGGGACACACTCGGCGGCGACCAGCCCCGACGAAGCCGCTGGGGAACACGAAGCCGCCCGGCAGAAGATGATCGAGGACTATCTCTCCCTCTGGCACCGCGACCACCCCGGCGACGGCTGCCCCGTCTCAGGATTCGCCGCCGACCTGGGACGCGAACCTGACCAGGCCGCCGCCCGCTCCCGCGACCTCTACATCAACGGAGTTCGCAACCGCGCCGCCCGGCTGGCCACCGGCGACGACGACGGCATGGCCCAGCTGTGCACCCTGGTCGGGGCCGTAGCCCTCGCCCGCGCCACCCGGGGCAACCCGATCTCCGAAGAACTGCTGCACGCCGCACTCACGGCCCTCACCGGGAACCCCACCGGACAGCACGAACCGCAGGGCACCGCCTGACCGTGAGCCGGACGGGCATGGCCCGCCACCGCCCGCGCGGCGGGCCGCCCAGCGGGCTCGGCCGATCATGCGCTCCTGGGCGAACGCCGGGCAGGAGGCCGCTGCCTGCCGATGCAGCAGGAGGACCGGCTCACCAGGGCGATGAGCCGACAAGAGCGCCGCGCCGGGCGGCCGGCCGGCCGGCCGAAAGCGGCATTCCGCAAACGCCGGGGGCGGACCATCCGGACGGATGGTCCGCCCCCGGCGTTCTCGATGCCAGACGTCGCCCAGCCTGCCAGCCGGCACCGGGAAACGCGCCTCTCCCTCAAAATCCAGGTCCCTGACCAGGTTGATCACCCCGGCCGGCAGTCGGCGCTCCCGTAGCCGGCCCGCAAAGCCGCCGGAGCCTGCCGCTTTAGTCAGGCGGGAATGACCGGTCGGACTTCCACCGTCCCGTGACAGGCGCCGGGACAGCGTGCAGCCCACGCCAGCGCCTCATCGAGGTCCGCGCACTCGAGCACGAAGAACCCGCCCAGCTGATCCTGTGTGTCGGCGAACGGGCCGTCGGTGACGAGCCGTTCACCGTCCCGAACCGTCACTGTGGCCGCAGTGGAGGAGGGCTGCAGTCTTTCCCCGCCCCGCATCACGCCTGCTTGCACGGCCGCCGCCGCGTACTCCCTGTACTCCTTGCCAAGCCGGGGCCAGTCCGTCTGGCTGCCGTTCAGCTCATTCTGATAGATCAACACCATGTATTGCATGATCAAAAACTTTCCTTGAGTGTCATCCCGAAGGCGACATCAGTTGTCACCTTGTGTGAGAGAAGCCGGGACCGCCCTCGATCAACAGCGGACCCTCAGGCGGTCAGCGGCGCGACCGCTGCTTCTGCGACAGCCACGCCGGCCGCCCCGCCACGGAGGCGGGGCGGCCGCAGACTCCGGGGTCCCTCCCCACGCACCCGCAGTCGCCGGGCGGAGTGGTTTGCCCGTCCACCCGCCCGGCTGTTCAACAGTCCCGGCCGAGCACGGCCCAGCGGCCTCGGAGCGGTGGGTGCGGGGGCCGCCGGGCGCGGCTGCGGAAACTTGGCGCAGAGGGGCGGGATGATGTCGGCGCTCCATCAAATCCACCCGGAATGACGCTGAAAGCGATCCGCAGGCCCGTGCGGCTCAGTCCAGGTAGAAGTCCTTGCGGGCGGCCACGAACTCCTCGATCGACTGCGCGGGACCGCCTGTCACCCGCTGGACGCCGTCGGCGGTGCGGTCGTAGCGGTTGTCCCGGTGCAGCCGGGCCATGGTGGCGACGTGCTGGACGAGGTGTGGCGCCATCCCCATCTTCGGGAGCTGGGCTTCCCACCTCTCCGGGGGCACGTCCACGTAGGCAATCTGCCGGCCCAGCGCCCGCGAGAACTCCGCAGCCAGTTCGGTCATGTCGACCGAGCGAGGTCCGGTCAGCTCGTAGACCTGTCCGATGTGGGCAGCCGGGTCGCGGAGCACGGTGGCGACAGTCCGGGCGACGTCGTCCACGGCGACCGGGGAGGTACGGCCCGCGCCGAACGGGAGAGCGATCGTTCGGCTCGCCTGGATGGACTGCGCCGCCATCATGGTGAACAGCGGAGTGTCCAGGAAAGCCGTCGGCCGGATGTGCACCACCGGCAGACCCGACCAGTCGAAGACCTGCTCGGCCAGCCAGTGCAGCCGCTGCTGGTGCGACTCCTCGGTGCTGCTGACGGTCATCTGCGACACGGTCATCTGTGACAGGTCCACCAGCGCCTCCAGCTTCCCGTACGCCTTGGCGACGGAGGCCACCACGGTCGCCGCAAGCAGGTGATCCGGCGACACAGCCATCGCGAAATACATCCGCGTCACGCCCTGCAACGCGGCCGCCACCGTCTCCGGCCTGGTCAGATCACCGATGACGACCTCAGCACCGAGCGCCCGCAGCTCGGCCGCCCGCTCGTCCTCACGCCGGACCATGAACCGCACCGGCACATCGTGGGCACGCAGATACTCGAAGGCTGCACGGCCCACGCCTCCCGCACCGGGAATGAGAACAAGATTGCTGGCGACCATCGGCCTGACTCCTTCGAGGGTTATCGGACAACTGGGTTGAGGCGTGACCAGAGCTCCGGCGCATCCGTCAGCAAGACGGCCCCCACCGGCATCACGGCTGATCCCGTGGACACGTCGCCGAGATCCAGTAGCGCCGTCGGTGGCCCTGCGGATGCCCGCGTCGGCCGTCCGTCTCCAGACGGCAGCAGGCAAAGCGCAACGGGCCGGCCGCCCGGGGATTCCGTCGACATCAAATAGATGTCAATTGCAATCTAAACAGAGGTTCGACAGATTGCAAGCAGCATCTGTCGGGCGGGAGTGAATCCGTGAGCCGCGCATCGCGGCCGCAGGCGCAGGAGAACCGGAAGCGCATCGTCGCCACCGCCTCCCGGGGTGTTCCGCGAGCGATCACTTCACGGACACCGCCGCGCTCCGACCTGCGGGGGGGCGGGCCGTGGCGGCCCGTCCTCGCCGGCCCGGCAGCCCGCCGGACTTTCCACCTGCCCCCGCACAGGCCCAACCGGTCGAGCGGGAGCCTGCCGATGCCGTTCATTAAATTGAACTCTCAGTTCACTTCATCAGAAGCGTACGTTATAGTGAACTCATGGTTCATTCTTGTTCCGTCGAGGATCACCGATGACGCCCCCGCCGTCTGCCCGGCAGCCGGTGAGCAGCACGTCGGCTGCCGTTGGCGCGAAGATCCGGCTGCGCCGGCAGCAGCGCGGGATGAGCGCGGCGGAGATGGCCCGGCGGGCCGGGCTGAGCAAGGCCACGCTGTCGCAGCTGGAGGCCGGCAAGGGCAACCCGACGATCGACACCCTCGACGCGATCGCCATCGCGCTGCGGATCCCGATCGCCGACCTGCTGGCCCGCGACGCGGACACCGGGCCCGTCTACCGGCCCGGGACGGACGCCGAACCCGGTGAGGTCACCCGCGAGCTGCTGCGGCGGATCAGCAGCGGCAACAGTCTGGAGATCTGGCGCCTGCGGATCCGGCCCGAGACCGAGCTGGCCGGTGTGCCCCACGCCACCGGCACGATCGAGCACCTGATCATCTCCGGCGGATCCGTCACCGCGGGCCCCGTCGACGCCCCGCAAGAACTCCGTCAGGGCGACATGCTCGCGTTCGCCGGTGACGCCCCGCACTTCTACCGCACCGGCGCCGAAGCGGTGGACATCACCGTCGTCTTCGCCTCCCCCATCAGTACCTGAACCGCAAGGACCCCCGCATGACCGCCATTGCCACCACTCCCTCCGGTCTGTCCTTCATCAGCGACAACATGGCCGGAGCCTCCCCCCGGATAGCCCGGGCCGTCGCCGAAGCCGCTCTCGGGCAGGTCCTCCCCTACGGCAACGACCCCTTCAGCGACCGCGCCCGCAACAAACTCGCCGGGATCTTCGAGCACGAAGTCGGTGTCTTCCCCGTCTCCACCGGGTCCGCCGCCAACGGCCTGTCCCTGGCCGCCCTCACCCCGCCGTGGGGCAGCGTCCTGGCCCACCGCGACAGCCACATCCACCACGACGAATGCGGCGCCCCCGAATTCTTCACGGGCGGAGCCAAGCTCGTCGGACTGGCCGGCGGCGACAGCAAACTCGACCCAGACGCCCTGCGCGCGGCGGCCGGCCGCCGCGCCGGCGACGTCCACAGCGTGCAGCCGTCCGTGATGAGCATCAGCCAGGCCACCGAGAGCGGCAGCGTCTACAGCGTGCCCGAGATCCGCGAACTGACCGCCGTCGCCAAGGACGCGGGGCTGCGCACACACATGGACGGCGCCCGGTTCGCCAACGCCCTGGCCCACCTCGGCGTCACCCCGGCCGATATGACCTGGAAAGCCGGCATCGACGTGCTGTCCTTCGGCGCCACCAAGAACGGCGCCATGACCGCCGACGCCGTCATCTCCTTCGACCCCGCCCTCAGCGACGAACTCGCCTTCCGCGCCAAACGCGCAGGCCAGCTCACCTCCAAGATGCGCTTCCAGACCGCCCAGCTCGACGCCTACCTCACCGACGACCTGTGGCTCACCAACGCCCGCCACGCCAACGCCATGGCCACCCGCCTCGGCGACGGCCTCAAGGCCGTCCCCGGCACAGGACTCCTCGCCACCCCGCAGGCCAACATCCTCTTCTGCCGCCTCCCCGCCCACGTCACCGAAGGACTGCTCGCCGAGGGCTACGCCTTCTACCACGACCGCTGGGAGCCCGGCATCGTCCGCTTCGTCACCGCCTTCTCCCACACCACCGAAGACATCGACCAACTCCTCGACGCCATCCGCCGCCACACCGC
This sequence comes from Streptomyces sp. NPDC091282, assembly GCF_044757385.1. NCBI lineage: Bacteria > Bacillati > Actinomycetota > Actinomycetes > Kitasatosporales > Streptomycetaceae > Streptomyces > Streptomyces sp. NPDC091282. The sequence goes on from NZ_JBIVUX010000020.1 coordinate 11,852, forward strand.
CTGAACCCAAACCCCCGCGGAGACAGAACAACGGTCCGCAGAACAATGGTCCGCGGGATCAAGACGCCCACAGATTCGGGGGATCCTTCTCCAGGGCGGCTTCGGTGGCCGGCGCCCTTGCCACCCGCGTTCGCGCGCACGGGGCGCCGGCCCTGTGCGTTCCGGCCTCCGGGAGCCCGAGTGCATCTGCCAAAGGCGCCCATCACTGCTGAAGGGGGGCGGGGCTGAATGGGTCGGGACGGCCGGACCTGACCACACCGGAGCACCGCACCCGGAAGTGCCGCACGCTTATCTCCGGGTTGCCGACCAACGTCGTGTCACCCACCGGTGTCCAGTGCTGCCAGCAGGCCGCTGCCCCGTGGTTCTCCCCCGTGGTTCTCCCCCGTACTAGAACAAACGCGGTCGTCGCCATGGGCGTCGCGGCACCTCACGTCGCACCGCTGCCCCGTTGAGAACTCCGAGCAGACGTCTATCTCCCCGAACTTCATGGCCATGGATTCCACGAGGGTCCGACGGTGCGGCCGTGCAATCTCCCAGTGCTTCGCGGTGGGGTTCCGCTCCGGACGTATCCGGTGGCCGAGCTCTGCCAGTACCCGACTTCTGTTCGAGCCGTTCTGGTGAGGCATCAACGCCTGTAGCCGACTCGGGTCTACAGGACGCCTGACCCAGGGAATCTCACGATCTGCCTCCTGTCCGTGTGGGTGGCAGATTGTCACGTTGATGAGCGGGACCGCGGTCCAGATGCCTCGTAGGCGCAGTGCCTGTAAGGCTCACACCGACGCGCCGCCAGGCAGGCGTTGCGGCAGTCGGGCCTGGCCGTACGGTGTGGTCGGGCAGGGTGACGGTGCCGGCCAGCACAGCGTGCGGTACCCGCCCGGGGTGGCTCCCGGTGGCTCCCGGTGCCTCAGAGGGGCGACGTGTCAGCCTGCGGGAGAAAGAAGTCCCCTCCGGCCGGACTCGCCATTCGGCCGAGAGACGCCATGTGAGCAACGGGACTGCTCGTACTCCCCGGGGCATGACGAACTCCGGGGACAAAGGGCTGCTCAGTGCGGCCTGCGGCTCGTACGCGACAAGCACGCCACCCACGAATGACCCGGAGCCGGCGGCGGGCGGGGCGTCACCCTTGCGACATCAGTTCTGCTTCAAATTCACAATGTGTAACTGATCCAATACTCCTTGTGTTCGTCGTCAAATGTACGACGCCCGGACCGAGGAGACCCCCCATGCGACGTGTGCTGACCAAGGCGGCCGCCCTGGCCGCTGTCGGCCTGACAGCCTTCGCCACCGCACAGCCCTCCCAGGCCAGCACCCTCAGCAATCAGCCCGGCCGCGCCGCCGAGAGCGCCGCGTACTTCGTGATGACCGACATCACACGGGAGGAGTTCGTCGTCAAGCTGACCAAGCCCGGCGACATCGAGCACGCCCGGGAACTCGTCAACGGGCAGACCACCGACCGCCCCCACCTGGTCGCGCGGATCATCAAGCGGACAACCCCCTACAACCCGCGCTGGAGCTACCACACCAACCCCGACACCACGCAGTTCTTCGACCAGGCCATCGAAGTCTGCGACGCGACCATCCCGTACGTCGAAGAGAACATCGACGAAGCCGGCGGCCCCTTCCTGCCCGGCCTGGTCTGGTGCGACTGGACCTCGCGCCTTGTCAGGGAAGTCCCCGCCCCGTAGGCGACCAACCAGACCGGCCGGCGCCCAGCCACCCGCGTTCGCACGGACTGGGCGCCGGCCCTTCTGCGTCAGGCCACGCCCGAGTCTCCCGAAAACGCCCCCACAGAGCCTCGCAACGAGGCTCTGTGGGGGCGTCGTATCCGACCCCGAGAGGCGTACCGATGACCGCAGATCCTTCCCCGCCCCCGGCGCCCGCGGAGGAGTTGCGGACCGTGTCCGTGGTGGCCGCCTACCCGGGATTCACGGGGAAGCCGGCGACCGGTTCGGCCCGCAAGCAGCTGCCGCGGTGGGGCATCGCCGCCACCAGCCGCGAACCCGGCCGCAGCGGCGAGTCGTTGTATCTCGCGGCGCAGGTCCGTGCGGCCCATGAGGCGCGCCCGGGTCCCGGCCGGCGCGACGGCGCCAGGGGTGAGGGCGGGCGCTTCACGGCGTCCACGGACACCTGAGCCCTGCTGCACCCCCGTCCTGCATGCAGCAGGGCGGCCGTCCACTTGCCGGCGTACGGCCGCCCTTCCCGCCCAGCCACCAGAGCGTTCACTGACCAGGAGGACACCCGTCGTGACCGTCACCCTGCGGCCGCACCAAGTCGAAGCCGTCGACGCCGTGCTCCACCCTCTCTCCGAGCAGCCCGGCCAGGGCGTTCCGCCCGAGGGTCTGCGCACGCAGGTCATCGCCGCGACCGGGTCGGGGAAGACCCTGATCGGCGTGGCGGCGGCGAACCGTCTGACCGCGCGCCGGGTCCTGGTCCTGGTGCCCACCCTGGATCTGCTGGTGCAGAAGCGTGTCCAGGACGTGATCGGGGTCGGTGAGGACGGTGGAGGCATCGACGGCCCACACGCGGGGCGGGCGTCCAAGTCGACGTCCTGCGGGGTGAGGGGGTGGCCGGCAGGGCACTCGAACAGACCGTCGGCCAGGGCGCGGAACTCGGTGCTGGGGCCGGTGGAGCGGATGCCGCAGGTGAGCGCGTAGGGGATGCGCTTCACAGTGGGGGTCCTGGTGAGGCGTGTGAGGCGTGTGAGGCCGCGCGGTGGCGCGGGGTTCGGGGACGCCGGAGGCGGCCGTTGGCCGGGGCGCGGAGACGTTGCGCGCCGGGGGCGGGCCGGGACGCCGTGCGGCACCGCCGGGGCCGCGCCGGTCCCTCCTGGAGGAGAGCGCTGTTCGCGGCTCACCGCGCTCGGCCGGTTGGCGGGGCCGGTGCGCGCACCGCCCGCGGTCCGTCGGCCGGGAGGCGGCGGACGGACCGCGGGCGGTGCGGGAGGTGTGGGTGGCCGGCTGGTCAGCGGCGGGCGAAGACGGGCTGCCACGCATCGATGCCGGCGTATGTCTCCTTCTGGGCGCCGCTCAGCGGCACGGTCCCGTCTGTGCCGATGGTCACCAGTACCAGCCGGGGCCGGTACGGCTCGTCCAGGCCGCCGGCTCGCTCCCAGGCGATGAGCCGCCGGTCGTCGGCCCAGGCCAGCATCTCGGCGCCGCGGACCTTCGTGACCTCTTTGCCGGTGCGGGGGTCACGGATCGAGGAGTACGACTTCCCGGGGGCGACCTCCTTGGTCAGACCGAGCGCGGCGTACCGGCCGTTCGGGGACAGCCGGGCGCCGACGTCCGCTCGCAGGTACCGCTCGTCCGCCGGTACGGCGGTCTTCTCGCCGTCGAGGCCGTAGAACTGCCGTATCCCGTCCCGGTCTCCGATGACCTGCGCGTAGACCTGACCGCCGGTGCGGCTGCAGGAGAAGTCCGCGCGTGCGAAGGTGTCGCTGCCGGCCCCGACACCGGTCCAGGCGGCCTTGCCGGAGGCCACGTCGATGTCGTAGAAACCGGTCCGGCCGGACGGGGTGGACACGGGTCCCCAGCTCAGGCCGCCCTTGACGTTCTCGACCCTGCCCCGCGTGTCGGAGTTCGCGTCGTACGTCGTCGCCAGCAGTCCGGTCCCGTCGTACGAGAAGGCGAGCCCGCCGACCCCGTGCCCGACCGGGATCCACCGCCCGACCTTCCTCGTCGCGAGGTCGAGCAGGCCGATCCGGCGGACGGGCAGGGTCTGCTCCAGCACGGCGGCTGCCCGCAGGCCCGGCGCGACGGCGGCGAAGGCCCACCAGGTGTCCTTGACGCAGGTGCCGGTCCGCGGGTCGAGCAGCCGGTACGTGCGGACGCCGATCTTGCTGTCGTCCGTCAGGGGCACGGTCCGCGAGGTGTGGTACGCGGCGAGCGCCGTCTGCCCGGCCGCGACGAGTTGGCGCGGCGGCGACTGGTCCGGGTGCGCGGTGATCCCGTTGCGCTGCACGGCCCCGGACGGACGCACGTCACTCTTCCCGGCGTCCAGCAGCGGCACCGCAACCGCGACGGCGACGGCGACCACGGCGGCCGTCGCTGCGGCCGTCGAGGCGAGTCTGCGGGTACGGCGGCGCCGGCGGACGGCCGGGACCCGGTCGGCGAGGCCCGCTCCCGCCGGCGGCTGCGCGGCGGCTTGTCCGCGCAGCGCCCGGCGCACGAGTTCCCCGACGTTCACGGCCCCACCTCCACGGGCGAATAGTCACGGGACGGCGGCTGCGCGCGGCCGGGCTCCGGTCGAGGGCGGCCAGTTCGGGTGCGAGGGCGCGCAGCCGGGCCGGCGAGCGGTGGTTGGTGGGTGGTGGATGGTGGGTGGTGGACCGTACGGTGCCGACGGAGATGCCGAGCAGCCGCGCCACGTCGGCCTCCGGCAGGTCCTCGAAGCAGCGCAGCACCAGCACCGCTGGCGGGCGGTGAGCCGGGACAGGGCCGTGCACAGGACGAGGCGGAGTTCGGCGGCGGACGCGCTGTCGGGGCCGGGCGGGCTCTGCGGTGGTTCGGCGACGCTGAGTTCGCGCCGCCGCCACGTCAGGCGCCAGCGGCCGGCCTGCTGCCGGTAGAGGATCTGCCGTACCCAGGCCTCGGGCTCGTCGATGCGGTGCCGGCGGCCCACCGCCTTGATCAGGGCGTTCTGCAGCAGGTCCTCGGCCGCGTGCCGGTCGCCGCCGGTCAGCAGCACGGCCGTCCGCAGCAGTGCCGAGGACCGGCCGCCCACGAACTCCCGGAAAATCTCGCCCGGTTCCGCATCCACCGTCACCTTCTCTTCGCCCGGGCCCGCCTCGTGTCCGGGCCCTGTACCTGTGCCGACGTGTGCGCAGCCGCCCTGCTAGGCCTGTCCGGCGCGGATTTTATTCACGGTGCCGCATCCGCCCGCTGAGCTGGGCAGTCCCCCTTGAGCCGCTCTCTGTCGTTCCCGGACGTCGACGGCCGGCTCGACCCGGACCCGGGCCGGCCCGAGCGGCACGCCGAACGGGCCCCGAGCGGGCCCCGGGGGGGTACACGACGATCCGGGCGGCCGTCCGTCCGGGACTCCTGCTGCGGGTGTGGCTGAACCCGTACGACGCTCCGGCGCTGCTCTCCCCCGGCTACGGCCCGTGCCGGGCGACCACCTGGACGGCCGAGGCGAAATGGCGGACCGGCCCGGTGGCCGGCCCTGCCCGAGCTGTGGTGCGGCGCCTTCGGCGGGGCGGGGCCGGCGGAAGGGCCCGACCGGGGGCCCGACCGGGGGGGGCCGTGGCAAGAGGGCGGCGATCGTGGCCCGTGCTGCGGGCCGCCCGTTCGCCCGGGTGGAGGACGAGCCGGGCCCGCCGGACACGGGTGGGTCCGCGTCCCCCACCGTGCACCGGCGCTGCCGCATCACGTCGGTCCCAGGATCGGCCTGCGGGCGCCCGGCTTCGCCGCGCTGGCCGTTCCGGGCGTCTCCGCCTCAGGAGGCTGGGCGCTCTCCGGGTGAGCGGGGCGCGCGTGCCCAAGCGCTCTCCGGGTGACCGAGGCGCCCTCCGGGTGAACGGGACGCGCGTGCCGAGGCGCCCTCCGGGTGAACGGGACGCGCGTGCCGAGGCGTGCGGGTGCAGGCCGACCGGCCTCAAGGGGTGAATCCGGCGGTCCGGTGACGTGCCGAGGGCGCGGCAGCGGGAAGGTCCTCCATGCACATCGGACACGCCGCGTCCAGGGAGCGCCCATGCCGAAATTCCTCATCCAGGCCACGTATACGCCCGAGGGCACGCGAGGCTTGCTCGACGAGGGAGCGAGCGGCCGCCGGGCCGCCGTCGAGCACGTCGTGGCCGGTCTCGGCGGCACCGTCGAGGCCCTGTACTTCGCATTCGGAGAGGACGACTTCGTGGCCATCCTCGACTTCCCCGACCCGGTCGCCATGGCCGCAGTCAGCCTCGGCGTCAAAGCCAGCGGGGCGCTGCGCACCCGGGCCACCCCGCTCCTGACCGTCGAGGAAATCGACGAGGCCGCCCGCCGCCAGATCACCTTCCGCCCGCCCGGCGCCTGAGCCGCTCCGATACCGAGGACGATCCGGCGCCGGGGGGGGCGTGGGGGCCGTGGCCTGCCTGCCCGGTGTCTTCCCCCGCCGTCGCGGGTAAGCGGTCTTCGGGAGGACTTCTCCTGCCCGGCACGGGCGCCCCGGCGCCGGCACCCGGCTCACCGTCAGACGCGGCGGGCCCCCGCTGCCGAAAGCGTCTGCCAATCGGCCTCACGGCCCAAGGGCGCCCCTTGCCATGCCGGTGGCCCGAGTGCGGGATGCCAGAACAGCGACCGTCACGGCAGGAGTTGACCCGGCGGCGCCGCCGGATCGGCTCGTGGATCGGCGCGGCGAGCTGAACGCGTTCCGGGGAACCTTGCCCGGGATCCGTTGGACGATGACTACCAGTTCTTCGTTCCGTGTGCGGCGGCGCCCGCGGGGCAACGCCGGTGTGGGCGAGACGTCGCTGCTGCGGCGGTGGGAGGCGGTCACCCGTGAACGGGGCCCGGTTGCGGTGTGTCTCGACGCGAGTGAGCACAGCGCGTGAAGGCGATGGCCGGGATCGGCGGCCGGCTCGGCCTCCGGGATCTGGAGCCGCGTCGGTTCGACCAGCTGCCGGCAATGCTGCGCCCGCGCGGGCACGAGGTGCGGTCGGCCCGGGAGACTCAGACGGCCGCGGAGGACGCCGGCGCGCAGCCGGCCGGCTTCGCTCCCGGCGTCGGTCGCCGCACAGGCAGGTCTGGCCGGCTCGGGGATAGTGCCGGTCGCCGGGGCTCTGGCCGGCGCCGTCGATCCGCGTTCCCCCGCTGCTGGAACACGCCGTCCAAGCTCGGGGTCTGGACCATGCATCAGAAGGGGAACCGTGCGAAGCTCACCGCCGACAGACTCGCCGCGCTCGCCGCACCGGATTTGGAGTGGGCGCGAGCGGCCGGGGTCTGGCAGGATCCGCGGGTGTCCGCTTCCCTGTACGAATCGCATGTGACGGTCCGCTGTGCCGACCCCGACGAGTGGGCGCGGCTGCAGCGGTGGGCGGCCTCGGCTGGTCTGAAGCTGACACACCTCGTGCTGGCGCGCGGCCGGATGCGCGATCAGCCCATGCTCACACTGTCCGGTTCCTCGTCGTCCGCGGAGCAGGCCGAGCAAGTGCGGCACATCGTCGCGAGGCTTCGTGCGGACGGCTTCGAGCCGGTACGGGTGAAGACCGAGTCCGCGCCGTGGGCCGCGGAGGTACCAGCTCGGCTCGACGGGGACGACGAACGGTACTTCGAGCACCATGTGAAGCTGCTGCTCGACGCGGACACCGACCTGGCCGCGCTCGCTGCCCGGGTGGTGCCGCACGGCGCCCATCTGTCGTGGAACGCTGTGCGGGTGCGGGCCGGTGCACGGCACGAGCGGTTTGTGACGCAGCGGTGCCGCGCGGTGGGCGCCGGCGGCGCGGGGCGGGCCCTGGAGCGGCTGCTGACGGAGCTGGGCGGGTTCGTGGTGCTGGACGTGGAGCGGGAGTTCGTACTCCACGACAGTGACCTGTCCGTGGACGACGGCTGGATCGAGGAGCCTGTGGGAGCACGGACATGAGCGGAACGGCGTGGGAGGGGTTCGGCCCGTGGAGCACCGAGCTGCCCCGAAAACCGCTGGACGAGGCCACCCGCACGGCCGAGGACCTGCCGAAGACACTGCAGTGGGTGCCGGGGGACGACGTGGTGCAGCGTCCCGTCTTCGACCCGTCGCTGAAGCACCACCAAAACGCCTACCGCGCGAGTGACCCGCGGTTCGCAGACCCGGCGCGCGGCGAAACGTGGCGGGCGGCCCGACGCCGGGCCCTGCACCTGGTGCTGGACGCGATCGCCGCCTCGCAGTGGGCCGACGCACTGGTGCTGAGAGGCAGCGTGCTGATGTCGGTCTGGTTCCCGGACACCGCCCGCGAGCCCGGCGACCTGGACTTCGTCGTCGTCCCTCCCACCTGGCGGATCGACGACGGCCGTACGGATGAGATGCTGCGCGGAATCGCCGCAGCCGCCCAGACGCTGGCCGACACACGCGCAGGCCAGGTGGGAATCCCCGCGCGGGGCGCGGTCGTCGAGGACATCTGGACCTACGACCGGGTACCGGGCTGCCGCATGGTCCTGCCATGGGTCTCACCCGGGCTGCCGGGCGGCCATGTCCAGCTCGACTTCGTATTCAACGAGCAACTGCCCAAAGCACCCGAGCCCGCAGAACTGCCGGGCGGTACGGTCGTACAGGCGGCCACGCCGGAACTGTCCCTGGCCTGGAAGCTGATGTGGCTGATCAACGACATGCACGCACAGGGCAAGGACCTGTACGACGCCGTACTCCTGGCCGAGCGCCATCCGCTCCGTTACGAGCTGCTGCACGAGGTATTCCGGCTGTCGGGCGAGTGGCCGTATCCGTCCCGCGAAAAGATCCTGCTCGAGGACGTGGCGGAAGCGGTCGGGTACGTGGAGTGGAACCACTTCGCCACCGACTACCCGCAATTCCGGGAAGCCGAGCGCGAGTACGCAGACCGGCTGGTACAGGCCGTAGCGAAAACGTTCCAAGGAGCCGTCGGCTGAGGAGCCGTCGGCTGAATCCGGGCCCGGGAAAACTCCGGAACTCGAAAGCCACCCCGCCCCCTGTCCCCCTACCGGGACACGCCCGGCCTGCCTCGCGCAACCCGGCTCTGGCTCCATGTGACGAACCCGCCGACGGCCCTGAACGGCCGGTGAACCGAGACACGAACCCCAGGACACGAACCCCGACCCCCGGGACACGAACCCCGGGATACGCGACACGAACCCCGGGACACGAACCCCGGGATACGCGACACGAACCCCGGGACACGAACTCCGAGGGCCGCGAGCTGTCTGCAGATACAGGTCGCAAGCTTCCTGAAGACCGACTCGAAACGGTCGCGGGTCTCGCCGCCGACCTGCCGGAAGAAGTGACCCCCACCGTCCACTCGCCGACACCGGCCTCCATGGGCGTGGGCCCTCACCGCGACGCTCACAGCCTGGAGCCCGACGCCCTCACCTCTGATGCCACACGCACGCCGGACAGGCCGAAACGCCAAACAACACCGGCAACACCGGCAACACCGGCAGCCAACCGGCACAGGCCGCGGCAGTGTGGCTGAGTGCTTCACCCAGCGCGGGTCCACCAGGTGAAGCACCCACACGAACACCTCAGCCGTCGCCGAGATCAGTCCTGGCCCTAGGCGTAACGGGCCGCGTACGAGCGGGAGTCGACGTCAGGGTTGCGCAGAGCCCCCCAGAAACGGCCGTCCGGCATAGGCGGCACCGGCGGGTTACCGAGGTCGGCAAGCAACTCCGCGCGCCAGTCGACACTCAGACGGCGGCGGGTGGTCGCAATCTCGTACACCGCCCGGTGCGGCGAACCCCACACCGCGCACACCATTTTCTCCACCGCCCACCTACGGAAGTCGTCCCGGTGAGCATCGGACTGCACGATCAGTGCCCGCAGCCGCTGCACCAGCGGTCCCGACCGATCCGGCGGCAACACAGCCTCCCCCCGCTCGAGCCCATCCAGGACCGCCCGAACCTCAACGTACTTCGCCAGCCCGGTCTCAACAGCCAGTCTCCGCATCTGCTTCCATGCCGCCCGGACCACACACTCACGAGGCTGAGTCGCCACCAACACACCCAACTCCTGAAGTCCGTGCAAGTACACCGCCCTGACAGGCCCCGTGAAGCCTGGCAGGCAGATCCAGAAGCGGCAGCAGCACCTCCGGCCCCGGCAGAAGATCATCAGCACTGCCCCACCCCGGCCGAGGAACCCGCACCGACTCCCAAACCAACCAACCACTGAACACCACCGCACCACGGCCCTTGCCACACTCTCAGTGATCAACAGCGGATCTGTCACACATCCGAAACCGCTCCAGACGACTTCAGTACCGGCACGGCATCCTCGACGGCTTCATAGCGGGCACCGGCCTGACTTCCGACGATCCAAAGTCAACCTGCCGAGCTGAATCCAGTGTCGCCATCCGCAGGCACCGTCAGTGCATGGCAGCGCCACCGCGACTCTTAGCCTTGTCATATGACCGACGATCTTCATGTTGTCCTCGCCCGGATCGATGCCTGGCTGGAGGCCAACGCTCCCGCGGACCATGCCCTTCTGAACCCACCCGCCTTGCGGGACGACATCGACGCCATCGCCGACCGTCGGTTCCCCCTGCACCCCGATCTGGTCACGTGGCTGGGACGTCACGACGGCCTCACCGCCACGAAGGGCCATGGCGGACCCGGCGTGATCCTCCCCGAAGGGTTGATCCTAAGCGGCGCCGAGGGGATGAGTGCCGGTCAACGAACGATGGAGGAAGCAATAGCCGAATGGGTCGACGAGAACGAGTCGCAAGACCCCGGCCTGCGGGACATCTACGACGGAGTCTACGGGTACCTGTTCCACGTCCGGTGGGTCCCGATCGCCACGGACATCACCGGAGGCAAGCTCATCATCGACCACCGTGAGGGAGGCCGGTTCGGGAACGTGCTGTACGGCCTGCACGCCGGGGAAACGGAGGGTCCGGTCAAGGTGTGGGACAGCCTGTCGCACATGTTCCGGGACCTTCTCGTTGCCCTGAGCGAGGGGACGCAGATCCGCCTGCCCAGTTATGCCGATCCGGTAACACCTCACCTGACCGGCACCGGCAGAGATGCCTTCGTGAGGTGGGAGTAGCGCAGAGCGGCGGTCCGAAGCATGACGCGTCGGACCGGCACCGTGACAAGCGGGTCAGGAATCACACCGCCCGCACGAAGCCAACATCATGAAGTTCAGCGAAAGTCACCTCACCGAGCCGAAGTCGGTAACGCTGCCGTTTCGCGAACTCGGTCATCTCCCAGACCACCGGGTGCCTTTCCTCCGCACACAGGTGCAGTACTCGCCCCTCCTTCACCCAGCCTCCTACATGGGCGCCGTAAGCATCGTCGGTGGCGTTGAACAACAGCAGGTCCAAGGGCTGCGCAACCG
>NZ_JBIVUX010000021.1:1437-3097 GCF_044757385.1 Streptomyces sp. NPDC091282
GGTGTCGGGCACGCTGTTGGGTGTCTGAGGGAATGAACTCCCTCTGATGCCGGCCCCGGTGAAGCATCGCGTAAGTGATGTGTGACGGGTGGCTGGTCGTTGTTTGAGAACTGCACAGTGGACGCGAGCATCTGTGGCCAAGTTTTTAAGGGCGCACGGTGGATGCCTTGGCACCAGGAACCGATGAAGGACGTGGGAGGCCGCGATAGTCCCCGGGGAGTCGTCAACCAGGCTTTGATCCGGGGGTTTCCGAATGGGGAAACCCGGCAGTCGTCATGGGCTGTCACCCGCTGCTGAACACATAGGCAGTGTGGAGGGAACGAGGGGAAGTGAAACATCTCAGTACCCTCAGGAAGAGAAAACAACCGTGATTCCGGGAGTAGTGGCGAGCGAAACCGGATGAGGCCAAACCGTATGCGTGTGAGACCCGGCAGGGGTTGCGTATACGGGGTTGTGGGATCTCTCTTTTACGGTCTGCCGGCCGTGAGACGAGTCAGAAACCGTTGATGTAGGCGAAGGACATGCGAAAGGTCCGGCGTAGAGGGTAAGACCCCCGTAGCTGAAACATTAGCGGCTCGTTTGAGAGACACCCAAGTAGCACGGGGCCCGAGAAATCCCGTGTGAATCTGGCGGGACCACCCGCTAAGCCTAAATATTCCCTGGTGACCGATAGCGGATAGTACCGTGAGGGAATGGTGAAAAGTACCCCGGGAGGGGAGTGAAATAGTACCTGAAACCGTGTGCCTACAAGCCGTGGGAGCATCCTTGTGGTGTGACTGCGTGCCTTTTGAAGAATGAGCCTGCGAGTTTGCGGTGTGTTGCGAGGTTAACCCGTGTGGGGAAGCCGTAGCGAAAGCGAGTCCGAATAGGGCGATATAGTAGCGCGCTCAAGACCCGAAGCGGAGTGATCTAGCCATGGGCAGGTTGAAGCGGAGGTAAGACTTCGTGGAGGACCGAACCCACCAGGGTTGAAAACCTGGGGGATGACCTGTGGTTAGGGGTGAAAGGCCAATCAAACTCCGTGATAGCTGGTTCTCCCCGAAATGCATTTAGGTGCAGCGTCGTGTGTTTCTTGCCGGAGGTAGAGCACTGGATAGGCGATGGGCCCTACCGGGTTACTGACCTTAGCCAAACTCCGAATGCCGGTAAGTGAGAGCGCGGCAGTGAGACTGTGGGGGATAAGCTCCATGGTCGAGAGGGAAACAGCCCAGAGCATCGACTAAGGCCCCTAAGCGTACGCTAAGTGGGAAAGGATGTGGAGTCGCACAGACAACCAGGAGGTTGGCTTAGAAGCAGCCACCCTTGAAAGAGTGCGTAATAGCTCACTGGTCTAGTGATTCCGCGCCGACAATGTAGCGGGGCTCAAGCGTACCGCCGAAGTCGTGTCATTGCAGCATGACTCCCAACGGAGGCTGTGATGGGTAGGGGAGCGTCGTGTGCCGGGTGAAGCAGCGCCGGAAGGCAGTTGTGGACGGTTCACGAGTGAGAATGCAGGCATGAGTAGCGATTCACACGTGGGAAACGTGTGCGCCGATTGACTAAGGGTTCCTGGGTCAAGCTGATCTGCCCAGGGTAAGTCGGGACCTAAGGCGAGGCCGACAGGCGTAGTCGATGGATAACCGGTTGATATTCCGGTACCCGCTGTGAAGCGTCAAACATC
>NZ_JBIVUX010000021.1:3194-4793 GCF_044757385.1 Streptomyces sp. NPDC091282
GTGAGACCTGATGCCGAGCCGATTGTGGTGAAGTGGATGATCCTATGCTGTCGAGAAAAGCCTCTAGCGAGTTTCATGGCGGCCCGTACCCTAAACCGACTCAGGTGGTCAGGTAGAGAATACCGAGGCGTTCGGGTGAACTATGGTTAAGGAACTCGGCAAAATGCCCCCGTAACTTCGGGAGAAGGGGGGCCACGTCTGGTGACCGGATTTACTCCGTGAGCTGGGGGTGGCCGCAGAGACCAGCGAGAAGCGACTGTTTACTAAAAACACAGGTCCGTGCGAAGCCGTAAGGCGATGTATACGGACTGACGCCTGCCCGGTGCTGGAACGTTAAGGGGACCGGTTAGCTCTGATTCGTCAGGGCGAAGCTGAGAACTTAAGCGCCAGTAAACGGCGGTGGTAACTATAACCATCCTAAGGTAGCGAAATTCCTTGTCGGGTAAGTTCCGACCTGCACGAATGGCGTAACGACTTCTCGACTGTCTCAACCATAGGCCCGGTGAAATTGCACTACGAGTAAAGATGCTCGTTTCGCGCAGCAGGACGGAAAGACCCCGGGACCTTTACTACAGTTTGATATTGGTGTTCGGTTCGGCTTGTGTAGGATAGCTGGGAGACTTTGAACTCTGGACGCCAGTTCAGGGGGAGTCGTCGTTGAAATACCAGTCTGGTCGTGCTGGATGTCTAACCCGCGCCCGTGATCCGGGTGGGGGACAGTGTCTGATGGGTAGTTTAACTGGGGCGGTTGCCTCCTAAAGAGTAACGGAGGCGCCCAAAGGTTCCCTCAGCCTGGTTGGCAATCAGGTGTTGAGTGTAAGTGCACAAGGGAGCTTGACTGTGAGACCGACGGGTCGAGCAGGGACGAAAGTCGGGACTAGTGATCCGGCGGTGGCTTGTGGAAGCGCCGTCGCTCAACGGATAAAAGGTACCCCGGGGATAACAGGCTGATCTTCCCCAAGAGTCCATATCGACGGGATGGTTTGGCACCTCGATGTCGGCTCGTCGCATCCTGGGGCTGGAGTCGGTCCCAAGGGTTGGGCTGTTCGCCCATTAAAGCGGTACGCGAGCTGGGTTTAGAACGTCGTGAGACAGTTCGGTCCCTATCCGCTGTGCGCGTAGGAGTCTTGAGAAGGGCTGTCCCTAGTACGAGAGGACCGGGACGGACGAACCTCTGGTGTGCCAGTTGTTCTGCCAAGGGCATGGCTGGTTGGCTACGTTCGGGAGGGATAACCGCTGAAAGCATCTAAGCGGGAAGCCTGCTTCGAGATGAGGACTCCCACCCACTTGATGGGGTAAGGCTCCCAGTAGACGACTGGGTTGATAGGCCGGATCTGGAAGCACCGTGAGGTGTGGAGGTGACCGGTACTAATAGGCCGAGGGCTTGTCCTCAGTTGCTCGCGTCCACTGTGTTGGTTCTGAAACCACGAACGGCCCCATGCCATGGTCACGGTATGGTGCGGCTGAACAGTTTCATAGTGTTTCGGTGGTCATAGCGTGAGGGAAACGCCCGGTTACATTCCGAACCCGGAAGCTAAGCCTTACAGCGCCGATGGTACTGCAGGGGGGACCCTGTGGGAGAGTAGGACACCGCCGAAC
>NZ_JBIVUX010000022.1:0-1418 GCF_044757385.1 Streptomyces sp. NPDC091282
CTACGAGCTCGTAACACGATCTTGTTGAAACGTCCTGGTGGGGCGTGACTGGTGTGCTGATTCGGCCGTTCGTGATGTGTGAGTACTCGGCCGTGGATCGTGGACGACGACTTGTGGGCGCTGATCGAGCCGTTGCTTCCGCCGTGGCCGGAGAAGTCGCCGGGTCCGCGGCCTGTGGCTGACCGGCTGTGTCTGCAGGGCGTTCTTTACGTGCTCCACAACGACATAGCCTGGCAACTCCTCCCCCTGGAGCTGGGGTTCGGCTCGGGACAGACCTGCTGGCGCCGCCTGGGTCGCTGGCAGCAGGCCGGCGTCTTCGACCAGCTGCACCGCGTTCTGCTCGCCGAGTTGAACGCGGCCGGCGAACTCGACTGGTCCCGTGCGTGTGTGGATGGTTCCCACGTCCGTGCGAAAAAGGGGGAGCCGACACCGGTCCGTCGCCGGTCGACCGCCGGAAGACAGGCAGCAAGCACCACTTGATCTGCGACGGACGCGGCACCCCGCTCAAGGTCATCACCACCGCGGCGAACGTCAACGACGTCACCCAGACCCTCGCCCTGGTCGACGGCATCCCGCCGACGGCCGGGCGTCCCGGCCGGCCACGCCGCCGCCCCGACTCGCTGCTCGGGGACAAGGGATACGACTCCAACCCCAACCGCGAGGAGCTGCGCAAGCGCCGGATTCTGCCAGTGATCTCCCGCAAGGGCGCCCCGAACATCAAGGGCCTGGGCAAGCTCCGCTACGTCGTGGAGCAGACCTTCGCCCTGCTCCACCAGTTCAAACGCCTCGCCGTCCGCTGGGAACGCCGAACCGAACTCCACGACGCCTTTGTCTCCTTGGCCTGCGGACTCATCTGCTGGAGGCGACTGAAGAAGTACCGGTCATGATCGTGTCACGAGCTTTTGGCTACAACTCACACCACTTACCCAGGGGGCCGGCCGCCCACGTCTGCGTGAAGTCGTGCACCATCTCCCACGCCCGATCGGTATCCAGGACAAAGTTGCCCGTGAACACGGCGAGGTCGTTCATGATCGGGACGTCGACCTCGGCACCCGAGGGGACGGTGCCGTCTCCTACGAGCAGAGACATCCGATCGGTGTCACTCATCAGGTGGACGACCGCGTGATTAGCTCGGAAGGCCAGGATCAGCACCGGGAACTCCCTGTCCGGCGACCGAACCTCGAGGTACCCCTGGCCACAGGAACGCAGGTCGTTGAAGTGATCTGACAGATCCTTCACCCCTGAACGTCTTTCATTCGGATGGAACATTCCAGACTCCGGCGACGTCGCCGCCCACATCACGCTCATCCAGCCCCTCTTCCCCACGCAAGCCGTCGCCCATGATCCAGGGCCACGCTCCCACGCTCCACCACGACAGGACTGCTGGGGCTGGGCTGCATGATCGTGTTACGAGCACT